>CAVVZY010000011.1:0-1249325 GCA_963752925.1 uncultured Acidobacteriota bacterium | reverse complement strand
TCGATAAATGTTTTATGAGAGGACATGGCCGGTAATCCGGGTGGTCTCAATGGGTCGATGCAACACCAGCTCGAAGTCTATCTCGCGGAGTTTAAAGGCCAAATACGATTGCGGGCGTCGATTCAAAGAAAACCCTGTCCTGATTAGATCTAACTGAGGGCACCCCAATAGATCGGTCTTCTCTGAAACGTATTATCGGAACTACTGTTTAGAGGGTGTTGCATCGACCGTCTGAACCGGCACGACTTATCGGGAGTTGGCCCCTGGCTGAGGAGCCGAATCGCTGGTAGTGCAGCCCGGCGTAATAGCCTCGATGGGTGCATCCAAACGAAATTCGCGAGTCCACTTCTCGAATCGACAACGCTGGCGTTGCGCAAGCAACCCCCGTAGCAGAATGTAAGTATTGACTTATATAAGTATCTACTGATATGCTCCATTGCATTGAGTTTAATTCTTTAGCAAGGAGCATGCCGTGAAGATCGATGTCCTTCGATACATTGGAGCTGTGACACGTGAGGTTCAGAGTCGCGATCACGACGGGCGGCCCGCGCGAGTCGTGGTTGCAAGTTGCGCGTACGACACCACGATCAGCGACGTCTGGGATGCCATCACAAACCCCGAGCGCATCCCGAGATGGTTTTTGCCAATATCCGGTGATCTGCGCCTCGGAGGTCACTATCAATTTCAAGGCAACGCAGGTGGACATCACAGGTTGCGAGCCACCACATAGCTTGGCGCTCACCTGGGGGATGGGTGGTCAAGTCAGTTGGGTCAATGTCCACCTTACGGGATTGTCAGACGGCGGCACCCGCCTGCAGCTGGAACATATCGCCCATGTGCCGGACGATCTCTGGAATCAGTTTGGTCCCGGTGCTGTAGGTGTAGGCTGGGACCAAGCGATTATGGGGTTGGGCATACCTGTCCACCGGCGCTGCGGTAGACCCGAAGCAGGCTGCAGCCTGGACAGCGTCGGAAGAGGGTAAAGATTTCGCGCGTCGAAGCAGTGATGAATGGTGTCGAGCTTCGATTTCCGCTGGCACCGACGAAACGACTGCCCGCAGCGCAGCAACCCGCACGACAGCGTTCTACTCTGGTGGAAGTTAAGGACGTGCCAAGGTCCGTACATGCGCTCGACATTCTCGGCGATCCTGTTCGACGCCGTATTCTCGAGCTTCTTGCGACAGGGGAACAGAATGCCGGAAGTATCGTTGCAGTGATCCAACGACAGTTCGGCATTTCGCAGGCAGCTGTGTCTCAACACTTGAGAGTATTGCGCGAGAGCGGGTTTGTAGAAGTCCGCACCGATGGTCCGCGCCGCGTCTATTCCGTGGGCTCGAAGCCCCTCCAGGATGTTGACTCTTGGCTCGACCAGTTTCGCGGCTTTTGGGGAAAGCGCCTTAATGCACTCACCGCCGAGATTGCCCGGGGAAAACGCGAACGCCGTCATAGCTGTCCTGCGGGGGACAACTACCAAACTGAGTGCCTGATTAACGCGTTATCTCTACCGGAACCAGGATGTCCGGTAATCCGACTTATCGGGGCTTTGCTACCCCTCTTGCATCGCAAACCATGCGCGTGCCTCTCGTCCTTCACGGAAGGGCTTCACCTCACAAGATCTTCGATAAGCACTTCAAGCATACGCACTATCCCAAAGGCAACGTCACTGGAGATTAGGACGGCGCTGGGACCGAGTTTCGAATCTTGTCCCGCTTCTGACTAACTCAACGATCTTGCGGATTTTGGCTGGCGTGAACGATACCGACCCCACGGGCATCGATATATTCCTTATAGGCGAGGCCCTTGAAGTTCCTTTCCGTCGAGAGATGATGTTCAACGTCGGCAAAGCTAATTGGTCCGATGGCGACACAATTGACTTCGTGACGCTCATGATCGACGCTCAGGATGATCGGCATGTGGCCTCGCCGGAACGGACCGATAGCTAATGCGTTTACGCCGTTTTCATCGAATGGTCAACCCCGGGCTGTCCAGGCAACCAGCTACGCGTTTAGCGCCTGATAAACGCGGTTACCGGAAAAGTTGGTACTGGGACCGAGATGTCCGGTAACCCTCGAGGAGTCATCCAGAGACGTTCGCCTTGTTGAAGACCGAGTAGGCCGCATTTCTACCAGGCCGGATTCGGGCCTTTGTAAACCCAGTCGGCGCTAGCTCGTTGTAAATCTTCCGCTTGCTGAACAGCCACTTGCCGTTCACTTTGACCATTTCATCTTCGTAGTTGCCGAACGAGTCGAGCTGAGCAGTTCGATTGGGATTGTTGTTCGAATAATGAAACCAGTAGTAGCTCGTCCGACCGCCTTGTCGCCGTCGATTTTGATGACGATGTTCGAAATGTTGTGACGCCCGGCGGCAGGACGCAGTCCGGACGTATCTTTCGCCGCGCGGTCCGCGTCATTTTTCGCCATGCCCTGAATCATTTTTCGGATCGCGTCGCGACCTTTTACCAAGCCCGTAATCCAGCACGCCATCCTCCGTGAACGTGGATGCGTACACTACCGGCATCGCGAAAATCCAGCGCGAACATGTAGCGCGCCTGCAGATTCTCGATTTCCGCCCGGTCCTCGACGTAACTCATCTGCGTCGATCGCGACGCGGACGCCGCTGTCAGCAACAAAACAGCAATACCGCACAACAAAATGCCAGTCGCTTTCCGCATTTTCATCCCCCTGTTTGGATTTCTCCGCGCCTTGCGGTTGCGGCACATCATACAGCCTTTGGCGGCACAGACAATCCTGGCCGTGCTCTGATGAGCGACGCCTGGCCAGGGACACCCGGTTGGCGACCGCCACCGCACCAAACCATCGACGTCCCTACCATTAGCTTCGCAAGAATGGCCGAAGTTGTCCCGCTTTTAGTTGAAACCTGAAACAGAAGCAGCGGCTCTCGGAGGACTGCACCTTAAGCGACCCGGACCAGTTGCGTCAATGACGGATTCAAGCGGTGCTGCAGGGTTTCGAGTCCCCGGTAACCTTTGACTCGCCGAAAGTGCGTCTGCGCCTCCAGCAATCCGGTCGCTGTCCAGCGCAAGGCTTGATCTCCGGCGTGCCAACGTTTCACATTTCGTGCTACTTTCTCGACGGTCGACAGGCACGACTCGATCGGATTGGTCGAGGCTAATGTTCTGCGCAGCCGTTCGCCCACGCCCAGCCGGTGTACCGTCAGCGTTTCCTCCAGACCTTCCTCCAGACTCCGCGCCGCGCTGGGGTTGATCCGTTCCAGTTGCCGGAAGATTTTCTCGAGCTCGGCCTTGGCCGCCGCGTACTCGGCCATCGCGTAGGCGTTGCGGATTCTCCGGTCGTAATCGCCCTGGGCGTTTTTCGGCAGATGATCTTTCACGTTTCGCCGTTTGTGGATCTGACAGCGCTGCACTTCGGCACGCTCACCGAACACCCGCTCGATCCCTGCTCGCAACGCTTTCGCTCCGTCGATCACGAACAAGTAGCGCCGCTCCGGATCCAGACCGCGTGCCACCAAGTCTTCCAGCAACTCCTTCACCACCGTGGTGTTTTCCGTCGCTCCTTGCCACAACCCTAAAACCTGTTTTTCTCCGCTCGTTTGAATGCCCAGCGCCACCACCAGCACTTGCTTACCAAAATGAATCCCATCGATCAGGATGGCCACTAAGTCCAGAGCACCGAGTTTTTTCTCGCACAGTTCTTTCAACTGCGCCGCACTGGCCTGGACGAACTCCCGGCTCACGCTGGATTTCTCGATCCCGTAGCCCGATAGCACCGAGTGGACCGCCCGGTGGTAATTCCGCGAAGTCAGCCCGGCCACGATCCCTTCGCGTACCGCCCGCTGCCGCCGTCCGTCGTGTTGCAACCGCGCGTAACTGTCCAGTTCCACTTCCTCACCCTCGCGCGTGCGCACCCGCGGACGCGTCACCGCCACTTTCTGCCCGCTGAATATCACGTAACCAGGCTGCCTCCCCCAGCGCACGGCACCCGACTCTGGGCCCGGCCGGTGCGGTGGCCCTACGCGCCGCGTTACCTCGTCTTCCAGAATGGCCCGCAATATCTGCATCCCCGCTTCACCGGTCAGTTGCTCCACCCGCGGCTGCAAATCTTCCCACACCTCCACCAGCGGCAGCGGCACCTGGACGGACTCTTCTTCCCGCCCCCATACTTCGAACTTCCCCTTGGACTTGCCTTGCTTTACCTGATAGTTTTTTCTCACAGCGGCTCTCCTCCTAAAAAGAGATCTCACCCCAGACTCTATCCGAGTCTGGGCCGAGAGCCGCTGCTTCTGTTTCAGGTTTCAACTAAAGGCGGGACAACTTCCGTGGCCGCTTGTTAGGAGCCCAAAATCGGTCAAGTCCTGATTAACGCGGTAACCGGAAAAGTGGGTCCTGGTACCCAAGTTACCGGTTATCCGACTAACAGCTTGTTGAACAATTTAGTTTTCGAAGCTTTTTCGTTCTCACGTGTTGAGTTCTCGCTGGGTTATAAAGGAATGGTTTGGGTTTTTCTATCTACCGAGACGGCTCATCCAAGCCACCTGTCATGTTCTGGCCATCAGGGTTCGCAATCGGCACAAATTGTAGGCGGCTCCGGTAAAGGTAAACAGCCACCCCACCTTGTCGATTCCTCGCAACTTCACTTTCTTTAGCATCCCGACCATCTTCATCCACCCGAACGATTGCTCCACTCGTTTTCTCTTCCGCTGACTCACCTCATACCCCGCATGCCGCGTGGTCCGCTCGTCCACCGCACTCCTGCGATTGGTCGTGTTCTGCGCCACGTGCGGGGTGATGTTCATCCCGCGCAGTTCTCGTACGAATTCTCGGGTGTCGTAATTCTTGTCTCCTCCCAACGTCACCCGCTTTCCCGCCGGGAGGGCTTCGACCATGAGCAGCGCAGCATCCCGCTCCGCTCTTCCGTTCGCCTCTGTCAGAAACGTCTGCACCAATAGCCCGTTGCGGTTTTCCATCAGTACATGTCCCAGGTAGCTCAGCTTCGCCTGGCTTCCTCTGGACTTGGTCCACAACCGGGCATCGGGATCCGTGGTCGATTCATGGGTCTGATTCTTTCGCTTTTCCCCGCGAAAGTCGACGTCTCCTCCCGGTCCGGGCGGCTTCCCCGTTCCATCTTTGGGCCGAAAACTCTTGTGGCTGGCCCAGGCTTCAATCAGCGTTCCGTCCACCGTGAAATGTTCATCCGACATAAACGGCCTAGCTCGTTCCAGCACCCGCCTGAAAAACGACTCCGCGATCTCTTCGTTCAGCAAGCGCTCCCGATTCTTGCTGTACACCGCGTGATTCCACACCCCCTCGTCCATCTCCATCCCCACAAACCACCGGAACAGCAGGTTGTACTGCAGTTGCTCGATCAGCATTCGTTCGCTGCGTACCGAATAGAAGATCTGCAAAAGCAAGGACCGAAACAGCCGTTCAGGCGCAATCGATGGCCGCCCTACGTCCGAGTACAACTTCGCAAACCGCGGAGACATCTCCTTTAGGATCTCATCCACCATCTTGCGGATCGGCCGCAACGGATGATCGGCAGGGACTCTTTTCTCTGGCGAAACGTAACTGAACATTCCTTCTTGCTGGTTATCGTCTCCGCGCATTTCACTCGCCTCCTCGGCTTTCCTTACATCAGACGAGTTTGTTTATTTAAAGTTGCAGAAGAAATGAGTTTTTCAACAAGCTGTTAGTTGGCTAGCCGTCGAAATCCCCATTCTCTGTGGACAACGCAGAGAATGGGGCACCCGCAAGGGCAAAGAGAAGGCCCGCGACTGAAGCCGGTGTTCCTCTTTCGTGGTTTTTCGTATCCCAAGTTCGAAAAGTAAACCCGCCCGCCTGACGGGCGGCCGCTACGAAGGCAAGGGCAACACCAACGGCAACAGCAACGGCGAAGGCAACAGCAAAGGCGGGCGCACCAGAGGGGCGCCCCTACGAAATACAATTAGATTCGACGAGCTAATCGGAGGCGGAGGATTCGGCGGTTGCTGCAACGGGTGCGGCGACCGGGGCCGACGCTGGCGATTCTTTTGCGCCAAAGCGGAGGCGGTCAATGTAGGTCTGCGCGAGGGACATTGTTCCGGTGTAGAGGTAGCCCCAGACGAAGAGCAGGAGGAAGGGAACGGTGACGTAGTTCGTATTCTGGATGGTGTAAACGACGGCGCAGGCGAAATAGAGTCCGAGGAAGACTTCGAGCCAGGGCATCAGGCCCGCGCTTTTGTGATATTTCTTCTTCACCCACTCGCTGGAATCTCTTGCGCCGGCTTCCACTCTATATTTCGGCGTGCGCACGAATTCCGATTTCACGCCGAAGATGGCCTCAATTACCGCCACCGCGTTCTTGACCGAAAGCCCGACGCCCACGGCCATCACCACCGGCAGATAGAAAAACGTTCGCTTCCAGGTCTTGGGGTAGAACGCGCGCTGCGCGCAGAGATAGAAGGACGAAATCGAGCAGGTCGAGGCCAGGAAAAGCGGCAGGTCGATCAGCAGCACCTGGAACCATCCCTGATAGAAGCGCACGATCATCGCGGGCAGCAGAATGATGGAGAGAAAAACCATCAGCGGGTAGCTGATGTTCGCCGTGAGGTGAAAGAACGCCTCGACTTTGGCCTTCGCCGGGGCATCGGAGCGCATCACCTGCGGCAGAATTTTCTTGGCCGTCTGCATCAGGCCCTTGGCCCAGCGCGCCTGCTGCGATTTGAAGGCGTTCATCTCCACGGGCAGTTCCGACGGGCAATCGATCTCCGGCAAATAGAGGAATTGCCAGCCGCGGATTTGCGCGCGATAGGAAAGGTCGGTGTCCTCGGTCAGCGTGTCGTGCTCCCAGCCGCCCGCGTCTTCGATGACGGCGCGTCGCCAGATTCCGGCTGTGCCGTTGAAATTGAAAAAGAGGCCGCTGCGGAATCGCGAGGAGTGCTCGATGGCGAAATGCCCGTCGAGCAGGATCGCTTCGACTTCGGTGAGCACGGAGTAGTTGCGATTCACGTAGCTCCAGCGCGTCTGAACCATGCCGATCTTCGGGCCGGCGAAGTACGGCACCGTGCGCCGCAGGAAATCCGCGGGCGGAATGAAATCGGCGTCGAATATGGCGACGAACTCGCCGGTCGCGGTTTTCAACCCTTCGTGGAGCGCGCCGGCCTTAAAACCTTCGCGATTGTCGCGGTGGATGTACGAGATGGGAACGCCGAGGGCCTGGTGCCGCTCGACGCAATCGCGCGCCACCTGCTGCGTTTGGTCGGTGGAATCGTCGAGCACCTGAATATCGAGCAACTCGCGCGGATAATCGAATTGCGCGACGGTCTCGATCAGGCGCTCGATCACGTAGCGCTCGTTGTAGATCGGGAGCTGAACGGTGACTTTGGGCCAGACGGCGACTTCCGGCGGCGGTCCGGGAACATTCTTGCGATTCTTGAAATATTGATAGACCAGCGCGTAACGATGCAGGCCGTACATCGCCAGAATCGCCATCACGAAGAAGTACGGCAGCATGATGGCCAGATCGAAAGCGTTCGCCTGATAAAGCCCGCGGAAGGTGGGGTCAACCAGCCGCCGAAAATACGTGGTGACCGGGTTGCTGCCCTGGAAAATCAACAGGGCCAGGATGAATGACGGCGTCAACGCGTGCCTACCTTTGGACTGATCGAGGTCCTGCAACCGGCTGGGTGAAGCTTGATTATACGGTGGTTCGGCGGAGTGTCAACCCGCCTACGCCCTTCGGGCTGCGGCGCGGCAGTCGACTTTTGGATGGGGAGGATCGGGAAATTTGATGCGTGCCTCCCCATCGCAGCGGCCGCTTAACTCAAAGACGCTTCTTGGCAAAGGCTCTGCCCGATGGTGACTTGAGATAGCTCTCGAACGCGAACGCCTGTTTGTTATCGGCGAACGCGATATAAGTCTTAACAGCTTGTTGAACAATTTAGTTTTCGAAGCTTTTTCGTTCTCACGTGTTGAGTTCTCGCTGGGTTACAAAGGAATGGTTTGGGTTTTTCTATCTACCGAGACGGCTCATCCAAGCCACCTGTCATGTTCTGGCCATCAGGGTTCGCAATCGGCACAAGTTGTAGGCGGCTCCGGTGAAGGTAAACAGCCACCCCACCTTGTCGATTCCTCGCAACTTCACTTTCTTTAGCATCCCGACCATCTTCATCCACCCGAACGATTGCTCCACTCGTTTTCTCTTCCGCTGACTCACCTCATACCCCGCATGCCGCGTGGTCCGCTCGTCCACCGCACTCCTGCGATTGGTCGTGTTCTGCGCCACGTGCGGGATGATGTTCATCCCGCGCAGTTCTCGTACGAATTCTCGGGTGTCGTAATTCTTGTCTCCTCCCAACGTCACCCGCTTTCCCGCCGGGAGGGCTTCGGCCATGAGCAGCGCAGCATCCCGCTCCGCTCTTCCGTTCGCCTCTGTCAGAAACGTCTGTACCAATAGCCCGTTGCGGTTTTCCATCAGTACATGTCCCATGTAGCTCAGCTTCGCCTGGCTTCCTCTGGACTTGGTCCACAACCGGGCATCGGGATCCGTGGTCGATTCATGGGTCTGGTTCTTTCGCTTTTCCCCGCGAAAGTCGACGTCTCCTCCCGGTCCCGGTGGCTTCCCCGTTCCATCCTTGGGCCGAAAACTCTTGTGGCTGGCCCAGGCCTCAATCAGCGTTCCGTCCACCGTGAAATGTTCATCCGACATAAACGGCCTAGCTCGTTCCAGCACCCGCCTGAAAAACGACTCCGCGATCTCTTCGTTCAGCAAGCGCTCCCGATTCTTGCTGTACACCGCGTGATTCCACACCCCCTCGTCCATCTCCATCCCCACAAACCACCGGAACAGCAGGTTGTACTGCAGTTGCTCGATCAGCATTCGTTCGCTGCGTACCGAATAGAAGATCTGCAAAAGCAAGGATCGAAACAGCCGTTCAGGCGCAATCGATGGCCGCCCTACGTCCGAGTACAACTTCGCAAACCGCGGAGACATCTCCTTTAGGATCTCATCCACCATCTTGCGGATCGGCCGCAACGGATGATCGGCAGGGACTCTTTTCTCTGGCGAAACGTAACTGAACATTCCTTCTTGCTGGTTATCGTCTCCGCGCATTTCACTCGCCTCCTCGGCTTTCCTTACATCAGACGAGTTTGTTTATTTAAAGTTGCAGAAGAAATGAGTTTTTCAACAAGCTGTTAATCGCCCAAGGGGCGTATTTGGAGGTGTGCGACACGTCTCCGGCGTTGTGTTTTTGCAGACGAGACCGCAAATCGCCCGTGACTCCGACGTAGTAATGTTCTGGAGCGGCCATGCTTTGGAGGATGACGTAGGTCATGGGAACCTCGATGCGATGGCTCGCCGAGCCGTAGCTCGCGGACAATGCCCCCGCCTTCGCCCTTTCCGCCTCCGCCCTTCGAGCTACGGCGCGACAAGCGGGCTACGGCGCGGCAGCCTTCGCTCTGCGAGCGAAGGCTGGTGGGCCTGGGGAGAGTCGAACTCCCGACAAACGGTTTAGGAAACCGCTGCTCTATCCATCTGAGCTACAGGCCCTTGCGCCACATTCTAACAGAGCCGGGGCCGTCGGCGGACAGTGGCACAGGAGTACCCGAAATGGAAACGTCAACCGGTAAACTTTTGACCGCGGACTATTCGCAAGACTACCTTGGAATGTGACGCCCGATGAGCGGCGTCTCCGCCCGCCCACATGAGTACACCCAACATATCGCTCTCCGAAGTGGGGGTAGAACAGCGCGCGGACGAGATACGGAGGAACCTCCGCAGAATCGGCCGCTACAACTGGTCCCTGTGGGCGCTGGCCGTACTGATCCTCCTGGCGGTGACTTTTGCGATCGGCACGCTCTCCCTGGTGGTAATAACCGACGCGTACGATCCGTTTTACCACTTCCGCCTCGGCCAGGCCGTCCGCGGCCTGCTGGGCATGGTCCTGCTATTCACCATATACACGCTCTATCAGCAATTTCAGCTTGCGAAGACTCGCCGGCGGCTCGCGGAACAGGTGGCAATTTCCACCGAGCAGCACGTGCTGGCCGAGGCCTACCTCAAACTGGCCATGCAGGACCCGCTGACCGGATTGCACAATCGGCGTTACGCGCAGGATCGGTTGGTCGCGGAGATTGCGCGAGCGCAACGGCAGAAAACTTCGTTGACCGTCCTGATGATGGATCTGGACGACCTGAAACTGATCAACGATCGCTGGGGCCACGCTGCCGGCGATCTGGCGCTGAAGACATTCGGCGAGCGCCTCGGTAAAGCGATTCGCGGCTCCGATTTGGCCGTGCGCATCGGCGGAGACGAGTTCGTGGTGCTGCTGCCGGAGTGCGATCCGCAAAAGGTGCAGCACGTTCTCGATCGCCTGGCCGGGCTGGAAGTGCAGGTCGAGGCACAGAAGATCTCATTCCGCTTCTCCGCGGGCTGGACGGACTACCGGCTCGGCGAGACACCCGAGCAACTGCTGGAACGCGCGGACCACGCCCTCTACATCCAAAAACAGGATCGGAAAAATTCCCAAGTTCCCGTCGCGTAGGGAGTCAACCGCATTGCAAGAGGGTGTCGAGCAATGGAGCGGCGCTAATGGCGCGCAGGCGGGGCTTCCTTTTGCCGGTGGTACGTGATTTCGGTCACCTGCAACTGGCCCTTCTCCGGAACCACTTCGGAGCGCGAAACATAGGTGTCCGCGTCAATGCGCGTGATGATCGCGTGCTTGGGCTGGCCATCGAGCGGATTCTCAAAGACGAAGGATTTGGGATCGGCGCTCGCGAGATTCAGAATGGTTGGGCCGGTTTTTTCCCAGGCCACGAGCGAAGACGTGAAGTGCCGCAGATGGAGTGTGAGTCCTTCGGGTTCTTCGACCATGGAGAACAATTCCAGCACGAGAGTCTTGTCGTCTTCAGCGAGCTGGAATGTGCCCATCATCACGCCGGCTTTCGGCGCCGTCCACACCTGCTGCGCGACGCGGGGTCCCCAGGATCCCTGCCAGCGCCCGGCGAGCCAGGCCAAATCCGCCAGCGACGTTTTCGGAACGGACGCGGGATGGTTGATGGGCGCAGGAGCGGTCGGTGCAGCAGCAGCCGTTTCCGGCGGCGGGTCCTGCGCGGACGGGGTGCCAGCGCCGGTGGGATGCTGGCCCAGAGCCGCGAGCGGGATCGCCGCTTGCAGAAGCAGAATGATGCCCGCGAATTGTATGGTTTTGAGGATAGTCATGCGAGCCAGGGGCTGGGTCCGACTGGTTGAGGTTCCCCTACAGGCATAATAATACACAACCGGAAAATCCCGGCGTGCGTCTTACAACAGGGACATGCGGGAGGGAACCTGGCGGCGGGGAAAACTTTGACGCTTCCGGGCGCCTGTACGATAATGAAATTTCGCGGCTTACATTATGAAAACAATCCTTAACGCCGGCTTGCTGGCCCTGCTGGTCACGTTGCTCGGCGCGCCCACTGCGCCGGCGCAATCTGCCGCTGAGGCACCCACAACGCCGAGAGCGCAGACTCCGGCCAGCTCGATCACTGCGAGCGATTCCTCCCGCGCGGATGCTTTCTACTACTTCACGACGGGCCACCTGCAGGAACGGCAGTACGAGATGACGTCCAGCGCGGAGTTCGCGACGCAGTCCATCGAATCCTACAAGAAGGCTCTGGAGCTCGATCCGGGTTCCGCGGTGATTATGGAGCGTCTGGCGGAAATCTACGCGAAGTCGCAGCATATTCGCGACGCCGTGATTCAGGCTCAGAATGCGCTGAAGATTGATCCGGACAATGTGGATGCGCACCGACTGCTGGCCCGCATCTACGTCCGCACACTCGGCGACATGAGCGCGGGCGAAGTGCAGCAAGAAAATCTGGCGAAGGCCGTCGAGCAATTTCAGGCCATCCTAAAAATCGAACCGAACGACACCTATTCCTTGCTGTGGCTCGCGCGTCTCTACCGCTTCCAAAATCAGCACGCGGAAGCGGAAAAGGTGCTCCGGCGGATTCTGGCCCACGATTCCGACAACGGGCCCGCCCTCGAGCAGCTCAGCCAGCTTCTGATTGACCAGGGACGCTCGCAGGAGGCGATCGAGCTGCTGACACATGCGGCGGGAGATACCGCGTCACCGGACGTATTACGACTTGCTGGGCGACGCGTATTCGCAAGCGAAGGATTACCCCAAGGCGGAACAGGCCTACCGCCAGGCCATTGCCGCGGACCCGGAGGATCCAGGCCATCGCCACGGATTGGCGCAGGCGCTGCTTTCCGAAGATAAATACGCGGAAGCGCTCGAGCAATTCAACAAGCTTTCGGAGCTGGAGCCGGGCACGTCGGAAAATTATCCTGCGGGCCGCGCAACTTTACCGACGGCTGGGAGAGTTCGATCAGGCCGAAGCGAGTCTGGCGCGCGCCAAGCAACTCGCGCCGGGCAGCCTGGAAATCCTCTACAACGAAGCCCTTCTCTATGAGGACGAGGGACACTACGACGAAGCGGTAAAGGTGCTGACCGATGCCATCGCGGGCATCAAGAGCCAGACGGGCGGGGAAGGGAATCCCAGCGCGCTGGCAATCCTTTACGAGCAACTGGGCCACGCCTATAGGGCGCAACGCAATTTTCCCGCCGCGCTCGCGGCATTCGAGGAACTGGGGAAGTTGAATCCCGATGCGCAGAAGCGCGCGCGGATGCTGGCCATCGACACCTATCGCGAAAGCCACGACATCGACCGCGCCATCGCCGAAGCAAAGAAGGCGCTCGACGAATCGCCCCAAGCTCCGGACATGACCGTTACGCTGGCGATGTTGTACGGCGAGAAATCGGACACGGTCGCGGCGCGGCAATTGCTGCAAGGCCTGCTGAAGGGAAACGACGCCGATCAGGAGATCTATCTCGACATCGCGCAGGTTGAATCGCGCGGCCGAAAATACGCGGATGCCGAGCAGTCGGCGCAGAAGGCCGAGCAAATGGCGCACGAAGTTGCGGGAAGGGAATCCGCATGGTACATGCTGGGAGCCATCTTCGAGCGGCAGAAGAAATTCGACGAGGCCGAGCAGGAGTTTCGCAAAGTGCTGGACGTGAATCCCAACAACGCGCCGGTGCTGAATTATTACGGATACATGCTGGCCGATCGCGGCGTGCGCATCGAGGAGGCGGCGTCGCTGATCCAGCGCGCCCTGAAGCAGGAGCCTAATAACGGCGCCTACCTCGACAGCCTGGGCTGGGCCTACTACAAGCAAAACAAGCTCGTCGAGGCCGAGGAGTATTTGCGGAAGGCCATCGACCGCGAAGGCAACGATCCGACGATCTTGAGCCACCTCGCCGACGTGTATGTGAAACTCGGCCAGAACGAGCGCGCCGCCGAGCTCTTCGAGCGTTCGCTTGCGGAGTGGCAGAAGGCGTTGCCGGCGGATTACGAGGCAGAGAAAGTCACTGTCATCGAAGCGCAATTGAAAACTTTGAAGCGGCGTCTCGCGCAGAAAACTCCCGCGGAAACCGCCAAACCGCAGTAAGCTCCCCGCATGCCCATCGGAAAAACGGAATCGGTGCGCCTGAAGGCGTTCGCGAAGATCAATCTCTGCCTGCACGTATTGGGGCGCCGCCCGGATAACTACCACGAACTGCGCACGATTTTTCAGACAATCTCGCTGCACGACACGCTGAGTCTTTCGCGCACACGGCAGCCGGGAATTATTCTCGAAACGGATGACGCGGCGCTGCCGACGGGCCCCGAGAATTTGGTGTATCGCGCGATTGACGCCATTGCCTGCGAGATCGGATTTCGCGGCGGCATTCGCGCGCGCCTGGAAAAACGGATTCCGGTCGCGCGAGGTCTGGGCGGCGGCTCAAGCGACGCCGCTGCGGCGCTGATCGGCATGCTCCGCCTGACGAAAAAGACGTTGCCGCTCGAGCGGATGATGGAAATTGCCGCGGGTCTGGGCGCGGACGTGCCGTTTTTTCTGTTCGGCGGGCGCGCGCTGGCCGTGAATCGCGGCGATGAGATCTATCCTCTCGACGACGGGCCGAAGCGAACGATCGTGGTCATCTCGCCGAAGGACATCGGCGTGAGCACGAAGGACGCCTATCAGTGGCTTTCAGCGGAATTGACAAAACTCATCGAAACCCAATAAAATTTGGGAGTTCTGCGCTCTGTGCTGGAGCCGGCAGGAGACGGTCTCGAACGATTTCGAGGGGCCTGTTTTCAGCCGCCATCCGCGACTCCGAGAAATTCGGGACGGATTGCTCAAGCGAGGAGCCGCGGATGCCGCGCTGGCGGGTAGCGGGTCGGCGGTGTTTGGAGTATACCGAAACCCAGCGCGTGCGCGCCGAGCCGCTCGGGCGTTCCCGGAAGATTCGGTTTTCGTCGTTGAAACCCTATCCAGGGAAAAGTATGGCCGGGCCATGGGTGTGGCGCGCGGCCCGCTGAGGGAAAATTTTGGCTGACCGATCGATGTTAAGGTCTTCTGCGGAACGGCGAATACCGCCCTGGCGGATGCAATTTGCACATATTTGGGCGTGCCTCGCGGGAAAGCCGAGCACGGGCATTTTTCCGACGGCGAGACGCGCTATCAGATTCTTGAAAACGTGCGCGGCGCCGATGTATTCGTCGTGCAGCCGTGCAGCAACCCGGTGAATCATCACCTGATGCAGTTGCTGTTGATGATTGACGCGTTTAAGCGCGCGTCGGCCTGGCGGATTACGGCCGTGATTCCGTATTACCCGTACGCGCGGCAGGACCGCAAGGACCGCCCGCGCGTGGCGATCTCGGCAAAGCTGGTGGCGGACCTGCTGGAGACGGCGGGAGCGAGCCGGGTGCTGTCGCTCGATCTGCACGCGCCGCAGATTCAGGGATATTTCAACATCCCGGTGGACCATCTGTACGCGGCGCCGGTGATGGTCGAGTATTTTCAGAAGAAGCAGCTCGGGTCCGATTACGGTCGTTTCGCCGGATGCAGGTGGAGTGGAGCGTGCGCGGTTGTTCGCGAAGAGAATGGACGCGCCGCTGGCGATCGTGGACAAGCGGCGGATCGACGTGAACGTGAGCGAAGTGATGCACCTGATCGGCGACGTGGCGGGGCGACCGGCGCTGGTGATTGACGACATCATCGACACGGCCGGCACGCTGGTGAAGACGGCGGAAGCGTTGCTGGAAAATGGCGCGACGAAAGTGTACGCGGCCTCGACGCATCCGGTGCTTTCCGGGCCGGCGGTCGAGCGGCTGATGAAATCCGCGATCGAGGAAGTGGTTGTGACCGATTCGGTTCCGATTAGCGCAGAGGCCGCGAAGCTGCCGAAGATCAAGGTGCTGAGCGTGGCGCCGCTGCTGGCGCGGGGCATTCAGTCGATTCACGAAGAGACTTCGATCAGCGAGCTGTTTATTTAGCGCGGTCGGCGGGAAAAGCAGATCCCTCGGGCCTGAAGGCCCTCGGGATGACACGGATTTGAAATAAGGAGCGGTAGGCAAATGGAGACGTTTACAGTCGAAGGAAAGATTCGCGAAGGGCGCGGGAAGGGTCCGGCGCGCCGCGTGCGCCTGACCGGCATGGTCCCGGCGGTGCTGTATGGCGCGCGCAAGGAATCCATCTCGCTCTCGGTGAACGCGAAGCAAGTGGCGCGGATTCTCCGCTCGGAGACGGGCCACAATACGATTTTCAGCGTGCAAGTGGCGGGCGGAAGCGAAGAGAAGGCCATGCTGAAGGATTGGCAGGTGGATCCGGTCAGCGACGCGCTGCTGCACGTGGATCTGCTGCGCATCGCCATGGACGTGCGCATGCGCGTCCGGGTGCCGGTACACACGTTCGGCGAGCCGCAGGGCGTGAAGATGCAGGGCGGCGTTTTCGAAATGGTCACTCGCGAAGTCGAGGTCGAGTGCCTGCCGGGCGATATCCCGGAGGAATACCAGCGTGGACGTGAGCGAGTTCCTGATCGGCAAGCAGCTTCGCGCCGGCGACCTGCCCTCGATCCCGCGAAAATCAAGTTGCTCACCGATCCGACGCGCGTGCTGGCGCACGTGGTGATGCTCAAGAAGGAAGAAGAGCCGGCGGCGGAAGCGGCGGTGGCGGCGGAGGCTGCTCCGGCCGAGCCCGAAGTCATCAAGAAGGGCAAGAAGGAAAGAAGAGGGCGAAGCCGAGGGCGCTGCCGAAGCCGCGCCGAAGGCGGCCGAAAAGAAGGGCAAGGAGAAGTAGCGCGAATTATGTGCGTCGCGGTTTCGGACTTGGCATGGCGCGATGCAGCGGGCTTTGGAGCTTGTGTGGAAACTGCAAAAGAGGAGCTTCAGCGGCTAAAGCCGTTCTCATTTTGCACGCTTTATGTCGCGGCTAAAGCCGCGACCCACAAAGCACGCCTTCGATGAGACTGATCGTCGGCCTTGGCAACCCGGGTCCCGATTACGAGTGGACGCCGCATAACCTGGGCTTCCTGGCGGTGGATACGCTGGCCGGGCGAGCGGGAATCCGGATCACGCGGCCGGAATCGAAAGCGCTCGTGGGGCTTGGCAACGTGGCGGGACAAGAAGTGGTGCTGGCCAAGCCGCAGACGATGATGAACCTGAGCGGCGTGTCGGTGCGGATGCTGCTGGAGCGTTACGAATCCGGGCCGGCCGATCTGCTCGTGCTGATTGACGAAGCCGATTTGCCGTGGGGCATGCTGCGAATTCGCGACCGGGGTCGCAACAGCACGCACAACGGGTTGCAGTCGATCATCAGCGCGTTGGGCACGGACGAATTCGTGCGGGTTCGATTGGGAGTTCAGCCGGAGAAGCTGTGGGGCGATCGCAAGGATTACGTGCTTCGCACCATGGGCCGCGAGGAACGCGAGATCGCCGAAGAGATGGCGGTCGAGGCGGCCGAAGCCGTGGAAATGATCTTGACCGAGGGCGCGGAAAAGGCGATGTCGCGATTCAATCGTAAGGCGACGCCCGAAGGCGCGGATCCAGAATAGGGTTTTATTGTTGTGGCGGGAAAGTCCCCACCTTCACAAATCGAGGATGGGGCTGCCAGGAATCGAGAGGACACATGGAAGAGCGACTGTACGAATTGATTTTCATCTGCCGGCCGGATACGCCGGAGGCCGATGTGGACAAAGTGATCGCCACGCTGGAACACACGGCCACCGAGAAGGGCGCCAAGATCGAGAAGACGGAGAAGTGGGGACGCAAGCGCATGGCTTACCGCGTGCAGCGGCTGCGCGAGGGATTCTACGTGTTCATGGTGCTGCGATCGAGCCACGGCGAAGTGGTCAAGGAACTCGAGCGCAGGCTGAAGGTTGCCGACCCAGTGATGAAATATATTACCGTGCGCGTGGACGAGGAATTGAAGCGGCAGGATAAATTGAAACGGCACCGCGAGAAGCGCGCCGCGCGGCGCCCGCGCAAGACCGTTCCGGCGGCGTATCCACCGGCTGGCCCGGCGGCTGCTCCGGCAGCGGCGGGCGGCAGCGAACCGGCCGCAGCATCTTAAGATTCAGGATCAGGGAGAATACGAATGGCAGATGAACAAGCACCGCGTCCACCGGCACCGCCGGCGGCACCGTCAGGACCTTCGGGGCATTCTGGGCCGCCTTCAGGCGGACACTCCGGACCGCCGTCCGGAGGACATTCCGGACCACCGGGACGCTTCGGTCCGGGCGGACCGCGTCCGCAGGGCGGCCCCGGCGGCCCCGGCGGCCGGCCCGGCGGTCCCGCAAAGCGCGGCAAGCGGAGTTTTGTCCGCAAGAAGAAAGTTTGCCGGTTCTGCGTGGACAAAGTCGGACTACATTGACTACAAGAAGGCCGAGATTTTGGCGCCGTTCCTGCAGGAGCGGGGGAAAATTCTTCCGCGCCGCATGACCGGCACTTGCTCGCGGCACCAGCGCTGGCTGACCGTGGCCATCAAGCGGGCACAGAATATCGCGCTGCTGCCGTTCGCCGCGGAGCTGTAGAGCGGAGGTTAATCCGTAGGGGCGGGTTTCAAACCCGCCCCTACAGCTATTCGAAAGGTTTAAAGGTAGACATTATGCAAATCATTTTGCAGGAAGACGTCGAAAAGCTGGGCACGCGGGGCGAGGTGGTCGAAGTGAAAGAAGGCTACGCGCGGAATTTTCTGCTGCCGCGGAAGCTTGCGCTCGAGGCCAGCGCCGGCAACATGAAGCGCCTGGAAAAGATGCGCGCCACGTTTGCGAAGAAGGAAGCGAGCGAGAAGGGCGACGCGACAACTCTCGCGGGACTACTGGCCGGGGTCTCACTCGAATTCGCGCGCAAGGCGGGAGAGAACGATCAGTTGTTCGGCTCCGTCACGTCCGCGGATATTTCCGACGCGCTCGCCGCCAAGGGCTTTACGGTGGACAAGCGAAAAATTACGCTCGCCGAGTCGATCAAGGTCGTCGGCGAGTACGAGATTCCCGTGAAGCTTCATCGCGAAGTCATGGCCAGCGTGAAGCTGACGGTCAAGAAGGAAGAGTAGCCCGCCCGTTTCATGGCGGAGGGTGTTTGTAGGGGCGCTGCTTGCTGCGCCCCTTTTTTTGTGCGTGCGCGAAGGGCAGAGAGGTCCCTCGCACACTTCGCTCGGGACGGCGATCCTGGTCGGATCGGCGTTTTCCACTTTTCCGAAATAGTCCACAGGCGCATGTCATTGACCGCAACGCTCCCGGCGAGCAGACTCGGGCGCGCTCGGGGGATCCAACCGACAACTTGAAAGAAAAAAGTGCGCGTGAGGCGCACGGAACAGCCCTTGCGTCGGAAAGAATCTTAGGCGAAGATAAGGCGAACCGCAAAAAATGGCTAGCGATACGACACTCGAACGTCCGCTTCCGCACAATATTGAAGCGGAGCGCAGCATCCTCGGCGCTGTCCTGCTCGACAACCACGCGCTGAACGCGGCGGTGGAACGCCTACGCCCGGAGGATTTCTTCCTTCCGCAGCACCGGCACATTTTCGAGCGCATGGTGCAGCTGGGCGAGAAGCAGCAGGCCATCGACACGATCACGCTGATGGAGGATCTCGTCCGCAGCGGGGAACTCGAAGCCGCGGGCGGCGTCGCGTATCTTTCGCAGCTGGCCGACGGCTTGCCGCGCGTGACGAACGTGGACCACTACGCGCGGATCGTCAAGGAAAAGGCGATTCTGCGCAGCCTGATCTACTCCGCGTCCGTGATTCAGGAGCAGGCGCTGGCGGCGGGCGACGACGCCGACGTGATTTTGGATCGCGCGGAATCGTCCATCTTTCAATTGGCGGAAGACCGCGTGAAGGTCGGGCTGATTGGCGTTAAGGACCTGGTCAAGGACGGATTCGAGCGCCTCGAAAAGATTTTCAGCGAGGGCCGCCGGATCACCGGCCTCGCCACCGGCTACTCCGGCCTCGACAACGAAACGGCCGGGCTGCAGCCCTCCGAGCTGATCATTCTTGCGGCGCGTCCTTCGATGGGGAAGACGGCGCTGGCGCTGAACATCGCCGAAAACGTGGCGCTGCGGCAACGCGAGCCCGTGGCGGTCTTCAGCCTGGAAATGTCGAAGGAGTCGCTGCTGCTGCGCCTGCTTGCGTCGCACGCGCGCGTGGACGCGCACAAGTTCCGCACCGGACATATGAATCGCGACGACTGGACGAAGGTAACCGCGTCGCTCGCGGAGCTCGGCGACGCGCCGATCTGGATTGACGATTCCGCGTCTTCGACCGTGCTCGAAATGGGCGCGAAGGCGCGGCGGCTGAAGCGCGACCGCGGCCTTTCGCTGGTGGTCGTGGATTACATTCAGCTCGTGGTCCCCAGCACGAACCGGCGCAATGCAAATCGCCAGGAAGAAGTGTCCAGCATTTCCCGCGTCGCTGAAGGCGCTCGCCAAGGAATTAAAGGTGCCGGTGGTGGTGCTCAGCCAGTTGACCCGCGCGCCCGAGCGCGAGGACCGCAAGCCGCAGCTTTCCGACCTGCGCGAATCGGGCGCCATCGAGCAGGATGCGGACGTGGTGCTGTTCATCAACCGCCCGAATTTCTACAAGACCGACATCCCCGAAGAAGAGCGCGCCAAGGCCGAGCTGATCATCGCCAAGCAGCGCAACGGCCCCACCGGCAGCCTCAATTTCGTGTTCCTCAGCCGCCACACGCGGTTCGAGGAAGCCGCGCCGGACGCTTGGAACGCCGGGGGCGAGGAGTAAGGCGCGTCCGGTCCCGTCGTTCGGCAGCCACAGTTGTGTCGCTTCACCCTCGCCTTTCGGCAGTGGCGCTCGACTAAGTTCGGTTTACCCCGTGCCGCCAACCCCTGCGTTTTCCGCCATCTCCAGCCTACTTCCGAAGCGAATCGTCTGCTGGCCCGCCGCCTGCAAGTACGCATTTGGCATGTTTACCTAAACGGTGCGAGGCGATGTACGGATTCCGATTTGCGTCGCCCGCACGGGGTAGAGTCTGGCATCCTAAATGGACATGGCGAAGGCGATAAAAGTGTTGGGGCGGCCGGTCTGGGTGGAGGTTTCGCTCGGGGCGATCGCGCGGAATCTGCGCGTGATTCGCCGCCACATCGGGCCGAAGCCGCAGATTCTGGCGGTCGTCAAATCGAACGCCTACGGTCTGGGCGCCGTGCCGGTGGCCAAGGCGCTGCAGAAAGCCGGCGCGGAACGCTTTGGCGTGACCTGCGCGAACGAAGGCATCGAGCTGCGCGAGTCCGGAATTCGCAAGCCGATCCTGGTGCTCACCGGATTCTGGCCCGGGAGAAGAGAAGCGCTTCATCAAGAACCGCCTGACGCCCACGGTGACGCGCCTGGAAGATGTGCGCAGCCTCGAGCGCGCGGCGAAATCGGCGCGCGTAAAATCCCGCCTGCGCTTTCACCTGAAGATCAACACGGGGATGAACCGCCTGGGACTGCTGCCGTCGGAACTCGACGCCTTTGCGAGCGCGCTGGCGGATTCCCGCCACATCGAGCTCGAAGGCACGTTCACGCACTTTGCTTCGGCGGAGGATTTCAGCGCCCGGCAGACCGACGAGCAGGAAGAAACTTTTCGAAAATGCCTCGACCGGCTGCGCGCGCTCGGCGTTTCGCCGGGGATCGTGCACATGGCCAATAGCGGCGCGATTTGCGCCCGGCCGAACACGTGGGCGGATATGGTGCGGCCCGGCGCAATTATCTACGGCTACTATCAATCGTTCGATCCGCCGGACAAAGGCCGGGAGATCAGGGACCGCTTGCCGGTCGAGCCCAGCCTTTCGTTCCGCGCACGGATCATCACGCTGCGCGATCTACCGGCGGGCCAGCCGGTGGGATACGGCGCGCGCTTCATTACGGCGCAGCCGTCGCGCATCGCCGTGATCAACGCGGGTTACGCCGACGGAATTCTGCGGCAGCGGACCAATCGAGGCTGTGCGCTGCTGCGCGGCCGGCGCGTGCCGCTGGTGGGCACGATATCGATGGATCTGACCACGCTCGACGTTACCAGCGTGCCGGATGCGGCTCTCGGCGATATCGTCACGCTTTACGGCCGAGACGGCGGCGCCGAAATCAAAGTGTCGGACGTGGCCGCGGAGATCGGCACGGTCACTTCGGATCTTCTCTGCGCGCTGGGCCGGCGCGTGCCACGCTATTACGTGTAATGGCAACTTCCGGCACTCTCCGCCCCCGGCGTTGACTCCTCCTTTGTCCGCAGTGCTATACTCGCTTGCATAATAAGGTTTTTGATCTATACGCGGCTCCGATTCATATCCGGCGTTGAAGGACCATTTTCCTACAGCCGGAAGGAAGAGTACTTGGGTCTACGCTGACTCATATTTTCATACGTTTCATAGGGTGCAAACATGGCAAAGCCTTCGAACGCGTCCGGCCGGAATCCGGCTGGCGCGGGTTTAGATCAGACGCCCACCCGGCCCGCCATAATCGCAAGACCTCCTCAGGAAAGACCCGGGTCCTTCTGGGACATGCTGGCCCTCAAGGTCGTGTTCAGCGCTGTCTGCGTGGTGGTGGGATATCATTTCCGGCCGTTTAGCATTTCGCCAGAGGCGGGAGCTGGGGCCGGCCTGCTATTCGCGATTGCAGTCATTTTCTTCGAAACGCGATTACAGAAGATCAGTCTTCGCCGGCTGATCGGCGCCTCCGCTGGATCGATCCTGGGAATTTTGGGCGCCTATCTTACGTCGCTGATTCTTCACGCACACCACGATGCCGGAGAGCACGCGGTCGTTTTTCAGCCTCGCCGTCTTTCTGGTGATGACCTACATCGGCATGGTGCTGGGCGCAAACAAGGGCGACATGCTCAACCTGCAGGCCTTCGGCGGCGTTTTCGGCAGCGAGCGAAATACGAAGCATTCCTTCAAAGTGCTCGATACCAGCGTCATCATTGACGGCCGCGTTGGAGACATCGCCGAAGCGCTGTTTCTGGACGGCACGGTGATCATTCCGCACTTCGTCCTGCGGGAGCTGCAACTGGTGGCCGATTCGGCCGACCCGCTGAAGCGCCAGCGAGGCCGCCGCGGACTGGAAGTGCTGCAGCGCATCCAGAAAATGCCGCATCTGGACGTGCAGATAGCCGACGACGATTTTCCGCATATCCCCGACGTGGATATGAAATTGATCGAGCTGGCCCGGCGCTACGACGCAAAAGTGGTGACCAACGATTTCAACTTGAACAAGGTGGCGACGCTGCAGGGAATTGAAATCATGAACGTGAACCTGCTGGCGAACGCACTGAAGCCCGTGGTGCTGCCCGGCGAGATCATGCGCGTGTTCGTCCTGCGCGAAGGGAAGGAATACAACCAGGGCGTTGCGTACCTCGACGACGGCACGATGGTGGTTGTTGACGGCGCGCGCAAGATGATCAACAAGACGGTGGACATCAGCGTTACGTCCGTTCACCAGACCACCGCGGGCAAGATGATCTTCGGGCGTTATGACGAGCGCGGCGAGCAGACTCCGCGCGCCGTTCCCGCCGCTCCGGCGGAGGGCTCGGCGGCAGGTCGCGCGGCCGAAGGCGCTGTTCCGGGCGGCGATCGTCCGCCGCGCCTCCGTCTGTATCCCGAATCCGGGCGCTCGTAATGGGCCGCATTGCTGCCATCGTTCCCGCCGCAGGCCTTGGCACGCGCATGGGCGCCGAGCAGCCGAAGCAGTTCCTCGAGCTCGACGGCCTGCCGCTGATCATTTTCACGCTGCGGCGCCTGGCCGCGTGCCCCGCCATCACCGATTTCTTCATCTCGACGCGCGCCGATGACGTCATGTCGCTGCAGGACAAAGTCACGAAAGCGGCGCTGGGCCGGCCCGCGCGCGTGGTCCACGGCGGCGACACGCGCCAGCAATCCGTCGCGAACGCGCTCGCGCAGGTGGATCCGTCCACGGAAATTGTTCTGGTGCACGATGCGGTGCGCCCGTTTGTCACACGCGAGCAGATCGAGCGCGTGATTGCCGAAGCGCGCGCGCGTGGCGCCGCCATCCTCGGCCTGCCCGCGATCGACACGGTGAAGGAAGTGAAGCGCGCAAGCCTGCCGGAGGACGTCGCGCTGATTTCGGGAACGATTCCGCGGGAACGCATTGTGCTGGCCCAGACACCGCAGGCATTTTCCTATGCGCTTCTGCGCGAGGCGTTTCGTAAGGCGCAGCAGGACGACGTAACCGGGTCGGATGAAGCCGTGCTGGTCGAGCGCCTCGGCCACGATGTGTTTGTCGTGGTCGGCTCGGACCGCAACATCAAGATCACGCGCCCCTCGGACATGGATCTCGCGCGCTTCTACCTCGAGCAGGAGCGCCGCACGGTGAAGGCATAATGGAGCGCTGCGGAATCGGCTACGATCTTCACCGGCTGGTCGAAGGGCGCAAGCTCATGATTGGTGGCATCGAAGTCCCGTTCGACAAGGGCTCTCAGGGGCACTCCGACGGCGACGTGCTCGCGCACGCGCTGTGCGATGCGATCCTCGGCGCCGCTAGCCTGGGCGACATCGGCACGCATTTTCCGGACACGGACCCGAAATGGAAGGGCGCGTCGAGCCTGATTTTCCTCGAGCACGTCGCGAAGATGCTCGCCGACCGGCGGCTGCGCATCGTTCACGTGGATGCGATCGTGATCTGCGAACGCCCGAAGCTCGGCCCGCATTTTCCGGCCATGCGCGCGGCGCTCGCGAAATCGCTCGGCCTCGCCACCGATGCAGATCAACCTGAAGGCCAAGACCAACGAAGGCGTTGACGCCGTCGGCCGCGGCGAGGCGATCGCCGCCCACGCCATCGCCACGGTTCGGCAGCACTAACCGCGCGCCCCCGCTCGCAACTGCGCTAGAATTCTTCGTCATGACGCACGACGCCTCCGCCGAATCGCCGCTTGCGCTTGCGAATTCGTTTGCGGGCGCGGACATCGCCGCGATTCTGCGCGAGCGGGGTTGGCTCGATGCCACTCACGCCGAGGAAGCCGGCGCTGCGTTGCAGGCATGGCTCGCGCGCGCGGCCGAGCTTCTTGGTCCGCACGCGGCGGATCGCGACGCGCTTGCGGAATTGCTCGGGCTGATTTTCAGCTACGACGCGGTTGCGATCTTACAGGACGCTGCGAACCAGGCTGTCCTCGCGCGCGAAGGAGCGCGCGACGTGATCCGCGAGCTCGCCAACCGGATCCTCGAAGGAGGCGACGTGGATTCCGACCGGTTTAAGGAGATTGTCGAGGGGATGAAGTTGGCCGTGCCGTACCGCAGCCGCGCAATGTTTCATCCGATTCGCGTGGCGCTCGCAGGTCGCGCAGGCGATGGGGAGCTCGATCGCGTGATCTTGCTGCTCGATGCTGCCGCGAGGCTGCCGTTCGCTGTGCCGGTGAAGAGCGCGCGGCAACGCATGCTCGAATTCTGCGCCGCTCTCGACTGATTGGCCACAGGGGCACCGAGACGCAGAGCCCGTTCAGAAGAATAGAGAAGACAAAGACAAATGAACTGGATCACGGGATTTCATGCAGTCGAAGAGGCGCTCGCGGCGGGACGGCCGCTTGACCGCATCCTGATCGCGAAAGGGCGGCACGGCGAGCGCGTCGAGGCAGTGGTGCAGCTCGCGAAATCGCGCGGCGTCCCGGTGCGCTTCGAGGATCGGCAGCAGGTGGACCGCGCCACCGGAACGCACGAGCATCAGGGCGTCGCCGCGCTCGGTGCGGCGAAACCCGCCGTCGAGCTGGAGGATTTGCTCGCCGCGAAGGGCGGGCAAGGCCTACTCGTCCTGCTCGATGGCATCGAGGATCCGCACAACCTCGGCGCGATCGTGCGCACGTCGCTCGCCGCGGGCGCGCAGGGCGTGGTGATTCCGGAGCGGCGCGCCGCCGGCTTGAGCGACACGGTCGAGCGGGCGTCGGCGGGCGCGCTGGCGCACTTGCCCGTTGCGCGCGTGAAGAATCTGGTGCGCGCGATGGAGGAAATCAAGGAAGCGGGCTACTGGCTGGTGGGGCTCGACGAGCGCGCGGAAAAAACATACACGGAAGTGGATCTGAAGGCATCCGTCGGAATCGTGCTGGGCAGCGAAGGCGAAGGCCTGCACGAGCTAACACGCAAGCGCTGCGACTTCCTCGTCTCGATTCCCACGTCCGGCCCGGTGCGCTCGCTCAACGTGTCCGTCGCCGCGGGCATCATGCTATTTGAGGCCGTCCGCCAGCGGCGCGGCAAGTAAAGGTCAGGCGCTGGCCCCGGCCCTCACCTTCGCGAACTTCTCCTCCCACCGGATTCGCCCGGTCATCTGCATGACCACGAACAGCGTAAGAATCGAACCGATTGTGATTGCCAGCCCAGTGAAGCCCTTGAAGAAAAAGGCATACGAAAACAAGACCAGGTAGATGAATTGTGCCAGCCCCGCTTCGAGCGCGGCGAAGCGCATCCCTACGACGAGCCGCGCGTACGTGACCACCAGGAATGTCGACACCAGAGAGCAGATCAAGAACGCCAGGTGAATTGAGATGTGATCCACCAGGTAGGCGAGCAAAAGGTGGAAGGAAAAGAAGGCAGCGGCAAAGAAGAAGTAGTTCATTGGGTGAAGGTCGATGCCGCGCAGGGTCGAAATGATGAACATCAGAAAGAAAAAGAAGAATAGCGATATGGGTGCGAAGTAACTAATCTGACCCGCGAGCGGACCTGGCTGTAGCTTTTCGGGCATTGTCATTCCGATTTCATATCCTGCCACTAGATTCTTGTAGCTCCAGACCAGGTCCCATCCGCCGCCCGTTTCGGACTTCGTTGTCGGAGACATCGTGTTCTCCGGAAAGTCGATGTCTTTGAAGTTGGTTCGCATGTGCAGGGTGAAATTGCGAATTTGGGAAATGCCTTCCCCGAAATTGTATTGCCACGAGTCGACGCCCTGGGAACGGTAACCTGTATGCAGCACGACTGCCTTTCCCGCTGCGATGTGCGCGCTTCCGGTTGCGCCGGCGCTGGTGTTGTTCACGAGCAATGGTTGATCATCCACCGACATGACGAGGTCATCGTAAATCGCTTGGCTGGCCGGAAAGGGAAGACGGAATACTACATCTCGATCTTGGTCGCTCGAATTCGTGAAAGTGTAGTCCCCGCCAAAGGTCACCGCATATGTGCTGTACCAGAGCAGTCCTTTCTGCCGATGTTTGAGATTGAGTGCAACGTCAATCTTGCTCGCCTCGACGGACAACGGCACCGTTTCAGTTGTCTCGACTTCCTTCGTTCCCTTGTCAGTCTCTACCTTCGTGACGACTTTGTGATTGTAGCTGGCCGTCGGAGGGGATTGTTGCTGAGTCGTTCCCCAGCTGGCGGCAACGCGCGATTTCAATTCGGAAGACATTGGAGAATCGGTTCGCGCGACAATGGTTTCGCCCAGAATAATCCATGCGATTGACGTGCAGACGAAGATGAAGGTCAATGCTGCCATACGCTTGATCACGCTTCTCTCCTTGAGGGACCTACCGTTCCAAGAGAAGGCAATCGGAGTGCCAGGTTTTTCCGCCTGCGAAGCTTCGGAAGTATCGGGGAAATAAGGCTGTTAGGAAGGGGCGCCAGCCGCGCAATTGTGTGCCGCGGCACGCACCTGCGGAAACGCTGACACCATGGCCAAGTTTGTGGCCACCGGATGCGATTGCATGCTAGCTGTCGTACTTGAGCAGGGAAAACACATCCACGCCGGGCAACTTCGCGCGCCCGTGCAGAAAATTCAGTTCCACAGCGAATGCGGCGCCGACAATGTTGCCGCCTAGCTGGCGCACCAGGTTGATTGCCGCCGCCGCAGTGCCTCCCGTGGCGAGCAAGTCGTCGCACAGGAGGACGCGCTGGCCCTTTTTGACCGCGTCCTGGTGGATTTCGAGCTGATCGCTGCCGTATTCGAGCTGATAGGTGACCGACGCGGTCTTCCACGGCAGCTTCTTCGGCTTGCGCACCGGAACAAATCCCGCGCCCAGGCGGTAGGCGAGCGCCGGAGCGAAGATGAACCCGCGCGCTTCGATTCCGGCGACCACGTCCACGGGTTGCCCGCCGTAGTGGTCGCAGAGCTTGTCCACCAGTGAGTGGAATCCCTTTCCGTCCTGCAACAATGTCGTCAGGTCGTAAAACAAAATCCCCGGCTTCGGATAATCCGGGATTTCGCGGATCATTTTCTTCAGGTCGTCCATCGTCTCCTCTTCCCGGCGTCAGGCGTCGTACTCGATCGAAAACTCATCGGCAAATCTCGGCTCGACCACGGCTTCTTCCTCGGTCACGCTCGTGACGGTGGCCCCATGCGGACCGCGTTCGAGGTCCCGCCGCAGCGCCGCCAGCGTCTCCGCCGGCGCGATGGCGTACACTTCGACGCGGCCATCGCGAAGATTCCGAACGTATCCCATCACTTTCAGGTGCATGGCGGCGCGCTCGGCGAAGTAGCGGTAGCCGACACCCTGCACCATTCCGCTGACGTAGTAGCGCTTCGCGTTCGGTTCTTCGTGCACGACGGATTCAGCCCAGGAACTGCAAACGCGCGATTTTAACAGAGCACCGGCCGTCGCGAGCCTGTCTTTTTCAGCCGATGTGCACGGAAGGTGTGATATTTTTCGCGTGCGTCGCGTCCGTCCGGCCTCAACGGAAAGGGCGGTTCGCGCATCTAATGCCTGGAATGACCTCAACCACGCGGCGGCTCACACTTTCAGCGGCACTGCTCGCGATTTTCGTGGCAAGCGCCGCGCTTCCAGTGCGCGCGCAGGACAATCAGGGTCCGCTGGGGCCCCCGCCGAAGTTCGAAGTGAGGCGCATCCCGTCGGTGCCGCATCCGGGCCCGCCGCCCATACCGCAACAAGAGATCATTCGCAGATTCGCGGCGAATGAGGACTCGGCCAGGAAAGTTTACGACACATACGATTTCGTGCAGACAATTCGCATCGAGGAGATGACCAATCCCGGCGGAAAATTCACGGTGACCGGCGAGGAGTACACGCGGCCCGATGGGCAGCGATTCTGGCGCGTCGTGAAGCCCGCTGAATCGACGCTCAAGCTGACGCACTATTCGTTCGAGGACGTGCGCACGATCACGACTCTGCCGGCTTTCTTTCTCACGTCCGACCAGATCGCGAATTACGATTTTCTTTACGCCGGCCAGCAGAAGCTCGACGAGCTCAACACCTACGTTTTTCAAGTGAAGCCGAAGCAGCTCAGCCGCACCCAGCGCCTGTTTCAGGGCGTCGTGTTCGTAGACGATCACGACCTCGCCATCGTCGAGACGTACGGCAAGTTTGTAACGGAACTGATTGACGAGGGCACGAAGCTGCCCTTCAGCTTGTTCGAGACCTACCGGGAGAATTTCCAGGACAAGTATTGGCTGCCGACGTACACGACCTCGGATGACTATTTTGGCGCCGCCGGCGAAGAGGAATCCCAGTTGCGACTAGTAATCCGCTCGACCGATTTCAAGCCGAACGCATCGGGCGGAGCGGCTCCAACGCAAGCGCCAGCGCCGGCTTCCACAACCGCCCCGCCGCACAATTAATCGGCGCGGCGCAGATACCGGGGCAGCTCGCGGATCGAGCGCAGCAGGAGATCCGGCTCTGCGGCGCGAATCCGCTCGGCGGTAGGGAACGGGCCGAGCACTCCGATAGCTCGCACTCCCGCGCGCCGCGCCATTTCAATATCCTGCGCCGAATCGCCCACATACACGCACTCCTCAGGCGCAGCGCGCAGAATCCGCAACGCCATCTGGAGCGGCGCGGGGTGAGGCTTCTTGCGGAGCGAGTCTTCGCCGTAAACGCGCGCGCAAAAATGTTTCGTGAACTCAAATTCACTGAGCTGCTTTCGCACGCGCCCGCGGCTTCCGCTGGTCACCAGACCCAGGCGAAAGTTCCTGATGAGCGTGCGCAGCACGGTTCGCGCGCCGGGCAGCAGCGCCGGGCGTTCGGCGCTGTAAGCCCGTCGCCACAGCCGATCGGCACGCGCCCACTCCGTGCGCGGAATTCGCGCGGCGCGATAGACGTGGTACCAATCGGGAGAATAGTGCCGGTCAATTTCGTGGGTTCCCCATTCGATTCCCAGGGCGCGAAACATGGCAAGGTACGCTCGCTGGTCGGCCGCGCAGGAATTGAGCAGCGTACCGTCCCAATCGAACAGCACGACGCGCGCCTGGAATTGTGGTTGATTCATCGAAAGGGAATCGTATCAGAAGAACGCGCGGACCCGTGTAGCACAGGCCGGAGCTGCGCGAAAAAATCAGTGGCGAAGTACGGGAATCGAGCTATCCAACCTTGTAGCGCATGGGCAGCACGTCGTCGCGCTGCAGGGCGAAATCGTCGAAGCTTGCGGCATAAGCTCTCCAACCGGGCGTTTCGGTGTCTTCCGCGCGCACCACGTGAGCTGCGGTGCACATCTGCACTCGGCCGAAGCCGGGGGCGCGGTCAACGAGCGCAACTTCCAGCTCAATCGCCATGCCGGGCTCGATCTCGCGGGGCGCGAGAAAATAGACGCCGCTCGAACTGATATTTCGTGTGACCAGCGTAACGGGAATCGGCTCGAGGGCGTCGCCGATCCGCGTCAGGCGCAGCGGCAGCGATAGCGAAGCCCGCGGATAGCGCCGGCGCTCGGACGCCACGCCAATCGTGTGCGTCGGGACTCGCGCGAAGCGTCGCGGTCCTGGCTTTCCTGATATTGCTGTGACGGATTCTGTGCGAGATTCAACTTCACGAAGCGGAGAAACTGCGGCGCAGTCGTCGCGTTCCGGAACGGCTCCCATGACACTTCCCCCAAGACCTGCCGAAAGATGACCCCCTCGTCAGGTTGTCCGAATATGCGGGACGTCCACTGAACCGTCAACCAGGCATCGAGAAAAAGTGCCGTATGATGTAACCCTCTCTGTGGCGCCTGCGAGGGCCGGCGATATGAGGGTTTCCGAGACCTCGATCGCGGGCCGACCGGATTTGACCGCAAGATTCGGATAGTTCCCAGCTTTTGGTTCGGTTAACTTGATCGCGTCAAGGCAGTTCACGGGGCGCGGGTAAGAGATGCTTCGAAATCCAAGTCGAGCACGGCAGGGAACGGGTCGCCACGATGGCGGTTCGCGCTGGCAGGCCGTGCAGGCCCGCGACCGCAGCGCGGACGGCGCATTCGTTTACGCGGTGCGCTCGACCGGGATTTACTGCCGGCCGTCGTGCCCCTCGCGCAAGCCCCGGCGCGAGCAGGTCGTCTTCTTTCCGCTTCCGGAAGCTGCCGAGCAGAAGGGATTTCGGGAGTGCAGGCGCTGCCACCCGCGCGCGTTTCCGATGCAGGACGCCAGGATCGAAACCGTCGCGCGCGTCTGCCGCGAAATCGAGGCGCGCATCCTGGCCGACCCCGGCATGGACGTTCGCAGCGACACCCAATTAACGCTCGCGGCGCTCAGCACGCCCGTGGGCATGAGCCCCCATCAGCTCGATCGCGCATTTCGCAGCGCGATGGGCATCACTCCGCGGCAATACGCCGATGCGCAGCGAATGCGCCGGCTGAAGTCGCGACTGAAAAGAGGAGATAACGTGACCACCGCACTGTATGAGGCAGGATTCGGCTCGTCGAGCCGGCTATATGAACGCGCACCGTCGCACCTCGGCATGACGCCCGCCGCGTATGGCCGGGGTGGCGCCGGAATGAAAATTCACTACGCGATTCTGGGTTCGCCGCTCGGCCGTCTGCTCGTCGGCGCAACGGACCGCGGAATCAGCGCGCTTTATCTGGGCGAATCCGATGGCGCCCTTCGCGCGGCGCTGCGGAAGGAATACCCCGGCGCGGAGCTTATTCCGACGCCCCGGGCCAAGCCGCGAAACAAGCCGCGGAAATCTCGGTGAATGGGTCACACAGATCCTCGCTCATCTGCGAGGACAGGAACCGCACCTCGATTTGCCGACCGATGTGCAGGCCACGGCATTCCAGCGGCGCGTCTGGGAAGAGCTCCGAAAGATTCCGTACGGAGCCACGAAGACTTACACGGAAGTTGCGCGTGCCATCGGACGCCCAGCCGCGGTTCGCGCAGTCGCCCGCGCCTGCGCCACAAATCCAGTGTCCGTTGTGGTGCCCTGCCATCGGGTGGTCCGGCAAGACGGCAATCTGGCGGGATATCGCTGGGGCATCCAACGCAAACGCGAATTGCTTGAGAGCGAAGGGAAGGCGGCGCGGCCGTAGCAGCAAAGATCGAAGCGGGCTTTGTCCTTTTCCGGTCCGGCCCAGGATGGCTCAGCCCTGCGGTTTGATTCTTTCCGTGCCTTTGGGCCAATGCGGTTTGAACTTCGAATCCGGCAATCCCGGATTCCGTACGACCTTTGAGTAGTGAACGATGGAATAATCGCCCGATCCGGCCTCGTAGAACTGCTGCTGTACGGGCAGCCAGCTGGATTCATCCAGCCAGATCTGGATCTTGGCGATTTGGTTTCGCACAGCGTCCGATTTTGGAGTCAATTCCAGCTCGATCGTCTTCTTGTCGTCGAGCTTCTCCTCCTTCAGCAGCGCGACCAGATAGCCCTTCTGTAGATCCTTGCTTTCGGTGCCGAATCCCAGAAGCAGAAACTGGTCCACCAGCGCGCGGTTCTTGCCCAGATTGTATTCCTCGACGCGGTTCAGGCCCGGCGTATAGATGTACAGGTTGTCACCTGTCCTTAGAATCGTGCGCGCGTTGGGCGCCTTGAACTCCAGCAGCATCTTATCGCCGCGGACCTGAATGCTCCCTGCTTCGGTCGAGTGATCATTCACCACAACGGTGACTTTGGTGCGCTCGATGTCGGCGGAAAGGCTGTGGAAGTCCTTGGCCTCGGCGTCCATTTGCCGGAGGACACCGTCGAGGGTCCATGCAGTGCGATTCTGCGCCTGCACCGCAAAAAGGCCGGAGGCCATCCAAATCATGGCGCATAGGGTGATCGTGGCTCCGCGGCTTTTTCCTATGAACAATTGCCCCCCCAAAAATCAAACGTTCGATGGCGTGCGAGCCATGATAGCACAGTGAAAAGGAGCGCAATTATGTCCGCTCGCGCCGTTTCGCAGTGGACAGACGGTGTCTATCGCTCGCCGGGCGAGCGTCGAGGCGCGCCCGCCCGGCGGCATCCGTTTGATTTGTAATGCTCTGCGCGGCGGGGTTAAAATTATCTTGTGGGAGCAGGGAGAAAAGGCTTGACAAGAAATGGCACCCTATGGAGAATGCACTGCGCGCCGTTTCTGCCTTCCCCCTGAGGTAGTCGTTTCTCCCCTTTCGCATCGCCGGGAATAGTCTGCGAGGAGACCGGTGGCGGAAAAAGATAGCATAGCAACCAGCATGGACATGGATCGAGAAGTCATCCGCTGTCAAGTATGCGGGTTGGTGCAGTACCGCACGCGGACGGGCAATTGCCGTCGGTGTTTGCGTTTGCTGCCCCCGAAGGTGACGTTCGTCATCCCGACGCCGTCGCCACAAGACTTGCCAGGGGATGACCGTCAACTGTTTGAGAACTGGCCGAATCGCGAGACTGTCGAGAACATCGGCCAGCGCATCCGGCAGTTGCGAGAATCGCGCGGAATGACGCAGAGCCAGCTACAAGCACGCTCTCGCGTTTCCCGCTCGTATTTGTCCCGGATCGAAAGCGGGCAGATGACTCCCAGCCTCGGCACGCTCGAGAAGATTGCCGAAGCTTTGGGTGTTGGCCTGAATCGCTTCTTCGTGCCGGAGACAAACGGCGAAACGGTTCTCGAGGACCCGTTCATTCAAGGGCTTCGTCCGTTCTTGCGGCAGCTTGATTGGACTCAGTGGCAGGGCATTCTGAAGAGGCTGCAGGCGATCAGCGAGCACGTCAGCACGAATCATATCGTGCGCCCGCTAGCTCCTCAGCCCACGGAACGGATGCCCCACGTGCCGCGCCGGCAGGTTCAGGGCGGACACGTCGCGACCGCCATTCACCGCTAGAACGGTAGCGGCAACGTCAAAATCAAAATCGGTCGGACGCGTGCGGGTCGCGCGTCCGGCCGATTGGGTTGCTTGCTAGTAGAACTGCACCTTCACGTCCGCTCCCTTTTCGAGATGGACGGAATCGATAAACCGCACCTGCCGGTGGTCGTGGGTCATGATCAGCGACTGGGTGCGCGTCCCATCGCCGAAGAACCGCACGCCGCGGAGCAGATTGCCGCCGGTCACTCCCGTACAGGCAAAAATGATGTTTTTCCCGGGCGCTAGGTCTTGCGTGTCGTAAATCCGCTTCGCATCCTTGATACCCATTTGCGCGAGGCGTTCGTGGTGTTCCGGCTTGGACGCAACCAAGCGGCCGAGAATCTGGCCATTCAAGCATCGCAGCGCCGCAGCCGTCAGCACCCCCTCCGGAGCGCCTCCGGTGCCCATCACCGCGTGAACGCCCATGTTTGAAACCGCAGCGGTGATGCCGGCCGAAAGGTCACCGTCGGAAATCAGTCGGATGCGCGCGCCGGTCGCACGGATATCCGCAATCAGCTTCTCGTGTCTCGGGCGATCGAGGACGATGACCACCAGGTCCTCGATCTCGCGGTCCAGCCTCTTCGCGATCGCAGCGAGATTGTGCTTCACCGGGGCGTCCAGCTCGACCGCGCCCTTGCATGCCGGGCCGACGATGAGCTTCTCCATGTATAGGTCGGGCGCGTGCAGGAGCCCGCCGCGATCGCTCGCGGCCAGCACCACGATGGCATTCGGCTCGCCCGTGGCGCAAAGATTCGTGCCCTCGAGGGGGTCCACCGCGATATCAATCTGGGGGTATTTGCGGCTCTTTTCGCGTCCCGCCGCGCCGACTTTTTCCCCGATGTAGAGCATCGGGGCTTCATCGCGCTCGCCTTCGCCGATCACGATCGTCGCGTCCATGCCGACCGTGTCCATTTCCGAGCGCATCGCTTGGACCGCCGCCTGATCGGAACCGTGACGGTCGCCCAGGCCCATGGTGCGAGCCGACGCGATGGCCGCCCGCTCCACAACGCGCAGGAATTCCAGGCTTAGTTCTATCTCCACGTTCACTCCTTGAAGGTTCAGGATTCTGCCGGAAAAGGACCGCCACCCGGTGTCATGATAATCCTAATTCTTACGCAGCCCAGTCGATTTTTCAGCCGGGGATTGCGCGGATCAGACGTATGCGGCAATGCCCGTGATGCGTTCGCCGATGACCAGCTTGTGGATGTCGTGAGTACCCTCGTAGGTGTACACCGACTCGAGGTTGTTCATATGGCGCATGATGCCGTAGTCGTCCACGATCCCATTGGCGCCGAGGATTTCCCGCGCCATGCGCGCCACTTCGCGCGCCATCCACACATTGTTCATTTTCAGCATGGAGATGTGCGACGGATGAACGCGCCCCCGGTCCTTCAGGCGTCCCACTTGCAAGGCGAGGAATTGCGCCTTGGTGATTTCCGTGATCATCCAGACCAGTTTTTCCTGCACCAGCTGGTGCGAAGCGATCGGGCGGTCGTTGAATTGTTTCCGCTGCTTGGCGTAGCCGAGCGCGGTGTCGTAGCAAGCCATGGCGGCGCCGATGGCGCCCCAGCCGATGCCGTACCGCGCCTGGTCAAGGCACGATAGCGGTCCTCGCAGGCCCTCTACTCCGGGCAGCACGTTCGCGGCCGGAATCTTGCAGTCGGTCATCGCCAGCCCAGAGGTCACCGAGGCGCGCAGTGACTGTTTTCCATGAATGGTCCACGCTTTGAAACCGGTCGTGCCTTTCTCTACCAGGAAGCCGCGAACCTTGCCGTCTTCGCATTTCGCCCAGATGACTGCGACGTCCGCGATCGAGCCGTTCGTGATCCACATCTTTTCGCCGTCCAGGATGTAGCTGTCGCCCTTTTTCACCGCACGGGTCAGCATCCCGCCGGGATTGGAGCCGAATTGCGGCTCGGTGAGGCCGAAGCAACCGATCGCTTTCCCTTGTTGCAGCAGGGGCAGCCATTTTTCCTTCTGCGCGTCCGAGCCGAATGCGTGAATGGGGTACATCACCAGCCCGGACTGCACGGAGGCGAAACTGCGAAGCCCGGAATCGCCGCGTTCCAGCTCCTGGGTGACCACACCGTATTCCACGTTCGACATTTCTGCGCAGCCATAGCCCTTCAGGTTCGCGCCGAAAAGCCCCAATTTCGCCATCTCGGGCACGAGCTGCAGCGGAAAGGTTCCCTCGCGATCGTGCTGAGCGATGATTGGCAGCACCTGTTCGTCCACGAACTGCCGCACCGTTTTCCTGGCCAACTTTTCTTCGTCGCTCAGCAGGGAATCGAAATCCAGAAAATCAACTCCGGGAAATGAAGGCATCGGTTATCTCCTGCGGCATTCTACCGGACTTGCATCGCATCGCGCCACAGCCCACCGGCCCAAGCGATTCTGCGAGCCAGGAATGCGAGAGGCGACCGCTGAAGTCCCTCACGAGAGTCCAGAGAGTATTTACTGATCGTGTCATCCCCGTTCACAAAGAAGTCGGGCATCCGGCCCAGGTCGCTAGAATAGATAGGTTAGGTCCGCCGATGGGTCCCAAGGATGCCGTCCGCTCGCGCGAAGGCAAGGTGGCGCGGGCGAGCGCCCTCTCGAAGGAGATCTGATGTCTGTTGTTAAGGGTGGCAAAACAACGCTTCCCAGTAAGATCGATCCACGCGCAGGGAGGGGGGCGTGGCTCCTGGCATTGCTGCTTTTCCTCTTCATCCTGCCGCTAATGGGCGGGACCTACTGGATGTACCTGCAGTCAGCGAAGGAAATCGAAAAGAGGGAATTACAGGGCGACCTCGTCAGAGCCCGCACCCTCGCGGCGATGGTGGATAAGGACCTCACCTCAGCCGAAACCATTCTCACTTCCATTGCTGACCGCTCCTCGCTGCGCGACGATTGGGCCCGCCGTAATCTTCCTTCTATCGATCTCCAACTTCAGGAAGCTCGTAAGTTCGAGCCTGCGTTCCTGTTTGCGAGCGTCTATGAGACGAACGGCACGCTTCGAGCGATCGTGCCGTCTGACCCGATTGTTGGTAAGAATTATGCTTATCGGGACTGGTATCGCGGAGTCACCTCAGGCTGGCAGCCGTACGTCTCCGAAGTCTATCGCACGGCGGCAGGCTCGCGGCCCCTGGTCGTAGCCGTGGCTGTTCCTATTCGCGACGAGCACAGTAACCCCGCGGGAATCCTTATGGCCACTTACAGCCTGGCCGACTTAGCTGCTAAGTTCAATTCGATTGAAAAGGGCGGATGGGAAGGATTTGTAATCGTAGACCAGCACGGCGTTGTCGCCGCGTCTCCTGAGATTCGGTCGCAGAGCGAACCCGTGAGCATCTCCTTATCTGGTTTGGTTGGCCGCGCGCTATCGAACGCGGAGGGCAGCGATCGAGTCAGGATTGACGGCCAGGATCGCTTCGTTGGCTTCGCGCCGATTCCGCGGCTGGGCTGGGCGGCCCTGTACCAACGCCCCGCAAGCCAGGCCTTGGCTCCCGCCGTGCGTTTGAAGAGCCAGTATCGTTCGGTGAGCATCTACCTCCTGCTCATCTATCTCCTGACCGCCGCATTCGCGGCGCTGCTCGTGCGACGCCAGGCGCGCCTTCTGGCTGCAAATCAAGAGTTGAATCAAGAGCTTGGCAAGCAGGTCACCGAAGCCAAACGGTCTCGCGAAGAGCTGGACAACTACTTCATGCTGTCCATCGACCTCCTCTGCATCGCGGGCATCGATGGATACTTCAAACGCGTCAATCCCGCGTGGGAAAAGGTGCTTGGATGGTCCACGAATGCACTGCTCTCGAGACCCTACACCGAATTCATCCATCCGGAGGACCGCGAGCGAACCGCGCTGGAGGCCGGGCGGCAGGCCGAAGGACTCGATGCCATCCGATTTGAGAATCGTTACCTGTGCAAGGACGGCTCCTATCGCTGGCTCATGTGGAATGCCAGCCCTTCTTTGAAGGATCGATTGATTTATGCGACGGCTCGGGATATCACCGAACTCAAGCGGACCCGCGAAGCGCTGGTGGTTGCCAAGAACGACGCCGAGCGCTCCAACAGGTTCAAGGACCAGTTTCTCTCCACGATGAGCCACGAGCTGCGGACTCCGCTGAATGCCGTGCTCGGTTTCTCCGACCTGCTCGGCGAGAACCGCTACGGGCCGCTGAATGAAAAGCAGCGCCGCTACCTGAATCACATTGTCACCGGAGGGAGGCATCTTCTCCGGCTGATCAACGATATTCTCGATTTGTCCCGGATCGAAGCGGGGCGTCTACAACTGGCGCCGGAAGATGTGCGCGTCGACCAGGCTTTCGCCGAGGCGTGCGACACCTTGCATCCCCTGATCAGCAAGAAGAACCACGTCGTCATTAAGCATGCGACGCCGGGACTGAGTGTTCGGGCGGACGGCATGCGGTTGAAGCAGATCCTGATGAACTTGCTCGGGAACGCCATCAAATTCACGCCCGAAGGCGGGAAGATCGAGCTGGCGGCGAATAGAGTCGGCGATCTCGTGCGGTTGGAGGTGCGCGATTCCGGTCCCGGCATTCCTCCGGAAGAGCAAAACCGCATATTTGAGGCTTTCTACCGTTTGGGGCAGAACGCGAAAGGCGCGGAAGGCACGGGCCTGGGACTGGCCATCACCCAGCGGCTGGTGGAGCTGCATGGTGGACAGCTGGGCCTGGAGAGCCATTCCGGTTCCGGCAGCTGCTTCCACTTCACCTTGCCTTTTGTCACTTCCGTTGAGCCACGGGAAGAACAACAGATCGAACATAAGTCCGAGGACGGCGTCGCCGCCAGGATTCTCGTGGTCGAGGACGATCGGGCCGCCGCAATGCTGCTTGAAACACAGCTGCTCTCCGCCGGCTATTTGGTCACGGTGTGCCGCGAGCCGGAGCGCGCCGTGGAAATGGCTATCGACCTGCAGCCCGCCGCCGTAACCATGGATATCGTTATGAGGCCGATCAACGGGTGGCAGGTGCTGACGGCGCTCAAGAGCGACCGTCGCACCGCCCACATTCCCGTGATCGTGGTGACCATCGTCGATCAGCCATCCACCGGCGCCCTGCTGGGCGCGGACGAATACATCGTGAAGCCGGTCGAAAAGCTCGTGCTTCTGGCATCCGTGGACCGCTGCCTGAGCCGCTCGGGACACACGGGCCTGCAATCCGTCCTGGTTGTGGAAGATCATCCTCCCACTCGCGAGTTCGTTGCCGAATCCTTGATGCACCGCGGATATCTGGTGGACATTGCCGCGGATGGAGCAACGGCTCGCGCCAAGGTGGCAAAATCGGTCCCCGAACTCGTGATTCTGGATTTGATTCTCCCGGACGTGAGCGGCTTCGAGTTGCTCGCCCAGTGGAGGGGAAATCCCTCGACAGCCGACATGCCGGTGTTCGTATTGACGAGCAAGGATCTGACGCTCGAGGAGAAAGAATATCTGCGGGCCAACAGCGCCGCGCTTCTTCAAAAGAAGGACCGATGGCAGGAGATGTTATTCAGGCAATTGAAGAAAGCGGTGCCTCCGGCGCTGGTGGAGAAATCATGAGCCATCGAATTCTGGTAGTGGAAGACAACGCCGCGAACCTCGAGCTTCTCGTGGACTGGCTCGAATCGGAACGCTTCAAAGTACAAACCGCCACGACTCTCGACGAAGCGTTTGCGGCTTTTAACGGCGATCTGCCCGATACGATCTTGCTCGACGTGCAATTGGGCGCACAGGATGGTTTGGAGCTGGCTACGTGGATCCGCCGCGATCCGAAATTGCGCGCCATCCCCGTGATTGCCGTTACGGCGCACGCCATGACGACCGATCATGAGCGTGTGATGCGCGCCGGGTGCAGCGCATGCGTTTCAAAACCCATCGATTTTCAATTGCTCCGCGAACAACTCGATCGCTGGCTCACCGTACCCGCGAAGGCGCAGCCCCGCCGCTGAGCGCCGGCAACTGGATTGTTCCAATCGACTATGTGCCTGCTGGGAGATGACTATGCCAAGCCGGGTTCTTGTGGTGGACGATGACGCGGCGACCTGCGAGCTGATTCAGGAAGTCCTGCGCTCGGTGGACATCGACTCCCTGGCCCTGACCCACAGCGGACAGGCTGTCACCTGCCTCGCCCGGGAAAAATTCGACGCCGTGTTTCTGGACGTGCACATGCCAAAACCCGACGGCATCGAACTCACCAAGAAAATACGTTCGGGCGGCTTGAATACCTCCACTCCCATCCTGGTAATCACGGGCGAGGACGACAGGGCGCTGCTCGCGCGCGCCTTTGCCGCCGGAGCCAACTTCTTCCTCTTTAAGCCGATCGCAAAGCACGACATTTTGCGCCTGGTCCGCGCCACCAAGGACTCCATCGAGAGCGAGCGGCGTCGCTTTCGCCGCATCAAGGTCAGCTGCAAGGTTTCCATCGAATCGGGAAGCACCCAACTGACCGGCAAGACGCTCGACATGAGTGTCGGCGGCATGTTCGTGCAAGCGTCCGACGTGCTGCCCATGGGCACTGTCGCGCAAGTGAAAATTCACGTGAGCTCCGGCCCGCCCGTGTCCTTGGCCGCGCGCGTTCTCCGCATTTCCGGAGAAGATTGCATGGGCATGCATTTCGAAAGCCTCACTCCCCAGCAGAACAAGGGAATTCAGGAATTCCTGTTGCCGCTCGTTCTCGCAAAATCCGACTAGCGACACCTGCTCCTCCGAGGTCCGCGACCGGGCCGGACCTGTACCTGCGGCGATGCGCTGTGGTATCCTTAGTCGTTCTTAGACGGCACTCACGCAGGAAAACGCTCACACCGATCGCAGGTTTTTTCACGGGCTCCGCAGCGGAAACAACGGCTTGCGGGTCAGGTGTCGCCGAAATGCAGCGGCGGGACGAGCTTCCTTTGAGCGCCAGGATGGTTAAGAAAATGTCCACACCAGCCACGGCACAGGAGACGGTCTCCCTGCAGCTCGCGCATTCACCCGATAGCGACGACGCCTTCATGTTTTATGCCCTGGCTACGGGCAAAGTACGCCTGCCGGGCGTCAAATTCACCCATATTCTCTCGGATATCGAATCCCTGAATTACGCCGCTCTCAAGGAAACCTACGATGTAACGGCCGTGAGCTTTTACGGCTATACGTTCGTTGCCGACAAGTACGTCTTGCTCGATTGCGGCGCGAGTTTCGGCGAAGGCTACGGACCAATCGTGGTTGCATCGCACCAGATCAAAAAGAATGAGCTGGCAGGAAAGAAGATTGCCGTAGCCGGAACGCGTACGACCTCGTACCTCGCTCTCAAATTGTTCGAACCGAATGTCGAAGTCGTGACCATGCCCTTCGACAAGATCATGCAGGCGGTCCAGGCGAAGGAAGTCGAGGCGGGCTTGCTGATCCACGAGGGCCAGCTTCTATTTTCGCAAGTTGGGCTCCACAAGGTCGTCGATCTCGGGCTGTGGTGGCAGGAATCGACCGGCCTGCCGCTTCCGCTCGGCGCCAACGCCGTTCGCCGCAGTCTCGGTCCAGACCTCGGCCGCCAGGTGGCGCGCATCATCCGCGAAAGCGTCAGCTACGCTCTCGAACATCGCGAAGCGGCGGTCGAATACGCCCTGCAGTTCGCCCGTGACATGGACCCGGTGCTCGCCGACAAATTTATCGGCATGTACGTGAACCGCTGGACTCTCGACTACGGCGAAGAGGGACGCCGCGCCGTCCGCGAATTGCTTGCTCGCGGAGCCGCTGCCGGCCTCGTCGCGCCGTCTTTCAAAGTCGATTTCCTCTCAGAAGCTGCCTGATACGCCGGGCGCAATCCTGCCCGCAAAGCCGCACGGCCCGCCAACTATTGACGCCGGAGCGGTTTCCATTGACCATAGATCATCTCGCACGAATGCCGCACTGGGGGCGGAATGCAGCGCATTCTTTCCACATACATGTACCGGGACCAGCCGCTCACTCCCGAGCTTCTGGCCGAAATCGCGCAGGCGGCTGTCGCCGGCGTCGAAGTATTCTGCGGGACGTTTCATTTCAATTACGCTGCCGTGCAGTCCGTCCGCGAGTTCGCCGCATCGCTCCGCGATTCCGGTTTGTCGCTTCACGCGCTCCACGCTCCGCTCGATCGCGATACGGCTCCGGGACGGGGAAGCGGCGTCGCCATTTCCATCGCCGATCCGGAACGCATACGCCGGCAGGATGCCGTGGATGAAATCAAGCGCGCCCTCGAAGTGGCGGAGACGATCCCATTCCGTTTTTTTGTGCAGCAGCTGGCCACTGGCCATCAGGCGGCGGACCCGCGCAAGCTCGACGCGGCCTTCAATTCGCTCGAAATCCTGGCCATCTTCGCCAAACACCGCGGCGTCACGATCGCTCTCGAAAATACTGCTAATGAGCTTGGATCTCCCGCGTCGCTCGCTCAATTCATCAAGGACACCCATCTGCACAATCTGGGCTTCTGCTTCGACATCGGCCACGCCCACATGGAAGGCGGCGTTGACTCCGGCTTCCAGCTGATGCGCGAACGCGTCGTCACCGTGCACGCCCATGACAATCACGGCGAGAAGGATGAGCATCTGCTTCCCTGGGAAGGCACCATCGATTGGGACGCCGTCCTCGGCGAATTCGCGGGTACTCCTGAGCCGCTTCCCCTCGTGCTTGAGTTGAAGGAAACTGCTCCGGGTTCGCCATCGCTCGATCAAATTCGCACGGTGTTCGACAAGCTTGAAAAACATCTCGATGAGAAAGGCGCCAATTCCGCCCGGACCGGGCCGGCCCGCACCTGATGCCTACTTCCAATGACTCCATGAGCCAGCAAGCACAAGCGCCCATCCCGATCATCGCCATCGAGCATGCGGCCGAGCACGTCGGGGGCGTGGTCACGATCCGCGGTTGGCTTTACAACATGCGCGAATCGGGCAAACTCCTTTTCCCGATTTTTCGCGATGGCACCGGAGTGATGCAGGGCGTCGTCTCGCTAAAGGAAAATCCGGAAGCGTTCGCCGCGCTCAAGGGACTCACGCAAGAATCGAGCGTCATCGCCACGGGCAAGATCCAGGCCGAGCCGCGCGCCCCCGGCGGCTGCGAAATTCACATTAGCGTTGTCGAAGTGGTCCAGCGGGTGCCGGAATCGAATCCCTATCCGATTCAGCTCAAAGAGCATGGCGTGGATTTTCTGCTCGACCAGCGCCATCTCTGGATACGCACGCCGCGCCAGGCTTCGATCCTGCGAATCCGCGCGGAGGCAGTTCGCGCCGCGCGCAATTTCATGGATGGCCAGGGCTATACGCTCACCGACGCGCCCATCTTCACGCCCGCGGCTTGCGAAGGCACCACCACCCTTTTCGAAGTGAACTACATTGACGACCAGAAAGCTTACCTCACGCAATCCGGCCAGCTCTATGTCGAGGCCACCGCCGCCGCGCTCGGCAAGGTCTACACGTTCGGGCCCACGTTTCGCGCCGAAAAATCGAAGACTCGGCGGCACCTGACCGAGTTCTGGATGCTCGAACCGGAGGCGGCCTATGCGCACCTCGACGATATGATCGAGCTGGCCGAGGGGCTCGTCAGCGCGATCGTGCAGTCAGTGGTGCAGAATCGCGCGCGGGAGCTTGCCACGCTCGGCCGCGATGTGGCCAGGCTCGCGAAGATCGTTCCGCCATTTCCACGCATCAGCTATGACGAAGCGGTGAAAGTCCTGCAGAAGGCCGGCAATCCCGCGAAGTGGGGCGACGATTTCGGCGGCGATGAGGAAACCTTGCTTTCAAAGGAATTCGAAAAGCCGGTCGTCATCCATCGCTATCCAGCGGCCATGAAAGCCTTCTACATGGCCACCGACCCGGCGCGGCCCGACCTCGCGCTCAGCTTCGACATGATCGCTCCCGAAGGCGGCGGCGAGATCATCGGCGGCGGCGAGCGCCAGTCGAGCTACGAGACGCTTCTCCGGCGCATCCGCGAAGCCAACCTGCCGGAAGAGGCGTTTCAGTGGTATCTGGACCTGCGTCGCTACGGCAGCGTGCCCCACGCGGGCTTCGGTCTCGGCCTGGAACGCACCGTCGCATGGATTTGCGGAACCGAGCACATCCGCGAAGTCATCCCCTTCCCACGCATGCTATATCGCGTCTATCCTTAAGTGGGCTTGGGGAATCCTCGGGGTCCTTCCGAGGTCGCGAAAAGAATCAGCCAAATGCCGGACAAGATACGAATCATCGGTGTGCCGATGGACCTGGGTGCCAGCCGCCGCGGCGTGGACATGGGGCCTTCGGCGCTGCGCGTCGCGGGCTTGCAGTCGCGCCTGAAGCAACTCGGCCGTCAGGTCGAAGATGTCGGCAACGTGTCCGTGCCGCAGGCGGAAGAACAGCCCTACGGCGAAAAAAAGGCGAGATATCTCGACGAGATTTCGCAAACCTGCAAGGGCCTTGCAGAAATGGTCGGCAAGACGCTCGATGAGGACATGATTCCGCTCGTTCTCGGTGGCGACCATTCGATCGCCGTTGGCACGGTTGCCGGAGCCGCCGCCCATTTCAACAAAATCGGCAAGCGCATCGGCGTCATCTGGCTCGACGCTCACGGCGATATGAACACGCCGGATTCGTCACCCTCGGGAAACATTCACGGAATGCCGCTTGCTGCGATCATGGGTTACGGCCCGCCGGAGCTGACCGATCTGGCCGGAATCAAGCCGATGGTCGAGCCGCGCAATGTGGCCCTCGTCGGCATTCGCGACCTCGATTCGAAGGAGCGGCGCTTTGCAAAGGAATCGGGCGTGCACGTCTTTACCATGCGGGATATCGACGAGCGCGGCATGCGGGAAGTGATGGCCGAAGCCTTGCGGTTCGCCGGAGACGACACGGCGGGAATCGCCGTCAGCCTCGATATGGATTTCGTGGACCCGTCGGATGCACCGGGCGTGGGCACGCCGGTGCGCGGCGGCGTCACGTATCGCGAGGCGCACCTGGCGCTGGAGATGATTGCGGATAGCCGCGCGATGGTGTCGTTTGAACTTGTCGAGATTAACCCGGTGATTGACCTCCACAACACGACCGCGCTGCTCGGCGTGGAGCTGGTTCTTTCCGGTCTAGGGAAGAAGATTCTGTGATGACCACTCAAAAGAAGTTGCGTGTGGGCGTGCTCTTTGGCGGGCGTTCTGGTGAACATGAAGTCTCGCTCGCTTCGGCGGCGTCGGTCATCCGCGCGCTCGATCCGGAAAAATATGAAGCCGTGCCGATCGGCATCACGAAAGATGGCCGCTGGCTGGTCGGCGTCGGCGCGCAGAAGCTGCTTCCCGAGGTTCTGAAATCGGGCGAACGTGTTTCGTTGCCGCCGGACCCAACCGCGGCGTCGCTCGTTCCGCTTTCGCCAAGCGCGGGACACCCGAGCGTCACCGTGGATGTGATGTTTCCCGTGCTGCACGGCACGTTCGGCGAAGACGGCACGGTGCAGGGGCTGCTCGAACTCGCGGGATTGCCCTATGTTGGCGCTGGCGTTCTTGCTTCCGCGGTCGGCATGGACAAGGACGTGCAGAAGCGCTTGTTTGCCGAGGCGGGGCTGCCGATCGTGCCATTCCTCGCTTTTCGCCGCTCTGAATGGGAGCGCGAGCGCGTAAAGGTGTTGCGAGCGATCAAGAAGAAATTTCGTTTTCCGGTCTTCGTGAAGCCTGCCACCCTGGGATCATCCGTGGGAATGACGCGCGTGAAAGCCGCGCATCAATTGGCCGCCGCGATTGATACGGCCGCGGAATTCGCCCTGAAAATTGTGGTGGAGAGGGCCGTCACCGCGCGTGAGATCGAGGTCTCCGTTCTTGGCAATGATGACATCCGCGCGTCCATTCCGGGCGAAATCTTGCCTCATCGCGAATTTTACGATTATGCCGCGAAGTATCTGGAGCAGGGAACTCGCCTGCTGATTCCCGCGCCGCTGAAGAAGAAGCAGGTAGCCACTTTTCAAGATTACGCGGTACGAGCCTTTCGCGCGATTGACGGCACGGGCATGGCGCGCTGCGATTTCTTCCTCGAAAATCGCACCGGAAAGATTTTCGTCAACGAGCTGAACACCATCCCCGGCTTTACCTCCATCAGCATGTATCCGAAGATGTGGGAAGCGTCCGGGCTGCCGTATCCCAAGCTGATTGACCGCCTGATCGAACTGGCGTTCGAGCTGCACCGCGAAAAAGCGCGCACGAAATATTCGATCGAGCTTCCTGCGGGTGCCGGCGGGGCGCTGGAATCTTAGCGTTCCGATCCCCAGAATTGCGTTGCTGTATGCAAGAGGGCCTCGAAAAAGTGTGACACTTCGTTGGTGCCTCCTTCCTTTGTTTTCAGTGAGTTGCGCCCGAAATTACTCGGCATGGTGTGACACTTAATTTGAGCGATCGACGGGTGCGGGGCGCGGGTTACAGCCCGGGCTGGATCGCGCGCGAATGTGTCGCGCCTACGGCGCTCGCGGGGAGCCGGGCCTGAATGGATGCGATCTCGCCGAACAGTTCTTCCGTGGGCCTGGAAGGCCTACACCTTCACCGCGCAAACCAGGGTCGCATATTCAGTTTTCAAAGAGCTTTCGGCTCTCGCCAGGAGAGCGGACGAGGATTGTTCTCGTCGCTACTACCGTGGCAGGCCGGCGGGATTGCGTCTACTGTACGTTCGTTCAAGAAAAGTGCAGGAGACCAGCACGTACGTTTCGTTTGGCTGAGCGTCCTGTGGCGCGCGGGGCGTCGCCTCGCAACCGGGGCAGCAAAGTGAAACCCGCTTGACACCCAGCCAAGGCCTGAATAAACTAACCAGTTAGTTGAATAATACAGTTTCGCTGAGGAGGGATTCATGCAATACCGCCGCCTGGGAAGAAGTTCCCTCGTTGTTTCCGCGCTGGGCCTTGGCTGCATGGGCATGTCGCAGTCGTACGGCACGCCGGACGATCAGGAATCCATCGCGACGATTCATCACGCGATCGATAAGGGCGTCACCATGCTCGACACCGCCGACATGTACGGCGGCGGCGCGAACGAAGAGCTGCTCGCGCCTGTGCTCGCGAAGCGGCGCAACGAAGTTATTCTGGCGACGAAGTTCGGAAACATGCGCATGCCGGACGGCCGCTTTCTTGGCGTAAATGGCAGCCCCGAATACGTGCAGAGCGCCTGCGAGGCCAGCCTGCAGCGCCTGAAGATTTCCACGATTGATCTTTTTTATTTGCACCGCGTGGACACGAATGTGCCGATCGAGGATACGGTCGGCGCGATGGCGCGATTGATCGATCAAGGAAAGGTCCGCTATCTGGGCCTCTCCGAAGCGGGCGCAAAGACGATTCGCCGCGCGCACGCGACGTATCCCATCACCGCGCTGCAGAGCGAGTATTCCCTGTGGACGCGCGACCCGGAAGGCGAAATTCTGGCGACCTGTCGCGAGCTGGGGATCGGTTTCGTGCCGTACAGCCCGCTGGGCCGGGGCATTTTGACCGGGCAAGTGAAGAGCGCGGAGTTCGGTCCCAAGGATTTCCGGCGGATGTCTCCCCGTTTTCAGGGCGAAAACTTTCAGAAGAACCTGCAATTGGTCGCGCGCATTGAGCAGCTCGCAGCGGAAAAACGCTGCACCCCGGCGCAGCTTGCGCTGGCATGGGTGCTCGCGCAGGGCGAGGACATCGTGCCGATTCCGGGCACGAAGCGCCGTACGTATCTCGACCAAAATCTCGGCGCTCTGGAACTTTCACTCACTCCCGCGGAACTGCGGCAGATCGACGGAGTGCTTCCGCGCGGCGCGGCGGTGGGCGCGCGATATCCAGAGGAATACATGAACCGTTTGGGGATCTGAAACAAACATGGCTCGCGGACGCAGAAGAGCGGAAGACCCGGCGACGGCGCGGCGCATTCTGGCCGCGGCCGAGCGGCAATTTGCCGCGCAGGGGCTGGAAGGCGCGCGCACGGAGGAAATTGCCGAGGCGGCGCACGCGAACAAAGCGATGCTTTACTACTATTTCGGGAACAAGCGGCGCCTGCATCGCGCGGTCCTCGAAAATCTGCTGCGCCAACTTAAAAGCGGAGTGCTCACGCCGCCTTCAAAGAAGCTCTCGGCCAGGCAAAAGTTCTTTGGATACGTCAGCGGATACTTCGATTTTCTGGCCACGCACCCGAACTACCCGCGCCTGGTGCAGCGCGAAGCCATGGAGTCGCGCCACAATTTCGACTGGATGGCGCGCGAATATTTTCGCCCGCTGATTCAGGGGTTGGCGCGCGCGGTCGAAGAAGGAATTGCGACACGCGAATTCCGCGCCGTGGATCCGGAGCAAACGGCTCTGATCACCATGGGAATGACGACTTCGTATTTTGCAGCGGCGACTATTCTGAGCGAGGTGGTCGGACGGAACCTGCTGACCAATCCAGCGGTTGCCGCACGGAAACGGGCGCTGCTTGATTTTCTGGAGCACGCGGTGGTTCGCCAAGGAGCGAAAGCGCGATGAAAAGCCGCGGGACGTTCGTGATTATCGGAGTGGTTTTTCTGATCGCGCTCGCGTTCTATTTGTTTTCGACGCCCTGGGGCAAGGAGATTCCGCTCACGGGGATCGTGGACGGTAACGAAGTGATCGTCAGCCCCCAGATCACCGGTCGGATTATCAATCTTACGGTGGACGAAGGTAGCGAGGTGAAAAAGGGCGATTTGATCGCCGAACTGGATCCGAAGGAACTCGAAGCGGGCCTGGCCGCCGCCAACGCGAATGTTGCCAGCCTGCAATCGCAGGTACGCGCGGCAAACCACAACTATTCGCTGACGGACGATCAGACGGGCGCGTCGGTGAAGCAGGCGATGGCGATGCTCACGTCCACACGCGCGCAGCTCGACCAGGCGCGCGCGAATCTGTGGCGCGATCAAACCGATTACGACCGGTCGCAGAAGCTGTTCGAGGGCGGAGTGGAATCGGCACAGGACCGCGATCACGCCGACGCCACGCTGAAGGCTTCGCTCGCCAACGTGAAATCGCTCGAGGATTCCGTGAACGCGCAGGATGCCGCGCTGGGAGTCGCACAGGCAAATCGCAAGCAGGTGGATGTGCGCGGCAGCGACATCGCGACGACGCTCGCGCAACTGGAACAGGCGCGCGCCGCCGCGGCCCAGACCGCGACGCAGCTCGGCTACACCAAGATTTACGCGCCGATTGACGGCATCGTTTCCGTTCGCGTGGCCAAGCAGGGCGAAGTGGTGGCGCAGGGCTCGCCGATCGTGGTGGTGGTGGACGTGGACCATCTGTGGGTGCGCGCCGACGTGGAGGAAAGCTACATCGATTCGGTGAGTTTCAACCAGACGATGCGCGTGCGGCTTCCTTCCGGAGACATTCTGCAGGGGCAGGTCTTCTTCAAAGGCGTGGAGAACGAATTCGCGACGCAACGCGACGTCAGCCGGACGAAGCGCGATATCAAGACGTTCGCGATCAAAGTGTCCCTGCCGAACGAAGGCCGAAGGCTGTTCACAGGCATGACGGCGACGGTGCTGCTGCCCCCTCGCGCGAAAAAGAACTGGCTCGAGCGTCTATGATTTCGGAAAGACCGGCATCCATGAACGCGATCGAAGTGGATCACCTGACCAAGAAATTCGGCGACTTCGTCGCCGTTGACGACGTGAGCTTCAGCGTCGCGCGGCAGGAAATCTTCGGCCTGCTGGGGCCGAACGGGGCGGGGAAGACGACGCTGATCCGCATGATGACCACGCTGCTTGCAGTAACGTCCGGCACGGCCCGGATTGGCGGCCACGACATCCGCACGGACGCGGACGGCGTGCGCAACACGCTCGGCGTGATTCCCCAGGCGTTCACATCCGATCCGGAGCTGACCGCGAAAGAGAACATGGCCATCCACGCAAAGCTCTATGGCGTGCCTTCCGATAAACGAGACGCGTTGATTGATGGCTTGCTCGAATCGGTCGAGCTGTTGAAATTTCGCGATTCGCTGGTGCGCACGTTTTCGGGCGGCATGCGCCGGCGCCTGGAAATCGCGCGCGGGCTGGTCCATTCGCCGAAGATCATGTTTCTCGACGAACCGACGACGGGGCTCGATCCGGTTTCGCGCACGCACGTCTGGGAAATGATCCGGTCGCTGCGCGACCGGTCTGAGCTGACGATTCTGCTCACGACGCACTACATGGATGAGGCGGACAAGCTTTGCGACCGGATCGCGATCGTGGACCACGGCAAACTCGCCGCACTCGATACGCCCACGCGGCTGAAGGACAACGTGCCCGGGGCGGAAGTCGTCGAGGCGGAATTTGAAGGCGAGCCGCCCGACTGGATCGAGCAACTTCGCGGCCTGTCACATGCCACGGGCGCATCCGCGCACGACGATTTGATGCACATCACCTCGAGCGACGGCCCGGCGACCGTGGCCGCGCTGATGGACCTGGCACGCGCGCGGAAAGTGACGGTAAAGAGAGTGTTGGTGCAGAGCACGACGCTCGACGATGTGTTCTTGCACTACACGGGCAACGCGCTGCGCGATGCGCCGCAGAAGGCGACGTATGAGCCGAGCCCGTTTTCGCGCTAAACGGCCAAGGGAGCGCCAGTAATGAAGCTCTATCGAGTTTCGGCCTTGATCGAACGGGACATGCGGAAATTCCTCCGCAGTCCCGCGCTCATGATGAGCTCGTTGATTTTTCCGCTCGTGCAATTGATCGTGCTTGGATATGCCTTCGGGGGGAAGATCAAGAACGCAGACGTTGCTTTTGTCGACGAGGATCATTCCGTCCAGTCGCGGCGAATCAAGGAGATGTTCGACGGGATTTCGGCCGGCCCGGGGACGTTTCGCGTGGTCGAGTACGGTTCCTTTCCCCGCGCGGTGGACGATCTGCACGCGGGCTTCGTGAAGGCGGTCGTAGATGTTCCACACGATTTCTCGCGCCGCTACTACCAGCACGACCGGCCGCGGCTGGTGTTCACGGAAGACAACTCCGACCAATTCATTTCAAATTCGGTTCTCGCGAGCGTCCAGCAGATGACAACGTCACTCAATACGCCCGACGTGACATCACGTCTCGAAGGGCAGGTCGAGCTCAACGTGGTGGAGATCTATCCCTACATTGAGTACATCAAGTATCTGCTGGCCGGCTCGACTGCCATGGCAATCTTCATTACGGCGATGATCGGCGGTGGCATCACGTATATTGACGACAAGACGCGCGGGCTGCACGAAGGCTACCTGCTGACGCCGATTCGAAAGACGGAGCTGGTTGCCGGACTGATTGGCGCCGGCACGATCAAGGCGTTCCTGGCGGGAATGTCCCTGACGATTATTGGCGGGTTGATCGCGGGAATTCCAGGCTTGTGGGAACCCGTGCGGCTTTTCTATTTGATGATCGTCATCCTGGTCGCATCGCTTTCCATGATCAGCCTGATGTTTCTGGTGATGGTGCGGATCGACGATCCGCTGGTGCCGCGGGCGATTTTCGGCGTGCTCAACATGCTGCTGTTTTTTCCGTCGGGCGCCGTCTATCCCACGGAGGCGTTTCCTCCCTGGCTTCGCTGGATCTCGGTAATCGATCCATTTACTTACACCGTTCACGCGCTGCGGAATCTGACGCTCAAAAACACGGGCATTGAAGGGATTTACATGGACGTGCTAATTTTGAGTGGTTTCTCGGCGCTGATGATCACGGGCAGCCTCGCACTTTTCAAGCGCCAACTGTAATTTCAAGGAGTCCACGTGGGCCTTTTGGACGCGACCGAAGAGCATCCGTCGTCAAAGCTCCGACGCTACATCATCACCGCGCTTGTATTCATCCTGCTCGGATGGGGCGGCCTTTGGTGGCTGCTGCGTTACCACGGCGAAAAGACGGCCGTGTACCACTTTCTGAATGCCGTGGTGGCCGGAAACATGCAGCAGGCCTACAGCATGTGGAGCCCTTCGCCTTCCTACTCACTCAAGGATTTTGAGGGCGATTGGGGGACGAATGGCTACTACGGTCCGGTGAAAAGTTTCAACGTCACGGGCACGTATCGGCCGCCGAGCGGATCATCCGGCGTGGTGATTATCGTGGATGTGAGTCCTTACCAGCCGTTCCCTGAAAAGGACGATGCGCTGCGGCAAAGTAAATCGAAGCAAGTCCGTCTCTGGGTTCAATTCAAGGACCGATTGGTGCAGTTTCCGCCGCCGCAGTACGGCGAGCCGTAGAAGACGCCTGGCGACTTCCGCTTCAGTCGAGGCTGATGGAACAGGGCGAGCGCATCACTCCGCTTCGATTCGAGCGTCGCTCACAATCATGATAGGAATGTCGCCGCGAACGGGATAGACGCGCTTGCACGTGGCACACTTCAGGCCTTGCTGGTCGGGCGTGGGCGTGACCGGTGTCTTGCACTCCGGGCAAACCAGGATGTCGAGCAGTTCCTTTGACACAGCCATACGATTCCTCCCGGATCAATTCTCTTTTTGGAACTCTAACAGGATGGCGTGCGGCGGAGCAACCACGGGAAATTCGCGGCCTCGAGTCAGATGAGACGCGAGACGCGCAGCACGAGCTGCCCCTTCCATTCCGCACCGGCCGCCAATTCCACCGGCCATACGGCTGCGATTTGCGATCCTTGATAAATTCGCTCGAAGCCGTCTTCTGACTCGGAAACGGTTTCGATCGGAGCGACCCAAAGATGCCGTGCCGCGTTCGCTTCCAGAGCGACGGCGGCTTGCTGCCATTCGTCCACCACGCGCAAACCGGCGGCTGGGACGGCGGCGGACCATCGCAACGGGAATCGCCGGCCATCCAGTTCAAAAAAGCGATTGGATTCCGAGGGCGCGAGGAAATTCACGACCACCTCGATCGCGACGTTCACCGAGGCGGCGCCTGGTGCTCTGCGGCGCAACAATACGTCGCAGGTGACGTCGAATCCCTCCAGCGTCGAAACAAAGGAAATACTTTTTTCCGCGAGCCAATCGGAATTGTCTTCGGAAGACAGCGATACGCCGGTCGAGGATGACTGGCTGACACGATATGGTCCTCCCGCTAGGGCGGCGTGTTCCTCCAATCGAATGGCGGCGTAGTCCTCGTGGGTTTTCCCCTGGCCGAAGAGCAACAGCCGGAAGGAATTTCGCGGCCAGCGGTCGTAGTTCAACCAGCGTTCAAGGCCATCTTCCTTGGCGCGCGTCTGCTCGTGAATGGATTGCGCGCCCTGGACGCGCTGCGCGGAAAGATTTCGCAGCTTGGCGTGATAGGTCTCAGGGCGGCGCTGAAGCGAGTTGATCAGCGTCACATTCGACGGGCGAAAATCGAGAGCGGCAATCGTGCCTCCGTCATCGGGAACGATGAGCGCGGCGTAGCGGTCGGAAGTGAGATAGATTTCGTCGCGGCCGTCGGCATTGAAATCGAGCGTGGCCGCGTGAGCGAAGGACCGCTTGTGATGCGCGAGCCCGTCGGCGATGGTTTCAGCCTGCGCGAGGGAGCGCCAGACGGCAGTGCGCAGATGAGGCGAGTAGAGTCCGCCAAAAACTCCGTGCCAGTAGGAGTCGTTGCACTGCCCGCGCAGAAGCAGCGTAGTGGCTTCCTGGCGCGCCTTTCTAAAAGCGCGGTCGAAGCGGCGGCTGCGCGCGAGCCGCCGGACCTTGTGCGAGACGTGCAACATTTTCTTGTGGAGAAGGTTCGCTTCGGAATACTTGGTGAAAAAACTGCGCCAGATTCCGCCACGCAGGAAAGGCATCACGTCCGCGCGTGCCGAAAACTGGTCGAGGAGGCTGTGATAGCGCTCGCGCGCAGGAGTGGGCAGCGACCACTCCATCATCTCGGTGTAGGACGCGGCGGGCAGGTCCGCGCGGCCGAGCGGCGGGTGCGAAGCAACCGCGTCCGAGGGAGTGGAGGTGGCGAGCCAGTCTCCGCTCTTCTCCAGCGCGCTGAAGAAACGGTCGAGCCACCCGTCGCGGTAGCAATGCTGATTCGTTCCCGGCCAGACGCCGAATTTTTCGAGGTCGTCGCCCATGGCCGCGAAGCCGCCCGGATGCCTGCTCGCGGCGTCGCGGAGAAACTCGGTGGTCTCGCCCACGTCGCGGAAGGGAATCAGGTATCGCAGGGACTTCAGCCCGGGAAGAACTTTGACCGTGTGTCCCAAATCTTCGCAGGTGTAGTAGCCGAGGAGATCCTCAAGCTGGAAGCCGGCGCCGAGAAAATGGTTGTCGTCCACCAGCGTGTATTCGACGCCGGCGGGCGCCAGGGATGAGGGAGCTTGCGGCTCCCAGACGCGTTCGGCAAGCCATGCGCCCCGCGGGCGCACCCTGAAATGTCTATCAACGTAGGAGGCCAGCCTCGCGATTTGTTCGAGGCGATCGTCGGGCGGGATGGTCAGCAGAATCGGCTCGTAGAATCCGCCACCGACGATTTCCACCTGACCGCTCGATACGAGTGCGCGGAGACGATCGAAATATTCCGGGTGCGCGCGCTCGATCCATTCGAGAAGCGGCCCTGAATAGTGGAGGCCCATGCGGATGGACGGATGGCGCGCGAGCACTTCGACGAAAGGCAGGTAGGAATCTTTGTAGGCGCGTTCAAGTACGTCGTCGAAATTTCCGACCGGTTGATGCGCGTGAATCAGGAGAACGAGCTCGAATTTCCGCACCGGCGGGCCTCGGGAACGCCTTACAGGATAACCTGATTCTCGCGAATCGATTACTCAGACTTTGGATTCATCGGCCAATAAACGTCTATGCATGAATGGCGGCGCGCGTCGCACCGGCGCCGCCGAACTGCGCGAGCCGCTCGCTGAGCCGCTTCATGGCCAACTCTATGGACGCATCCGGCGCGCCGGAAGGCGCGTAAATGACGATGAGGACATCGCAAGCCGCTTCGGTGATCATGCTGCGCGTCGAATCACTGATGGGGCTCCCGAAGGGGCCGTCGGTGTCGGCGAGGACGGGCCTTCCTTCGAGATGCCAGGTGCGCTTGCCGATGCCTTCGTAGCGCTCGCCGGCTGTTCCATGGCGGAACAGGATTGGCGGGCGAATTCGCGCGCGGTCGTAACATCCAAACGGCCAGCCGGTCTCGATCGAGCCGACGTTGCCGATGTCAACCACGTTTGAAACGCGATAGAGGCCTTTACCCTGCACGACGCGGCGCAGAAGCGCCTCGGACGACGGCCGGTATTTCGACGGGTCCATGTCCCAGGCGCGAAACATGGCGCGGACCGCACGCGTGGGCTCGGCTTCGGCGAGGCTTTCGACCGTGAACTCGCGGCGTTTTCGGTCGCAGATTTCGTCCATGAGGCGTGCTAGGGTTTCGTCGGAGGGCGCGACGCGCAGGCCGTCGGCTTCGACGGCGCCAAGCTTTACGTCCGGTAGTTGGATGGAGATTTCCATTGTTAGCCACAGATAAACACTGATGAACACAGATAGAATCTTGATTAAGATTTACGATCTTCGTGCCGCCGCGCACGGGCTGCTATGATCGCGACTTGACTGCCGGGGAATTCTATCGGGAATCAGCTGAGAGCGCGATGAAAGAAAGCGAACGGTTTCGGCGGGGAATCGCACTTTTCAATGCGCGCAAGTTTTTCGAGGCGCATGAGACGTGGGAAGAACTATGGCTCATCGAACGCGAGCCGGAGAAGACGTTCCTGCAAGGGCTGATTCAGCTCGCGGCGGCGTTTCATCATCACGGCCGGGGAAATTCGCGCGGCACGCAGTCGCTGCTCGCCGCGGGACTCGCCAAGCTAGGACGTTTTCCGGACGATCACCGCGGACTGGCGCTCGCGGCTCTCCGAACAGGCGCAGAGCGGTGGGCCGGGAAAGCGGGCGCCGCCAAGGACGCGGGTGCGATGAAACTGCCCCAAATCCGGCCGGTCGCGCGAACCAGCCGAAAGAAGAAACACGGCGGATGAAGGAACTCGCCGGGGCCATTGCTTGCTCCCGCGTTCTTCTAGAACGCGTCTCGCGCGCTGGCGCGGGAACAAGAATGTTCCTATGCCTTCTTGTAGTAATCGGCGTTGATCTTCGTGTAGGCGGTCCACTTCTCCGGAAGATCTTCCAGCGCAAAAATCGCCGTCACCGGGCAAACCGGAACGCACGCGCCGCAGTCTATGCATTCGTCGGGGTTGATGTAGAGCTGCGTGGCGGCTTCAAACGCGGACTCGTCCTTGCGCGGATGGATGCAGTCCACCGGGCAAACATCCACGCAGGCGGAGTCCTTGGTTCCGATACACGGTTCGGCGATTACGTAAGCCATCTAGCTTTCTCCTGAAATGTGCGCTGCCTAAGAGTGACGCTTGCGCTGCGTACAAGGATACAACCATGAAACAAGTTTTTGTATCCTGAAATTTAAAAGCGCGACATGGCTCCCGGCCTGGACAAATCGACACCGCACGGGCAAGGCGCGAGGATCGCCACGCGTGCCCGTTACTGGTATGCGCCACCTCTGTTGCCGCCGTTGCGCGGGAACCGCTAGAATAACCTCAGGGGTAGAGATCATGCGCATGCCATGGCGATGGCTGCTCTCGGTTGCGACGCTTGGGTTTGTCGTGCTAGCTGCATTGAGTTTTGTCCGGCCACCGGTCGTTGCCGCCAAGCCCTCTCCGCCAGCGGAAACGGCTGCAGGGGATCCGCAACTTGTCGACCTCGCCGGCTACAAAGACCTGGTGACGAAATATCACGGCAAAGGGCTGCTGGTGACCTTCTGGGCGACCTGGTGCGAGCCTTGCCGTGAGGAATTCCCCATGATCGTTGCGCTTTCCAAGGAATACGGCCCACAGGGACTGGCCGTGGTGGGAGTGAGCATGGATGAGGACGCGGACCTGGGTCTGGTTCGCCAGTTCCTCGACAAGGCCCGCCCGGGATTCCCCAATTATCGCCAAAGGCCCGGAATCGACGCGGATGCATTCTATCAGGGCGTGAACCCGGACTGGCGCGGCACGATGCCGCAAACGGATTTCTACGGGCGAGACGGCCATCTGGCGCGGTACTTCGTGGGACAAAAATCGAAAGATGCGTTCGTGCAGGCCATCCGCTTGATCTTGCTGACCGGGAATTCCGAGAATCGTTCGGCCGCGCCGTTGCCCGCGGGCAATTGACAAGTCTTCCTCTATCGCGCCGGCCCGAAATACCGGTAGTGCCCCGTAATCTTCCAGCGGAACAGCACGTCCTCCATTTGAGGGCCCTCGCCGATGTTGTGAACAATCAAATAGCGTTCGTTCTGCGGTGACTTGCGATCGACCACGATTCCGATGTGAGGTACCCCTCCACCGAGGTCCCACGTAACCAGATCGCCCGGAGAGTAATCGTCGGCGCCGTACGTAATTGGGAGCGTTTCTCCCTTACGGCTGAAAAACACCGCCAGATTTGGAACCCGGCGGTGATCGATATTGGAATCGGGATGGGCCTGCCGCCAGGGCCTGTCGTGAGGGTAAGCGCCCCAGTTCCCAACGATGTCCTCGTGAACTTCCTTCTGCAGGTCGATTCCGACGGCCCGGTAGGAACGAATAATTTCATCCGTGCAGACTCCGGTGCCGGCCGGAACATCTCCGCCCGGGTAGGGAATCCGAACATACGAGGTGTCGTAGCGTACGTGATGCGAGGTTCGTTCTATCGCAGCGGCGACGAGCCGTTGAAGGAATGCCTTTTGAGGGGTGGTTTGCTGAGCGCTCAGCAGGCTGGCGGCGGAGGAAACAAGGACGGCGGCTAGCGCCACCAGCCAATGACCTCGCACGGGAAGCGCGATTCTGAGCATTTGGTGAAATTTACGGGTTGATTGTCAGCGGTTGAGTGAGTTTGAACTTTACCCGCGTTTCCGCCGGAATCGTGATGTCGCGGTTTCCAGTGTAGGCGGCACCTGCCGTTCCCGCGCCACCGCCTGCGAGCGCCCCAATACCGGCTCCTTTTCCACCGCCGGCCAGCGCGCCTACGATGGCGCCCACGGCCGCGCCGCCGCCTGCTCCCACGGCGGTGCGTCTGCCGCGGCCTTTGCCGCTCTCGGCATAGTCGGCAGTTTCAATGGAATATTTCTCGCTGCGAACCGTAAGGGAGTCCAGCGACAGAACCAACGCCGCGCCGCCTTTCAAGTGTCCCGCCTCCACTGATTTGGTCACCGTCCCGGACGCCTTGGTCCCGGAAGGCAAAACCTCGCGGCCTCCCACGGTGACCGGCACGGCAAGCGAGGCCTCAAAGGAATCGCCGCTGCGATTGGTTTTCGTGCCCACGGTCTGATCAATTGTAACGGTCAATGTCGTGCCCGCGTCAATCACGATCGGCGGTTCGAGTATCCGTTTAATCGACGAACCCGCCCCGGAATCAGTGGAATTGGAGGAAGTGCCCGAATTGCTGCACCCGCATGTGGCGACCAGAACGACTGCTGCAAGGCATCGAGCCATTGACGGATTTCGCACGTTGTCACTCCTTTGTAAGCGTGAGATGGGGTGCAGGCTGGGAGGACCAACTAAAGCTATTTTAGTACTCGCCGGAGAAAATCTCAACCGATCCGGTGCCTGTCAGCAAAGGACCGGCCGGTGTCGTACTCGGGACCTGGCGATGTACGCTCCGGTTCGATCAGGCTTTCTCGGCCGCTAAGAACCTTTCCGCTTCGATTGCTGCCATGCATCCGGACCCAGCCGCTGTAATCGCCTGGCGGTAGTGATGGTCCTGAACATCGCCCGCTGCGAAAACGCCCGCGACGTTGGTCTTGGGGCCGTCGTGGGTGATGAGGTAGCCGTTTTCGTCCATATTGAGGTGGCCCTTGAAGACTTTCGTGTTCGGATCGTGGCCGATGGCAACGAACACACCTTCCGTGGCCACGGTGCGGCGCTCGCCGGTCTGGGTATTCTTCAGCGTGACGAGCTCGACCGACTTCTTCGACACGTCGTGGACTTCTTCGATGGCATACGGCGTCATGAACTCGATCTTTTCGTTGGCGTGGGCCCGGTCCAGCATGATCTTCGACGCGCGGAATTCGCTTCGTCGGTGCACCAGCACGACTTTCTTGGCGAATTTCGTGAGGAAGGTGGCTTCCTCCATGGCCGTATCGCCTCCGCCTACAACGACGATGTCCCGGTTGCGGAAGAAGGCTCCGTCGCAAGTCGCGCAGGTAGAAACGCCGTGGCCCAGCAAATTCCGCTCGGATTCAATGCCGAGCATCCGCGCCGAGGCTCCTGCGGCGACAATGAGCGTCTGGCTTTCGTAGGTTTCTTTTCCGGCGGTGATCTTGAACGGCCGCTTGCTCAAATCCACCGACGCCACGGCCCCCGCGCGAAACTCGGTGCCGAACCGCTGCGCCTGCTTGCGCGTTCTTTCAATCAGCTCGGGCCCGAGAATGCCCTCGGGAAAACCGGGGAAGTTTTCGACTTCCGTGGTTAAAGCGAGCTGCCCGCCCGGCTCGTAGCCATCCAGCACGAGCGGTTGCAAATCCGCGCGCGCCGCATAAATCGCCGCAGTCAATCCTGCGCATCCGCTGCCGATAATGATCACCTTGTGCAATTGATTCCCCCGTGCGATTGGATTCCTGCTGGCGGCAATTCGATTCAGCGCCCAAACCGAACTATTATAGCAATCCCGCCCTCAGGCTACCATCGCCTTGCGCGCGCCGGTCACCCGCGCGATAATTCCGCTCGATCCGGACACATCCATGCCGAGCCCCGCGACCCTTTTCCGACTGTTGAGCGAATTCATCGTCCTGCTGCTCGGCGCGCTGCTGATTCTGCTGGCACTCACAAGGCCTATCGGGCTTCCGGGGCGTCCTGTGGCGCTGGTGATTCTTGGCGTGGTACTGATTTATTGGGGTGTTCGCCCCGTGTTGCGGCCTGGGCTCGAGGCGGAGCGTCTGCAGACTCGAATCCGCGCGGGCTCGCTAGTGCTGGTCGGGCTGCTGGTACTCGGGGTTCGCGTCCTACCGCTGCGGCATGCCGGGCTCTTGCTGGGGATCGCAGGCGCCGTACTGATGGTTAGAGGGCTTGCTGGCGGCGTGCTTTTGGCGCGCCGGCCGTGAGCTGGCTGACGGTTTCTCCTTCATCCTTGCCAGCACAGCCGGTTCTGGCTAACCTCGTGCGCGGTAGGATCAGGTCAGTTTAACCGGGCGTTGTAGAGAGTTTGCTCCCAGCGACAGCGGTCTGCTAATCCGCACGATTCCAGGAGGGCGATCATGCTGAAAGAATTCAAAGCGTTTGCGATGCGCGGCAACGTGCTCGACATGGCAGTAGGCATCATCATCGGCGCCGCCTTCGGCCGGATCATCACGTCGTTCGTCAGCGATGTGATCATGCCGCCGATCGGCCTTCTGCTGGGCAAGGTTGATTTTTCGAGTCTCTTTCTGAATATTTCGGGGACATCGTATGCAACGCTGGCGCAGGCCAAGGCGGCGGGCGCGGCGACGATCAACTACGGCGTCTTCCTGAACACGGTTCTCGATTTCTTGATCGTGGCGCTGGTGATTTTCCTGCTGGTCCACCAAGTGAACCGCTGGAACAAGCCCGAACCGGCCGCGGCTCCCACGACGAAGGAATGTCCTTACTGTGTTTCAGCGATTCCCCTGAAGGCCACGCGCTGCCCGAACTGCACTTCCGAAGTGCGCGCTAGTTAGTTTTTTGAGATTGCATTCTAAGAATTCTGGCGGCGGCTCTTGATTTCATTCAAGTGTTCGCGCAGCCGTTCGAAAACGGCGGCGCTCTGACCTTCGGCAATTTCTCGTTCCACCTCCGCCAGCGCGAAGTGGATGATATCGTGGTGGTGAATTTCCTCGCCCGGCAGGGGATCGCTCAATTCGAGCCAGACTCTGTGCAGTAGGTCGATTTCTTTCGGCGTCAGGCGGGGCGCGTGCGGACCGAGATAGAAAATCTGTTCCTGGCCCGAGGCGGTGAGAATCTCGAGAGTGACCCGTGGCCGCGGCTCGCCCATGCGTTCCCACGCGATACCAATGTCGCGCGCCTGCTCGGTGATTCCCATTTTCGACGAGCCTCCCACCACGACTGTGCCCGACTGGAGATTGTCCGCGGTGCGCAGAATGCCTTCCCACAAATCATTTGCCGCGGCGACGGCCAGGCGCACCGGCTTGCCTTCCTTTTCCGCGAGCGACAGCACCTTGGTGAATAGCAGCTGTTCGATCGTGCTGAATAGCTGCTCGGGCGACAGATCGTACTCGCCGGTGGCCGCGCGCCGCAGGATGCGAACGTGCAGCACCACGATTTCCGCTTCTCTTCGCTTGGCGCGCCGCAGGGCGGCCGCCAAAGGATAGAGCGCGTACTGCGTGCTCACCGGGACCAGGATGTTCCCCGGCTTGACTCCCACATTGGCGAGGGAAAGGTCGCCCGCCTGAGCGAGATTGAACTGATCCAGCTCAACGTGTCCCTCTCCTCGTTTCCGCTGCGCCTGCTGTATCCGCTTTTCGGAAATCTCAAACACCGCGAAGAGCACAGCGGAGAAAGCAACTCCGGAAATCGTCGCCGCGGGCTTCGTGAACAGGTTCACGACCGCGATGGAGAGCAGGACCAGAGTGATCAGCGCCACGCCAACGGGGATTTCCGTCTTGCCGATGTGAAAATTGAGCGGCACCTTGAATTCCCGTTTTTCGGGCTGCGTGTAGCGCAGCACCAACACGGCAGTGCCGTTCAGCACGAAACTCCAGATGACGCCGAAGGCGTAGAGGTTCGCGAGAAACGTAACGTCGCCGCGGCTCAGAAGGATCATTACGATTTGCAGCGCGACCACCATATTGATGATCCGATGTGAAGTCCCGAACCTCGGATGCGGCTGCCGGAACCAGTCTGAGAGCACGCCGTCCTCGGAGACGCGATTGAGCACGCCATTGGAGCCCACGATCGCCGTGTTCACCGCGCCGGAAAGAATTAGTGTCCCGACGACGACTACGAAAATGTGGAATGCCAGCCGCGCGACGAAAGGCCCCGTCAGGTTCATCGCCAGGCCGCCGATCAAGTTCTCGAAGAACTTCGGCCGCGTGTTGTCCGGGATGATCATCACGGCGAAGAAAGAAACCAGCGACGTGAACACCATGCTGTAAATGAAGATCACCAGCGCCGCTTTTTTCAGGTTGGGCAGCTTGGGATGCTCGATCTCGCGGTACACCTGAGCGAGCGATTCCGCGCCGCTCATAGCCAGTACGGAATGTCCAAGACCGATGAAGACGGCCACCAGCGTGAACATCTGTGGAATGCGGCTGTGCGCCAGCCATCCGAGGGCATGCTCGCCCATGACGATGTTGCGCGGCGTCGGAGCCGGAGGCAGGTGCCCTCCGCGCATCAGCAGCGTGTAGCCGCACCAGGCGATCAGCGCCACGACCATGACGGTCGTCAGCTGCATGATCCACAGCGCCTTCTCGCTCGATTCCGAGAGGCCCTTGATGTTCTGCCACCAGAAGTAGAGCGTTGCGGCTACCGCCAGCATCTCTGCCGTGGCGTTCGGGGCGAAAGCAAAGTGGAGGTGCGCGTACGCGAGGAGTTCGTTCAACAGGCCCGCGAGATACTGTCCGGCGGAGACTCCGCTGATCGGGCCGGTCAGGATGTAGTCGAACATCAGCGCGGAAACCGAGAATTTTGCAAGCGCCCCGCCCATCGCTTCCTTCACCACGCGATAGACGCCGCCGCGCACAAACATGCTGCAGCTCTCGACGTAGAGCTGGGAGACCGCGTAGGAAAGCAGCATCGTCGCCAGGATGAACCACGGCGCTGATTTACCAATGAACTGCTCGGCTTCACCGCCCGCGTAATAGGCTGAGGAAGCGAGATCGTTCAATACGATCGCCGCCGCCCGCCAGTACGAAATGAACGCCAGCATGGCCGTGGTGGCCACGAGGACTTTAGCGACCGGCCGGACAGACTGCCCGAGCGACGGTCCTGAGGAATTGGGTGACATAAGGATTTAATAAACGAGCGAAAAAAACTATACGTGGAAATTCGCGCAAAAGGAAGGCGGTCGTGCATCATTGCGATCTTGTATCGCTTGCATCGGTTGTTTGAATCGCGGAAGGATGCTTACGCGGTCGTTTCTTTTGCGGCCGAGCGAAACTCCGTGGCACAGGCTTCGCAGGGGCACATCTCACGAAGAGCGCCGAAGCTGTAAATGCCGGTCGCGTGCCCGTCGGAAAACTGGATCTGTATAGCGTAGTTGCCGACAGAGGTTGCCGACTTGGCCGTCACGCGCGGCTTGAACATCGGCAGAGGATTCGCAGCGCCCGGCGGCTCATGGGCTTTCTTTTCGCGCTCGTCGTTGCACGTCGCGCAGGGGCAGTGGTCGCGCAGGTACGGGAATGGGTAGCGGCTGGCATGCCCGTCCGACCAGGTGATGGCGACGCCCTCTCCGGTGCTGACGAAGACCTTTACGTCGGTAGGTTTTTTTCGGACGTCAATCGGTAGCGGCATCTGGCAGCTATTGGCCCTGGAAAGGGTTCCGCTTGGCGGGGAGCGTGTCGAGGCGATCGTTACGGTCGAGCCAAGCGAAGGACCCTTCGGCGCCAATCCCCGTGCACGACCGGACTTTCTCGGGCCCGCCCCAAGCCCGGAGGAGCGCGCCAGCTCCCTGGTTGATCTCGTCAACGGACATCGGCTGGCCGTCACCAGATCCTGGAAATACCAGGTACAAAATGCCGCCTCGGACGCCGCCTTCGCGTGCGTCCGACCATATTCCCAGATTGTCGGCGAGAGCGATCGACCCTTCGCCAAGTGTGCCGATGTCCGCAAAAATTGCGTAGGAAAACTTGCTGGTTCTCTGGCTGAATACCGCAACCAAGTCTCCGAGCCGCGCGCCAGATTGTTGGGCTAGGTCCCCCGGGAGGGCGACGTAGGGAATCTGGGTCGAGTCCACGAATTGTGCCGGATCGAGATGCCGCTTTGTTCGATCAAAGAGAGAGGTGCAGGAGATGTAGTAGCCCGGGAACGGATCGTTCGGTCCCTGGACGATAGGGTTTCCGTCTCCGTCTTGGACGATTCCGTCCCAATGTCCAGGCTGGCCGGCATTTAGCAGGTCGTCCAAACCGGTGTTCTCGGGATTGTAGGCGTTCGGCGCACCATCTGCATCGATCGTCATGCCGGACGTAAAGAAGAAGGCCGGGTCGTCTCCTAATTGCCAGATGTGGGCTTGGCCCATGCGTTCTCCATACTGATAAACGTCGAAATTGAGCAGGAGCGATCTCGCTGGGCAGGTGTCCCGCGGACTCGGTGACGCCGGGGGCTGGAAACCCTGTGCAACACTCGACGCGGGCAGCGCGAGCGCGATCACCAGCGACAGAACTTGGTTGAGCCCTTTCATCAAGTCTGAGTATACACCGCCGCCTTCTGCGCGTGCGCGGTCCCACATGGGCATCCGACGGGCGGAACGCTAGCTTGCACTGGGCCTCCGGCCGGGCGGATACTACGCGCGCCGGCAGAAGATTTCGATGCAGACGGGGCGGAAACTTGCGGGGCTTGCGCCGGGCGGAAGCGAAAATATTGATGTCCACCGAATACTTGCTCAAAACCGAACCTTCGGAATACTCGTTTGCCGATCTTCAACGCGACCGCATCACGATATGGGACGGCGTCTCCAATCCCACTGCGGTGAAAAATCTTCGGGAGATGACGCCGGGCGCGCGGTTGATTATCTACGAGACTGGAGAGCGCAGAAGCGCGGTGGGCACCGCCACGGTCGAATCCGTGGATGCCTCGGATCCTAAAAATCCTCGCGTTAAAATCAAGGCAGGGAAGCCGCTTGCGAAGACGGTCACGCTCGCGGAAATCAAAGCAAACAAACTCTTCGTTGATTCACCGTTGGTTCGAATCGGGAGGCTCTCCGTCGTGCCGCTCACGAGCGCCCAGCACAAATTCCTGACCGGCGGCTAGACCCTTCGAGCGGCGTGTTCGGTGGCCAAGCGGCCGTGCGCGAGGTCGATGCGCCGGTCGGCCAATTGGCCGATCGAGGCCGCGTGCGTGACCATCAGGATCGTGTGCCCCTCGGAGTGCAGCTCGCGCAGCAGCTTCAGGACGATCCCCTCATTCGCTTCGTCGAGATTTCCCGTGGGTTCGTCGGCCAGAATCAGCTTCGGATGATTGATCAGCGCGCGGGCGACGGCCACGCGCTGCTGTTCGCCGCCGGAAAGCTGCCCCGGCAGATGCTCGACACGATCGGTGAGGCCAACACGCCCGAGCGCCTCGCGGGCTTCGCCCTCATCCGTGGTGCTGTGAAAATACTGCGCGAGCATCACGTTTTCGAGCGCGGTGAGATACGGGACCAGATGGAACTGCTGGAAGACGAAGCCGATCTTCTCGGCGCGAAAGCGCGCCAGGCCGTTTTCATCAAGCCGTGCGACGTCCGTGCCATCCACAATGGCCCGGCCGGAAGTCGGCGTGTCGAGCCCGCCCAGAATATTGATCAGCGTTGTTTTGCCCGAACCTGAGGGGCCCATGATGGCGATCCATTCGCCTGCCTGTACGTCGAACGACACGCCATCGAGAGCGCGCACGTTGGCGAACTCTTTTCGCAGGTTCTCAATTTGTACTAGCGGCGCCACTATTCTCCTCGCAGAATCACAGCCGGCTTTATCTTCCCAAGGCTTCGCAGCGGCAGGGCGCCCGCCATGGACACGGCGACCATCATCGCAATCGTCAGCGGGAAAATCTCCCAGCGCGGCGTGATGGACGTCCCGAAGACCCGTTGACCCATCCATTGCGCGAGTGCCAAGCCTGCCACGCATCCGATCAACCCGCCTACTGCGCCGAGCACGCCCACCTCGGCGAGGAACAATCCTACAATGCGCGAGATCGTTCCGCCGAGCGCCTTCATCAGGCCGACGTCCGCGCGCCGCTCCATGGCAAGCGCCGCCATCGTCGCCAGCACGCACAGGGCGGTGAGCACCAGGATCAGCAACACCATCGAGAAGATCAACAGCTGCGTGCGGTTCAGCAGATTGCCTTCGGCTTCGCTTACCGCGCGGACGGGGCGCACATCGTAACCGGGCAGGTATTTAGACAGACTGGCGGCATACGCGGAGATCGCTGAAGACGTCCCATTCACCCGCAGTTGTTCAACTTGGATCTGCCCCTCCATTCCCGCGAGTGTCTGCACGGCGGTCAAATCGGCGAAAATCTGATTATCCTCCGCCCCGCCTGAATCGAGGATCGACCATACCGTCATCGCGGCGGTGCGGTTGAGGTACTTCAACTCCAACGGGCTGCCGGGCGCGAGCTTCAATTGCCGCGCCACGTTTCGGCCCACAATGCACGCGTCCGCAGGACGCATGCGAGTGGCGGGCAGATACCGTGGAAAACCTGTCTCCTGCTTCCATGTAGGGTTCAGGGTTTCCGCTTCCGCGAGTTGCGTTCCCGCCACGACGACGGGCGTGTCGGCGACCCGCGCGACGATGTAAAGATATGGCGCAGCACTAATCAGAACAGGCGTTCGCGTCCGTTCAATCTGGCCGGCGACGGCGGCCTCGTCCATCAGCGGTGCCGAAGCTGCTCCTGCGTTCTGCGTTTGCATTCTGCCTGGCGGAGCGATCACCAGATTAGGCCCAAGCATCTGAAATTCCTGCGTCAGTTTGCGTGAGATATCGAACTGAACATTCAAAAGTGCCGAGATCACCGTGGCTCCGCTGATCACGGCCACAAGCGCCACGGCCAGGCGCCCGCGATTGCTTCGGAGCAGCTTCCAGAGCAGGCGGGTGAACATCACTCGCCTCGCAGGATCGGCGCAGGATCGAAACGCGCCGCCCGCCGCAAGGGAATCAAGCCGCCAATGAGGGCCACCAGGATTGCAAGCCCGAGGACGACTGGCAAAAGGATGAACCGGGGAGATGCTGGAGTGCCGAAAACGCTCGCGCCCAAGAAGCGTGCGAGGCCTGCGCCAAGAAAGAATCCGATCGCTCCCCCGATCAGAGCGAGCGTCAGGTGCTCCGTCAAAAAGAGCGCGGTGACCGAAGTGTTTGTGGCGCCAATTGCTTTCATGACACCGATCTCGATACGCCGCTCGAGGATGGCAGCCGCGGACGTAGCGGCCACGGCCAAGCCCGCCGCGATGAGCGCCGCAAGCGTGACAATCCAAAGAAGCGTGCCCACGCGCGAGAGGATGCGCCCCTCGGTCTCAGCCACGCGGCGAATCGCGCGAACGTCGACGCCCGGAATGACCTGTTTGATCTGGTAGCTGATCGAGGAAATGTAAGGCGAGCAGAACCAGCGGTCGTACTCCGTTGGCGTCAGCGATTTCGGATCGCGTTCCGCGAAAGCGTCAGCGGGTTTCGTCAGCGCGCTTACAAAGAGCTGCCGGAATTGGCCCGGGTGATTGGAGATGCCCTGAGCCACGGATAGCGGAACTAATATCGCGTCGTCTCCCGCATCTCCGGTCGAGACAATTCCGGTCACGACGAGCGGGCGGATGTCGCTCGATTTCTCGGTCTGCGCAACATAGATGGTCTTGCCGATCGCGATAGTGCCGGGGTGTTTCGCCGCCAGACTCGCTCCGACAACGCATTCGTTCGCGGCATCGCTGAACCAGCGGCCCTGAATCTTCCACCATGGGTGAGTGACGCTCACGCCGGTCTTGAAAGTTGTGCCATCCGGCACGGCAACTTCATGGTCGTACCATGTGCCAATAAGCGTGGTCGCGCTCCCGGTGGCCCAGACATATGCAGGCACGTCGAGAAACGGCGTGAATCCGAGGATATTGTGCCGCCAGAAAATCGTCTTGAGCTTGCCGAGGTCGGCTTCCTGCAGATAGGCGCCCTCGTCCACCGGGCGGTAATCCACGCCGCCGATTTCGAGCGGCAGCGTGTCCGATTCGGGAGTGACCAGAAGGTTGGCGCCGAGGCTGCGAAATTCCCGCGCCATGCGGTCGCCAACTTCCAAGGCAACCGTAAGCGTCGCAGTGGCCACAGTGATGCCCAGCACGAGGGCCGCCATGGTCAGCAGCTTGCGGCGCGGGTTACGAGCAAACGATTGGCCTACGATTCTTGCGAACATTTCAGGAGCGGATCGCCGCGGCGGCGTCAGCCAGCGCCGAGAGATCGACGATTACCTCTCCCCCGACAACGCTGGATTTCACGGGAATGGGATTGCAACCGCCGTGGTCGCCGATCGAAGGAACGTAGATGGACGCGCCGCAGTTCCGGCAGATGACGTTCTGGCCTTCCTGACGGTAGCCCGCTCGGCCGCAAATCTGGCAGGCGTCGAGCGCCGCGGTGTAATCGCCGTTCGTTTTATGGATTATCAGGAAGCGGACCACTGTGCCATTCACGTCCGCGGTATAGAAATGCAAACTTTGGTCTGTGAGCTCGGAAAGCGGAATGCGGACTTGATTGTTTTGCGCCTCCAGAGTCTTTGCCGGAGTCGGCGCGGCCATGGCACGGCTATAAGCGAACTCGGCGGCGAGCGAAACGATCACCAGCGCGCACAGAATGGCCGCCGCGAAGCTCCATCGCCGCTGCCGGCGGAATTCCCATTCGCGCATGCGCCGCTCGGCGGGATTCACCAAGGGATCTTCCGCCGGCCGCCGGGCGCCGAACCACTCGCGCAGCACCACCAGCGCCGCCGCGCCGAGAATCAGAGCGAAAAAGAAAACCTCGTTGCGCACGATCGGGCCGACCCACGCCATTTCCGTCTTGCTCGACCAGATCCAGGTCGCCTCGCTCAGCTCGTGCACGCCCGTGAGCGCCAGTTGGAACGCGACCACCATCAGAATCACGCTCGTCGCCGTGAAAAACCGGTGCAGCGGAATCCGCAGCGTTCCCTGAAAGAAAAAGAATCCGACGCCGACCGCGATCGCGATGCCGAGCATCGTCCCGATCCACACCTGCACGCCCGCGCTCGAAAGTTCAACAGCCCGCAGGATCAGGACCAGCTCCGCTCCCTCACGCACCACCATGAAGAATACGAACGCCCCGACGCCCCATCCGGCCGCCCGGGTGGACTGCTGGGCGTATGACTCGACGCGCCGCTCGATGTCCTTGCGCAGGGTTCGCGCCACGCGGTTCATCCAGATGATCATGGTGACCACGAGAACAGAGGCCAGCAACATCAGCAGGCCCTCGAAGCCGTCCTCGCTGATAGCCCAGTACTGGAGGAGCAGGGCAGCGGCAACGCTTGCGGCACAGGCCAGCAGGACACCCGTCCAGGCGTATACTTTCAAGGCGCGCCGCCCGCTACGATTCAAATAGACGAGTACGATGCCGACGACCAGCGCGGCTTCGACGCCTTCCCGGAGGGCGACCAAAAGAGCGGAAAGCATGAATATCCTAGTTGTAAATGATTATCAACTACGATTAGAGTTTATATTGCTAGCCGTGTAAAATCAAGCAGATTCAGGCCACGGTCCCCGCGCCACAATCCCTGTACAATATGCATCCTACAAACCATGGCGGCTAGAACTCATTCGACGGGCGGCCCCCGTGTCTCGCGCACAGCCCACGCCTGGGCGAGAATCATTCTCGTACCGCTGGTGATCCTCACTCTTCTCGCGCCAGCTGCAAGCGCGCAGGGACCGTCTCAGCCTTCCGAGCCGGAGGCCGTCAAGCCCAATGCCAAGAAGGCCAAAACCGCCTACGAGCAGGGAACCCGCGCCGAGCGTCAGTTGGACTGGGGCACGACCTACACCGCCTACATCGATGCCGCCAACTGGGCGCCTGACAACCGCCAATATGCCATTCACCGCGAAATTGCCAAGAGCCGTCTGGTGCAATCCAAAATGGACGCCGCGGAGCGCGACGCGATTTCCGGCCGGTTGGACGCCGCGCGCAAGGAACTGCTGAGCGCGAGCTTCGTGGACCCGGCGAACGCGGTGGTGCGCGAGCGACTGGCGGAGTTAGCCGCGATCGAACCGGGCCAGCAGCCGCGAAAGCCGGCTCATGTGGAACTCGCTGCGGAGCCGCGGCTGGAATATCAAGACGGTCATCGAAATTTCGACTATCGCGGGGACACGCAGGGCGCATACACAGAGCTCGGACGCCAGTTCGGAGTGGAAGCCGTCTTCGATGTGGATTTGCACGTGCGGCAGATTCGATTTCACATCGATGACGTGGATTTTCCGACGGCCGCGCGGCTGCTGGGCGACATGACCGGAACCTTCTGGCGGCCGCTTTCGCCGCGGCTGTTTTTCGTGGCGGACAACACCCAGCAGAAGCGCAAGGACTACGAAGCGTCCGTGGTGCGCACCGTTTTGCTGCCCGCGTCTGAAACGCCCGAGCAGATGACGGAGATCACTCGCCTGGTGCGCGATATCGCAGGCATCACGCGTTCGGAGCTCGACGTGCGCAGCCGCACCCTCACGCTGCGCGCCTCTCCGAACGCCGTGGCGCTCGCCACGGATTTGATTGACGATCTCGAGCGGCCTACCGGCGAGCTGATTCTCGAAATCGAAATTCTCGAGGTGGATCGCAATAACGCCCGGCAGCTGGGCATCACACCGCCGCAATCATCCCGGGTGTTTACGGTCAGTTCGCAACAAATTCAGGAGGCGGCGGCGTCCGCAGAGGGCCTGATCAACGTGATCGAGCAGGTTCTGGGGACCACGACTCCCAACGTGATTGCCTTCGGCGGAGGCTTGACGACTTTTTTCGCGACGATGCCGGGCACCGCCGCCAACTTTGCCCAAATGCTCTCGCTCGTGCGTCACGGGCGGCGCGTATTGCTGCGCGCGCAGGACGGCAAACCCGCCACTTTTTTTGTGGGCGACCGCATCCCCGTTTCGCTTTCCACTTTTGCTCCCAGCCTGCTGAACGGTTCGCTGACGCCGGGCGGAGCGATCGTCAATCCACTCGCGAATTATCCCACCGGCAATTCGCCGTCCTTCATAGCTACGGACGTGCTGCGCGGCGGCAATTTTACCAATGACCTGATTGTTGCCAATGCGGCCGATAACACGGTCTCGGTCCTGCTCGGAATCGGCGACGGCACGTTCGGACCCAAAACGGACTACCAGCTCGGCGCGGGCACCGATCCCGTATGGATCGCCACGGGCGCATTCAACACCAAGGTTAACGGGAACATCGATCTGGCCGTCGCCGACAAGGTATCGAACACAGTTTCAATTCTCCTGGGACAATCGGATAGCACCGGCGCCGCAACTGGCAAGTTCGTCGCCGGAACCGACGTACCGACGGGTAACACGCCCGTCTCCGTCGTCACGGCCAATTTCCACGATCTGGGCACGACCGGATTTCTGGATCTTGCCGTCGCGACTCAGGCTGACAACAAGATTTCGATCTTTCAGGGCAATGGCAATGGCACGTTCCAGCAGCCCACGACTGCCGCGGTGATCCAACTCCCGGCCGGCTTCACTCCGACCGCGCTCGCCACCGGGCATTTCACGAACAGCCCCCACACGGATCTCGTTGTTACGGAACAGTCCAGCGTCATCGGGAATGCCGGCCAGTTGCAGGTGTTTCTCGGTCAAGGCGATGGCACGTTCATACCGGCTCCGGGGCTACCGCTCCCGGCGGGGAATACGCCGGCTTTTGTGGTTACGGGAGACTTCAACCAGGATGGCGTCACCGATCTCGCGGTCGCCAATAGCGGCGCGCCCTCCACGACGGTAACGGGCAATAGCGTTTCAATCTATTTCGGAAACGCAAATGCGAGCCAGCTGAACACTGGAGACGGCACGTTCACCTTCCAGGCGAACTACGCTGCGGGAGCCGGACCCGCGTCGCTCGCCGTGGCGGACTACAATCTGGACGGCTTCCCCGATCTCACGATCGCGGACACCACCGACAACGCGGTGACGGTTCTTTTCAACGAGGGCAAAGGCGTGTTCACAACGCTCATTCCCGAAATACCGGTTGGCGCGGCGCCCGTCTCCATCGTCTCGGCTGATTTCAACGGAGACGGCAGGCCGGACGCCGCCACCGCGGACAGCGGAGCCGCCGAAGCGACCGTGATTCTGAACTCCAGCAGCCTTTTCCCTTCGGGGATTGGCTCGGCCGGCGCGCAGTTCCCCGGCGCCCAATATCTCGATATCGGACTGAAAGTGAAAGCTACGCCGCGCATCCATGGGAACGACGAAGTGACGCTCGATCTTTCTTTCGACATCAGCAGCCTGACCGCGCAGAGTTTCAATCAAATTCCGGTGATCAGCAACCAGTCCGTCGAACAGAAAGTGCGCCTGAAACAGAACGAGACCGCCGTGGTTGCCGGGTTCCGTCAGGCGCAGCTTTCCAATGCCATCACCGGCACGCCGGGAGTCGCCGATGTTCCGGTTCTCGGCCTGTTCGATCAGAATCAGGACACCACGAAGCAGGATTCCGAGCTGCTTATCCTGGTTACACCGCGATTGGTTCGGCTCGCGCCACGCCAGGACCACGTCGTGTACGCCGGGCAGGGATCGCTCGAAGGACCTGGCGGCGGTGGCGAACCTTCGCCGGTTTTCAATCCGCCGCCGGGACTGCAGGCTCCTGCGCCGGGACCCACGCCTCCGCCCGCGCCTCAGCGTCCGCCCGAACAATAGGCGAGCGCGTCGAAGTTCCAATTGATTTTGACTACGGCGTGGCTTCGAGGACAACCACAGGCTGGTACGTGCGAGGCACAACCGGCTCGGCGATCGCGATCAACTGGCCCTGTTGATTGAAGACGCGCAGCCGCGACGGCTGCCATTCGCCGGAGTCAAGCTCCGCGGGCGCGCCTTGCGCGGCGATTACGTGGCCCGGCTGAATCTGCGCGAGCGGAAGATTGAATTTTGCGCCGTGCCGCACGCGCTTCTCGACAATCGGCAACACCGTGGCGCGCGGCAATTCCGGCAACATGTTTTCCAGCCGAATCACGCGCGCATCGAGCTTTCCCGTCTTCGCGTCCTCGGCCAGCTCCGCGAGCGTGACGGCATGGTCGAGCGTAAATTCCCCCACCGCCGTGCGGACGATCTCGGCGAGGTGCGCGCCGGTTCCTTGCAGCTTTCCTAGATCGTGCGCGAGCGAGCGAATGTACGTGCCCGACCCGCATTCCACGCTGAATCGCGCGCAGGAGCCTTCCACGCCCGTCAGCTTGAACTCAAAAACTTCCACTTCGACGGGATCGAGCTTCACCGGTTTGTGTTTTCGCGCAAGCTCATGCGCGGGACGCCCGTGAATTTTTTTCGCTGAAAACGAAGGTGGCATCTGCTGAATCTTCCCGACGAACCGGTCGGCGAGCGCTTGAATCGCAGCGGCATCGAGCGCCGGCGCCGCGTCCTCGGATTGTGCGTCGCCGTCGGCGTCGTACGTGTCCGTCGCGAATCCAAACCGCACCGAGCACGTGTAGCGTTTTCGGCGCGCGCCGTAAAAGCGCGCGAGGCGCGTGGCCCGGCCGAGCGCCAGCACCAAAACGCCCGTCGCCAGCGGATCGAGCGTGCCTAGGTGTCCGATCTGGCGAAAGCCGACCAGGCGGCGCACGGTTTCCACCACGTCGTGCGAGGTTTTCCCGCGCGGCTTGTCAACGACAAGAATTCCGTCAATGGACGCAGGTTTTGGGGTTCTTGGCATTTCGTTTCGTAGCGCCGGATTCGAGCCGGCCGACTGCAAGGGCTGCGCGCCCCGCTACGATTTCTCCGGATGGCTCACTTTTCGCAACAGCTCGTCAATGCGGTGGCCGTATTCTTCCGAGTCGTCGGGAATAAACAGCACCTCCGGCGCGCGCCGCAACCGCAGCCGCTCGACCAGTTCGTGCCGCACATATTTCGACGCCGCCTTCAATCCCTTGAGGGCTTCCGCGCGCTCCGCTTGGTCGCCTTCAAACTGCACGAACACACGCACCGTGCGCATCCCGGGCGCCACGCGCACTTCGGTGACGATGAGCGGCACCGCCAGGCGGGGATCCTTCAATTCTCCCGCGAGCATCAGCATCACTTCGTTCCGGATTTCTTCGGCAATCCGTTCCGGCCGAAATCCCCCGACCGTCATTGTTCATCCTCGAAATACTCAATTTCGTGCGACACCAGATCGCGGCCCAGTACGCGCTCGGATTCCTCGGCGATCGCCTGCAGCGATTCTTCCAGATGCTTCCCGTCGCCTGAAATGCTCACCACTCCCACGCGCGACCGCTGCCACAGTTCCTGATGTTCCAGTTCGGCGACAGCCACGTTGAAGTGGGCGCGCAACCGGTCCTTCAGGCTGCGCAGCACCTGTCGCTTATCCTTCAGCGACCGCGCATCGGGTATGTGAATTTCCAGAGTGAGGAGGCCGATCGGCATGGGCGCCCCATCGAATCCCTGCGGAGAAGAACGGACCGTTACGATCTCAATTGCGCCTTGCTTCGGCGGCTTCCGGACGGCCTCGATCGGGCGCTAGGACGGCGTCTCCCGCAAAAGCTGCTGTCTTCTCGATCTTGAAGCATTCGAGGATGTCGCCCACTTTCACGTCGTTGAAGTTCGAAACTCCCACGCCGCACTCGAATCCCGCGCGCACTTCGTTGGCGTCTTCCTTGAACCGTCGCAGCGAACTGACGCGCCCCGTATAGATCACCGCGCCGTCGCGTAGCACGCGCACTTCTGCGTCGCGCTTCATGATGCCGTCCTGCACCGAGCACCCCGCGATCGTGCCCGAGCCCTTCACGCGGAACGTGTTGCGGACCTCGGCGCGTCCCAGGAAAACTTCCTTGATCACCGGCGCGAGCAATCCGGCCACGGCTTTGCGCAGCTCGTCGAGCAGCTCGTAAATGATGGTATGCAGGCGAATCTCCACGCCCTCGCGCTGCGCGAGTTCGGACGCCTTGCGCTCCGGCCGCACGTTGAACGCAATGATCACCGCGTTCGACGCCGAGGCCAGGATCACGTCGGATTCCGTAACGGCGCCGACGCTGGCCTGCATCACCTTCAACTTTACCTGGTCGTTCGAAAGCTTTCGGCAGCATTTCATTCAGCACTTCGACCGAGCCCTGCACGTCCGCCTTCACCACGACCGCCAGCTCTTTCACTTCGCCGGCGCGAAGCTGCTCGTGCAATTGATCGAGCGTCAGGCGTCCGGAAGAAGCCGTCTTGGCGAGCGCCGCCTCGCGCTGTTTCGCCTGCCGGTATTCGACGATGTGCCGTGCCTTGGCTTCGTCCGCCACCTGGAACTGATCGCCGGCTTCGGGCACGCCCTGCAAACCGAGCACCTCCACAGGCGTCGAAGGTTGAGCTTTCTGAATTGCCTGTCCGCGATCGTCGAACATCGCGCGGACTTTGCCATACACGGCGCCGACGATGAAAACGTCGCCCACGCTTAGCGTGCCGTTCTGCACCAGCACCGTGGCGACCGGGCCGCGGCCTTTGTCCATGCGCGATTCGAGCACCGTGCCGCTTCCCGGAGCGGCGGGATCGGCCTTGAGTTCGCGCAGATCGGCCACCAGCAGAATCATTTCGAGCAGCTTCGGAAGATTCTTCTTGGCCTTCGCGGAAACCTCGACCATCACCGTGTCGCCGCCCCATTCCTCGGGCATCAAGCCGCGGTCGGCGAGCTGGCGTTTGACTTTTTCTGGCTCGGCATTCGGCTTATCAATCTTGTTGATCGCTACGACGATCGGCACATTCGCGGCCTTCGCGTGCGCCATCGCTTCCTCGGTTTGCGGCATCACGCCGTCGTCCGCGCCCACCACCAGCACGACGATGTCGGTCACTTTTGCGCCGCGCGCGCGCATGCGCGTAAACGCCTCGTGGCCCGGCGTATCGATGAAGACGATGCGGCGATCGCCCACGTGCACCTGGTACGCGCCGATATGCTGCGTGATTCCCCCCGCTTCTCCGGCGGCGACTTCGGTTTCGCGGATGGCGTCGAGCAAGCTGGTCTTGCCGTGGTCCACGTGGCCCATCACGGTCACCACGGGAGCGCGCGGCAGCGCATTTCCAGTCCGCCCTTCCTCGATCTTTTCTTCCTCGACGAGCTGCTCTTCGTACGTGACCACCTGTACGATTCCATTGAACGACTCGGCAAGGCTTGTCGCCGTTTGTACGTCGAGCGCCTGGTTGATGCTGGCGAAAATGCCGCGATCGAGAAGCGTCTTCAACAATTCCTTGGCTCGAATATCGAGTTTTTCGGCGAGCTCGCGAACCGTGATTCCTTCGGTGACCGTCACCGCGCGCGGTTCGCGCTGGACAGGAGCGATCGGCTCAACGTGCGCGGCGCGCCCCGCTCCCACTCCGGCGCGCGTGCGCACCGGATGAAGCCTTCGCTCACCTTCCGCATATCGCTTTTCGATCGTTGGCCGCCCGCGCGAGGCCGGAGGCTTGCGCGCATACAGCGGTTTTCCAGGCTCAGCTTTGGCAACGCCACCGGTTGCGCCGGGCCGCTGGCTGCCGATTGGTTCTGTTGAGCCAGGACGTCCGCCGGGCCGCTGCGGAAATCTCGATGGGGGACCGCCGGGCCTCGGCGGACCGCTCGGCCGAATTTGACCGGGAGCAGCCGCAGGGCGCATACCTTGCGGAGCGCCGGGACGATTTTGATAAGGGCCGGATTGGCCCGGACGGGCCGGAAATCTTTGACCTGTTGGCGGTGGGCCTGCCGGACGAGGCGCACCGGGCGCACCCGTGGGGCTGGCCGCCGCTGGTCGTAATGCCGGAGGCGCAGATGGTCTCGGAGCCGTGGATGCAGGCGCAACTCCGGGCCTCGCCGCGATTGGATGTGCGGTCGGATGTGCAGGCGGATGCCCGGTTGCCGGAGGTGGCGCAGTTGGAGCCGCAGCAGGACGCACCGGAACACCGCTCGGAGAAGCGGCTGCCGGAGCTGCCGCTGGTCCCGCGGGAGCTCGCAACGGAGCAGCCGGAGATGCAGGTGTGGCGCGAAGAGGTGCAGGCGCTGGCCCGGCAGGTTTCGCCGGAGCCGCAGCGGGAGCGGCAACGGGTCGCGCGGTTTTCGCTTTGGCCGCCGCAACCTTGGCCGCTTCCGCGGCAACCTCTGCCGCTGCCAGACCGAGGAAATGTTTCCGCGCTAGCTCGGCGTGCTCGATATCAATCGAGCTTGAGTGTGTCTTCTTTTCTTTGACGCCGATCTCAGGCAGATAATCAATCAGCACCTTGGCCTTGATCTCGAGTTCCCGCGCCAGCTCGTTCAAACGGACTTGTTTGGAATCTGACATCAGCCTCTATCTTTCGAAAATTGCTCGCGCCGCGCCGGAAACCCGGAGCGGCACTCCTTACTCTGACGTTTCCAGTTTCTCCGCGCTTTCGTCCACTGCCGCCGCTGCCTCTTTGTCCGCCGGAGTTGTTTCTTCATCCTCCGGTGTCTCTTCCGGACTTGCCGCCACTTCGCTTGACGACGTCTCGCTTGACGACGCCTCGCTTGACGACGCCTCGCTTGACGACGCCTCGCTTCCGCTTGTTTCGCCGGCCGCAGCGGTCTCGACAGCTTCCGTCGCCACGCCTTCGGTCACTACGCTTTCCGCGGCAGCCTCGTCTTCGGTTGAAGGCTCGACGGGAGCCACCGCCTGCGATTCGAGCGCTTCGAAGTACGCCGCGACAGACTGGTGAATCTTCTCCACCATCTTCTCGCCGATGCCCGGAATTTCAACAAGCTGTTCCGGCGTCATATCCGCCAGCTTCTCGACAGAGGTAATGCCCGCCGCTTCCAGCTTCTCGATCGTCTTCGGCCCCACTCCCGCCAGCTCCGTCAGCGGAGTGCCCGGAGCGGTAAGAGCGGCCATTTGCGCTTCGATCTCGCGGCGCTTTTCCTCTTCGCTCTTGATATCTACGTTCCAGCCGATCAGCTTGCTCGCCAGCCGCACGTTCTGGCCCTTCTTGCCGATGGCGAGCGAAAGCTGCGTATCCTCGACGATCACTTCGAGCCGCTTTTCCTCCGCGTCAATGATCTGCACGCGCGTTACTTTCGCGGGGCTCAGCGCCTTCTGCGCGAACGTGATGGTCTCTTCGCTCCAGGGAATGATGTCGATCTTCTCTCCGCGCAGCTCGCGGATGATGGACTGCACACGCATGCCCTTCATGCCCACGCAGGCGCCGACCGGATCCACATCCTTGTCGCGGCTTTCGACGCCGATTTTCGTGCGCTCGCCCGCTTCGCGCGCTACGGCGCGAATCTGCACCGTGCCGTCGTAAATTTCCGGCACTTCCATCTCGAATAGACGCTGCACCAGAGCGGGATCGGCGCGCGACACGATCACTTGCGGCCCCTTGGCTGCACGCTCGACCGCGCGAATCGTCACGCGCAGGCGGTCGCCCACATTGTAGGCTTCCAGCCGCGATTGCTCGCGCTTCGGCAGCCGCGCTTCCGTGCGCCCGAGGTCCACGATCAGGTCCGGGCCTTCCATCCGCTTCACCACGCTGTTGATCAGCTCGCCCACTCGCGTGTGGAATTCGTTGTAGATCGTGTCGCGCTCCGCCTCGCGCACCTTCTGGAGGATCACCTGCTTGGCGGTTTGCGCCGCGATTCTTCCCAGCACGTCGGTGGGTTTCGGCGCCGTAATTTCGCCGCCCACTTCGATATCCGGCTTTTGTTTGCGCGCGTCCGCAAGCGAAATCTCGCGCAAGGGGTCCGCGACTTCCTCTACAACCGTATGAACCGAATACACGTCTATCTGGCCGCTCTCCGCGTTGAACTTCGAACGAAGATCTTCCTCGGTGCGGTAGTATTTCCGCGCAGCCACCACCATCGCGTCCTCAATGGCCGCAACGATGATCTCCGGTTCGATGTGCTTCTCCCGGCTGATCTGCTCGATCGTCTGGTACAGCAGACTCGCCATCCCTGTTTCTCCTCACTCCCACCCATTACAGCTCCACCACCAGGTTCGCTTTGCGAATCCCGGCGTACGGCACGGCGACTTCCCGATCGCGCACCGTCAGCTTCACGATCCCGTCCGCGTATCCCGCCAGCCGGCCCTGAAAATACTTCTGGTTCTCTACTGGTTCGTTCAGCCAAATATTTGCCAGCCGTCCCGTGAACCGCTGGTAGTCGCCCGGCCTGATCAGCTTCCGATCCAGGCCCGGCGAGCTGATTTCCAGCGTGTAGCTCGGTCCCGGTACTAGGTCTTCCACATCCAAAATCACGCTCAATTGCTCGCTGACGCTCTGGCAGTCGCTGTGACTAACACCAGCGCCGTTCCCCAGATAACCGGGGTTGGCCGCGTCCGGCAGGCGGTCAATATAGACCCGCAGAAGTCGCTGCTTGCCCACCTTCCACTCGACGTCGAAGATCTCCAGGCCCATCGAACGGGCCACCCGCTCCGCCGCCTCTCGAATCGGATCGAGGTCCATACTCTTCTAAGGGCGGCATTTATCCCCGCCAGAGACCTCTGCGCCCTTTCCACATCACCCGGCCAACAAAAAAGTGGGCTCGCGCCCACTGGTTTGTGCGACCTATCTGGAAGCGGCTTAGTATAAGCTTCGACGGCCCGTAAACGCAAGACCGTCTCCGGAAGGCTCCCGAATCGGTCGGCGGATTAAAACGGCAGGCGATCTGGTACGATACCGCTGACTCTGAACGGCCGGTGCGGGGACGGGTGATGACGCTGCGCGAAATGGTGGAAAAATATCTGAAGGCCGCAGGCGGCTACGGCAAGGCGGCGGCGCTTTCGTCGCTCGGGCTATCGCGCGAGGAAATAGAACGCACGTTCGGCCGGTTCGACGAGGACTACCACATCAGCCGCTTCATTCACTTCCAATGCGCGGCCGGCGCGAATTTCGCCATCAACGGCTTTCCGCAGACGCACGTTTCCATCGACGCCGAAATTCAAACCGTTCTCTAATAAATCAAAATCGCCGGCTAGCGAAGCGGCGGATGGAAATCGAAGTCCGGGTCCACGTCCACGGGGATGTCGGAGCCCTTTGCCAGCGCCGCGGCGAGCTCGGGCGGCATCACTGCGTATTTCTTGAACCATTTTTCGGTACGCGCGCGGTCGCCGGTGGCCTCCTGCTCGAGGAGTTCTTTCGCGAGGGACGCCAGCGCCGCGGGCATTTTCTGGAAGTCGGCGGCGTAGAGCCCCGTTGATGGATCGCGGCGGATGGCGCCCTGTTCGGTGAGGTAACTGATCTCCATCATGGCGCCGGCGCCGTGCGCTTCGGCGATCCCGAAGCGAATGGTGCGAAAAGTTTCGCCGAGGAACGACGCGTAGATTTCGTTTAGCTTTTCCTTTGGAATCGCGCCGTGATCCACGAGCCATTTCACGCAGGTCATGCCGGTGATGTCGGCTTTCGATTCCTCGAGGCCCGAATATTGCGGGCCGATCGCTTCGCGAATGTCGGTCTTGGTTCCGTGCACGTAAGTGGGGCCGAGTCCGTGGGAGATTTCGTGGAGGATTACGAAATCGAGAGTGCCTTCGCCGGTGACCATCTTCGCCTGATCCGCTGGCATCAGGCGCCCAGCCAGCGGCAGGATTACGTAATTCACGCGTGCATCCATGAAGTTCTTCCAGAAGATCTTCTTCGAGCCCTTTTCCTGATGGATGCGGGGATCGTTGGGGAGATTGTCCGCGACAGCCTGATAGCCGTGCAGCAGGTCGCCTGAGCGATAGATCGCGTCCACAACTTCCATCGGTGAGCGCTGTCCGCGTTCTGACGGCAAATCTTCGTGCGCGAGCGGAAGCGATTCCTGCAAATCGGGCACGTACTTTTGAAACACGGCGAGTTTTTTGCTTTCGGCGTCGTTGCGAATCATGATGGACGCGCCGTAGGAGGTTTTCACGCCGAGGAGCCCATCGAGATACGTTTCGTAAGGCGCGAAGACGACGTCGAATTTCGGGTTCTCGAGATCCATCCACGCGAGGTCGCTCTTGTAGTAGTCGTCGTTGAGCAAGGCATCGGCGCGCAGGCGCAGGAAGTTTGCGAAGGCGGGATCGTCGCTGAGATCCGCGGCTTCGCGGAGGTCCGCCGCCATCGGATTCAGAAAATCGCCGAAAGCCGCATGATACGGATCGAAGCACGGGCCCCAATATTCCTCATTTGTTCCGATGGCGCAGATCTTCTCGATCGTATAGGGGGAATAGACGGCGGACTTTTCAAACCTGCCGCTGCTTATGCGCTGTTCCAGGCTTGCCCGGGTCTCTTGCGGCAGATAGAACCCGCGCCCGGGAGGGGCGGGATCGGTGCCGACGAAGGGTTTGTTGTCGTCGATTTGATCGAAGCGCCCGCCGTTGATTTTCAATAGCTCGCGCAACATTTTATCCTGCGGGTTGGTGCTGTTCGCGAGCGAGAGATAGAGTTTGAGTCCTTCGGGATCGCTCTGGCGCCAGAAGATGCAGTCGAGCAGACCGGCGGCGTCCACGAGTTTCGCGACCATCTGTTTCTCGCGTTCGGTCAGGTTCGTGGAATCAAAGGGCATTTTGACGGGCTTGAATTTCGCGAGGCGCGCGGCGAGGTCCGGCGCGATGACCGGGGGCTTGGAAGATTGTGCTGAAGCGGCCGCGGCGGCGATGCAGATGAGGGCGGAAATTAGAAAAGAGAAGACGGGAATCCGAAAAGCCCCCCCTCGATTTTTGTGACACCTTGCGGGGTGCGTCACCCTTTGTTTTGAATGACTTAGATAGGAATTTGTTCGACACCTTGTGACGGGTAATTGCGTTAACAAATTGCCTCCATCGCCCCGCGTTGCGGAGTCGCCGAGCCGCGCGTCCCGCCGGGGCGTCCGGGATGCTAACCTCGCACCGAATTTGGGCGTCCTTATCACGCGCCCATCTTAAAGCAGAAAGGGCGGAGCGCAAGCGCGGAGTTCTGTGGACTTTTTCAGTGGGGCGGAATTAGACGTCTGGGACGGGAAATACTTGCCGCGAAAGAATCTGTTTTTCGGCGAGATACATCGCTTCAGAGTACACCGACAATCGTCAACGCAAACCCTTTCGCGCTGCCACGCACAGTTCTCTGGGCGAGCAAGCGCGCGTGCTATTTGCGGGCGACGACGTGTATATTGGCGAAGGGCAGGAATTCGGGACGAAAATGCCGGCCTCGTGGTGACGAATCCAGTCGTAAACCGTCCAACGAATGTCTACGGAGAAGTTCCACTTGCGAAGAATATTTCTAGCGGTTGCGGTCCTGAGCCTTGCAGGTATTTCCTCGATGCGCGCGGCGGCAGCCGCCCCGGCGGACGATCCGCGAACGGAGCAGTCGAGCCTGGTTACGAAAGTGCACGGCACAGGTTTTGTTCAGCTGACCGCCGACAGTTTCAACGGTCTTACGCAGACGCAGAAGATGGACGCGTACTGGCTTTATCGAGCGGCCGTCGCCATCGGGCCAATCGCCTACGACCAGAACTCCGCGGACGGCCTGCGCGAGAAGCACCTGCTCGAAGCGATCCTGACGCACGCGAACGGCATTGACCCGGTGGTGCTGAAGAAGATCACGGACTACACGATGCTCTTCTGGGGCAACAAGGGGAATCACAACACGAATACCTCCGTCAAGATCCTGCCTGATTTTACGTCCGCGGAGTTGCGCGCGGCGGCCGAGCAGGCGAGCAAGAACGGCGCGACGCTTGGATCCGCGGCTGGACTTGCGCGGGAGCTTCAGGAACTCGACAAGCCGCTGTTCGATCCCGCATTCGAGCCCATGCTGGTCGATAAGAATCCGAAGAACGGCGGGGACCCGCTGGAGGCCGGCAGCGCCAATTTCTATTCCGGCGTCACGCTGAAGGATCTGGTCGGGTTCACTGAACACTACGCGCTGAATTCGCGACTGACCAAACAGGACGGCAAGCTGGTCGAAGACGTTTATCGCGCGGGCACGCCGGACGGCACTGTGCCGCCGGGGAGATACGCGCGCGAACTGGGATTGGCGATCCGAAACCTGCAGCAGGCGCTGCGCTATTCTCACGCCGCAGCAGACGAAGGTGATCAACGATCTGATCCGCTACTACCAGACCGGCGAGCGCGCGGATTGGATCCGGTGCGGCATTGACTGGGTGCAGGACAAGAGCAATCCCGATTTTTCGAATGGCTTCGTCGAGGTCTACAAAGACCCGCGCGGGATGAAGGGCGCGATTCAGGGCTTCGTCAGCATCGTGGACGAAAAGATGAACCACCTGATGACCGGTTTCGCTGCGAACGCCGGTTACTTCGAGCAGCACGCACCTTGGGATGAGAAGTACAAGAATCCGAATCCCAAGCCGCCCATCGTGAATGCGGTGGAGATGGTCGCGGAAACCGGCGACTTCGACGTGAGCACCATCGGCGACAACCTGCCGAACGAGGACGAGATTCACACGAAGTACGGGTCGAAGAATTTCATTCTCACCGGCTCGATTCGCGCATTGAATAGCGCCATCGGCGACGCTGATTTCGGGGAATTCGCGTCCACGCAGGCGGAAAGGGATCGCGCCAAGCAGTACGGCGATCTCGCCGAGAATCTTGAGACCGCGATGCATGAAGTGATCGGCCACGGCTCGGGCAAAGTCGGCCCGAAAGTGACGCAAGAGCCGGCGTATTACATCAAGGAATACTACTCGACGCTCGAGGAGTCGCGCGCAGACCTGATGGCTCTGTGGAGTTTCTGGGACCCGAAGCTGATTCAGATGGGCGTGATGCCGAACGACGAAGTTGCCAAAGCGGCTTATGACAAGGAGGCGCGCGCCGCGCTCACGCAGCTTCACGAGGTGCCGAGCGGCGATACGATCGAGGAAGATCATCGCCGGGGAACGCAGCTGATCGTCAACTATATTCGCGACAAGACCGGAGCGATTCAACCGGTGGAGCGCGACGGCAAAGTTTATCTGGTGGTCACGGACTACGCGAAGATGCGCCAGGGCGTCGGGATGCTGCTGGCGGAACTGATGCGCATCAAGGCCGAGGGCGACTACGACGCCGCCAAGGCGCTAATTACGAAATACGGAATCCATTTCGATCTGGGGTGGCGCGATCAAGTCGTCGCGCGGTACAAGGCGCTCAATATTCCCGAGAATTGGGTGGGAATCAATCCCGATCTGGAATTGCGCCGTGGCGCGGGCGGCAAGATGGATGTCACGATCAGCTATCCGCGCGACATCGTGAAGCAGCAACTGGCGTACACGAAGATTAACGGGGAGTAATTGCGGGGCAAGGCTCCGGGCTAAAGCCCGGGGAATTTGGCATGCTTTTCGTGGGGCTGAAGCCCCACGCTTTCACCTGCGGCTGAAGCCGCACTCGTTTTGAGCGTCGTGCGGCACGAGTGAAGGCGTACCCTCACGAAAACCTGACCAGTCGAATCGGATTATTTGGTGGTAACCGCGGAGCGGGTGAGGCGGTCGGCGAGGGCTTTCTGTTCCTGGGCTATCGGCGCGGGGATGTGGCTGCCGAATTTGGCGAAAAATTCGCCCACAGCCTGATCTTCCGCGAGCCAATCGCTCGGGTTCACGCTGAGGAGCTCGCCAAGCGTGTCGCGCGAAATCGAAAGGCCGTCGAGCGTGAGAGACGACGGCGTGGGCACGTGGCCGATGGGCGTTTCCGTGGCGGCGGCGCGGCCTTCGATGCGGTCGAGCATCCACTTCAGCACGCGGACGTTCTCCCCGTAGCCGGGCCACAGGAATTTTCCATCCGCTCCCTTGCGAAACCAGTTGACGTGGAAAATCTTCGGAGGCTTTTTCAGCTTGGAGCCCATGGCGAGCCAGTGGCCGAAATAGTCGCCCATGTTGTAGCCGCAGAAGGGCAGCATGGCCATGGGATCGCGGCGCGATACGCCGACGGCGCCGGTGGCCGCGGCCGTGGTCTCCGATGCCATCGTGGCGCCGACGAAAACGCCGTGTTGCCAATCGCGCGATTCGTACACGAGCGGCGCGAGACGCGAGCGACGCCCGCCGAAAATCAGCGCGGAGATGGGCAGCCCCTCGGGATCCTCCCAGTTTTTTGAAAGCGAAGGCGACTGCGAAGCGGGAACGGTGTAGCGGGAGTTCGGATGCGCCGCGGTGCCGGAACCGGCCGACCATGCCTCGCCCTTCCAGTTGATCAGGCCGTTGGGGGGCGCGCCGTTGATTCCTTCCCACCAGGGTTCGTTCGAAGGCGTCATGGCGACGTTGGTGTAGATCGTGTTGCGTTTCGTCGCGTCCATTACGTTGGGGTTTGTTTTTGCGTTCGTGCCTGGGGCGACGCCGAAGAATCCAGATTCCGGGTTGATGGCCCGCAGCGTGCCGTCGGACGCCACGTGCATCCAGGCGATGTCGTCGCCGACGGTCCAGACGCGATAGCCCTGCGACTCGAGGGCGGAAACCATCATCGCGAGATTCGTTTTGCCGCAGGCGCTGGGGAAAGCCGCGGCCATGTAAGCCACTTTGCCCGAAGGATCTTCCAGGCCGAGAATGAGCATGTGCTCGGCCATCCAGCCCTGGTCGCGCGCCATCCAGCTGGCGATCCGCAGCGCGAAGCATTTCTTGCCCAGCAGCGCGTTGCCGCCGTAGCCCGAGCCGACGCTCCAGATCAGCTTTTCCTCGGGGAAGTGCATGATGAACCGGCGCTCGGGACTCAAATCGCCGAGCGAGTGAAGGCCGGGGACGAAATCCGCGGAACTGCCCAGCCGATCGAGCGCCGCCTTGCCCATGCGCGACATGATCCGCATGTTGGCGGCGACGTAGGCGCTGTCGGTGATCTCGACGCCGATTTTGCTGTAGGGCGATTTCGCCGGGCCAAGAATATAGGGCACGACGTACATCGTGCGGCCCTTCATCGCGCCATCGAAAAGTGGCCGGACTTTTTCTTTCGCCTCCGAAGGAGCCATCCAGTTGTTGCTGGGGCCGGCGTCTTCCTTCTTGTTCGTGCAGATGAAGGTCAATTGCTCAGTGCGGGCGACGTCATTGGGACTGCTGCGGTGGAGGTAACAGCGCGGGTAAGTTTTCTGGTTCAGCTCGACGAACGTGCCGTCGCGGAGCATGTCCGCCGTCAATCGGTCGTTTTCCGCCTCGGAACCATCGCACCAGACGATTTTGGCCGGCTTCGTGAGGCGCGCTGAATCTTCTACCCAGCTTTCCAGTGGTGTGGACACCCTACCTCCTGGGATTCTCCTGCGGGAACTCTGCTCGGACGCGAGCGAGTTTTCTCGCGTGACTTCCGAAAAAACGAACCCATTCTAATCGTAAGTCAAAAATTTTAAGGCACGGTGAAGCGAATTGCAAGGCGCGCGCTGCAAAGAAACCGGCCGAAAGTGCCGGATGTTATACTTCCGGCGAGATGTACGCGCGAAAACTGACCGCGGAGATGACTATCGGCAACGAGCGGCGGCCGGTGCCGCTCGATTGGCTCGACAGTTTCTGCATGCGAAATTTCACGGGCTCGGCGGAATTCGACGACACGCTGCCGAAAGGCGAGGGGATACTGGAAGCGGGGCTGAAGGTTGACCCAGCGCGGCTGGCCGCGGCCATGAGCGAATGGTTCACCAAGCGCGGAAAAGGCAACGGCGCGGCGGTAGTGGTGGAGCTTCGCGAGTCGAAGTGATTGCCGGGCGGGCCAGGGCTGGGAAAAACAAGAGCCGAACGCCCTCGTCGCGTGATTGGGGCGTTGCATAAGTCACGTCGAGAGAGGTTCGGCTCTCTGCACGGTTGGACGCGGGGCGGCGAAGATCGTTAGCAGACGCCGTAATTCCCACGTGAGGGCGCAGGGCCCGCTACAAGGAGTCGAAGGAGCGAACTCTGCGTCGTGTGCGGCGACTTTCCCAACCCTCGGCGGTGAGCGCCTCTCTGATCTTGGGAATCGCGGCGCGCGTGGCCGCTTCTCCCGCGGCGACGAGCTGCGGCGTCTTCACGAATTCGTCCCACAGGATGTGATGGACCTCTGGCTCGATGAGGACGTCCACGTCGCCGTGCCAGAGCTGGGCCGCTGCCGTCTGAATGATCGAGAACGAGCGGCTGATCACTTCGATCGTGTTGCGCGGCGCGGACTTGAGGAGTCCCGGTTCGAGGTGCACGCCGATGACGATGTCCGCGCCCAAATCGCGCGCCGCTTCCGCGGGGACCGTCTCGGTGAGGAATCCATCCACGAAAATCTGCCCGCGATATTCCACCGGCAGAAAAAGGCCCGGATAGGCGCACGACGCGCGCAGAGCCGGCGCAATTTCTCCGTCGGTAAAGTGTACGGAGTTCCCGTTGATCAAGTTGGTGGCGACGATGCTCAGCGGAATCTTCATCTGGCTGAAGAATTCAGCCGGCGTGAATTTGTGCAAGAACTGCTCGAGAGGCTCGTTCGAGGCCATGCCCATGCGCGAAAGCGTCCAGCGTCCGAAATCGCGAAAGCGGGTCGCGGCGCCCTGGCGCTCCATTTCTTCAAGCGAGGTGCCGCTGGCGTAGGTGGCGGCGATCAGTGCGCCGACGCTGGTCCCGGCGATGAAATCGATCGGGATCTCGTTTTCTTCGAGGACGCGCAGCACGCCGATGTGCGCAATTCCGCGCGCGAAACCGCCGCCCAGAGCCAATCCCACCTTGGGGCGCTCGCCCTGGCCTGCGTAAGCGAACGTTCGCAGGCCCCTGACCGCTTTATGTAGCCATTTTGTTGCGGTTCCCATCGGATACCCCACCGTCTACACAACACTTTAGCAAACTTGGACGTTTGCCGGGCGTTTCCGGTTGACCCGCGTTGGCGCTTTTGCAACCATGTGCCCAGCAGAGGATGCGATTGATGAGACGCCCGATCGAAAAAGCGGTGGTGCTGGGTGCCGGCACGATGGGTGCGCGGATCGCGGCTCACCTTGCCAACGCCGGCATACCCTGCTACTTGCTCGATATCGTCCCACCGGAATTGAATGCCGATGAAAAGCGCAAGGGGCTGACGCTCGAAAAGCCCGCGGTGCGGAATCGCATCGTGATGGCTGGACTCGATGCCGCGAAAAAATCGCGGCCGGCGGCGTTCTTCACGCCCGAGACGGCGCGGCTGATCACGCCCGGCAACTTCGACGACAACCTCGCGTGGTGCGCGGAAGCCGATTGGATCATCGAAGCCGTCGCGGAGAATCTCGAGATCAAGCGCAAGCTACTCGAACGCGTGGACGCCGTGCGCAAGCCGGGAACGATTGTCACGTCGAACACGTCGGGCCTGCCGATCCGGCTGATCGCCGAGGGGCGATCCGAGGATTTTCAGCAGCACTGGGCCGGCACGCACTTCTTCAATCCGCCGCGCTACATGAAATTGGCCGAGCTGATCCCGGGGCCGAAGACTTTGCCGGCGGTGCTCGAATCGCTTGAGGAAATCTGCGACGTGCGGCTGGGCAAGGGCGTGGTGGTGGCGAAGGACACGCCAAATTTCATCGCCAACCGCATCGGCACGTTCTCGATGCTGAACGCGATCCAGCACATGCGGGCGCTCGAAATGACTGTCGAGGAAGTGGACGCATGCACGGGGCCGGCCGTCGGCTGGCCGAAGTCGGCCACTTTCCGCACGGCCGACATCGTGGGTCTCGACGTGCTCGATCACGTGATCCGCAACATCTACGGCAGCATTCCGGACGACGAATCGCGCGAAATGTTTCGAGTGCCGCCGTTGGTCGAGGAAATGATGAAGCGCGGATGGCTGGGTGAAAAGACCGGCAGCGGATTTTACAAGCGCGTGAAAGGCGCAGGCGGGGAATCGGAGATCCTGACGCTCGACTGGCAGAAGATGGAATACCGGCCGCAACAAAAGGCGAAATTCGGCTCGATCGAAGCGGGAAAGGCAGTCGAAGATACGCGCGAACGCCTGGGATTGCTGGTCGGGCCGGCGCTGGCGGGCCAGGCCGGCGACAAGGCAAACCGGTTTCTTTGGACGTGCCTCAGCGAGATGTGCCTTTACGCGGCGCGCCGCGCTCCGGAAATCGCGCATACCGTCGTGGACGTGGACCGCGCGATGCGTTGGGGCTTTGCCTGGGAAATGGGGCCGTTCGAAATTTGGGATGCGATCGGCGTCGAGCGGATGGCGAAAGCGCTAGAGCGTGACGGAAAACAGATGCCGCCGCTCGTCTCGAAGGTGATTGCTTCGCCGAAAAAATCGTTCTACGAAATGGAGAAGGGAAGGGCGCGCTATTTTGATCTGGCATCCGGCGCGCTCGCGCCAGTCAAAGAGCCTACGGGAGTCTTGATCTTGAAATCGCTGAAGGATCGGACGCCCGTGGTACAAGAAAATTCGGGCGCGAGCCTGATCGACCTGGGCGACGGCGTGCTGTGCTGCGAATTCCACGCCAAGATGAACGCGATCGGTGGAGACATTACCGCGATGATTCAATCGGGCGTCGCGCGGCTGGAGACAGAATTCGAAGCCATGGTGATCGGCAACCAGGCGCCGAATTTTTCCGCCGGCGCGAACCTGATGCTGCTGTTGATGACCGCGCAAGAAGGCGAATGGGAGGACATTCACCTGGCCGTGCGGCAATTCCAGCGCATGAACATGGCGATCAAGTACGCGCCGCGGCCGGTGGTCGCCGCGCCGCAGGGGATGGTGCTGGGCGGCGGCTGCGAGATTAATTTGCACGCGGCGCGAATTCACGCGACGTCGGAGGCGTACATCGGTCTCGTCGAGGTGGGCGTCGGCCTGATTCCGGGCGGCGGCGGAACGAAAGAAATGCTGATCCGGGCGAACGAACATGCCGCGGGCGGCGACAGCCTCGATTTGACGCACGCGCTCCGACCCATCTTCGAGAACATCGCCACGGCGAAGGTTTCCACCAGCGCCGAGGAGGCGCGTTCGCTTGGCTATCTGCGCCCTTCGGATTTGATCGCCATGAATCGCGACCGGCAGATTGCCGATGCGAAGCAGACGGCGCTTGCGATGGTGCGCGCCGGATATCATCCGCCGGCTTCGGCGGAAATTCGCGTGCTCGGCGAGGAATTCCTCGCCTTGGCGAAGCTCGCGGTGCACATGATGGTTCGCGGCGAGTACGCCACGGAGTATGACGGCGTGGTCGCGCGCAAGCTCGCGTACATCCTCGCCGGCGGCGGGATCACCGCGGCGCAGAGCGTCCCCGAGCAGTACATCCTCGATCTCGAACGCGAGGCGTTCGTCAGCCTCTGCGGCGAGCGCAAGACGCAGGAGCGCATCGCCCATACGCTGAAGACCGGCAAACCGCTTCGAAATTAGGCTCGGCTAACCGGTCCGCGCCGAATGTTCGCCGGGAGTACGAAGGTACTATTGCCGCCGCTCGCCCCCACCCCCGAAAATTGAAAACGCAGCGTTAAATCAAGCTTTTTCAGGGGGAACGGCGTGCAACCGTTCGTACTATCATGATGCCACTCAAGGACACATTGGAAGTTTCAACTCCCGGATCTGAAACCACGACCACCCACGCGAGCGGGCAGCCGAAGGCGGAATCCGGCCATCTGCGCTCGGATGCGGTATCGCTCGACGTGCCGGTGAAGGTACACGGCTCGCGCGTCACCGAAGCGGTGCGCGGAGTTACGCCGCACACCGAACCATTCGAAGAGCAGGCGTCCACCATGATCGTGTTTCCGCAGGGTGGCGTGCTGCGAATGTCCGCGGCCGTGAATGCCGGACAGATGTTGGTGCTCACGAATTTGAAGTCCGGGCACGACGCTATTTGCCGCGTCGTGAAGGTCCGCGCCTACGCGCAGACCCAAAGCTACGTCGAGCTGGAATTCACGAATCGGCAGCCCGGCTACTGGGGCGTTCATTTCGCCTCTGACGAACTGGAGCCCGTGAGGACGGTTTTGCCGCCGCCTCCACCGCCGCCCGTTTCCGTTGCGCACGAAACAGCGATGGAGAAGGCCGAGGCCAAATCCACGCCGAATATCTCTTGGGCGCCCGCTGCTTCGCTGCAGGCGCCACCTGCAAAACCTGCCGAGCCGGCAATCTCTTCAAGTCCTGTAAAGCCGCCGAGGACGCCGCCGCAGCGCGTCGCCGAGCCAAGCATGCAGAAATCTTCGTTCGTCGGGATCGGCTCGCAGGAGGAAGTTCAACCCGCGGCGTCGGCGACCACCAGCAAGAAAAAGGCGGAGCGGTTCGTCGCTCCGGCGTCGTCGCTTTCGATGGCTGAACTGCGCGGCGACATGCACGCAGCGGCACCCGCATCTTCCACGGCGCTCGGCGCAGGCGTCCCCGGCGAAATGACCGATCTGTCGGAGGCTCTCGCGGAATCGTCGCAGGAAAAGCAACCCGCCACCTTCGGCCGGCTCGCTGCAAGCGCCAGCCTGTCGGGCGGGCATACCGAGCCTCAAAAAGCCTTCGGCGCGCGCTTCGACTCCACGGCGCTCGGCGTTTCCGAACAGGCAGCCGAACTTCACAAGAATTCGGGACCTAACTGGTTCTTGATCGCGGCTGGAATTGCGGCTCTTGTTGTTGCCGGAGTCGGCGGAGGTTACTACTTCCACGTGTGGCCTGTCGCGAAGTCCGGCGCGAGGTCAGAGTCCGTGCCTGCTCCCGCGATTTCGACAGCGTCTCCCGCTACCCCTTCGCCCGCGGAATCAAACTTGGGCCAGATTGCCGCTTCAAGTCCGGTGGTGCAAACCAACCAGCCGAGTCTCGCGACTGCGGCAAGCGGCCCCGGCGTTTCGATTCGCGTCGGGGAAGCTGCGCCTGAAAAAGCGAATAAGCCGCCGGCTGGCGAACGCATCACGCCAAGCGCGCCTGTGAGTCAGAAAGCCCCCAACCGCGTGCCGGATATGTCCGCCCGGCTGAACGCCCACCCGGTTTCTTCTCAGCACTCAGTTTCCGGCGACGCGGAGCCGGCACCTTCGGTTGACGCAGGAGCAGTGCCTCCGGGCAACGAGCTCCAGGGAATCGCGGTCAGTTCCGAAGTAGCGCCTCCGCCGCCTCCGACTGTGGCAGCGGCGCCGGTAAAGGTTGGCGGCGAAATCAACCCGCCGAAAATAATCTCCTCGGTAATGCCGGTATATCCTTCGATAGCGAGATCCGCGGGAATCCAGGGCGCAGTCGTGGTGGAGGCGTCGGTCGATCAGTCCGGCAACGTTGTCGCGACGAAAGTGATCTCGGGCCCGCCGATGCTTCGCCAGGCCGCTGTGGATGCGCTGCGCCGCTGGAAGTATCAGCCCGCGATGTTGAATGGCGAGCCGGTGGCCGTGCAGATCACGGTGACAATGCAGTTCCACAATTTGGCGCCCTGACCCTCGACGTTCCCAATTCCAGCGGGTGCGATGTCGCCACTCGTCCCAGGTCCCGCGCGGTTGCTTTTTCTTGCCCGCAGGCATCCAATGGAGTAGTTTGCGGCGAGGAAGCCCGCGTTTCGTCTGAGGTGATTCATGCGAGAAGCCGTCCTGGTGAGTTCGGTGCGGACCGCAGTGGGGAAGGCGCCGAAGGGCGCGCTGCGCGCGACGCGGCCTGACGATCTGGCTGCGCTGGTGATCAAGGAAGCGCTGGCGCGCGCCAAGGGCGTCAATCCCGAAGATATCGAAGACGTGATCATCGGCTGCGCGACGCCGGAAGCGGAGCAGGGAATGAATTTCGCGCGTATTGCGTCGCTGCGCGCGGGACTGCCCGTCAGCATCTCGGCGATGACCGTCAACCGGTTTTGTTCTTCGGGCCTACAGTCTATCGCCATCGCAGCCGAGCGAATCATGGCCGGGCAGGGCGACGTCGCCATTGCCGGCGGCGCCGAATCCATGAGCATGGTCCCCATGGGGGGCCACAAAATCGCGCCGAATCCCTGGCTGATAGACAATTTTCCGGACGCCTACATCAATATGGGCTTGACGGCCGAAAATCTCGCCAAGAAATACGGAATCACGCGGCAGCAGGCCGACGAATTCTCGTTCGCGAGCCACCAGAAGGCGCTGGCGGCCATCGCGGCGGGCAAATTCAAGGACGAGATCGTGCCGGTGGCTGTCAGCTACACGGTTTTCGAAGCGAGCGCGAACGGTTCCGCGAACGGCGGGAAACCGAGAACGCTGAACGTCACGTTCGATACCGACGAAGGGCCGCGCACGGATACTTCTGTCGAGGCTTTGGGAAGACTGAAGCCTGCGTTTCACGCGCGCGGCGTGGTGACGGCAGGGAACAGCTCGCAGATGAGCGATGGCGCGGCGGCGGCCGTGGTAATGAGCGCCGACCGCGCGCGCCAGTTGGGCCTGAAGCCGCTGGCGCGTTTTGTCGCCTATGCCACGGCCGGAGTTCCGCCGGAAGAGATGGGCATCGGCCCGGTGTACGCGATTCCGAAAGCGCTCAAGATCGCGGGTCTCAAGGCCGATCAAATTGATGTGATCGAGTTGAACGAGGCTTTCGCGGCGCAGGCGCTTTCGGTGATCAAGGTCGCCGGCCTTGATCCCGCGCGGGTGAACGTGAATGGCGGCGCGGTGGCGCTCGGCCATCCGCTCGGCTGCACCGGCGCGAAGTTGACCGCCACGATCCTGCGCGAGATGGAGCGGCGCAACGCGCGCTACGGTATGGTCACAATGTGCATCGGCGGCGGAATGGGCGCGGCGGGCATCTTCGAGCGCGCGGCCTAGCGACGAATGGAGCTGTTTGGTTTCGACCGCCGCGCTGAAAAAGGAGAAATCTTCATGGCGACGACAACCCTTCCGCGGTCGGTGAATCGCGGCGGTGGATTTCTGGTGACTCCCATCGCTCCCGCGGAAATTTTCACGCCCGCGGACGTGACGGACGACCAGCGCCTGATCGGCCAGACGGCCGCGGAGTTTGTCGCCAAAGAAATCGTCCCGCTGATCCCCGATCTCGAAAAGCACAAAGAAGGACTGATGGTCCAGGCGCTGAAAAAAGCCGGCGAAATCGGGCTTCTTGGCGCGGGCATTCCCGAAGCGTACGGCGGGTCGGAACTCGACAAAATCTCCGCCACGGTGCTGACCGAAAAGATCAGCGTTTACGCTTCGTTCGCGGTCGCGTTCGGCGGCACCTCGGGAATCGGCACAATTCCCCTCGTCTATTTCGGCACCGAAGCGCAGAAGAAGAAATACCTGCCGAAGATCGCGACCGGGGAATTGCTCTCCGCGTATTGTCTCTCGGAGCCACAGGCAGGCTCCGATTCGCTCGCGTTGCGCACGCGCGCAGTGCTCTCGCCGGACGGCAAGAACTGGATCCTCAACGGGCAGAAGATGTGGATCACCAACGGTGGATTCGCCGACGTGTACATCGTGTTCGCGAAAGTGGATGGCGAAAAAGTTTCGGCATTCATCGTCGAGCGCGGCACGCCCGGCTTCACCGTCGGCGCCGAGGAAAACAAGATGGGCATCCGCGGCAGCTCCACCGTGCCGCTGTTTTTCGAAAACGCGCCGATACCGAAGGAAAATCTGCTCCACGAAATCGGGCGCGGCCACATCGTTGCGTTCAACACTCTCAACGCCGGGCGCTACACCCTGGGAGTCTCCTGCATGGGCGGCTCCAAGCGCGCGCTGGAAGATGCTTCAAAATATTCGAAGGAGCGCACCGCGTTTGGCAAGAAGCTCTCCGAGTTCGGCCTGATCAAGGCCAAGCTCGGCGAAATGGCGATCCGCATCTTCGCGCTCGAATCCATGATTTACCGCACCGCCGGGATGATCCAAGGCGCCGTTTCCGATCCCGGAGCCGGCAAGGTCGAGCAGGCCATGCAGGTGCTCGAGGAATACGCCATCGAAAGTTCGATCAGCAAAGTGGTGGGCAGCGAGACGCTGGATTTTTGCGTGGACGAAGGCCTCCAGGTCTTCGGCGGCTACGGTTTCCACGAGGATTATCCGATGGCCCGGGCATACCGCGACAGCCGCATCAATCGGATCTTCGAGGGCACCAACGAAATCAATCGCATGCTCATCATCCAGATGCTGATGAAGCGAGCCATGGCGGGCACTCTGCCGCTGATTCCAGCGGCCAAGAAACTCGCCGATGAATTGCTATCCGGCCCTTCCTTCGAGGAGGCGCCCGCGGAAGCATTCGCCGAGGAGGAGCGGTCGCTCGCGCAGGCGAAAAAGGTGTTTCTGCTTGCGGCGGGATCGGCGGTCGAGAAATTCCGCGATAAGCTGGCGGATCATCAGGAAATTGTCGCGTCGCTTTCGAATATCGTGATGGATGTGTACGCCATCGAGTCCACTCTGCGGCGCGCGCAGAAAGCCGGCGCGGCGAACGCGCCCATGGGCGACGCCGCTCGCTCCTTCGCCTACGACGCGATGGACCGCATCGAGAAAGAAGCTCGCACGGCGCTCGCCGCTACCTCCGAAGGCGATACGCTGGTCACTCAACTCGCCGCGCTCCGCCGGCTCGCCAAGCACGCGCCGGTGGACACGATCGCGCTCCGCCGCCGCGTCGCTGAAGCGGTGCTCGCGCAGGACCGCTATCCGTTTGAGGGACGCTGAAATCCTGCCGTTCGCGCGCGGATTTTCTCGTCGCGCGAAATTAAATCGAATCACGCGGTCCACCTCGACACAAATTGTCGCGGCAATTCCCCTAGTAATGGTACTTGGCACCCCCCTCAATGCTTCCGCAATAGCGGAAACCGTTTTCCATATCTAATAGCCGAAACTACTCAACACCTCGCTATTACAACCACTTAGCATCCCGCTTCTTTGGACTCGCCCGTGCATCTAAACCGGTGGAAGTCGCGAGAGGATCGATGAAAACCGTCTTCGGTGAAGTGAAGGAACATTTGAGCAGGGCTTGGCAGAATCCGACGATTCGCAAGCGCGCCGGTTGGGGCTTGGGAATTTTTTTGGTGTTGCAACTCTACTTCGTGCGCGAATTGATCGCCGCGGAGTTGCTTTTCGGAATGTTGTTCGCGTTCCTGATGGCCCTGGCGGGTCTCTTCTACGTTGTCGGCACGATTGGCGTCAACGGCCGCGTGTGGGCCGAGACAGGCGTGCGCATGGTGGCGAATTCCGCGCGCCGCGGTTACAGCACGCTCGAAGAAATCAGTAAAAAGCCATTCCGCCATCCACATTCAGAGTCTGCCCGGTAATCGCGCTGGCCTGATCGGAAACTAGAAATAGGGCTGCGGACGCAATTTCCTCCGCCGTCTGCGGCCTTCCCTGTAAGATATTTTGGATCATCTGCTTCAGGATTTCGTCGCCCGCCGATTGGAAATGGGCCGCGAATTCGCGCGTCAGGTCCTGAGACATTTTCGTCTCCGTTACCGGCCCCGGGCAAATCGCGTTCACTCGCACGCCTTGGCGCGCGGCTTCGGCCGCCATCACGCGCGTCAGTCCGATCAGCGCCGCCTTCGAGCTCGTGTAGGCGCTGCTCAACCCGAACGCCATCTTCGCGCCCACCGTCGAAATATTCAGGATCGACCCCGATTTTCGCGCGTACATTTCCGGCAGCACCAACTGCCCCAGCACCAGCGGCGCTCGCAGATTCACGGCCATTACTTCGTCCCAATCGCGCAGTGGAAATTTCTCGATGGGCTGAATCGGCCCGTAGATCGCCGCGTTGTTGACGAGGATGTGGACCGCGCCGAATGCGCCGCGCGCGCCGTCCACAATCTTCTTGCACATCGCCTCGCGCGACAGATCGGCCTGTATCGCCGCCGCCTTGCCGCCGGCGCTTTGAATCTCCGCGACAACCTGCCGGATTTCGTCTTCACTGCGCGCCGCGACGACAACCGCCGCGCCCTCGGCCGCGAATCTAAGCGCGATGGCGCGCCCGATTCCGCGCCCCCCGCCGGTCACGATGGCAACTTGTCCCTTGAGCAGCATGTCCTCTCCGTGGAAATGAGTTTCAGAGGATAACATCGCTCGAACGAATTTGCCGAATCAAGCGCCGCCGCGGTCTCGCCTCATTGACTCCGCCGCAAGCACAGAATACGATGCAGCACTGCGCTTTTCGCGCGGGGGGAATCAACGATGGCGACAAATGTGGACTTGCTCTGCTCGTATTGGACTCTCGCTGGCGGCGGCGCGGAACCTCACACCGATCATGAATATTGTCCCTGGGATTTCAAGGATCGCGTCGAAGCTGCTGCTCGCGCAGGCTTCAAAGGCATCGGCCTCTGGCACGCCGACCTGGAGAACACACTGAAGAAGCGCAGCCTGAAAGAAATGAGAACGATCCTCGACGACAACGGCATCAGGCACCTCGAGCTCGAGTTTCTCGACGGCTGGTTCCTCGACGGCGAGGAGAAGAAGGCCTCCGATCTCCTGCGCAAGAAGCTTCTCGAAGCATCCGAGGTTCTTCATGCGCACCACGTCAAGGTCGGCCATTTCGTCAAGACCCCAGCCACCATGCCGAAAATGATCGAATCCTTTGCCGCTCTGTGCGCGGAAGGTGCGAAACACGGCGCCCTGATCGGCTTTGAAATGATGCCATTCTGCGACATCGACTCGGTCGAGAAAGCCATGCAGCTCGTCGAGGGCGCCGGCGCGAAAAATGGCGGCATCTGCCTCGACCTGTGGCACCTCGCGAAGCTGAAAATCCCGTACCAGAAGATCGCAAGCATCCCGCAGAATCGCGTCACGTCCATTGAAATCAACGACGGCACGCACGAGTGTCCCTGGAGCCTGCACGAAGATACGATCAATCATCGCTTGCTTTGCGGCGAAGGGGAATTCGACGTGAAAGGTTTCGTCGCGGCGATGCTGAAGGCCGGCTACAAGGGTCCGTGGGGAATTGAAGTCCTGAACGCCGAATTGCGGAAGAAGAGTCTTGAAGATATTGCGACCAGCGCGTTCAAGACCACAGCCGCGCAATTTCAATAGAGAGAGCCGATGCGAACCTCTGCCGTCGTGATCGCGATCGTTGTTGCCATTCTTGCGCTGTTCTTTTTTGTGCCGGTACTCCGTGACCAACCCTGGACGCCGCTGCGAATCGCCGGCGTAATCATCGCCGTCGTCGGCTTCGGGTTGGTCGTGACGGCGCGCGTGCAGTTGGGCGAGTCCTTCTCAGTGATGCCGCAGGCGAAGGCGCTCGTCACCCACGGCCTGTATTCGAAAATCCGCAATCCCATGTTTATCTTCGTTGATGTGACGGTCTTTGGATTGATCTTGGCGGTGAACTTTCCGTGGTTACTGCTGCTTCTCGCGTTGTGGACTTTTGCGCAGGCGCGCCAGGCGGGGAAGGAATCGAAAGTGTTGTATGACAAGTTCGGGCAGACCTACCTGGACTATCGAAAACAGACCTGGTTTTGATTCGCCTCGCCGCGCGGTTAATCCGCCGCCACGCGCTTCGCCAGCACGGACTCCACCGCCGCCACGATTTTCTCTTCGCTTGGCAGGACGAAAGTTTCCATCGGCTCGCTGTAGGGCACGGACGTATCGAGCGCCGTGACCATCTTCACCGGCGCCTTCAGATATTTGAATCCGTGCTCGGCCACCTCGCCCGCGATCACCACTGCGGCTGAAGCGTGGCGCGGCGCCTGATCCACCAGCACCAGCCGTCCGGTCTTCTTCACCGACTCGATGATCGTCTTTGTGTCCAGCGGCGATAGCGTCCGCGGATCGATCACCTCGGCGCTGATGCCTTGCTTTGCCAGGATTTCCGCAGCGGCCAGCGACTTCTTCACCATCCACGCGGTCGCCACGATCGTCACGTCGGTACCGGGGCGCTTGATATCCGCCACGCCGAACGGAACCAGATAGTCGCCGTCCGGCACCGGGCACTTATCGAGCATCAGCATGTAGTGGTGCAGATAGACGACCGGATTGTCGTCGCGAATCGCCGACTTCATCAGCCCGTAGGCATCGGCTGCGTTCGACGGCACCGCGATTTTCAGCCCCGGAATTCCCATCATCGCGTGATACGTGCAATTCGAATGCTGACCCGCCCATCCCGCGGCGAATCCGAATCCTGCCTTGAACACTACCGGCACTTTCACCTGCCCGCCCGACATGTACCGCAGACGCGGCGCCTCGTTGATCACTTCGTCGAACGCGACGAGCATGAACTCGGCCATATACAGTTCCACGATTGGCCGCAGTCCCATCATCGCCGCGCCCACCGCGATGCCCAGTTCGGCCGTCTCGGAAATCGGCGTGATTCGCACGCGGTCCTTCCCGAATTTGCGCACGAACGGATCGCGGTCCGTCATCGCCATGTTCTGGCCGTAGAAGACGACGTTCGCATCGCGCTGCATTTCTTCCGTGATCGCCACGGCGATCCCTTCAGCAAACATCATTTCGCGCGGCATCCTGCCTCCTTGATTTCCCGGCGTAGTTTCTACGCGTACACGTAATTGAGCGCGTCCGCGGGCGACGGCAACGGGCTCGCCAGCGCGAACTTCACCACGTCTTCCATTTCCGCGCGCACGGACTCTTCGATTTTCTTCGCGTCCGGATCGGCGAAAAATCCGCCGGCGATCAGATGCGCCCGGAATTTCTTGATGGGATCATTGTTCTTCGCGGCTTCAAACTCCGCCTTGTTGCCGTACACCTCAATGGACTCGTGTTCCTGGAACTGCGTCGGCACCGGCGGTACGGTGATCGCGTTTCCGTGCGGGCTCATGCGATAGAATTTCGACTCGATCAGCGACGGTCCTTCGCCCGCCCTCGCTCGCTCGACCGCCGTCGTCACCACGTCGTACACCTTCAGCGGATCGGTCCCGTCGACGGTCACGCCCGGTATGCTGAACGCCTTCGCTTTTTGCGACAGGGGATCGCCTGCCTTGGCATTCGCATCTTCCAGGTCGATCTTGGTGTAGGCCTGATAGCCGTTGTTCTCTAGAATAAAAACCACCGGCAGCTTCCATACCGCCGCCATATTCAGCGTCTCGTAGAACGCGCCCTGCTTCGACGAGCCGTCGCCGAAGAAGGAATAAACTACCTGTCCCGTTTTTTTCACCTGCGCGGCGTAAGCAGCGCCGGCGGCGTGCGCGATTCCTTGGCCGATAATTCCCGACGCCGTCGGAAAATGGTGCGTGGGATCGGCGAGGTGCATGGAACCGCCGAAACCTTTGCAGACGCCGTCCTTGCGCTGGTAAATCTCCGACATCAGCGCGCGCGCCGGCGTGCCCAGCACCAGCGGGTAGCCGTGGCAACGGTAGCTCGGCATCACCAGGTCGTTTTCCTGCCGCGTTGCGAGGCAGCCGACGATGCTCGCCTCCGCGCCGTCGGCCAGATGAGCGTGCCCGCGAATCACGCCGGGATGCTCCACGAACGTTCGCTTGACGCGCTCCTCGAACTCGCGGATCCTGCACATCTGCGTGTACATCCAGATCAGGCGATCTCTCGAGAGCTGGCTTGAATTTGGCATCGCTGATTCCTCCGCTTACGTTTCCCTAGGATGCTGGTACCGCGTCTCCCGCTTTGCCGATATAGCCGAGCGTTCCGCCGACGTCCACCTCGGCCGGCTCGCGCACTAAAATCTTAAGCAACACGCCGTCCACCGGCGCGTCCAGTTCGTAGCTCACTTTTTCCGTCTCCAGCTCGACGATCGGCTCTCCCTGCTTGAAGGCATCACCCTCACTCTTGATCCAGCGCACCACGGTGACTTTCGTCGTGTTCATTCCGCCCGTCTTGGGAACTACGAGATTCGTTACGATGGCGAATTCCTTCCTCGGTCACGAGTTCAACGACCTGAAGTTAAGCTCGAATGGGTTCCCGCCGGCCGTCAACAACGACTCGTGGGATGGAGATTGTCTCGCGCGGACGTGCCCACGGCAACGGCTTTCTTAACGCAATCCCAGCGCGATGTCAACCCGCCCCCATTTTCTGATATTCTTTCCCCGCCGTGGGGGATTCGCCGGTTGAAACGCGCTTGTGCGCGCACACGTCTGCACAATCACACGCGAATCGAGAGGGCCAATGAAATTTCATCCGCGAATACTCGGCTTGCTCTCCGCGGCATTCTTCTGCGCGAGCGCGATCACATCCCCAGGCACGCTGGCCCAAAACGCGGCGCCTTCCGCCCCGGCCGCGCAAGCTGCGCCGCCGGCACAGCCCACGGCAATTCCCGTGGCACCCGATCAGCTCCCGAACCGTTGCGCGTCTGGCTATATGGACGAACCGGCCGGCTGGCCTGAGTGGTCCAGCTGGGGCGCGAATCTTGAAAATTGGCGCTTCCAACCTGCGAAGGCCGCGCAGCTAACCGTCGCGGCCATTCCCGCGCTGAAACTGAAATGGGCATTCGGCATCCCGAATGTGAAAATCGTGCGTTCGCAACCCGCTGTCTACCGCGGAAGTCTCCTGGTCGGAGCCAACGACGGCACCGTCTACTCCCTGAAGATTGCGGAAGGCTGCACCTTCTGGGCAACCAAGGTCGGCAGCCCCATTCGATCGGGCATCACCGTCAGCCGTGTGGGCAACATCGAAGCAGTTTTCTTCGGCGACGCGGGTGGCAACGTCTACGCCCTCGATTTCGCCACCGGCAAACTTCTCTGGGCCAAGCGCGCCGACGATCATCCCAACGCCACCATCACCGGCACTCCCTCCTTCTACGATGGCCGCCTCTACGTCCCCGTCTCCTCCGGCGAAGAAGGCGCGCGCCGCCGCGCTGAATACGAATGCTGCACCTTCCGCGGCAGCGTCGTCGCGCTCGACGCCTCGACCGGCAAGAAAATCTGGCAAGGCTACATGGCCACCGGTGCGCCCGTCGCTGTCGGTAAGACAAAAGACGGCCACAACATTTTCGCGCCCTCCGGCATGGCCATCTGGTCCGCGCCCACAATCGACCTCGTGAAGCGCCGCATCTACGTCGGCACCGGCGACAACTACTCCGAGCCGGACACCAAAACCAGCGACGCCGTCGTCGCGCTTGATATGGATACCGGCAAGATTCTCTGGTCCGTCCAATTCGACAAGGACGACGTTTACAAAATCGACTGCGGCGATCCGCCGCGCGATGGCTGCTCGCCTCCCACAAACCCCGAATTCGATCTGGGCGCCTCGCCGATTCTCGTCCGCGTCGCACCCGACGATCACAACTTGCCGAAAAGGCGCGTGGTACCCGTGCTGATCCTCGGCCAGAAATCCGGTCTTGTCTACGCCGTCGACCCCGACTCGGAAGGAAAACTTCTCTGGCACGCGCGCGCCGGCGTGGGCGGTCTGCTCGGCGGAGTGCAGTGGGGCCCCGCGACCGACGACACCAACGTCTACGTCGCCGTTTCCGATCTCGCCTTCGAAGGCCGCGCGCCCGATCCCACCAAAGGCGGTGGCATTAGCGCCTATCGCCTGAGCGACGGCAAGCTCCTATGGAGGACTCCGCCACCCGGCTGCGGCGATCGGCGGCCGTGCAGCCCCGCGCAATCTCAGGCCGTCACCGCGATTCCCGGTGCGGTTTTCTCCGGCTCGATTGATGGCCATCTTCGCGCCTACGCCACGCAGGACGGAAAAATTATCTGGGACTTCGATACCGCGCGCGATTTCGACACGGTCAACAAAGTCGCGGCGCACGGCGGCTCGCTCGATGTCGGCGGCCCGATCGTCGCCGGAGGAATGCTGTTCGTCGTCTCCGGCTACCCCGGTTTCGGCGCCATGCCCGGCAACGTCCTCCTTGCCTTCGCGGCGAAGTGAAACGAAAATGCGCCGCCGCCTCGCCGCTCTCGCGCTTCTCTTGCTTTCCGCAGCACTCTTGCCCGCGCACGCAATCGCACAGCCCCAGAACGCGACCACCGCGGACGAATTCGTCATCGAGCCGCCAACGCTCGTCTCGCTCGGATTCGAGTGGCGCATCTCCGGCGACGACAATCGCAACGCGAGCGTGGACGTCGCGTTCCGCAAGAGAGGCGATCAGCAATGGCGCAAGGGTCTCGCGCTTCTGCGTCTGCAGCACGAATCCGTCACCGGCGGCACTCCGCGCGAAGGAGCGAACCACTACTACAATTACATCGCGCCCAACATGTTTGCCGGCAGCCTGCTGAATCTGGAGCCCGACACCGAATATGAATGCCGCTTCGTCCTTTCCGATCCCGATGGTGTGAAGGGCAACCGGGAAAAAACCGTCACCGTGCGCACGCGCAACGAGCCGCAGCCCGCCGAGGGTGGCCACGTCTATCACGTCTATCCGTTCGGCTACAAAGGCACGAAGCTCGAGCCTTCGTTCACCGGTTTGATGGCCGCTTACTACATGGGCGCGGATCAATCCGATCATTCCAACGTGATGCCGCCGCGCGTTCAGCCGGGCGACATCATCCTCGTGCACGCCGGAATCTACAAAGACAACCGGTTCGTCTATAGCGGCTTCGACCGCACCATCGCCGCCTACGGCACGCCATTCGACGGCACCTACTATTTGACGCAGAGCGGCACGCCTGAAAAACCGATCGTCATCAAAAGCGCGGGCGATGGGGAAGTGATTTTCGATGGCGACGGCTGCCAGAATCTTTTCAACCTCATGGGTGGGAACTACAATTATTTCGAGGGCGTCACGATTCGGAATACGAATGTTGCTTTCCTACTTGGGATCAAACATATCGCGGGGTCGAGCGGCTTCACGTTGAAGCATTCCCGCCTGGAAAATATCGGCCGCGGCGTGGAAGACGATTGGTCCGGCTCGAAGAATTTCTACATCGCGGACAATGTGTTCATCGGCCGCCACGATCCGAACAAACTGCAGAGCTGGTGGACGCCCGATGTATGGGCAAAGTTTCCGGGCTATCCCGCGCTCGTCACTTCCGAGTACGCGATTAAGATTTACGGCCAGGGTCACGTGGTCGCCTACAACTACGTTGCCAACTGGCATGACGGCATTGACATCGCCACCTACGGTGATCCCGACGGCACGCCTGACGAATTGCGCGACCGCCTCCCGGTCTCGATCGATTTCTACAACAACGACATTTACAACATGGCGGACAACTGCATCGAAGCCGACGGCGGCGCCCACAACATTCGCGTCTTCCGCAACCGCTGCTTCAACGATGCCGGCGGCGCTTTCAGCGCGCAGCCCATCTTCGGCGGCCCGCTATACATCTATCAAAACATCGCCTACGACAATACGACCGGCGGCCCGCTGAAACTAATCGACACGCCCGCGGGTGTGCTGATCTACCAGAACACATTCATCGGCCAAGGCCGCCTGATGGGCCCGGCGTCAAACGTCCATTTCCTGAACAATTTGATCCTCGGCGACGGGTGGGCTGACCCCGTTTTGAATCTGCGCACCACCACGAATTATTCCAGCTCCGACTACAATGGTTTCTACCTCAATCCCGGCGCCGCCGCTTCCTTCGAATGGACTTCGCCCGATTTTGCGACGATCGCGGACTTCAGCGGAAAACTCATCACGCGGAATTTTAGAACGCTCGCGGAATATCAGAAGGCCACCGAGCAGGATCAGCACAGCGTGCTCGTCGATTACCGCATCTTCGCGAAAGCCGAGCCGCCGGACAAGAACGACCCTCAGCGCCTTTACAATCCCGAGGATTTCTATTTCCAGCTCCAGCCCGTGCTCGGCGGTTTCGAAATCGGGCAGTTCGCCAATCCCGCCATCGACGCGGGAGTCTTGCTGCCCACCATCAATGACGATTTCACCGGTAGCGCCCCTGACCTCGGCGCCTACGAACGCGGCCGCGAACTCCCGCACTACGGTCCGCGTCAGTGGCCGAGCGGCCCGTCCGATCCGACCGCCCCGCGCTCCGTCACTGGCCCTCCGCTCTAACGCATCAGTCGCGCGATCTTCCGTAGGGGCATCGCACTTGTGGTGAGCGCAGCCGAATCAATGCTGTGCACGGCACAGAATGGTTCGTTAGCTTGGCAGTCCGCAGGTTCCATCGCTACACCCGCCATCCGCGGGCATTCTCATCGGCCGAGCATCGCGCTGAATTCCGCCCTTCGGCCGCCATTTATCCACAGATGCGCTCTGCGTGTACAAAAAATCGGTCGTGAGCCATAGCGGGTTCGTTTCACCGCCCACGATCACGATATTGATCTGGCTCGGATCGTGAAACGGCGCGATTAATTCGTCATCCGGCAGTTTGGACCACGACGCGTAGGGCTCAATTCCTTGCCGGGCCAGCGGCGCCATGAATGAATAGATGATGTCGGCGCCCCAGTATTGCCCGGCGGGCATTTTGACGTGTTCCGAAAGCCAGCGAGCGACGTCTTGCTTGGTTCGGAATCCTTGATCTTTGAGACCCTTGGCTACAAGCGGATCCATTATCAACGTGGCTGCAGAGCGGAGTCCGGCGAACGCGCCCAACATGATAGCGGTCTCTTCGTTCGCGGGGCGGCGGCAATTCGCTGCGCCCATACTGTTGATCACGCTCCAACCTCGAAAAAGGCTCACCACGCTTTCGTCAGCCTTAAAACCTTTTTGCACGTGAAAGGGCTCCCAAATGCTCTTCTCCTCATTTTCAGCGCAGCACATATTGTTGTAATTGAGGTTGTTGCCTTGGGATCCCATAAACGTATCGCCTAGTTTCGCATCGGCCAGATTGATGCTCATCATCGTCCAGGCTCTTCCAATCGCGGAATTGGCGAAATTAAAGGGACTCAGCGCGCCGACGCTCGCGTTCATGCCGATCTCGTCACGGATGGGACCGTTGACAATCACCATCCTCGCGAACGAAGTCGTCGAACTTGGCATCGAAGGTTCTTGAGTGGAGGCGATCGCCAGGATCACCGGCAGATGCTCGGGTCTTGCACCCGCCATCACCGCGTTGATGGCCACTTTTTCCACCGTGTAGACCATTTTCTCCTGCAAAGTCGTGATGGTCATCAACCCGACAGTTTCGTCAGGATCGTGGCTTGTCCCAGTCAACATTTCCGCCACGCGTTCTTCGGTAGGCAGCACAATCGGCAATCCATCCGTCCATCCGTTTTCGAGGAACAAACGTTGCAGATTTTCTTCGGTGTCTTCCGTTAGCATTCGCTGCCGCGCCGGTTTTGCCGCTCGGACGGCATTCTTTTCCTGTTCTGTCAGAGGCTTGGTGAGCGCATCCATCACTTCTTGCATGAGCGGTTTCCCGGTAACCGGATCGTTGCCCTCCACGTATTTTCGGAGCACCGCCTGTGACATTCCGACAACCGGAAAAGGAGGGAAGCTGAAACGCAGATTCATTCCATGATTGCGCGAGTCCCGTTCGACGTATTCCGCAAAACGGGCAGTGACCATGGGTGCGGTGGGAATCTCGTATTTATGTTCCAGCGTCCTGCAGTGATCGGCGACACTCGCCGAACAGCCATCTCAACCTCCAACGGCAAAAATGACCGCGTGGCCCTTCTCCTTTATTTCAGCCCACAGATTCGGGTCATCCAAAAACATATTGCCCTTTTTGCGCCGAAGAATGGTTCTTACCGCTGGCATGTTCCGGGAAAACCAGCCGGTCATTTCTTCGAGAAACTCATAGCCGCCGCCAAAGCCCACATCCACCAGGTACACAGTCTTACCGTCCAGGGCCTCGAGCCGAGGCGCCATCGATGCCGGCTCGAACACTCCCGTGGATTGCCCGCGCGGGTCCAACACCTTGTAGACTTGTTCGGTCTGAAGCATTTCAATCCTCCCAAGCCGAGCTTTCCGACCAAACCCGGCGCCCGGAAAAAAAACTAGGGCTGTGCCGCATCTCCGATTTCAAATCGCTCTCTGGAGATGACCATATGCCCGCCACGTTCGAGTGTCAATCAAACGCCACAAACGGTCGGCTCTCTACCGATGAGTTGGCCCGCACCTGCCGAAAACGTCTGACTGCCGTCCCACAATTCGCATTGTACGTCCGAGCAAAAGTCCCACGCGCATCCCTTAAGATTCGTTCTCGTCATGCCACATGCTGGAAATTGAAGTTCGAGGTCCGCTTACGGGACTTCGGACATCGAGGCGCGAGACAGGAGAACGCTAACGACAAATTGGTCCAGTGCCAGCGGTGAAGCAGACGCGTGGATTGTCGGCCGATCATCAAAGTCCGCTCAAGTAGTTGGTTTGCCGTCGCGGAAAAGGATCGTTGCAATCGGCGCCTATTGAGATGTGCGGGACTTTTTGCGCCAGTTAAGCGTCGCCGGGCGCCCCCTCCGAAATTTGCCGCTCGCGTCGAGCAGCCTACCGTGAAGGGTCCCAGTTAGATCGATCATGGCGAGGACGGTGCCGTCGTGTTTTTGGCTCTGCATCACCATGTTGACGTCCCCGGACGCAGCAACATCACCTGAGAGGTACATAGTGATCTTCTTGTCGGCACCCACCATCCACTGGCCGGTGATCTTATCGCCTCGGATGGTTCCTTCCGCGTCGTAGCATTGCGCCGGCTCGATCCGCGTCTTTCCGTAGCAAACTTGCCCGGAGTAGGTCCCATCATACTTGCCTGCGCTTACGCCCGATGGCACTGCGGCAACTGCTGAGATCGAGTGTGCGGGCTCGCGTGGCGTATCTTGGCGAGGTGCCGCCACTTTCATCGCGGGCTTGTCGGCCGTCTGGGTTGCGTCCGCCTCATGAACGGATGGCTCAGCAGCAGGAGCTACGACGCTCGGCTTCGCCGCCTCGGACGCCGGCTGTAATGGCTGCGTGACCGCGGCGATTGCATGCGCGGGCTCCGCTTTGCTACGCGTACTCACCGTGTACGCCCAGTACCCACCCCCGACTGCCAGCAGAACAACGACCACACCAGCGACCCATTTTGCAGCGCTGCTCCCTACGCCGCCAAGCTTCGGACTAGGAAGAGCGCCGTGTCCTTCGGCTTCCGTGATGGAAAACGTCCGGACCGGCTGCTGGATATTCTTGAAACTCTTTTCGCCGAGCCACTGGAATGAAAGAGACAACTTGTTGCGTATCTGGTCGTGAACGCTTCCGGAAATACAGATTCCGCCGGGCTCCGCAGCTGTCTGCAACCGCGCGGCGACGTTGACGCCGTCCCCCATCAGATCCTGGCCCTGCACCAACACGTCGCCCAGGTTGATCCCCATTCGGAATTTCACCTGACGAGAGGGCGCCAGCTGATCGTTACGCGTTCGCAGCGCCGCCTGGATGTCGGTCGCGCACCGCACCGCTTCCACCGCGCTGCTGAACTCCGCCAGGATCGCATCTCCGGCCGTATTGAATATGCGTCCGTGGTGCATCTCCACAAGCGACTCGAATATTTTCTTGTGGCCTCGAAATGTCTTGAGTGTCTGCTCTTCGTCCTCGCCCATCAGACGGCTGTATCCGGCAACATCCGCCGAAACAATTGTCGCGAGTTTGCGCTCAACAATCTGTGAACTTGAGCCTTTGGGTTCGTCGGGCACGTGGGCCGCTCCAGGAATTTATTTGCGGCGTATCATAACATTGGCGCAGCCGAGGAGGCCGGGCGTTTTGATTCCTACGATCAATGACGATTTCACCGGCCGCGTCCCCGACCTGGGCGTCTACGAATCGGATCGCCCTCTCCCACACTACGGCCCGGGAACTCAGGCGCCCGGCGCCCCCGAAGATTCCGTGCCGAGAACCGTCACCGGCCCTCCACTCTAGCGTTCGCAGGAACTAAAACGACGAGCGTGTATGCACCGAGAGCGATTCCGAGGGGCCCGTTGACTAGACCGAAGAATGCCGCGAGCAGCCCGAGCGTTCGCGCCGATTGTCCGCCGGACATCAGGCTTAGGCCGGCGACGATGGAAACAAGGCCTGCCACGACGCCCAGGACAATCGCGAAAATCAGAAAGACGTGAAATAAGGTCATCAAGGTAAACGGATCGGGAACCCGGCTGAGCAGCGCGCCCCACATCACGGTTAACGTGCCGCCGTATAGAAGTGCCCCCAGCGCGCCAACGAGCCGCAGAATTCCATATAGAATCCAGAGGATTCCAAGATTTCGCATGATCACTCCCGTGCCGGATTTTCTCTTTTCACTGATCGGCCGGCGACAATGTACATCGGACCGTCTCAGCGTGCAATCATCCAGCCAAGTTCTTGAGCGCAGCTCCCCTAGGTTTGATCCTCGGACCTGCGGGGAATCCTAGGTTTGTCTTTGGAACTCCCGGCTCTCGGCTTTACGCCCTCTGTTCTCGGGTGCCGGGCGCAAAGGTGAGACGCAAAGTCTTTGTCGCGCTGGCGTTCGAACTCCCGCGTCATCTCGTCCAGAGAGTCGCCGACCGGCGGACCCGAAGGATTGAATATCCAGTCGCATTCAGAGCAAGCCCAGCCCTCGAATTGCGCGGATTTCACCCAAATCATCGCTCTCATAGCTACCCCTTGGATGGAATATTCTTCTTTGGCTTTTGAAATTCCCTCAGGCTTGCCGTCCTGGCGATGGGACCAGCACGGACGATTTCCTTGGCATCTTTCCCAGCGCCGCATCCTGCTGGATAATGCTCTGGACCATCTCAATTGGAACCTGTTCGAAATGTGTTTCGTTGTTACGCATGGCAGCCTCTCTCTCGTGACTGCGTCTACCGTAGCAATGGTCAAGTCATACGGGGAGAATCTTTAAGATGTCTCCGCATTCACGCAGCGACCCTTAAGGGGGAAGTTGGATGGGTTAACGCGACCGAAGTAGTGTTCCCTGGATGATATCGACTCAAGAGGATACGTTTATGTCTGCATATTTCTGTTGTACGCTGGACTACGCCTGTGATATCAATAGGTTGCGTTAGTTATACGTTTGCTGTGCGGGAGGCGCACATTGAAAGCGATCCGAGCGGCATCTCATTTTAAGACCCTGGACTTGGGCGACGTTCCTCGCTCCCGACACGGCAAACACAAGGTGATTGTTTCCCTGATTCTTCGCGACCTCGACCAATTGAAGTCCGGTGCGGCACTTAGGGTGCCCTTGGCCGAACTGGGTGACACCAAGGAAAACGTCCGTTCAGCCTTGAACCGCGCCACTCGAAACGCCAAACTTAATGTCGCGACAGCCACGGACGAGAATTTCTTGTACGTTTGGAACGCAAGCAAAAGCAAGCCAAGCTTTGTAAGCGCGTAAACCTCATTTATTGAATTCGTTTGTCCGGTGCCTCGACTTTCCGGGACTTACCCGCGTGCGCCGGCTATATCCTCGTTTGTGATCGCTTCCCCCCGTAATCTTGCCGGTTCAATCGTGACGTCACAGGCGCAGTTTGGCCGCATATTTTGCGACTGTCCGGAATGCGACAGCATGGCTCGTATCTTGAGGCCATGATCAGGGCATGCCGCGTAAGAAAACGAATACCGTCTCTGCGGGCCCCCAGATTCTAACCGACACAGCAGAGGTAGCGACTGATTCGGCGGCAACGGTCAAGGAAGCAGCCAAACCATGACGCTCCTCTTTGTTCTCGCGGTAGTCATTATTGTCGCGCTTGTGGGGAGCCTTCCCATTTGGCCGCACAGTAAGAACTGGGGCTACTACCCCGTCGGCGTAAGTGTGGTCCTGGTGATTATCCTGGCCCTGTACTTTACCGGCCTCCTGCACGGTCGCTAATCGGCGCAGTTCTCCTGTCAATCTCATGATGCTTACGGACAACGAAAGTGCAGGTGCACACCTGTCCTAGACCAAAGGCCAGTAGACGCACCCTCCGTAATCTGACAGCGTGTTAATGACGAGCAGTGTCGTCCGCTCTCTCGACGAGAGCTGATTGCTCTTTGAAAATTGAATCGGCGGTTTCGTGGGACCACCAATCTCGCGATTGGCAGGGATCCATTTCCTCCTAGTTTCTAATCGACACTCAGGCGATTAGAAACCTCTCTAACCGCTTGAAAATAAAGGAGAGTGGCCGCTTCTAATCGACACGAATCGGGCCCTCCGGCACGTAATGTAGCTCATCCCGGTTCATCGGGATGAGGACTTTCGGCACGCCCAAAGCGAGCCTCGGGTCTGAGGAACCGAGCTACATTCAGTGCCAGGACTCTCCACGAACCACGAGTCACGACTTACGGATTACGTCGCATTAAGTGTCACACCATGCCGAGTAAATTTCCGCGTAACCCTCTGAAAACAAAGAAAAGCGTCACTGACAAAGTGTCACAAAAATCGACGTGCACTTTGGCGGTATGGATGAGGGAGCCGCGAACGCGCATTCTAGGAATTAAGCACAAGGCGGACTCGAACAAACTGGCAGGGAAGCGGCGCTTCAGGTAATATTGCTGTGATTTCCGGAGAAGCCATTGACGCTCACTAACATCCAGGGAACGACGACGATCGGGGCCAAGACGCTGGTGCGCGTGCGGCCGCGAGGATTCTGCGCTGGAGTGGTACGCGCGGTGGATATCGTCGAACTCGCGCTCGAGGCTTATGGCAGCCCGGTGTACGTGCACCACGAAATTGTGCACAACCGCTACGTCGTGGATCAGTTGCGCGGACGCGGCGCGATCTTCGTCGAAACCATTGGCGAAGTGCCGGTCGGCGCCGTTCTGGTTTTCAGCGCGCACGGCGTTCCGCCGCGCGTGCGCACCGAAGCGAAGGAGCGCAGCCTGAAGGTGATCGACGCGACTTGCCCGCTGGTCACCAAGGTTCATCTGGAAGCGCTGAAATTCGCGCGCGAGGGCCGCACCCTGATTCTGATCGGCCATCGCGACCATCAGGAAATTGTGGGCACATCGGGCGAAGCGCCCGAGCAGACGATCGTCGTCGGCACCGTCGAGGAAGTGGACAATTTGCAGGTGCCCGATCCGTCGCGTCTCGCCTTCCTGACGCAGACCACGCTTTCGCTCTACGACACGCAGGAAATTGTCGCCCGGCTGCGGCAGAAATTTCCGTCGATCGTGGGTCCCGCGTCGGACGATATTTGCTACGCGACGCAAAATCGCCAGGAAGCGGTCGAAGCGCTCACTCGCGAAGTGGAATTGATTTTGGTGGTGGGCTCGGCGAACAGCTCGAATTCGAACCGCCTGGTGGAAGTGGCGCAGCGCGCGGGCGTGGCGGCGCGGCTGATTGAAGATTCCAACGACATTGACGCCGCGGCGCTCGAAGGCGTGAAATCCATCGGCTTGACGGCGGGCGCATCGGCTCCGGAAGTTTTGGTCGAGCAAGTGAGCCAGCGTCTTTCGGGATTCGGATTCACGAATCACCGCGACTTGGATCTGATTCGTGAAGACGTGCGGTTCACGCTTCCGGCCGAACTCGCCGCGAAGTTGGGCCGGGCCGCGAATTGAAGTACATTCGGCCTTCGCCCAGGGGCACCAAACCAACGTTAAGGAGTTTTTGAGTGGCGGTCAAAATCGCCCGCCAGCCGAACAAGATTGCCCTTTTGGGTTCGCCCACCAGTGCGGCCGCGATGTCTTTGGGCCACGAAGGCGCGCCCGCGGCGCTGCGCTCCGCGGGATTGACCGAACGGCTCCGCGCGATCGGCTACGAAGTCAACGATCTCGGCGACGATCCTCCCCAGCTTTTCCAAACCGATGAAGAAAGCCCTCGCGCGCGCAACGTTTCTCGCGTGATTGCCGCGCTCGATGCGCTGAAGCCGCGCGTCGAGCAAGCCATCAAATCCGGCGCGCTGCCCGTGATTCTGAGCGGCGATTGTTCGATCGCGCTCGCGACGATTGCCGGCGCTCGCCGATATTTCCGCCATATCAGCATGATCTACATGGATCGCGACGCCGATCTGAATATTCCGGCGACATCGCCCTCGGGCTGCGTGGACGGAATGGTGGTCTCGCACATCGTCGGGCGCGGCGCTGCCGAGCTGGTGCGATTCTGGGGCGAGCCGCCGCTGGTTCGCGAGCCGGACCTCGCGCTATTTGGAGTGGCGCGACTCGACCCGGCCGAGCAAGAAGTGCTCGATCGCACGCCGCTTCGGCGCTATCTCGCATCGGACGTGCAGCGCCTCGGCCCTGCAGCCGCCGCGCAGGTGGCCATCGAACGCATTCACGGCAACGGCAACGAGTTCATCTTGCATTTCGACGTGGACGTCATCGCGGGATTTCAGGCCACGAACTATCCGGGCGAAGGCGGGCTGACTCTCGAGCAAGTGCGCGAGGCGCTCACGGTCTTCGCGAAACAAAAGCACCTCGCCGCGATCGAAGTCACGGCCTATAATCCCACCAAGGATCCCGACGGCAGCGGAGCGAAGCTGATCATAGACCTGCTCGCGGACGTCTTGGGAGAACGCCTCGAAACATTGAAAGCTGCTGCGCCGCCGGTCGAGGCCACGGCTCCTGCTGCTCCATCTACAGCTCCCGCTCCGCCCTCTGATCTGACGGCGTCCATTCCTGATGCATCGGTTCCTGCCGCGGCGCCCGGAGAAGCATGGTCGTCGGACATGCTGGAAAGCGAATCCGGGTCAGCGGAAGCCGGTGTGGATGCGCCTGACGGCGAATCGTCGGAAGCTTCGACCGGGGCCTCGGGCGAATCCTCGGATGAATCGGACGATTCCCATTCCCAATAATTCCTCCCGCATTCGAACCCGCGCGCGCGGACCAGCAAAGAAAATGCCAGCAGATAAAATAATAACGCAGCCCGAGATAGTTATCTTCGACGTGGATGGCGTGCTAGTGGACGTCCGCGGATCGTTTCACACGACCGTGCTCGAGACGGTCCGTTTCTTCACCAAGAAACGCGTGACGCGTGCGGAGCTGCATCGCTGGAAGAATAAGTCAGGCTTCAACGACGACTGGAAACTTTCGACGGCCTGGGTGCAATCGCTCGGGGGCAAGTTCGAGTACGACGAAGTGAAGCGCAAATTCGTGGAACTTTACTGGGGCAAGAACGGCAAGGGCAATGTCGCGCGCGAGAAGTGGCTGCTGCCGCGCACGAGCCTGAGGCGCTTGGCGGGCCGAGCCGAGCTGGCGCTTTTTACCGGGCGCGTCCGGGCGGAAGCTGATTACACGCTCGACCGCTGCCGAGTCCGCGAATTCTTCCGCCAAATCATCACCGTCGAGGATGTGCAGCGGCCGAAGCCGGACCCCGAGGGGCTGCTGAAGATCCTGAACGGCCGCGACCCGGCCACTGCGCTCTACCTCGGCGACAACGTGGATGACGCGCTGGCTTCCCGAGCCGCGCAAATTCCGTTCCTTGGCATCCTGCCGCGAAATAGCGAGGCGCGCCGCACCCGGAGTGCTTTGCTTACAAAGCACGGAGCCAGGGCGATTCTCGATGACGTGAAAGAACTCGAGGCCTGGCTGAGACGCTCCTGACCACCCGCAGTGCCAGAACTTCCTTCCTAGCAATGGCATAGAACGAATAGGTAGTACCGGAAAGGACACCAGTACCATTGCCCGGTCAGGGCTCAAGGGTCAAGATTCATGGCACGGCGGGGTTACGCCCGAAGAGCATGGCTGATAACACCAACACGCGGCAGACTGCGGCTCGCGCCTTTGTACGCAGCCTGAACATCTTGCTCAAATTCGCTCGGATGTATGATTTCGGTCATCCACGCACGGCCAAACAGTACGATACCGCCTGGAGCGAACTGCGCACCGCTCTTGGCACGGATGATGAAGCCGGCATGTTGTTGGCGGTGTCGGGCGACCAGCTTCTGCTGGACGGCACGCCACTCGAGTCGGCGCAGGCGGAGAAGAGCTTCGCGCGCATGCTCTCCGCTGCCGGCATCGCTAGCGTTCACTTCTCTCCCAAGTTGACGCATAACAGCCTGCAGAAATTCGTTCGAGCCTTTCCGACCGGTTCCAGTTCGAAGCCCGCGCAACTCGCGGAGCAGTTGAAGGAAGCCCTTCACGGCGACCCGCATATCCACGTGAACGAAGTGTGTTTCGTGCCCGCCGACTCGGCGGTGGCGAAGTCAACGATGGCAGCCCAGCTTGCTGCGCGAACGCTGGGGATGAATTCTGAGCAGACCGACCAGCTATTGAACGATCCCGAAAAACTTTTGCAACTGATCGTAGCCGCAGAAGGCACCAAAGGCGGAGGCGGCGGTCCCGGCGGAGGCGGTCCTGGAGGCGGCGGTTCCGGTGGCTCCGGTGGTGGAGGGTACGGCAGAACAGGCTACGGCGATGGAGGCTACGGCGGAGGCGTCCAAGGACGCGGGGGCGGCTCAGGATCGGGCGGCAGCTCAGGATCGGGCGGCAGTTCAGGATCGGGCGGTCGAACAGAATCAGGAAACTACGCGGGCGGCGCTTCGGTTGCTGGCGGATCTGGCAGCGGGCCAAATGTTGAGGGCCCTGCAGGCGCGGTGTATGGATCGGGCGCGCCGGGCGGTGGCGGCGGAAATGGCTGGAACATCGTCGGCGGGACAAGCGGTGGCGGAACTCCCCTGGATCCCAACGCGGGAGGATTCTGGCTAAAGGGCGATGCCCCCAGCTCGGGAGGGCCGGGCCCTTCGTTGAGCGGGCCCGCTTCCGGTGTCGGAACTGGCGCAAGCGGATCGGAAACCGGCGCTACGTCCGGCTGGAACATCGTCGGCGGGACAAGCGGTGGCGGAACTCCCCTGGATCCCAACGCGGGAGGATTCTGGCTGAAGGGCGACGCAGGTGGTTCCAGCGCGCCAGCTGCCTTGAACGGACCCGCCGCTAGTGTTGGAGCGGGCCTGGGCGGAACGGGATCCGGCTATGGTCCGGGACACGGACCAAGCGGCGGTGCCAGCAACGACCCCGCCAATGGTGGAGGCTCGGGTGGAAGGCAACTGACCGCCCTCGGTCCCATCGCCGGTCCAGAAAGCCGATGGGCGAATGCTTCTTCGGGAATCCGCGCAACGCGTTCGGCGCGCGGCGGCACCGGTTCAATGGCGGTCGAAACCGGCCTGATGACGCTGCACGAAGACGAACTACAAGGCATTCTGCAAGTGCTGGCGCAGATCGCCCGGACGAACGACGCTTCGAAAGACAAACTCGACCCTGGATCGTTCCAGTCGCGGCTTTCGACTTTGCCGCGGCGCGCGCGATTTACGGTAAGCCAGGCGCTTTCGGCGCTGGCGGCGCAGGCGCCCTCGGAATCCTCGGACAAACCCACGCTGCTGAAACTTGCGGAACACATTGCGGTGCGGTTCGCGCTGGAGAGCTACGAGCGCGGCGACCTGAAAGTAAACGCCGTTCGGCAGATGCTTGACGAAATGAACGGCGAACTCGACAGCCTGCGAAAAATCCTCGGCGTGTACGAAGAGAAAATGGAGCGCGCCGGAATTCACACACAGTCGCACATGGAAGTGCTGGCACACGAATTCTGGTCCCAAGTGCCCGAAGAGAAGAAGAAGTCCGTGCTGGAATCGCCGGATGCCTGGTGTGTTCCGGCGATCCGGGTGCGCGAGCACGTGGACGGCCTGATCGCCCGCCAGGAGACCGAGGCTGCCGAGAAGATTTTGAAGAACTACGCAAACGGCATCAAAAACAAGAACACGGAAGCGCGACGCCAAACGGCCATGGGACTTGCGGAATTGGCCGGACTGTACGCCAAGTCGAGCGAGCAGCTTTTCGTGGATACGATTCGCGGAATCGGCTTGCAGTTGGCCGAGGAGAAGGATTCTCAGCTACAGAGTCTGATGGGTGCGGCGTTCGTTCGACTCTCGCAGGAAGCGACGAAGAGCCGCTCGTACGCCGCCGTGCAGCGTTCGGTCGAGTTGATTGACTATCTTGAATCGGAACGGCCGGGCAGTGGAAAGAGCTTGCGCCCGCGAATCGGCGTCGAAAACCGGCTGCCGGAGTTTATCGAGGAATCGCTGAGAAGCGGGAATGTGCCGTCAGGCTTGAAGGACCTGCTGCGGCGGATGCCGGAGCCCGCGGCCGACCAAGTAGCGAAGCGTTTCAGTCGCGTGGCATTCCGCGAGGATTGCGAACTCCTGGTGTCGATGATGCAAGTGCTGGGACCGGAAGGGATCGAACACCTTCGCAAGCAGCTTCGCGTGGGCAGCCAGAGCACGGCCATCGATACAGTCGGGATCCTCGCGCGGATGGATCTCGAAACCGTCGAGAAGGTCCTGCCGGACCGCATGAGGGAATGGAAGCGCACGGCGCATGACCGCGTGGTGCGGCAGATTGCGTCGAGCGGATCACCCGAACGCGGCCGCCTGCTGCTCCAACTGTTTGACCTGATGGACTCGCTGATTCGCCCATTGGCGGTGGATGAGATCGGCATGAGCGGCGAAAAATCGGCCGACATGCGCCTGCTGCGCATCGCCGAAGGAGACTTGCCAAAGGGTTCGACGGATTTCCTGCGGCTGAAGGCGATCGAAGCGCTGGGCCGGCTTCGCACGTCGGGCGCGGAATCGATTCTTCGCAAGGTGGCCGAGGCGCGGAAGGCATGGCGCTGGGCGAATCCTTCGGAGCTGCGAGTGGTCGCGGCGCAAGCGATGGAAAAGATCGACTCCGAATGGGCGCGCGATTTCATACCGCGAAGCGGGCTGAGCGTAGCAGATTTTTCGATCGAGCTGCTCGACAGCGATCCAAATTCATCGGCGATCCGCCAGCGGCGGTATCCGCGGCTCCGGCTGGATCATTCCATGAGCGCCACGACGACCAACCTGAAAGAGAATTGCCGTCTGGAGATACCGGAGATGGCGTTGGGCGGCGGCGTCGCGGTTTGCGAGCAGAGCTTGCACCCGGGCAGCGTGGTGGACATACGATTCAACTCCGGGCAGAAACCGGTCAAAGCACAGACGATCGTCCGCGACGCAAACACGCAGGCGCGGGCGTTCGAAGTGGTGGACATGGATCTCGAAGAGCGCGCCAAACTCCGCAAGCTGCTGGTGCAATTGGGGAGCGCCCAGAAACTGACCACGGCGGAAGAACGCAGCCGCCGCGGCACACGCACGATTCCCACGGGCGGCAAAGAAGACAGCTAACCAGTTGACGAAGGCTCGCTGCACTCTTGATCCATCGGTGGTGCATTCACGTTTTGTGCTGGCCGATTTCGATCGTCTCCCCGCAATGAACCCAGCCGAACCGCCGCATAGATCAGAATTGCGATGCTGAGCGCTGCGATGATCCAGAACTTCGAAGATTCGCGGCGAAGGCCGAGCAGCGCGATTGCCGCCACAGTCGCGGTGATCGTATAAGACGCCAACGCAATCCGGCGCGGCGTCCAGCCTCGCGCGAACATTCGGTCATAGAGGTGGCGGCGATCGCCGTAGAAAGGCGAGGCGCGGCTTCGCAGCCGGCGAACGACGGCGAAAGCGGAGTCCAGCAACGGAAGGATGGCGGTTAACAGCGGAAAGAACAGGGCGGAACGAGTTGCTGGGTATGAGCGGTAGAAATCGAGGCCCAGAAACGCGATGACGAAGCCGAGCGCGGTGCTACCCGAGTCACCCATAAACATTTTTGCCGGCGGAAAATTGAAGATAACAAATCCAGCGCACGCGGCCGCCACGCTCCACGCCACAGAGAAGGCGAATGGATTTGCAGGAATGCCCGGCAGCGCGAGATAAACGGCGGCAATGATTCCCACGACGCCGGCGGCGAGGCCGTCCATTCCTTTGACAAATTGGGAGTGTCGACCCGTGTGGAGCTGGTTCTCTATTGTGTTCAGGAAAGACAGACCCGATCGTTAAACGCTCGATTAAACGAGCCGGCGGGAAAGAATGGATCCAACCGATCCTGAAGCCGGAATGACGGTTCGGATTCGGCGCATCGTCTGACGGCGGAAGACGACGACAATTCCTGGACGCATCTTGTGAGTCGCGATAGATTCGACGCTTTCATATTTCTTCGCCAGTTTGCGAAAAGGGAACATCCGCAGAGAGTCGCTAGCCTAGATTCTACGATCGGCTGCTAATCTCGTAACGCCCACTCAGAGAGGCAGTCGCCTGCCCGCCAGGCCGTCGTGCGCCAATGATGCAAAAGCGGAACTTTGCGCATGCAGGCAACCGATGGGCTGGCTGTAGCCTCTCGTAACGAAACGGGCTCCAATCGTGCCAAGTCACGAATCCTCGAACTCGCGCGGCTCTACCTTTTGGCGGATACTCTCGTCATTTCCACCGAGAGCGATCCTACTTGGGTTGGTAATTTTATTTCCCGCAAATTTTGCCGTTCGCGCACAGATTTCTCCGGGTCCACTTTCCAAGGCGCACGCGTCGCTGAGCGGTTCGACGCAGTGCACCAGTTGCCACACCGTGGGCAAAGGCTCGGAGGCCCTGAAGTGCCGGGAATGCCACACGGAAATTGCGGCCGAGCTTTCATCAGGCCGCGGGCTTCACGCGCACTTTGCCAACAAGGAAGAGTGCGCGAAGTGTCATTCCGAGCATAACGGCGAGGATTTTTCGCTGATTCACTGGCTGCCGTCGCTCAAAGCGTTCGATCACACTCAAACTGGCTACGCATTGCAGGGGAAACACGGCGAAATAACCTGCAATCAGTGTCACACGGCGGCGCACGTGCGCGAGCCCCAACGCTCGCAGATCAAAATGAGGGATTTGAACCGGACGTTTCTGGGATTGTCGCAGGATTGCGTCACGTGCCATCAGGACCCGCACAAAGGCCAGCTGGGGCAGAACTGTCTGCAATGCCACAACTTCGTGGACTGGAAGGCAGCACAGAAATTTGACCACAACAAGACCCGCTTTCCGCTCACCGGGCTTCACGCGCAGGTTGCTTGCGAGAAGTGCCACACAGCCGCCACTCCCGGCGGCGAGCCGCGATTCACGGGCATTCCCTTCGCGAAGTGCAGCGACTGCCACAGCGATCCGCATCATGGCGCCTTTGCGCAATCCTGCGAAACGTGCCACACGACTTCCAGCTGGAAGAAGGTTCCCGAGAATGAGCGGTTCGACCACTCGAAGACGAAATTTCCGTTGCTCGGAAAGCACTCCCAGGTCGATTGCATTCAATGCCATGCGAATGCAAATTTCAAGAAGCCGGTCGCATTTGCGAGGTGCATGGACTGCCACCAGGATGAACACAACGGGCAGTTCGCCGAGCGCAAGGACAAGGGCGAATGCGCAACTTGTCACACCGTGGACGGATGGAAGCCTTCGCTTTTCGGCGTGAAGGAGCATTCGCTCGCGGCATATCCGCTGGTTGGCAAGCATGCGGCCGTGTCGTGCGACAAGTGCCACGTGCCTGCGGGAAAAGAGACGCGGTACAAGATTGAATTCGCGAAATGCACCGACTGCCACCAGGACGTGCACGGTGGGCAGTTCGCCCAGGCGCCTTACAACGGGCAGTGCGAAAGCTGCCACGTCGTGAAGGGATTCCAACCGTCGACGTATTCATTTGCTCTGCACCAAAAAAGCCGCTTTCCGCTTGCTGGCGCGCACCTGGCAGTGACGTGCTCGGAGTGCCACACGGTCTCCCCGGGTGGATACGAGAAGAAGGTCGTGCCGTATCGCTTCGAAGATCGCACCTGCACCGGTTGCCACAAAGATCCTCACCAGGGAGAGTTCAGCGACAAAATGGCGCAGCGTCTTCCTGACGGACGGGTCGCAGGATGCCAGGCCTGCCATACAGTCAAGTCCTGGGCGGATCTTCCGAACTTCGATCACTCCAAGACCTCATTTCCACTAATGGGCGCTCACGCCAAGGTCAAGTGCGATGAATGCCACAAGCCTTTGCCGACAGAAGGGAAGCTGACCGAGGCGTCGTTCAAATCGACGCCGACGGAGTGTTCCGCGTGTCACCAAGATCCGCACGGCGGGCAGTTCGTCAAAGCAGGTAAGCCGCAAGACTGCGGCACATGTCACAACCCGGAGAAATGGCAACCGTCCATCTTTAATCACGAAACGCAGACTGATTTTTCGCTGAAGGGGCCGCATAAGGATGTCGCCTGCAAAGACTGCCATACCGGAGCGCGGAACATCGACGGGCGGAGGGTCGTCTTCTACAAACCAACCTCACGATTGTGCGCGAGCTGTCACAACTAGAGCAGCTTACCTGAGCGTCGCAATATCACTCGATTTGCTTCTGATTGCATCGCAGTTGACGAAACCACCAGCCACGGCAATGACGCCGAGACAGGATCGGTCAGACTTGAAAAAAGAGAGCACGTATTGCGAAAAAAAGTGGTCTCGCAGACAACTCAGAGCGGGAGTGTGCGAATCGAAGCGTGTATCGAAGGGAATCGGTGAGTTTTTCGATTTCCGACGGGTTGGAGTAACACTCGGGCGTTGGCAGTCTAGGCAATGGTCGAGAAACCAGTTTCGGAGTGGAAATTAAGATATTCGGGAAGGGTCCTGGCCAAAAACTGGCCTCAGGGCCAGTTGTGGGCGACACCCAGCCACAGTAGGCTTCCAATACCCGGCCGTGGGCGCAGTCCCTATCGCACCCACGCTGGTTGTGTATCGTGCACATGAGAAAGCTCTTACTGCTGGTCTCGGCTCTGGTGTTTCTCGGCCCCCCCCTGGTCGGTCCCACGCCCGCATCCGGCCAAACCGAGATCAAGCGATACAGCAAGAACCCCCACGGCCCGATGGGGATCCCCTGCGAGAATTGCCATACGAATTCAGGCTGGAAGCCGATACGCGGCGTACCGGAATTCGATCACAACCGAACCAAATATCCGCTGTTGGGCATGCACGCGAAGGTCGCCTGCACCCAGTGCCACACGAGTCTCGTCTTCTCGAACGCCGGCACGCGTTGCGAGGAGTGCCATGCCGACATCCACCGCGGTCAATTCGGCGCGAATTGCGAGCAATGCCACACCGTGAAGGGCTGGGAAATTCACACCCAAGAGCTGAAGCAGCACATGAACCGATTTCCGCTACTGGGCGTCCACGCAATGCTGGACTGCGCCGAATGCCACAAGTCGGCCGCCGTCGGGCAATTCACCGGACTTTCGACCGCCTGCCTCACTTGCCATACGGCTGATTTTCAGAGAGCCACGGAACCCAATCACAAGGCGGGACAGTTTCCAACGACTTGCGATTCCTGCCATAGCTCGGACACTTGGTTCAACGCGAAATTCGATCACCTGAAATACACCGGCTACGCATTGACGGGTGCGCACGCAACGCTTGCATGCACGGCCTGCCACATCAACGGCCAGTTTGCCGGCACCCCTGCGGATTGCTACGGCTGCCACGCAAAGGATTACAACGGCACGACGGCGCCGAATCACGCGAAGGCTGGAATCTCGACGACCTGCCAGGCATGCCACACAACCACGGCCTGGATCCCGGCCACATTCGATCACAACCAGACATCGTTCCCGCTGACGGGTGCGCACACGAGCGTCGCCTGCGCGACCTGCCACACTGACAATTTCGCGGGCACGCTGCCGACCGATTGCTACGGCTGCCATACCAAGGACTACACGGGAACCACGAATCCAAACCATGTGCAGTCCGGAATTCCGACCACGTGCGCCGTCTGCCATAACACTTCGGCGTGGTCTCCCGCGACGTTCGACCACAGCAAGACGACGTTCCCGCTGACAGGAGCGCACACCAGCGTCCTCTGTGCGACCTGCCACACGGACAATTATGCGGGGACCTTGCCGACGGACTGCTACGGGTGCCATGCGAAGGATTACACGGGGACGACCAGCCCGAATCACGTGCAGTCCGGAATTCCGACCACGTGCGCGACATGCCATAACACATCCGCGTGGATTCCGGCGACGTTCAACCATAATTCGACCTCGTTCCCCCTGACGGGAGCGCATACAAGCGTAGCCTGCGCGACGTGCCACACGGACAATTACGCAGGCACGCTGCCCACGAATTGCTACGGGTGCCACCAGCCGGATTACAACAACACGGCAACGATGGGCGCTGGCGTGCCGAATCATGTGACCGCCGGGTTTCCGCAGGACTGCACGCTCTGTCACACGACCTCGACGTGGCTGAACTCCACGTTCAATCACAGCACGACTTCGTTCCCGCTGACGGGCGCGCACACAAGCGTCGCCTGCGCGACCTGCCACACCGATAATTTCGCCGGGACTTTGCCGACAAATTGCTATGGCTGCCACCAAAAGGACTACACCGCCACGGCGACAATGGCAGGTATTCCCAACCACGCGAACGCGGGCTTCTCGCAGGACTGCACGCAGTGCCATACGACGACGACTTGGCTGAACGCGACATTCAACCACAATGCGACGTCATTCCCGCTAACCGGCGCGCACACAAGCGTTGCCTGCACGACCTGCCACACGGACAACTATGCGGGAACGCTGCCGACGAATTGCTACGGCTGCCACCAGAAGGATTACCAGAACACCGCGACGATGGGAGGAGGCGTGCCGAACCACGTCACCGCCAATTTCCCGCAAGATTGCTCGCAGTGCCACACGACGACGAACTGGCTGAACGCGACGTTCAACCACAACAGCACGTCATTCCCGTTGACCGGCGCGCACACGAGCGTAGCCTGCGCAACCTGCCACACCGATAACTACGCCGGGACGTTGCCGACGACCTGCATCGGATGCCATCAGCAGGACTACAACAACACCGCAACGATGGGCGGCGGCGTGCCCAACCACGTCAGCCTCGGTTACCCGAGCGATTGCACCGTTTGCCATACGACCACGACCTGGCTGAATGCAACTTTCAATCACAACAACACGCCGTTCCCGCTGCAAGGACCGCACGTGAATGTGCCCTGCACTCAGTGCCACATCAATGGCGTGTTCGCGGGCACGCCGACGGACTGCTATTCGTGCCATAAGGCCGATTACGCGGGGACGACGAACCCGAACCACACGGCAGCGGGCTTCCCGACGACCTGCACGACGTGCCACACGACTTGGGTTACGACGAACTGGCTGGGCGCGACATTCAATCACACCTGGTTCCCGATGACCCACGGGGGGGCGAATGGAGTTTGTTCCACCTGCCATACGAATCCGAACGACTTTTCGGTGTTTCAGTGCACGAATTGCCATACCAAGGCGCAGACCGATCCGAATCACTCAGGCGTAAAGGGGTACGTGTACAACAGTGCGAATTGCTATCAGTGTCACAAAAATGGGGGCGGTGGATAGAGACTGGCTGGTTCTGCTTTTGTTGCTCTTGGTACTGGCCGCGCTGTACCCGTCGGCGATTCAGGCTCAGGAGGCACCCGAACGCAGAACCTTCCGGATCAAGTACATCGCCGAAGGCGTGGTGTATCTGGAGGGAGGCAGCGCGCAGGGTCTGAAGGTCGGCGAGGAGTTGAACGTCGACCGTCCGGCAACGCCTGTGCCGTCGGGCGCGCACGAGCCACTGCCTTCTCCGACCGCTGTCATCGCAACGCTGACCGTGCTTTCGGTCACTGCTTCTTCGGCGGTATGCGAGATTCACGACCAGGGTATCCCGCTTCAGGTCGGCGACGTCGCGCGGCTCCGCTCGCAGGAAGTGCACGAGGAGATCGAGCAGAAGCACGAGGAAGAACGCACCACCGGTGAACGCGACTACGCCCAGGTCGTCACGTTCAATACCGCCGATCCGGTCGAAGAAGAAGTGCGCGCGGCGATTCCGCGCCCTCCTTCGCCGGAGATTAACCACATGCGCGGCCGCATCGGCTTTGAATACAGCACGGTCATCAGCCACACTACTCCTTCGAACACGAGTTCCGGTATCGGCATGGTGGCCCAGTTCGATATGTCGCGGCTGTTCGGCTCGTACTGGAATTTTTCGGGCTACTGGCGAGGCCGGTTCACATCGCTTTCCGGCGGCGCGCAGCCGCAGACGATCACGGATCTGATCAACCGGACCTATCACCTCCAACTCACGTACAACAATCCGAACTCGCAGTTCGTCGCCGGCTTTGGACGGCTCTACCTGCCGTGGGCCACGAGCCTCGACACGATGGACGGCGGATACGTCGGCCGCAAAGCAGGCGATCACACCATTGTCGGCATTTTCGGAGGCACGACGCCTGATCCATCCTCTTACGACTACAACCCGAATCAGAAGATCGCGGGAGCGTTCGTCAATGTCTCGGGCGGCGACTTCGATTCAGTCCGCGGGACGGCAACCGTTGGATTGGCTGTGAACGCGATCAATTGGCACGCGACACGCCAGTTCCTCTTCACGGAGACGGGGCTTTCAATCCGACGGAAGTTTTCGATTTACGATTCGATGGAAATCGACGCGAGTCACACGGTGGTCACCGATCCCGGCAATCCTTCGGCCACGCCACCTGTGCCTCCCACGACCACAAGGACCGGAGGCCTGAACCGCAGCTACCTGACCGTGCGCTACCAGATTCATCCGCGCGTGGAGTTGAATCTGACGGACACGTACTTCCGCGATTTCCCGACCTTCGATCCGCTCCTAATCGGGACGGGGCTCCTTGACCAATACCTTTTCCAGGGATTGAGCGCGGGCGTGCGCGTTCAACTGCCGAAGAAAATCAGCGTCTACGGGGACTTCGGGCAAAGCTCGCGCACGGGTGATAAGAGCTCGTCCGGAAACCGGCTTTACGGCATCACCCTCGGCCAGATCGGAAAGACCGGAATTCAAGCGGACTTCCACTACTCGACGTTCAGCAGCTCGTTCGGCACCGGCTCGTACAGGGTCGGGTCGCTTTCCCGCTCGCTCGGCGACAAGATTCAATTCAATGTTCAGGGCGGCATACAGACGCTGAACACAACGTTGACCACCACCGGCACGACCCACTTCATCACGTCCAACGTGGATTGGTCGCCCGGCCGTCAGGTATTCTTCGAGGGCGGCTACACCTGGCAGCGCGGCGGCACCATGAACTACGACCAGTTCACGTTCATGATCGGGAAGAGATTCCGATGAGCGCTTGCATCAACAATTTGACGAAGGGCTGGCGCGCGGCTCTGACGTGCCGGGCCGTTGCGATCGCTTCCGCGATCCTGCTTTCATGTTTCTGGGCGTCCGCGTCGCCGGACGACCAGAATTCCGCCGCCGTCCAACCCGTCCTCGGAAAAGCGCAGGACCAGATGGAACAGTTCGTCGATCAATTCGGCACGATGCGCTGCGACGAGCACATCGTCCAGCAGAAGCTCAAAGACAACGACAAGGTGCAATACGGGCAGGAGACGGTCTACGACTCGTTCGAGATGATTCGCTTCGAAGAAGGCAAGATCAAGGTCTTCGAACAGCATGCGGAAGAGAAATGGCCGCGCAAGCCCGTGTATAAGAAACCGCTGGTCACGACGCACGGATTCTCCACGCTGGCGATCATTTTCCATCCGTATTACGCGTCGAGCTTCCGCTTCTCGCGCTTGAGCGACGACGCAATCGACGGACACATGCTCGCGCGGATTCATTTCGAGCACATTCCGGGGACTCCGTCGCCCGCGATGTATCAGAAATTTGCGGGAGATCAGGCGATCGAATTCTCCGGCACCGCGTGGATCGATCCTACGACCGGCGCGATTCACCGGCTCGACGCCGACAGCGGCTCGTCGCTGAAGGACATGGGACTGAAGGACCTGCGGGCGCAGCTGACCTTCGGCCCGGTCACTTTGGAGGACGAAAAGGACCCGCGCTGGCTGCCGGTTTCCGCCACCGTAGATTTGGAAACACCGCGCCAACATTGGCGCAACATTCACCATTTCACGGACTATCGTAAATACAGGTCCGCCGTGAAACTGGATCAAGGTGCGCAACCATGACGACGAATGCAGGCATTCGGGCATTTTCTCAGCCCGTGGTGGACGCGGAGCAAGGTCATCGCCGGCGCATTGTGGCCGCGTGGGCGGTCGCAATTGCATCCGTCATCGCGATCGGGGCCTACGGCTTCGACTATTACACTCTCAGCGCGGCGGACCGGCCATTTTCACCCAAGCACGCGCTGTTGAGACCAAGCGGCGCGATAGGGATCAAGCTCGGGATGCTCGGCGTCGGCCTGTTCATGCTGATCTATCTCTACTATTTCCGGAAAAACTGGAAGTGGCTGCTGAGTATCGGTAGGACCAAGCATTGGCTCGATTTTCACATCATTCTGGGAGTGACCGCGCCCGTGATCATCGCGTTTCATGCGGCATTCAAGTTCCGAGGGATCGCGGGCATGGCATTTTGGATCATGGTCTCCGTGGCGCTGAGCGGAATCGTGGGGCGCTATCTTTACTCGCAAATTCCGCGGCGCTTGAACGCGGCCGAGTTGAGCTGGCAGGAACTGCAAGAAGAGCAGCTTGCGCTGACGCACCAGATGGCGGCACAGAAGATGTTTACCGCAGGTGCCCTGGTCGCCGCATTTCATATTCCAGACGTGGAAATGGTAAAGCATAAGTCCGCCGTCGGAGCATTGCTGTGGATGTTTGCGCTCGATCTCGCGCGCCCATTGCGCGTGGCTTCGCTCCGGCGCCGGATTCTCGGCTTTGGCGGAGTTGTACTTAGCTTGGGAGGCCTCCTGCCGAGCAACAACCACGAGCTTGAGAGTGTCGTCCAGACGGTCAAGAGGCAGGCAACGCTCTCGAAGCGAATGGTATTTCTATCTCGAACTCAGCAGGTATTCCAATTGTGGCACGTCGTGCACCGGCCGTTCAGCTACGCCTTTGTCGTTTTGGCGCTGTTGCACATCATCACGGCGATGCTTTTAGGCTATCTGTAGGACAATCCAGACGATGGACACTTTTGTTGCGTTCTTGATCACCGCGGTCGTATTGAGCTTCTTCGTCGGCCGATACCTGGCCAAGATGAAGAAGGTCGAGGCGAAGGCTATTGCCGCGGCGGAAAAAGGGAAGCTGCGCTCCGATGGCCCGCGCGCCCAGCATCCACACATCGACGTGGAATACTGTATCGGCTGCGCGGCCTGCGTTTCGGTCTGTCCGGAAGGTGACGTCCTTGGGATGGTAGGAGGCAAGGCCGTCATTGTGAACGGGTACAAGTGCATCGGCCACAGTCTTTGCGCGGACGTTTGTCCGGTCGGCGCGATCGAGATGGTGATGGCATCGCCCGGCATGAGGGCGGATATGCCGAATCTGACTGCGCAGTACGAAACGACGATCAAAAACCTCTTCATCGCCGGTGAACTCGGCGGTCTCGCGCTGATCAAGAACGCCATTGGGCAGGGGCGCGACTGTGTGGATACGATCGCTAGCCGAGTCACAGAAATGCGTGGCGGACGATCAACCCCGGACGTTTATGACGTAATAATTGTCGGAGCGGGGCCGGCGGGAATCAGCGCGTCCTTGCGAGCCATCGAGAGAAAACTCAATTACCTCACCATTGACGAAGGCGAGATAGGCGGTACGGTCGCGAAATACCCCCGTCAGAAGCTGGTGATGACCAGCCCCGTTGAATTTCCGCTCTATGGAAAGTTCAAGAAGACGGAACTATCGAAAGAAGAACTCATTGCTTTTTGGAACAAGGTTCTCGAACGCGTGGATTTCAAGTTCCACACCGGAGAGAAGGTGGAAGACATTAAGAAGGCGGAGGACGGAGTATTCACCGTTGCGACGGCCAAGGGGCAACTTCGCGCGCACGCTGTCGTCCTGGCACTGGGCCGCGCCGGCAACCCGAGGAAGCTGGGAGTGAACGGAGAGGAATTGCCGAAGGTAATGTACCGGCTGATCGAGGCCGATCACTACGTGAACAAGCAAATCCTTGTCGTGGGAGGCGGCGATAGCGCCGTCGAAGCGGCCATGGGACTCGCCCATCAGGTCGGGAACAAAGTCACGCTCTCCTACCGCCAGGAAGGCTTCACGCGCATCAAAGAGAGGAACTCGCAGCGCATTGCGGATTGCATCCGCTCCGGCAAGGTCAAAGTCTTATTCAAGTCCGCGCCGGTGGAGTTCAAACAGAGTTCGGTTATTCTCGACGTGAACGGCGCGACCCAGGATATTCCCAACGACTACATCTGGATCTTCGCCGGAGGCGAGCCGCCCACGGCATTCCTCAAGAAGATCGGTGTGGGATTCGGGTCGCGCGACGTGACTTCCGAGGCAAGCGCCGAGGCCAAGCAAGTAATCCGTGCAAGAACGGGATCGCCCGTGCTGGTAGGATCAGGGCTAGGCTCATAGGATGAATGCTTCCGCTAATTTTGGAGAAGACAATCGCATGATTTCACGCGGCGCGACTTTGGTTCTGATATTGGCAACGGTTCTAGCAATCGGCTGCGGGAAGGGCGACCACCCGACGCCGCTTTCGGCCGCGCCGTCGAGCGCTCCGAGCGCGGGCGCGGCACCCGCCACGACTCCTGGTATGCCCGCTTCGAGCGGCGATTCCGACATGGTTCGGCAAGCGGTCGAAGATCACGTGCACAACAATCACGGGATCAATATGTCCGCGATGGACATGAGCGTCGAAGCGGTCAGCGTCAGTGGCGATAAGGCTCAGGCGAACGCTGTGTTTCGCGTCAAGCAAGGCGGCACCAGCATGGCCATGACGTATTCGCTCGAACGCCACGGCAATGGCTGGCTCGTTGTTCATAGCGCGCCGAGCGATGGCCAATTCGTGCATCCGCCGATGGATAAGACGCACTCGGGGACTTCCGCTGGTGCGCCTCCTGCCTCCGGCACGCCGGACGTAACCGATTTCCTGAAGAACCATCCGGCACCAAATCGCAACTGACAAGGTTTTTGCGTCACGCCCGCAGGTGAAACGCACCGGCTCCGGTGCGGACCCCTGCGGCGATTTGGCTCCGTTGACATCCTATCCGGGATGACACATCTGTGCGAATGTCATCCCGAATCGCCGTGCTTCTGGCGGGGTGGGGCCTGCCGGCCGCAGGCAGGGATCTGCTTCTCGCCTTTGGTGACCTTACCATTGCGCGGACGCCGTGACGGTTCGACGGCGATGGTTAGCCGCGGAGCGGCGACCGTAATTAGCCCGGCACGAAGCGCAGCGCAGTGCCGGGAACAGGGCGAAAAGAGCCTGTAGTCCCGGACGGACGATTGAAGGACTTTCAGAGTCTGTGTGGGAACTCCAAGATCTTTGTAGGTCGCGGCTGAATCAGCGAGGATCTCACAAGAGCCTGGCGATTTCGGAGCTCCGATTCAATCAGCTATCAGAGTGGCGATGTTGCAGTAAGTCTTTCCATCGGTTAGATTTGCAATTGCCGCGCCCGGGTGGCGGAATGGCATACGCGGGGGACTTAAAATCCCCTGACGCTCACGCGTCGTGTGGGTTCGACCCCCACCCCGGGCACCAATAATCGCCTATGTTCGTATGGATTTTCTGCGATTGTGGCAGATTCCGCATGACCAGCGCCGGGCAGCCCCACCTTGGCTGATCCCTTGCCACATCGGTTCCAGCGTATGCTTGTCCGGTTGAGCTCGCGGCGTTAATCAGGCATGAGCCCGAATGCGGAGTGTCTAAGCCAGTCCGCGAAAAGCGTCTGGCTGAGCCGTGCGTCATCGCCTGGAACGAGTGTGCTCTCGCTAACCGCCACGCCGTAGTAGCGCGCGTGCGGGTCCGCGACAACCTCGCGCGGATCGTTCCATGCGCTCAGGCCCTGTCGGATGAGTTCGTTAAGACGAAACTTTTCGGGTCCGGCTATTTCAACCGTGCGTTCACAGGCGCACCAACCGCTACTTTCCCATCGCACTCGCGACATCTTCCGCCGCCATGGCTGGATGAGCGCAGGTGGCAGGCGTACGGTGTTGCCGTCGGTGGAAAAATCAGAATGCCCTTGACGCATCGAAGAATTGCGGCGCGCGGATAATTGAGTAGGGGATTGAGGAACCCTTAATCAAATTCTCCTGGGCGATTTTTGCACGGAAGTAGCCGCTTTCGAGCATACGTTCAGATCCTACGACTGACAACGCAACGTGATGCCCCACGCCTGCGGCCGCCTCACAGGCGAGGAGGTTACGGGTTGATGTCTCGAAGAACTTCATCACTGCCGCGTCTTCCCACGAGGGAGAGTTCGATACGTCAACCACCACTGATGCACCTTTCAGCGCTTCAGCCAGTCCCTCGCCGGTGAGAGTGTTGACACCCGATTTTGGTGACGCCGCTACCGCCTCGTGTCCCTGCTCTCGAACCTTGTTAACAAGCCTTGATCCGATAAGTCCGCTACCACCGATAACTGTGATTTTCATGATTCTCCTCCTTTCGCTTTCGGCCTAAAGGACATGGAAATTTCAGCGATCAGTTCTCTGATACCAGGAGTACGACAGTGATGACGGCAGAGCAGTCCCTTCGTTCACCAGCCCTGCAAGTCCCCACCACTCGTGTCTTAGCTCAGCGCTTCCCGTACTCCGTGAAAACGTAGTCTCGTGTCTTCACGATCGTGTGGCACGTGGCCCCGCACTTGGCGTCGTTCGCCTGCGGCGGGTGGTCAGCTAAGGTGCCAGGCTTGAACGTATTGGACGCGGCGTCATAGTCGAACACGGCGTATCCCCATCCGCCGCTGTCCGCGAACCTCTTGCTATCCTTCTCCATGAAGTCCACGTTTAGCAGGGTGCCCGGCACCGTCGTCGGACCCGGAGCCGTCTCGCTCTTTTTCGGGGCCCAATGGACCTTCGCCATCTTGGAGCCATCGGGGAAAGGCTTGCCGTTGTCGGGAACGCCGGCTCGGTAGGCCTCGATGATCACGGGATTACCGAGGATCAGAGCGACCGCATTTCCGTCTTGACTGATGGAGACAGCCTGCCAGCCTTCATATCCCCTGAACTCAGAGAACGCCAGCCCACCCGGCACTTTCAGGGTGTACTTGTCCTGCTGGGCCGATAGGCCGATACCAACCAGACTGGAGAGCACCATCCCGACGATCAGAACGGGCCGGATGATCTTCTTGTGCTTCATTTTTCTTTCCTCCTTGCTTGTTTCCGCACGATTTTTTCAACTCCGATGCGAGATGTTTTCGGTCAAGGCTCTTGAAGGTTGTCGCGCTACGAGTGAGGGTTAGGAAAGAGGCTGGGATCGCCCGGACGGTTGCGGTTCATATTCTGCTCAGAGACCCGTCGGTAACTTCAACTGCCAGAGAAAGATTAACCCGCGGGAGAGCATTGTCAAGTCCCTGACTAGCCGGATAACCCGACAAGTCGGTACTGAAACGCACTTGTCTGGTTAACGCGTTGATCAGGACTTAGCCACGAACTGTGCCTCGGACGCACGATGCCACTGTTACTTCTGACCGTTCACAATGCACCAAGCATCCACCATTCTTTCCACCGTAACATTCTAAACAGATGGTGACCATGAAGACGAGATTTGCCTTGTTGGCTCTGGTAGCACTCATCACGTCCGTAAGTGCAGCAAGAAAACGGCGCCTCAGGATTCTAGAAGATGCCGCAGCGGCTTATCTCTACGTCTATCCTCTGGTTGTCTTCGGCGTTTCTACAGAGGCGCTAACGAACGTTGAGAAACCGGCCCGGGAAACGTTGTCCGCGCCGCTCGCTCGATTCATGAGCGTTAGCGAAAACCGTCCAGCCAATCACCGGGATTCATTCAAGAAATGTATGTGTGCAATTTAGACCAGATTTCTTCCGAGCGGGCGCCCATAATAAATACGGAGACTATGACCACCACAACCGTCTTGAAGTTTGATAGTGTGCGGAACAATCAGCCCGCCGAGAGTCGGTTGAACTGGAAGATCGCACCAGTCCTGGTCTTGTTTCACGTTGGCGCAGTGGTGGCGCTCTTCTTCTTCACCTGGCATGCGCTGTTCGTCGCGCTCTTTTTATACTGGGTGACGGTGGGTTTGGGACTCGGCATCTGTTATCACCGGCTGCTCGTCCATCGCTCCTTCGCGACACCCAAGTGGTTTGAGCATTTTCTTACGATTTGCGCTGTGGCGGCATTGGAAGGGGGCCCTCTGCTCTGGGTGGCCAATCATCGCAAGCATCACCAATTCGCGGACAAGGAAGGTGATCCGCACTCTCCGCGCGATGGCAAATGGTGGGCGCATGCAGGTTGGGTCTTCTTTGGGCATTCGTTGCGCCAGGACGTACCAACACTCAAACGCTACGTCCCCGATCTAGCCGAGGACAAGGTTCACGTCTGGCTCACGAAATACCATCTCACGCCAATGATTATCGTCGGACTCGCGTTGTTCGCAATTGGTGGATTGCCTTTCTTACTGTGGGGAACCTTTTTGCGGACGGTCGCGGGACTTCATACCACTTGGCTCGTCAACTCGGTCTCCCATATTTGGGGGTCGCGCCGTTTTGAGACCCGAGACGCGTCCACCAACAATTGGTGGGTGGCACTGCTAAGTTTCGGAGATGGGTGGCATAACAACCATCATGCCTACCCGGTTTCGGCCCGACACGGGCTGAGGTGGTATGAGATTGATGTCAATTGGTACACGATTTGCGTTTTCAAACTGCTCGGACTTGCTTCCCGTATCCATGCGGCCCAGCTACCTGCTCGCACGCTGGCCGACCAAAGTTAGCTCCGACTTGGCGGATCGCGTGACAGCCATGGCGAAAGATTCATCGGCCACGGACCGGGCAATGGAACACGACCTCGTTACTGAGCGCCTGAACCCTAACGGGCAGTTCCCCGCGTTGATGGTTAACTAAGCTCAAGACCGAATCCCAGTGAATATCCAGTTTGATCCTATATTATGGATGTGCCCGATCACCGAAGTCGTTTCATGGCTCTCAGATAGACTAGGAAACGACGGGGATCTTCCATGGTAATGCCAGGCTTGAAGACCGGCCGTGATGCCGCTCGCCGCCGATTCTGGTTGGCGATGTCGGGGTTTGTCATGGCGCTTGCGCTGCTGCCCTTTTCCTACAAAGTCGAACGCCGCCTGGAGACAGCTGTTCACATCAAGGGCGGAGAATCCGGAAAAGTTGACCTGGAACTGGCGCAGCATTTCCAGTCTCCGTACGCCCACCGCCTGGTTTTGGTGATCACTGGTATTCCCGATCCGGATTCAGCAGAGAGCGCAGATGCGTTGAGCTTCTTAACCAGTTCGTTGCGAAGTGTGCCTGGAGTGTCGGGCGCCATCTCGAGTTTGGATTGGCCGGATCCACTGTTCACTGGAGACAGTGGCGGGGCCTTGATCATCGTCGGGTTAGACCCGCACGATGAAACTGTCGAGGCGTTGGTCCCCAAACTGAGAGCAAGAGCAGACTGGATGGAAGGTCAGCTGAGGTCGCAATACCCCAATATCGATCTGGAGATTACCGGTGAAACGCCACTGACCTTCGATCTTCGCAAGGTCAGCGCAGATGACGTCAAGCACGCCGAGGAACGAGCGATGCCGGTAACTCTCTTGCTGCTGTTGCTGGCTTTCGGCAGTCTTGTGGCCGCGCTCTTGCCGCTGGGGATTGGAGTACTCTCCATCTCGATGGCGATGGGTGCGGCTGCGCTACTCGCGCATTATCTGCAACTGTCGATTCTGGTGCAGAATCTGGCGACAATGCTCGGCCTTGGCTTGGGCATCGACTATGCATTGCTGATGGTGAGCCGGTTTCGCGAAGCGTTGGCCGAGGGATATGATCCCGGTGACGCTGCCGATATTGCTGCCGGGCAAGCGGGACGGACGCTGATAATCTCGGCCACGACAGTTGCCATCGGATTTTCAGCGCTGCTGCCTGTGCCCATCAGCGAACTGCGCTCCATCGGGATAGCTGGCCTGCTGGTAACCATTTTGAGTGTCATACTCTGTACGTTCATTCTGCCTTGGGTGCTTGGTCTGCTAGGGCATCGCATCAATGCCTTGAGAGTGCGTCTTCCAGGCAGACGAATCAAAACGCAGGACAGCCTACGCGCTGCAAGTGAGCGGTGGGTACGGTGGGGCAGCATCGTAACCCGCCGGCCCCGGACAGCTCTGCTTGTCGCCGGGATTCCGTTACTGATCCTTGCGTTTCAGGGAAGGAGAATCTCTCCCGGGATTCCCGACCACGACTCGCTCCCGGCCGCAGCCGAATCGGTGCAAGCACTGCACACGCTTCAAGGCATGGGGCGGTCGGGCATTGTGCAGTCCCTTCGAGTGGTCCTGGAGTTGCCGCCGCAGTCTCCCACGCTCTCGCCGGCTGGCTGGCTTGCGGTCAGCCGGTTGACGAAACGCTTCCAGAGCGACTCTAGAGCGGTTGAGGTCTTATCTCTTCCGACCCTCACGGGAATGTCTGATACTGCGGACGCTGTCGACGATGTGTCCGAGCCAATCCGCAAGAGTTTTCTTCGCAGCGATGGCCAAGCTACGTTGATTGAGTTGCTGCCTACCGCGACTCTTTCTCCCAATGAACAGATACGATGGGTACGAGAGGTGCGCTCCTCCGATGTCGCCGCGATAACCGGCGTGCCCGGCGCCGTGCTGCGCGTCGGCGGCGTTCCCGCACTCGACGCAGATTATGACTCGGTAGTACATCAGTGGTTGCCGAGGGTGGTTCTTAGCGTCGTGTTGGGGAGCCTGCTGGCGCTCCTGATCGGATTACGTTCCTTATTTGCGGCTGTCAAAGCAATTCTGCTCAATCTGCTGTCCGTTGGCGCTTCGTTCGGTGCGTTGGTTGTCGTTTTTCAGGAAGGCCACGGTAGCAAACTCTTTGGGCTCCACGGACCGACCGGCACCGTATACCCGATCGTGCCGATTCTCTCGTTTGCCATCGTCTTCGGATTGAGCATGGACTATGAAGTCTTCCTGGTCGCCCGAGTCCTCGAAGAACGGCGGCGCGGACTGTCCGAAAGATCCGCGGTGATCGAGGGCCTGGCGCGGACGGCTGGGCTAATCACGAGCGCTGCGGCAGTTATGATTGCCGTCTTCACCGCATTCACCTTGGGAGACTTCCTGGTCGTCCAGATGCTGGGATTTACGCTCGCCGTGGCGGTGTTTATTGATGCTACGGTGGTGCGGATGGTTGTCGGCCCGGCACTATTGCAACTTGCTGGCGACTGGAATTGGTGGCCCTTTGGCCTAAGTGGGGCTTCGGCAACGTCTGAAGAGGAGCTTACGCCATGACGCGAACACCGTGGAGGCTCGGGTGAAAGCACAGAGCCTTGCAACAGCCTAATTAGGCAATTCGATTTATCTCATCTCTCCTTCAGCGCTGTGCTGGCTGATATCAAAGTCCTTGCTTCCAAGATTTGCCTTTGCCGAGCCCCCTTCGATTACAAGAATCGAGGAGCCGGGCTTGCCCGCCAGCTTTGCCTCCACTTGCGACGCAGACCAAGCGCCGCCTTCCTGCCGCAGACCATAGTAAATGAATTCCTTCTGTTGTCCCGTCCCGCGAAGTGTCTTCACCACATGCACAGGGAACAAAATGCCGTGGTCAATCCACGATGTTACCGAGTCGTAGTAAGTCCGATCCTGAGAGTCGGACTTGCTCTTAAGAACAAAGCAATCCCGTGTGCCGTATTTCTCCGGTGCCAGGAGTTCCTGATTCTTCCAGAAGAACTGGTTCTCGACCATGTCTTCAAAGGAGAAGTCTGTACCCACTAACGGGTCGTTCCAACGTTCGAATGGCAACACGCTAGCGGCCTTCTCGCCAGGAAGTACAGCCTCGATGGTCACGTGTCCACTCACGGTCATATGCAAAAGAAGGATCGTCTTCTCCGAGCCAGGCCCCGAGATCTCGCATAGCACACGCAGGCCATCGGGAAACCAGCGAGCCTTGCCGACAAACTTGTAGCTCGTGCGCTTGCCATTGCCCTCCAACCGTGTGATTCGTCCGGTCGAGCGGTAGTCCAATTTCTCAATACGCTGGCGCGAGGCAGTTAACACAGTCTCCAAGTCAGGATTCGCTGCGAAGGCCCGCGATGGATGCAGCAGCGACAGCAGCACGAGCAAAGCGATCGACGCTTGAATCGTCCCAAAAGCGCATTTCGCCCATCTGGCCTCTAGATACCTGCCAAACTTGGGATTGCGACAGAGCATTACGACGTGGCGCAAAAAGGTCATATCTATATATACCGCCAAAATCTGGATAACGCCATCACGGGCCACGGGTACTGATTCTCAATGATTCGAACCGGTCACGTCGACTAGTGTGTGCCGATGGAGTGAGGTGGCGATTGCGATCGCCGCTTCAGCCTGAGTCGCGGCGCGCTCAGAAACTGTTCGGGGCCAGGGGGCCGGTTCTGGGAAGTCCGCCGTGCCAACTCCCGATTAGTTCTATAAAAGGGGAAGTCAAGAAAAAACACACCTGCAACGGCTGGACATTTTCTTGCTTCGCAGCCCACTGGATTGAGCAGGATCTGTTCTGAACTCCCGCGCCAGGTGCTCGGTTGCTGGACACTGTGGCCCAGCGGTTGGGGTTTTCTCTACCAGCGGTTTTCATCACCTATTCGCAACGAAGCCGGTCTGTTCCGAAACCAGCAAAGCAGAACCTCGGTCAGTTGGCGACCATAGTTCTATCCGGGACTCGTGGCCCATAGCTTTTTCTGGTTATCCGAGAGGGCCTAGGGTCGAATGTGAGACTCGGTGCCCGAAGCACGCAGCGCCTAACTAATCGGCTGAGACTCGCTCTCGAACCAGAGTGTCTCGAGAACCCCACGGCCACCGCCAGAGAAGATCCCCGGGATGGAGCGGACTCGCTCAGAGACACTCAAGCTGTTTGTGGTTTCAGATGTTGGGCGTCGAAGCACACTCCTCTCTTCCATATGATCAATACGATGGTGGCAATCTTCCTGGCCAAGGTCAGCCGTGCCATTTCCGGTCGCATGCCCCTGGCCAACAATTCCGCATGGAACTCCGCGAAGGGACCGGGCTTGGTCGCGGCGACGATCGCTGCTCCCTTGAAAATATTTTTCAGATCATGATTGTGATTTCTGTTCAGCCCGCGAATCTCGACGTGCTTCTTCCGTTCGAGCTGTCCTTTCAACAACATGGTGATCCGCGCTGCTGCTGGTCTCGATGCCCACACCGCTATAGGTCCATAGCTGCCGCTTGGTGCGGAACCGGTGCGGGGTCTGCAGGATGCCCAGTAACACCGCGGCCCGGATCGGGCCGATCGAGGGGATTCCGCAGAGCCGTTTCCAGGCCGGGTGCTTCTTGCTCTCCGCCAGCAGATCCCGCCGCACCTCCTGGCGCAGACATCGCAGCGCATCCAGCTGCTGGTAGTAAAACTCCGCTCGCCGGCGCACTCCAGGTTCATTGATTTTCGCGAGCCACGCGGCACGATGGCGCGGCGCATAGACCTGCTTGCCGGTACAGGGGATGGCCCAACTGCGATAGATGGCCTTCACCCGACTCATCACCCGGCTGAGATCTTGCGTGATGGTCAGATAACTGCGCACCAGTTCCTTCAAGGTTCGCAGGCCGTGGTCTCCGTGATAGACCGAGCGCAGTTGGTTGTTGTGCAGCAGTTCGGCCAGCTTCCGGGCATCAACGCGGTCATTCTGGTTGCCTTCCTGCAACAAGGCATTCCGACGCGGATCGCAGACCACCACCTTCGTGACATGAGGCTTCAGGAGGTCGTACAACCAGGCCGCCCAGGTTCCTTCCTCAAATGTGACCTGCACGTCTCCGCGCAGCCCGTCGATAAACTGCAGAATCATGCTCGCTTTGGTCTCGATGACACATTCCATCACGATCTTCCCGGCAGCATTCCTGACGGCGATCGAAATACTTTCCTTGTGCACGTCCATGCCGATATATTGGGCGCTGGTCATAAAGGGCGTTCCTTTCTGGAAAGGTTTGAGGCGAACACTCCAAACCTACTCCACAAGGGGCGCCCTTTTATATTGCGTCGGATTACCGGACATGTTGCTCCCAGTACCCGCTTCCGGTTGGCCACAGAAGATGTGATTTTCAGCGGCTCTACGAAGAACGACCGTAATATTCAGCAATGATTGGGTTGTATCGGCGTTCGCGCCACGCCGCACGAATAGCGTCCTTTTAAACGCGCAGCATGATTTCGACCCCCACCCCGGGCACTCTCCCAGCAGCGCATTGAGTGCCGTCGTCCGCTTCCTAGCCGGCACGGGCCGCCACCATGCGTTACCTCGTCCGCACACCAATTTCCGGTGTATTATTTCGGGGCAGATGGAAAATGACCGCAAGGACCTAAAGCGTCCGATCACGTATTGGATTGGCGAGGGAGCGGGCTGGCTCCTCCAGCACGTTGTCACTGGCCTTGCCGCGACCGGCATCACCCCCAATATGTTCACGTTTTTCGCGCTGGGCGTAAACTCCTGCGCCGCGGCGCTCTTTGCGATGGGGCAGTTTCGCTCGGCGGCCGCAGCCCTGTTTCTCGCAGCCTTTCTTGACATGGCGGACGGCCAGGTGGCGCGCCGCGTTGGCCGCGTCACCGCCTTCGGCGCATTCCTTGATTCGACGCTCGACCGCTACTCCGACCTCGCGCTATACATGGGACTCGTCGTCTATTACACGCTGATTGGCCAGGTTTTCTACATGGTGCTGGCGGCGGTGGCGATGGCCAGCTCGTTCATGGTGAGCTACTCGCGCGCGCGCGCGGAATCATTGATTCCGTCCTGCAAGGTTGGTTTTATGGAGCGGCCCGAGCGCCTCGTTTTGCTCATTCTCGGTGGCGCGTTCAATCGCATGGCTCCGGCGCTCTGGGTCATCGCCGTGATTTCGACGATCACCGTAATTCACCGCGTGTTCTACACCTGGCAGGAACTCCGCGCTGGCCGCTCGCTGCCCGACGCCAGTCCCACGCAAACTTTCTAAGCCCGTAAACTCTCTTCACAGCTTGCGGAGAAAGTGGCCCCGTTAGCGATCGCTCCACTGGCGGAAGCGCGATCTTCCCAGCGCCGTAGGCGCGGCATACATTAGCCCAACGCGGGAGCGTAGGGAAACCAAGCCACCGCCATTCCCAGCGCCGTAGGTGCGACACATCTGTGCTCGATCCGATTTCGTAGCTTGCGGAAACAAAAGACATTTTAAGTGGCTCGGAGCTTCAAAGTCTGTGTGACAACTCTGCGGACGACCTGACAGTTCGACGGCGATGTTTAGCCGCGGAGCGGCGATTGTAATTAGCCCGGCACGAAGCGCAGCGCAGTGCCGGGAACAGGGCGATAAGAGCCGGTAGTCCCGGAGGGGACGATTGAAGCAGTTTCAGAGTCTGCGTGGAAACTCGAGAAACGTTCAGCGATCCCTTCGCGTCGTGCGCGGACGCCTCAAGAACAGTACAGGTAACAGCGGCGCTGGCCGAAAGGCCAGTAGACGCGCCCTCGAAAATTTGCCAGCCTATTAGTGACGAGGCTCGTCCGCCGCGGCGGGAGAGTTCTCGTCCGCTCTCGCTGGCCGGGAGCATGCTGCTCTTTGACAATTGAACGAATATGCGCTGCGAGGGACGAAGAAGATCCCTGCCGGTCCGCCGGGCTTCGACTCCGCTCAGGATGACGCGAGGCGCAACGCGGGAGAGCCAATCCCCGCCAGCCGATTCGCGGGCAGGTCCCGATTGGCAGTTTGCCGTTATGTAGCTCATCCCGGTTCGTTGGGATGAGGGTGTTCGGCCCCTCTTCCCGAAAAGCCTCAGGTCTGAAGAACGACCTGAGCTACAGGAAAGCCGAGCCCGCAAATGGCCAAAATGAAGTGGGACACTTTTTACGAATTGTCAGCCGCAGAACTCCCAATTAAGTGACACACGTAGCCAGGTAATTCGCGAGCTAAGTTGCTGAAAACAAAGGAAAGCGGTACACACAAAGTGACACACAAATTCGAGGGCCGCACAGCCAGTTTCGACGGCCTCCGGACAGCTCACGGCGTAGATTTTCACCCCGGGAGATTCGCTTTCAGCGACTCTTCGACCGGCGCTGCGACGATTTCCTGCACGCGGCGGCGCAAAGCATCGACCTCGCCTCGAGGAATTTTCGTCGTGTCGATCGTGTCGTGCAAATAGACCGTGATTTTCCCCGGATAGAGCATCCAGTTCCCCGTCCGAAAGAACTGGTACGAGCCGACGATGCTTATCGGCACGATGGGCACCCCAAATTTCTGCGCGAGATTGAATATCCCCTTCTTGAATTCTTTCAGGTGGCCGTCGCGGGTGCGCGAACCCTCCGCGAAGGCGATCAAGCTGACGCCGGATTCAAGCGCTGCCTTGGCGCGCTGGGTCATGATTTCAAGGCTTTCGCGCGTGGGAGCGTCCGGCACGGCAACGTTTCCGAACCAGCCCATCATCCAGCCATAGATCGGCAATTTGAAATGCGACTCGAGTTCGAAGCCGCGAACGAACTGCGGAATGGCGGAATAGATCACGAACGGATCGAAAATGTTCACGTGATTGCAGATGAAAATACTCGTTCGCTGTGCGTCGAAACCCGGAGCACGATGCACTTCGAAGTTCACGCCCGCGAGACGAAGAATGTTGCGGAAAAATCCCCGGTTCATCCAGTCGTTCTTGCGCCGGTCCACGCACAGTCCGATGACCACGATTATGATACCGACTACCGCAAAATGGATTCCGCTCACCGCCCACAGAACTAGGGCGCGAATCCTGAGCCACGTCCTTCTCATACGATGACTTCCAAAGCAGACGGCAGAACCTCAAGCGACCGGCAATTCAGCCGCAGAACCTCGCCATCCACGATCACATTTACAGGGCCGCCAAGATCGAGATCAACTCGTTCGACTGCGGCGCGCGAAGCGAGTGAGTGGGTGATATGCGTGCCGGTGAACAGGCGCGGAAAATTCCAGAGCAGACGAAGGCGGCCGAGCGGAGACCATCGCACATACTCAATTCGACCGTCGGCAGGATCGGCATGTGGCGCGATCATCATCTTGCCGCCGGTGAATTTACTGTTGCCGAACGCCAGGAACAGGCAAGGTCTCCGGTCCCAATCCGGCGCGCCCGGCAGCCGGTGGGGAAATGCCCGGTGTTCGAGCCGCGCGAGCCTGCTCAGAACGCCCAAGACGTAACTGGCCGTGCCCCAGCGCTTGAATCTCCGATTAGCGACTTCGCCTGCGTCGGCCGCAAAGCCCAGATTCAGCATATTGATGAAATAAATCTCGCCGCCCGTGTGTCGCAGGCGAATCACGTCGCACAAACGCCGGCTATTTTGCCGCAGGGCCTCGATCGTGTGCTCGACGCCGCGCGACGTGAAGTCACGCAGGAACGAATTGCCGGTGCCGAGCGGCAGAAAAGCGAGCGCGGGCCGGCCCTGGGTCTCTGCCTCGGGGAATACGCCGTTCACAATCTCATACGACGTTCCGTCGCCCCCAACCGCGAGGAAATTCCGATAGCCCTTCGCATAGGCGCTGCGGGCGAGCGATGTTGCCTCGCCCGCCCGGCTCGTCTGCGCAATCTCGAGATCGACGCCGATCCGCCGAATGCGATCGAGCGCTGCGGGTGCGAGCTTGCCGCAGCGTCCGCCGCCGGCCGCAGGATTCACGATGGCGAAGAAGCGTGCATTCACGTCCGCAGAACCTCCGCCGAGATGCGCTGCTCGGAAATCAAAGGGGAACCGCCGCCTCGCGGCCGATGGCATTCCGAATCTGTTCCGCCAATTCAGCGCGTTTGATTTTCAACGACGCGGTGCGAGGGAAGTCGGACTCCCAGACAAGATATCCGCTGACCCGTTTGTAATTCAGCAGCCGCCGGTTGCGTTCCGCAAGACTCGCGACCAGTTGTCCCCCGATCGCCTTGCCCGCCTCGGGATGCAAGACGATCACCAATTGTTCGCCGACCATCGTGCGCGCGGGCCACAGGAAATTGGCTGCGAAGATGCAGTACTCCTTGACGGCGATACCGTCGAAGGCGGCTTCGACGTCTTCCGGGTATATGTTTTTTCCCTCCTCGGTGACGATCATGTTCTTCTTGCGGCCGAATAACTGCAGCTGGCCGCTTTGGTCGAAACGGCCGAGGTCGCCCGTCATCAGCCAGCCATCCACGATTGTTTCCGCCGTCATTTCGGGGTCGTCGAGGTAATAGGACATCACCGTTTTGCTCTGCACGGCCACTTCACCCACGCCTTCCGCGTCCGCATTCAGTATGCGAATGTCCATTCCGCGAACGGGGCGTCCGACGGTCTCGGGGCGGAAAGGCTTCTGATCGTTCAATGTGATTGCCGTGCAAGCTTCCGTGCAGCCGTACCCGTTGTAAATCGGAATGCCCAGATCGTGAAAGAACGCAATGGTCGAGGGTTCCGTGAACGCGCCGCCCACGAGCAGAGCGCGAAGGCTGCCGCCGAACGCCTGATGAATGTCCTTGAGAAGCATGCGACTGAGTCCGAGGTGAGGGCGCCTCCGCGTTAGCGCGCCGTTGACGGAAATCAGGGCATTGAGCACGCGACGCTTCATCGGAGACAAAACGGCGAATCGCTCGCGCAATCCGCGCTGAAGGTTGGTCAAGATCAGCGGCACGACGGCCATATAGGTGATCTTGTAGCGCGTGAATGCGTCGCGAATGAATTCGGGCCGCAGCGTGCGCAGATGCACCACCGTGCCCCCGCCCGTGAACGGCATGATGAACCCGCCCATGAAATCAATGGCGTGATTCGTGGGAATGATGCTCAGGTAGCGCGCACCCGGCCAGAAGGGAAAGATAGGCGTCACAGCCATGCACTGCTCGAGATAATTTTCATGCGTGAGGACGCATCCCTTCGGCCGCCCCGCCGTGCCGGACGAATACACGATGCACGCCGGGTCCGTGCGTTTGCGCGGCACAAAAGCCGGCTCGCCGACGCCCCGGAATTCTTCCCAGCGCTTCGCCCCCGCCAAATCGGCGCTCGCCGGCGCCTCCGTGACCAGAACGACGCGCGCGCCCAGCGCTTTGAAATTGTGCGCCTGGGTGATGGCTTTCCATGCGTGGTGCTCGACGACGAGAAATTCCGCCTTCGAGTGCGCGAGCAGCTGAATCTGCTCGTCCGGGGTGAGCTTGTAATCCACCGGAACGAGGACGCCGCCGCTGAAGAAAATTGCGTAGGCGGAAATCAGCCACTTCGACTGATTCGTCATGATGATCGCCGCGCGCGCGCCGTTTTGAAATCCCGCGTCCTGGAACGCGCGCGCCAGCGGCAGCGCCGCGTCCTTGAACTGGCGATACGTGAAACGGGCGCTTTCGTGGTCGCGGTTCGCTTCGACCAGGCAGAGTTGGTCAGACCAGCGGTCAAGCGCCGCGCGCAACGCCTCGCCAAGACACTTGAATTTGTAAAGATCGAGCATCAGGAATTGGCCACAGAGGCACGGAGGCACAGAGGAAGGATGCTCAAAAGACCAGAAGTCAAAGGATGAACCTCTTCACGCCATCACGCAGAAGCCGGGAGTTGAAGTTCATCAGGAGACCGACCTTCTTTCCTGTTGCCTTGAGGTAAGTCAGGATCTGAGCTTGAAAGACCGGATCAAATCTTTCCACGCTCTTGATTTCGACGATCACCGCGTCTTCCACTAGCAAGTCGAGCCTGTACTGCCCGAGTGTTCGACCCTTGTAGAGAATGGGAAACGGTACCTGACGGCCGAACTTCATCCCCGATTCGGAAAGTTCGATACAGAGCGCTTCTTCGTAGGTTGCTTCCAGCAGCCCCGGCCCAAGGTGGCGATGAACCTCGATGCCGCAGCCGATGATCCTCTCCGTCAATTCGTTGAGATCTTCCAACTCCGTGTCTCTGTGACTCCGTGGCTCACAATCGGGATTGTATACGTTCGGCGAGCGTCCGGAAATCGCTGACGCCTTGAAGTTCGTAATCAGGCAGCTCGATGTGGAAATGCTGCTCGAGCCGCGTTAACAGGTCGAGCGCCTGGAGGCTGTTGATGCCGAGTGTCTTGAAGAAATCGTCGTCCGCCTTGAGCTGCTCGCGTGGCACTTTGAAATGTGTCGCGGCGAGTTGCAGGACCTCGTCCGTTGTCTTGTCGATCGTCATAGCCTCGTATTTTGCCACATTCTAATTCCTATCTTCGCGTGCCTCGTTCGGAGTGCTGAACCTACGGCAAATAAGGCAGCGCGTCAGTGCTCTCGACGAACTTCCGCAAACCTGCCTCCACCGCGGGCCGCGTAAAAAGATCGCAAAAGATGTCCATCTCGCGGCGCAGCTCTTCGTGCGGCACGGGTTTGATGAAGCGTTTCGCGGCGGCGGCCGTGTCGCGGTCGAATTTGTTCAATTGCGTGGCTGTCGCGCGCGCCACGCGAAGTGCGTCTCCTTCCGCCGTCACTTGGCTTACCAGGCCGACAGATTGAGCCTTCGCGGCGTTGATGCTGCGTCCGGTGAGGAGAAGATCACGGACGACCGCGTTGCCGAGGTCGCGCTTGAGCCGCGGAATGCCGCCGAATCCGGGAATCAACCCCAGCCTCAGCTCGGGGAAACAAAACCGCGCCATCTTGTCCGCGACGATCAGGTCGCACGTCAGCGCGAGTTCGAACCCGCCGCCGAACGTGACGCCGTGGACTGCCGCGATTGTGGTCAGCGGCGCTGCGTCAATGGCGTTCATCACCCGGTGGATTCTCTCCAGAAACTCGCGAACACCCGCCAATCGCTTGGCGGAGGGCATGGCCTGCGAACGCGTGTACAGCTCGCGCAGATCGGCGCCCGCGCAGAATCCCTCTTTTCGATCGCTGAAAATGATCAGCGCGTGCGCATCCTTTGCAAGCGATTCGAATGCAGCGACGAATTGCTCGAGCTCGCCCAGCGTGGCCGAGCCGATTTCATTGCACGGCGCGCGGTCGAGCACCAGCTCGATGGTGCCGTCCGATAGCTTCCACGAGAGCGTTTTTCCCGAAAAGTTCTTCATGCGGGCTTCTTCTGGTAGAGCTTTTCGATTTCGGCCGCGAATCGAGCCGAAATGGCGTCGCGCTTGAGCTTGCCCATGGTGGTCAGCAAGCCATTTTCCATGGTGAATGGCTCGGGCAGCACGTGAAAGGCGCGAATCTGCTTGTAGTGCGGCAGACCCGCGTTTAGCGCATCCAGAGCGGTTTGAATTTTCGCGCCGATTACTCCCTGGTTGCCTCCATTGCTTGCACCGTTCGTGCCGGTCGTGGTGACCAGAGCCGCGAGAAAACTCCGCTGATTGCCGAGCAGCACCACCTGCTGCGCATCGGAAAGACTCGCCACGAGCGCTTGTTCGAGCGGTTCAGGCGCGATATTGTGCCCCGAATTAAGAATGATCAGATTCTTCAGCCGCCCGGTGATCCGCCAATTGCCGCTGGCATCCACTTCGCCTTGGTCTCCTGTGTGGAACCATCCGCCCGCGAGCGCCTTGGCGGTTTCCGCGGGCCGTTGCCAGTAGCCCGGAAAAATATTCGGACCTCGGACCATTATTTCCCCGTTCTCCGCCGCGGTCATTTCCACTCCGGGGACTGCACGCCCCACTCGCCCCGGCTCGACATTCCCCGGCTCGTCCATCGTGCAAATGGCGGTTGTTTCCGTGAGGCCGTACACCTGCAGCACCGGGATGCCGATCATCATGAAAAAAAGTTGGGTGTCGGCGGCCAGAGGCGCTGATCCGCAAATCAACGCCTTGAGGTTCGGTCCGATATTCTTGCGAATCGCTGGGAAGATCAAAGCGTTCGCGGCGGCGAGCCACAGAGAATCGGTCGCGCGGCCACGGTTGCTATGTTTTCGTTGGTACGCTTGTTGCGCGCGCGCGAATATCCCGGCCGCCAATCCGCCACGCTTCTGTATGGATTCCTCGATCCGCCGCCGAACGCGTTCGAGGAACATGGGCACGTTCACGAAGTAATGTGGCGCTGCCAGCTTTAGCTCGTCTGCGAGCGTCGTCAAATCTGTTGAGAGCGTGAGCATGCTGTGGCGCGAAAGGGAAGTAAGCAGCAGGATTCGCGCCGCGGCGAAACAAAACGGGGCATATTGGAAAACACTCTCCTGCTCGATTTGCGCGTCCATCAGTTGATCGAGGCGCGCATTCGTGCAGCCCAGCATGAAGGTTATGTTGCCGGCGTTAAGCACGACGCCCTTGGGCTCGCCGGACGTTCCCGACGTGTACACGATGGTCACCGCGTCGTGATCGGCGTGATGCCGCGGCGGCGCAGCCTCGGCGGGCGGCCCGCCAAAAATCTCGTCGAACAGCACTGTTGCCCGCCCGCCCTCCGACGCCGCTTGAATGCCCGCAGCCAGCGCAGCATCCGAGCAGCAAAGCATCGACGGCGTCGAATCGGAGATCACCGCCATCCAATCCTTCGCCACCTGGCGCGGATCGAGCGGTACCACAATCACGCCCTCCGCCATCAGCGCGAGGTCCAGCGCGACCCATCGAATGCTGTTGGGAGCCAATAGCGCACATCGGTCGCCGGGCTTCAATCCGCGCGAAGTCGTAAACGCGCGCGCCTCGGCGATCATGGCCAGCAGGTCCGCTCCGGTTAGGGCGACGATTTGTCCGTCGCGCACTTCACCGAGCACAGGCGAATCTGCCGCTCGCTCGAGCCGCGCGAAGATGCGTTCGAGAAACGTCATGCGGCCAGAACTCCGCTGTGATCCTCGAGCAGCTTGCAAAGCTCCGTGCCGAGCGGCGGGAGATACTCCTCCCACCCGAGCACGCCCGTGCGAATCGGAAACTCCGGATATTGCCTGGCGACCCGCTCTTCGAAATAGACTCCCATGCGCGCCATCATTCGCAGATTGCGGGCGACCGTACGGCCCATGGCCTCGCGGATTTCCTCGGCCTCGGCGTCGAGCGCACCGAGCGCTGCAACGATTTTGTCCGCCAGCTCCGGCTCATCCACTTCCATCATCAGGTGCTCGTGCCCGCGCTGATGCATCAAGTTGCGGATGCGCTCGTCCATCGTGACTCCGGCCGAAGGCACCCCTCCGGGCATGGACGTCACAATCGCGTGAAACCGGGACGATAGCATCCGGTCGCAAGCGCGCAAAATGCTCACCATCTCGTACATGTTCCGCTCGTCCGATGCAAATATTGGCGCACCGCCGATTTCCTGCGCGACGCGCTCGCATGCATCGCGGTCGAGCATCTCCATCGCGACGAGCACGGGAAACACGGAGCGCGTCTTCCGGTATCCCTGGACGCCGCTGGCCATCGCCGAAAGGTATTTCGCGTATGCCGCATCCACATCGCGGCCCGAGCGATGAAAATAGATCGTGCGGTAGTAGCTCTTCGCGTACGCGCCGCCGACGGAGTGCGCGAGCCATTTTCCAATCGACGGTTTGACGGGCCACCAAAACGGGTTGATTGGGCAGACCGCCAGGACCGGCGTCGCGCCGTCCCATCCGGCATCCCGCAGAGCCTTGCGGCCGTATTCCGGGCCGAGCGGCTGGAATGTCCACGCGGTATCGGTTCCGAGCTCCGTTGCCACGCCGAGTTTGCCCAAAATCTCCTGCGATTCCTCGTTGCGCGTAATCACCAAAGAGTCCCTGCAGTAGCGCTGGCACATCTTTTGCAGCAGCGGATCCATCGAGCCCGCTTCGCCACCATACGCCACGCTCAATTTGTTATGTGCCGACGCGATGCCCAGCGAGCCCATGATCATCGCGGTGAGCGCATTCGCGAATTTGCTCTTGAACATCGAACCTTCGCAGGCCACCACGCCATCGTGTTTCGGCACTTCGGAATGAAGGAACGGCGGGAAAACATCCGGGAGATGCACCTGCCGCGCGCCGCCGAAATATCCGCGCGTGAGTTCGAAATTCTGCGTCATCACCGTCCCGTCCACATTCCCGGCGCCCAAGATGCGCTGCAACTGCCGGACGATTTCTTCCACGCGAATGTCGGAGCCGGTGTTGCGCGTGCCGTTGTAGCCGGCGAAAAGCAGCTTCAACGGTTGGCCTGGCTTCCAGGGCTTGCCCGTGCCGAGCACGTACTTCAGTTTGTTCAGCTCGACGAGGCCGCTGACCCAGGCCTCGATCGCGACGTCCATGTCCATCATCGTCGAGAATCCTGCGCCGCGCTGGATCGGGGCGGCTCCGCCACCAGCTGCGCCTTGGCGGTGCCGTTCGACGGCCAATCGCGATACTTGTAAATGAAATGGTTCTCACGGCTGAAATGCAGCAGTGGATAGCAGTATTGAGAAAAGGGCGCCGGCCGCCGGCCGATCTCCGCGACCACGCGCTGATTGTCGAAGACCGTGTTCCAGACCAGATACGGTAGAAAGACCTTCATCAGCTTCGCCAGGCCGCCCACTTTCCCCGCGCGTCCGGCCAGCACATTGACCATCTTCGACGAGGGGCCTTCCAGGCTTGGTACGTACATCGGCCCGCGTCTTCCCTGGGCCTTGGCGAGCGCGCCCGTCAACTCCGCGAACGTCTCGGAATCGGCGCCGGACGACAGATGATAGATCTCGTGCGCCGGCTTTTCTTTCTGGTGCAGTCCGGAGATCGCATCGGCGACATAGTCCACGGGCACGATGTCTACTTTATCCGTAGCACGGAAGGGAAGCGCAGGTAGCCCCGCGAGAAACACGAACGCGCGGACCATTTCAAACTGGTTGGTCTCCGGGCGTCGGCTGTCGCCCAGGACGATGCTGGGCCGGAAGATCGTCCGTGGGACGTCCGGCAGAAGCTGGCGCACCATGTGCTCGCAGAATTTCTTCGTGCGCGCGTACGGATCATAGTCCGAACGGTTCCAATCGATCGCCGCATCTTCTTCGACGATTTCATTTGCCCGGTGCCCTGCGACCGCGACGGTGCTGACGTGGCTGAAGCGGCGCAGGCCGTGCTCGTCGCGCGCGCGCATCGCCAGTTGGATCACTTCCAGCGTTCCGCGCAAATTCACGTTGAGGCAGCTTTTCTCGGATCTGCGGTTCAGCGAGGCGGCGCAGTGAATTACCGAATCAGTGGACCGCACCAGCTGCCGGTATTCGTCCTCGGACAGGCCGAAGCGCGCTTCGGTCAGGTCACCCAGAAAAATGCGGATACGCCCGTTCAGAAAGGATTCGAACTGCTGAAAAGCGAGATGGAGTTGCAGCGAGCGCCACAGGCGGCCGCGCGCTTCTTCGGGATCGCGCGCGCGCACCAGCAGGTTCAGCGGCTCGGAATGATCCGCGAGCAGGTTCGATGCAACGTGGGCACCGATGTATCCGGTGCTCCCTGTCAGGAGGATGGCCACGGTTTTCGGGTGTCAGGGCGTCGTTGCCGGAGTGCTTCCAGCCGCTCCGGCGGCGCCCGCTTCGGTGCGAGCCGCGAGAGGCACGCTACGCCGCGGGCGAGCTTCCTGTGGACGGCCCTCGATCAGAGGATAGCACCACTTTCGCAGCGCAGGAATGTGCACGTTGATCCAGTATTCCCACCAATCGAGCGAGCGGGCATCGTAGCCAAACGCGGCGCGCTCTTCGGCTGGCAACGCCCCGTCCAGCCTTTCGACGTTGGCCGCCTCGAAGACATGATCGTTTTCCAGAATGAACGGCTTGAAGAGCGACACGAGCTTGATCACTTTTTCCAGCTCGCGTTCCTGCCGCGCCAATGGCGCCCGCGCGAAGCCGAGCGGCTCGACGCTGCGGTTGATCATCTGCACCAACATTTTCTGCGCCGGCGCGGAAAGCTTTTTATAACGTGATTCGGACACCGGGATCGAGTCGAACTTCAGCTTCATCCGGTGCTGAAATCCGTCTTGCGACCGGTAGAATTTCCGGTGGCCCAGCCCCGTCAGCTCGATCGAACGCCGCATATCGCACGGATTCGCCACGGACGTCGCCAGGTGGTAAACGCGCTCGTGCCTCCGCGCGACCAGCGCCGCCGCGATCAAAGTCATTCCCCGGGATACGATGTCCACGGGAATCAGGTCGAGGCACTTGTTCTCATTGGTGGGAAGCTGGCGGAAAAATGTGCCCAGCAAATAAGAAAGCGATGCTGACGTATTGACACCCTCATTCCAGCCCACGAACGGTTTTTCAATGGACGATTCGACGATGGACGGCCTTACGATGGCGATCGCCGCGCCGGGCGTGGCGTCCACGTAGCTGCCGATCAGTGATTCCGAGAGGCTTTTCGTGAACGTATATGTGTTCGGCCAGCCGAGCTCATTCGCGCGCTGCGTCCCGGCATCCATCAGGGCCTGGCGCAGCCAACGCGTGCGGTTCTTCCGAATCTGGTTGTCAAGCGCGACGCCTTGCAGGCTCTTGGACGCTTGCCTCTTGTCGAGCGCCTGCCGGCGAAGCTCCTCGGTTACTTCCGCGGATTCCGCGCGCGCTTCCGTCTTGCGGATCAATTCCGCGAGAGACGCGCACTCCTGCCGCGCATCGAAGCCCTTCACCCCGGCCGGCGAATAGTTATTGGAAAACTCCTCGAGGATGCGCCCGTCGCGCCGTCCGATGGCGTAGCAAGTGGAAAGATGTAGCAGCGCCGCATGGTCGCACTCATGGAGGAAATGCAGCAGGTGATCCGTCGCGTGAACGTTCATTGCCAGCGCGTCGCGGAGGTCGGGATTGAAATCCGTGAGTCCCGCGCTGTTGACGATCAAGTCGGCCGACCGACCCAGGCGCTGCCGCGCTTCCGGCGCCAGGCCGAGCCCCGGTTTGCTCGCGTCACCGCCCACCACTTCCACGCGCTCGCGCAGGAAATCCGCGAACCGGTCGCCGTGGCGTTCGGCCAGCACGTCGAAAACGGGCGATTCGGAAACCATGCGCTCGAAGCGCTCAAGCGGCGTCGCCGTGCGATGGCCGCGGATCAGCAAATGGATGCGGCCGATTTCCGGCAGCTCGGTCAGCAGATTCGCCAGCCACACCTTGCCGATAAAACCCGTGCCGCCAATGAGCAGTATTTGCTTTCCGCGCAACGTGCCGCGCACGGAAAGAGGCGCGCGACCTTTGCCCGAGTCGAAGTGAACGACTGGCACGTTCACTCTCGGCGACGGCCGCTGCGCCAACCGGATCGTTTCGTTCAGCACTTCGGGTTTCTTCGCGAAGCCCAGGTCGTTCAACAGCTTCGATCTCGCCACCGTCCCGTCCGGGCGATCCGTCCGGAGCCGTGCAAACGGGCCGCGCGGACGAATCACGGGATCGAGCAGACGGCCTGTGGCAATGCCGTCGCGGAAATCGAGGCGGTTCGAAAGGATTCGCCGCACGCCGAGATGATTGGCGAGCGGCCGCATGATGTGATCGAGCCCCTGGCTTACGAGCACCACGTCGGCGCCCGACGCGATGACGCGCCCGAGCGCCTCGACGCCGCGCGCCTTCAGGCGCGGCTTAAGAAAGTATTCGAAAAATTCCTCGCCGAGCAGATCGAGCCGGTCCCGGCTCGTGTGCCGCAGCACGGCATGCAGCACGCGTGTGGCGAATACACGGTCCGAGGCGTATAGAAATGGCCGCGCCACCGCCAGCACGCCCATCGCTCCCCGGCGCGCCCATCGGCCCAGAAAACTCTGTGCGTTCCATGTGAAGAAAGCCACAGGCCGCACGGCTGTCAAATTCAGCAGACTCCCTTCGACGCGCCAGAAGACGGGTTCGCGCACGGGCGCCGGGGAATCTTGCTTGCGCACGGGGACAGCCGGATTCGACTCCATGAACTTGGACACAGACATGGTTGACAGAACGAACGTGAGCAGCTACGCGCCGAAATTAGCACGCTTCGAGCGCAGCAATCAAGCGACGCAGGCGCCTGCTAAAACCATTTTACAGCGGAAGTGAATCGTCGTGCTCGTGTTGGTGTGATCGAAACGCGAGACGCTGCGGCGAAAGGAAAACTGGAGCGCGCCAATCTCAGCGCGCCCCAGTTTCCCGGGGTGGGACAAACTCTACTCCGCGGCGGTCACTTCCTTCGTGCGGCCGATGACTTCGTCGATCTTGAGACCCAGCCTCTGCCCTTCTGCGCGCTCAATCGCCGACTGATCCCGCTCGACAGCCGCTCTCGCAGTGAACCTCTAGTGTGGCGAGTCGCCGGGCTCCGACTCCGGGATCGTTGCACGCGCGCCGCCGGGCACTTGCATTTCGTTTTGCAGCAGGCCCGTGGGCCAGAACAATCGAATGACGTCCGCCTGGTGCTCGCTGCCCAGCCCGCTCAGAATTTCCGCCGATCCCTGCCCGAGATAGCCGGACGACCCGGTAACTTCCCAAGTCTGCCGCTGCGCGCCGGAGAAGATGTCGACCTTAGTTCCGATTCCGATCTTGTTGTCCGGGTCACCGCTCAGGACCAGTTTCAGCCATCCGTTTTTGTTGCCGCCCACATTCTTGAGCAGCACCGGCGGCAGATTGTTTTGCGTGATCAGCAGGTCCGCCGATCCGTCGCCGTCGTAGTCGAACGCGATCACTCCGCGCGGGTCATGCAACACGATCTTGTCGAGGCCAGTCTCGCGCGTCACGTCGCGAAACCCCGCTGCTCCCTCGTTGCGGAGGAGCACGATCCGGCCTTCTCCAGCAAACGTCTCGCCCACGGCAACGATGTCCACCCAGCCGTCGTTGTCATAATCGAGCGCTGCGATTCCCCAGCCGCGCATCCAGCCCGGCCCCACCAGCGGAACGCGCTCGAACGATTTGCCCTGCACGTTGCGCCAAATAGTCACGGCGGGCGAAGCCCAATGCGTGAATGCCAGATCCATCCAGCCGTCGTGATCGAAATCAGCCGCCACCACGCCCGCCGCCGGCCCCGGCATGCTGATCGCCCACGGGCTCGTTGCGTGAAACGCTCCCTCGCGCGTGTTCATGAACACAGTGGGGAACTTCTGCCAGCCGGTGACAACCAGATCTACCGCGCCGTCGTTGTTCAGATCGTTTCCGATGGCGCCGACCGAGGGAGCGCTGCCTCCCAGCGCCAGTTCTTTGGTCCGATCAACAAACGTGCCGTCCCCTTTGCTCCGCCACAGGATGTTCCCGGGAGCGGGTCCGTCCTCCGGAAATGTGAAGGGCTGGGTTTTGGCGTCGAGAAGGAAGTTAATGAACCGCGTGACGTAGATGTCGAGGTCGCCGTCCTGGTCATAGTCAACGAACTTCACGCCCATCGCGAGGGCGGCCGACGCGGCATCGGACTGGCCAGTGGACTGGTCGCCGTTCGGGTTTGCCGGTCGAAGCCCGGCCGCATCCGTCACGTCCTTGAACGTTCCGTTCCCCTCATTGTGAAAAAGAGCAAGGCCATCGCCCGACGTGACCGCCAGATCCGGGTGGCCGTCATTGTCGTAATCGCCCACCGCGCAGCCCATTCCTGCGCCGTGAATTTCGAGCTTCGCCGCCTTGGTCGCATTGACGAACGTCCCCTTACCCGCATTCCGATAGAGCGCCGCGTTGCCCTCGCCGTTGGCGTTTACAAGAAAGATGTCCGGCCGGCCGTCGCCGTCGTAGTCGAGAATGCATGCGCCGCCTCCGAGAAAGCCTTCCAGAGTGGGTGGTGGAGGCCCGTCGACGATGCCGTGGAGCTTACCACCGGGTCGAGCGCGAGCCGCAGGCGCGAGGCGCAATCTTGGCAAGCCGGAAATCGGCGTCAACTGTACGAAGTGGACCGGAATCGCAGGCGGCACGGGGATGGCCGGCGCGGCCATCTCCTGCCCGAGCGAATATCTTCCCTGGTCGCGGTAGAGAAAGCGGACCGGTTTGCCCAGCTTTTCGGCCGCAATGCGCTGAAACCGTTCGAGGTGGGCCTTCGCGCCGTCGGCGTCGCCCGTATGCTGCTCCGCCTGGGAGAGGCCAAACTCAGCCGAGGCGTGGAAAGGGTCGAGTTCAATCGCCCGTTTGAACGCCGTGACCGCCTGGTCGTATTGCTGTGCCTGCGAGGCGAGATAGCCAAGAAAGTACTGCGTATCGGCGTCGTCCGGATCGAGCGCCGCCACCTTCTGGAAATCGTCGCGGGCGGCTTCGGGATGCCTCGACGCCCGTTCGAGCAATCCCAAGTTGTACCACGCGCGCGCGCTTTGCGGGTCGCGTTCGATGGACTTGGCGAGCACCTTTTGGGCGTCGTCGTACCTTCCCATATTCAGCAGCGCAATGCCCATGTTCAGGCAGCCGGCGTCGGAATCCGGGTTCATGACGCACGCGGTCTGAAATTTGCCCAGCGCGCCCGAGAAATCACGCCGGTCCATCAGCGCCAGGCCCAGATTGTTTTCTCGAATCGCTTGCGTGAGGGTTGCAGCCGGGGGATTGGCCTGCGCTGGCGCCCGTTTGGGAGACGCTGCCTTCGCGGGTTTTCGAGCGACGGGATGTCTTCTCTGCTGGCCCGCGCCGGCAAGGCCGCACGCCAGCATCAGCAGCGGAATCGCCAGTCCCGCGCAATGGGCGATGGGTCGCTTACTTGGATGGATCGGGTCGGTCACGGTCCCGCGCGCATTCTACCGTATCGCAAGCCGTTGCCGCGACGCGTCTGATCGCGTGCCGTTTTCCACGCCGTGTTTTCGCCGCCACGAATTCAGCAGGCGCGTTTGCCCGTAAGTGCTTTCCCAGCAAATGAGCGCGCTTTGGTGACGCGGCTGCATTGCTACATCGTGCAGGCCCAGCCAAAAAGGACAACGGTCATGGACAGCTTTCTCGGGTTCGCAGAGGTGGCAGGAGCAATCATTGCGGCGCTGGGGCTGGCGCTAGGGCTCGAATGGGTCGGGCTATACGGACTGACCAGTTTGATGCCCGTTCGCCGGAACCACCCACGCGATACGCAGTCGTAGAGCAGGGAACGCCCCGGTGCGCCAGAGGCGCCCGGCAGATCAAGCCCGTCGGGCGCCGCGGATGCGCATCGGCAGGCTAAAGGAGTCAGCCATGCTGTTCCTGAAGTACTTGTTGATCGCAGGATGCTTTGGCCTTTTCGCAACTGTCGCAGGCATGGTGCTGTACGACATCTATCTGGCATACGAACTCGACCGTCTTTTGCGCCGGCACAAGCAGCCGGCGGAGTCCTTGCAACTCGGCGAAGTCCCGGCCCCGCCGCCTGTGGTATCGCTGCGAACCCGGCGCCGGATCCGCTGGAGCGCCGCCGCGAAGCTCGCGATCATCGGTACGATATCAGGTCTGCTCGGAGTGAGCATCCTGGTCATACCGGACGGGCAGGCGGGCGTCCGCATCAGTCAGCTCTCCGGTGTGCGCCCGGGAACGCTGTTTGCGGGCACGCATTTGATCGTGCCCCTGGTTGACCGTGTCCAGTTCTTCGACGTCCGCGATCGCGTGTTCTCGACAACCGCCCTCGCCGTCCGCAACGAGAAACTGGAGGTCCTCGAGGTGCAGGCGCGCGAAGGCCTTTCCGTCGGACTCGAAGTGACGGTGCGCTACCGGATTGATCCGTCGCGGCTCGCTTTCATTCAGGCTAACGTGCCGCAACCCGTGGATTCCGAAATTGTGGAGCCGACCGTCGTGAGCGCGTTCCATGAGATCGCGCCTAATTACGTCGTGCGTGATCTCTTTTCGACCAAGCGCGAGGAGTTCCGCTCGCGCGCCACCCAATTGATCACCACGCGCCTGGGCGGCGACGGCATCGTCGTCAAAGAAGTGTTGCTCAAGAAAGTCGAGCTGCCGGAGGAGTACGCGAAGGGCCTTGAGGACCTGCTGCTGAAAGAACAAGAGGATGATCGCACCTCCGTGGACGCCGAGATCGAGCAGAAGAAAGTCGCCATTGCCCAGTCGCAGGCCGAAGCCGCGAAAGCCCGCGAGGTGAAGCGCGCCGAGGGTGACGCGCAGGCGCAAGTGATCATGGCCAAAGCGCAGTCCGACGCCATGCAGTACACGCTCCCGCTGAAACAGAAACAGATCGAGCAGTCGCGCCTGGAAGCCGAAGCGCGGAAGCAGACCACCATCGAGGACGCCGAGGCTGCCGCGCAGGCAAAGGTAATTGACAGCAAAGCCGAACAGCAGCGCCAGGGATTTCTTGCTGATTCCGAGGCCAATCACATCCGAGTCTCGGCGCAGGCCGACCAGGATCGTCAGAAGCTGCTCGCGGATTCCGAAGCCAATCGAATTCGTGTGACGGCGCAGGCGGAACAAGAGCGCGAGAAACTGCGGGCGGATTCCGAGGCCAATCGCATCCGTTTGACCGCACAGGCCGAATCGGAGGAGATGCAATTGCAGGCGGCCGCGTTGAAGGTCAATCCGCTGCTCGTGCAGCTCACCGTCGCCCAGCGGCTTTCGGACCGCGTGCAGATCATGATGGTGCCGAACGATGGGAAATTCTTTTTCACCAACGACGTGCTGAAGTCGGCGATGGCGAGCGAATCGGGCAACTTGAACGCACGGCCGAACTTGAAACCTTAGAGATTCCCGGCCGGTTTGGAATTTTCCGGGTCCGGGCTAGGAACCCGGGAGAAACCAAACCCGCTCGGGAGTAACGCCGGCAAAAACCCTTGCTGGGGGCTTCGCCAGCCGTTTACGGAGCGAAGCCCCCGCCGGCGCAGCGAAGTCGGATAGCCAGTTACTCGGCGGAACTTCTCCGCGCGCATCTTCTAGCGGATTTCGAGCGTGCTATGATGACTCACGAAGAACGCGTTGCCCAATTCGCCCAAGCCGATGCGGCGGACCCGCCGAATAGTTCCTTCGATTTTGCGCGGTATTCTCACTGTCTCGTTTTTCGCCTGCTCCACGAGCGTATCTTTCGCGCAGACGCCCGGCCAGCTCCCTCACGCGTGGAGTGAGGCTGTGTACGCCCTAGCCCAAAAGATAGCCGCCGCGCTGGGAAGCTCCCATGCATTTTCGCTCGACGTGAAAGACGTTTCATCAACGGCGACGGCGGACCTCGCGGGAATCCGCCAAACGCTCGAAGACGATTTGGCTCAGCGAGGCGTCCGCTTCGTGCCACCTCCGGCTGACGCGCAGGTGCAGGTGACGATCGCCCAAAACCTTTCGGGCTTCCAGCTGGTTGCAGAAATTCGCCGGGGCGACGCGCAGCAAGTGCTCGTGGTTCCCGTAGCGGGCGAGGAAGCTCTGCCGCCTCAGCCCAGCCCCGAGCCGGGAATTCAACGAAAAATCATCTGGCAGCAAGCGATACCCATTCTCGATTTCGCGCAGGTGGATGAGGACGCGCGCCGCGCGCTCTGGTATTTCCTCGAGCCGGACCGCCTGGTGGCCTACGAATTCGACGATGGCGCACAAGTGCTTCGGGAAACGCAGCCGATTTCCCGGCGATACACTTCGCGCGACCTTCGCGGACGCCTCGATGTGGCGGATGCACTGCATGTGCGGGCGTTCGTCGGAGGAGTTCGCTGCGAAGGCACGTGGAATCCCAGCTTTTCCGTGGAATGCCGCGAAAATGCCGGCCAGCAGTGGCCGATGGGGACGGTCACTTGGACCTCCAATCCGTCGCGCAATTTCTTCTCCGGCAGCATCACTTTCTCGAACAGCCTCCAGGCGAAATTTCCCGCTTTTTTTTCCTCCGCTTCTCCTTCGCCGGAGACGACTGGACTAACTTCTTCTCGGCGCGTCGTCGCGGGTCTCGACGGGCAGGTGCAGCTTTTCGCAGGCTCGGCTGAGCCGGCCTCGAGTTTTGACGGATGGGGAAGCGACATTGTATCGGTCGCCAGTGGATGCAGTTCGGCGTGGCAGGTGCTGGCCACCGGTGCGGGCGATTGGACCCAAAAGGACCAGATTCAGCTTTACGAGATCAGAGACCGCAAAGCGCTCGCCATCGGCCAGCCGATGGAACTTCCGGGGCCGATACTGGCGCTGTGGCCCGTGGGTGACGGCAAATCAGTGCGCGTGATTTCGCGGAGTCTCGAGTCAGGATTGTATGAAGCTTCGATCGTGTCTATTTCTTGCGGTAATTAGCATCGCGTTGCTCGACGCGGGCCGCGTCGAGACGTCGCGGCGTCCGAGATATGGCGGAACTCTGCGCGTCGAAATTGGCGCGGTGCTTCATTCGCTCGATCCCGCTGGTGCGCCTGCGGATCCGGACGAGGCCGCCGCAAAGAACGAGATCGACGCGCTGCTCTACGATCAGCGGAGTCCGGATGGAACGTTCGCGGGCGTGGCCGGCTCGGGCGCATTTCACATTGCCGAGTGGGAATCGGGGAAACACGTGACGCTCGCAGCCAACGAAAATACTCGCGGCGGCCGGCCGTTCGTGGACTCGATTGATATCCAGATGGGGCGTCCCGCGAAGGACCGTCTGCTCGACCTCGAAGGCGGCAAAGCGGACTTCGCGGAGATTCCGCCCGAAGAAGCGCGGCGGGCTGCCGAACGCGGTGTGCGCGTGAGCACGTCGCAACCGGAGGATCTCGTGGCGATTGTTTTCGCCGCGGGACACGTCATCGCGGAAGACGCACAGGCCCGCGAAGCCCTTGCCCGCTCGATCGACCGCGCCGCAATCGTCAATTTCATTTTGCAGAAAGAAGGCGAGCCGGCCGGTGGCTTGCTGCCGCAATGGTCGAACGGCACGGCGTTCCTGTTTTCGACAGCCGCGGATGCGGCCGGCGCGAAAGAGCTATGGTCGCAAATCAGCGGCTCGCCCAAGATTGTGTTGGGATATGATTCTGGCGATCTGCTCAGGCAGGCAATCGCGGAGCGTATCGCGGTGAACGCGCGGGACGCGGGAATCGGGCTAACGGCGGAAACAATCGCGAGCGCTGCGCCATCTCCCGCAAATGTTGACGCTCGGCTCGTGTACTTGCGAATGACGTCGTCGCGCCCGCGCGACGCGCTCGCCGGTTTCCAGGCTGTGCTGGCTCCAATGGCGGGACTGGATCCGTCCCCGCTGCCTGCCGCGGCGTCGTCCGAGCAGATCTACGAACGGGAACGCGCAATCGTGAGCAGCTATCGCGTGGTGCCGCTCGTGTGGCTTCCGCGGGTGTACGGCCTGGGCCCGCGCGTGAGGGATTGGAAGGCGCCGGCGGCGGGTGAGGGCTGGCCGTTTGCCGATGTTTGGTTGGGACAGGAATCACAGTGACTTTTCGCTCCAAACTCTTCTGGGTTTTCACTATCGCGCTGCTGCTGTCGGTCGGCGTGATCGCCGCGGGCGTCACGATCGTGGCGCGGCAGGCGTTTGACGAACTGAATCGCCAGCATAGCGAAGCGCTGGTGGCGCAATTCGAGGGCGAATTCCAGCGGCGCGGGCAGGACGTAGTTCACCGTGTGCAGGGAATCGCCGACGCCGAAGGAACCGTGCGCATGGCGATTGACCTGAGCCGGCCGAAGGCGGACGTTTCCGTCTACGTGAACGACGCGCGCGGCGTCTCGCAATCTCACCAACTCGACTTCCTTGATTTCGTCGCCACCGACGGCGCGATTATTTCCTCGAACGAGTGGCCCGCGCGCTTCGGCTACAAAATGGACTGGCTAACGCAACCGCAGGATTGGTCCTCGCTGGGCTCGTTCCTGATGAAGGTGGACACGCAGGACGGCCCCGCTCTGGGATTGATGGCGGTTTCAACGGTTCGCGTGGGTGACCGGGACCTGTTCATCGTGGGCGGCCAGCGGCTCGGGAAGGACTTTCTGAATTCGCTCGTCCTTCCGGGTGGAATGCGCGCGCTCCTGTACCTGGACCTCGATCCGGACTTTCAGCCCACGAATTTGGTGGACGCTTCGGGTCCCGTGGTTGATAGCGAACGCCTGGCTTCGTCCATCGCGCGGGAGCGGCAGGATCCCCGGAGGCAAGCGTTCGAGATTTCCTGGACGCCCGATCCGTTGAGTTCGGAAGCATTTCACGCGCTGCCGCTGCAAGGCCGGCGGAAAGAACTGCTCGGCGTGCTGCTCATCGGGAGTTCGCAGCAGGAGGTGGTGAAGCTCGAACATCGCATTCGCGACCTCGCGCTCGGGGTTGTGGCCATGGGCCTGTTCTTTGGACTCCTGCTGAGCTGGTGGGGAACGGCGCGCGTGACGCGGCCGGTGCGCAAATTGGCCGAAGGGGCGCGCGAAGTGTCGGAAGGGAATTGGGGCGCGCGCGTGGACGTTCACGGGCGCCACGAAATCGGCCAGCTCGCGACCGCGTTCAATCGCATGACCACTCAGTTAACCCAACAGCGCGAGCAATTGGTGCAGGCCGAGCGCGTGGCCGCTTGGCGCGAGCTGGCGCGGCGCCTGGCGCACGAATTGAAGAATCCCTTGTTTCCGCTGCAAACCACGGTCGAGAATTTGCAGCGCGCCCGGGAGCAAAGCCCCGAACAGTTCGACGAGGTTTTCAGGGAGTCCACCGGGATCCTGCTCTCGGAAATTGAGAATCTGAAAAAAATCGTCGGCCGGTTCAGCGATTTCGCGAAGATGCCCCAGCCGGAGCTGGGGCCTGTCGACGTCAACAATGTGGTGCGCGGGATCGTGAAGCTATTCGAGGCGCAATTCGGCGCCGTGGGACGCCCTCCGATTACGCCCGAACTTCATTTGGAAGAAGACCTGCCGGTGATTCAGGCCGACGCAACGCTGCTGCACCGCGCGATTGAAAACCTGGTGCTCAACGCCATGGACGCGATGCCTGCGGGCGGGGTGCTCATGCTGCGCACGACGCACCAGGATGGTGATGTGGAACTCGAGATTTCCGATACCGGCAGCGGATTGACGCCGGAGGAGTGCGAACGGCTTTTCACGCCGTACTACACCACGAAGCAGCACGGCACCGGGTTGGGCCTTGCGATCGTGCAGTCGGTCGTAAGCGACCACGGTGGACGCATATCGGTTGAAAGTGAAGCCGGCGTTGGCACGTCGTTCCACATCCGTCTCCCTGCCAGGCCGCCGTTGCGCCCTGCCCCTGCCCATCCGCCGGACCCGACTTCGCCGGACGCAACTACGCCGCCCGCGTCCGAGAATCCCGAGGCGACCGCGGGTGAGGGAGCGTAAACGCGCGTGCCGCTGAAAGCGCACATCCTTATCATCGACGACGATGCGAACACGCTTGCGTCGCTCGCTCGCGCATTTCGCCTAGCGGGACACGAAGCGACGGTTTGCGACAACGCCGCGCGCGCCCTGGAGCTGGCGAAGGCCGAGCGCTACGACTTGATCCTTTCCGACGTGGTGATGCCCGGGCGCGACGGCATCGCGCTGCTCGAGGACCTCAAGAATATCGGCGTAACCTCGCCCGCGGTGATGATGTCCGGCCAGGCCACCATCGAAATGGCCGTGCGCGCGACGCGGCTGGGCGCCGTCGACTTTCTCGAGAAGCCGATTTCGACGGAAAAGCTTTTGCTCACGGTCGAAAACGCGGTTCGCCTCGCGCGCCTGGAACAGGAAAACCGCGATCTGAAGGGCCGGCTCGGGCGGCACCAGATCGTGTGGACGAGCGCGGCGATGCGCGAGGTGATGGCCCAAGTCGAGCAGGTGGCCGCGAGCGAAACGCGCGTTTGCATTCGCGGCGAAACAGGCACGGGCAAGGAGTTGATCGCCCGCACGCTGCACGAAAAAAGCCCGCGCCACTCCGCGGCGTTTGTTTCGCTGAACTGCGCCGCGATTCCGGCCGAGCTGATGGAATCGGAGCTGTTTGGTCACGAGAAAGGATCGTTTACCGGAGCCGCCGCGCGCCACATTGGGAAATTCGAGCAGGCGCACCGAGGAACGCTTTTTCTCGACGAAATCGGCGATATGCCGATGGCAATGCAGGCGAAACTGCTGCGCGTGCTCGAAGAGGGAGAAATCGAGCGCGTCGGAGGCGGCGGCCCGTTCGCGGTGGACGTGCGCGTCGTTGTCGCCACGCACCGCAACCTCGAGGAGCAGGTGCGGCAAGGATCGTTTCGCGAGGACCTTTACCATCGCGTGTTCGTGTTTCCGATCGTGCTGCCGCCGCTGCGCGAGCGCCGCGAGGATATTCGCGTGCTCGCAGAGCATTTTTCCAAGCAGCTGGCGGAGCAGAATCACTGGAAGCCGAAAAGCTTTTCGCCCGACGCGTTCGCTGCGCTGGAGGCCTATGCGTGGCCGGGCAACGTGCGCGAGCTGCGCAACGTAATCGAGCGCGTGCTGCTGTATGCCGCTGGCGACGTGGTGGAAGCCGCGACGATCGCGCGCGCGCTGCCTCAAGGAGCGGCGCTTGGCGCGGGAGCAGCGTCAGGCGAGATCTTGAAGGGAACGCTCGCGGAGCGCGTGGAATCTTTCGAGCGCGAAACGCTGCTCGCCGAACTGAGGCGCCATCGCCATCACATGACCAACACCGCGAAGGCGCTGGGCCTCGAACGCAGTCACCTCTACAAGAAATGCCAGCAACTCGGCATCGACCTCCGCGCGATCCGCCAGACGGATTGAAGCTTCACGTTGCTCGCGCATGCGGCGGTGCGAAAAGCCGCCTTAGCAAGAGATGCGTCGGCAGATAGACGACGCACGCCATGAAAAGCCAGCTGATCAGGACGTGAATCGGCGCAGGTCCCCACGCGCGATGAAAGAATGGATCGGCGAACGCATAATTAATGTTTGCCGCCGGCGACGCGAAGCGCGCGGCTATGAACGCGGGGAGAGCGATGGAGCATTGCAGCGCCCAGCCGCGGCGGTCGTAGCCGGTACGATGCAGCGCCCAAAGAAGCAGTGCCGGCATCGCGATGTGGAAAAGCGAAAGCAGCCGAACCCAGAGCGGGTAGTGCGCGTCGAAAAGATATTCCGCGCCGCCGAACAGGCCACGCCCGCGAACGAGTCTCGATCCCGCATCGAGAATCCATGCGGCATCGACGAGCAGCGACGACACCGCCTGACTTGAAATCAGCAGCGCGCTGTTGGTCCACACGCCAACGCACGCGAGGATCACGGCAACGTCGCAAAGGTGCAGGAAATTCGCCGCGCCCCATGTGTGCCAGTACGCCGGAATCCAGATCGCGAGCCAGAACAGCGCGGCCCATCGAAGCCATGTGGGGAGTCGTGTTGGCGCTGGTGAAGGCGTGGCCATTTTTCAGGCGGTATCGGCGGCCATCGTATCAAATGAAACTACCGAATCCCAATGCGTAGCGTTTTGCGGGCGGCCATGCGAAAATTGTCAGAGTGAATCAAGTAATCCCAACAGTCTGCGCCGCTGCCGGCGCAATCGGTGCCAGCGGGGTGTTCGCGTGGGGCGCCGTCGCACCGTCATCGCACCTTTTCGGTCCCACCATCCGCCGCACGGGCGACGCATCGACGATCGCTCTCACTTTTGACGACGGCCCGAATCCCGCGATCACTCCGTCGCTGCTCGATCTGCTCGACCGCAATCAGGTCAAAGCGACGTTTTTTCTCATCGGCGCATGGGTTCGCGAAGCTCCGGCATTGGCAAAAGAGACTGCCGCTCGCGGCCACGCAGTGGGCAACCATACGGACACTCACCCGGCGCTGACTTTTCGCTCCGCGCCGCGCATTTCTTCCGAGCTCAACCGCTGCGACGACGCAATCGAATCGGCCGCGGGCCTGAGACCTCGTTGGATGCGCCCTCCATTCGGTTTCCGTGCTCCGATGCTCGAAAGGATTGTCCGAAAGCGAGGCGGCGCGGGCGTAGTAATGTGGTCTGCGTGGGCACGCGATTGGAAGCCGCAGCCGGCCGAGCCCGTGATTGAGCGCTTGCGCCGCGCGCGGGGAGGCGATATTGTCCTGCTGCATGACGGCGGTCACCGTGTGATCAATTCCGATCGCCGCCACACCGTCGCAGCACTGGAATACTGGCTGCCGCGGTGGAACGATTCGGGAATTCGCTTCGTGACGCTGGACGAGATGCAACCACGCGGTTGAACGGGCGAATTTAGCCGGATGGAGACAAATGGACGAGCGGCGATTTTACGACGAGAAGGAAGAGACCAAGCAACAGGAGTTCGTCTGCCCGCACTGCCGCCAGGAAACTACGTTCCCTGTGCGCTGGATGGTGCGAACTAAAAAGGCCCAGGTCCCGGCCGGCGCGAATGAAGACGACAAGAAGCAGTTCGCGAAGGCGAGTTCTTATATGGTTCGCGTGGATAATCTCGCCGCGTGCCGGAAGTGCCGCAAGCGTTTCGATTTGACCGGCCAGAGTGTCTTCTTGATTTAGCGCTGTCCGATTCGCGGCCGCAACGATTTCTGCGGCTCCTGCCTGAATATCCAAGCCTAATTGTTCACCAGGTCCGTGCGCGGAGTTGCGGCGGGCTGTCCGCTCAATACTTCGCGAATCTTCTGCGCGAGCGCTTTTAGGTTGAAGGGCTTCTGCAGGAAAGCGACCCCTCCCTCGAGCACGCCGTGGCGAAACACCGTGTCGTCCGTATAGCCCGAGATAAACAGAACCTTAATATCCGGGCGTTCGGAGGACAATTTCGTCGCGAGTTCCGGCCCGCTCAGGTGCGGCATGACCACGTCCGTGATCAGCATGTGGACCGGACCCGGATGCGCCGCGGCGACCCTGAGCGCCTGCACTCCGTCGGAGGCTTCGAGCATGCAGTACCCGGCGCCAACGAGGTAGTCGCGCACGAGTTCGCGGACACTCTGCTCGTCTTCCACAAAGAGAATCGTTTCGGTCCCGCGGGCGCTGCGCTTCTTGTCCGTTTCAGGCGAGAGCTTGTCGAGCTCGGCGGTGACCTGCGGCAGATAGATCTTGAACGTCGTACCGTGGCCGATTTCGCTGTAAACGTAAATATATCCGCCGCTCTGCTTGACCACGCCGTAGACGGTCGCCAGACCCAATCCGGTGCCCTTGCCGGGGCCTTTGGTCGTGAAGAAAGGCTCGAAGATGCGTGCCTGCGTCTCGGCATCCATGCCGCAGCCCGTGTCGGTGACCGTGAGCATCACGTAGAGCCCGGGTTCGACGCTCGTGTGTGTCGCGGCATAGCCACGGTCGAGTTCCACGTTCGATGTCTCGATCGTCAAACGTCCGCCGTCAGGCATGGCGTCTCGCGCGTTGACCACGAGATTCAGAAGCACCTGCTCGATCTGCCCCGGGTCCGCCTTCACGCGGCCAAGCTTGCCTCCCGGCAGAAACGCCATCTCAATGTTTTCGCCGATCACGCGGGAGAACATCCGGATCATCCCTCCGACCGTTTCGTTCATGTCCAGCACGCGCGGTTGCAGAACCTGTTTCCGGCTGAAGGCCAGCAATTGCCGGGTGAGCGAAGCGGCGCGGTCGGCTGCCTTCTCCACCTGCTCGACGCTGAGCCGCAGCGGCGAGGAATCAGGCATGCGGTCGAGCAGGAGTTGCGCGTGGCCCTTCACGACCATCAGTAAATTGTTGAAGTCGTGCGCCACGCCTCCGGCGAGCTCGCCGACGGCTTGCATCTTTTGCGATTGGCGCAATTGATCGGTGAGGCGCTCGCGTTCGGTAATGTCCACCGCAACTCCGATCACGCCTTGAATCGCGCCCTCGCTGTCGCGGAGCGGCTGCACGTGCGATTCGAATCGGCGGTCTTTCCAGTTCACCTCGTAGGCGACGGCGTGGCCCTCCAGCGCCCTCCGGTGGGCGGCAATTGGGGGGGCGTTGGCATCCTTGGTGAAAAAAAAATCGAGCAATGGCAGGCCGACGGGCTCGCGGGCGCGCAGCCCCAGGGCGTTCAAGCCCGCGCCCATGGCGGACGTAATCTGCAACTGTTCGTCTGTGGTCCAGAGGACGGCCGGTATTTTTTCGACCATCACGGTGAGCCGTGTCCGCTCCGCGTGCCGCTCGACTTGGCCGATTTCGAGATCTTCGAGCATGCTATTAATGGTCGCTCCCAGGTTGGCGAGTTCATCGTGGCCGGAAATCTGTAGCCGCGCCCCCAGGTCGCCGCTCGCGCCGATCTGGGTGATGTCGTCACTGAGGTGGCCCACCCGCGAAATCACGAATCGTTCGAGCAGGTACATCGTGACCGCGCCGAACACCAGGCCGGCGGCGATCAATAGCAGCAGAAACTGCAGCAGGCTGTTCTGTCCCTGTTGGTAGATTTTTCGCGGCAGAAGGACTCGGAGGATTGCGACGGGCTTCCCATAGATGTCGTGCAATTCCTGGTACGCCGCGAGCGAATCTTGGGCATCGGGACGAATCATGTCGGGATTCTCGTCGGTGATCCTGTCAGCGGCGGTCCGAAAGTCGGACGGCATGTTGCCGGAATCCATGCGTTCGATCTCGACCGGCATGTGCGTCATTCCGCCAAGGCGTACCGTCTCGTCAGCGTCAAGAGACCGCCCCATGATCAGCCTTCCGGCTGACGGACCGTCCGAGTTGCTGGTCAGGATCGCGCTGGAATCAAGCAGCACCGGCCCGGACGCGAGCATCACGATGCCCGTAACGTCGCTTGTGTCCCCGGCGCCACCCAGAAGGAGAGAGCCCGGCTGCACGTGGCGATCGAGATCCGCCGGAACCGGAGCCGCTTCCATGGCGGCCACGTTAAAACCTTTAGAAAAGACTTTGCGCCCCGATCGATCCAGGACGACGATGAAATTCACTCGCAGCTGCTCGAAGATACGCGAGGGGAATTCGGCCCGGACGCCCTCTGGATTCGGTCCTCGAAGGTAGGCGTACGTCTGGTCTTGGTCCGCAAACTGGTCGGTCGTATGTTGAAGCGTGTCGATCTCGTTGGAAAGCGCGCTCGAGGCCCGTCCGAGATTTTCCTTGGCGAAATCCGCTTCCAGGCGGGAGAATCCGCTCAGAAGCACGGCCCGCGAGAGCACAAAAAGGCCCCCCACCAGTCCGACCAGCGCGGCCAGGACGATGAAGAGAGTCTTGTTGCGCAGGGATGTCCGCAAACGAAATCGCATAGTGTAAGCCGGCCAAAGGCTCGACTCCTAAGTATATGAGGCGTCGCAATCGAGCGCGCCGTCGAGCCGCCGTACGTGCCCTAGTCGTACACTCCGCGACTTTTGCGCCAATCCGGAGCGCGGGCTCAAGCCGCTGGCGGCGGATTCCGCCCCAGACCGGAGGATGCCACCAGGCTTCCAAAACGAAGTGGCCAAGCGGAGGGCTGCGGGATTACCCTCCAAGCATCTCGGCTTGCAGGGAACGCATCTCTTGATCAGAGATGTTTCGGGGGAACTTTATGAATAGCGGTGCCTGTTTGATTTTCCGCGCGACGCTTTCGCTTCTCGTTTTGGGATTGGCGGCCCCCGTTTGGTCGCAGGATGCCGGCCCGATGCCCCCGGCTCAGAATTCGTCCGCGCCGGCTGCCGCGGCCGCCCCGGCTCCCGCGCCCGCCCCGGCTCCCGCGCCCGCGAGCGCACCTGTGCCGGCTTCGCCCGCAAGCGCCCCATCGAAACCAGTGATGATTGAAGTCCCCGGCGGCACCCACATCCCGCTAGTGCTGCACAACGCGATTTCCACGCGTAGCGCGCGACCCGGCGACCCGGTTTATTTCGAGACGCTCTTTCCCGTGATGATCGACGGGCACGTTGTAATTCCCGCGGGTTCCTACATTAGCGGCGAGGTCACCGATGCGAAGCGGGCGGGGCGCGTGAAGGGACGCGCGGAGTTGGGAATCAAGCTGACCACCATGATTCTCCCGAACTCCTACATGGTAAACCTCAACGCGACTCCGAGCGGCGCCGGCTCCGGCGGTGGCGAGACGGTGAATAACGAAGGAAAGATAGTGGGCGACACCGACAAGGCTTCCGATGCGGGCACGGTAATCAAATCAACCGGCGCAGGCGCGGGCATCGGAGGCATCGCGGGCGGCGCTCGGGGCGCCGGAATTGGAGCGGGGATAGGAGCCGCCGCGGGACTTGGTGCGGTTCTGCTCTCCCGCGGTCCTGACGCCGAGTTGCCGCGTGGCTCGACCATTGAGGCCGTGATTGACCGTTCGATCCTTCTGGAAGCGGATAAGGTGCAGTTCACATCCCCCGGGCAGGCCTCCACGCTGGCGGGACCTTCGAACCGCGAGCCCGCGCGAAACAAGATTCCATTCTAGCTTCCGGACGTATTCGTTGGTCTGGGGTGCAGCTTGGAGTTATCCGGCCGTTCGAGCTTGTGGCTTCTGAGTCGTGAACCGCAGTGGCGAGTACGCTGCCGCGTCAAGAGTAGCTGGCCCCTCGGTAATCCATTCGCGCACGAGCTTGGCCGTGATCGGCGCGAGCAAAATTCCGTTCCGGTAATGGCCGGTGGCGATCACCAAGCCCTCAATGTCGGTCGGTCCGAGGATGGGAAGATCGTCCGGCGTGCCTGGTCGCAGCCCAGCCCACGTTTCGAGAATTTCCGCGCCAGCAAGTCCCGGGAAAAGCTCCAGTGCGGCGTCGAATATCTTTCGTAGTCCATCGGGCGTCACGCGCTTCTCGAACCCGGCCTCTTCCGACGTGCTGCCTGCTACGATCCGCCTGTCCCGCCGCGGCACCAGATAACCCCGTTCCGAGCGTAGGACCCGCCGCAGTCCGGCGCCATCGGGCTTCAGCGCCATCATCTGCCCGCGGACCGGCCGCGTGGGCGCGTACCGCGCGAACAATTCAGTGTCCGCCGCGATTTCGCTCGAAAAACATCCCGCCGCGACGACGACGTGCCGCGCTGAAATTTCCTCGCCGGCCGCAAGCACGCCGGTGCACCGATCGCGCTCGCGTACCAGACCGGTTACCCCGCAATCGGACCGAATCTCGACATGTCGATGCTGCGCGGCCGCTATCACCGCGCTCGTCAACGACCGCGGCTCGACCGTGCCCTCTTCGGGAAGCCAGGCAGCCGCGCGCGCGGCAGGTCCGATCCCTTTCTCCCATTGCCGCGCCGTATCGAGCGCGACCGCTTCCGCTGCCAGCCCCAGTCGGCGGCATTCCGCCACCCGGCGATCGCGATCGGCCTCGCCGTGCGTCCCCGAAAATATCTCCAGCGTCCCTTCACGCGCATAAACGGCCGATTGCCCGGATGCCTCCTCGATCGATGCCACAAATTCCGGATAGAGTTCCAGACTTTTTCGCCCGAGGGGCACCAGCGGCAGGTCGTGCGATGAATCGGGCGCGGGCGATAGCATTCCCGCCGCCGCCCAGGACGCTTCCCGGCCGGGTCGCTGGCGATCGAACACAGCTACGCGAAGCTCTTCACCAGCCAGCTCGAACGCGATTGCAGCGCCGATCAGACCGCCACCGATGATGGCAACGTCGAATGTTTTCACGCGGTTATCTTAGCAGCAAAGGGCGGCGCGCGAGGCGGCTTGCAGACTCGGCGCTATCGGAGCCGGGCCGTCAACACGAGTGCGTCTTCAATGGGAGCCGTGTAGTAGCGCGGCCTGCGCCCGGTAACTTCGAAACGATTGTGCTCGTAGAAACGCAGCGCGGCGAGATTGGAAGCGCGGACTTCGAGGAAAGCCTTCTCGGCCTGGAATGTCTCGCCCCATTCCAGCATCTTAGCGAGGAGCGACGCGCCGATCCCTCGCTTCCGCCCGTCGGGCCGCACGGCGAAATTAAGTATTTCCAAGTCGCTCGCCACGCGGCGCGCAACGATGAATCCAGTCACTTCGTCTTTCTCTTCCGCCACCCATCCTGCCATGTCACCCTGCACGACGTGCGCGTAGTCCCGCGTGGTCCATTGCGCGATTTCGGGACACGCGGACTGTATCGCCATGATGAACAGCAGGTCGCGCGTCTCGATCGGGCGAATGCTCAAGATTCCTTCGGTGCCTTCCAGTGGAGTTCGGCGTCCGTTCGCCGCACATAGTTGGCGTCGAGCGTGAGCGCATCAAGAACCTCGCCACGCCGCGCGCGCAAAACACCCAACCGTCCCACATGGGGCGCGAGTATCGCCGAAACCTCGTCCACTCGAATCCGCGCCCCGGAAGCATGAGCCGTCTCACAACGAGACAGCGCACCGGAAATCAGCGCAGGTGCGGGCGTCACAACCGCGCAATCGCCCGTCGCGCCACGCGCGTGGAGCGCCTCGACAAATTCGTCAGGAGTCATCACGCACTCTTCGCCTTCGAGTGCTAACCGGTTCTCACCTGCATCGCCTGCTCGCCGATACAGCCCGAAGTAAATTTGTCCGCGGTGAGCATCAAGTACTGGAACCATCAGCGACGACTGTGAATGTGATTGTGCCGCCACGGCTTCGAGCGCACTGACGGCTGCAATCGGCTTTCGATAAACCTCCGCCCAGCCCTTCACTGCCGCGAGCCCCACGCGCAGTCCGGTGAACGAGCCCGGCCCTGCGGCCACCGCGAAAAGATCGAACTCACTGAGGCCCAGCGACAGCTCCTTCAAGAGAAACTCGAGGTGGCGAAACATACGCGAAGAGTAAATTTCGTCGGTCCATGTGGAAACGGTACCGATCACTCGTTCGTCGCGCAGCACCGCCAGGCTTCCGGCAGGCGAAGATGTATCCAAGGCAAGAGTCAACACGTGCCCGATTATAGGGCAATTGCCCTGCCAAACCCGCCTAAAATCAGGCTATTCCGGCGACTGCGATCTTGTAGGATTAGACGGGATTTGCTTGACCCGCCCATCGCAGAAGCCTAAGATTTCAACAGGTAGTTTCGGGGGAGGAACTCAGACTCATGGACTTTAAGCTAGGCGAAAAAGTCGTGTATCCGAACCACGGTGTCGGGCTTATCGAACAGATCAGTTTTGGTAATGTGAACGGCAGATCGGAACGCTTTTACATGTTGCGGATTCTTTCGAGTGGCTTGAAGGTGATGGTACCCCAGGCGAATATCGAAAGCGTGGGGTTGCGACCCATCATCCGCTCAACCCAAGCCGGCGCAGTTCTTTCCTACCTTGAAAAGGGCCGCTCAGCGTCTCATCACGATTGGAAACACCGCTTCAAAGAAAATTCGGACCGCATGCGCACAGGTTCGTTGATGGAAGTTGCCGCCGTGCTGAAGGGCTTGGTTGCCCTCAGCAGGACGAAGCCGCTTTCCTTCCGCGAAAAAAAGATGCTCGAACGCGCGAAGTTTCTTCTCGTGAGCGAGCTGGCCACCGTGCGCAACACGACCGAACAGACGGTGGAAACCAACATCGTCCGTGCATTGGCAAAAGCCAAGCTCCAGATGCCGGAAGCGACCGCGATACCGGATTAGTTTTTTCAATTTATCGTTCGATCTGAATCGGGCACAATCCGCAAGGGTTGTGCCCGGTGCTATTTTGGGGCGCGTTCGTCGGGCAAGGCTCGCTGCGATGTTCCTTCCCCGAGTACCATCGTCAGCGGCGAAGTTGACGCCGATCTCCCCGCCGATTAGAATTTTATTTTGGGTACCACTTACAGGAATCCATGAGCCCTACGGTCCTACAACAGAAGCGGCACCAGCAGATCCTCACCGACGTAGTCCGCGAATATATCGAGACGGGCGAGCCTGTATCTTCGCGAAGCGTTGCGCACCGCCACGTTGAGCCGTTGAGTTCCGCGACAGTTCGCAGCGTGATGGCCGATCTCGAGGGTGAAGGGTATCTCTACCAGCCGCACACTTCCGCTGGGCGCGTCCCTACGGCGGCGGCCTACCGGTTTTTCGTCGAGCAGGTCACGGCGCAGGCCACCGCGAGCCCCGAAGACCGCCAGTGGATTCGCCGCGAACTCGAAGCCGCGCAGACGCCCGAGGCGGTGATGGAGCGCGCGAGCCACGTCCTCGCTGCGGTTTCGCGCGGCCTGGGAATCTTCATTTCGCCGCCGCTCGCGAGCAGCGTCGTCGAGCACGTCAGATTCTTGCTCGTGCCTGACCGCCGCGTCCTCGTCGTGCTGGTGACCACGGGCGGCTTGACCCGCGACAAGCTGATTCATCCCGAGCGCGTTTTTCGCCAGGAGGATCTCGATCGCATCGCCACCCATCTCAACCGCCATTACGTCGGTTGGACGCTCGCGGCCATGCGCGCGGACCTTCGCCTGCAAGTCGAGCGCGATCGCGAGCAATACGGCCGCATCGCGGGAGACGCGCTGATCCTCTGCGATCCCGCGGTTCTCGGCGACAGCACCGAGCGCAAGGTTTATGTCGAGGGCGCGGCGCAGATGGCCTCCGCCGTCGAATTCACGAGTCAGGAACAGCTGCGCGAGCTGCTCGAAGCGATCGATGAAAAGGACCGCCTCATCGCTCTCCTGAGCGGCTGCATCGAGGCGCCCGAGCCGGTGCACGTCGAGCTCGGCCTCGACAAGATGTCGAACGCCGGAAAGCATCTCGCGCTTGTTTCCGCGTCGTATTCCAACAAGGACCAGGCGCAGGGAGCGCTCGGAATTCTGGCTCCCATGCGCATGCACTACGAGCGCGTGATTACCGCCGTGGCTTTCATGGCGCAGTTCTTCTCGGAAAACTCAGACGAGACCAAGACTCCTTGAGCGACCACAAACACAAAGGTCCGGGACCTGAACCTGTTTCTCGCCGAAGAAGTTTCGGCGCAGGAACGCGCCGCTGAGCAGGACCCCAGATCTGCGCCCGACGACCTCGCGAAACTCCTCGCCGAAAGGCAGGAGCTGATGAACACGCTCGTCCGCCGCCAGGCGGATTTTGAGAACTACCGCAAGCGCGTTGAGAAGGAACGCCAGCAGGATCGCCATCGCGGCGTCGAATCGCTCGTCGAGCACATTCTTCCCGTGCTCGATGCGTTCGATCGCGCTCTCGCGGGGTCGGCCGATCCGGCTTATCTCGACTATCGCAAAGGCTTCGAGCTTATCCGCCGCCAGCTCTGGGAAGCTCTCGCGAAGCAGGGGCTGGTCCGCATCGACGCCCTGGGCCAGGAATTTAACCCGCATTTTCATCACGCCATCGAGAGCGTCGAGACTTCCGAACACGCCGACGGAATCGTGATCGGCGAGATGCAGCCCGGGTACTTGTTTCATGAACGGGTGCTTCGGCCCGCAATGGTCCGCGTGGCCAGCACGCCGGAGCCAAAATCCGCACACGTCTCCAAGCGCGAGCACTGAGCGGTGAATTGGCGCACGCCAGTCGTGCCGCGAATTTCGCCTCGGGCGATCCTAGGAAGGGAATGAACGCATAGCATGGCAAGCGAAACCCAGTCCGACTATTACGTGGTTCTCGGCGTCGAGCGCGACGCTTCCGGCGACCAGATCAAATCGGCCTATCGCAAGGCCGCGCTCAAGTGGCATCCCGACCGCAATCCCGAAAATAAGGAAGAAGCCGAAATTAACTTCCGCTTGGCGTCGGAGGCGTATAGCGTCCTCTCCGATCCGCAGAAGCGCCCGGTGTACGACCGCTTCGGCCATGCGGGCCTCGGCGGGCGTGGATTCGAGGGCGGCGGCTTCAATGAGACGATTTTCGAGGAGTTCCACGACATCCTCGGCGATCTCTTCGGCTTCGATCAAGCCATGGGTGGCGGAGGACGCCGGGGCCGCGGCGCTCGAGGCCAGCGGGGCGCGGATTTGCGCTACGACATGTCTCTCACATTTGAGGAAGCAGCCACGGGCGTCAGCACAAAGATTCGCCTGGTGCGCCGCGAAAACTGCGAGTCCTGCAAAGGGACTGGCGCCAAACCTGGCACCGGCATGGTTGCCTGCAAGACGTGCGGCGGACGCGGCCAGATGGCCTATCAGCAGGGATTCTTTTCTATCACGCGCACCTGCCCGGCCTGCCAGGGCGCCGGACAAGTGGTCCGCGAAGCCTGCGCCACCTGCCGCGGCCAGGCGCGCATTGAACGCGAACGCACCCTCGAAGTCGGCGTGCCCGCCGGAGTGGATTCCGGCACCCGCCTTCGCATGGCCGGTCAGGGCGAGCCCGGCACCAACGGCGGCCCCGCCGGCGACCTCTACATTTTCCTCGACGTGAAGGAACATCCGTTCTTCGAGCGGCGCGGCTCCGATCTCTATTGCACGATTCCGGTCAGCTTTCCGCAGGCTGCGCTTGGCGCGAAGATCAAGATTCCCACCCTGCAAGGCGAAGCCGAACTCGAAATCCCCGAAGGCACCCAGTCCGGCCAGATCTTCCGCCAGAAAGGGAAGGGCCTCGCGAATCCGCACGGAGGCCGCGGCGATCTCTACGTCAACATACGCATCGTGGTCCCGGCAAAGTTGTCCCGCGACCAGCGCCGCACGCTCGAGCAGCTTGGCCAAACCATGAAAGTCGAGAACAAGCCCGTCGACCGCTCCTCCACCTTCTTCGACAAAGTAAAAGACATCTTCGGATAGTGGCCTGTAGCGCAGAGTCCCTACACCATAGTTGTCCTCTTAAAGCACAGCATCAGCTTTTCACATCGCGTTGGATCCGAAGAGAACTCGGCACCGGTCAGCGGCGTGTTCAGAAAGTCGCTGAATCCGGGAATTTTGCTTAGTTCGGTAGAGCGGAGATCGTGGAATCCCATGGCCCAATCCCGGAACTGGCGCTCGCTGATCGGTGCCTTGTACAGGGTGATGAGTCCTTTGTGACGGCGATCGGCGGCGATCGTGTCTGACAGCGCCAGGACGGTTTTGTCCTCGCCCTCAAGCGCTTGCATGAAGTTGCCGTCCCTGTAAAGCAACTGCCCGGTCACTCCCATCCGGGTATTCTTCTCGCGGGCTTGCGCGAGCAGTTCGACCAATTCGCTCTTCGAGAAAGGCTTCACGGCGGAGCTTACATAGACCAATGTGATCATGGTTTCCTCGCGGGCAACTTTCGGTTCTGCGACTTCGTTTCTCGGAGTTTCAGATACAGAAGGAAGGGGTATGCCAAGTCTAGTCGAGCCTGGCCCTGCGGCCGATGTTTCGACTTGGAGTTTGCCGGAAAGGTAATCGAGGGATCCAGAACCGCGGCGACGCTCAACCCGGCGCAAGGTAGGTTAGAATTCAGCGATGCGCCGCCGTTTCTTCGTCGATCGCTTCGAATCAAATTCTGCTGAACTTCGCGGTGACGCCGCCGAACATCTCGGGCGCGTCCTTCGCGCCGAGCCGGGCCAGCTCTACGAGCTGAGCGACGGCCAACGCGTATGGCTGGCAAAGATTGAGCGCGTGGCGCTCTCCAAACGCGGTGACAACCGCATCGAATTCGCTCTCGTCGAGTCGCTCCCCGTGCGCGAGCCTCGCCTGCGGATCGAGCTTCTTCTCTCGCTCGTGAAATTCGACCGCTTCGAATGGTGCATCGAGAAGGCCACCGAGCTCGGCGCGAGCACGATCACTCCGCTCGCCGCCGCGCACACCGACAAGCCCCTCGTCGCTGCTGCGCCCAAGCGCCTCGCCCGCTGGGAGAAAATTGTGCTCGAATCCGCCCAGCAGTCGCGCCGCTTAGCGCCGCCAATCCTGCGTCAGCCTCTGGCCCCCGAAAAAGCATTTTCAACATCATCGGCGGGTCTGAAAGTCCTGCTCTCGGAACGCGCCGACGCGCCAGTCTTGCGCGCGGCACTCCAGGGAGTTTTAGGGGGTCGGAGCTTCAGCTCCGACAGTGAGAAATTGCAAAATAGCGGGGCTTCAACCCCTGAGGAAAACGCACCAAGCTCTGCCGCACTTGCCATCGGCCCCGAAGGCGGCTGGACCGATGCCGAAATCGCCGCCGCGCGCGCCGCAGGCTTCCTCGAAGCATCACTCGGCGAAAACATTTTGCGCACGGAAACCGCCGTCCTCGCCTCGATGGCGATTCTTGGCTTCGTGCTCGGCGGCTGAACTCCACTACCCCTTCGCGGCGGTGGTTTCCTTCGACGTGATCTCGTACTTGAAGGCGTCCGCGTCCAAGCTATCGAGCCGGCCGTCAGCGGTCTCCCCCTGCGGGTACATCAAGAATGGCACCGGCTTGCCGGCCGATCCGGGCAGCGCGACGTCGTGTCCGAAGTTGAATGCCATCCAGTTCATCTCCCACGAGCCAAATAGCCGCGCGCGCGCTTTCTTCACCATGTCGTCGTCGATCGAGCGATTGCCGGGCGGCTCTTCGAGCATCACCTTGCGCACGTCCGCCGGGTCAACCGGAACCCATCCGTAGTCGTGCAGGTAGACCTCCGCGCGGCAGTGCTGCGACTTTGTGATCTTCTCGGACGAGGCGCCGAGGCTCTTGTATCCCAGCTCCGACTTGGCGACGCGAATTCCATACGCATCTCGCGCCGGCAGGCCCGCGGCTCGTGCCAAGCCGACGTAGAGCGCGTTGAGGTCGGCGCATTTTCCGCCCAGATCTTTGGTCTCCAGCAGGAAGCGAATATCGCCGAGACCGCAGCCGCGCGTCTTGGGATTCCGATAGGTGTTCTCGACGATCCACTCATAGATCGCTCGCGCCTTCTCGAGATCGGTGTTCGCGTCTTTCGTGGCCTGCATCGCCGTTTCTTTCACAATGCCGCCGGTCGGCAGGAAGTTCGTCGGCTGGAGAAAATACTCCAACTCGGCGCGGTTCGCCTTGTGCCCCTTGGAGCGGGCGGAGAGATCGACCGCAATGTTCTGAGTTGCCACCCGACTTGTGACTGTGAGGGCCGCCTTGACTCCAGCGGGAAACTCCGCCGAAATAATTCCGAGCGATTCGGGTTTGTTCTTGACCAGCTTCGCAGCACCGCCCGGCGCGTCGAACGTGTTGGAAAGCGTCTTCTGGAAAGGTGTTGAGCTGATCAGCGCGGCGGGCGCCCAGATCCGCGTCGTGCCGGAAGGCTTCAGGACTTCCACGTGGGTTGTCACGTCAAACGTGCGCCAGGTGCCGGAAGAAACGTCTCGCGCAAACACGTACTCCGCCTTCGAGAACGCGAGTCCCGCCGACACAACGGTAGCTGATCTCAGAAAATCGCGACGGTTCATGAACTCACCCCTTCGGCCGAAATGTCTTCTTGCCCGATTCTTGGACGGTTACAACGTACACCTGGTTCCACGCTGACGCAATCGGGTCTGGGCAAGTGGCGGCTCGGTTTCGCGGATGCAAACCGCTTCGCTACTCGCCCATTCGCCTCCTTTGCCTCCGCATTCACGGCATGATATAAATAACTGAGTACAGCATGCAGGACGACGTTCAACTCGGTTCGCCGGCTCCGCCTGAAAGGGCGCCTGATCCGCCATTGCGGCGCGAGTTGCGCAGTTGGACACGCGATCTGGCAGTGGCGCTGGGCTTGGCCATCGTCATCATGATTTTTCTCTACCAGCCGGTAAAGGTCGAGGGGACCAGCATGAATCCGCTCCTCTCCGATCAGGAACGCATCTTCATCAACAAATTTATCTACCGTTTCGAACCAATCGAGCGAGGAGACGTCGTCGTCTTCTGGTATCCTCTGGATCGCTCGAAGTCGTTCATCAAACGCGTCGTCGGTTTGCCGGGTGAGTCGGTAGAGATCCGCGCCGGCAACGTGTTCGTGAACGGCAGGGAACTACCGGACCAGTACGTTCCGTCCGGCTATCTCGACGGCTCGAACTACGCGGCCCGGCGTCTTCCGCAGGACGAATATTTCGTGATGGGCGATCATCGCGATAGCTCGAACGACTCGCGCGTTTTTGGTTCGGTCCCGCGCCAGTTTATTTACGGCAAAGCCGTTTTTGCCTACTGGCCGGTGAATCATTTTGGATCGCTCACTTCCACTTCGACAGTGAGTGCGGCATCGAGATGACATCTTCTGGAGGACACACTGAACGAGGTTCTCGCAGGACGCGCGACGCTCGCGCTAGAGGACGGAAGAGTCTTTAACGGCCGTGCGGCGGGCGCTCGCACCCGCCGTGGCGGCGAAGTCGTTTTTAATACCAGCCTCACTGGTTACCAGGAAGTCTTCACCGATCCCAGCTACTCCGGGCAGATCGTGTGCCTGACGTATCCCCACATCGGCAACACCGGCACCAATCTCGACGATGAGGAATCAGGCAAGCCCTACATCGAAGCGTTGATCGTCCGCGAATTCTCGTCGCTCGCTTCCAACTGGCGCTCGAGCGAAACCACGCAGGCGTATCTCGAACGTCACGGCGTTCCGGTTATCGGAGACATAGACACGCGCGCCCTGGTGCGCCATCTCCGCGAAGTCGGCGCGCTCCGCGGCATTCTCTCGACCGACGACACTCCCGCCGAGCAGCTAGTCGCCGAAGCCCGCGCGCTCCCGACCATGGCAGGCCAGGAGCTCGCCGGTCGCGTCACCACCGCGAAAAAATACGATTGGGCGAAGGGTTCCATCGGCCTCGCGGCGCCGGTGAAGAATGGACCGAAGACTATCGGCAAGAACGGCGCTGATCGATACCGCGTCGTCGCCTACGACTACGGCATCAAGCAAAACATCCTTCGCCTGCTCGTGGATCATGGCTGCGACGTCACCGTCGTCCCGGCGAAAACTTCCGCTGACGACGTTCTCGCACTCAAGCCCAACGGCGTTTTCCTCTCGAATGGTCCCGGCGATCCCGAGCCGATCACCTACGCCGTCGCGAACATCAAGAAGTTGCTCGGTCGCGTCCCGATCTTCGGTATCTGCCTCGGCCACCAACTCTGCGGCCTCGCGCTGGGCGGCAAGACGTTCAAGCTGAAATTCGGCCATCACGGCTCGAATCACCCGGTGAAAAATCTGCGCACCCAGAAAGTCGAAATCACGGCGCAGAACCACGGCTTCTGCGTGGATCCCGAATCGCTCCCTTCGAGCGACGTGGAAATCACGCATGTGAATCTCAACGATCACACGAACGAAGGCATGCGCCACCGCTCGCTCCCGCTCTTCAGCGTTCAGTATCATCCCGAGGCCTCGCCCGGCCCGCACGACGCCCGCTACCTCTTCGATGATTTCATCGCCATCATGAAGGACGCCGCGCGATGAGAGGTCCAGTCGCGACGCAGGTATCGACTTCAGATTTGACGCCCGAGGCATGGGCCACGCTGTTCATTTTGCCTTCGCGACGAATTGCGAAATGGAAGGGCGGGGTTTCAACCCCGCCAGATAGCGCGATAGGAGAGGGGCTTTAGCCCCTGAAGCCGGATGGCTCGACCGAAGCACCGTACACAACCTGGTGCAACGTACTTTGTCACGACCGATACGTGGCAGCGGCGAGCATTGTTTCAGAATCCGGCGGTCGCCTCTATTCTTGAGGACGCGCTATTTCACTACCGCGATCAAGGAAACTATAAGGTTCATCGTCACGTGGTCATGCCGGATCATTTTCACGCGATCTTGACGCCGGGCGAATCGACGACTCTGGAAAAATCTATGCAACTCATTAAAGGCGGCTCGTCGCATCGAATCGGCCAGAGTCTTGGCACGCGATTTCCCGTCTGGCACGCTGGATTCACCGAGCACCAAATACGAGACCAGCGAGACTTTGAATCTCACGCGAAATACATCGACGAGAATCCCGTGAAGGCGGGGTTGTCGCCGACACCCGCGGAATATCCGCACAGTTCCGCGGCCGGCAAATTCCCACTCGACCTTTGGCCCTCGGTTTCAGGGGCTAAAGCCCCCGAAGAGCGAACAGCACGGACGGCGGGGTTGAAACCCCGCCCTTCCGACTCCCAAACGAAAGCGTCGCCCCAAGACTGAGATGCCGAAACGCACTGACATAAAGAAAATCCTAATCATCGGCTCCGGCCCGATCGTCATCGGCCAGGCGTGCGAGTTCGACTATTCCGGCACGCAAGCCTGCAAGGCACTGCGCTCCGAGGGCTACGAAGTCATCCTCGTCAATTCCAATCCCGCGACGATCATGACCGACCCCGAAATCGCCGATCGCACCTATATCGAGCCACTCGCCAAGGAATATCTCGAAGCCATCATCGCTGCGGAGAGGCCCGACGCACTGCTTCCAACCGTCGGCGGACAGACCGGTCTCAATCTCGCCGTCGAGCTCGCCGAAGCCGGCATCCTCGAAAAATATGGCGTCAAACTTATCGGCGCTTCGTTGCGCGCGATCAAGATCGCCGAGGACCGCCTGCTCTTCAAGGACGCCTGCCGCCGCATCGGCCTTGAAGTTCCCGCGTCCTTCGTCGTCAATGAGATTCCCGAAGCGATCAAGCTTGCGGACAAGCTGGGTTACCCCGTGGTCATCCGCCCGTCCTTCACGCTCGGCGGCACCGGCGGCTCGATCGCCTACAACCGCGAGGAATTCGCGGACGCTATCGCCCGCGCGCTCGACGCCAGCCCGGTCCATCAGGCGCTGATCGAGGAATCCGTGATCGGCTGGAAGGAATTCGAGCTCGAAGTGATGCGCGACCATCGCGACAACTTCGTCGTCATCTGCTCGATCGAGAATGTGGACCCCATGGGCATCCACACCGGCGATTCCATCACCGTCGCTCCCGCGCAAACGCTCACCGACAAGGAATATCAGCGCATGCGCGACGCGGCCGCCGCGATCATCCGCGAAGTCGGCGTCGAAACCGGCGGCTCCAACATTCAGTTCGGCATCGACCCGGAAACCGGCCGCATGGTCGTAATAGAAATGAATCCGCGCGTCTCGCGCAGTTCCGCGCTCGCGAGCAAAGCCACCGGCTTTCCCATCGCCAAAATCGCCGCCAAGCTCGCCGTCGGCATGACGCTCGACGAGATTCCCAATGACATCACGCGCAAGACTCCCTCGTGCTTCGAGCCAAGCATCGACTACGTCGTCTCCAAAATCCCGAAGTTTCAGTTCGAGAAGTTTCCGGGCAGCGAAACCACTCTCACCACGCAGATGAAGTCCGTCGGCGAAGTAATGGCCATCGGCCGCACGTTTCAGGAATCGCTGTGCAAGGCGATCCGCTCGCTCGAACCGAGCACCGCATGGCGCGCTCCGGCCGAAGTCACCACCGCGCTCCTGCGCGAAAAGCTCCACGTCCCCGGTCCCGACCGCATTCACTGGCTCTTCGAAGCCCTCGAGCGCGGCATGTCACGCGACGAAGTCTGCTCGCTTACGAAGATTGACCCCTGGTTCATCCGCCAGATGGAGGACATGGTCGCGCTCGACCGCCGCGTCGCCGCGAGCTCGTTGCGCGGAATTTCGCGCGAGCTGCTCCTGGAATCCAAGCGCTCCGGCGCCAGTGACGAAGAGCTGGCCAAATTGTGGAATGTGAAATCCGCGTCCGTGCGCGCCCGCCGCCACGAACTCGGCGTCATCCCTGTATTCAAACGCGTGGACACGTGCGCGGCGGAATTCGAGTCCTTCACGCCGTACCTCTACTCGACGTACGAGGAAGAGGACGAATCCGCCGCGGTGGACCGCCCCAAGGTCGTAATCCTCGGCAGCGGCCCTAGCCGCATCGGGCAGGGAATCGAATTCGATTATTGCTGTTGCCACGCCGCCCTCGCGCTCAAGGAAGATGGTTACGAGACCGTCATGATCAATTGCAACCCGGAAACGGTCTCGACCGATTACGATACCTCCGATCGCCTCTACTTCGAGCCGCTCACCCTCGAAGACGTGCTCGCCGTGCTCGAGCGCGAAAATCCGCAGGGAGTCATCGTGCAATTCGGCGGTCAAACTCCCCTGAATCTCGCGCTTGAGTTAAAGCGCAACCGCGCCAAGATCATCGGCACCGATCCCGAGTCAATTGATCTCGCGGAAGATCGTCGCCGCTTCGGCGCGCTGCTGGCTGAATTGAATATTCCCCAGCCGCGCGGCGGCACGGCGCTAGCGCCCGAGGAAGCCGTCGCCACCGCATCCGAGATCGGCCTCCCGGTTCTCGTCCGGCCGAGCTACGTTCTTGGCGGACGCGCTATGGTGATCGCCTACGATTTGAAGACCGTCGAAGAATATGTGACGCAGGCGGTGCAGATCGGCACTGTTTCCGACCCCAAGCGCCCAATCTTGATCGACCAGTTCCTCGAGGACGCAACCGAAGTTGATGTGGACGCGCTCGCCGACGGCGAAGATGTCGTCATCGGCGGCATCATGGAGCACATCGAGGAAGCCGGCATCCACTCCGGCGACTCCTCATGCGTCCTTCCGTCGGTCACGCTCAAACCTGAAGTCCTCGCGCACATCCGCGATTACACCGTGCGCCTGGCCCGTGCTCTGCATGTCGTCGGTTTGATGAACGTGCAGTACGCCATCCAGCACGACACGGTGTACGTTCTCGAAGTGAATCCGCGGGCCTCGCGCACGATTCCGTACGTCAGCAAGGCTACCGGCGTTCCGCTCGCAAAAGTTGCCGCGCGCTTGATGACGGGCCGCAAGCTCAAGGACCTGCATCTCCCAATTGTGGATATGAACGGCGTGAAGGAACTCGCCGTACGCGATTTCTACGCCGTAAAGTCGCCCGTTTTCCCGTTCAACAAATTCCGCGGCGTGGATACGATCCTCGGCCCGGAGATGCGTTCGACCGGGGAAGTGATGGGCATCTCCTCGACCTTTGGCCTCGCTTTTGCCAAGGCGCAGCTCGCCGCCGGCCAGCGCCTGCCGCTTTCCGGAGTTGTCTTCATTAGCGTGAACGATCACGACAAACGCAACGTCGCCGCCGTCGCCAAGGAATTGGCTGCCGCGGGGCTGAAGATCATCGCCACGCGCGGCACGGCTTCGGCTCTTATCCGCGCGGGAATCGAAATCGAAGCGGTGTACAAAGTAAACGAAGGCCGGCCGAATATCGTGGACCTGATCAAAACCGGCAAAGTGAATCTGGTCATCAACACGCCGCTCGGCCGCGAATCCTTCTACGACGAAAAATCCATCCGCCGCGCCGCCGTGCGTTACAACGTTCCCTGCATCACCACCCTATCGGCCGCCAGCGCCGCCGCTCGCGGCATTCGCGCCATGGCCGGCCACGCCCCCGACGTCGCCGCCCTCCAGGACCTGCATCGCCGCAAAACTGCGGCCACGGCCGACCATTCGTAGCCGTGCGTCCTGACGTGAAACTCTTGCGCGCGTCGTGAGGCTTTCTCGGTGCCCTCAACGCCTTTCTCAGTGAACTCTGTGTTAAGCCTTTTCTCGGTTTCTCTGCGATCTCTGCGTCTCTGCTGTAAAGGCCTCTAGCCTTTCTGGCTCAACCACCCGAATCCATCGCCAACCTGAATCATCCAATCCCAAAGTGCCGAAGTCTGATTCCATGCCCGCCGCATTGACCACCGCCCGCTGTTGCTGGTGTCCAGAGGCGCGTGTATCATGACTGCCTCGATGGAGTCCCACTGTATTCCGTTTCGCGAAATCCCTCACACCGCGAAGCTCTTCTCTTCCTTCCTGGAAGACTTTTCCCGTGTTTCGTCGTATTACGCGCATCCGCCTACCGCTGCCGGTATTGATGCCGCTGCACATGAAGTACGCCTCGATTCCGCCACGCGCCGAAGCGTCGTGGAAATTCTGCGCGAGCAAAACCAGCGATTCGCTGCGGGAAGCAAGCTCGATTCCGCGACCGCGCACAATCTTGAGCGCCTCGCCGCGAGCGCCGTCGCGATCGTGACCGGCCAGCAGGTTGGTCTCTTTTCCGGTCCCGCGTACACCTTTTACAAGGCTCTCTCGACCGTTCGCTGCGCCGAGGAAACCACCCGCCGCGGCACCGACGCTGTTCCGATTTTCTGGCTCGCGACCGAGGATCACGACCTCGCTGAGGTCAATCATTCGTTTTGGAACACGCGCAACGGCGTCGCCCGCTACGAATTGCCCGCAAATGAGAAGGACGCCGGCCGCCACGTCGGAGAAGTTGTCTTCGGCGATGCGATCGAGTCGCTCGTATCCACCGCGGCGCAGACGCTCGAAGGCCCTTTCGCCGAAGTCCTCGCCCGCGCGCTCCACGAATCGTATACGCGAGGCGAAACCTACGGCTCGGCGTTCGGAAAGCTGATGACCCGATTGTTTGCCGGACGCGGCATCATCTTCCTTGACCCGCTCGATCCCCGTTTCCATCGCCTCACCGCTCCCGTTTACTTGCGCGCGCTCGACGAAGCCGGCCCACTCCGCGACGCGCTTCTCGCCCGCTCGAAGGAACTCGAGGGCCATGGATTTCACGATCAGGTCAAAGTCACGCACGAAACCACGCTGCTCTTCTATAAACTCGGCGGCCGTCGCGAGCCGCTTCGCAGCCGCAACGGAAAATTCTTCGCCGGCGACTCCGAATTCACGCGTGACCAGCTCGCCGCCGCGGTTCAGTCCGCGCCGGAATCGTTTACGCCCAGTGCGCTGTTGCGTCCGGTCGTGCAGGATACGCTTCTCCCGACGGCCGCCTATTTCGGAGGTCCCGCGGAAGTCGCCTACATGGCGCAGTCGCAAGTCGCCTATCGCAAGATTCTCGGCCGCATGCCCGCGATCCTTCCGCGCGCGAGTTTCACCATCGTTGAGCCGCCCATCGCTCGCTTCCTCGCGCAGTACGGCCTCGAGATTCGCGATATTCTCGCTGGGCCGCAGCACCTTCGTGCCAAGATGGAGCAGAAATCACTTCCCGCCGCGCTCGCCACCCGCTTCGACGAAAGCGAAGCAGCGCTCCGCGCCATGCTCAAGGCTTACGAGGAGCCGCTCGGCCGCCTCGATTCCACGCTCCTCGAAGCCCTGCATGCTTCCGAGCGCAAGATTCTCCATCAGATCGAACAGCTCAAGGGAAAGGTCGCCCGCGCCGAGAATTTTCGTTCCGGTATTCTCGACCGTCACGAGCGCATCCTGCTCGATTCGCTCTATCCCAGCGGCGGTCTGCAGGAGCGCACCCTCTGTGCCCTGCCGCTTCTCGCTTCGGTCGGTCCCAGCCTCCTCGATGACCTTACTCGCCTCGCCTCGATCGCCGATTCCGCCGACGGCCGTTCTTGCGCCAGCCAGCACCACGTCCTGTTCTTGTAGTTCTCCCTCCGCTCTCTTCGGTTTCTCTACGCCCTCTGCGTCTCGGCGGTGGATTTCCTTTCTCTTTGTTTCAGCCCGTTAGGCTCCGTGCTAAAATGCCGCGAAGGTTATCCGCATCTCATGTATATCGAGGGGATTCGAACGCCATGAAACGCACACCGGGAAAGCTAAAGGGCCTGAAAGCCGTATCCAACTCGCGCGACGTGATCGCCGCCGCGGCTATGGACCAGCGCGGCTCGCTCAAGAGCGCCATCGCTAAGGACAAGGGCGTGGACAAGGGCGCCGTCACCGCGCAGATGCTTGAGGAGTTCAAGACCGCGGTCGTGAAAGTCCTCACGCCCCACGCCAGCGCGATCCTCCTCGATCCCGAATATGGCCTTCCCGCCGCTCTTGTTCGCTCCAAGAACGCCGGCCTGCTGCTCGCTTACGAAAACAGCGGCTATGACAACACGCGTCCCGGCCGCCTCCCCGATCTTCTCGACATCTGGTCCGTCCGCCGTCTCGTCGCTGCGGGAGCCGATTGCATCAAGATTCTGCTCTACTACACGCCGTTCGATCCGACGGCCGTGAACGAGATCAAGCACGCATGGGTCGAGCGCATCGGCGCTGAATGTACCGCCGCGGACGTGCCGTTCTTCCTTGAGTTGGTTGGCTATGAAGAAGGCTCGGACGAGAAGGCTATCGGCTACGCGCGCAAGAAGCCCGACATCGTTGCGAAAAGCATGGCGGAATATTCGAAGCCCCAATACGCGGTGGACATTCTCAAGGTCGAGGTCCCGGTCAACATGGCGTTCGTCGCCGGCACCAAAGCCTGCAAGGGCGAATCCGCCTACACGCGCGACCAGGCCAAGGAGCATTTTCTCAAGGCCGCCACTTCCGCCAAGCTGCCGTTCATCTACCTCTCAGCCGGCGTGAGCAACGACGTGTTCAGCGAAACTCTCGAGCTTGCCGCCGAATCCGGCGTCAAATTTTCGGGCGTCCTCTGCGGCCGCGCCACCTGGAAAGACGCAATCCCGATTTACGCGAAGCACGGCGTGAAGGCGCTCGAGGATTGGCTCGCCGATCAGGGCGTGAAAAACATCAACAATGTGAACGACCGCCTGAAGGCCGCCAGCCCCTGGTCCAGCTTCTAACTCGCCCCGCGGCACAAGAGATGTTTTCGTAGGGGCACGGTATACCGTGCCCGGCGCGCGTGCTTGGCACGATCGCGCCATACGACTAGTTCCTCAACTTCCGCTGCTTCCTCAATCTCCGCTGCCCCCGCCTCGTTTCCCGCACTGCGCCTCGACTTGCGTTTCCATGTCCACATCGAGCACCGCGCCCCGCCGCGACTTCGCCGAGCACACCTGATTCGCGCTCAGTCCCAGCGCGCCTCGGAGATCCGCGCCTTCGAGGCTGCTTCCGCTCAGGTCCGCGCCATTCAGCACCGTTCCGGTCAATTGCGCCCCGCCCAGATTGGCGCCGTGCAAGTCCGCGTCAATCAGGATCGCGCTCGCCAGTTGCGCGCCTCCCAGGTCTGCGCCACGCAGCTTCGCCGACCAGAGGTACGCGTTTTGCAGGTCGGCGTGGTCCATATGCGCGCCGCCCAGGTACGCTTCGCGCAAGTCCGCTTTCTCCAGATTCGCGCGCGTGAGCGTGGCGCCCGCGAGCCGGGCGGTGTAAAAGTTTGCGCCATCGAGCCGAGCGTCCACCAGGATTGCATCCGTCAGCGAACAATAAGAAAGGTTGGCGCCGCGAAGATCGGCTCGGCGCAGGTCGGCCCCATCGAGATTCGACCGGTCGAGGTTCGCGCGAGTCATCTGCGCGTGATCCATCACCGCAAACTGCAGATTGCTCTGCCCCAGGTCTGCGCCGCGCAAGTCCGCCTCCGAAAGGAATGCTCCCTGGAAATCCGAGCGCCACAAGTGGGCATTCGCAAAAAACGCTCCGTAAGCCTGCGCATACCGGAATCTCGCGTTGCTTGATCGCAGTCCATCCACCGCGGAGACCTGGTCGTCCGCTCCGGTCCAGTTTGCCGGCCGGTGTGAGATTGCTGCCTCCGTCAAATCGGCGTAAGGATCAAACGCCAGCCACCAAAATACGTTCGGCGCCCATCGTCGAATGTTACCCGCCCCGTACTGCGGCGCCCGGCTGCGCTCGTGCGGCACCCCCGCGATCGTCCCGGCGGAAAGCAGCAGCAGCGCGATGCCGAAAACCGTCGCCACCGAAAACGGACTGATCGCTTTGAGTTTTCTGATGCACCGCTGCGCCCATTTCCTCTCGATCGCCCAGCGTTCTTGCGGCCGCCCGACTCTGGTGGTGGCGTAAGCCGCGACCCCCGTCGCAATTACCGCCAGAATCGCGTGCAGTACCGTGCCGTGAATTTCCTGTCGCGTCAGGTAGCGCGCCCAGAAAAGTAGCAGCGTTGGCGGGACGATCCAGTATGCCAACAGCAGCGACACTCCCTTTTCCACCAGCCGCGTGGACGATGGATCAGGATTCATCCATCGAAAATGAGTGCGCAGCAACCCCGTGATGATTCCCGGCCCGCGATCGCCCAGCGTGTGTCCATCGGGGAAAATGGCGGGCAATTCGATCACCGCATCCCACAATCGCTGCAAGTGGAAATGAAACAGCAGGTAAGCGATGAATAGCAATACCGGCACGATCAGATAGGTTTCCGCCGTTGGCACCGCGGCCGCGGCGGCGCGCGAATGCAGGAAGGGAATTACGGCGGAATCCGTCAGCAGTTGCGCGTCCCGCGTTTTCCAGATCACCAGCCAGGACAGCACGCTCACCGCCGTCATCGCCCCAAAATAGCGGAACGCGTTTTGCGAGGCGCGCTGGAACGCCGCGACCGCCTCGAACTCCATCAGTTGCGGCGCCAGCAGCGCGTCTCGCAGGTTTGCTCCCGCGAGCTGCCGCGGTACCAGCCCCATCGCCGTTTCCAGCGATGCGCCTTCCAGGTTTGCGCCTTCCAGATTCGCGCCCACCAGGCACGCTTCCTCGAGATCGGCCCGCACCAGGCACGCGTCGCGCAGGTCCGCGAGCAGCAGATCCGAAGCCCGCAGATTCGCGTCGTGCAGATCGGCGAGCTGCAGGTTCACGCTGATCAGATCCGAAGCCTCCAGCTCGGCTCCTGCAAGGTCCGCTCGCTGGCCCGTCACGCCGTGCGATTCCACCCATTCGCGATGGCTCGCCAGCTTTTCGTCGAACGCCCAGTCCTTGTAGAGCCTGTGGGGTGCTTCCGGCGCCGCTGCCATAGGCGCGGTCGGCTGCTCGTGCGATTCGCCCAATGATTCCGTCTGCGAAGATTCTTTCCGCTCCGCAGTCGCGATCTGCTGATTCGTTGGCGCCCCGGCTGCGGCATCGTGAGTCTCATATGGCCACTGCGCTTCGCGCGAACCCAGCCGCGCACCGCCCCGCCCGGTTTCTGCCGGCGTCTCCTCCGTACGAACGTCGTGCCGGGTGTCAGCATTGAACTCATCGCCGGCTTCGCGTGGGGATTCGACCGAAGTCTCCTGCTCCGGCGCGCGCTCTGCAAAAGTCGATACTGCGGAAGTGTTGGTCGCTACCTCGACCAGCGCCTCGACGGGGACCTCGCTGAAAGCCTCTGCCGAGTCTTCTTGGTGCACTTCTTCATCCGGTTCGTCATTCTCTTCGTCATGGCCTTCTGCCGAAGCGCCGGCAACCGGCTCGACCGAAGTCTCCTCCGGCGGAAATATTTCCTCGAATGCCGCTGCCGCCGACGGCAGGGTTTCCGCCGGGATCGGAGCCCCAAGCGTTTCCATAAGTGAATCGATCTCTGCGTTAACAGCTTCGCCGCGCTCGGCCGCCTCCGTCACGGCCGAAGCGTCGGTGGACGTTTCGGCCGGCGTCTCGGCCTTCGCTTCGCTCGCGGATTCTTCCGCCGCACTCTGCTCGAGAGGGAACAATCTCTCTGGAACCGTTGCAGGCGGCCTTTTGAACGTCAGCAATCGTGCAAATATGTTTCGCCGTTTCGGCGCGGCGTCCCCGCCCGGTTCCTCGGTCGTAGGCTCCGCAATCTTCTCTGGCTGCGCAGCCTTCTGGTACTGTGGCTCTTCCACAGTGGGAGGTTCGGCAAAAAGCTCCGCCAACGCTTCCGCCGCGGAAGGCAGCTTGCTCGCGGGTATCAGCCCCTGCGGCAATTCCCGCGGCGCGCCTCCCATCGGAGCGGTTCGCTCCAAAGGCCCATCCCCCCAAGCTACTTTCGTCGCAGGTCCTTCCGGGCCCTCGTCGGCAGCCTTCGGGCGTTCTTCCTCATCTTCGCCCGGAAATAGACGATGGAACAGCGACGCCATGGTTAGTCCCGTCTTTCCCCTGAAAATCCTGAAGTATCTCCCAGCCACCCGAGCGACGCGGCCGACCCCCCGGCTCGCGTTCCGTGCAACTTGAAGGCAGCGAAAGGCCGCCCCTTCGCGATCGTCGTCTAGCTAAAGTTTACCCTCCGCCAGCATATCGCGGTCGCCCGTCGCAAACGCCCTGTCCAGGAGTGCAATACCCGTACAGCTGTCCGCGAGTAAGGGTCTCGCCGCAAATTTCGTCGCAGGTTTTGCAGGGGCACGGTCCGCCAATAATTCAGGGCGGATGCCCGGCGAACATGCTTGGCAAATTGCTGCCCAACTGGCAAACCCGTCATTCTGAGCGGAGTGACCGAACTTCTTCTCTGCCCTCGCCCTTTCTGCGCAATCGGCGTCTCTCCGCCCTGAATCTCCGCAGGAGGGAAGGGTGCGGTGAATCTTCGGTCCACCGAATTGTTCTTCACTGCGTGGTTGCCTAATCTCGCTTCGGCAGGTACTCTCCCTGCGGTCCATCTACGGAGGATTCATGAGGAAGTTCGCGTTCGTATTTGCTGTACTGGCGTCGATGATGACGTTCGTATCACTCGCTTGCGCGCAGGCGCCCAAAGCCACCGACTATCCCGCGCCGAAGCCGGCATTTCCCGGCCAGACGGGCGCGCCCGCGCCGCAAAAAGCCTCGCCTCCGCTCACGGTGGAAACGGTCGTGAGCCGCCTCGATAGCCCGTGGGCGATGGCGTTTCTCCCGGACGGCAATATTCTCGTTACCGAACGCAACGGAGAAATGCGCGTCGCGGACAAGAATCGCGTCTTCCACGCGCCCCTGGCCGGAGTGCCCGGCGTCAAGGTCATCGGCGCCGGTGCCCTGCACGATGTGACACTCGACCCGCACTTCGCGGAGAATCGCCTCATCTATTTCACCTATTACGCTCCTCCGCCCGGCGAAGAGCCCGGCGTGTGGCCCAATTCTTTCTACGGCCGACAGGCGAGCCTCCCGCTCGCGGAACGCCGCGCCAAACCCCTCGGCACTGAACGCGCCGCCCGCGCGCGCCTGAGCGACGACGAGAAAAGTCTCGAGCATGTGCAGCCTCTCGTCGATGGCCTCGACCGACGGGTCCTCTTTGCTCCGGATGGCACGCTCTTTGTTACCGGCGCCGACCGCTCCATGCTCTACGACACCAAAGGAGATCCCGCGGATCATCAGGTCAGCGATCCCGACACCCTCCGCAACTTTACCGGCCGCGTCGCGCGCATCAATCCCGACGGCTCGATCCCCAAGGACAATCCGTTCGTCGGTCAAGCGACCGTACTGCCGGAAACTTATTCTTACGGGCATCGTGATCCCGAAGGTGTCGGCATCAATCCCGCCACGGGAGATCTATGGCTCGCCGAGCACGGCCCGATGGGTGGCGACGAGATCAACATCATTCACGCCGGGAAAAATTATGGCTGGCCAAACGTTTCCTACGGCCGGCAGTATTCCGGAGACGTGGTTGGCAGCGGCGCGCAAGTGAAGGAAGGCACCGAGCAGCCCATCTATTTCTGGTATCCGGATATCGGGCCCTGCGGAATGATGTTTTACACCGGGGACATGTTCCCGGAATGGAAGGGCAATCTCTTCATCGGGGCGCTGTACGGGAAATTCCTGATCCGTCTCGTGCTCGACGGCAACCGCGTCGTCGCCGAGGAGCATCTGCTCGCCGACCTGGGCCAGCGCATCCGCGAGGTGCAGCAAGCCTCCGACGGCTCCGTCTACGTCCTCACCGACGCCGGAAATATCCTGCGCCTCACGCCAAAAAAATAGATCGCCGCCATTCGATCGTTGGTTTCGGGAAGGGTTTCGTAGGGGCACGGCATGCCGTGCCCGGCGAAAATTCTTGGCTCAGCGCCGTCCATCTATCTAGTGTGTTCGCCGTTGACGTTCCGGGTGCCCCATCCTTCGCGCAGCGAAGGGTGGGGTTCTTGCGAAGATTCTTGGCTCAGCGCCGTTTATTCGGCCACGGCGTTCAACGAAAGCTGCTATCGCAGCTCATTGCTACCGCGCCGCCTGCACTGACCTAACCTTCGCGCCATCCTGCGCGAATTCAAATCGCAGCACCCATTCGCTTGGCGCGTTCTGCCCATCCACTTTCGCCGGAGTGAATTCCCAATTTCGCGCGGCCTTCACGGCCAGATTCGCAAAATATTTGCTCGGTCCCGTGGAATCCAAGTCCGTTCCCACGACCCTGCCCGACGCGTCCACATGCACCCGCACGCCGACCCGCACGGCCCCTCGAATCGTATCGAGCGCGCTTTGCGGTGCGTCCGGCAACACCTGATGCAACACCGTGCCTCGCACCACATCGCCCGACGCCTTCTTCATCGCGGGCTTGGGTGCCCCAGTCGCCGCAACGGCCGCAGCAGCGCCACTCGACGCCGGCCGCTTCGCCACAAGCTTCTCGGCAGGCGCACTTGTTTCCACTGTTTTCGCCTTCGGCTGTTTCGCTGGCGTCTCGGGCGCGGACGCCACCGGTTCCGGCGACGCCTCCGGGCCGCGATTGAGCAGCTTCGGCACCGCGAAGATCGCCGCCACCGCCGCCACGCCGATCGCAATCGCCGGAATCGCGTAGTTTCGCTTCGGCGATGCGTTCTGCGCTTTTGCCGCCGGCCTCGGTCTTGCCTCCACGGTAGGCTTCGCCGCTTCCATCGGCTTCGGCGCTGCCGGTGGTTTTGGCGCGTCCAGTGGTTTTACAATCACGCGCGGCTCAACGGTCTTCAGTTGTCCCAGCGCAGGCGCGTCCGGATCGAGCCGCGCGCCAATCTCCGCCAGCGTGCAACGCCGCTGCGGATCTCTCCGCAGACATTGCCGCGCGATATCGCCGAATGGCGCCGGGATCGCCTTCGGCAGCTCCGGCTCTTCCTGTCCCTTCCATTCCCAAACGGGCAGTTGCTGGGTCAGCACCTCAACCAGCGTCACGCCCAGCGACCAAACATCTCCCGCCGCCGAGCATCCTCGCGTGCCAGCCTCGGGCGCGTCGTATACACTCGGCCTGTTGCCGCGCCAGCCGTTCTTATCGCGCGCCGCGCAAATTCCGTCGCTCGATATCTTCAGTTGCTCGCCGATGGCCATGATGTTCGCTGGTTTCACGTGTCCGTGGACCAGCCCCTTGCCATGCAGATACGCGAGCGCCTCGAGCACCGGTCGCAGCATCTCGCTCGCTTCCGCCGGAGTGAGTGCCCGTTTCAGAACGACGTGCGACAGGTCCTCGTCGGCGCACTCCATCACCGCGTAGAGCAGCCGCGCGCCGCCCACCTGGCACCGCCCCGTCTGCAACACGCGCAGCAAGTGCGGATGCATCAGATTTGCCGCCAGCGCCCACCGCGCCAGTTGCGCGTCCGCGTCTTGCGGGTCGGCGGGAATCAGCTTGATGGCGGCCCTCTGGGGTTCCGGCTCGCCGAATTCCGTCAGGAACACCGGGCCGCGTTCGGAACTTCCCAAGTATTCGCGCAGATGGAATTTCCCGTCGGCCACCTGGCCTTCCCACTGTTTCCATGCCTCGTTCATTGTGTTCGCCTGCGCGTTCGCGCGCGTGTCAGCTTGTAGCACGGTGCCTCCCAAGAATCTGCAATTTGGCGCAGTGAAATGAAGCGGCGCAGGCTGGGGCGTTCGCCGGCTGCAAACGAGGCCTTCCGGGATGCCAGAGCCGCACCGGAAAGTCCTCCGGCATCATAGTCGTCCTATTCAGGGGGAAAAGTAAAATGGCGCTTGCCCAAAAGCACAAGTCGCCACGACAGTCAGGCGGCGGAAGGCCCTGTGGGGAGGAGAATTACTATTTCCGCCGGAAAGTCGATTCGTCCTTCAACATTTCGTTATATCGCTGCAGGTCTTGGTTGTTCTCGGCGCACACATACTCCTGCAGCCGTGTTCCCGTGCGCAGCATGATCGTGCTGTGACGTATCCACGGCCCGGCAAGTACTACCGGATCCTCAACGATGCTGTCGTACAGAATCGTGTTGTAGTCCACGCGCGTGAATTTCTCCACCACGTGCATCTTGTCGCTGTGAAATGTTCCCACGCCCGACAGCCATGTCTTGTCATTGAAACCCGTCACGTCCACGACCAGCGTGTCGCCCTCCCAGTGCCCAACGGAATCTCCCATGTAGCTCGGGTCGAGATCGTCCGGATGCTTCGCGTCAATCGGGATCAGCCGGAATTCGTGGTACACCTCGAAAAGCATGACCACCATTTTCGGCGTCTGCACGATCTGCATCGGAAACAGTCCCATCGCCGTGGTTCGCGGGACGCCTGGCGGAAGGCACGCCACCTCTGGGTCGTCCACTCCCCGGCGCACGTACGATTCCTGCACTTTTTCCCGCGCCCAATTCTGATAAGGCGGCGACGGTTGCTTTTCCTTGATCGCGAACGGCGTAATCGGCGAGTTCCCGGCGACGAATCCTCCGTCCACATTGGCTTCTTCCCACGTTCCGATGTGGTTGCTTCCAGCCTGCCAGACTCCGGTCATGTCTGGATGGCCGTCCGCGGCGCGCGGCACCTTTGTGCTCGGATCATCCTTTTTCTGTTGCGCCATCGTGCGATGAGGGATCGCCACCATCGTCGTCAACAACGCGGCGGAAAACAGGAGTACGGCGAAAGCGTGGGGTTTCAACCCCACGAAAAATGTTGCGTGATTCTTATGGGCTTTAGCCCCGGGGACCGGACATCTCGTCGTTTCAGCTGCGAGAGCCACTACCACGAAGAAGTTTTTCATTTTAGCGGCTCCGTCAATTCTTCGCCGCGGGCGGCGCATCGGGCGGCGTTTGTCCCGCAGGCGTCGGACTCGCGCCCGGCCCATTGCCGCCATCACCCGTGCCTGGCGGAGGACCGAAATAGAATTTCCGTCCATCCTTCAGCGTTACCTCGCGCGAATGTCCCCATGGCCCGCCGACGCGCGATTGCCACCCGGTCATGGTGATTTCGTCACCCACCTTGACCGTCACATCGCGCCTCCATCCAGCTCTGTAAAGCACGCTGGGCGGAAAGCCTTCCATCTTCCAGTTGGTGACCTTGCCGTCTTTATCTTTCACATCGACGTAGATGAAGCAGTGCGGATTGGTCCACTCGATGCTCGTCACCGTGCCCGTCAGCGAGATTGGTTTGTTCGCATCGTATTCGACTCCGAACGAATGGTGCGCCCGCGCCGGCCCGCTCGCGGCCAGCGACAGCGCGAATCCTGCCACAAGGACGCCGAAAGCCTTGAATTTCATTACGCATTCCCCCAAATTCGGCTCAGCATAGCCGCGCGCGCCATGCAGGTCAAGCGCGCCCGCATTGCCGATTTCGCTGCGGTCGCCGTGGACTTCACTTCCGCAAATTGTTACCGTTACTTCTGCAGTCCGGGAGCATTCATGGCAAACGATTCGCACCAGAGAGCCGCTGAGATGCACGAGCTTGCCGCGCACGCGCATCGCGTTGCCGCGACGCATCACGGCAAGGAAGACCACCAGACCGGGCACGAGCACGCCAAGCAAGCGATGGAACACGCGGCCAAGGCGTTCCAGCAGTCGCAGGAAGCCCTCGAGCAATCCGCCATGTACGCCAAGCACGAAAAGAAAAGCTAAGCACGGGCACGCGCACAACAAGGGTCCTTGAAGAAGACCATCTCCGTGGCCTCATTTTTTGGAAAGTTCAGCTTTGAAGCGGCTTTCAACTTCGTGACGGCTCAGCGGATTTTTCTCTTTGTCCAGCACGATCGAATAGACGACTTCGTGTTTTTCGATCTGCGCGGTGATAAACGAGCCATCCCCCGCGAGCGTTTCGTTGGTAAATTTCACTTTTCTTCCGTCTTCGAGTGTCTTGACCCACTCTTCGATGGGCATGTTGGATTCTCGTCTGCGCACCTGTGGTGCTCTGCGGCGGTTATTTCCGGGCGGACCGTTTCGCCGCGGCGAAGTGCGCTTCGTCTTCCCGGACGGATAGAGCCCTGCGTGGCGCACCCAACTCCTTCTTGACGCGGGCAAGGGTTGCTTTATTTGAATCCTTCTTGACCGTTTTCTTGCGCATGTCCAAATAGTGTCTCCAAATCCGAACCAAGACTGTTCCGTTTTGTACACCTGCGCCGCCGCCGATCCGAAACCGGACGGCCGCCGCACGTGACGGACGTCACCGCGGGCCGTATCGCGAATCACCGCTCGCGGCAGCGCCTCGCGGCAGAATTGTGTTGGATCGCGGGATCTGGCGCGGAAGGAGGCATCCATGGTCGTCAACGCTAACAAAACGGGCCTCGTCTTTGGACTGATGCTGGGCGGGTGGCATACGCTCTGGGCGGCGCTGGTTGCATTCGGCTGTGCGCAATCGCTTCTGAATTTTGTCCTCTGGCTGCATTTCATCAAGCCGATATACGTGATTGACGAATTCCACATCCGCATCGCGGTCGGCCTGATCGCCATCACAGCGACCATAGGGTACGTGCTCGGCTTCATCGCGGCCTTGCTCTGGAACGCGATTCATCGCCCGGCTTAGTGAGCCCAGCGAACGGGCCCATCGCCTGCCCGAAGCGTTGCACGGCGTCCCGCATGGCCCAACAATCCAGTCCCCGGCGCACAGTTCCGGTCACCCGCCCCTCCGGGACGAATCGCGCGGCCGACTAGCTCTAGAACTGTCTCGGCGTCCCGCCCTTGCTCTGTTCCGCCCGGCGCGCGCAGATACCCACTCGCGACAATTAGCGGTTAGAACGGGTCGCGACTGCGTGTCTACAAGCCTTTTGGCTATGTTCTAATTCTCATATTTCTCGATTAGGATTTTGATTCTCGCCTGCAGGGGGCTCGGCGAGCGTTTTGCGCGGCGGGCAACGAGCGGTCGCTCATATTTCGTCCTTTCGGGGACTAATGGTGCCCCGACTCACGCTAGCATGAAGATGAAGTGAAGATCTCAAGCGGCGCCTGTGGACTTTTGATTCTGGGGCGAGGGGTGAAGGGTGAGGGACGAGGGTGAGGGGTGTAGCGTGAGGAAAAGTCCCCGCCCGGCTTACATCCCTTCCACGATGCGAAAATCCCGCTTCACCTTGTTGTCGAGCACCTTCAGCGCCGCCTGGTAACCCGCGCTCTCATACACGGCAATCGCTTTCTCGAGGCTTTCGAACTCGACCACGACAGCCGGCTCATTCACTCCCGCCTCGCACACCTTCGCGGGATTGCCCCTGATGATCAGGCGCCCGCCCGCCGCATCAATCACCGGCCTCGCGGCTTTGGCATATTCCGCCATCACGACTCCGTCGGAGGGCGATACATGCAACACGATCCAGTATCCCTTCTTCGCCATTGATCTTTCCCATCCCTCGGAATGTCCATTTTGATCTTCCCGCAGACCAACAATCTACCCGTCACCGCATGAACGCGCAATGCTGCGTCCGCGGGCGCTTTCTTATTTGATCTTCCGGGTCGCCCACTTGTCCTGAGCACAGCCCCAGGTTTCTCGAGTTGAGAGAGTGGGGCTTCTTCGCAGTGGCAAACGCGCGAAAAAAAAATCCGGCAGGGCGGTGTGCTCGCCCTGCCGGATGTGGGAACAAATCTACTGCGGTTGCTGCGGGGTGGCAGTGGGCGAACTGGTTGGCGAAGTCTCGGGCGAAGTCGTCGGCGAGGCGTCGGTCGAATTGCTCGACGGCGTTTCGCTTGAGTTCGCGGCTGGTGTTCTGGAAGTTTCAGTTGAGCTGCTGGTGGTTCGCGCAGACACGTTCGTCATGCTGGCCGATTGCGCGTACTTCGGCGCGCTGACGTAGCCGTGCACGTGGTCCTTGTCAACTTTGTTCACCACCAGCTGCACCTGCTGCATGTCCGCCCCGTTGATCCAGACGGGCTCGTAGAGGTTTATACTTTTCTTGCTGAGCTGGTTGTCGTCGACGACCATCGCCAGATCGTAGCGCTTGTGCTTGGGGTCAGCCTTGCGGAGAGAGATCATGATCGGTCCCTCACGCTGGAAATGCTTGGCCTTGGTGATGTCGAACTCGGTGTAGCTTCGCTCGCCGCGCTGCTCGAGCGCCACGAGTTCATCATGCGTCCTGGCGATCGACCCGTTCAAGTCGGTGCGCGTGGAGTCCAGGCCCGCCGCGAGATCGAAGCGGGTCTGCGCCACCGCGTCCTGCGTGTCCTTCAACTGTTTTTGCTGGTCTTCCAGCTTCGCCTGCATTTCTTTCAGGCGCTTGTTTTCCGCGGCGGTACGGTGTCTGGCGCCCGCCGAAGCGGTCCCTGGCTGATTGGCGGATGCGCTGGGCGCAGGCTGCACTGCGGGCGGTTGATTCACCTTCGACGTCAACGTGTCGATTTGATTCTGCATCTGGCTGATCGTCGAGTTCATGTCGGAATCGCGAGACAGCAACTGCTTCGAATTCGACTGTTGTTGATAGATGTAGCCCACGGTCAAACCGAGGGCGATCACCAGCGCCACAATCCCGGCAGCCAGCCACGCGCTGGTATGAGACACGGAAGCCTGGACCTCGTCTTCCCTCATTACGCGAATCGGTTCTCGTCTTTCTTCCATCGGCGACCTCCTATAATTTGCGCGAATACGTGATTGCGCGCGCGGAGCAGCGTGTGCTCAAACAATGCTGCCCAAGCACCATTGCCCGAGCGATACGCCGCTCCAGCATATGTGTGTGCAATGAGGAGGCCTTGTCGTACACAAATCGCCAGCAGGCGGAAGTCGTGCTATTGCAACGCATATGACTCCCCTCGAAAAATCCCCTCCGAGATGGTGAGGTACTAGTCCGTGAAAATTTTCCTCGGCACGGCAGCTTTGCCTTCGTAGCGCACTTTCGGGTTTGCCCTGCGGCAGTTGCCTTCGTAGCGGCCGCCTCGCATTTTAGGCGGGCGCCTTTTCTAGGTTTTCGCCGCTTCCCGCCCGCTAAAATGATTACAATTGCGCGTCAAAGCAAAACGATCGTCGAGGAGACCTGCGTATGAACCCGAACAACGATGACCTGATGCGCACCGTGCAAGATCTGCTCGCCCGCGTGCGCCACCTGGAAGACACGCTCGAAATCCAGCAGCTGCAATCGAAATACATTCACTACCTCTTCAAGCAGCGCTTCGACCGCATCGTGGACGAATGTTTCGCCCACAATCTGCCCGACGTGTCCGTCGAATTCTCCGATAGCGGCGTGTACCGCGGCCTCGAAAGCGTGCGCGCGCTTTACCGCTCTTTCGAAGTCACGAAAACCATCCCGGGATTTTTCATTCTTCACATGGCCGCCAATCCGGTCATCGAGATCGCAAGCGACGGATTGTCCGCGCGAAGCCACTGGCTGTCCCCCGGCGCTGCCGGCAGCAACTCCTCGGCCGCATGGATCTGGGGAACTTTTTACGTCGATTACGTGAAGGAAGATGGCCGCTGGAGGATAGCGCATTCCAATCTTGTGCCCGTGTTCCGCAACCGGTACGAAACGAGCTGGGCGCAGGCCCCCGATCATGGCACCGTGCGCGGCGTGCTTGCGGCGCAGCCGGACGAGCCATCCACTCTCTACAAGCCCTACAACGAAGCCAAGAAGCAGCCGGACATGTTCGCCGCACATCCTGCTCTTCCGCAATCGGAGAAGGCGGGTGGCCCAGACTTCAGCGTTTGATTTTCCGGGTGCCCCATCCTCGGCTTGCGAGGGTGGGGATTTTGCTCGTGCTCTCGTAGGGACATCCGCCTCAGCGGATTCCCGGCGCACATGCTTGGCTGCGCCTCGGAGATGCGACGATGGGAGGGCCTGCCCGCCGAAGCCTTGGCGTAGGTGGGACGAGACGCGGCAAACAATCCGGCTAGGCCCGCGGTTTTTCCGCGGCTTGCTACGAGCCCTCGATGGTGCCCGTCGCCGCTCTTTTCGCCAACGGCTCCGCTCCGCGCACGCGCCGTTCATACGGCCGCACGAACCCCCAATAGACCGCCAAGGACGCAAGCGCAAAGCCCGACATTACTTCCGCCAGCCCCCGGGGCGTATGCCCGTCGAAAAGAAAGCCCGCCAGCGCTCCCGCCGCTGCGCCCAGCAGCCACTGCGCGCAGATGATGATGGACGAGGCCATGCCGGCGGTCTCCGGCACCGGATGGAGCGCGGCAATTGTGGCGTTGGACGAGACCAGCGAAGATGCGAAGGTGGTCGCGAACAACAGCGGTGTCACCGTCGCCAGCGTGGCGGCGCCCGTCACCGAAAGCAGCAGTAGAAGCAGAGTGGTCGCCATTGTAAGTGCCTGGCCGGTCTCTAGCAGCCAGCTCGCCGCCACACCGCGCATGTTCAGCCACCCGTTCACAGCTCCGCCGGTCATGAACCCGAAGGACGTCAGCGCGAACAGATAGGCATAGACGCGCGGCGAAGCCCCCAGCGTATTAATCATCAGCAGTGGCGACGCTGATATGTAGGCGAAAAGGCATCCGAAGTTCAGCACCGAAACGACCGCGTAGCCGCGGTAGGTGCGGTTGCCAAGAACGCGCCAGTAGTTGGTCAGGAGCTGCCGCGGCGCGAGACTCTGTGCTTGCTCCCGCGGCGCCGATTCGTCCAGCCCCAGGCCCACGGCAACAATCAGAGCGGCGCCGATCGCCCCCAGAACGGCGTAGATGCTCCGCCACCCGCCCAGCGCGAGAATCCAGACACCCAGCGTCGGCGCGATCATCGGAGCCAGGCTGGTAAGCACACCCATATAGGACAGCCGCGCCCGGGCCTTCTGCCCTTCGAAAAGGTCCCGGACGATTGCGACGGCCAGCACAGTGCCAACGCCCGCTCCCGCGCCTTGGATCAGCCTCCAGGCCATAAACGAGGTCATCGAATGCGCCACGGCGCAGCCCCACCCGGCCACGCAAAACAACACGCACCCGGCCAGCAGGACCGGCCGCCGCCCGAAGCGATCGGAAAGCGGGCCGAAGACCACCGGCGCCGTCGCGAAACCGACCATGTACAGACTCAGCGCGTAGGCAACCGCCTCAGGAAGCGATCCCAAGGCATGGGCAATCGGCGACATCGCCGGCTGGCCCATATCGACCGAGAGGGGCGGCATGGCCCCGCACGCCCCCAGCAGCACGATAAATCCGACAGACTCGGGCCGTATCCTCATGCGTGCGCCCTCAATTGAGTGATATAGGGGATCCAGTCGCTGGACCCGCACGCCAGCCACAGCTCCACCTGAATCGATCGCTTGCTGCGGGGGAAGGGTATCGCGCCGAGGACAATGAGGATCAAGTCATTCACGTGAACGCCGATTATATAACGTGCGTTCACCTTCGTGTGTCTCATGTCGGGCGTCGTGAACGAGGCCCCAAATCTAGCTTGTGCGTTTGCATTTGTAGCGGCCACCTTTAAGGTGGGCGCCTTTTCTTTGTCCCTCCGGAGCGCCCCCGTTCCAGTGACGGGTAGCGGAGGTCGCGGTCGCGTATTTTCAATCATTTGCGTCCCTTTCTACTCGGCGCGCAGTGACGGGTAGGTTTCGATTCCTGGGGCGGGTTTTTTTCGGTGGCTGCGCCTCGGCGAGAGACGAACCGGGCGTTGCCGCGGGAGGGCTGCGTTCAGAGGGCGCTCGGCGGCAAGCCCTCCAGACTGCTGACGGGCAGGTGCTGCGCTGCCGGATGAAACTACTACGTGAGAGGCTGGCTCGGTCCACTGGCCGCGACGATTCAGGCAGCTATAGGCGCGAATGGCGCGGAGTATCGAATCCGAGGTGGGCGTAATATTCATGGCCTGCTGGACCATGTGCCCAAGGGCGAAGCGCATGTTGCGCTCGCGGCGAGCGAAAAGCCCGGCGGCGGGCGATACATGCAACACAATCCAGTATCCCTTCTTCGCCATTGATCTCTCCCATTCCTCGAAATGTCATTTTGATCTTCCCGCGGACCAACAATCTAACCGTCGCCACACCATCGCGCAATCCCGTGACGCGGTAGCTGCTTTGGCCTTTGTAGCGGCCGCCTCGCATTTTAGGCGGGCGCCTTTTCTTTGATTTTCGCCGTGCCGTTCGCAATGTATGGCACAGTCCTAGCCAGCTCGCCGGGGGAGCGGCGGACTACGCCCGGCACGCATGCTTGGCGCCGCGACGCCCATCCACCTCTGCCGCCGCCCGCTCGCCTTACACCCCTTCCACAATCCGGAAATCCCGCTTCGCGGCGTTACCGAGCACCTTCAACGCCGCCTGGTAACCGGAGCTCTCACGCGTGGCAATCGCTTTCTCTACGCTCTCGAACTCGATAATGACTGTCCTCTGATCCGCGCCAGCCTCGTACGTTTTCGCGGGCTTGCCCGCGACCAATGGTCGGCCGCCGGCCGCCTCAATTACCGGCGTCGCGAGCTTGGCATATTCCGGCAGCACCGACTCGTCAGAAACCGATTGGTAGCAAACAATCCAGTATCCCTTCTTGGCCATTGATCTCTCCCGTCCCTCGGAATTCCAGTCTAGATTTTCCCGCGGACCAACAATCTACTCGTCGTAGCCGACGAGCGCAATCCGTGCGCCACGTTCGTGACCGCACGCCTAACAGCAATCGCGCTGCTCTATAGCTGATAGTCATAGTATATTGTGAGTACATAGAGTCTGGAGGTATCCATTGAACCCGTTCTCTCAGCCCAAGAACTACGATGAAATGCTCACCAAGATCATGACGTACACTTTCTGCACGTCACTGGCTTTGGTAGCGCTGGTTGCGCACAATTGGCCCTTCTTGTGGAACTTCCTTCACCCGAGTTGGCTGACCTTCGATATTGAGCCCCTCGGCCTTAAGAACATTCCTCCGTCGTACGTGATTCTTGCGTTTCTCATTTCATTTGCCGCCCGCGTGAGTAAGCTTCACAACAGAGTTTCGAATCTTCTTGGAATCCGCGAGCGCTTTGATATCAATGAGATTCTTGCCCCTCTGGCCGCCGGCGCAGGCGTGCTTTTCGATCTGAAACTGCGAGAGAAATGCGTGGCGCAGCGAAGCCAGATAATGCCGGCCGTCTTCTATAAGTACGCAAGTTCAACTAAGCCAGTCATAGACGAACATCTCATCTGGAGGGCATTGGACACGTGGTCATGGTTCTGGATATGCATCGAGACCATTGTCGTGGCTGCGGTGGCGCTCATCATGCTTATATCGATTGGACAGTACAAGATCGGCGCGTGGATCGGAATCGCGGTGTTCGTCGGTACCTTGATTGCCACTCAAATCAACCGTGCCTGCACGTCCGCTGCACACGCTCAGGTTCGGGAAATCCTAACGGATGGTCAAAGACGAAACGAAATTGGGGCATCCTTCCGTGCACTATAGGTTTAGAGGACTCGAATTGAAGACGGAGAACGCTGCAAAGTCTCCGGTCCAGGCCAGCAAGTGGTTTCTTCGGCTCCTGCCGAGTCTCGTGGACCGAACGAGCGTGGCTTTGGACTACGGCTGTGGAAAGCTTCGTTACGCAATACCGTTATCCCGTTGTGTGAAACACCTATGCGCCGTTGACTCCCGAGAGCAACTTGAAAGGACCCAGCAGATCAGTAGCAAGCGAACTACTCTAAAGCGATATGCTCGTTCACATCTGAAGAATGTTTCAGTCGTAGAAATATCCTCGGGCAGTTGGCGACGAAAGCGGTTCGACCTCGTACTTTGTTCGAACGTGTTGTCCGTCATTCCTCGGAGAGCAGAACGCCTGCGCGTACTTCGAACGCTCCGCAGGGTTTTAAGGCCACGCGGCAACATCCTCGTTTCCACGCAGTTCCGCAACTCACACTTCGCAAGCTGGCAGGACTCCCCGAATGCGACCTGGACGGGCGATGGCTGGTTAGTGCGCGGTATCCGCGGCGCGTCCTTTTATGCAATTATTCCCCCCGCGAAACTTTCGCAACTCTGTCGTGACGCGGGATTGCACGTCAATCAATTTGGGTCGAACGGCGAGACGGCCTTCGCGTTCGCGTCGCTAAGGCCGAATGGAGCGCGGTTGCCGCGCAAGAACTCCCTTTGAATGTGATGGCGGCTGATCGGTGCTTCGGCACTTGAGCGATTGGCCCCTCAATCTCTATTCAACACGAGTTCACGTCGTGTGTGGGGGCCGGCCAGGCGAGGAAGCCTTGGCAGGCCGCCGCTTTCCGGCGGGTAATAGGGCAAGGAGCCATGGACCAGACTGGCACATCGATCGCGAGTTCTGTGCTGGGCTACGTCGCGCCGCTGGCCGCTGTCGGCCTGGGCTGGGCTCTGCACGAACTGTCCGACGTGTTCAAACTGAAGCGAGAAGATCGGCGGGCGGCAGGCAAGGCCCTTGCAGAGTTGCTTGAGGTCTGCCACGCGATTCGCGCCGTCCCCCTAGTAATGGCCGAACTTCGCAAACGGATTCCGATTCCGCTTGAGGCCGAAGAAGCGGTGCGGGCCGTGTTTGCATCGCTAGTTGCAAAGGCAATGGAAGGCGTTCCTGAAAGGTACAACGAGGCCATCGATTCCCTGTCGGGTCGCCTGCCTCTTTTGGCATTCCAGCTTCGAGCTAAAGATCAACTTGACCCGTTTCTGGACCACGCCCGGGCCGTCATCCCGCCTGCTGATCCAGACGCGTCGACGATGTTCCGCCAGATGGAAGACAACTTAAGGCAAAGGCTTCTTCCTGTGCTGGATAGGCTCGTTCTGAAATTGGCGCGACTTCATGGCTGGAGAACTTGGTTCCTGGTTAAAAGAATGTTGCAAGCACCAGACAAGCCATCTTCTGAAGTGAGCGACCTGCTCGATTCCTTGCTCAAGAACATGGTAAATGCGCAGCCTCAGCCGGGTGGCCCGGACTCCGCCACCTGACTTGCCAAGCGGCCGGGTAGCCCAGGTCTTGCAATTGAATTTTCTCGTCCCTCATCCCTCGCCCCGGACTGAAAGTCCACAGGCGCCGCTTGACATTTCCAAGTGTCTTCAGTGGTAGCGTGAGTCAGGGCGCTTTCCAGGCCCGGAAAGGGTGACACATGTACGAGCGGTTGGTCGCGCCACCGAGAGTAGTGCAGGGCGAACATTGCGCTCGCCCAAGATTGCGACGAGTCGCCGCCCTTGCACCCTTGCCCGCCGTAGTTCGCTCCGGCGAACGAAGGAGGGTCATCCCCTTGGCGCGCCGTAGCGCGCTTTTTGCGTCCCGGATGGTTCAGCGGAATTCGCTGTTACGAACGAAGGCGGCTCGCACCTGTCCCCTCGAAATTAACCGTCACACCATGCCGAGTCCTTTTAGGTCTAACTCATTGAAAACAAACGTTCGCACCCCTCGGGAAGTGTCACACTTTTTCAAGACAGGGCTCCCAGTGTCGACGCCAGACAGGGCTCCCGAGGCCACGGTGAGTGGCGCTCGGGAGATCAGAGCGAGCCGGCGATTTTCTAATCGACACTCAGGCGATTAGAAACGGACTTAAGTCCAATCAATCGAACGCCGAAATCATTTCTAATCGACACAGATCGGGGCATGTGCGTCCCGATATTTTCCGTGGGACAGGGAGCCGATTTCAGAGCTCCACTCACGTTAATAGCGCGCACATTGCCCTGCGCGCGCTCGCATTCCGCAGTATGCTTACACTGTTTGCACAGGAGGAACACCGCGTGGACGGCAAAGCGTCGCCTGCATCGAAAGCTGGGGCTCGGATCGAATCCGACAGCATGGGGAAGATCGAGGTGCCGAACGACCGCTACTACGGCGCGCAGACCGCGCGGTCGCTGATCCACTTCGATATCGGCACGGACAAAATGCCGCCCGAGCTGATTCGCGCGTTCGGAATTCTGAAGAAGGCCGCGGCGCTGGTCAACCAGGACCTCGGAAAACTTTCCGCCGAAAAAGCCAAGCTGATCGTCGCGGCGGCCGAAGAAGTGATCGCGGGAAAACTCGATGAACACTTTCCGCTGCGCATCTGGCAGACCGGCAGCGGCACGCAGACCAACATGAACGCGAACGAGGTGATCTCGAATCGCGCCATCGAAATTTCCGGCGGCGTGATGGGCAGCAAGAAGCCCATCCATCCGAACGACGACGTAAACATGTCGCAGTCCTCGAACGATACGTTTCCCACGGCGATGCACATCGCCGCGGCCTCGCGCGTGGCCGAGGCGCTGATTCCCGCCGTCGAGCGGCTGCGCGACGCACTCAATGCGAAGGCGCGCGAATTCGGCGACGTGGTCAAGATCGGCCGCACGCATCTGATGGACGCGACGCCGCTGACCGTCGCGCAGGAGATGTCCGGCTGGTCGAGCCTGCTCGATCGCGACGTCGCGCGGCTGAAGGAAGTGCTGCCCGGCCTCTACGATCTGGCCATCGGGGGAACGGCCGTCGGCACGGGTTTGAACGCGCCGCCGGAATTTGCCGAGCGCGCCGCAAAGAAAATCGCGGAGCTGACCGGGCTGCCGTTCAAATCGCATCCGAATAAATTCGCCGCGCTTTCCGCGCACGATGAAATCGTATTCGCCAGCGGCGCGCTGAAAACTCTGGCCGCGTCGCTGATGAAGATCGCCAACGACGTGCGCTGGCTCGGCTCCGGCCCGCGCGCCGGACTCGGCGAGCTGATGCTCCCGGAAAACGAGCCGGGATCGTCCATCATGCCGGGCAAGGTGAACCCCACGCAGTCCGAGGCCATGACCATGGTCGCCGTGCAGGTGATGGGCAACGACGCGGCCATCGGCTTCGCCGGCTCGCAGGGAAATTTCGAGTTGAACGTCTTCAAGCCGGTGATGATCCACAATTTTCTGCACTCGGTGCGGCTGCTCGCCGATTCCTGCCGCTCGTTCACGGACCACTGCGTGCGGGGCATGGAACTCGATCGCCAGCGCATCGAGCAGTACGTGAAGAATTCGCTGATGCTGGTCACGGCGCTGAACCCGAAAATCGGCTACGACAAAGCGGCGGAAATCGCCAAGAAAGCCCACCACGAAAAGATCAGCCTGCGCGAAGCGCGCTCTCAAGCTCGGCCACCTGACCGAAAAAGAATTCGACGATCTCATTCGCCCGGAAAAAATGACGCATCCGTAAGCTGAGCGCGCGGCGCGACACTCGCGCGCGTTTCATTTCGGCACACTTTTCGCCGCCCGAGTTCCGTTTCCACACGTTTTCCACAGATGATTCTCAGTCTTCGAAACTTTGCAGGCTCCCATGGGGATTCGTTTTGACTCGTACGTGATGGTTCACTAGAGTCGGCATCCCCCTCAGTAGTTTTCCCCTTCCACTGGAGTAGCCATGCGTATTCTCGTCGCCGAAAGCGATGTCGCACTCGGTAGTTTTCTGGAGAGGGAATTCCGCGCCGAGAATTACGGCGTCGATCTGGCGCAGAACGCCAACGAAGCCAAGTCCCTGGTCCGCGACCGGCACTACGACGCCGCGATTCTGGACCTTCATTTGCCGGAGCAGGACGGATTCGAAGTTCTGAGGTGCGTCCGCGCCGCGCAGGAGCAACTGCCCATCCTGATTCTCGCCAGCCGCGCGCGCGCGGAAGAGCGCGTGCAGGTGCTCGATCTCGGCGCGGACGATCTGGTCTTCAAGCCCTTCGCGTTCGCGGAGCTGTCGGCGCGGGTGCGGGCGCTTTTGCGGCGCGGCGGCCACTACGCGGAAACGGTGCTGCGCGTCGAGGACCTCGAGCTGAGCCGCATCGAGCATTCGGTGAAGCGCGGCGGAAAGAAGCTCAAGCTGACGCCGAAGGAATTCGCGCTGCTGGAATACCTGATGCGCAACACCGGCCAGCGCGTCACGCGGACGGAGATCATCCAGCACGTGTGGAATCTTTCGTTCGACACGATGACCAACGTGGTGGACGTGTACATCAACTACCTGCGCAAGAAGGTGGACGCGCCGTGCGAGCACAAATTGATTCACACCGTGCGGGGCGTCGGGTACCGGCTGGAAGCGCGCAGCCCGCGCACCGGTACGGCGGCGTAATTCGGCGGACGGGAAACGAAGGGGGCCAGACATGTCAGCGGCAGTCGTAGCGACGGTGAACCAGCTCGACACAGCGGCGCGCGAGAAACTGCTTCTCGAGCATCTTCCGCAAGTGCAGTTCGTGGCCCGGCGGATTCACGGGCGGCTGCCGCAGCAAGTGCTGCTGGAGGATCTGGTCCACGCCGGGATACTGGGGCTGATGGACGCGGTGCGGAAATACGATCCGAGCAAGAACGTGAAACTGAAGCACTACGCCGAATTTCGGATTCGCGGAGCGATCCTCGACAGCCTGCGATTGGTTGACTGGAGCCCGCGGGCGCTGCGGCGGCAGGCCAGGCGCATGGAGCAGGCGATCCATCAGTGCAAGGCGCGTCTGGGGCGCGATCCGAGCGAGACGGAAATCGCGGAGGAGTTGCAAGTGAGCCTCGCAAGCCTGCAGCGGCTGCAGGGCGATCTGCGGGGCCTGGATGTGGGAAGTTTGGAGGCGGACGCGCATGAAGGCGGGGAACGCGAGGCGGTTCAATCGCGCCCCGGTGCGCAGGAAGAGGACCCGTACCATCAGGCGCTGCGGGCGGAGATCAATGCCTTGGTCGAGAAGGCGATCGACGAACTGCCCGGGCGGGAACGCGAGGTTCTCGCTCTCTACCATTTTCAAGAACTCACGATGAAGCAGGTGGGTGCGCTGTTAAGCATCGGGGAGTCGCGCGTTTCGCAGATTCACACGGCGGCGCTGCTGCGGTTGCGCGAGCGTCTGGCAAGCCTGCATTTGGACGCCCCGCCGCTGATGCGCGCTTCAGGTTCTGCCGCGGCGATCGCGCGGCAGAAGTCTTCCGCGATGATGGCTGCGTGGAAGCGCGCCTGACCTGCCGGGCAATTCGTCGGATTTCATTCGAAGTGCAACTTGCAGCCGAGCACTGGTATCAGCGTAATCCTGTCGAAAGATTACCTCCGTCGGTCGCGGCGTGCTTCTTTGACGACAGGCGCGAAATCGCGCCGGGCGGGGAATGCGATCCGGAGATACCATCGGGTTGCTCCGGCGCGCCGACGCCCAGCCGGCACTCCGGAGGAATGTTTGCGGCATGCCGGGTCAACCCGGATCAGGAGGATCGTGCAATGAAGAATCGGCTCATTCACGCGTTGGCGATCGCAGCGCTCGTTCTCGCGCTAGCCTTTCCGGTGGCAGTACCAGCGGCTCCGCCGGCTCCGGTACCTCAACCCACTCCGGCCGCTGCTGCCGAGCGGCACCATCACATTCGCGAAGCCATTGAGTCGCTGCGTTCGGCGCGGGCTGAACTGATGGCGGCCTCGCACGATTATGGCGGGCATCGCGAACAAGCGGTTCGGGCGATTGACGAATCCATCCACCAGCTTGAGATCTGCTTGCAATACGACAAACACTAGGCAAATCACCTCGGCCCGGCTGGCGGCGTCGATCCCTCGCAGGCGGCGCCGCGGGCCGGGCGAAATCCTGCGATTGCGCCACGCGAGGCGCCTCCGTTCGGTTGAACCCACGATTGTGCACGAGCGCTGCGGAAGGGCGGATAGTGACGGACTTCTACCGGACTGCGGCGGACGACGCGGGGCGCGATGCGCCCGCCTGGCGGACGACTTGTGCTGCGAGCTTTTCACTGGTCGCGCAAGTGGATTCGTTGATGCGGCACTGCGCTATGGTGAGCTTGCAGCCGCAGGTGCAGTTTTCGGAGTTCATGCGTTTCAACGCCAGGCGTTTCTGTTCGGGCTTGAGGCCCTTGAAATTCACGCCGGGAAGTTCGGTGGCGTTCGCGGCGTTCTTGAGGAAGATTTGGCCATCGTCCACGAAGGTCTCAATGGGGGCATCCACGTGTTGGCCGAGCAGAGCGCGAATTTCGCGGTCGTACACTTGGGCAGGGACCAGCCCCACGTGCTTTACAACCACGCGCCCATCGGTATTCACAAGGAATGAAGTGGGAAGCGCCGGGACACCCCCATATTCGGTGGAAACTCCGCCGCTGCCCATCACGATTGGATAATTGATCTTTTCCTCGCGCGCGAAGTCACGCACCTCTTCGGCCGTCGCGTCGTCGTCCTCCGAAATGCCTATGATTTGCAGGCGGTCCTTGTAGCGATTCGCGAGGTCGATCATCTCGGGGATTTCCTCGCGGCAGGGCGGGCACCAAGTGGCCCAGAAATTAACGATCACAACTTTGCCGCGAAGTTCGGCGGTGGAAAGAACGCGCCCCTCCACGTCGCTGACCAGGAAGGGCGGCATCGGTTCGGGGTTACTGGCGAAGCGGATGACCGTGGGCGCGTCGTCGTCGGCGCTATCGGACGAATCATCCTGGGGCGCGCTGCGAGCAGCCGTCGCGCCACGCGGGGAAGCTTCGCGGTTCGCTGCCGCAACTTTGAGTGCGCGCGTGGTGGCCAGTCCAACGGCGAGCAGCCCAAGCGCCGCGATGACCACAAATCCGAGAATGTAGAGCTTCTTCATGCGATCGGTGTTAGCCGGCCCTCAGACCTTTATTATGAGGCAGAGAGGGACGCCGCACAATGTCACATGGTTTGACGTTTCGCGAGTGCTTAGGGCGAGCACGGAAATAAGGAAGGAGGGGCGGAAATTCCAATGCGGGACGATGCGTCCCGATTTGATTTTGCGAAGTGGAGTAACCGCACTCGACATCGCTTAAGTGGTTGAATCTCTGCGATAGGAAAGAGCTGAATCGCGAGTCAAATGGGCAGCCAAAATGCATAAGTCAGGGCGTGGGTCGCGTTCCAACACGATCCGCATCATCAGGTGAATGGGGAGGAAGGGGCCCAATCACAGGGTGGCACGGGTCGTTCCCACCTGCCTCTGAGAGGGAAGCAAGGATGGATGACCCCATGATCCGGTCTCGCCTAGGCCGGATCACCGGAACGCGACCTTTGGGGGCCCTGGATCCCAAGCTGGGGCCCCCTCTTCTTTTCTGCCGACCAAAATTCGCATAGCGAGTCAGCTTGCGATCCGCGCACATGAGGCGTCAATTCCTAGGCTCGATGACCAAAAAGCGTGAAGAATCCGGCGAGGATCAGCGCCCACGCCGCTCCGAGCGAGATACCGCTCACGACGTCAGTTGCATAATGGACGCCAAGGTACACGCGTGAGGCGCCAACCATGATCAGCACCGCCGCCACGGCCAGGAAGATTGCGATTCTTGCGGCCGAGCGTTGCACATAACCGCCTGCGATGATCGCGATCGTCAAGTAAAGCGCAGAGGTCGAAACCGAATGTCCGCTTGGGTAGGAGAAGCCCGACACTACGATCAACTGTTGGGCCTCCGGCGGACGAATTCTTTCGATGAGGTCTTTCGTCACGACTGTCAATACGCCTGCTCCCACCGAAGCCGCGAGCAACTGGAGGGCGCCCATCCGGTCGCGCAACACAAGTAACACCAAGAGAGTGAACGCGGAGAACAGTACCACCAAGGTGATCGATCCCAGCGCTGTCACATCCACGGCCGCACTCGTTAGCCATGGGGTCCGCATCCTTGCCGCAGCGAGCAGGATCGCGCTGTCCACAGCACCGACATCTCCTTCGATCAATTCCCTTGTAATGCGGACGAAAATCCCGAGTGCGAGCGCGATGCCGCCCAGCCACAGCGAGAGGCGCGCGGCACGGGTCGAGAACAGAGTACGATTCATGAATTCAACCTCAAGAACAACTCGCGCCTCATCAAGCCACTTGCATTCGGCATACCCGTAACCGAAGCTGCGAGGGACTTACAGCTCTTGTCTTCATCGCGCCGCCGGCGGCTCCTGGTCAGTGGGAATTCCGACAAGGTGGCGATAGAGCGCAACGGCGCGATTCACCGATGAAGGCTCATTCCCCGCGATCATCCGGTTCGCGTACCTTCCTGTGCGCACGATGCTGTAGTAACGCCAGACATTATCCGATTCGCGATCCAGAAAGTAGATCAACTGCATCTCACCGGGGTGAAAAATAGGTATGAAAAGGTAGTGCATCGTGGTGATGTTCTCGACGTCGACGACGAGCCGATCCGGCGAAGCCTCAGCAACATGCATTCGGTAAACGGCTTTGCCAGAAAGGTTATCAACCTGTTCAAAGTAGAGTACCTTTCCTTCCTTCATCTCATCAGGCGTGAAGTCTTCGCGGCGATGACCAGACTGCATGTCGGTCAAAGCGTACGCGTCGACAATCAATGTTTGCCACCGCTTGTGGGTGGTTGACCAGTAGCGCGTACCCACGGTTTCTGAAATCGCTCCGATGCGGCGAAGCAAGCCCTCAGCTCCCGAAGTATGGCGAAATCGCGCGACGGTCGTGACCAAACTCGTAAAGCCCGTCGCAGCCCAACCGGTACACACGGGCGGTCTCCAGTCGCGGCCGAGATCAGACTCGCTCCATGACTTCACGATGGCCGACTCATCTAGACCGGGATAGGACGGAATGGTTTCCATTCCGCATGGCGGCTGCAGTGCTAACTGAGGGTCCACACCGATGCTGCGCGCTGCCTGCAGCATGGCGGGAGAAGGCTCGAAGCGATCTCCCTGCTGAGCAAAGCAGACGGCGGGAATGAGGACGACGAGCGCCGAAAGAATCATCGCATCGCGCAACACGCCCAGGCAATTCTTAGTTCTCATAATGAGCATTTCCAAAGTGATTTCGTTAGGGATGCGCGATGAGGTGGAGCGCCGCTGATCCATTAACCGTCAGCGCTTACCCGTCAGGTAGAAGCTAAGATCGAATCGGGCGTGATCCCAATCCGCCCGATGGTCTCGGCACCATCGGCGGGACTTGTCCATCCGGGTGATATCGCGACCAACTTGGCGGCTGCTGTCGCCGTATCGGATGACATCGCTGTCGATTCGGGTTCGGTCCGACTCAAGACGGCGCTCGCATGCTTCTCGATGATCTCCGTCAGCGAGAGAAGAGGTGCCGAATCCCAACAATAACCCTCCGACCATCGCTATGCTCAGTATCAGTCGAATCCAGACATTCTCGTTCGTCATGATAACCTCCGCCAGTCACGTTAGTTCTCGTGGATTCAGACCAATAGCCGGCAGCTCCCGCGAGCGATCTCAAGACCATTTTTTGTCCGAGTGGGCCGGGCTCGCCGTACCCCTCACAAAGCAAGAATCACAAACCCTTGTGCCGTTCTTCAAGGTGAAGTCAACTCTGCGGCACTCGTCAATATCGGTCCCGCATCTTCCGCATTGGTCTTTGGTTGGCTCGGCCATTCCGTCCTCCGTGCCGCTATAGAGTCACAGTTGCGCCTCGGGGCGTCTGTCCCATAGTGGACAATGTGTTTTCCGCTGGTCGATGCGCGCCCCGTCGTCATTCGCCGCGGCCCACCCAACCGCCGCCCCCCCCACGAATTATTGGGATTTCGTGCTGAATGGCACATACATCAAGGGATGGGTGGCGCAAGCTGGTTCGTCGGGATTGTGAATCCGAGGGTTTGGATTCGAGGGAGATTACCCAATGTTTGGATACGGACTGATCGGAACCATAGTCGTTATCTTGGTAATTGTTTGGATCGTGAGAAGCGTATAAGAGCTGAATCCCTTTGGCGATGGTGATTTCGACCGCTCCACACTTTCGGTTAGCCAGGCGTCAATTGAGAACTTGAACTGCTTCGAAGAACGTTGCCACTTTGATTTTGGAAGATTGTGGAAGGAGACTCAAATGAAAGCGAATGGTTTGAAGCACTCTTATCTAGAGGAATTGAACGATCTCTATAGCGCTGAGAATCAACTGGTGAAAGATCTTCCGGAGATGGCCAAAGCGGCCACTTCCGAAGATTCGCGAGCGGGCTTTGAAGGGCAGTTACAACAGACGAAAGAACACATGGTGCGCCTGGAAAATATTTTCAATGCTCTTGGGGAAAATCCGAACGGTAAAACCGACGTCGGTCTCGAATCCAGGTAATACCTCCATTGGCAGCCTGAGTGGTGTCTACCACCCTACCAGCCGCGGCACCGGCGGTACGTTTCGCGGATCTGTAGTGCCCGCTGAACACGCTTGGGTTGTTCGAACTGCTCCCCTACCGAAATTCGCCAAGATTCCACCGCGAATCGGCGCCGTGCGATAATCCACACGGCTCATGCGTAACATCAAGCTCACCATAGCCTACGACGGCGCCGAATTCCATGGCTGGCAGTTGCAGCCGGGCGTCCGCACGATTCAGGGCGCGCTGATTGACGCGGCGTGCAAAATCACGCAGGAGAAGATTATGCTGCACGGCGCGAGCCGCACCGATGCGGGCGTGCACGCGCTGGGGCAGGTGGCGCATTTCAAGACGCAATCCGCGCTGTCGGCCATGGAATTTCAGCGCGCGCTCAATGCGCTGCTGCCTCCGGCGATCCGCGTGGTCGCCGCGGAAGAAATGGGACCTGAATTTCACGCGCGCTGGCTGGCGCAGGGGAAGACGTACCGCTACAGGATTTATCGTGGGCGCGTGCTGCCGCCGTTTGATTATCGGCGCGCGCTGCACTATCCGTGGCCGCTCGACGAGGCTGCGATGGCAGAGGCCGCGCGGATGTTCGAGGGCGAGCACGACTTCAGCTCGTTTGCCGCGTCGTCCGGTTCTGAGGAAGACGACCGCGACCGCAACATGATCCGCGTGATTCATTCCTCGGAAATCGTGCGCGAGCCGGAACGCGACGAGATCGCCTACGTGGTTCGCGGGCAATCGTTTCTGCGCTACATGGTCCGCAAGATCGTGGGGACGCTGATCGAAGTCGGGAAGGGAAGGCTCGCCCCGCCCGGACATTCCGAAACTGTTCGAGCTGCGCGACCGTTCGCGCTCCGGGCCGACCGTGCCACCCGAAGGCCTCTACCTCGTTTCGCTCGAGTTCCCCGATCCCACGGATTCGCTCGCCACGTCGGCTTCGCGCCGCAAGATGTCACGATAGTAACGTCCCAGCTCGTGTAAAATCTCTCGTAGTGACAATTGCTCCCGCGGCGGAATACCCAAGGCGGCTGCTTGCGCGTGCCGGTCGAACTGATTCAGCGCAAGGCGAGAGAGGAACTTGTATGAAGTGGCTCTGGCCGGTTCTTCCGCTCATCGCAGCGATCGCGTCTTCGACATTCGGCCAAGCAACGAACACCACGCTACGAGATCGATACCACGCCATCGAAGTCGCCAAGTTTGACATTCCGCAGGATGTAAACTTTCCCGCTAAGCGCGTGGCGACTCTTCAGGACGAGATCGTAAGGCAATTGCAGGAGTCAAAGAAAGTGGGCGAAATCATTCGTATCGGAGACAAAGTCCCACATCCCAACGATCCGCTGCTCAAACTGAACGGAGCGGTATTGAGATTCAAACCTGGCAACCAGGCCGAGAGGTATTTCATTGGGTTTGGCGCCGGTTCGACGGAGATCTACGCCCATGTCTCGCTGGCTGATGCCGCGAGCGGACGGATTTTCGTGACGGAGGTCATTCAGGGAATCGTCCAAGCAGGTTTCGACCAGTCTACCGACGCCGACCGAATGGTTGCCAAGAGAGTTGTAATTGCAACGCAGTTGATGCTGGAGAAGGACTTGCCAAAGCCTGGCGACGACGCCTCCTCGTCAACGGAAGGCCCGGTCCTGCCACCGGAACGGTATTCTCTTCCACTCGACTCCCATAACATGACTAAGGCGGAGGAGCAGGTCAACGCCGAAGCCGCTTCGGGTTACCGTGTCGTAGGCGCCGATCTTACCGGCAAGCACTCCGCAGTGTTGGAATTTGAGAAGCCCGCGAAGCAATCTCAGGTCTACGAATACCGCTTGTTTCACATAATGCTGGAAGGAACAATGAAGAAGGAACTTCGCGAGGCCAGCCAAAACGGGTTCTGCGTAACAGCGCACACCTTGATGCCGGGATTTGGGGGCTTTGTGTCCTGGGTGATGGAGAGGCCTTCAGGAGTTCACACTCCGCGTTGCGAGTATCGCGAGCACGCGCCGTTACGTGTATCAACTACCGAGCATCAGATAGACGAAGACAAGAAAGCTGGATTCCATCTTGCCGACTCGACGGAGATTTTGGGTGGCCACGTCGTGCTGATGGAAAGGTTTCTCGACGCCAGCGCGCATCAATGAGCGACGAACTCATCCACGACTGGAACGCCTATGCCGAGCCGGACGTCTCCGCGGGGCGTCGCGTGCTGCTCGACGACGAAACGCTGCGCGACGGCTTGCAAAATTCCTCCGTCCGCAACCCTTCGATTGACGAAAAGATCGAGATCGTTCACCTGATGGACGCGCTGGGAATCGATACGGTGAATATCGGCCTGCCCGGCGCGGGACCGCGCGCCTTTGCCGATGCGGAAGCGCTCGCGCGGGAAATTCTGGGCTCGCGGATGAAGATTCGCCCGCACGTTGCCGGTCGCACGCAGAAGCAGGACATTCAGGCGATTATCGAAATCTGCGAGCGAGTGGGCCAGCCGATGGAGGCCGCGATGTTTCTCGGCTCGAGCCCGATCCGGCGGTTGGTCGAGGACTGGACCGTCGAATTCTTGCAGCGCACCACGGAAGAGGCGGTGAAGCAGGCGGTGTCGGCTGGGCTGCCGGTGATGTACGTGACCGAGGACACGGTGCGCACCGACCCGGCCACGATTGTCGCGCTGTATTCGACGGCGATTCGCGCGGGAGCGCGCGCGATCGTTTTGTGCGACACGGTCGGCCATGCCACTCCTCGCGGCGCATACAATCTGGTGAAATTCGTGATTGAAAAGGTCGTGAAGCCTTCCGGCGAACAAATCCGCGTGGATTGGCACGGGCACAACGACCGCGGCCTGGCGGTGGCAAATTCGATGGCGGCCATTGCCGCGGGAGCGGATCAGGTGCACGCGACGGCGCTGTCGCTCGGGGAACGCGTCGGCAACACGCCGATGGAAATGATGCTCGTAAATTTGCGGCTGCTCGGGCTGACGAATTTTCAAGGGCGCGACCTTTCGCAGTTGACGAAATATTCAGAGACGGTGGCGCGCGCGACGAACACAGTAATCCCGCCGAACTATCCGGTCGTGGGGCGCGATGCTTTTCGCACGCAGACGGGCGTGCACGCGGCGGCCATCGCGAAGGCGTACAAAAAAGGCGATCTCGAGCTGGCGGACGCGATTTACAGCGGTGTGCCGGCGCATCTCTTCGGCCTCGAACAGATCATCGAGATCGGGCCGATGAGCGGGCGATCGAACGTGATGTACTGGCTCGGGAAGCGCGGAATTCCAGCGAGCGATGAAATCGTCGAACGAATTCTGGCGGCGGCGAAGCAGTCCGCGTGCGTCCTCACGGAAGCGGAAATTGTCGCGCTCGTGGGTTCTTCGGCGCGGCACTAAGCGGCTCGCGGCTTGCCAGCAAACGCGTCCTGAGTGTAAATAGTCCCGTGGCCACAACGCAGCCTCAACCCGACATCCTTATCCGGCCGCTCGTCGACCGCGATCTTGACGAGGCGCGCCGCATCATCCGCGTCGCATTCGCGACATTTCTCGGATTGCCGACGGACGATCCGCGCATGGGCCGCGACAGCGACGTGGCCGGAACGCGCTGGAAAACCGATCCTGCCTCCGTGATCGCCGCGGAGCACGCCGAACGGCTTATCGGCTCCAATTTTGCAACCAACTGGGGCAGCTTCGGTTTCTTTGGTCCGCTGACCGTTGAGCCGGAATATTGGAACCGCGGCGTGGCGCAGCAGCTTCTCGCGCCGACGATGGAAATCTTCCAGCGCTGGGGCAATCGCCATCTCGGCCTCTACACGTTCGCGCACAGCCCCAAACACATGGCCCTGTACCAGAAGTTCGGGTTCTGGCCGCGCGACCTGGTGGCTGTGATGGCGAAGCAGGTTGACGACAAGCCGGGCGCGGACGTCCCGGATACGACCCGATTTTCCGAAGCGGCGCCCAACGAACGGCCACAGATTCTCGCTGCTTGCCGGGAAATAACGGATGCGAATTTCGAGGGGCTGGACGTAAGAAGCGAAATTCGCGCGATCGCCGGGCAGAATCTGGGCGACACAATTCTGGTGTGGGATGGCGCGAAGCTCGCGGCGTTTGGCGTATGCCACACAGGCCCGGGCAGCGAAGCGGGCAGCGGAGTTTGCTACGTGAAATTTGCCGCCGTGCGCCCCGGGCGCGGCGCCAGCGAGACATTCGAGCGGCTGCTCGACGCGGTCGAAGCATACGCGCGCGCGGTGAAAGCACCGAAGGTTACGGCCGGTGTGAATCTCGCGCGGCGCGAAGCATTCCAGGCGCTGATCGCGCGCGGATTTCGCACCGAAATGCAGGGAGTGGCGATGGAGACCGGCGACGCGACTTCCGGTTACAATCGCGCCGGTGTATATATCCTCGACGACTGGCGATAGGATCCGCCCCACGAATCGCGTGAAACACACTCTCATCTGCTGTATCTTTCTATGGATGGCCACGCTCTCCGCTCGCGCAACCGACGATTCGCTCGCGAAACTTGCGGGGGATCCGGCGTGCGCCCGCGGCCTGCAATGGATTGACAAAAGCGCCGCATGGGTCACCGACCAGCAGATTCGCCTGACGGAAATTCCCGCGCCTGAATTCGACGAAGCGCGGCGTGGGGAGGCGCTGAAAGAGCTGTTCGCGGCGAGCGGATTTCAAGTCCGCACGGACAAGACCGGCAACGTGATCGCGGAGCGGCCCGGCTCCAACACCAAGAGCGTGATTCTTCTCGCCGCGCATCTCGATACCGTGTTTCCGGCGGGCACGGAAATTCGCGTGAAGCGCGACGCCGGCCGGTTGCTCGCGCCCGGGATTTCCGACAACGGCGTCGGCCTCGCGTCCCTGGCGGGCCTTGCGCGGGCGTTGGCGGAGTCGCGCGTGCGCACGACGAAGACGATTGTTCTGGTCGGCGACGTGGGCGAAGAGGGCGAAGGAAATTTGCGCGGCATGCGCACGCTGATGGATAGCTACGGCTCGCGTCTCTCGGCTGTCATCGCGGTTGACGGGCCTTCCACCGATCACATCACCACTCAGGGCATCGCCTCGCGGCGCTTTGAAGCCACCGTCACCGGACCGGGAGGCCACAGCTGGTCGGATTTTGGCGCGCCGAATCCGATTACGGCCATGGCGCGCGGAATCGTGCAGTTTTCTTCGGTCACGATGCCCGCCGATCCGCGAAGTTCGTACAATTTCGGCACGATCGAGGGCGGCACTTCGGTCAATTCGATTCCATCGCGCGCCGCCGTGAAAATCGATCTGCGCTCGGAAGACGACGTCGAGCTCGCCAAGCTGGAAGCGACCTTGCGCGAAGCGCTTCAGGCGGGCGTGAAAGAAGAAACGTCGACCAGGCAATCGCCCGCGGACGCGCTGCGGTTGAATATCCGCTCTCTCGGCACGCGCCCCGCCGGAAAATTGCCGGATGACTCACCGCTCATCGCGACGATTCGAAACGTGGACCGCTATCTTGGGAATCGCTCGCGCCTCGAACGCAGCTCGACCGACGCGAACATTCCCCTCTCGATGGGAATTCCGGCTGTGGCGCTGGGCGGCGGTGGCCGCGGCGGCGGCTCGCACACATTGGACGAGTGGTACGACCCCGCGGGGCGGGAACTAGGCCTGAAGCGCCTGTTTCTGATGGTTGTTTCACTGGCAGGCGTCGATCGCTGACGGGTGGTACGTGCAATGCTTCGACGAATTCTTCCGTTTCTCTTCATCGCATTAATCGCGGTGACTTCCGTTCCACCTGCGCGATCCCAGGGCGAAACCCAAGCCGTTCTCGACGCCATCGATCGCGCCGACGCGCTCGACACTCAGGGCAAATTCAAAGAAGCCCTGGACGCCTACCGCGAAGCGGACCGCATTTCGAATCACGCCTGCCCCGATTGCTATCTCGGCATGGTGAACATGGAATGCCAGCTCGGCGATTTTGCAGGCGCGCTCGATGACGCGAAGCGCGCCGAGCTTGTCGCCGGATCGGACCGCATGGTGGCGGCGCAGGCCTGCGAGGTCCGCGCGAAATTGCTCGTGGCCACATCGAGCGCGCCCGACGACGCGAAGGTCAAGGAAGCCGAATCGCAATTTCGTCAGGCGATTTCTCTCGATCCCAAGAAAGCCATCGCGCGTTTCGAGCTGGGCATGTTGCTGCTGCAGCTCGGACGCGATTCCGAAGGCGTCGCCGAATTGAAAGCCTATGTCTCGGGTCCGTTGGCCAGCCCGCGATATGTGGACCGCGCCGAGCGCATCATCGCCGATCCCAGCCGCGCGCGGGCGCTGCCATCCGAGGATTTTTCCTTCTCCACGCTCGACGGCGCCAAGATTTCCAAGGCCGGGCTTCGCGGTAAAGTTGTTCTGCTCGATTTTTGGGCGAGCTGGTGCGGTCCGTGCCGCGAGTCCCTGCCGGCGATCATCGACTTGCATCAGAAATTTGCACGCCATCCCTTTGAACTCGTCGGCATCAGCTCCGATTTCGACGAGGAAGCGTGGAAGAGCTTCATCTCCTCGAATCATATGAATTGGCCGGAGTACATCGATCTCGATGGACAGATTGGACACCTGTTCGACGTTCCCGGGTACCCGACCTACGTCGTGCTCGACCGCGACGGCGCGATTGCGTTCCGCCAGACCGGCTTCGGCTCCGATTCCGAAAAAGCGATCGAGAGCGCCATCAATCGCGCCCTCGCAAAACCATTCTCCGCGCAGCCGCCACCGGCCACCGCGGCCTCGCCCGCGCCAGTGCCTTCGGCCGCAGCGCTCCCTCCGCCGCTGTCACCGTCCGCTCCGCCCGCGCACATTCTCGTCAAGTTCACGTATCCGCCCGACGACGTGCAAGACGGCGATGTCCGCGCCAACGTCTACCGGAATGATTTTCTGGGTCTGACGTGCAAGTTTCCAGCGACCTGGACTTCAGTCGAGCCGGAGACCCTGGACCATCTGAACAAAGAGGAATCGCGACGGATTCAGCGCGCCGAGCAAGACCATCCGGGCCCAGACGTCGGTGCCGACAATCCCGTCAGCCTGGCGTTCCCGCAGATCGTATTTCAAGCCAGCCCCGATTCGAAGCAGGGCGCGCCCTTCGTGGCAATTACCGTCGAGCAGACGAGCTCGCCGGCGCTCGAAGCCGCGCGCAAGCACGCCGAGGAACTTCAGCAGCAAGGCGCGGCCATCCTCGATCCGCCGCGAGTGGTTACGATCGGCAAGCGGCAATTCATTCGCACCGACTCCGAATCCGCGCGAACGGATCCGCCTGTCTGGACCGCTTTGATTGAAACCATCGTGGCGCAGAAGTACGTCGTGACGCTCGAAATTCAGGCGCGCTCAAAACAGGAGCTCGATCAGCTCTCCGCCATCGCGCAGTCGCTTTCGATCTCGAAACCGTAGGTAATGGGGCGAATTGCGAGGGGGCTATGGCTATCAGGCGACGCACTGGACCGACAAGCGAGTTAATCGGGCGCCGACCACTGGTCGCGATCCGCCGAAACGGCTATATTGCCGTCGATTACGCGCTCGGCGCGGGTTCGGAGTGACTTGGATGATCTTTCCCCAATTGACCCGGTTTACCGATGTCGCGCTTCTGCTGCTGCGCCTCATGGTTGGCATCGTGTTCGTCACCAGTGGCTATAAACATCTCAAAGATCCGGAGACGCGAAGCAAGGACATTGAAATGAGCAAGAGCTTTACGATTTTTCTGGGCGCAGCTGAGCTAGCGGGCGGACTCGGAGTGATCGCGGGAGTTTTCGCGCAACTCGCCGCCATCGGTTTGATTCTGCTGATGCTCGGCGCGATCCAGAAGAAAATATTCGTTTGGCGCACGGGTTTCTGGGGCAAATCAGGGACGAATGGTTGGAGCTACGACACGATGCTAATCGTTATGAATCTGGTCATCGTCACCACGGGCGGTGGAAACCTCGCCCTCACGAACCTGTTCAGGTAAGACCGGCTCACGTGCTCTACGGTCGGCGCGTTAATCAGCGAGTAACAAACGCGGTATAAGAGCAGTGAAGGGTGTTGCTGGTCTGGAGGTCGGGCAAGCAATCACCGCGCAGCCCTGAGAAAAGCGGACACATTGAAAGGCGGCACGATATGAGACGGATCGCTTTCTGGCTGTTTGCATTCGCATCGGTGGCAGGTGTTCTCGCCTCCACGCCCCCCACTTCTGGACATGCCGATGAAGGGACCGCTCCAATCTTCGTTACCAACATTCCCCCCGGATACCGCGACTGGAGGTTAATCTCCTTGGCCCACGAAGAAGGTAACTTCCACAGTTTCGCTGCGATTTTGGGCAACGATGTAGCGATCAAGGCCTACCGCGACGGTAAGCTTCCGTTTCCGGACGGCACAATCATTGCCGCTCTACACTACGGTCACGTCCCGTCGGAGGAAAACGACAAGGTCTTTGGCAATCCCCAATCTTTCGTTCCCGGGCCCCCTACGAACGTTCAGTTTATGGTCAAGGATTCAAAAAAGTACGCCTCCACTGGCGGATGGGGGTTCGCTCACTTCGACAAAGACGGTAAACCCGGCACCGAGGCGCAGCTCAAGACTTGCTTCCCCTGCCACGCGAAAGCTTCTCGCGACTTTGTTTTCACCCGCTACGCACCTTAGTAGCGCGCACGTTGCCTGGAGGTAAAAGAATGACACAACTCAGGAGGCAGCTATGAGCACAAACGCAGTCCGCGGTATCGACACCAGCGTCGCACCAGTCGACATGAAGTTCGAGATCGTCGTCGTCCCTGTCTCGGATGTCGACCGCGCCAAGGAGTTCTACGGGAAACTCGGGTGGCGGCTCGACGCCGACTACGACGACGGTAAAAGCTTCCGCGTAATCCAGTTCACGCCGCCCGGATCCGGCTGCTCGGTCATCTTCGGCAAGAACGTCACTCCGGCCGCGGCCGGCTCCGCCCAGGGTCTGTACCTGATAGTCTCCGACATCCAAGCCGCTCGCAAAGCGCTGCTCGATCGGGGCGTCGAGGTCAGCGAAGTGTTCCACAACGACGGCGTGTACACGGGCGCGGACGAGCCCTACCTGTTTGGACGGGTCCGGGTCAGCGGCCCGGATCCCGCGCATGGCAGCTACCGCTCGTTCGCTTCGTTCCGTGATCCGGACGGCAACGGCTGGCTGTTCCAGGAGCTCACGACCCGACTTCCCGGTCGCATCGACCCCGCGACGACGACCTACGCATCGGCGAACGATCTGGTGAGCGCGCTTCGGCGTGCCGAGGCCGCCCACGGACAGCACGAAAAGCGCACCGGGCAGCGCGACGAAAACTGGCCCGATTGGTACGCCAAGTACATGGCGGCGGAGCAGGCCGGGACCGAGTTGCCGACGTGAGCGACTCCGACGTGAGCAGCGGGCCGGTACTCGCCGGGCAGACGGTCGTCGTGATAGGTGGTAGCTCGGGGATCGGGTTCGAGACGGCCAGGCGAGCACGGTCCGAGGGCGCCGATGTCGTTCTCACCGGCCGCGACCCGGAAAGGCTTGAGCGCGCCGCGCGCGAGCTGGGCGCGCTGAGCAGTGCGGCGTTCGACGCCACCGACTTCGAGCGCGTCGAGCGGTTCTTCGACGAGCTTCCGACGCCGATTGACCATATCCTGGTCACCGCCGGCAGCCCCTACTATGCGCGGCTGGCCGACATCGACTTCGCACGGGCGCGCCGGAACGCCGACGAGCACCTCTGGCTGCCGCTCCACGTCGCTCGCCGAGCCGTCGGCAAGGTTCGCCCGGGCGGAACGCTCCTGTTCATCGGCGGGACGGGCGGTCGCCGGCCGTCCGCTAGCGCGCTCATCTCGGCGTTCACCGCCGCGATACCGGCGCTCACCAAGGCGCTGGCGCTCGAACTCGCACCTATCCGCGTCAACCTTATCGCGCCCGGCTTCGTCGACACGCCGCTGTCGGCATCGCTGCTCGGCGGTCAGCTGGACGCGCGTCGCGAACAGCTCCGCAAGACGCTGCCAATCGGGCGCGTGGTCGGCCCAGCCGACATAGCCATGCTCGCCGTCCACCTGATGACGAACACAGCGATCACCGGAGCAACGTACGACATCGACGGCGGCCAGCAGCTCGTCGAGGGGTGAGTCTGTGATTCGTCTCATTGAGCTCAGATCCCGATTCGTCGGGTTACCGGGCCAGTGGCTCCTAGCTTGCCGAGCACTGGAGCGGTGGTTTGCATTCCCGGCCACGGGCCCACCGACTTCCAAACCGTAGCTCGTCTTGCCGCCGCGCCGCCCTCCGCATAGACTCTGACCCGTGATTTCGAGCAACAGCAGATGTTAAGCAAGCGACTGCGCGCGGATTTCGCGTTGGCCTTCTGCGCGCTCATCTGGGGCGCCACGTTCGTGGTCATCAAGGACGCGCTCGCGGACGTCTCGGTCATCGTGTACATGGCCATGCGCTTCGGGTTTGCCGCGGCGATCATGGCGATTGTGTACTGGCGGTCGCTGCGGAAGTTGACGGTAGCAACCGTGTGGGCCGGAGTGCAGATCGGCGTTTTCATGTTTTGCGGCTACGCGTTTCAGATCTTCGGCCTGAAACTCACCACGCCATCGAAGGCCGCGTTCATCACCGGATCAAGCGTTGTGCTCGTGCCCCTGCTACTGGCGGTGTTCGCCAGCCGGCGAGTGAACCACTGGACTTGGGCGGGATCGCTCGCGGCGCTCGGCGGGCTGTATTTCTTGTCGGTGCCGCGCGAGGGATTTTCAGGCCTCAACCGCGGAGACCCGATCGTCTTCGCCTGCGCCGTGATGTTCGCGCTGCACTTCATTTTCATCGGCCGCCACGTGCAGCACCACTCGGTGGCCGCGCTCAGTTTCTTGCAGGTGGCGACGACCGCGGTCCTTTCGACGCTCCTGTTGCCTCTGGTCACCGCGGCAGGATGGGAGCAGCCACGCCTGCATTGGACGGGCTATCTCGTTTTCGCGATTCTGCTGACAGCGATCGGCGCAACCGTGATCTGTTTCTCGCTCCAGACATGGGCGCAGCAATACGCCTCACCGTCGCATGCGGCCATTCTGGTCAGCCTCGAGCCGGTGTTTGCCGCGCTTACGTCCTTGGCCTTTGCGCGCGAGCAGCTGGGAGGACGCGTCCTGCTCGGCGCCGTGCTGATCTTCGCCGGCATCCTGCTGGCCGAATGGAAGGGGACGCCCGAGAGCCGCCCGGGCGAAATTCCCGCGTAACCTTTCGGGCCGGCGGCAGTTTATCTAGTAGAGAACGCGTTCTGCGGAGAATTTGTTGAAGGCTCGAAAGATCGATGTCGAGGAACGGCTTCTCGTCGAAGCGGCGCAGAAGGACCCTGCCCGTTTCGCGGAGCTTTACGACGACAACTTCGATCGCGTCTATGCCTTCATCTCGCGCCGCGTGCACAACCGCCCGGATGCCGAGGACCTGACCGCGGAGGTATTTCATCAAGCGCTTGCGAAGGTGGGGCAGTTCGAGTGGCGCGGCGTGCCCTTCGCGGCTTGGCTCTATCGCATTGCTGCGAACGCGATTGCGGATCGCTGGCAGCGCGCCAGCCGGGAGAAGGGAAGCCCGGTCGCTGACGATCCGCCCGACGTTTCCGGCCGCGCGAATCCCGAGGAAGTCGAACGCCGCGCCCGAATATTTCGTCTCGTAGCGGAACTCCCGAGCGATCAGCGCCGCGTGATCGAAATGCGCTTCGCCGAGGAAAAGAGCATCGCGGAAATCGCTCGCGAGCTGAAGCGCAGCGCCGGCGCGATCAAACAGCTCCAGTTCAGGGCGCTCACAACATTGCGCGCCCGATCGAATCGGAAGGCGAGTGAGAAGCCGTCCCGCAAGTCAGGTGGACGAAATGGCTAGACAGAACCCGGGCGAACAACTCGACGCGATCGTTGACGCGATTCTCGGCGGACGCGGTGACAAGAAGCTGGCGGCGCTCGTCCCCATTGCGCAGGACCTGCGCGACCTTCCGCGCGCGGGTTTCAAGACACACCTTAGGGCGGATTTGGAAAGGAGAGTGGCGATGACGACATCGGCGGCAGGAAAGGCGGTCAATCCAATTCGCGAGGGATTCCACAGCATCACTCCGTACCTGATTGTTCCCGGAGCGGCGCAGTTGATTGACTTCATGAAGGCGGCGTTTGGAGCGGAGGAACGCTTTCGAATCACGAGACCCGGCGGGGACACGGTCATGCACGCCGAGGTAAAGATCGGCGATTCGATCATCGAACTGGCCGAGGCAAACGCGCAGTTTCCTCCTACGCCGGCGGCGATGGTTATTCACGTGAACGATGTTGACGCGGCATTCAATCGCGCGGTCGACGCCGGCGCCACGCCATTCCAGCCTGTAGCCGATCAAGACTACGGCTCTCGCGGAGGGTCGGTGAAGGATATGTGCGGCAACAGCTGGCACATCAGCAAGCCGACCTCCGGCAACGCCATTTTCGAAGGATTCCGCAGTGTGACCCCATATATGAATCCACTGCGCGCGCCGACGATGATCGAATTCCTGCAGAAAGCATTCGGAGCCGAGGAAATCTATCGCGTGCAATCACCCGACGGTGTGGTGCACCACGCGCAGGTTCGCATCGGAGATTCCATCATAGGCATGGGCGATGCCCACGGCCCGTACCAGCCGATGCCTTGCACGCTTCATTTATATGTTCCAGATGCCGATGCGGCTTACGAACGCGCGCTCCAAGCCGGCGCAACGTCCATTCAGCCCGTCGCCGATCAGCCCTACGGTGACCGCAGCGGCGGCGTTCAGGACCCGTTCGGCAATCGCTGGTTCGTCGCCACGCACCTCAGAGACGTCTCTCGCTGATATGGTATCGTCTTGCCCGGAATTCCGCCGATGAGCGACGCCAGCCCTCTGATCCGAAATATTTCCGATACGGCGCTGTGGGTCGCGGTATATCGCGGGCGCGAGACGGATCGTCCGGACGCGGTGTTTCGGGACCCTTTTGCGCGGCGCTTGGCCGGCGAGCGCGGCGAGCAAATCGCTCAGCTCATGCCGCTGGGTGAGGAGATCGCTTGGTCATGGATGGCCCGTACGTATCTTTTTGATTCGTTCGTCAGCGAGCAGGTTCAGCAGGGAGTTGATCTCGTCATCAATTTGGCGGCGGGCTTGGACGCCAGGCCCTACCGGATGAAGTTACCGGCGTCGCTTCGGTGGGTTGAGGTGGACCTGCCCGACATTCTGTCCTACAAAGCAGAAATCCTGCGAGACGAGAAGCCGGTGTGTTCGCTTGAGCGCGTGCCGCTCGATCTTTCCGACCGCACGGCTCGTCGCGGGGTTTTCGAGAAACTGAGTGAAGGCGCGCGCAGGGCGCTGATCGTCTCCGAGGGCCTCGTCCTCTACCTGACCGCCGAGGAAGTCGGCTCGCTAGCTCAGGACCTCGCGGCCATCCCCGTTTTTTCCCGCTGGGCGGTTGACTTGATTTCGCCGGGCCTGTTACGCATGACGCAGAAAGTAGTGAACCCCCGGCTGGGCGGCAGTGGCGCCTCGCTCAAGTTCGGCCCCGCCGAAGGGCCTCCCTTCTTTGAGCCCTATGGATGGACGCGGGTTGACGTCCGCTCGTTGCTAAAGACCGCGGCGCGCTTGAAGCGCCTGCCTTTTCAAATGCGGCTCATGGCACTCCTGCCGGAGTCCAACGGAAAACAGGGTTCGCGCCCGTGGTCGGCCATCTGCCTTCTCGCGAGAAAATGACGCGGTGCGGACGCAACGGCACATACAAACATTCACAGCCTGTGTAGCCTCTTGCCTGCGGGACTATTTGAGGGCAGCGGAAGGCTCGGCCTGCGCGGGAACTTCTTCCTTCGGCCGCGCGCGATCGATCGCCAGTCCTGCTTGCGTCGCAATCACGGTGAACACATTCAGATCCTCGACGGTGAACATCCCGCGGCGCGAGAGATTGTCCACGTAGAGCAGACCCAGGCGCTTGTCCCTGGTTCCCAGCGGAGCGCACATCGCCGATTGAATCCCCGCATTTGCAATGCTCTGGCTCGCGGAAAGCCGCGGGTCCGCCTGCGGGTCGGAAACCAGCAGCGGCAGACCGCCGTGCATCACCTGGCGGATGATGCTCTGCGAAATCGTCAGTTGCGGCGCGCCCTGCGCCGGCGAAGTTTTTGCCCCGGCGCGATACCGGATCAGCGCGGGCTCGAAGCCGTATCCGCCCTTGCTGAAATCGCCGCGGCCGATCGAATCGCGGTCCAGCAGCATCGTGAATCCGCGCTCGGCGCCGTCCATTTCGAGAACCAGGTCGAGAATCCGCCGCGTCACGTCTTCGACGGCGGTCACTTCGCCCAGCGCGCGATTCACGCGATAGAGCAGCGTCAACAAGCGATTCTCCTGTTCGAGAGCGCTCACGCGGTCCTGCGCGCTCGCAGCGCGATCCACCTGAGGAGAAGCAGCGCTGCCCAGCGGCTGCACCGGAAGAAACGAGCCCGAGTAGGCGGACTCGCCCATCACCTTCGCGAAATTGGGAGGCAGTTGCGGAGTGCCGTAGGTGACCATGTTGCGCGCCGCGGAATCCTCGAAATAGCGGATTCGATATTCGCCGAGAACGATTTCGTCGTTCGCGCGCAGGATGGCTTCCTTCACCGCCTCGCCATTGATTTTCACGCCGTTGGCGGCGCCGCGGTCGATGATCTGCCAGCGGCCGTCGGGCGTCGCGCGCACCACGGCGTGCTGCCGTGAGATGCTCGCGTTGTCCAGCACCAGGTTGCTCGACTTCGCGCGGCCCACCACAATCGGGCGATCGCCGAGCAGCTCGAACACGCGCGAGCCTTCCGTGGCATGGTGAATTAGAAATCGAGGCATGCGAATGACTCCGCTTCGATCTTCAGCCCGCAGCGGAATCAAAGCAAGAAGCGCGGCAAAGCGCTTGTCCGATGGCTAACGGCCTAGTGGTGATACTTGACGTCGAGGGGCGCGCTCATCTCGGGCACGTGGAGGTGTTTCTTTTCAAACGCGGTGATCTCGGCCTCGTGGACGAGCGTCAGCCCGATATCGTCGAGCCCCTTCAGCAGGCATTCGCGGCGGAAGGGATCGACGGTGAAGGAATATCGCAGGCCCTGGTCGTCGGTGACGACCTGTTGCTCGAGGTCCACGGTCACGCGGTAGCCTTCCTTCGCTGCGGTGCGCTTGAAAAGCTCGTCAATCTGTTCGTTTGAAAGCGTGACGGGCAAAATTCCGTTCTTGAAGCAGTTGTTGTAAAAAATGTCGGCGTAGCTGGGCGCGAGTATCGCGTGGAAGCCGTAATCGAGAATCGCCCATGGCGCGTGCTCGCGGCTCGAACCGCATCCAAAATTCGCGCGCGCCAGAATCACGCTCGCGCCTTTGTAGCGCGGCTTGTTCAGCACGAAATCCGGATTCGGCTTTTCGCCGGGCAGGTAGCGCCAGTCGTAAAACAAGACGCGCCCGTACCCTTCGCGCGTCAGCAGCTTCAGGAACTGCTTCGGCACCATCTGGTCCGTGTCCACGTTCACGCGGTCCATCGGCATCACCAAGCCCGTCATTTTTGTGAATGGCTGCATCGGCCGTTTGTCCTCTGCTCTTCAATCCCTAAAACGCTATTCAGTTCCTTCCACGCCGCTCCACTTGCGAATGTCCACGAAGTGTCCTTCGATCGCCGCAGCCGCGGCCATTGCCGGGCTCACCAGATGCGTCCGGCTACCCTTGCCCTGGCGTCCTTCGAAATTTCTGTTGGAGGTGCTGGCGGAGCGCTCGCCGCTCGGCAGCACATCGTCGTTCATACCGATGCACATGCTGCAGCCGGAATCGCGCCATTCAAATCCGGCGTCGCGGAAGATTTTGTCGAGGCCTTCTTTTTCCGCTGCGGCTTTCACCACGCGCGATCCGGGCACGACCAGCGCCTGCTTCAGCGATTTCGCCACGTGCTTGCCGGAAGCGACCTTCGCGGCGGCGCGCAAATCCTCGATTCTCGAATTGGTGCACGAGCCGATGAACACGCGGTCGATGCGAATATCCTCGATCGGCGTGCCGGGTTTCAGGTCCATGTAAACGAGCGCGCCCTCGGCGGCCTTGCGGTCCACCGGATCGCTGAACGAAGTCGGATCGGGCACGCGGCCGGTCACCTGCGTCACCATGCCGGGATTCGTGCCCCACGTGACCATGGGAGCGATGTCCGCCGCTTGCAGCGTGACGGTCGCGTCGTATTTCGCGCCGGGATCGGTCGCGAGCGCCTTCCATTCCTCGACCGCCGCCTGAAAATCTTTTCCGCGCGGCGCGAACGGCCGCCCTTCGACATAGGCGAATGTGGTCTCATCCGGCGCGACCATTCCCGCGCGCGCGCCGCCTTCAATGGACATGTTGCACATGGTCATGCGGCCTTCCATGGACAGGCCGCGCACCGCTTCGCCGGTGTACTCGACCACGTGGCCGTTTCCGCCGCCGATGCCGATCTTGCCGATGATCGCGAGGATGATGTCTTTCGCCGTGATGCCGCGCGGGCGCTTGCCCTGCACGTCGATCTTCATGGTCTTCGATTTGAACTGCGAGAGGCACTGCGTCGCAAAAACATGCTCCACTTCGCTGGTCCCGATGCCGAACGCGAGCGCGCCAAACGCGCCGTGCGTGGCCGTGTGGCTGTCGCCGCAGACGATCGTGCAGCCGGGAAGCGTGATGCCCAGCTCCGGGCCGATCACGTGCACGATGCCCTGGTTACGGCTGTTCATGTCGAAAAGGTTGATGCCGTTTTCCCGGCAATTGCGTTCGAGCGCTTCGAATTGGGCTTTGGCGTCGGGATCGACCGCGGGCGCCAGCCGATTTTTCGTCGAGACGGAGTGGTCCATCACCGCGAAGGTCAGCTCCGGCCGGCGCACTTTGCGCCCCGCCACCTTCAGTCCCGAAAACGCCTGCGGCGTGGTCCCTTCGTGGATCAGGTGCCGGTCAATATAGATCAGCGAAGGCTGCCCGGCCTCTTCGTGGACGACGTGCGCGTCCCAGATTTTCTCGTACAGTGTTTTTGGCATCTTCGGTTTCGTTTCCGTGTTTTCCGCTGACAATCGATGACGATTGTCATCCCGCCTGCCCTGACGCAGGAAGGGAGCGGGGCGTTTTCAGGCCGACGAGGGACTCCTCTTAGCCCCCGCGTCCGAAGCTCGCTCTATCGAGCGTAGGAGGGTCGCCCTACACCCTAATCCCTACCACCTAAAACCTGCCGCACTCATTGTAACAATTCCACTGACGTGCCGCCAATCGCCATCGAGTCACGATCGTCTCCCCTCGCTCATATAGAGAACGCGATTCAGCCACGCGTGTCCAATATAAAAATGAAATGTGCCAATTTGCATGAGATATGACCTCCGAGCTTCGTCCGGGTGAACTTACGCGGGCTCGACGTGTTCGGCTGGCCCACCCTTTGTATCGAAGTAACTTGCTCGCACCAAATCTATCAGCGGGCCATCAACGACACACCCACGGTTGATGACTCCTGCTGGTAAGAGCGTATACTCTCGCGCATCTAACGGATTGGCTAACAACCCGTGCGGAGGCAGACGATGAACCCCATTCGCATCGCACTTGGCATTTTTCTCGCGACCTTGATCGCCGTCCCTGCGTACTCGCAGGACCAGAGCGCGCCGCTTCCGCCTCCGTCGGCGACGCAAACGGATCAGGCACCTCGCCCGGTGCCACCCGACCAGGCGCCTCCCGCAGCGCCGGCGGCTGGCGAGTCTGCGTCTGATGTGCCGCATCCGATGCGAATCCGCGTTGCAGGCAACGTGCAGCAGGCAAACGTGATTCACATGGTTCAACCTGTGTATCCGCCCATTACCAAAACAGCGCACATATCGGGGACGGTGACGGTACACATCGTGATTGGCACGGACGGCGCGGTCCAGTCGGCCGATGTCATTGCCGGTCCGTTACTTCTGAGACGGGCATCCCTTGAGGCGGCGGAACAGTGGCGGTACCGGCCCACGCTGCTGAATGGCCAGCCCGTCGAAGTAGACACGCAGGTCTTGGTGGTGTTCGCCCTGGGCGCGTCCCCGGAGACGAGTGTTGTGGGGCTGCAGGAAACGCCGCCGCAGAATCAACCTGACCAAGCGCCGGCGCCGGCAACGCCCGATTCGAACCCACCCGCTGGCAACGTCGGCGGCGGACTCGAGCAGGCGACGCTTATTCACAAAGTGAATCCAACATATCCGAAGGATGCGAAAGATGCTCACATCAGCGGCACAATCGTTCTGCACGGAGTGATTGCGAAGGACGGAACGCTACAACAAGTCGAATATGTTTCGGGGCCGGAGGAGTTAAAGCAGGCAGCAATCGACGCCGTCAATCAGTGGCAATACAAGCCGACGACTCTAGCGGGCAAACCGATCGATGTGGAAACAACGATCAGCCTCGTCTTCGCGCTGAAAAAGACCGATGAGGCTGAGCCGACGTCTGGCGCGCCTGCCACAAACGGCAATTCGAATTCCGCCTCCGCGAGCCAGACAGGTCTGCCCGATGCGTTGAACGGGACGGGTCCCCCGCCGCCACCTCCGCACAATGCACCATCCCGCATAAGGGTTGGTGGTGCTGCGCAGGCCCGTAGTCTCGTGCACCAGGTGCAACCGACTTATCCGATGTACGCCAAGATGCAATACATCACCGGAACAGTCGTGCTGCACGTGATCCTCGCGCGTGATGGGTCCGTACAGACCGTGGAAGTTGTTTCGGGACCGGATGATCTCGTCCGTTCGGCGGTGGACGCCGTGAAGCAGTGGCGATACAAACCTACGTTGCTAAACGGTCAGCCGGTCGAGGTCGATACGACCGTCCAGGTGATTTTCTCAATGTGATCTTCTCAATAGGCGGGGAGACGCCGCCTCGGCCTCGCCGCCCGCCTGCTCGAAAGGCCAGTAAATTGGCTTCCTGTACTTTTTCTGTACGTGGTCCCAGTCTTTCTCCGCCACGAATCCTGCTAGCGTGAGTCGGGGCAGTCTTCAGCGCCCGTTTGACGGCTCTCCTGGCGAGAGCGTGAAAAGTTCTTTGACAACTGAATACGCAGTTCCGATTTCAGTGGCACAGACACTCCTGTCTGTGCTCCTACGAGCCGCGAGTCGCGCTGGACCGGGGCCAATCCTCGGGCCTCTCAACCAAGCCCGCGGTCACCGGATTGTGCTCGATGTACTCACGAATCTGGTTAAACTCGATTTCGCTCCGCACCCAGTGATCGAACGATTCGTCCTGCCAGAACGGTTTGCCGGTACGCCGCAGAACTCGATTGCCTTCGCGGGCAGTCACTCCCTTGAGTGACTTCATAAGTCCGCGCACTTCAATTCTCGGCGTCAGCAGCACGTGGACGTGGTTCGCCATCACCACAAAGGCGTGCAACACGTAATGATGAAGCTCGGTTGAGTCCCTACGAAGGGTGCTAACAACGCACGCGGCGACTTGAGGGTTCTCAAGCCAGAGAGGGCCGGATTCGGCGTGGTCGAGTATCTTGTCAGCCTGCTTGAATTGTTCGTCTGCGGAGATCGTTTCTGGAATGTTGGTGTGAGCTGTTGAGGCGCGAGGAAGCGAGCCGTAAAGCCGCCAGGTTATGAAAAGTGTCATTCCCTCCGGAAGCCAGTGTGGGAGGTTCCTGCGGTAGTAAGCCATGCGGGACACTTACCATAGCGAACTGAATCGATCAATGAAGGAGCACAGACAGGAGTGTCTGTGCCACTTGCCAGCCACATCAACCGCGCCGAATTAACTGTCACACCATGCCGAGTAATTTCTCGCGTAACTCACTGAAAACAAACGAAAGGGACACCAACAAAGTGTCACACTTTTTCGACGTGGCAGAATTCGAATTTTTCGAGCAAAATTCAAATCCGTGAATGCACAAATTCAATTGAATGGCGCCGTGGCGCGTCCGTGCCCTTTGTGCGGAGGCGCGGAGCGCAAAGTACTTACGCGGCGCGAGCCGTGGGAAATCGTCGAGTGCGCGAGCTGCGGCATGGTGTTCATCGGCAGCGAGCTGCCCTACGACGTGCAGGCGCGCGACCACGACTGGATGCAGGAGCATGCGAAAGCGGCATCGGAGCGCAAGCAGAAGCAGCCCGTTTTCGTCGCGCTCTCGCATTTGCTGAAGCCGCTGCGGCCAAACACGAACGGCCGCATGCTTTCGCAGACGCTGCGCTGGGCAAGGGCAGGGAAGCTCGTCGATTTCGGCTGTGGCGATGCGGGTTTTCTGCTGCTCGCGAAGAAATATTTCGACGTGACGGGCATCGAGCTCAGCCCGCGCGGCGCGGAGATTTCGCGGCAGCGGATTTCACCGGAGAAAATTCTGGAAGGCCCGGTGACGGAACTCGCGAGCACGCTGCCCGCAAACTCGTTCGACGTGGTCACGCAATTCGGATACATCGAGCACGAATGGCAGCCCGTCGCCGGACTGCGCGCGGCGCATCGCGTCCTGAAGCCTGGCGGCGTCACGGTGATCAAGACGCCGAATTACGCGAGCTGGAACCGCACCATCCGCGGCATGGACTGGTGCGGCTATCACATCCCCGCGCACTGCAATTATTTTACGCCGCGAACGCTTAGCGAAATGCTTCGCAAGGCCGGCTTCGAGCCGCTCGCGCGTCCGCTTGCGGATTGTTTGCCGACGAGCGATTCACTGTGGATGGCCGCACGAAGACCGAAATGACCAGCTGTACGTTCGCCTGTACAAAAACTGTACCTCAAGCGCATTGACCGCACTTACGTCCTCGCGTATCTTCCCAGCGCATTCGCAAGCTGAACTTCCAACCCTCGGCTGCGAATGGAATGAAACGTCGCTCTGACGATTTTTAGTTTGCCTGCCCAGCTTTCAGGCCGAGAAGAGTGCACGGGACGGGTGTGTCTTCGCACCCTACCGCGAACGCAAAAGGAGGGTTAGTAAAATGAAGGCTGAAAGAAATATCGCGATCGCCGGTTTGATGACGGCGCTGCTGTCGTTCAGCGCAGTTCCAGTGGCGCGCGCGCAGAATGGCGGCGGGGGCCGCAACCCGAACGGCAGTCCAAGCAGTGGGTTCGGCGGATCGAGCGCGCACGATCCGGGTCCGCGCGCGGGCTCGCTTGGCGCGGGGACGCCGCTCTCGAGCTTAAACTCGGAACAACTTCAATACTTCGCGGATGGGCTTGCGCGATTTAACGAGATTGATTCGGTCAGCGGCACGGTTTCGGGCGAACCCGGCAAGGGACTGGGGCCGGGCTTCAATTCCAACAGCTGCCAGAGTTGCCACGCGCAACCCGCGCCGGGCGGCTCCAGCCCGAGCATGAATGCATATCCCCACATTGGCCCGAATCCGCAGCTCGCGGCCGCGATAGCCGACAGCGCGAACAATTCGCTGCCGGCCTTCCTCACCGCCGACGGGCCGGTTCGCGAAGTGCGGTTTCCGTTTGTGGTGAGCGCGAGCGGCAGGGTGACGCAGACTCCCGATGGAGGCGTGCACGACATCTTCACGATCGCGGGACGCCCGGACGCGCCAAATTGCACGATGGCGCAGCCGAACTTCGATCAGGCGCAGCAGTTGAACAACATGATCTTCCGCATTCCCACGCCGGTGTTTGGCGCGGGCTTGATCGAGAATATCGCCGACGCGACGATCCTCAACAACATGGCTGCGAACACCGTGCTGAAACAGCGGCTCGGGATTTCAGGACATCCGAACACCAGCGGCAACGATGGTTCGATCACGCGGTTTGGATGGAAGGCGCAGAATAAGTCGCTGGAAATATTCGCGGGCGAAGCTTACAACGTCGAGATGGGAGTGACCAACGAGCTGTTTCCGAACAAGCGGGCGAATCCGCCGGCGGCGTGCATCTTTAATTCCACGCCGGAAGACGCGTTCAATTTCGGGGAATCCAGCACCGGGGTACTGAGCGACACGGCCGGGTTCGCCGTCTTCATGCGCTTCCTGGCGCCGCCCTCGCCGTCCACGACTGGAATTCCCGGCAATCCGACGCTGCAATCCGTTCAGAACGGACGCAATTTGTTCACGCAAGCTCACTGCGACATGTGCCACACACCCGCGCTGCAGACGGCGGGATCGGCTCTGACCGCCGGGCTGAGCAATCAGAGCGCGGCGTTGTACTCCGACCTGCTGGTTCACAATATGGGAGCTGGATTGGCGGATCGAGTGTCGCAGGGAGCAGCCGGGCCCGACGAATTCCGCACGGCTCCGCTGTGGGGTGTGGGCCAGCGCGTGTTCTTCCTGCATGACGGCCGCGCGACTCCGGCGAATGGCGGGCTGCTGCGAGCAATCGAGGCGCACGCCGGGCCGGGGTCGGAAGCGAATGGCGTCATATCCATCTTCAACAGCCTGAGCGAGTCTCAAAAGCAGGATCTGCTGAATTTCCTGCGCTCGCTGTAGACAAGGCAGTTCGTTCGTCGCGCGGGCGTCCCCCAAGAGCCCCCGCGCGGCGATCTCCGATTTGGGCACTAATCCCGCCAAAGCATGGGCACTTATGTGCAAGTATTTGAAACATCGTTGGTCGTAGGCTGCGCTAGAGCCTTTGTTTTTCGTCGCTTAACAGGTGGCATGCGAATTGCAGGTTGATTGGACGAGTCGACGTGTGTATCTTGAGTTGATCCGCCACTCAAGGGGGCTCAACTGTGAAGAAAGCCGCATTGCTTCTTGCTTTGGCAGTCGCTTTGACCACTCTGCACAATGTTCCCGCCTATGCGGATGCAAGCCAACAAGGCTGCATCTCGAGCAACTACCGGGCTGCTGGATGCGTGAACCCAAACGATCCCCCGGCGAATGTGCCGGAACCCGGCGACTTGGCTCTCCTTGCCGTCGGCTTGGCGGCAATTGGCGGTATGGCGATTTTCCGGCGGCGCAGGCAGATCGGCCAGAATTAGTCAGGCTGGTCCACCTTCTGGTCGGCGATTGCCTAACGAACACGCCAAGCAATCACGTCTGCTGCGCGAACGCCCCTGTCCGATTTTCTCTCCAATCGTGTTAGAATAAATATGCGCTTTCGCTGAGCTAGCCTCGCTTGTGGTTCTCCGGAAGCGCCGCGTCAGGCCTGCCCCGCACGACTTGATCCGGATCTGCATAGCTGAACGCAGGCGAACGGCACATCGCCAGGTGCCGCGGTAGGCCGCACCAGCCTGGGGCGCTGTCCAGGAGAGGATGAGCATGAAAAATCTGTTTGTGGGCAACATGAGCTTCCAGACCAGCGAGGGCGATCTGCGTGCGCTGTTCGAGCCGTTTGGTGCGGTGACGCGCGTGCACATCGCCATGGATCGCGAAACGGGGCGGTCGAGGGGCTTCGCGTTCGTGGAGATGCCCAACGACGCGGAGGCCGCGACGGCGATGCAATCTCTGGACGGCAAGGATGTGGGCGGGCGGAATTTGAAGGTGAATGAAGCGCGACCCAAGGAAGCCGGGAGCGGCCCGCGCGGGCCGCGAAGCGGCGGCGGCCCTGGTGGCGATCGGGGCGGGTCGGGCGGCGATCGCGGCGGCCGAGGCGGAAGCGGCGGCGGAGGCGGGCGAGGAAGATTTTCGAACGAGGACTACCGCGACGCCCCGCGCCAGCCGCGCGAACCTCGCTGGTAATCGTAAACGCTTAGTGATTGTGGACAGCGGCGGAACCCGCGTCCGATTTCGAAATCAAGGAGATCCCTTTGACAACCACATTCCAGAAGCGCCAAAAAGAAATGAAGCGGATGGAAAAGGCGCGCGCGAAGGCCGAGCGCCGCGCGCAGAAAAAGCTCGAACCCGGTTCAACCGATGAAGAGCCGCTCGAACTCCTGACCGGGCCCCGCCCGCTGGATGACGATCCGCTGGCGGGTCCTTTGCCGTCATTGCACGGCACGGAATAAAGACAGCGCACCTCGGGAGCTCCGGCCAAACGCGCTGACTTGTTGTTAACCGCCTCGAATGACAATCGCTACTACTGAAAGTGGGGCATCACCTCGTTCGTAAACAGCTCGAGCGAGCGGACGCTCTCTTCGTGGGTGAGATTTCCGTAGGCGAAGCGCGGAACGTAATAGTTCGCGCCGGAAATCTCGAGATCTTGTTCGATCTTGGCCCGCACTGTCGCAGGAGTGCCCGTAACCAGCGTCGCTTCGGCCGAGCGGATGACCTCCTCCAGACTCATTGCGGTTACATTGAATTTCCGCCATAGATAGACCAGGCTCTCGTAGAATTTCCGCGACCCGAAGGCGCCTCGCTCTTGCGCGTATTTGTCGTTTTCCGCGACGTAGACGAAGCGCGTGATCCCCGCCTTGGGCATCTTCTTTCCGCTCGCGCCATGCGATGCGGTCCATGCGTTCTTGTAGCCCGCGATCACTTTCGCTGCTTCGGCGGAATCGACCAGCGTGACGATGTTCGTCTGTTGGCGTGCCGCCTTGGCCGCGCTTTCGGCGCTGTTCGTGGCGTACCATAGCGGAGGATGCGGCAACTGGAACGGCTTCAGCTCGATCGGCACGTTCGTGAAGTCAAAGAACCTGCCGTGGAAATCCACGACGTCCCTGGTGAGAGCCGCCATCACGACTTCCATCGCCTCGCCGTACATCGTGGGCGCGTCCTGCTCCTTTACATTAAAAAATCCCAGCTCGACGCCGGAGACTCCCCGGCCCGTGCCGATCTCGAACCGTCCCTTGGTGAGGTGATCGAGCATGCAGATTTCGGCGGCGAGGCGCAGCGGATTGTAGAGCGTCGCAATCAGCACCAGCGGAGCAAAGCGAATGCGCTGCGTGATGCGCGAAGCGGCAGCCAGGAAAATCATGGGCGAGGGCGCGAGGCCCAGCGGAGTGCTGTGGTGCTCGGTGATGTGAAACGTGGAGAAGCCGGCCTTGTCGTACATCTCGAGGAGCTTCAGGCGACTGTCGTAGGTCTCGGCGATGGGCTTGTCTTGCCGGTCCACATGATCGATGGCGCCGAATTCAACTTTCATCAGTTGCACCCTTGGGGAGCGTCTCTGGAGCGGAGAGACTGTACCGCTGAGAACGGCGGATGGCAAACGTCGAATTGGCGTGGGAGAGCTCGGAAGAAGCCCAAAGACCTAACACAGAGAGCACGGAGAAGGCACAGAGAGCATCAGGAGCGGGACCGCGATCGCAATTCTCTAGGCGGTCGGAAATGCGGATGTGCGGGAGACTATAATGCGGCCTGCGGACGAACGAGCCGCAAGAGGTCATAGAGATGAAGAAGACATCACTGCCGTTGTCACAGGTCTACCGTCTGCTGGAACCTGGGCCCGTTGTGTTGGTGACGTCTGCGCGCGGCGGAAGAGCGAACGTGATGACGATGTCGTGGCACATGATGGTTGATTTCGAACCGCCCATCGTAGCGTGCGTGATCAGCAATCGCGATTACACGTTTGGGATTGTGAGAGAGACGAAGGAATGCGCGATCAATATTCCGACCGTAGAGCTGGCGAAGAAGGTAGTCGGCTGCGGAAACACTTCGGGCCGCGAGGTCGACAAATTCAAGAAATTTCGCCTCACTCCGGCGCCCGCAGCACGCATCGGCGCGCCGTTGATTTCCGAATGCTACGCAAATCTCGAATGCAAGGTAATCGATGCGAGCATGGCGGGCAAATACAACCTGTTTATCCTCGAAGTCGTGAAAGCATGGATCGACCGTTCCAAGAAACATCCTCGGACGATTCATCATTGCGGGCAGGGCGTATTCATGGTGGCGGGACGAATCATCAAATTACCATCAAGGATGAAATAGGCGTGAAGCGGGCGTCCGCCTGTCAGTGCAACGCGCATACCGGTTATTTCCGGCAATTCGACCGGTCGGTAGTTAGCCGCTCAGTGAGCTCCGTGAGTAATGGGGTTGCAAAAAACCTAAGCACAGCAAGATAGACGTCGAGGTGGCCGAATTGAACTGTGACAAAGCCGAGGTTTTGGTTATGATAAGGCCTCCATGGAATCAGCGCCAAACCACTTGGCGACTGAATCCCAACTCTGCCGACGCTGCGATAGATCTCCCTCGAATGTCCGCAGAACCTGCACTGCTGGAATGATGGGTTGTTGTTCGGGAGTTTAAAGGAAGCGATGCGATCGGCAGCTGGCGATGAATTTCGCGACTTACTCATTCTCGTGCGGCAGAGCGGGCTATTGGCGAAGCAGCCGGCGTATTACGGCCGAAAGATGCTGCTCAACCTTGTTTTGCTCGTTAGCGCTTTCCTGCTGATAAGAAGTTTTCACAATCCATGGGCAGAACTCTGTAATGCCGCTTTCCTGGCGTTTGTTTTTGCTCAGCTGGGTTTCATCGTTCACGACGCGGGCCATCAGGAAATCTTCAAGGGCCCGGCGGGAAATGAGGCTACTGGCCTCATTCATTCAAATCTCCTGCTCGGCTTCAGCTACAGTTGGTGGCTCCGCAAACACAATCTTCATCATTGCTCACCGAACCACGTTACCGCCGACCCGGATGTGGATATACTGCCGTTCGCATTTACAAAGGAACAGGCAGCCACAAAGCACGGGCTCGCACGCCTCTCGGTGAGATACCAGCATTTCTGTTTCTTCCCTTTGTCTTTGCTCGAGGCATTTGTGCTGAAAGTTGACAGTGTTCGATTCCTGATGCGGAACAGGGTCGCGCATCCTGTCATTGAGGTGAGTTTCCTCATTCTGCACGCGTGTTGGTTTTTGGGTCTGCTCTATCTCCTTCTAGGTTGGCCGCACGCGATCCTGTTTTTCCTGGCACAACAGGCGTTCTTGGGACTGTATCTGACTTTGATATTCGCTCCCAATCATCAGGGCATGCCTCTGCTGCAAGGCACCACGGCGGTAAACTTCCTGCGCGAGCAGGTGCTCACCAGCCGGAACATCAAGAACCATCCGGGAATCGATTACTGCACGGGCGGGCTGACCTGTCAGATTGAACACCACCTGTTTCCGACTATGCCGGCAAACAAACTTCGAGATGTTCAGAAAATAGTCAGATCCTATTGCGCGTCCCATGGGCTTCCGTACCATGAGACTTCATTGGTTCAGTCGTTCCGCGAGGTCTATCAGGATTTGCGAAAGAACAGTTTAATTGTAAGCAGCGGTCTCGATGGCAACATAGTCACGGATCGAAGAGACTTGTGATTGCGTGGCTGCGGAATACCAGCCTGGTATTCGTCCGGTAATCCGGGCGGTCTCAATGGATTGATGTGGTACACATCGTTTCCTTCCAGATCCCGCACGACATATCCTCCGGGCCATCGGAAGTTGAACGCTTCCAGCACTTGCACACCGTGTTCAAGCTCTTGACGGGTCGTTACATGGACGAATTCGCCGTCTCCGGTTTGTTTAAATCTTCTAGACATCGGCCGACAGACCTGTCGCGCCATCCCCATACGTTAAGTATTGACCACGAGCAACGGCGTGATCAGAATGACGTCCGAGACTATTGTCAAGACAGCGGATTCTTCGGCAGGTAGCGCGGGTTGCCGGGAACAGCGATGGCGGGAAGCATATTGGTCGTCGACTCGGCGATCATGCAAGCGCAGTCGGTTTCTCTGATCAGCGCCAGAACCCATTATGAAATTTCCGGAGGAAAGCAAAATGCGATTTCCAATGCTAGTGTTCCTGGCTGTGCTGGCTACGGCTGGTTCCCGCCGCGGGCCAGGACGCCTGCTCGTGGTCGCGCGACCTACGCCTCGTCAACGGCAAAATTCACACGTTGGATGCGCAGGATCGCGTTGTTAGTGAAGTGACCATTCAGGAGGGACGCTTCGCGTATATCGGTCCGCTGGGAAATCGCAAAGTGAATCCGTGCACGAAAGTGATCGATCTACACGGGCGCGTGGTCGTCCCGGGTCTAATCGACAATCACAACCATTTCGTTCTGTTCAGCCAGCGTCCCGGCTATGACGTGATGGTCGAGACTGCCACCAGCATCCCGCAAGCGATGGCATTGCTTAAGGAGCGAGCCCGAACGATCCCCGCCGGCGCCTGGGTAACCGCGATTGGCGACTGGACTCCCCGGCTCTTCGCGGAAAACCGGATGCCGACGCTCGCGGAATTGGATCAAGCGGTGCCGGATCATCCCGTATTCTTCGCGACGTTCGGTCCCGCAGTTACCAACAGCCTGGGGCAGAAGTTTTTCGAGAGTAAGGGCATTACCGTTAACCCCACCACGGGCGCCTTGGAGGGCCCGGCTGCCGCGGCTGCGCTGGGCACACTGCGCAAGATGCAGACTCCCGAGGACAGGATTCGCAGCGCCGAGTATGCGCAGGCGTATGTGCTGCGCTACGGTCTTACGACCAGCGCGGATATGGGAGTCTTCGCTGACCCTGACAGCCCCGATTTGCAGGACAGCTTTACGTTTCCCGGCATTGCTAGCGCCAATCCTTGGACCGTCTACGACCAGATTCTCGCGCTCGACCACCAGCACAAGCTCGACGAGCGGGTTCGGCTTTTCATGATTTCGATGGACAAGACGATGGCCCTGCCACTCTTGACCGAGCGCCTGCTCAATGTATTTCCTGACTTTGGGGACGACATGCTCCGGGTTTCGGGAATCGGCGAATTTGCGTCGCCCTGGTTTGCGAATTTCGCAGGCGGTCAGCATCCTGAAAATTACGAAACGGCGCTGCAGTTGGTGGCCAAGCACGGCTGGGCCTACCAACAGCACACGTTGTCTCTCGCCGAAGTGCAGTTCACCGCCCAAACCTATGAAAAGGTCAACGCTGTCACGCCGGTTGCCGACTTGCGTTGGTCGATCGCGCACGTACCCGCGATTGACCCGCAGACGCTCCAGTCGATGAAAGCGATCGGCGTGGGCATGGCGCTCCACGGCTGGAAATATCTTCAGGGCGGTCAGGGCACGCCTGCGGGACAACCGGCGGGTCCGCCCTATCGCACCATCCTCGAGAGCGGGATTCACGTCGGCGCGGGCTCGGACGCGGGTGACATTTCCGTGCTCGATCCCTGGTTTGAGATCTATTACATGGTGGCCGGCAAAGACTGCACCGGCGCGCTGATCAATTCGGGCGAGCAGGTCACGCGTGAACAAGCTCTCCGCATGTACACCGCGGACAACGGCTGGTTCTTCCACGAAGAGAACGCGCTGGGGTCAATGGAAACGGGCAAACTCGGCGATCTGGCCGTCCTGAGCGATGATTATTTCGATCGTAAGGCAGTCTCGGATGAAGGGATCAAGCAGCTAAAATCTGTGCTCACGGTGGTCGGCGGTCGCACCGTATACAACGATCTTCGCTAGCAGTTGCAAGTGTCGCCCGGCGGGGCACGGTCCTCATAAAGTCTGGCGCCTATGCCGCGCCGTTCGAATCCCGCTCGCCTGGTGAGCCGTGCCCATTGGTGGTCACGGCCCAGGCAGGGTGGCCCCGCGCTGGCTTTCGGAACGCCGATCTTCGGATGCCAAATGGCACGCAATTGCCGTTACGACAGGTTCAGTTAGGAGCACGCTTCGATTTCTAAGGGACGTGAAAGGAGAACGGCCATGCCTGCTGATGAGAACGAGAGAGATGCAGTTGCACAAGGCGGTGAGGTCCAAACAGACCGTCGAAATTTCATGAAGACTGCCGCTGCGGCCGGGTTGCTTGGCGCTGCCGGAGCGGTATCGGCACTCGGGCAGCCGGCTCAAGCGCCGCAGCAGGCGGAGACGGCAGAGCCAAATCTGATGCCGCCCCCCGGAATGTCGCCTCGTGGTATTCCCGACCTCCGGTTTCCGATGTCTTACAAGGAATCGGTGCCGGCCGCTGTCGGAGTGATGACGCAGTACTTTGCCGCGCTGGGCGAGCGGGACCTAAAAGGCATGGTGGAGATGCTGCACTTTCCGTTCGGAACGTTTGAACGGACCGAAGCCGTCGTGGTCCGCAGCTCGGACGAACTCATGGCCCACGCGCCGGCATCGATGAACATGACCGAACACCCGGAACGGTTCACGGATCATGACGGCTACCTGAAGCACGGCTGCTACGACGTGCTGGACGGCATCGAGATATTCAACTCCAACCCGGTGGCCGTGAACCTATCCCTGAATTACAACCGCTACAGTTCCGACGGCTACAAGCTCCTGAGATGCGAAGGAATCTATTGCGTTACCAACAATGACGGAAGGTGGGCGATCCAGGCGATGTCTACGATTTTCACGCCCGCTCACATGGTTCACGTTGCCTACGACGACAGCATCACGGCGGCAAGACGCTTACGTCAGGATCATTGCTTAGCCTATATGAACAATGACCAGCAGGCCGTATGGGGTCCCATCCGCCAACTGGGTCTGAATCTGAGTGTCGGTGCGGGTGGAGCGTCGTGGGAGGTTGCCGCACAGGGAAACTACAAAGCGCTCGAACGGCTTCGAGTCAAAGGCGTCAAAACCCGGCTAAATACTGAGAGCTATACGCAGGAGATGCTTAACAACACTCACATCGACTTCGAAGCGTATCGCGCCCTCTGGCCGCATCTCGGTCTAGGCAATTGGGGATGGGATCTTGCCGATGCAGCGCCGGGCGGTCGTATCATCCATGCTTCCGTTGAAAAGGTACACGCATTCCAAGGTGCGAGCCGCTACACGACATGCGGCGAGTACATCAACGACAGCGTGGAAATGGACGTTATTACCTACAAAAAGGGACGCTGGGGCTTGGCTGGCTTGTTTGGTTATATGACAACCCACGATCGCGCCAACGATATCCGCGCCTAATCACGACTTCAGTGCTAAGTCTTCGTTAACGTGCTTACCGGAGAACCGGAGTACCAGCCGGGTATTTGTACGGTAATCCGACTAATCAGGAGTTAACCCACCGCCAGGGGATCAGAACCGAGCCACCCACGCCCTCATCAGCCGCTATTTGTAACGCTTCACGGTCGCGAGGAATTGGTCGGCGTTTCTTTTGATTACGGGGGCAATGGGCTTCTCGTGTGATCTCAATCACAGCGATTGACGTGGCATAGGGGTAAGAAAGTTGGTAGTTGCGAGACGAGTGGATGGCGGGGAGAGCAACTCAGGAGCGGCGCATATGACACTCAAGCGACCCGTGATCGGCGTTTTTAAAATGGTTGCCAGGATTGTGGGCTGGCTCTTATTGGTTCTTGCGATTCTTGGTCTTCCGCAGATGCAATTTCTCACGGGAAGTCTGGCGGCCAGCTTCCGATTGCTCTCGTCTCTCGCACTGGCGTTTGCGGGCATCGCGTGGCTGGTCGTAGTCGAATTGTTCCTCCGATTTTTTGACGAGTATCTCTCGCGCAACTGAGGCTAACGCGGGCTCCGGTTCCGTTGATGTGTTTGACCAGTCGCCCGATCCACTTGCAACGGAAACCAAAGTCTCACGGAAAAGAACGCGGGGAGAGTCTGAAACGGAAGCCGCCGAATGACCGAGTAGCCGTCGCGTAAACAGAGCACATTGCCGGACTGGGCCGTTTGACCCAGTTAGCATTTGGCAAGGCATTCTGTGGAATGCGATCGGAAAGGGTGAAAAATGAGGGCCGGCAAATCGGTGGGATGGGTGGCTGCAATATTGTTGGTAGTAGCCGCGGCGATGGGATATGTGCGATACGTGCGGATCCCGACAAATGTGGCCTATGTGAGCGAACAGGACGGCGGGATCAGCGTGATCGATCTTAGGACGATGAAGGTGATTCGGAGGGTTCATCCGAACAACGTGGCGCCGCGCGGGATCGATATCACTCATGACGGAAAGTACGTAGTTGTGTCGAACAAAGACACGGCCGATGCGAGCGTATTTGACACGCGGCGCATGCGCTCGGTGAAGCGATTTCACGTAGGCGATAATCCGGAGTTCGTGAAGCTGGACCCCGCGGGGGACGAGCTCTTTATATCGTACGAGGCGCGGTCAACGGGCAGACTCGCGACGGCCGGAGGCGACGACAATACCGCGAATGAGCCGCCTTCCCACGTGATGCAGTTCCATGTTCCGGACTGGACGAAAGGGCTAGACTTTGCGGCTGGCACGGAAACGGAAGGATTGGAGTTTTCGAGCAACGGGAAATACTTGTTGGTAGCGAACGAGGCACAGAATACGATCGCCATCTTCGACACGCATGCGGGCACGCTGTTCCGCACGATTGATTTGAAGCCTTACGGACTGAGGCCGCGGGGAGTGAAGGCATCGCCTGACGGATCGGGGTACGCCGTGACGATGGAATTCTCCGGGACCCTGGTGAAGATCGATTCAAGCTTTAACGTAACGAAAACAGCGCCGACTGCCGCGATGCCCTATGGGGTGGCGTTCGATCGGGAGGGGAAGAGAATCTTCATCGCGGCATCCACGGCAAGAAAGATGCAGGTATTTGCAGCAGATTCCCTGCAACTGATTGCGGAGATACCAACGGGACAGCGGTGCTGGCATTTTACGTTTACACCGGATGATTCGAAGATTTTGCTAGCCTGTGGGCGATCCAACAACGTGTTAGTGATCGACGCTAATTCGTACAAAGTGATACAGACGATTGAAGGGTTCAAAATGCCTTGGGGAATCGTTACGTACCCCAGGGCGTTTGGAAGTTTGGGGCTGCCGTAGAACACCCGGCCACTCGCCGCGTGAGTAACAGTTGTCCGGTTAGGCGTGGAATACCTTCTGCGCATGGTTGGAATCTTTGAAATGTGGAATGGACTGGTCAGCTTCGAGAAGAACCCCAATCCCTATCCGACAGCCCCTTACTTCGCCCTCGTAACTAATACAAAACTATGACAATCAGGAGACGCCGGACGGTCGATACTCGTTCGTATGAGCAATCCTACGATCATTCAAGGTGGCATGGGTGCGGGAGTATCCAATTGGCAGCTTGCCCAAGCCGTCTCGCGGCTCGGCCAGCTCGGCGTTGTTTCGGGAACGGCTCTGGATCAAATCTTCGCCCGGCGCCTGCAAGACGGCGATCCGGGAGGACACATGCGCCGCGGCCTCGACTATTTTCCTTTCCCCCTGATGGCCGAGCGCGCGTGGAGCAAATTCTATATCCCCGGCGGGAAGCCGGCGGATATGTCTTACATGAAACTGCCGATGCAAACGAAAGACACCCCGCGCGAGTTGAGCGAGCTTTGCATCCTCGCCAATTTTGTTGAAGTCTTTCTCGCCCGCGAAGGCCACGACAATCCAGTTGGAATCAACTACCTGGAAAAGATTCAGATTCCGCATTTGCCTTCCTTGTATGGCGCGATGCTTGCCGGCGTTGGTTACGTCCTCATGGGCGCGGGCGTTCCGCTGAAGATTCCCGGAGTGCTCGATCTCTTGGCTTGCCACAAGCCTGCCACGTACTCCCTCCACGTCACGGGCGCCGAGGAAGGCGACGACACCACGATGACGTTTGTTCCCTGGGAATTCATGGATCGCGAGCTTGCGCCGCTTGTCCGGCCCAAGTTTCTCGCCATCATTGCTTCGAACACTCTGGCCGCAACGATGGTGAAGAGGGCCAACGGCCGAGTGGACGGATTCGTCATCGAGGGACCGACCGCCGGAGGCCACAACGCGCCTCCCCGCGGGAAGCTCCAGCTTAACGAAGCAGGCGAACCAATCTACGGAGAACGCGATCAGGTTGACCTCGAAAAGATTCGCGAACTCGGCCTGCCGTTCTGGCTTGCCGGAGGGTATGGCTCCGCCGAAAAGGTTCAAGAAGCGCTCGCCGCCGGCGCGGCAGGTGTTCAGGTCGGGACTGCGTTTGCGTATTGTGCGGAGTCGGGTTTGAGGAATGACTACAAGCAAGCCCTTTTGACCAAGGTCATCGCACGCGATGCACGAGTCGTTACCGATTCGCTGGCTTCACCTACGGGTTTCCCGTTCAAGGTCGCGCAGTTGGAGGGCACGTTGTCGGAGCGCGACGTCTATTTGGCCAGGCCGCGCATTTGCGATCTTGGCTATTTGCGCGAGGCCTACAAAGGCCCCGACGGTAAGATTGGTTACCGCTGTCCTGGCGAGCCGGTGACCGTATACCTTTCCAAGGGCGGAGAACTGGAGAACACAGTCGGGAGGACGTGCCTCTGCAATGCGCTGGTGGCAACAATCGGACATCCTCAAGTTCGGAGCGGCCGGTACGTTGAGAAGGGTGTCGTGACGTCTGGAGACGACTTGACCGGAATTGCACGATTCATGTCCCAAGGCGAGCCGACCTACGGCGCTGCGGACGTAGTGAATAAACTCTTGAACAGTGGAAACCTGTCGTCGATTGAGGATGGACAGATGGCGTACTCGGAAATGATCCACTCGAACGATTAGCGCGCTAGCCCGGGCACTGCTCGCCGGCCATGGTCGGCTTTCTCAACTGACCCACCACAAATCCCGCCGACCTATTGCCACCAAAACCATCGCGCCGGATGGCCGTGGTAATCACGGCAAAGGCGATCAGCCTCGGGCTTGCGGCATCCCAAGCAATGCTATACTTAGCAGTTTAGCTTCGTCCGGCGAAGGCCAAGGAGTGCGGGGATGGGGATCGAATTTCGAGAGCTTTGGAATTGGGTAAGACGCCGGAAAGTTTTCGCGTCGCTCCTCATCGCAGCGACCCTTTGCCTGGGCATCATCATCGGCACTTTGATTTCGGGCCGTGCCATGGCCACGCGCGCGCAGGCTGCCAACGGCGCTTCGTTGCTGGCCATCCCGGATCCGGTCAGCCTATCGGGCGCATTCTCGGGCATTTCAAAAAGTCTTGGCCCGGCGGTCGTCAACATCTCCACCACGCAGGTGATCGAAAAGCCCAAAGGGGGCGGAAAAGCTCCTCGCGGCCAGAACGATCCCTTTCAGGATTTCTTCGATCGCTTCTTTGATTCGCCCGACAATGCACCCGACGCGGAGCGCAGCCTGGGTTCGGGCGTCATCGTGGACAAGAAGGGTTTCATCCTCACGAACGACCACGTAATCGATCAGGCCACCAAGATTCAAGTCGCGCTCGACGGGGATTCCAACCATTACAGCGCGCGCGTCGTCGGGTTCGATAAGGACACCGACCTCGCCGTCATCAAGATCGAAGCCGATCACGATCTTCCCGTAGCCAAACTGGGCAATTCCGACGGCGTGCAGGTCGGGGACTGGGTCCTGGCCTTCGGCAGCCCGTTCGGATTGAACTCCACCGTCACGGCAGGCATCGTCAGCGCCAAGGACCGATCAAATGTTGGCCACCAGTTCCAGCGATTCATCCAGACGGATGCCGCGATTAATCCCGGCAATTCCGGCGGGCCGCTCGTCAGCCTGAGCGGGGAAGTGATCGGCATCAACACGGCGATCTATACCGGGAGCCGCGGGTTTGAGGGTGTCGGCTTTGCGCTGCCATCAAACGCGGCGATTACGGTTTACAACCAGCTGGTCACCGCCGGGAAAGTGGTGCGCGGATCCATCGGCGTCACCTTCCAGGAAGAAAACAGCAACAATCCCGTTCTGATGCGTGAACTCGGCGCGCCGTATGGAATTGTGCTCGAAGCGGTGGAACCCGGCAGCCCCGCCGACAAGGTGGGCCTGCAAGCGGGCGACGTGATCACCAATGTGAACGGTCAGCCAGTTCATACCGGCGCCGACCTGGTGAATCCGATTGCGCAGACGCCGATCGGCAATTCCGTCCAGGTTCGTTACGTGCGCAACAAGCAGGCCAAGGACGTCACGCTCACGGTCGCGGACCGCTCGAAGATTTTCCCGCAGTCGGCGCAGGACGATACGGAACAGCCCGATCGGGCTGAGGAGCCGGGGCAGTTCGGCCTGCACGTGGAGGAACTTACGCCGGATCTCGCGCACAAGCTGGGCGTGGGCAAGCTGGCGGGCACAGTGGTGACCGAAGTCGAGCCGGCGAGCTTCGCCGAAGATATAGGCTTTACTCGCGGCGACGTGATCATCGAGATCAATCACGTGGCGATTACCTCGCTCGCGGACTACCGCGCGCAAATGGCGAAGCTCCAGCCGGGCGCGGACGTACTTTTCAGGATCGCGCGCCGGTCCGACGCCGATCGCGTGCTGACCTTGTATCTGGCCGGCTCCATTCCGGCGGCGCGCTGACGATTCCCGATCGGGTCGAGCCACATCCCGAGTTCAACTTCCGATATGGTTCCGCAGCTCGCTTGAGATGTGTGCCGCGGCGGCGCGAGCCGGAGTCACACTACCGCCAAACCCGTATGAAATAATCATGGACGAAGAGAACATCTACGCAATCATCGGCGAAGAGGGTTTTGCCCGGCTCGTGGGGGCCTTCTATCGTCAAGTGCCGCACGACGACGTTTTGGGGAGCATGTATCCGGCGGCGGATCTCGCGGCCGCCGAGCAGCGCCTTCGGGATTTTCTGATCTATCGATTCGGCGGCCCGCAGCGATATATCGAGGAGCGAGGACATCCGCGCTTGCGTGGGCGCCATATGCCATTCCAGATCGATCTGGTTGCCCGCGACCGCTGGATGAAGCTGATGGATAACGCGTTCGCGGAGGCCGCTCTGCCGCTCGAGGTGGAGCAGTTCCTGCGCGCGTTCTTCGATCACATGTCCACTTTCATGATCAATAGCCGCGAGGATTGAAACACGCGCAAGTCGGCCGGACGCGCATCACGGCGCGAGCGAAGCGGCGTATGCCGCGAGCGAAACGGAATCGTCGTCGTTCAACTTCGCAACCACGCCGGTCATCAATGGACTCCCCGGCCCCTTGCGATGCTCAATAGGGTATTGGTTCGGATTGCGAGACGTTAATCAACCACATGTTCGGTAATCTGACTTATGGTGAGTTACGCGTGGGTGGGAGTGCCCTATGAGCAGGCTTGGACCAGAGGCCGATCGCGAGGCTGCGACGCGAGCTAGAGGCTTTCTTCCTTCAGCCATTTGATGCCCTGTTGATTCTTGAAGCGAATCGTCTTTTTCCCATTGGTGTCGGAGTAGTAGAAGGAGATTTGCTGCTGCTCTCCATCCGCAGAATACGAGATCGTGTAGAGATCCCCATCCTGGTCTTGCACGGATTCGATGTCGTCAATGAAGCCCGTGGATTCGGTGCCCGAGCCCGTTGCGAAAGTGATGCTGTGGCCGCTGATTTCCAAAGAGCGGTCGGCATATTGAGGGGTTGCTGTCTTCCACGTACCGATCAAGTCAGCGGGAACCTTCATGCTTTCCGACGGCAAATGGGTTGCTAGCAGTGCGACGACCGCAATGACGGCCACGATGATCAACCACCGTTGTGTTCTATTTCCATTTTCTTTCGGCATCGATATGCTCTCCACGCGGTTTCCCTCAAGGATCAGCTTGCCGTCACCGGGTCGGAAGCATCCGCAGCCGGCTCAACCTGGGGCTTCCGAGCCATCATCTTCAGAAACGCGTCCAAAAGCCGAGGATCAAATTGTTTGCCAGTTCCAGCCCGCAGGATTTGGAACACTCGATCCAGGGGCAGGCCTGAGCGATACGGGCGATCGGAAACCATGGCGTCGTAACAATCCGCGATCGCAAAAATGCGCGCATGGAGGCTGATCTCGTCGCCAGCGAGCCCCTTGGGATAACCGGAACCGTCAAACCATTCGTGGTGCTGCAAGACAATTGGCATGCATTCGGCGAAACCCGGGATAGGTTCAAGAATTCGTCCGCCAATCTCCACGTGTTCGCGTATCTGGGTGAACTCCTGGTCGGTCAGCTTGCCCGGCTTGTCGAGAAGGCTTTCAGGCACCCCGATCTTCCCGATGTCGTGAAGCAGGCCGCCGCGGTTCAGAACGTCCAACTCCGCCTGCGGCAGCCCCACTTCGCGGGCGATTTCCAAGGCCATTGCCGTCACGCGCTCGGAGTGACCCGAGGTCCAGGAAGACTTCGCGTCGATGGCGCGGGCAAGAGCGGTGAGTGTGCCCATGTTCAGCCCATTGAGATCCGCGAACTGTTTTTCGATTCGAGCAGCCATCGAGTTAAAGGATTGGGCCAAATCATCAAATTCGTCGCGGCTTTTCACGGTAACTCGAGATTGAAAGTCGCCGTCGGCAATCCGACGGGTGCCTTCCTGGAGCTTGCCCAACGGTATGAGGTTGAGTCGAATCTGGCTGACGCTCAGAAGCAGAACAACTAAGAGCGTAAGGAACACGACAAGCAGGAAGCTTCTTTTGAACTGGGCCATGGGCAGGAAGGCCAGGTCCTTCGGTTCGCTCGCGACGACGGTTAAGTGGTCCACCAGGAAGACAGGTTTGAGGAAGACCTTCCAATAGTCCGCCTCGTAGTCCGTGGTGCCGCGTTTCCATGTGAACTCGCCGGAAGCAGACCGAAAAGTATTGGGTGGCACAGAAGCAAGGTTTTCACCGGAACACAGCAGCACTCTCTCCTGCGAGTCCAATATGCATATGCGTTTCCCTGGTGGCAGATCGTCGATGTCCAGCAAGTAGGCCGGCAAGACCTCGCCGGCCAGGAATCCTTCGCGAGGGTGTTGGGCGTTAATCCGCCGGACCAGGAATACACACGGGCCATCATCGCAGTTTCTGACGGAGACGAGGGTCCTGGAGGAACTCAGATACGCCAGCTCATCAGGCTCCAAACGGAATTGCGCCGAGACTGTGCCATAGAGAATCTGCCGACTGGAATCGGCTCCGATGAGTTCCAAACCTTTGAAGCGATAACTAAAGTTAGAGGGGAAGTTCTTCGCTATTGGGCCTTGGTTGCCCTGCGTGCTTAGATTTGCCTCAGCCAGCTTGAGGTCCGCTTCGAGGAATAGCAGGCGCTCGTAAAGGTTCATGCCCACTTCGTGGCTGAGCTGGCGTAGTTCGCGGCGACTTTGCTCGCGCAGTTGGTTGGCCACGTCGCGGAGGGAAATGGCTGCCCAGACCGCCATCGGACTCAGCGCGCACACCGCAAAGAGCCAAAAAATTCTTCGGCCCAGCTTGCTTCGCAGGAATGTGACATCAATGCTCATCGTCGTGAGTTCAAACTAATACTGGGACGCCAACCCGACATACCCTCCGTCGTTGGCGCGGATGATGTCATCCTGGCTTTTTCCAGCCGTAATGGGGGATGCACTCTGTCCGTCCTTGCCGTCGCTGTATAAGTCATAGTCGGAATTCAGAGGGACGAGAAAGCGATCCTTACGCGCCTTTCCGTTGCCCTTCATGGTTGAATGGTTCAGGTACTGATAGGCATTACCCCAGGGATCCAGGAAGTTTGGGCGCCCGATTTGCGAAAGCGAATCGGGTAGCTGCCCATACGATACGTCGTACCCCAGGATATCGGCTTCCATGGCGCTGACCTCCTCTACCGCGCGCGCGATTCTCGCCTGGTTAATTGCGGACAATAGCGACGGTATGGCCATCGCCGCGATGGTCAACATGATGGAGATGACGATAAGGAGTTCAATCAGGGTAAACCCACCCTGGGAGTCGGTTGTTGGTCGCATTTTTGAACCCGAATCCATCATTGCCGAGGCAGTCAGACCCTGCAGATCGCCTCTGATTGAGTGTCGCCCGTTTCCTCGAGGAGGGGTATAGAACTACTCGTTAAGGTACCTAGTACCAGTTACCTACGGGTTGGGCACAAGCTGCCGAGGGATGAGTTAAGGTGGTCAGCCGCAGCGGTCCGCCATGAGTCGCGATTGAACATAGAGTCGTCCGAGGAGGAGAAACTCCAGGTTAAGGCACAAACCGGATAAGTGCCCGCTGACGACGGTCTGATTTTTCAAACTGACCCGCGATGCCCGATAGGCGCGGCTTGCCAGCTGTCTCCAGCGCGTGGCATACTCCCGTTCCCCGCAAACAGGCGCGATATGCAGTCCGAACTTGGGAGGTTTAGCCATGCGAATTTCCGGACGTCTCTCGTTTGTGATGGTAGCTGTGGCGGCGGTGTGCCTCGCCGTTTCGGCTCCGGTGGTGACATTTGCGGCAGGCGGCCCGAAGCCGGCGGCCTCGCCCAAGCCGGATAGCCAGAAAAAGATCTGGACGAATGACGATGTCGTACGTCTCGATCCCGCGTTCGACGCCAACCGGCCGAAGCAAACTACCGCGGCTGCCAGCGCCGCTTCCAGCGCTCCTTCCATCGCCGTGGCCGCCAGAGTGCAATCCGCGCTGCCCGCGCCGATGTCCATTGTGCCGGCCGCGCCGCTCGTTCCCCAGCAGGACCCGCAGTGGTACGCGCAGCAACTGGGTCCCCTCGAAGTTGAGCTAGCCGGCATTGAGACCCGTGAGGCGCAGTTGCGCCAGTTCCGGGCGACGAGCGCGGGACTGCCGACCGGGTTGGTCCTGGGCGCTCCCTGCGAGGGCATTACCACGGACAACCTGATCGCCCAGCTCGACGCCCGCCGGCAGGAAATTCTGCAGGAGATTGACACGCTCGGCGACAGCGCTCGGCGAAACGATATGCCGCCTGGGATTCTGGTTGAAGGCCGTGGCCGCGCGCATGTCGCGAGCGAGTCCACCGCCGCGGAGGAACGGGCCGCTGTGGCGCGACAGGTCCGCGATTCCTCGAACGCGCTGGCGCAGATCCGCGGAACCGTCGCCGGAATGCAGGAACAGCTTTCGGCGCAGGGAATCACGCTGCTCCGGCCTGCGCCAGGAGAAGGCGGCAGCATGACCACGGACCTCCTCGACCAGCTCGATGGCCGCGCGAGCGCGCTCCAGAACGAAATCAGCGACGCGGAAAACGCCGCGCGGAACATGGGCATCCCCCCAGGCGATTTGCGCTGAGGCGCGACGTCCGGCCCCTTTTCACCGTTACCTCATAGGTCCCCCGCCGGGCTCCGCGGCTTGAGTCTCGCGGCGAAACGCCGATAATTGAAGCAGGGAATTCGGATGGGGCAGCATAATCCGGCGAGTAAGCGTCAATTAAGAGGGGCAAACTGCATGAGATGGCTTTCGATTGTCGCGTGTCTAGCGCTGGCATGTGCGCCGTCCCTAGGTGCGGCCGCTCCCGCCCGAGCGCCGCAGACGAGTTCGTCGTCCACACCTACGAAACAGTCGAAACACAAGGGGAAGCATCGCTCCAGACGCGAGCCCTCGCAGAAGGCGCCGACCGCCGACCGAGTCTCCGAAATCCAGTCCGCGCTAGCACGGGGCGGTTACTACCAGAGCCAGCCCAACGGCAAGTGGGACTCGAATACGGTCGCCGCATTGCAGAAGTTTCAGTCCGCGAAGGGAATTGAGGCGAACGGCAAGCTGGACGCGCCGACGCTGCAAAAGCTCGGGCTCGGCTCGGATATCGCCGGAGTCTCGGCACCCAAGCCAGTTCCTCCGCCGAACTGTTGCTCGATGGCGCCAGCCGGCCCGCCGTCGTCCCAGACCTCGACGCCCCCAGCCGGCTCCGCCACTACCTCTGCTAGCGAGCAGGTCCCCCAGCACTGAGCACTCCGCGTTGACGTCACCGCCTCGCGGTTGTTACCCTGAATCTTCACTGTTTCTGCGACATCGAATTGCAACGCCTTAGTTGAACGCACTATCCGCACACAAGCACCGCTGGGAGGACCGACGATGGCCACCGCATTTGCCCCGAAGCTCTTCAAGAACTACATCAACGGCGAATGGGTCGAGTGCCGCAGCGGCAAGGCCATCGAGAATCGCAACCCGGCGAACACCGAGGAGCTCGTGGGCATGTTCCCTGCATCGGGCGCCGAAGACGTGAACGCTGCTGTTGACGCCGCGAAGGCTGCCTACAAGAAGTGGCGACTTACGCCCGCGCCAAAGCGCGCCGAGATTCTTTTTCACGCCGCCGAAATCCTGGTCGCGCGCAAGGAGGACTACTCCCGCGAGATGACGCGCGAAATGGGCAAGGTTCTGGCCGAGACGCGCGGCGACGTGCAGGAAGCGATTGACATGACCTACCTGATGGCCGGCGAGGGCCGCCGTCAGTTTGGCCATACGACGCCGTCGGAGCTGCCGAATAAATTCGCGATGGCCGTGCGCTCGCCGATCGGCGTCGCCGGCATGATCACGCCGTGGAATTTTCCGATGGCGATTCCGTCGTGGAAGGCGATGCCCGCGCTGATCTGCGGCAATACGGTCGTGATCAAACCCGCCGAAGACACTCCGCTTTCTACGTACAACCTGACTCAGGTTCTCGCGGAGGCGGGGCTGCCGCCGGGCGTGCTGAACGTCGTGTTCGGTCTGGGCCCTGATGCGGGCGCACCGATCCTCGATCATCCCGATGTCGGTCTGGTCAGCTTTACCGGTTCCACCGAAGTGGGCCGCATCGTGAGCCAGGCCTGCGCGCCGACGTTCAAGAAGTGCCATCTCGAAATGGGCGGAAAGAACATCATCATCGTGATGGACGATGCCAACCTCGACCTCGCCATCGAAGGAGCGGTCTGGGGCGGATTCGGCACCAGCGGGCAGCGCTGCACGGCTGCCAGCCGCGTCGCGGTGCAGAAGGGCGTTTACCGCGAATTCGTCGAGAAATTCGTCGCGCGCGTGAAGGCGCTGAAAGTTGGCGACGGCCTCGACGCGGCGACCCAGATGGGCCCCTGCATCAACGAGCAGCAGCTGCAGACCGTGATGAAGTACGTTGGTATCGGCAGCGGAGAAGGCGCGAGACTCTCCACCGGAGGTCATCGCCTTGAAACCGGCGCACACGCGCGGGGCTGGTTCCACGAGCCGACCGTCTTCACCGATTGCGATCCGAAGATGCGGATTTGCCAGGAGGAGATTTTCGGACCGGTGGTCTCGGTGATCCCGTTCGATACCTTCGACGACGCGCTTTCAATCGCCAATGGCGTGAATTACGGCCTTTCTGCGGCGATCTATACGCGCAACGTCAACCAGGCATTTCGCGCGCAACGGGATCTTGAAACCGGGATCGTCTATGTGAACGCGCCGACGATCGGCGCCGAAACCCATCTTCCATTCGGCGGCACGAAAAATACGGGCAACGGCCACCGCGAAGCCGGCCTCGCCGCGCTCGACTTCTATTCCGAATGGAAGACCGTGTACGTGGATTATTCCGACCGGCTGCAGCGCGCGCAGATCGACAGTTAGCGAGCCAACTGAAAGTTACCCCTGTCCTCTCGGACAGTTATCTGCTTCTGAACTCCTTCAGGCAGCAACCAATCACTCCGTTCCCTAAGTGGTAGCATTCTCGCAGGGACGCTGGTGAAACATCTCCTCAAGATCGGTCTGCAGGCCTTCCTGGGGCTTGTCGTCGGGCTCGTAGGCGGAGCTTCAATTGGCGGCTTCCGACACTACCCTGAAATCGTGGCCGTGGAGGCTGATGACTACTTGGGTCTCCGTGCAGACTTCGCATACTTCCAATACAAACACGCTGATCGACAGCACGCGAAGCAAGCCTTGCTCGGCTATCTGGACGCGATCCACTGGCTGAAAGAAAAACAAGATCCAATTCTTCGAAAACGGCTCGCCTTCGATTCTGGTCTCACATATCTTCGACTATTCCGGCTTGAACAAGCGTCAAACAACGCGGCGGGCGCCGAGCAGTTCATGCAGCTCGCACAGGCGGAGTTTTCTTCGCTCGGCTGGAAAGACGTCTCTGAGACTCACCTCCAAAAGAGTATAGAGACTCGGGAAGCCGGCGAAGTGGCTTTGGACAGTGACGGCGACGCTGGGGCAATCGCGTCGGCCGGGCGGCATCCAGCGGACGTGGAGGCGGAGGCACCATGAAAAAGTTCATCCCGACCCCTGTCGGCCTTCTGCTGGGATTGATTCTCGGACTTCTTGGCTGGCAAATGGCCGCGGGGTTGATGATACGGGTCCGTGAGCCGCAGCTTTTCGGTAACTTTGTGTTCTCGCTGGTCCGAAACGCTGCCATTTGTGATTGCGCGAACCGACCTCCACAAGCGTCGCGAGATAGCCTGCTGCGTTATTGGCAGGCCGTTCAGAAACTACGCGACGCTAAACCCGAACCGCAGTCGGCCGAGATACTTGCCCTGGAGAGCGGGCTCACCGAAGTTCGTCTTTCGGTCGTGGACCAGAGACTGGGCAACATGGTGGATTCAAACAACTATATGAAGCGAGGCCAGCAGGAGTTAACGGCTCTCGGCTGGTCGAATGTTTCTGCCGCCTACCTTCAGAATGTCGTTAATCGCTGGGACGCTCAGTATAAAACCCCGCAGACGGCCCAGGCCGAACATCCGATCTCGCAGCAGTAGCGCGGAACCTACTACAGGGCCCTTATCGTCTGCCGCCGGAGGACGCGGACTATTCCGACCGTCTGCAGCGCGCGCAGATTGATAATTCTTAACCTATCCCGATGGATTGGCTGCAGTTCAGTTTGCGAGTTGTCGATAATCCATTCGTCCGGCAATCCAACTAATCGGGAGTCACCGGCGTGGCCGAGAGGCCCGTTCGCGGAGCTGCTGCGAGGGCGATGGCATCGCCCCTCAACTTGCTGCAGTCAGACTTCGGATCGTGCGCCCCTTCCCCTTATATAGGGCGCGGTCCGCGCTGGCCAAGATGGCCGACAGCGAGTCCCCTTCTTGCGGATAAACGGCGACGCCAAGACTCGCGCTGATGGGCGGCAATTCCGCTTGCTTCGCGATACTGTCGCAGATGCGGAGCGCCACCTCGCGCGCGGCGTCTCTTCCGGTTTCCGGCAGAATCAAGGCGAACTCGTCGCCGCCGTACCGGGCGGCCGTGTCGACCGCGCGACTGTTCAATCTGACGGCCTCCGCCATGCGGCAAATTGCTCGGCTGCCGACCGCGTGACCGTATTGGTCGTTGATCTGCTTTAGTCTGTCGAGATCGAACAGCGCCAATGAGAACGGTCTCCCCGTGCGCTTCGTGCGCTCGATCTCGCTCCCCAGCGCGTCGATAAAGTGCCGGTAATTCGCCAGTCCCGTCAAGGAATCGCTCGCAGCCAATCGGCGGACATGCTCGAAAAGCTTTACATGGTCCAGCAGCGCACCTCCGAGCAGCGCAGCGTAGCTCGTGAATTGCAACCCAACCGCAAGCGCAAACGGACCATCAAGCCGATGCTCCGATTGGCTCGCCGCCAGACAGGACGCTGCGCTCAATCCTGTCGTGATGTACAACGAATGATCAAACGCCGAGCGCGCGTAGCCCGGGCGACGATAGTAGCCGATCGTTGCGATCAGAAAGACCAACGCGGGAAACAGATTTCCCGGTCTCGGAAACACTCCGCCGGGATTGACAACGAAATCTTCGGGCATCCACCAGTGTGTGCCGCTTAGCGCGGCAGCCAGTACCACGACGGCACACAACGCGATCGCGATCTCGCGGAGCGGGTGGCGAGCCGTGGGCTGGCGGCGCTCCACATATATTGCCGCTACCATCAGCAGCGCCACGACCGTGCAACCAATGACCCACGTCGTCGGGTCCCGCAGTGTTTCGTCAGGATTAGTTTGTGGATGCCGAAAGATGACGAAGCTGGAGCTGATTCGGGTAAGTCCGACGATAACAAATCCGCAGGAGAGAATAAGCGACAGGCGATCGCGGGTTCCACGGAATCTGGTGACCGCAATCACCGCGAACATGAGTGCCAGGAATCCAGTCGTTAACTCAACTTCGCCGTAAAGCCATCGATCAAGCCCGACCGGAAAGTGGCGCAGCCATTCGGCCAACGCGAAAACACAAGCCGCCCCTACGAAGAACAGCCAGCCTAGCCTGCGGGGCGTCAAGCGCTCCCACACGCCATTCGAGTTGTTCGCCCTAGGTCCCACCTGGACTGCCCCCGGTCTTCAGGGTACCCCTGACTCCCGTGTCGTAGCTGCCTAACCGCGCGAACATGTTTCGTACCTAATACATCCTGTTCGCAACCACACCTCTGAGATCCAAGGTTGCACTCAAAATGGACCAGCGAAGACAAGTTGGCTGCACGCAGAAGTAACCTCGTTTGCGGCCAATAGCGGGGCCTCTCGGGATCGTGCCTGAAGACGGCGTACTCGGAAAGAATCCACTTGGACGATAAACGCGCGAACCGGACGAGTGGAATCCACTTATCCAGTAATCCGGGACTTACGACCGCCTAGTCCGATTGTGCTGGCCGCATCGGGAAACATTATGATGCCTGCCCAACTGAACCTGCTACAGGGCCCTTATCGTCTGCCGCCGGAGGACGCGGATTTTTCCGGCCGGAATGATTGCCACTCGCGGATTTGTTCGGAAATCTCGCTCTTTCGGCGTTCGTCTGTGGCACTTTCCCACTGACGCCGAAGCTCGTCGAGGCGGCCTTCCACAAAGCTGGCTCGTCCTGTTTTCTTCTCTGGTTTGTCGCGGCCACCGTACGCCATGTTGAGAGTGCTCCTCTGTTGAATTGAGAATCCCGTCACCGGTCCCACCGTGCCAGTGCGGCATTAACCCCTCTATTGTACTCGTTTATGGCGTTTGGTCCGTTTTTACTTACGTTTTCCTCTCCTGTAACATCACAGGCGTGAAGCCTTTCGAGTTGCTCGGCCAGGCACTCTCTCGAGACGGTACCGTCCTGAAGCTGATCCGCCGCAGCGACGAGTACATCATCCTCGCCAATGGCAAGAGCCTTATGTCGAGCCGCATGCACGGCTCGGAGGAGGCGCTGGCGACGTTCGGCTGCCGACAGGCGCGGACGCTGGAGCGGCCTAGCGTGCTCATAGGCGGACTCGGTATGGGTTTCACGCTGCGCGCGACGCTCGATCTCCTCCCACCGGACGCGATGGTTGTCGTGGCCGAGCTGGTGCCCGCGGTGGTCGAGTGGAATCGTGGCCCGCTCGGACCGCTGGCTGGCCAGCCGCTCGAGGATCCGCGCGTGAGGGTTGAGATCGATGACGTCGCGGTCACACTCAGTTCACGCCCCGGCCAGTTCGATGCCGTGCTGCTGGACGTGGATAACGGCCCGGCCGCTTTTGCCGGCTCGAACAATGCCGGGCTCTATGACGACCGCGGAATCGCTGCAGCCTACGCCGCTCTCAAGATCGGCGGCGTGCTAGCCGTCTGGTCGGCCCGGGAGGATCGAAAATTCGAGCAACGCTTGAGCCACGGGAGGTTCACCGTCGAGGTCGAGCGCGTGCGCGGCCGACTGAAAAAGGGCGGTCCACGCCACACGATCTTTCTGGGTCACAAGTCTCGGGGAAGATAGGCACGCGTAGATTGGGTTCGCCGCTGTCGCGCGTGAGACGGCTGGAATCAGACGTTCAGCCCCGCCAGGCGCATGAGTTCCAGGGCATTGCTTTTCGTGACCACGCCGTCCCGGAGCTTGTAATCAAATTGCATTTTGCCGTCCTCGACGTAGTCCTGGAAGTGAGCGTTTCGCACCATGCCGCCCAGCGACGCCACCATTTCGGTAAGCGCCAGATCGTGCGTGGTCACCATGCCGATCGAGCCACGTTCCAGCAGCACCCGCACCAAATTCTCGGCGCCGATCCGCCGATCGTGTGAATTCGTTCCGTCGAGCAGTTCGTCGAAAAGGAACAGCACGGGAGTGCTTCCGTTCGTCATCTCGAAGACTTGCCTGATGCGGAGCAACTCGGTATAGAAGGTCGAACGCCCCTCCTGCAGTGAGTCGATGCTTCTGAGGCGTGTGCCGAGCGCGAGAGGCGTGAGCCGGAGACGTTTTCCGCGGATGGGCGCTCCCGCCATGGCGAGTATCGTGTTGATGCCCACGGTTCGAAGCAGCGTGCTTTTCCCCGACATGTTCGAGCCGCTTACCAGCAGCACCCGGGTGGTCGCGTCGAGCTGGACGTTGTTCCGCACGCATTTGGAAGCCTCGATCAGTGGATGACCAAGTTCCTCCGCGTCAAAGACGGCGGGCGAGTCGACTGCGTCGGCGAATTCGGGGAAGGAATCGGCCGGGTGCTCGTACGAATACGTCGCGAGCGAAAGTAGCGCCTCGGCCTCGCCGGCTATGTCGATCCAGGCGCGCATGTGGACGCCGCATCGTTTGCGCCACGCTTCCGCGGCAAGGCCGGTCTGGATCGAGTAAAGCAACGGCACGTCGATAATTCGGGCGATGAGACTGTCCAGAGCGTCAATCCAATTGACGATTCGCGCGAATCGACGGACGCTGCGCGAGGCGGGCTCGGGGCCGCGTTTTAGCTCCGCCACGAACTCCTGCAGGCGGGGCGCCGCGAATGGCTCGCGTTCCAGGCGCTCGATAATCTGCGAAAACAGCACCACGCCTTCGGCATTGCAATTCACTCCCGAGCAGACTTTCAGTCGCGCGCTGCCGCATTCCGCGAAACAAAACCGCCTCCACAACCAGGATGGCGAGGAACGGCCATAAATTTCCGGTATGAACGAAATAGACGAAGCAGGCAGTGGCGGCAACCGCGAAGGCAGCTGCAATGGCGCGGACCACAGGCCCGCCGAGAACCGGAGCGCGCTCGCACCACGTCGTCAGCGATTCCGGATTCAGCCGCGCCCGCAGATCCTCTCCGGTGATCGCCAAATCCTCGCGCAGTTCCAGTTTAGGGCGCAGTTCCGCGATCAAACCCTGGCGCTCGATGGCGTCGCGCACGGGAGATGGCGAACGCAACCACTCGGCCAAACGGTTTTCGCCCATGGGCATGCGCGCGGTCGAAAGCAGCTCGAATAAGCAGCCGCGGCCGAATACGTCGAGATCGTCCGCATAAACGTGCTTGGCGTCGCGGAACCGATCGCCGCTCGCTCCCGTGCCGCTCCAGCGGTCCTCCATCCGCGCGATCCCCCTGCGGTAAAGGTTTCCTGCTGTTTCCGCATGCGTGCGGGCGCGGAGAACTTGCTCGTGCACCACTGCGAGAACGGCGTAAGCGCCGACCGGCGCGAGCAACCAGTAACCGTTGAAGAGGTGGCGCGCGAAGTGAACCCAGGCGAGGACGACGATGGCGGCGATCGCCGCCAATTTCAAATATCCCAGGAGAATGTGCTGGCGTTCCCTCGCGGCGATGGTCTCGAGTCGCGCGTCCAAACTCTTGCGATACTCTTCGCTTGGCTCCAGCACAACGCGCCTCCCGACCGTCCGCCGTAGTTTACTCCCCGGAGTATGTGCTCGCACCAACTTGCTGCCGATTGACAGGCCAGCGCTCCGCACGCAGAATATCGGTGCGGTGGGTGGCGGGCGGAAGTTCACGCCTTGGGGCGGCTTTCCAATCGCAATTCAATTCCGGTGGCGGAGTGTGCGCACTTACTCCGTCCAGGCGAGGATATCTCCGATGATTCGACGATTGAACTTTGCGATTGCGGCAATCCTGCTTTTGGTGTTCCCGATAGCGCTCGCCGCGCAGTCTTCGAGTTCCGGCCGAGCGACAGTTGCGCAGACAGCGGCCAGTGCCGGCGGTTGCTCGGAGTTCTTAATGGACGCCGCCAGCGCCGCTGGCTCCGCCGCGGCGCGCGGGGCCGACGAAGGATCGGCCCACGGTTTCGACCTCACCAATCTCGACCGCTCGGTCAAGCCTTGCGATGATTTCTACCAATTTTCCTCGGGCGGCTGGATGAAGAACAATCCCATTCCCTCCGATCACTCCACCTGGGCAACTTTCAGCAAGCTTAACGCCGCCAACGAAGACGCCCTGCACACGATCCTGGAGGAATCTGCCAAGGACAAATCCGCCGCGCCCGGCTCGAATCGCCAAAAGATCGGCGACTTCTACGCCAGCTGCATGGACGAATCGCAGATCGAAGCCGCGGGAGCGAAGCCGCTCGATCCGGAGTTCCAGCGAATCGCGGCGATCAAGGACATTCCCAGTCTGCAAGCGGAAATTGCGCATCTTCAGCGCGTCGGCGTTAACGCGGCTTTCGGATTTGGCTCTTTGCAGGATTTTAAGGACAGCAAGCAGGTGATTTTCGCGGCGGGCCAGGGTGGCCTGGGGATGCCGGACCGCCAGTATTACCTCGATGACGACGATCGCTCGAAGACGCTTCGCGCCGGATACGTCCAGCACGTCACCAACATGTTCAAGCTGCTGGGCGATGACGCCTCAACGTCCGCCGCCGAAGCCCAAGTCGTACTGGACGTCGAAACCACATTCGCCAAGGCCGCCACCAAGCGCGAGGATTTGCGCGACCCCGAGAAGAATTACCACAAGCTGACATTGGTGCAGCTCGCCGAGCTGACTCCGCACCTCTCGTGGCCCGATTATTTCAAGCAGGTCGGCGCGCCCAGCGTTTCCGAAGTTGACGTCGCCCAGCCGGACGCAATCAAGGCCATAGACACCGCGCTCGCGTCCGTCTCGCTGGCCGATTGGAAGACGTATCTCCGCTGGCACTTGATTCACAACGCCGCCACGACGCTCTCCGCTAAGTTCGTCGACGAGAATTTCGATTTCTACGGCCGCCAGCTCACGGGCACGAAGGAAAACCTGCCGCGTTGGCGCCGGTGCGTCGAGGCGACCGACGGCGAACTCGGCGAGGCCCTCGGCCAGATTTACGTCGAGCGCTATTTCCCGCCCGAAGCCAAGGCTCGCGCGCTCGAGTTGGTCCACAACTTAATGGCTGCGCTACGCGAGGATCTTTCCACGCTCGATTGGATGAGCCCGGCGACGCGCACGCAGGCCATCCACAAGCTCGACGCCATGAACCTGAAGATCGGCTACCCGGACAAATGGCGCGACTATTCCGCCTTCCGCGTGGATCGCGGCGCGTACGTGGACAATGTCACGCGCGGCGATACGTTTGAAACCGCGCGCGACCTCGCCAAGATCGGCAAGCCCGTGGACCGCACCGAATGGGGAATGACGCCGCCGACGGTCAACGCCTACTACACGCCGCTGCACAACGAAATTGTCTTTCCCGCGGGAATTCTCCAGCCGCCGTTTTTTGATGCCAAAGCGGATGACGCGTTCAATTACGGCAGCATCGGCTCCGTCATCGGCCATGAGATGACGCACGGCTTCGACGATCAGGGCGCGCAATTCGACGCGGATGGAAACTTGAAGAGCTGGTGGACGCCGGAAGACTTGAAGAATTTCCGCGAGCGCGGCGATTGCATTGCCAAGCAGTTCGATGCGTTCGAAGTCGAGCCCGGTTTGCACGGCAACGGAAAACTCGAGGAAGGCGAGAGTATCGCCGACCTTGGCGGTCTGGTGATTGCCTACGCGGCGTTTCAGAAAACGCTCGCTGGAAAACCCGCGCCGCCGGCCGTTGATGGCTTCACCATCGACCAGCGTTTCTTCCTCGGCTTTTCGGCCCATTGGGCCGCCAATTTCCGTCCCGAGGCCGCGCGACTCCGCGCCAAGACGGACCCTCATCCGTTGAACGCATTTCGAGTGGACGGCCCGCTCTCGAACATGCCGATATTCGCAAAGGCGTGGGGCTGCGCCACGGATTCCAAAATGGTCCGCCCCGATACGCTTCGCTGCCGAATTTGGTGACCATCCGACAACGACGGTCACCTGCCAATCCGTGGAGGATTGGCACCCTGAGGACAGCGCTGTTCGCTGGACGAAGGGCCGCGCTACTTCTTCTTCGCGGCCAGAATACGTTCGATCTGTTCGAAATGGTTGATATCGTGACCCGAGAACATTCGCGCAATCGTCTCGACGCTTTCCGCGCCGCGCTCGCTGTGCATGCCCTCGTGCTTCCACTGTTCCGGCGTTAGCGACTTCAGCAGCGCGAGGTTGGCTTCACGCAGCGCGCGATACTGCTCGAACGATTTTTTCAGATCGCGCTTATCGTAGTGCAGCGCAGTCACCCACGCATCCTGATCGAAGCCGATGATCGGCGTCCCCGGCTGGCCGAGGATCGCGCGGATTCGATAGCCGCCCACGAGCTCCGTATCCGCAATGTGCGCCACGATCTCCGCGATGGACCATTTGTCCGGGGCGGGACGTTTCCGCGCCTTGGCCGGACTGACGCCCTTCAACAATTTCGCGAGCCTTGCTGGCGCCGCGGCTTGCAGCTTCAGCGGGTCGCGACCCGCCATGAAATCGAACATTCGCTTCTTATATTGCTCTGCAGTCTCCTGCATGGTTCTGCTCCCTTCTGAATAGTTGAATGGACCGATTGTAAGACACCGCCGGACCAGCCGCGATGAACACGTCGTGACATCGAGGCGCGCGCCGGAGACAAATTGGCTCGCAATTCTACCGGGCGACGCGCCGAGTGGCGAAGGGTGTTTCCAATTCTGGAAACTGGCCTTGCCAACCGGGCCAGGCGCGCCGCAGCCGCATCGTACAATTTAGGTGTGTTTCCGGGGCATTGCGGCGTCTCGGGATGCAGTCAGCCGCTCTCCTCGTTGCAGGTCACTCTCAGAGGCGAAGACCGTGGCGTTGAAGACGGCGGACACTCGTCCGGCCAAACCCGAAGATCAGGAGCTTGCGCGCAAGCTCGAAGAGCAAGCCGCGCTTGAGGCTGAGCTCGCCGACCGCGAACTGCGCTCGGCAAACTTGCGAGCCGAGCTGGCGGCTTTCGAGCGCCGTTATCTGCATTTTGTCGGATCGCGCTATGCCGAGCTTGACGAATGGAAAGCGCAGATTGCCGAGAGGCTGGTCCGCGAGCAGCCCGGCAACGAACGCGCCCAGCAAGCCGCTCGCGAGGCCCGCGCCCGCGCCGGCGAGACGAAATCCGTCGCTGGAGAGAAATCAGCCCAGGAACCTCGTTCTTTCAAGGCCTCTCCCGAAATGAAGCGCCTGTATCGCGAAGTCGCGCGACGCGTCCATCCCGATCTCACCTCCGACCGCGACGACCGCGCCAAGCGCCAGCAATTGATGGCCGATGCGAATCAGGCTTACGAGCTTGGAGACGAAGCGCGTCTCGAAAAAATCCTAACGGCGTATGAGCACAGTCCCGAGGCCGTCGAAGGCGAGGGTCCGGGCGCGGAACTCATTCGCGTGATCCGTCGCGTGAGCCAGGCGCGCGGGCGTCTCGCGGAAATCGAAGCGGAGCTGCAGGGGCTGCTGCGCTCCGATCTGCACCAGTTGAAAGCGCGCGTGGACGAAGCAGAGCAGAGTGGCCAGGACGTGCTGAAAGACATGATCGCCAAGGTGGATGAACAGATCGCGCTTGCGAAGCAGCGTCTCGAAGAACCTGCTCCGCTCTCCCGCTGATGGAAACGCAGGAAAAATCTCCGGCGAAGCAGATTGTCCGCGCGCCCTCGCAGGCGCTCGCGGTGCGGTCGGCGGCGCTCGTGGCGCGCGGCTTGCGCGACCTCGCGCGCGATTCGAACTGGCTCATCAAGAAAGTGTTCACTGGACGCTCGCCGCAGCTCGTGATCTCGCCGACCGGCGAGTTGTGCGCGCTTTCGCCGCTGGTTCGGCAGGGAGCCGAGCGCATCGCGCTGTACGATATCGAGCGCGGCGTGCCCACGCTCGCTCTGGTTGTTCCCGGCGAGCCGGACATGTGCCCGCCCGGCCTGCCTGCCGCGTTCGCCTGGTCGCCGACAGCGCGCCATCTGGTTGCGGCGTGGGGCGGCTGGCTGCCCGAGCTGCACGTCTTCGATCTGCACGGCAAAGTTTTTCTCGGCGGCTTTGGCGACTTCAAAAGTTTTCCGTCGTTCGTGTCCTGGTCGGACACCGGAAAATATTTTGCGGCGGCTTCGCGCGGGGGCGGGGAAGCGCGGCTGCGGTTGTGGCCGGCGTCCGGGCAATCACCGGCTGCCATGCCGTTTGCCGCCGAACCGGCTGCCGAACTCGCTGCGCCCAGCGCAGGCGAAAATTGGCTCGAGACTCAAACGGTGGACGCCGAATCCGGCGACGAGGGATCGTTCTCAGGCTTCGGCCGCGTCGCGTTCAGCCCGGACGAATCGACGCTCGCATGCGCCGTCGAAATGGAAGGGGAGTGGGCCGACGATTCGATCGTGCTGCTGGACGTGCCCTCGCTGCGAAAGCAACGCATTATTCCCGCACAGGGCCGCGTCACGGATATCTCGTGGAATCCCGACAGCCGCGACCTAATCTATTGTGCTGCTGGACAGGCCTACCGCGTCCCGGCCCGGTCGGCCGAGCTGCCCGCCGAGCCACAAGTACTGCCGTTCGGCTCGGAGCTTTGCGCGGTCCATCCGCAGTTGCCGCTATGTCTGTGCTTCAGTTCCTGGCTCAAGAATTCCGCGAAGGGCCGCTTGTTCCTCGTTGACTTGAACAATCTCGCCGTGTTCGACGAGTACGCCGCGGAAGGCGTCGTCAACCTGCGCTGGTCGCTCGACGGCTCCAAAGCCTACGCCGTCACCGCCGACGGCCTCGCCTATATCTACGAACCGCCGCTGCTGTAGGGAATACAACACCGAGGAACGCCAGGTAAGCCCCGCCTGCTTTCGCCCTCAGTAAGGGTGTTTCCAGTCGAAGGCGAAATAAACCAGATCATCGCGATAATCGATCTTGATGTCGAGCATCCTCAGCATGGCAAAGCCCAACGTCCCTGAAATTTCCGTCCCTACCGCCGTCGCTGATGCCTTTCATATCCACCGCGACGATGTCCTGGTTTTTCTGCCGCATGTTTGAAAACGTCAGTGTCAATTCGCCCTCCGCTATAAACTTTCTTCACCTTCCGCTGATTCCCTTCACCTGTATTCGCGGATCATCCGAGACTCTGGTCACTTCCCGTGCGGCGTCCGGCGAGATCATGTTGGTAAAAGCGCCCGTATCGATCAGGAAGAGTTTCGTGCACGGAATTATTTAGCGCGGTCGGGATCAACAGCATGTGATTGAATCGGAACACCGGCGTGTAGGACTTTTCATCTCTGGGGCGATGTAACGGTCGCTGAAGTGCGGTGTGTCGCTCCTGGCCCGATTCCATCGCCGCCTCCATCGCCGCTTCATTCGGCCGCGCGGGCAGTTCGCTCAGCCGGAGCTTTCGATCGCGCATGTCGAGGTCAACCAGGAAACGCGAGAAAACGACGGCGCCGATGATGTCCTCTCCGCTGCCGATTACCGAACTTTGGTCCGCCACCTGTATGTTGCAGTCCTGAAATTCGATATCGCCGATCTGAATTTTGTCGACATGTCCACGTATCTGCCCACGGCTCCCTTATCGCCAATTCCACGGATACTGGATTCAACGACTTGTTCGACCCCGGCCTTCTCGGCGAGCTTGTGGTCGATCAGAATTCCTCCGGCGCCTGTATCCAGCAGCAGATGCGCGGGCGTCCCATTGAATTTCACCGTTAGCCCATAGCCGCGTATGCGAGTTGGACCGTCGAAAAGCTCATTCAAGTCGGTCGTCGTGGAGTTGATTTTCGACACCATCCTGCACTGATGAGCGGGCACCGTTGGCAGGCTTTGCAGGGTGATCAGTTGGCGTTCCATAGCCGTGCGCGCTTCGGCATCGTCGTCGGTCTCCTGCGCCAGATAATCATGCAATGCCTTAATGCGCTCGCCGAGCGGCAGAGTTCCCATCCAGAATCGCGTTACATCGGGATCGGCCGGGTCGAGCGCGCGGGCCTTATCGATCATCAGCTTTTCACGGTGGAAGAGCGAAATGCGCCTGCGAGACCCTTGCCAGATCGCAGGTATGCCCTCGCATTTTCGAGCCTCCATTGATCACCGCGACGAATCGCGCTTCCGGCTTCGGGTATTTTTCCCTGTCGGAAATAAGACTTCGCCGCGGACACCTTGCGACGTCGGGCAAATTTGGCTCGATTTCGACCGCCTTGGCCGCCGCCGCATAGGCAGCCTGCGGTCTTCTTTCTTCAGGATAGACACGCGCGTAAGTCCTGCGTACGCGAGCGCCGCCTGCGCACCGTTCCGAGTTGCTTGTAGGCTTGGATCGCCGTCATCGAGCTTGCCGGTGCGATAGAGTGCGCAGCGCGTCCTGCCATGTCGGCGCCATGCTCGCAAAGTCGAGCCGGGCGCATTATCGGAGGGAGATTGGTTCCTGAGCCGCGGATGTCCGGCAGGCAGACGGCGAGTACGAGTGGCAAGAGGAACAGAACGATCCGCCGGAAGTTCGCCACGGCCTTGAATTCCCCTGTGCGTCAGATGGAATTCGCCATCACTCTGACAGGGCATTCTCTAGCAGTCAATATTCACTCGTTGACGTGTTCCGTTCTTCGCCTACGCGAACTAGGCCGTCGGCCACGATCATCTTTTCGGTCCATTGCCAGATTTCGGCCATCAATTTCGGGTCCCGCGATTGCCTGCTCGATTTGGCTATTTTGGACTTCACGAAGTATTTTCCGGAACTTTGGGCGACATCCGGGGAAGTCGCCACATAGAGGGTGCACTCGGCACCCTGCTTCGAATTCAGCATGAATGGTTTAATCAGCGTGATGATCATTTTGAAGGCAAACGGCGGATTCGTGCCCCAGATATTCGTTGCCACCACGCCCGGATGCAGGCAGTTCGCGGTCACGCCCGTTCCTTCCAGCCTTCGCGCGAGTTCGAACGTGAACGCGTTCATCAGTACCTTGGATTGCCCGTACGCCCTGATGGAACTGTATTTTCTGGCTCGTACTGCAGATCGGCCATGTCAATCTTTCGCGCTCCTGATGAGCCTTGCGACGAGACATTGATGATCCGCGAGGGGGCGCTCGATTTCAGGAGATCGAGAAGCAGAAAAGTTAGAAGCGCGCCGCCCAGGTGATTGGCGGCAACGGTCAGCTCGATGCCGTCCGCCGATACCCCGCGCTTCGGCACCGCGGCGCCGGCATTGTTGATCAGCACGTCCAGCCGCGGATATCTCTCAAGGATCTGTTTGGCCAGCTCTCGCACGGAAGCCTGGGACGACATATCCGCGATCAGTAAATCAACCTGCGACGAACCGGATACCGAGCGAATGTCCTCAAGCGCGGTCTTCCCCTTGTCGGCGTTGCGGCAGACCATCACCACGTGCGCGCCCATCTGCGCGAGACCGAGAGCGGTCTCTTTGCCGATCCCGCTGTTCGCCCCCGTCACGACGCATGTCTTTCCGCTCATGCCCCCGCGTTCGTTCATCTCGCCCCTCACCCCTCGCCCTCACCCCTTACGACAGTCCACAGGCGCCGACCAGCTTGACTCTTCGGGCCGCATGTTAGCGTGGATTTGGAATGAAGGATATGTGCCAACGTGAACGCAGACTCCAGACGCGCCGCCGAAGTGTGCCCGCCACCGTCGCGTACGCCGCAACTTTGGGAGCGGTCCACGCACGCGGGCGCGTGTGTCTTTTCGTCTGCCTCCTCTGACAATCCGATCAGGATTGTCATCCCGACAGAGGCCGTCCGCCGCGGCGGATGGCCGACGAGGGATCTCTCCCCAGCCGTCTTCCGGAGCCCTTTTACCCGACACAAGGTGTCGAACAAATATGTCTGTAACCTATTGAAAACAAACAAAACTGGCACACCTTTACCCGTCACACTTTTCTAAGGGGAGCTGCGCGGGGAAAACGCTAGGCGAGAGGCAAATTTGCTTCGGCATTCAGCGTCGAATCAGCCCGTTCGCCGGCAACAAAGCGCGAATAGCCCGCGGCCGCGATCATCGCGGCGTTGTCGGTCGAAAGCGCGCGGCTCGGGAAATAGACCTCGACGCCGCGGCGCTCGCCTTCCGCCTCGAATGTGCGACGCAACTCGCTGTTGGCCGCCACGCCGCCCGATACGAGCACCGTGCGCACGGTGTGTTTTTCCGCCGCCGCGAACGTGCGCGAGACGAGGTTATCCACGACGGCGCGCTGGAAGCTGGCAATCAGATCGAGAGTCGCGGGGCTCGAAAGCGCGCGCAATGCATCGGCGGATCGCTCGCCGCGCGCAAGAGCATGACGGCGGGCTTCGATTTCCGGTTCCAGCTGCGGATTGCGGCGCAGGTGATAGAGCACCGCGGTCTTGATCCCGCTGAAGCTGAAGTCGAAAACATTCCCGCTCATCTTCGGCTCGTTGAAATGGACTGCCTGCGCGTTTCCGTGCGCCGCCAGCCGGTCGATGATCGGACCGCCGGGATAGCCCAGCGCGAGCATTCGCGCGACTTTGTCGTAGGCTTCACCGGCCGCGTCGTCGCGCGTCCCGCCGATGCGGGTATAGGAAAACTGCTCGGAGCCGTTCGCGCGCTCGCACTTCACGTGGAAAATAATCGTGTGCCCGCCGGAAACAATCAGGCACACCGCCGGCAGCTTGGGTTCGCGCCCGGCCACATGCGCCTCCAGAAATACGGCGTGGACATGTCCTTCCAGGTGATTCACGCCGATCAGCGGCTTACCGAGCGCCTGCGCCAACACCTTGCCGTACGTGACTCCCACCAACAGTGCGCCGACCAGCCCAGGCCCGTGCGTGACGGCCACCGCGTCCAGATCGCGCAGCTCCACACGAGCTTGTTCGACCGCCTCGCGAACCACGGGAACGATCTGCCGCAGATGCTCGCGCGACGCCAGCTCCGGCACCACGCCGCCGTACTTGCGGTGAATCTCGGTCTGCGACGCGACCACGCTCGAAAGGATCCGCCGGCCGCCGGCCACGATCGCCGCCGCGGTCTCGTCGCAGGAAGACTCGATGCCCAAAATCAAGCGCTCGTCCAAATGCTCGTCCGTACGTTCGTTTGTGTTCACACCCACGCCTCAATCTTGACGGCCGCTCAAAATCGCTATGTTAGCATAGGCAAGAAGGCTCGCCTCGTGCCGGCGGGCCACCTGGAAAAATGACCGAACAAATCAAGAAAGTGCGCAAAGCCGTTCTGCCCGTGGCGGGGCTGGGGACGCGATTCCTCCCGGCGACGAAGGCAATTCCCAAGGAAATGCTGACGGTCGTGGACAAGCCGCTGATCCAGTACGCGGTCGAAGAGTGCATCGCGTCGGGAATCGAGCACGTCATCTTCGTCACCGGACGCCACAAGAGCGCGATCGAAGATCATTTCGATTATTCACCGGAGCTCGAGAGCTTTCTCACGCAGCGCGGAAAGTCGGAGCTTGCGAAGTTGGTTCACGACATCGGTAAGGGCGTCCAATTCAGCTCCACGCGCCAGAGCGAAGCGCTCGGACTTGGGCACGCCGTCCTCTGCGCGGCGGAACTTGTCGGAGACGAGCCGTTTGCGGTTCTCCTTGGCGACGTGATCATGGAAAGCACGATTCCTGCGACGCGCGAACTGGTGGAGATTTACGAGGCCACCGGCTCGGGAGCGATTCACGTCGAGCGCGTGCCGCGCGAGCGCGTCCATCTGTACGGAATTGTGGACGCGAAGCCTGAAGCAGGTTCGCGCTGGGGCGACAAGCTATGGCGCGTGAAAAATCTGGTGGAAAAACCGAGCGCGGAAGAGGCGCCTTCGAATCTTGGCGTCACGGGACGCTACGTCCTCCCGCCGGAAATCTTCGGGTATCTCGCGAAGACAAAACCGGGCACGGGCGGCGAAATACAGCTGACCGACGGGCTGTGCAGGCTGGCCGAAGACAATAAAATGCTCGCGTGCATCTATGACGGAAAGGTTCACGATGCCGGCGACAAACAGGGATTTCTCCAAGCCACGGTTGATTTTGGATTGAAGGATCCGAAGCTCGGCAAGGATTTCCGCGCCTACCTGCGGGGGCTCAAGCTGTAGCGTTCATTTCTTCTTGCGATTCGCGGCGCCCTTGTTGGAATTGTCGGAAGCTGCCGGCTTCGACTCGGACTTCGATTCGGACTTTGAATCGGCTTTCGATTGCGTCTTCGATTCGGCGGATTTGTCCGATGACTTTTCCGAGCCTTTCGCCGGCGAGGCTTCGCCCGAACCTTCGCTCGGAGTCGCCGCGGAACCCTTTCCGGCGTAATCGGTCACGTACCATCCCGAGCCTTTGAACTGAATCGCCGGCGCCGACGCCATGCGCTGCGCGCGAGCGCCGCATTTCGGGCACTTCTTCGTCTCCGACGCCGTCACGACTTCGATCTTCTCGAAGCGATGGCCGCACTTCACGCACTTGTATTCGTACAACGGCAACGGAAAGCTCCTCTCGTACCCACATCTGGTGAGAACGCCGAATTCAGGCTTGCGCAACCCGCCGAAGCACCGGGATCTTCGCCTCGCGCAGCACGTGCTCGACCACGGTTTCCCGGAGGCGCGAAGCGTCGTAGTCGAATTGTAGCCGATTGGTCTTTTCGTCGAAGCGGAAACGCTGCAGCCCGTATGTGTTTGCAAACTGGCCGAGCGCCCGGAACTGTTCGGCCTTCAGCGCATTCTGCAATTCGTACGTTACGGTCATGTATGTCATGGCCGCATTATAGCATCGGCATCGCGCGGGATTCACGTCCGGCGCGGTGGACGCTCACAACTTGAGCCGCCGCATTCGCAACGCGTTACCAATGACCGACACGGAACTGAAGCTCATGGCGGCCGCGGCGATCATCGGGCTGAGCAGCAACCCGAAGAACGGATAAAGAACGCCTGCCGCGATCGGAATGCCGATCGAGTTGTAAACGAATGCGAAGAATAGATTTTGGCGGATGTTGCGCATCGTGGCGCGGCTCAGGGACCGCGCGCGGACGATCCCGCGCAGATCGCCCCTTACCAGGGTGACTCCGGCGCTCTGCATGGCGACGTCGGTTCCGGTGCCCATCGCGATTCCGACTTGCGCTTGCGCGAGCGCGGGCGCGTCGTTGATGCCATCGCCGGCCATGGCGACGAAGCGGCCTTCGCTTTGCAGCCGCTTGACGACGGCTGCCTTGTCTTGCGGCAGGACCTCCGCAAACACCTCGTCAATGTGAAGCTTGCGGGCAACGGACTGAGCGGTTGTGTTGCTGTCTCCGGTTAGCATCACGACGCGGATGCCATCCTCGTGCAGCTTGCTGAGGGCCTCTGGCGTTGTCCGTTTGATTGGGTCGGCGACTCCAAGCAAGCCGATCAATTGTTTCTCCGCGACGACGAACATTACGGTCTGTCCATCGGCGCGCATGGTTTCCGCTTTCTGCGTGGATGCGCCGGGGGCCACGCCAAGCTCGTCCAGGAGCTTGCGATTACCGAGCGCGATCTGGGTGTTGTCCACGCGTCCGCGGACGCCGCGACCGGTGAGTGATTCGAAAGCCTCAGTTGGCACGAGCGTTACTCCGCGATCTTCGGCGCCTTTGACGATGGCGGCTGCCAGCGGATGCTCGCTCGCGCGTTCCAGAGATGCAGCTAGGCGCAGCAGCCGGGTCGCGTCGGAGCCGCCCAACGCCTCGACGGAAACAAGTTTCGGTTTGCCTTCCGTCAGCGTTCCGGTCTTGTCGATGACGAGCGTATCAACTTTTCTCAACAACTCGATCGCTTCCGCGTTCTTGAAAAGTACGCCGAGCGTTGCGCCCTTTCCGGTTGCGACCATGATGGACATGGGAGTCGCGAGGCCGAGGGCGCAGGGGCACGCGATGATCAGCACGGCGACGGCGTTGATGACCGCGTGAGCCATGCGCGGAGCGGGCCCCCACAATGCCCAGATCAGAAAGGTGATCCCGGCGACTCCGACAACGATGGGCACAAAGTATCCTGCGACGATGTCCGCGAGCTTTTGGATGGGCGCGCGGCTGCGCTGCGCTTCGCTCACCATGCGCACGATCTGGGCAAGCAGAGTCTCCGAGCCGACGCGCTCGGCGCGCATGACGAAAGTCCCCGTTCCGTTAACGGTCGCGCCTGTGACGCGCGCGCCGGATTGCTTTTCGACGGGGATCGGCTCGCCGCTGATCATTGATTCGTCCACGCTGCTCGAACCATCGAGAACGATGCCATCCACGGGAACCTTTTCTCCCGGACGAACGCGGAGGCTATCGCCGGGCGCGACGTGCTCAAGCGGAACGTCGATCTCAGTGCCGTCCTTGCGAACGAGGCGCGCGGTCTTGGGAGCGAGGCCGAGAAGCGCTTTGATCGCCGCGCCCGTTTGGCTGCGCGCCTTGAGTTCGAGGACCTGGCCTAATAACACCAGCGCAACGATGACGGCAGCCGCCTCGAAGTAAGGCGCGACCACGCCGTCAGCGCCTCGAAACGAAGTCGGAAAGATGCCAGGAAACAGTGTTGCGACGACGCTATATACGTAGGCGACTCCTACACCGAGCCCGATGAGCGTGAACATATTCAGGCTGCGATGGACGAGCGAGTTCCATGCGCGGACGAAGAAAGGCCAGCCGCCCCAGAGCACGACCGGAGTCGCAAGAACCAATTCAAACCATGCCTGCGCCCGACCGGACGCCAGGCCTTCCAGGGGATGCCCGGGAAGGGTATCGGCCATGGTGACGGCGAGAACCGGAATCGCCAGCGCTGCGCTGATCCAAAATCTTCGGCGCATGTCTCGTAATTCAGGATTTTCTTCTTCGACAAGAGAAACGGCTCTCGGCTCGAGCGCCATGCCGCAGATCGGGCAGGAGCCCGGACCGGGCCGCACGATTTGGGGATGCATCGGGCACGTGTATTCGATTCGCGTCGCGGGCGCGGCTGGAACTTCAGGTTCAAGCGCCATCCCGCACTTCGGACACGGGCCAGCGTGATCCTGGCGAACTTCGGGATCCATTGGGCAGAGGAAAACAGGGCCGACACTCGGAGACGACGGCGTGGCCGGCGGCGCCGATTTTACGCCTCCCAGCTGGACAGGCGGCGCGGGGGCAGGAGTCGCAGACTTTAGGTATCTTTCTGGATCGGCGCGAAATTTTTCGGCGCAGCCCTTGGAGCAGAAGTAGTAGGTCTTCCCGGCGTGCTCGGCCTTGGCCGCAGCGCGTTCCGGATCAACCGTCATTCCGCAGATTGGGTCTCGTTCCATGCCTCCCCCATTATCACCTGATTGTCGACGCACCGCTCCAGCCGGTAGTGGATCAGTATGAAAAATCCAGCGGGGGGCAATGGGCGTTTGTCGGGCTAGCGCGTCAAGCAGGAGCTAGCCGGGCTCAGGTTAGGGCAGCTAGGCGCTCTCCTTACTCGTGCAGGACCACACTAAGGAGAGAACTGTTGATTTGCAGGCCGTCGTCGTACTTGATGAATCCCAGTTTCTTGAATTTATTCATGAAAAGATTGACTCGGGAGCGCGTCGTCCCGATCGTTTCCGCCAGCGTTTCCTGCGATATCTTGGGCAGAATCCTTTGAGGTTGCTCGTCCTTCCCGTATCGCGCGAGCAGCAGAAGAGCCCGCGCGAGCCGTTTCTCGGTGGAGTTAAACAGCTGATCGACCAGGTCCGCCTCGATGCGGATGTTCCTACTGAGCATATAGGCGATGAAACGGTCGGAGAACTCGTGCTCGGCATGAAGGACGCGAATCATCTCGTCCTTGTCGATCACCAGTACAGTAGTCGGCCCGGTCGACGTGGCCGCTCCGATGCGGATCGTTTGGCCTGCCAGACAGCCTTCCCCGAAAAAGTCGCCGGCTCTTAGAACCGCCACCACTGCCTCTTTACCGGTTCCGTTGACCACCGTTAGCTTCACGCCGCCCTGCTGAATGTACATCACGGTCCTGGCGGGATCGCCTTGCGCGAAGACGGTCGCCTTCTTCGGGAACTCAACGATTTTTCTCGCCACGCCGGCTGAATCGAGAAACAGTTGGGCATCGAAGGCGATTCTTTTGCTTGTTTTCATGCGGCTCGGACCAGCGCCCATGTTGTTAACCTTTGGAGTTTGATCATACCACGAGCCCATGAATGCGCAATGAAGATGGGCGTGTGTCCACAAGATGACAGATATCGGCCATCCCATCTCTTAGTATGTATCCCGTGGGGAATCACAAAGAGGCCGAAGCGACAACGACCGTCCGAGCTTCCGTTACGTAAATACGTCCCATTCCGCCCACGGAAACAGAGCACCTTCGGACTAACACACTGAAATGGCTACGACACCTCGACCCAGATCGGATCAGGGTGTCTGCCTGCAAAGAGAAGAGGGAGAGATAAATGCCGTTACTTCAAATAGTGATCGTGCTGGTGGTGGTGGGTCTTTTGCTATGGCTGGTCAATCGGTTCATACCGATGCAAGGAACGATCAAGTCCATTTTGAATGCAGTGGTGGTGATCGTTGTAGTTCTGTGGTTACTGAACATTTTTGGACTATTCCATTCATTTTCCAGAATCCATATCGGGACATAAACAAGTCTGAATGAATGACGGGCGGATGAATTGTCTTTCGTTCGACGAAAACAACAAACCTGGGGAGGCGATCAAAGCCCCCCAGATGGATTCGCTCTAATGGAGGCAACAATCATGAAGGTACTTGGAGTCATCAGCACGACAGCCCTGCTCTTGCTTCTCGGAGCCACTGTGCCTGCGTATGCGCAGGAGGACCACCACGATCAAGACGCCAAGCCGGAGAAACAGGAGCAACAGGCCAAGCCGGCAAAGCAGGAAGAAGCGGCCAAGCCGGTGAAGCAAGAGGAACAGGCCAAGCCCGAGAGGCAACAGGAGGCCAAGGCTCCGAAACAGGAGCAACAGGCCAAGCCGGCGAATCAAGCGGAAGCGGCGAAGCCAGCAAAGCATGAAGAGCAGGCCAAGTCCGAAAAGCAGTCGCAACAAACCGAGCAAGCCAAGCAGGAAGACCGCGGCAACACCGCGGGACGACAGCGCGTTCAGCGGAGTGCGGAAGAAGAGCAGAGGCAGCGCGCAGTGCCGGCATTGCGGCTCAGCGTCAGAACCGAGAGCCGCATACCCGACGATCGCTTTCGTTCTAATTTTGGGCGCGAGCATCACTTCCGCATAGGCAGTCCCACGATCGTTGGTGGATATTCGCGCTTCCAGTACGGCGGATTTTGGTTCGGGTTCGTTCAACCGTGGCCGGACGATTGGTACTACACCGACGACGTTTACGTTGATTACATCGACGGCGGCTATTACCTGTGCAACCCGTACTATCCGGGCGTTCAAATTGCCATCAGCGTCCAGCTCTAAGCATATTCAGATCCCGCATCAGAGGGGCGACTTCGACGCAGACGAGTCGAGTCGCCCCGGCATCACTCGGGAATTGGCAATGCTGGTTTCGTTCGTCGTGCAAAGAGAGAAAAGAGGAGAAAACCATGCTTGGAACTATCTTGATCGTCTTCTTGATCCTGGCACTCGTAGGTGCGTTGCCCCGCTGGTCGCATAGCAGAGAGTGGGGCTATTACCCGACGGGCGGATTAGGTCTGGTGCTTATCGTTGTCGTCGTGCTCCTGCTTCTCGGCCGCCTCTGAACCAGACGCTGTCTGCCAATGCCCCGACACGAGTCATGGCTTCTGGGGCTCCTTCCGTACGGGTCGTGCTCGCAGGACCTAAAAGGATCTGAGGCCCGGGAGAACCGGGCCTTTTTCTTTTGCAATTGGACGACGAATCGTCGAGGCGGAAGCGAACAATAAATCGTCGGCAGAGCGTGCTGGCTTCGCTCGATCAGTTGAATTCGACGACTACAGTTCCCAACCTCGCGGCCAGCACCGCAAGACGACCGCCATACAAAAATACCAATGTGTATTCAAACGGACAGACTGGTCCATATCGATTCGTTTAGATTGGGTTCCCGTAGTGAATACGGGGACTGTTCTTGAAGGCTTTCCGACAGCTTCCGCGAGATTGATGCCGGGTAGCCGTTGTCTCTACCGCTGGAGTTGGGAACAGCGGCTCTCGGACAGACGCAACCTTATCTTGTAAGACGCCGTGATGGATCGCGCCAGCAGGTCACGGTGGAGAGCAGCATCTTTGACATTTCTCAGGAGAAAACGAATATGAAGATCATGAAGACAGTTCTAGCGGTACTTACACTCACTTTGTTTAGTGCCATATGTGCGTCGGGCGTTCAAGCCGATGATTGGAACAAGAAGACCGTGATGACGTTCAGTCAGCCGATCGAAATTCCGGGACAGATTCTGCCCGCCGGTACGTACACGATCAAGCTTGTGGATATAGCCTCCGAGCGCCACGTCGTCCAGTTCCTGGATGCGGATGGTATTCGCGTCGTCGCCACCGTTCTCGCGATCAACAACTGGAGGCTTAAGCCGACCGGCGACACGGTGGTCAAGTTTGCGGAGAGATCCGGAGACAACCCGGAAGCCCTGAAGGCGTGGTTCTATCCAGGTGACAACTTTGGACAGGAGTTTGTCTATCCCAGGCACCGTGCGATTGAACTAGCCGCGCAGACGAAGGAACCCATCCCGGCGATTGCCGAGGAAACCACCACCGCGGACCTGAAGACAGCTCCGATCGTGGCGATCACTCCGGAAGCGAAGGAAGAGCCGGTAGCTCAGGCGATCCAGATCAATCCAGAGGTCGCGGAGGTTACGCCGGCTCCTGCTCCCGCGACTGTCGCAGCGACTCCAGAGTTGCCGAAGACGGCCAGCCCGATTCCTTTGATCGCGCTGCTCGGCTTGGCTTCCATCGGCGTCGCGTTCACGTTGAAGCGCTTCGTTCGGTAAGGTTCGTAAACACAAGTACGCTCCGGTGCGCCGCGGGTTTGATTCATAATTCAAAACCCGCGGCGCAAGGAGATCCGCCAGTGACTCCGACGATTCCATTGCGTAGGCTCGATCTGTTTCGTAGTTGTTATCGTCTCGCTGCCCTTGTGCTCGTATGTGGTTTGGCGGGCTATGCGCAACCCCCGCAGTCATTAAGGCCTGCCACTCTCGTTTCGAGCCAGTCCGCGATTTCGGTAAAGACGGAATTGGTTGTGCTGCCCGTTCGAGTAACCGATGGGCACGGGAATTTCGTATCTGGGCTCAGCCGGCAAGATTTCAAGGTATACGAAGACGGGCGGCCGCAAGAAATCACGGTCTTCCAGCGCGGAGACACGCCGGTTACCGTGGGGCTGGTCGTCGACCATAGCCGCAGCATGGGCCCCGAGCTTCCGGAGGTGGCCGCCGCGGTTTCCGCCTTCGCGCAATCGAGCAATCCTCAAGACGAGATGTTCGTCGTGGATTTCAATGATCAGGTTTGGTTCCAACTGCTCGGCGGAAAACCATTCACGAACGACGCGGCGGAGCTCGAAAAAGCCGTCGTGGCCGTTTCCGCTCGCGGACGAACCTCGCTCTACGACGCGGTGGCCGAAGGACTCAACCATTTGCAGCTCGGCCAATGGGACAAGAAAGCGCTGATTATCGTCAGCGATGGCGGCGACAACGCCAGCGGGCACACGTACTCGCAGATCCTTGCTATGGCCCAACGATCCCAGACGTTGATTTATTCAATCGGTCTTCTGGGCGCGCTCGACCAGGACGAGAATCCGGATGTACTGAAGCGGCTTTGCAAGAACACGGGTGGTATCGCCTATTTTCCCGGCCCCTCAGAACACGTTCGGGACATTTCGACCCAGATTGCCCGCGATCTTCGCGAACAGTACACTCTCGGATTCAGTCCGGAGCATGCGGCTAGCGCTCATTCCTTTCGAAAGATCGAGGTGAAGGTCGCAGTCTCGGGCCGGGGCAAGCTTCACGTGCGGTCGCGGCCCGGGTACATGGGCTCGCAGGAAGCGCCGGTCTCGGCAGTGCGTGGGAAGAACGCGTCGTGAATCCTCGCGGCCAGGCGGAGAAAAAGCACCGGAGAACGGGCGCGCTCACCATTCGAGGAGCGTTCTACTTTTTTCTGGCAGCCGGGATCCTGGCGCTCGGTTACGCAGGGTACGTGGTGGCAGACGCACGTGCCTACCAAGCGATTCAACAATCGAAGTTCGAGACCGCGAGCCCGAGTGAAGAGCCTCATCCAGCGATCGAGGGGAACGCCATCGGAGAGGTTAAGATCGCTCGCCTGGGGCTTAGCGTCGTCTTCGTGCAGGGAGATTCGCCACGAATCCTGGGGCGCGCAGTCGGCCACATCTCCGAAACGGCTTTGCCGGGCGAACAGGGCAACGTGGTTCTCACAGCCCATCGCGACAGCTTCTTTCGTCCATTGCGCAACATTCGACAGGGCGATGCGATCACGATTGAAACGCTCGGAGGAGAGTACAAGTATCAGGTGGATTGGACCGATGTAGTATCGCCAAGCGACGTTCGAGTCCTTGAGCCGTCCAGCGAAAACACACTAACCCTCGTAACATGCTTTCCCTTCTATTACATAGGCCCGGCGCCGAAGCGGTTCATCGTGCGCGCCCACCAGATTGTGCAACTGCAGGCGCCTCCCGCGATCGCCCAGACACGACTCCACCTTTAGGCGAGCCAATAGGGAATGCCGGGGGTGTTCTTAAGGGGACAGATAACCACTCGCGAGACGTCTAGCATGGGTTGTGTGGGCAGAGCGCGACAGCCGTTCGGGAGTTCAGTCCACATCGCGGAGCTAACAACGTGAAAACGATTTCTCTGGCCGGGATTCTACTGATTGTTGTGGGTGCGCTGGCCCTCGCCTATCAAGGATTCAACTATACGCACCGGGAAAGAGTACTCGATATGGGTCCGATTCACGCCACACGAGACGATCAGGAACACGTCTCGGTCCCTCCGATACTTGGAGGGCTGGTGCTGCTTGCAGGAGTGGGTTTGCTTGTCGCCGGCGCCAGGCAAAAGGCATAACGGAAGTTTTCGGTTGGCGAAACCTGAAGAACGGCTTGCACGACACAGGTTATCCCCGACTATCGGCGTGGTCTAAAGCGCCTCACAAAGGTTTCGGAGAGAGCCAACTTCCGCCGCCGCAATTCTGATCATGGAGGTCAGCGATGCTACGTAAAACAGTTCTCGTTGTGTGCTTAGGTCTGATCGCAACCGCACCGCTTTTTGCAGCAAACAAAGAACAAAAGCGTCTCGCAAACGCCGGGGTCGTGATGCAGGAAATCATGAACACGCCGGAAAACATTCCTCAAGAAGTGCTCGAGAAGGCGGAGTGCGTCATCGTGTTCCCGTCCGTTCTCAAGGCGGCTTTCGTGGTCGGCGCAAGCTACGGCCGCGGCGCGATGGTTTGCCGGTCGGGCGAAAATTTCAGGGGACCATGGGGCGCCCCGGCGATGTACGCGCTCGAAGGCGGCAGCGTTGGATTCCAGATCGGCGGACAAGCAACGGATCTCGTTCTGTTGGTCATGAATCACAGAGGCGCGAGTTCCATTCTTGAAAGCAAAGTCAAGTTGGGCGGCGATGCTTCCGTAGCGGCGGGTCCAGTGGGACGCGACGCGGCGGCGAATACCGATGCGTACATGCGAGCGGAGATACTCAGCTACTCGCGTACACGCGGACTCTTTGCGGGAATTTCCCTCGAAGGTTCGACGCTTCGCCCCGATGACGACGCAACCGCGGACGTCTATGGGCGGAAACTGACGGCGAAGGAAATCATCCTGGGCGGCAACATCCGGGTTCCGGCCTCCGGCCGTCACTTGGTTGCCGTGCTACAGAAGGGCTCACCGCGCAACGAGTCGAAAGAATCAGCAAAGAACTAAGCGTTGACGAATTGCCGCCCTTCCTGGATCGAGGCGCGAGCCGGGCCTCGGGAAGGGCGGCGGCCCGTTGCGGTGCCATGAAGTCAGTGGCCGAAGGTCTCTTCTAGCAAGCTGTTCCCCAGCGGTGTTCGCGGGCTCCTTCCCGGTAAATCGCATCACAGCACATCTCCGTTTGGGAACATTCCTAGCCGGGCTTACGTATCTACTCCCAGCACGTCGAACAGCGGTAGATGGGGGCGTCCGTGAGCACGAATGGCGGGAACGGCAAGAATGGCAGGAAGAAGCGGAAGCGCTGGATCGTCCTGGGAAGCGTGACGTTGGCGCTTGTCGCGGTGATCGTGATCGCCACGGCTGCGTTGCGGCCGACGCACACCATCGAACCTGACAAGCTAGCCGCCGTCGAGCACGGCGATATCGCGCGGTCGGTGGTCGCGACCGGCAAGATCGAGCCGCTCACCAAAGTGGAAGTGAAATCGAAGGCCAGCGGCATCGTCGAAAAATCTACCTGGATGCCGGAGACAAAGTGAAGACCGGACAGGTGCTGGCGGACCTCGACAAGGAGCAACTGCAGGCCAGCGTTGCCGAATCGCGCGCCAACCTGGAAGCTGCGGAGGCCGCACAGCAAGCCGCCGAGGCCTCGTATCAAAAGAATCTGGTGGATGCAGAAGGTCCCGACGTGCCGTTCCTGAAGAACGACGTGGACCGGGCGCACGATCTGTACAAGCAGGGGCTGATCGCGCTCAACGTGATGCAGGACGCGGAAAAGAATTATCAGTTGGGGCTGAACCGCCAGTCATCGGCGGTGCGCGCGGCGCAGATGAGCAAGGCGCAGGTGTCGCAATCGAAGGCGCAGGTCGCGCAGGCCAAGGCCGCACTCGACAATGCCGAAGAAAACCTACGGTACTCGACGATTACCAGCCCGATGAATGGCGTGGTGCTTTCGAAGGACGTCGAGGTCGGTGACGCGGTCAGCTCGATTCTGGTTCTGGGCTCGCAGGCCACGCTGGTGATGACGCTGGGCGACACGAGCGAAGTGTACGTCCGCGGGAAGGTGGACGAAGCCGATATCGGCAAAGTGTATCTGGGGCAGGAGGCGCGGATCGTGGTCGAGTCGTTCAAGGACAAAAAATTCGAGGGCCGCGTAACGAAGATCGCGCCGCTGGGCCAGGAAAAGGACAACGTGACCACATTCGAGGTGCGCGTCTCCATACAGAATCCCGGGGGCGAACTCCGCGCCAATATGAGCGCGAACGCCGAAATCATACTGGAAGAAAAGAAGAGCGTCCTGCTGATTCCCGAAGGCGCCGTGATATTCGACAAGGACAAGAACGCATCCGTTGAGATCGCCGATCCGAGCGGGACCGATGGCCGCAAGAAACTGGCAGTGAAGCTGGGAATCACGAACGGCGTGAAGGCTGAGGTGCTTTCCGGATTGAATGAGGGGCAGAAGGTGATTTTGCAGTAGCGCCGCAACGCAAAATCCAAGACTGCAAAGAGCCGGCGGGACGCCGGCGCTACGAAGATGAACCTCAGCGATCTCTTCAACGACACGATCCAAACCCTTTGGGCGCATAAGCTGCGCACGTTTCTGACAATGTTCGGCATCACCTGGGGAATTATCTCGATCACGCTGATGGTGGCGGCGACCGAAGGGCTGCGGGTGGGTCTGAAGCACAATGCGGAGACCTTCGGCAAGGACGTGATGATTTTCTTTGCCGGGCGAACCAGCCTGCAGGCGGGCGGGATGCGCGCCGGACGACAGATCCACTGGAACGAAGACGACTACGCGACGGTTTTGGCGCAGGCGCCTGCTTGCCGGTACGTGCTCCCGGAGATCGGCAACCAAGTTCCGTTGCGCAGCCGTTACAACAGCGGGAATTTGCTGACCGAAGGCTCGCTGCCTCCATTCGCGGAAGTGCGAAGCCTCGACGTGGCCGAAGGGCGCTTCTACAACGAGCAGGATTTGGCTAACGTCAACCGCGTGGTCTTCCTTGGGAGCGACGCGAAGAAGCAGCTCTTCGGCACGCGGCCGGCAATTGGAGAGACGATCTGGCTGGAGGACGTGCCTTACGCCGTGATCGGCGTGATGCGGGTAAAGAATCAGAATTCGAGTTACGACGGCCAGGACATTCGAAAGATCTTCATCCCTTACAGTGCGATGGTCCGCGATTTTCCAAACCGTCCACCGGCGCCGCCGCACACGATCGATCACATGCTGATCGTGCCGAGATCACTTGCGTCGCACCCGGATTGCGAGCATGAGGCGCGCGTCGCCCTGGGACTGATTCATCATTTCGACCCGAACGACAAGGAAGCCGTTCCGGTGTGGGACACGATCAAGAACGCCAAAGCGAACGCTCTCATTATGGATGGCATGGAATATTTCATGGGCGCCGTGGGGATCGTGACGCTCTTTCTCGGCGGACTGGGAGTGATGAACGTGATGCTGGTGGCGGTCCGTGAGCGAACGCGGGAAATCGGCGTGCGCAAGGCGTTGGGCGCGACGCGGCGGGCCATCGTGAGCCAGTTTTTCGTGGAGACGCTGATTATTGCGTTCCTGAGCGGCGGAATTGGAATGGGGATCGCGTATGGCTTTTGTGTACTGGTGGATCTGCTGCCCATGCCGGACGTGTTCGCGGGGCTGCTGCCTACGTGGAAGTCGGGCGTGCTGTCGTTTGCGCTGCTTTCCGTAATCGCGGTGCTCTCCGCGCTTTATCCCGCAAGCCGCGCTGCCGCCGTGGACCCGATCGAAGCGCTACGCTATGAGGCAGGAGGCTAGCCCGTGCTTCAAGAGATATTGGTGCAAGCGTGGCTCGCGCTTCGGCGGCAACCCGTGCGCAGCTGCCTGACGATGGCCGGCATCATCTGGGGGATCGTGGCGGTGACGATGCTGCTGGCGTACGGATCGGGTTTCCGGCGCGTGCTGATGTCCACTTTCGACACTTTTGGCCACGACATCACACTCTGCTGGCCCGGAACGACCAGCGAGCAGGCGGGAGGGGAGCGCGCGGGCAAGCAGGTGAAGTTCGAGCAGGCGGATGAGGACGAGGTGCGCGCCGGAGCGACGCTAGTGAAGCAGATCTGCCGCGAGACCGTGAGGTTTCTCGGGATCTCGCACGAGGAGCGCTCGGCGAGCACGGCAATCCGCGGCGTGTGCTCGGACTACGGCGAAATGCGCAACGAGATTCCCAGCGATGGCCGGTGGCTCACGGCCGACGATGAGGTAAATCGCCGGCGCGTGGTATTCCTGGGCGCGATATTGAGACGAAAACTCTTCGCCGGAATGCCGGCAGTCGGCGAGTCGGTGCGAATCGACGGAACGCGTTTCACGGTGATCGGAACGATGGACCGCAAGTTTTCCGACAGCAACTATTTTACAAGCGACGACGAGTCGGCCTGGATTCCGTATTCGACGGCGGGCGATCTATGGGACACCAAGTCATCGAGCGTGATGGTTTTCACTTCCGTGGCTCCGGGTTTTGAAGCCAAGGCGGGGAAGCAAGTGCTGGCGATCCTCGCGCAGCGGCAGCATTTCTCGCCGACGGATAAGCGGGCGGTTTTGCTGGACAGCATGGCTGAATTCCGGCCGATCATGACGGGGATCTCGTACGGCATCGAATTTCTGCTGCTGTTCGTGGGACTCCTGACGCTAGGGATTGGCGGAGTGGGCGTGATGAACATCATGCTCGTCACCGTGAACGAGCGTATCCGCGAGATCGGCCTGCGGCGGGCGCTGGGGGCGCGACGGAGGCACATCCGGGTGCAGTTTCTGACGGAGGCGTTGGCGATCACGCTGGCGGGCGGGGTGGTCGGCGTGGTGTTGTCGGTCGGCATCGGCGCGCTGATCGGGACGCTGCCGTTCTTGGGTCCGGCGTATGAGGACACGACCGGAGCGGTCGATATCCACATGCACGTGTCCTGGGAGATTCTCGTGGCGTCGGTGGCCGTGTTGGTCGTGGTGGGCGTCTTGAGCGGATTGGTGCCCGCGATGCGCGCGGCGCGGCTCGATCCAGTGGAAGCCCTGCGGTACGAATAATCTTCGCTACTTTTCGTTCAGCAGGGAATCGAGGTAGGCCACGATCTCGGGGCTGGTCCAGTCCTGCGGGCCGACAATTTTGCGGTCGAGGCGGCCTTTGCGATCGATGACGTAGGTTTCAGGATACGCGGTGGTGCCGTAGGACGCCGCGAGTTGCTTGGTGGCGTCACGGTAAGTGGGAAAATTGATGCGGTAGGTCGTCAAGAAGTTCTCGTACGCGGCTTCCTCATCGTCCACGCCTACGTTGACACCCAGCACGGTGCCGCCGAGCGGAGCGATGCGCTGTTGCAGCGCGTTGAGCGATGGCGCCTCCTCGATGCAGGGCTGGCACCAGGATGCCCAGAAATTCAGCAGGACGACTTTGCCGCGGAGGCTGGAAAGCCGCGTGGGCTGGCCATCGAGCGTAAGCGGAAAATCCTTGGGCGTGCTTCCGCGAAGGCTCGGCTCGCCCTGGCGATAGTCCGGGCGCGCGAACAGCACGAGGAGTCCCGCGATGAAAGCCAACACCACGCCAGTTTTCAGTTTCCGTTTCAATCCGCCATCCAAGCGCCCTATAATACAAGCATCGCCAATGAGGTAACGAACAGTTTAGCAGCCCCTGTGGATTGGATTGCAACAACCTTGGTCTCCGCCATCATTCCCGCCAGAAACGAAGAAGCGTCGATCGCGCGCGTGGTCGAATCGGTTGCCGCGCAGCCCGAGATCGGGGAAGTCATCGTGGTCAACGACCAATCCACCGACGGTACCGGCGCCATTCTTGCGGAGCTGGCCGGGCGCATTCCGAAGCTCAGGGTGCTTGAAACGGGGTCGCTGCCGGCGGCCTGGATCGGCAAGAACTACGCCGTTTCGATCGGCGCGGCCTCCGCGCAGGGCGACTGGCTGCTTTTCACGGATGCGGACACGTATCACTATCCGGGCGCGACGCGTCGGGCGCTGAGCGATGCGGTGGATCACGACGCGGTGCTCGTTTCGTACTCGCCGGAGCAGGAAATGGAAACGTGGTGGGAACGGGCGCTGATTCCGTTCGTCTATTGCAGGTTGGCGGCGAAGTATTCGCTTGCACGCGTGAACGACCCAAAGCAGCCCGATGCCGCCGCCAACGGCCAGTTTCTGCTGGTGCTGCGGGATGCGTATGACGCGGTGGGAGGGCACGCAGCGGTGGCTCGCGAAATACTGGAGGATGTGGCGTTCGCACGGCTGGTGAAGCATGGCGGCTACGGAATTTATTTCACGGCGCCGATCGGCGTGGTGCGCACGCGAATGTACCGGACTTTCGCGGCCATGTGGCAAGGGTGGACGAAGAACCTTTATCCGCTGGCGGGCGGTGACTTCAAGTCGCTCTTCTTCGAATTCATCGAGGTTCTTCCCATCGCGGAAGCGGGGCTGTTGATCATCGCGCTGATGTATTTTGCGGGTGTGAGGGCTTCACTATTGGCGCCGGCTATGGGCGTGATGGTTGGCGTTCTACTGGGCAGGCATCTGGCGTATGCGGCGGCGCTGTACAGGAATCTCTATCCGACGTCGTACATCCAATATTACGTCGTGGGAGCCGCGCTTTACAGTGCGGCGCTGATTGAATCGTGTTGGAAAAGCACGAGGGGAAAGGTCGTCTGGAAGGGCCGGGAGTACGCGGCCAAAACGCCATGATTCGGGTGACGCGCAAAATCGAGTTTTCCGCGGCGCACTTCTATCACAACCCGAATTTCTCGGCGGAGGAAAATCGCCGCGTCTTCGGCAAGTGCAATAATCCGCACGGGCACGGACACAACTACGTTCTGGAAGTGACGGTGGCGGGCGAGCCGGACCCGGCAACGGGAATGGTGCTGGATTTGAAGGAATTGAAAGACATCCTGCAACGGGAAGTGGGCGAGCGGATGGATCATCGGCATCTGAATTACGAAGTGCCGGAGCTTGCCGGCCAGATTCCCACGTGCGAAAACATCGCGGCGGTTATCTGGCGCCTGCTGGAACCGAAGATTGTCAGGGGCAAGCTCGACAGGGTGCGGCTCTACGAATCCCCCGATCTATTCGCGGACTGCACGGCAGAATCAAATGGAGGCCGCGGATGAGCCGGGCGCTCAAAATCTCTCTGACGCGGCGCTATCGCTTTGCGGCCTCGCACAGGTTGCACCGGCCGAATTTCAGCGATGACGAAAACCAGCGCATCTACGGGAAGTGCAGCAGTCCCTACGGTCACGGCCACAACTATTCGCTCGAGGTGACGGTGTCGGGCGCCGTGGATCCGGCGACGGGCATGGTGGCGAATCTGGGCGATCTCGATCCGTTTGTCGAGCGCGAGGTGGTCGAGGCGTTCGATCACAAGTATCTGAATGAAGAAGTGCAGGAGTTCGTCGAGGATGTGCCGACAGCCGAGAATATCTGCCGGGAGATTCATCGCCGATTGAAGACGTTTCCCGCGGCGCGCCTCGAACGCGTGCGCCTTGAGGAGACGAGCAAGAACAGCTTTGAATTTGATGGGGAAGTCGGTGGGCTGGAGCAACGCGCGCCATGAGGAGCAAGACAACCATGAGTGAAACTACAGATATCGTCGCTTCGGAAGCCACAGCCTCAGGCGGGATCGCCGAGCTGATCCGCCAGATGCTGGTGCAACTGGGAGAGGATCCCAATCGAGAGGGCCTGCAGCGGACGCCGGAGCGTTTTGAGAAGGCGTTGCGTTTTCTGACCAGCGGTTACGCACAGAAGCCGGAGAAATTGCTGAACGGCGCGATGTTCAGCGTATGTTACGACGAGATGGTGGTCGTGAAAGACATCGAGGTTTACAGTCTTTGCGAGCATCACCTCCTCCCATTTTTCGGCAAGTGCCATGTGGCCTACATCCCGAACAAGAAAGTCGTCGGATTGAGCAAGATCGCGCGCCTGGTGAACATGTATGCGCGGCGATTGCAGATCCAGGAGCGGCTGACCAGCCAGATCGCGCAGACCCTCGAGGACCAGCTCAGCCCGCAGGGCGTCGGCGTAATCATAGAGGCGCGCCATTTGTGCATGGTGATGCGTGGAGTGGAAAAGCAGCACTCGGCGGCGGTGACCAGCGCGATGCTTGGCGTTTTCCGCGAAAACAAACAGACCCGCGATGAATTCCTGTCGCTGGTCCGCGACGGAAAATCCTAGGCTTCCGCTTTTGGAGAATGCTCACGAATTTCTCCGCGAGCGTCTAACCCTCGATAGGAGCAGGAATGGATAAATTCGCGTCAAGAGTTCTGATGACTGCGGGTCTGATCGCGCTAGTGTTGCTTCCCGCAGCTGCGGCCAAGAATGCCCCTCGTTCGGCGACGGCCGGAGCCGACAACGTTCTCACCGCTTGGAACGCCCTGGTGGATGACTATTTCGATGATTACTTCGCTTTCAATCCGACCGCAGGAACCAGCGATGGGTTTCATCAATACGACGCGCATCTCGAAGATTACTCCGGCGGCGAGGTTCGGCGAGAAATCGCCTCGTTGCATGCGTGGGAAAAGCGCATCGAAGCGTTCGATCCCAAGGGCTTGGATGAAACCAATGCCGCGGACCGCGAGCTTCTGCTTGCAAACACTCGCTCGACCCTTCTGACGCTCGAGACAATTCGACCCTGGGAAACGAATCCGGATAACTATTCGAGCGGCATCACGCAGAGCGCGTTCAATATCATGAGCCGGAAATTCGCGCCCGCCGATGACCGTCTGCGTGCGCTGATTGCCCGCGAGAAGCAGATGCCCGCCGTTTTCGCAGCAGCCCGCGCCAACCTGAAAAACCCGCCGCAGATCTTACACGGAGATCGCCATCGAGCAAATTCCCGGGCATCGTCGGGTTCTTCCAGGCGGACGTTCCCGCCGCGTTCGTAGATGCGAAGGACGAGACTGCAAGGGCCGAGTTTGCGAGGTCCAACGCCGCGGTGATCGCGGCGCTGCAAAGCTATGGCGAGTGGTTGAAATCGGATTTGCTGCCGCGGTCGCACGGCGATTTCCGCATCGGAGCGGCGACTTTCTCGAAGAAGCTGCACTATGACGAGATGGTGGATACCCCGCTCGACCGCTTGCTCGAAATCGATCGCGCGAACATGAAAAGTAACCAGGACGAGTTCAAGCGCATCGCGCACGAAGTGGACCCGACAAAGACAACCGAACAGGTCCTTGCCGAGCTGGAAGCCGATCACCCGAAACCGGATCAGTTGTTACAGGCGTTTCGCGACACGTTCGACGGATTGATTGCCTTTATCAATCAGAAACACATCATTACGATCCCATCGGACGTCCGGCCGATTCTGGAGGAAACGCCGCCCTTCGCGCGCGCGACCACGACGGCTTCCATGGACACTCCCGGCCCCTACGAAAAGGTCGCCAAGGAAGCGTATTTCAATGTGACGCTTCCGGGTCCTCACGATACGCCCGAGGAAATCGAAGGGCGCATGCAGGATTTCAATGTCGGGACGATCATCAGCACCGCGGTGCATGAGACGTATCCCGGCCACTACATTCAGTTCTTGTGGACGCCGCAAGCGCCGACGAAAGTACGAAAACTTACCGGAGCTGCCACCAACGCTGAAGGCTGGGCGCACTACTGCGAGCAGATGATGCTCGACGAAGGCTACGGGCAGCCCGGCACAGGCGCCAAAGACGAGCGCGAATCGAAGCTCATTCGCCTGGGCCAATTGCAGGACGCTCTGCTGCGCAACGCGCGGTTTGTGGTGGGCATCGAGATGCATCGCGGGAACATGACGTTCGATCAGGCCGTCAAATTTTTTGAAACTGAAGGCTATCAAACGCACGAGATCGGAACGATCGAGACGAAGCGGGGCACCTCCAATCCGACGTACCTTTACTACACGCTGGGGAAGCTCGAGATACTCAAGCTTCGCGCCGACATGCAGAAGAAAGAGGGCGCGGCATTCTCGCTCGAGAAATTTCACGACGATTTCATGCGCCAGGGCTTCCCTCCGATCAAGATCGTGCGCAAAGCGATGCTGGGCGACGACTCGCCGCCGCTCTAGTACGGCGAATTGAGCCTCGCTCGGACACTCTGCGGGGCCAGCCAGGGCGGTAAATTTCCTTTGCGGGCTGCGGGCTCTGTGCTAGCATTTTCAAGTTGAAGAGGCGAAAAGCATAGAGCAGGGGCACGACGTTTCAGAGGGAGGACCAGTTGATGGAAGCCAAGACCGGTGTAATCGAGCAGTACCGAGTTCATACGAAGGACACCGGATCGCCAGAAGTGCAGATCGCGCTACTGAGCGAGCGTATCAACTACCTCACGACGCATCTCCAGTCCCACGCAAAAGATCACGCTTCGCGCCGCGGGTTGATCATGATGGTCAACAAGCGTCGCCGGCTGCTGGACTATCTGAATCGGCGCGACCCGGATCGGTATCGCGAGATTGTGTCACGACTTAGCTTGCGCAAATAGCGCGGATTCCTCGAGCGGCCCTTCCGGCCGCATGTTCCTCCACCGCAAAAACGAGAACTATCGGCCTGCAAGCAAGCCGCGAGCGGAGCGGTGCGCGAGGTCATTTGCCAGCTAATCTTCCTGTGGCAGGTAATCTTCTTGCCTTTCGGCGCCCCGCTGCTTGCGCTTCTCCCTCTTCGAGACGAATTCCGAGAGTAATCTCTCGTATCTGATGACCGTTCCCGGTGAACCGGGACAGAAGGATGTGCTGGATGTTTGAACAAGTAAGTTTGGATCTAGGCGGACGCAAGCTGACGCTCGAAACCGGCAAGATGGCACGGCAAGCGCACGGCGCGATTGTGGCGCGATACGGCGATTCGGTTGTGCTGGCCACGGCCTGCATGGACAACAAAGCGACCGAAAAAGACTTTCTCCCTCTCACGGTGGATTACCGTGAATACACCTACGCCGCCGGAAAAATTCCGGGCGGATTTTTCAAGCGTGAAGGGCGCCCCTCCGAGCGCGAAATCCTGACTTCGCGGCTGACGGACCGGCCGCTGCGGCCGCTGTTTCCCGAGGGTTGGGCCACGGAAACGCAGATCATCGCCATGGTGCTTTCGGCCGACAGCGAGAACGATCCGGACGTCGTGGCGGTTACCGCGGCCTCCGCGGCGCTCTATATTTCGAAGATTCCGTTCAACAACCCGATCGCCTGCGTCCGAGTGGGAATGCTTGAGGGCAAGCTCGTCGTGAACCCGACGATCGCGGAGCAGAAGACCAGCCAGATGAATCTGATCATCGCCGGCTCGGCGGACGCAATCGTGATGGTTGAATCGGGCGCGCTCGAGGTTTCCGAGGAAACCGTCGCCGACGCGCTGGAATTCGGCCACGCGGAAATTCGCAAGATCGTTGCCGCGATTCGCGATCTGGGCAGTCGCGTCAACCCGACGAAAGTCACAGTAAAGCCGCCGGCGTTCGACGAGGCGCTCTACAAGGAGATCGCCCATAAGTACGGCGACCGTTTGCGCGATGCGCTCGACACCCAGAAGCACCCGAAGCTTGAGAGCTACGGCCTGGTGGACGCGGTCAAGGCCGAGATCCTCGGCGGCATCAGCGAAGAAGACGAAGACAAGCGGAAACTTGCTTATCGCGCCTTTGAGCGGCTGCGCGAGCGCACCTTCCGCGACGATATGCTGATTCGCCGCCGGCGTCCCGATGGCCGCGCGTTCGATCAGGTTCGCCAGATCACCTGCGAAGTGGGAGTGCTGCCCCGCGCGCACGGCTCGGCTCTTTTCACCCGCGGCGAGACGCAGGCGCTGGCGACCACGACGCTGGGAACGAAAGAAGACAAGCAGCGCCTCGATCTATTGTTCGAGCAGGACGTGTTCAAGCGGTTCATGCTGCACTACAACTTCCCGCCGTTCTCGGTGGGCGAAGTAAAGTTCCTTCGCGGAGCCGGAAGGCGCGAAATTGGTCACGGAGCGTTGGCCGAGCGTGCTCTCGGAAGCCTGCTGCCATCGGAAGCCGATTTCCCGTATGCCATGCGCGTGGTTTCGGACATTCTCGAATCGAACGGATCGTCGTCCATGGCCACGGTCTGCGGTGGTTCGCTGGCGATGATGGACGCGGGCGTGCCGCTGAAGGCTCCTTGCGCCGGAATCGCGATGGGGTTGGTCGTGGAGGGCGAGAAATACGCGATCCTGACCGACATCGCCGGCGCCGAGGATCATTACGGAGACATGGACTTTAAAGTCGCCGGGACGCGGCAGGGAATCACCGCACTGCAGATGGATATCAAGGTGGCGGGCGTCAGCGTCGCCATGATGCGAGAGGCGTTGGCTCAGGCGCGGAAGGCGCGTCTGGAGATTCTCGATATCATGGAGCAGACGATCTCGAGTTCGCGTGCCGAGATTTCCGCCTACGCGCCTCACCTGCACATGCTCCAGATTCCCACGGACAAGATTCGCGACCTGATCGGGCCGGGCGGCAAGAAGATCCGCGCTATCGTGGAAGCCACGGGCGTGAAGATCGACGTGATGGACGATGGCAAGGTTCATGTGTTCGCGAGCAGCGGGCTTGCAGCGGAAAATGCGCTCAAGATGATCCGCGACGTCACTGCCACCGCCGAGATCGGCAAGACTTATCTCGGCACGGTGGTGCGTATCGCGGAGTTCGGCGCGTTCGTCGAAATATTCCCCGGCACCGATGGCCTGCTCCACATCAGCGAAATTGCCGAAGCGCGCATCCGCGCCGTCCGCGACGAGCTCAAGGAAGGCGATCAGGTGCTCGTGAAGGTGCTGGCCATCGAAGGAAACAAGGTACGGCTGAGCCGCAAGGCCGTGCTGCGCGACCAGCGCGACAAGGTTGGCAAGGGCGAAGCGGCGGGCTAATAGCGCGTTGCAGCGTTTGATGAACGAGTAATTCAAGGGAGGCGAGTAATCGCCTCCCTTTTTTGTTCAGCCAAGATTTGCGACCGATCGGGGTTATTCGTCTCGGCCGGTGACGCGCTCGATGCTGGCGCCGAGGGCGCGGAGCTTCAGCTCAATCTGCTCGTATCCGCGGTCGATGTGGTAGACGCGATCGATCCAAGTGGTGTTGTCAGCGACCAGCGCCGCTAAGACGAGTCCGGCGCTCGCCCGCAGGTCCGAGGCGGTGACGGGCGCGCCGCTCAGCTGCGTCGGGCCGGTGACCACGGCCATGTTGCCGTCAATCGCGATGTTCGCGCCCATGCGAACCATTTCGCTGGCGTGCAGGTAGCGATTCTCGAAAATTGTCTCGCGGATATGCGATACGCCATTCGCCTGGGTAGCCAGCGCCATGAACTGCGCTTGCATATCGGTTGCAAAGCCGGGATATTCCTCGGTGTTTACGTCGGCGGCCACTAACTTTTTCGCGGCGCGAACGCGCAGCGCGTTCTTTCCTTCACACTTGATTTCGACGCCGCACTCCTTGAGCTTTTCGATGATCGCGCCGAGGTGTTGCGGCTCGCAATGGGTTAACAAAAGCTCGCCGCCGGTGATGGCGCCGGCCACCAGGAATGTGCCCGCCTCGATGCGATCGGGAATGATGGTGTGCGTCGCGGCGTGCAACCGTTCGACGCCTTGCACGCGAATCGTGGGCGTGCCTGCGCCTTCGATCTTCGCTCCCATTTTGACGAGCAGGGACGCGAGGTCGGGAATTTCGGGCTCGAGCGCGCAGTTTTCAAGAACGGTTTCGCCCTCGGCCAGCACCGCGGCCGTGAGTATGTTTTCGGTTCCGGTGACGGTGATCTTCGGAAAGCGGAACACGGCGCCGTGCAGGCGTTCGGCCCGCGCTTCGACGTAGCCGTGATCGACCGCAATCGTCGCGCCCAGTTTTTCCAGCGCCTGGATGTGCAGATCGATGGGGCGCGCGCCGATCGAGCAGCCGCCGGGAAGCGAAACGCGCGCGTAGCCGAATCGCGCGACGAGCGGGCCGAGCGTCAACACCGAAGCGCGCATGGTTTTCACGAGCTCGTAGGGCGCTTCCGCGTGCGAGACGCTCTCTGCTCGAATGATGAATTCGCTCGGCGGAATATCCGGGCTTTCCACCTTGCAGCGCATGTGCGCGAGCAGCTTCGCCATGGTGATGATGTCGCGCACGTGCGGAATGTTCTTGAGGTGCACCGGCTCGGCCGTCAGCAGCGACGCTGCCATGGCCGGCAGCGCGGCGTTCTTTGCGCCGCTAATCCGGACTTCACCTTCCAGTTTGTGCCCGCCCTGAATTTTGAATCGGTCCATGTCTTATTTTCGGCCCCTGACCCTGGTCTTAAGTTTTCCCGCTTTTTCGAGCGCCTCTCGCACGTTGCCGCTCGTTTCTGCCAGCCGTCGCCGCGCGTCGGGCGCGCTAGCGCCAGTTTTGAGCATCACCAGCGCTACCGGCAAATTGTGCCCACTTTGACGCAGAGCGTGTTCGGCAGCGGACAGGCTCACGCCGGCCGCCTCTTCCAGAATGCGCGCGCCGCGGCGCCGCAACTTCTGATTTGTCAGCGCCACGTGAACCATCCAGTTCTCGTAGACTCTGCCAAGCCGCACCATCGCGGCAGTGGAAAGCAAATTCAGGACCATCTTCTGCGCCGTTCCGGCCTTCAGCCGCGTGGAGCCGGCAACCGCTTCGGGTCCCGTATCGGGCGCGATGGAGATGCGCGCCTTCCGCGCAACCGGAGAGCGCGGATTCGAAGTCACGCCGACCGTTACTGCGCCTCGCCGCCGAGCGAAATCGAGAGCGCCAAGCACGTAGGCGGTGGTCCCGCTTGCGGCAATTCCAACGACCACATCGCGCCGCGACACTCCCGCTCGCCGCAGGTCGCGTGCGCCGTTCGCCGCGGAATCTTCCGCGCCTTCGACCGCATGCCGCAACGCTCGCTCGCCACCGGCGATGATGGCGCGCACCATTCCGGGCGGCGTACCGAATGTCGGCGGACATTCCGCCGCGTCGAGAACAGCGAGCCGGCCACTCGTTCCCGCGCCAATGTAGAAAAGGGTGCCGCCGTGGCGCAGGGCCTTCGTGATGGCGTCCACCGAGCGCGCAATCTGCGGCAGCTCCCGGCGAACGGCCAGGGCAACGGTCGCATCTTCCCGGTTCAGCGCACGCAGAATTTCGAGCGTCGATTTCCGATCAAGCCCGCGCGAACGCGGGTTCCGTTGTTCTGTCCTCGCTGCTTTCAAGGAGCGCCCCGAACCCTGGATAATTATAGCGGCAGCGAACCCGCGGCGGCGGGTCCTGGAGTGATTCCGGTTGGGATTGTGCCGAGGGAGTTATCGGGCGGTGGACTGGCCGGCGGCCAGCCCCAGGCCCTCGAAAATGGCATCGTGCAGCGCCGGGCGCACCTGGCGGATCTTCTCATTGGCTCGCGTGGGGTTTACGCGGTTGGTCAGGAGCACGACGAACAGCTTTCGTTCCGGATCGATCCAGAGCGATGTGCCCGTAAAGCCCGTATGCCCGAAGCTCCTGGCTGAAAAATAGCGGCCTGACGACGAGGGCTCCTCCGGCACGTCCCATCCGAGCATGCGCGCTGGAGGTCCCGACCGTTTGCCGCGCCGTGAATTGCTGGATCGTCGAGCGGGCGAGCACGCGCTCGTGCCCGTAGATGCCGCCGTTGAGAATCATTTGCGCGAAGGCGGCGACGTCCTGCGCAGTGGAAAAGAGTCCCGCGTGGCCGGCAATTCCGCCCATGGCCCATGCATTCTCGTCGTGAACCTCGCCCCAGACCAGCCGCTTGCGGAACGCTGAGTCCATTTCCGTTGGCGCGATGTCCTCGCGCAGCTTGCGCGGCGGATTGAACATGGAGCGGTCCATCCCGAGCGTGTGAAAGATCTCTCGCTTGGCAAACACATCGAGTGATTCGCCGGTCAGCCGCTCGATGATTTCACCGAGCAGGATAAATCCCAGGTCCGAGTACACGATTTGCGTGCCGGGCTCTCGGACGAGGGGTTCGGCAAGCACGCGGGCCAGAATCGCGTCGTGGCCCTTCGCTTCCTTGTAAAAATCGCGGTGATCGGGAAGCCCCGAATCGTGCAGAAGCAGCATGCGCGGAGTGACGCGCGCGCGCCACGCCGGATTCGGATCAGACTTTGCCGCGGCCGCGAAACCGGGCAAATAGTTTTCGACTGGCCGGTTCAAATCGAGGCGGCCTTGCTGCGCGAGCAGCATCACGGCCGTCGTGGTGACGATTGGCTTCGTCAGCGAAGCGACGTCGTACATCGAGTCTTCATCCGCGTCGTAGACTTCGCCATCGCGCTCGAGCTTGCCAAACGGGTGCACGGCAAGCTGGCTATTGAGTCCGACCGCCAGAACGCCCCCGGGAAATGCTCCGTCGGCGACGGCTCGGTCGAGCAATGCGTAGGCCGGCTTCAGATGTTCCGTCATCGTCGCCGGCGCCGGCTGGAGCGTCATCGGGTTGGCCGCCACGCTCAGGCCGTCGCCGCGTTGCACGGTCCCGGGCACGGTCACGGGGATTTTGCCTGAGATCGCGGTTTGGCCAAACATAGCCCGTACGGCGGCGCGCTGCGAGACATCGTTGGTCGAAAATTCGGCGAGCCAGGTCTTCGCATTCGGGAAACGTTCGATCAGATACGGGCTGCCGAAAGACGCGATCACCGTTGGCTTTTCTGCCGCCAGCAGCTGATTCACGAAGGCGCGCTGGTCTTCCGGGAATCCGACATCGCCCTTGCGATCCGCAACGCGAACGAAGAGAGCGGCGATGGCCACGTCGTAGCTATCGGGCGGCGGCAGCTTGAGCGTGCTGACGGTCGAATATTGCGTGTCCGCGCGCAGAACTCTGAGCGAATCCACGCGCGGGCGGATTTCCGGTTCGATGGTCTCTCCGGGATTGGGATCGGCGTCGGAGGAGAGCGCGACCAGGAGAACGCGAATTGGCTTGGTGGCGTCGAGTGGCAAGAGCCACGGCGTATCGCGCAGCAGCGTGACGCCGCGGTCGGCAATGCTCTGGGCCTGCCTTTCATATTCCGGACGCGCGAATTTCTCGTTCAGTCGCGCGACGTCAACGGTGCGGCTCTTGTTGAGGCCGAGGCGCGCTTTGGCCGTCAGAATGCGGCGCACCGATGCGTCCACCCTCTTTTCGGAGATGCGGCCGGATTTCACCGCGTCTTCAAGTCCCGCAATCGCCGCGTCCGGCGACGGCGACATCAGTAGCACGTCCGTGCCCGCCTCAATCGACCGCACCGCCGCTTCGCCCGGCGGATAAATTGATGTGATGCCTCCCATGTCCAGCGCGTCGGTTACGATCAGTCCGCTGAACTTCATGTCGTCGCGCAGCAGGCCGGTCAGAATATTCCGCGAAAGTGTCGCCGGAACTTCCGGGTCCGGCTCAAACGCCGGAACGGCCAAATGGCCCGGCATGATGGAACTGACTCCAGCGGCGATCGCCGCGCGAAAGGGCACAAGTTCGCTGCCTTCGAGATCCTTGCGGCTGCCCGGAACCGTAGCGAGCGAGATATGCGAATCCACGCTGACGTTGCCGTGGCCGGGGAAATGTTTCGCCGTCGCGAGTGCGCCGTTGTCTTCGACGCCGCGCACGAATTCCTTGACGTATCTTGCGACTGTCGCCGGGTCCTCGCCAAACGATCGTATATTGATGATCGGATTGTCCGGGTTATCGTTGACGTCCGCATCCGGCGCGAACACCCATTGAACGCCTGCTGCCCGCGCTTCGAGCGCGGTGTATTTGCCGGCGGCGTAGGCGAGTTTCGGATCGCCCGTGGCGGCAATGGCCATCGCCGAAGGGAACGAAGTGCCTTCGTCCAGGCGCATTCCCGTGCCGGTTTCGAAATCGGCGCCCACCAGCAGAGGAACCTTGGCGCGGCGTTGCAGCTCATTCGTTACCACCGCGGTGGGGTACACCTGGCTGCGCTCGATCCCGAGCGGCCCGCGGTCGGTCACGATGATGAGGCCGCCCACGTGATTCTCCTCGACCTCGCGAAGGACTTCTTTGTACTCTGGGCTTTCGGCCGAATCGAACACGCCGAAGAACGACACCATGAGCAGCTGCCCGAGTTTTTCGCGCAGCGTCATTTTCTTGAGCGTCTGCTCGACCCAGGCATCCGAGGCCGCGGGCCGCGATTTTTTCGGGGGAGTCTTTTGCGAACGAGCGGGAGGTGTCATGAGCGAGAGTATGGCGACGAGGACCAGCGCCGCCGTCGAAAGCCCCCATTTATGCATCATTTCCGCCGCGGGCCTTCTTTGTTGACGCCTGCATCCCGTAGCTGTATATAGCACGCGGTTTCATGCCGCACAATCGAGCGTCTCAAGCGATGTTTCGTTACCGTTCTCAAGCCATTTTCGTTGCCTGCGCAATCGCGGCGGCTATTCGGCGCGCCGGTGCGTTCCGGGCATTCGCTGGCGCGAAGCCACACGCTGACCGGCATTGACGTGTACGAAGTCGATGAAGCTCGGACCCTTTTGCAGGCAAACGGGTGGGGCTGATCACGAACCAGACGGGAGTCGATTTCCGGGGCGCCCGTACCATCGATGTGCTCGCTCGCCGCCATGATGTGAAGCTCGTCGCGATTTTCAGTCCCGAGCACGGAATCAGCGGCAAAGTGGATGCACCCGTCGCGGACACAACCGACGCTGCCACCGGCGATCCCGATCTTATAGCCTCTACGGCGAAACGCGACGCCCGACGGACGAGATGTTGAAGGGCATCGATGTCCTACTATTCGACGTTCAGGACGCCGGTGTGCGCTTCTACACGTATATCACGACGATGGCGTACTGCATGGAGGCGGCCGCGAAGCACCACATTCGCTTTGTTGTTTTCGACCGGCCCGACCCTCTCGGCGGGGAAGTGATCGAAGGGCCAATGCTTGACTCCGACCGCACCTCGTTCACCGGATACTTCCCGATGCCGGTGCGTTACGGCATGACCATGGGCGAGCTCGCCAAGATGTTCAACGCCGAAAACAAGATCGGCGCGGACCTGCACGTCTTCGAGTTAAAAGAGTGGCGACGCGATCAAACGTACGATCAGACGAAACTCCCTTGGATTTCGCCTTCGCCCAATCTGCGCAGTCTCAATGCGGCATTCCTCTATCCCGGGATCGAGATTCTGCAAGCCGGTGGCGTCTCGGTCGGGCGGGGCACCGATGCGCCATTCGAAATCATGGGCGCGCCCTGGATTCGCGCGGACGAATTCGCGGCGGCGCTCGCGCGCCGAAAGATTCCCGGCGTGAAGTTCGCGCCCGCGCAATTCGCTCCGCGCGACGGGCTTTACCGCAACCAGCCTTGCCAGGGCGTGACGATCACCATTACCGACCGCGGCGCGCTTCAATCGATGACCATGGGAATCGAGATTGCCGATGTGCTGCACCGCATGTATCCGGATAACTTCCGTCTTGCGAAGATCGTTGAGCTCCTTGGCTCGCAATCCACCGTCGATCGCCTGAAGCACGGCGAGGCGCCCGCGGATATCGTCGACGGTTGGAGTGCGGAGCTCGCCAAATTCCGCGTCATGCGCGAAAAGTATCTGCTGTACAAGTGAGGCGCGATGCGCATTTGCTCGCTATTGCCGTCCGCGACCGAAATCGCTTACGCCATCGGTCTCGGCGATTCGATTCTCGGCGTCAGCCACGAGTGCGATTTTCCCGCCGATGCCGCGACGAAGCCCTCGCTGCTTCGCACGCGCATTGATCCACAGGTGCCGCCCGCCGAAATTGACCGCCAGGTGAGCGAGTTTATCGCGCGCGGAGAAAGCATTTACGCGGTGGACGCCGAACTTCTGGATTCGCTCGCGCGCGACCTGATCCTGACGTGTTTCCTGCCGGTATGCTCGCTGGTACATTTCGCAAGCTTTAAACCGGCGTTTATTCGGGGATGGTCTCGGAATTGGTCGCGGAGCCGTTCGCGAGGCTCGCAATCGAGCCGACGGCAAACGTGATAATCGTTCCGGCGAGCACGTACCATGTAAACGCCAGCGGAGTCCAGAATCTAACCGCGATCATCGCCGCGATTCCAGTCGCGAATCCAACGAGCGCCCCGGTTTCGTTCGCGCGGCGATTCCATGTGCCGAGCAGGAAGACACCCAGCATGCCGCCGTAGGTAATTGAAGCGATCGTCAGCCCCGCCTCGAGCACTCCGCCCCAGCGAACTAATCCCAGCAAACCCAGGATTACGCCCCAGATCAGCGTCATTCGCCGCGAACGCCCGAGTTGTTGCGCTGGCGAAGCGTCTGCGCGACTCCCGCCGAGATCAATGACGCTCGACGATGCCAGCGAATTCAGCGATCCGCTCGCATTGGACATCGCCATGGCGAAAATGGAAGCCAGCACCAGCCCGGCGAGGCCGACGGGCATGTCGCGCACGACGAACTCCGGAAAAATACGATCCGTGTCCGCGGGCACTGTCAGCGTCGCGTGTTGCGCGTAGACGAAAAGCATCACGCCGAGCACGAGAAACAGTGCGAATTGCACGAAAACGATGACGCCGCTCGCGAGCAATGCTTTCTTGGCGTCCCGCTCGTTCCTTGCCGCCAGCAGCCGCTGGACCATCGTTTGATCGGTTCCGTGGCTCGCCATGGTCAGAAACGTCCCGCCGAGCAGGCCCGACCAGAACGTGTAGTTCTTCGTCAGGCTGAACGCAAAATCGAAGACGCGCAGCTTTCCGCCAGCCGCCGCGGCCGCTTGCGTCACTTCGGGCCAACCGCCGGGGATTTTGTGCAGCAGCAGGAAGAAAGCAACCACGGAGCCGGTCAGATACAGCGCGAACTGCGCCACATCAGTCCAGATCACCGCGCGCATTCCGCCTTCAAACGTATACACGAGTGTCAGCGCCGCGACGATGGCGATGGACCAGCGTTCTCCCGTGCCAAACGCCACGCTGACGACCTTGCCGATCGCCGAAATTCGCACACCCTCCGCCAACGCGCGAGTTCCCATGAAAACGATCGCCGCCGCGGATTTCATCCGCTTGCCAAAACGCTTTTCGAGAAGCTGGTAAGCCGTGTAAAATTCACCCTGGAAATACTGGGGGATGAGTACCACGCACAGGATCACCCGCGCGACCAGATATCCCAATACGAGTTGCAGAAACCCGAGATTGCCCGCGTAGGCGATTGCGGGCGTGCCGATGATCGTCAGCGTTGAGGTTTCCGTGGCGACGATCGAGCAGGCGATTGCCCACCAGGGCGTGGTGCGGCCCCCTAGGAAGTAATCGCGTAGGGTATGCTGGCCACGGCGAAAATGGGCGCCGAAAAGGGTGATGCCCACGAGATACAGTAGGATGATCGCGAAGTCGGATGGACTGATGCGCATCGAGCCGTGCCCGGCAGGTCGCGCGATGCTAACCGCCCGCTTCCGAGACTGTCAAGCAAACTGAAAGAGGCCCATGCCCAAGAATATCTCCGCTGCCGAGGCATCCTACTTTCTCGGATTCGATGGTGGCGGAACAAAGACCGATTGCGTTCTCGCCAATGCCGAGGGCCGCGTGGTCGCACGGGCCACAGCCGGGCCGTCGAACCCCGTGCGCGCCGGGCACGCGCGAGCATGGTTCTCTTTGAGCGACGCGGCGGATTCCGTATTGAAGCAGGAAAAGATCACGTCCGGTCACATCCGGGGGATCTGCGCGGGGCTGGGAGGCGCGGGCCGCTCCGGCGTCGCGCGGCGCGTGGCCACTTTCTTCGAACATGGTTTTCCGAATGCGCGTGTTCGCGTCACCACGGACCTGGAAATCGCGCTCGAAGCCGCATTCGGAGCGGCCGAGGGAATCATACTTCTCGCCGGGACGGGATCGGCCGCTTTCGGCCGGGATGCGAACGGAAAGACTGCCCGCGCGGGCGGGCGCGGTCCGTGGTTCAGCGATGAAGGTAGCACGTTCGATATTGGGCGCCACGCTGTTCGGGCTGTGGCCTTGGCCGAAGAGCACCGGGGCTCCGCGACCGCGCTCTCGGGCCGGATGTTCGAGTTTCATCAGAGCCGCAATTGGGATCAGCTTGGGGAACAGATAACGAAGAATGCGGACGCCGTTTTTCCGAAGACGTTTCCTCTCGTCGCGGAGTTGGCGGAACAGGGCGACGCGGTTTCTCGCGGAATACTTTCGGCCGCTGCCGCGTCGCTGGCCGAACTGGCGGCCTGTGTAGCGAGCGAGTTGGGCTTTCGCGACCGGGACGTCCCGGTTGCGAAAGTGGGCGGTGCGCACGGCCGCTCGAAATATTTCGACGCGGCGGTAGAGGCGGAGCTAAAGAATTCAATACCGCGAGTGACCATCGTGTCGGTGGAAATTTCTCCTGCCGAGGCCGCTGTCCGCATGGCGGTTCGGGTCGGTGGCGCAAAGGGCAATGCCGCCTGAAACCGATGCGCGAATCGAGCGCGCCCGGTCGGCGTCGGGCGACGAACTGAAATCTCTCGTGCACGAAGCCGGTGACCAAGTCTTGCTGGCGCTGCTTGAAAATCCAAGACTGGAAGAACCGCACCTGATTCTGATGCTCGAGCGCCTCGATCTATCCGCGACCGTTCTCGGCGCGGTCGCTGGGGAAGGGAAGTGGATGTCGAGCGAAGGCGTGCGGCTGCGTCTAGCGCGGCATCCCCGCACGCCAAAGCGCTTCGCCCTCGCGGCCGTGAGGCAGCTTTTCCTCTTCGACCTGGTGCGGCTGAGCCTGTTGCCGTCCGCGCCGGCGGACATCCGGCGAGTGGCCGAGGAAGTGATCTTGACGCGCGTGCCGCATCTCGCCGTTGGAGAAAAACTAACACTCGCGCGCCGCGGACCTTCGCGCGTTGCGGGCGCGATTCTCGCGGAGGGGCATCCGCAGGCGATCAAGCTGGCGCTGGCGAACGCATTCCTCACGGAAAGCCAGGTGCTGAAGGTGTTGGCTAAGGCGGGCGTGCCGGAGCGTGTCGTCGGCGCGATCGCACAGCATCCGAAATGGTCTTGCCAGTACAATGTAAGAATCGCGCTGGTCCGCAACGCGCAGACGCCCGCCGCGTCCGTGCTGGTGTTCCTGCCCCAGCTTACGCTGGGCGATTTGAAGCAATTAGCGAGACTCGAAGGGCTCGCGCCGCATCTGAAGAAGCATATGCGGGAGGAGCTCTTGCGCCGCAGTAATGAACGAGACACGCACGAGCGCGGACGTCCGGTCCGAGAGGTTGGCTAAACAAACCATGGCCATAAAATCAAACCAGGTTCGCTGGATTATCGCGCTAGGAGCCGTTGCGCTGATCGGCATACTCGCGTACTCGACGCTCCAGCAGACCCGCGAACGCTACGAGGTCTGCGTGGTGTTCAAAGGCGCCACTCACTGCGCGAGCGCATCCGGATCGAGCTACGATCAGGCCGTCCGCAGCGCCCAGGACATTGACTGCCAGCTCCTTTCGAATGGCCGCGACGAGAATATGGTGTGCCTCGCGAATCCGCCATCGAGCATCCGCCCGGTGAAATGACGCGCTGCCTGAATTGCGGAGCGGAGCGAGGCGCGGACGTCTGTGAATCTTGCGGGCTCAATTCAACTGCAGCGGAATTCGCACTCCGCAGGAGACTCCTGAACCGCACTGCGTTCTTCGTTCTTGGCGCGCTCGCGTTTGTGGCCGCGAGCAATCGCTATCCGCCACTCGAACTCGACGGCATCCTGATCTTCATCGGAGTGCTTTTCTTTCTCACGCTTGGCCTGGCGATCTTGGTCGAGCGCCGCGCGCTGCGGCACTTGGAAGTCGAAGCGCTCAAGCGCGTTTACTACGGACTGATCCCTCTCCCCTGGCTCCTCGCGGGATTGCTGCTGGCCAATGGTGCGTTCGACCGTGAACCGCCGCGGATTCAGGAAGCGCGCGTGGTTGGCAAATTCTCGATGGGCGGAGCGCTGCCAAGCCGGAGGCTGATTGTTACGTCGTGGCGGGAAGGGCACCGCGTCGAGCGGGTGCCGGTGGACCGCGTCAACTTCGATAGCTTTAGCCGCGGCGACGTTGTCGAGGTCAAGGTCGAGGGCGGGCTGGTCGGAATTCCGTGGGTCGTCGACGCTTTCCATCGCTAGTGCTGGTCGGACACATTGCCTCGACGGAAATAGATGATGCCTTGCCGGGACGCCGCGCGCGAAGCAGAATAGCCTCCATGCGCCTGCCGGAATCATGGACCGAGCGCCTTCCATTCCTCGAACCCCTCGAGGACGATTGGCGGCCGGTTCCTCGTGCCGTCCTGATCATCGCGGGCGCCTTTTACCTCTTGTTCTTGTTTCAAGCGGCTCGCGGTGCCGGCGTGCTATTGATGATTGACCTGGTCTTCGTTCCCATCCACGAGGGAGGCCATCTGCTGTTTCGGTTTTTCGGTGAGTTTCTCGCCGTGGCCGGCGGCACCATTCTGCAATTGACTGTTCCGTTGATGCTCGCGGCCTTCTTCGTCTTTCAACGCCAGATCCCGGGCACCGTATTCTGCATCTTTTTTTTCTTCGAGCAGTTTCTGCCCATCGCGACGTACATGGCCGACGCGCGGGCGCAGGAATTGCCTCTGCTCTCCGTGGGCGATGGCGACGACGTCATTCACGACTGGGCGTATCTCTTCGGCAAGTTCGGCGTGCTCGATCACGACACGCAGATCGCCCACGCTGTGCGCTTGTTAGGTTGGGTCGGCATGATTGCGATTGTCAGCTGGATGATTTGGCGCGGCTTGCAGGCGAGGACCCGGGTAGCCACAGAGAAACACTGATCAACACAGATAGCACCCGATCGGCTGTGGCTAAACGGATCAGTAGAACGGCCGGAGATCGGGCATGTGCGGCAGCGATACTTCGAGGACGCGGCCGTAGTCGCCGAGCGTCAGCCGGATTAGCTCAGCGGGTCCGACGTCGCGCTCCGTCCAATCTGTGCTGGGGATGACGTGGGATTCCTGCGCTAGGTCGCCGCTCTCAAAATCAGTTCCTTGCGCGTGGAGTTCGGAAAGCGGAACCAAGTAAACGAGTCGCGCTTTGGTGTCGAGCATCAGATATCGGTGCCCCAGCAGCACGAGGACCAGGTCGGAGTCCTTCTTCTTGTCCTTTTTGTCCTTCTTGTCCGGTTGATAGACGTTCCACTTCAAGGGCGTTTTGTCGTCGAGCCTCACCTGGGCCATCTCAAGCGGCTTCCAACGAACGCGCGCGGATTCACCGGCCGTTCCCGATTGTCCCGCCGCGGATGAGCCGGCCGCCAGCGAAATCAGCGCGAGCAGCCCCCACGCGATCAGACGGGGCACGCCATGAACTGCATCACTGCGGCGAAAGTTTCCTCGTGGGAATTTCATCAATCAGAAGAATACATCAGCGGAAGGAATTCCGTAGAGCGGTCACAATCTATTCCCACTTCACAGGCACCTGGCGCGACGCCACGATCACGTATCCCTTGGCGCGCCCGTGCTCGACGATATCGCGCAAGATCGCCACATCCTGCTCGCAATAAGCGGCGACCCGATCTTTGTCCCCAGCGCGCCACCAGCCGACGGCTTCGATTCCGTCCCCACTTTTCGCGGTGCCAAGGGTGTCCTTGGCGAGCTGATCAAGTTTGACGCGGTGGCCGAGGAGTTTGTGAAGCTCTTCGTGAACGTCAAAGGACCGTAGGCGCAGTCCCTCCACGGGCGCATAGGCGCGAAGAACTTCGATATCGAACCGGTTGCCGTTGAACGTGACGACGTGGGTGAAGGTTTCGAGCTCGGCGATCAGCTTTTTTGCGTCCGTCTCGAACCAACGCCGGAAGTTATTCTCTTTGTCCCACGTCACGGCGACGGCCACTCCGAATCCCTTAATGTTCCCCCACCCGCCCGGCACCTCGTGCGACAGGCGCAGCGTTTCAATGTCCAGGTAGATTTCGCGATCGAATAGTCCGGCCGTATGGCTCTCCTATGTGCGTCAGTTGTACGCGAGCAGATTATCGGGCGGTGATCTCGCCGAAAGATTTATCGAGTAGCCGAATTCCTTCGTCCACGTCGGCCTTCGAAATATTCATCGGCGGGGCCATGCGAATCACGTTGCCGTAGAGGCCGCCTTTGCCGATAAGCAAGCCGTTCGCCCGTGCTCGCTCCATCAATTCCACTGTTTCGACCGGCGCGGGCTCCTTGGTCTGGCGGTCGCGGACGAGTTCAAGCGCTTGCATCATACCCATGCCGCGAACATCGCCAATCAGCGGATACTTTTCCTTCAGCTCGTCGAGCCGCTTCCGCAAGTAGCCGCCGACCACGTGAGCGTTCTCGAGCAGCTTTTCTTCCTCGATCACTTCGATCACTGCCCGCGCCGCGACCGACGTGACCGGATTGCCGCCGAACGTCGAAATGGTCAGCCCTTGAAATTTGTCCGCCAGCTCCGCCGTCGTGATCGTCGCTCCGACAGGCACGCCATTCGCCATGCTTTTCGCGCACGTGATGATATCGGGCGTGACTTCCCACTGCTCGATGCCAAACCATTTCTTGCCCGTGCGCCCGAAGCCGGTCTGCACTTCATCGGATATGAAGAGTCCGCCGTAGTTCTTCACGATGCGATAAACGATCTTGAAATATTCGGGCGGGGGAGTAATGAATCCTCCGACGCCTTGAATCGGTTCGGCGATAAACGCCGCAATGGAGCCGCTGGTGCCCGTTTGGATCAGGTTCTCGACGTCGTTCGCGCACGCCACGCCGCATTCGGGGTATTTCAGGTGCAGCGGGCAGCGATAGCAGTACGGATTCACGGCGTGCGACACGCCCACGCTGACGACACCGGCTTTGCGCCACGGCCGCCTGCCCGGTCACGGCTTTCGCCAGCGCCGACGAGCCCGCGTACGCGTGTCTTAGCGCCACGACGTCGTAACTCGGCCCAGCCATGCGCGCCAGCAGAATGGCTGCTTCGTTGGCTTCGGTTCCGGAGCTGGTGAAGAAGCTCTTCTGCAGTCTCCCCGGCGTAATCTGCGCGAGTTTTTCGGCCAGCGCCACGATCGCTTCGTTGGGAAACAGAGTCGAAGTGTGTTGCAGCTTGTCCACCTGCGCTTTGATCTTCGACGTGACCTTCGGATTGCAGTGTCCGACGCCGATGGTGAGAATCCCACCGAAGAAATCGAGGTATTTGTTCCCCTCGATATCCCACAGGTATTGCATCGAGGCGTGATCGGCGACGAGCGGCTCGCGATAGTAGTTCGTGACCGCCGGCCACAAATACTCCTTGTGTCTGCGGATGACCTCTTCGCTGCGACTCGAAGTTGCCTTTGGCTGTGTGGTCATTTCGCTGGCAGTTTACTCTGTGGCTTGATCTGCGAGCAAGTGCACTCCGAGAACGGCGGAGGGGGCAGAGGCTGGCAGCACGAAACAACGAGCGCGAATTCGCGGGCTTCCCGTATAATCCGGCCCAATGGCGATGCATCGGATTGTGACAAACCTGGCTCGCGCGTTCGGGCGTATATTCCCGGACTGCGTGACGCTCAGCCAGGCCATCGCGTTCAACATGTTCCTGGCTTTCTTCCCCCTGCTGCTACTGGCGCTTGGTCTCCTCAGCGAAACGTCGCTATTTCCCGAAGCGATTCGGGAAATCCCCAACCGGCTTATGCAGATTCTTCCTCCAGGCAGCGCTCGAGTGGTGGCCGAATATTTCGTGCGCCGGACGGTTAATCCCGTGAGATGGATATCGCTCGGACTGGGGGGAACCCTCCTCGCTGGCACGCAAACGATGGTGGGTTTCATGGAGGCATTTCGTGTCATCGAAGGTGAACTACTGGAGCCGAGTTACTGGAAGCGTCAAGCGCGCGCTCTGGGGCTTCTGTGCTTGACGATCGTGCCCATGCTGGCCGTCGTCGTACTCACGGTGTTCGGCAAGCAATTGCGCGCCTGGCTGATCCAGCGCACCGCATCCCCGAATTTCACTCATTACGTCGAGCTGATTGGCTACGCGGCGGTTGTTTTCTCCCTGGCTATGGGCGTCCTCGTCCTGCTCTACCGGATTGGGCGTCCCGGCCATGTTGGCTACAGGGACCTGCTGCCCGGAGCCGCGGTTGCGACTGTGCTTTGGTGGGCCGTTGATATTTCGTTCGGCTGGTACGTTCGGAAGATGCCGTATGACGTGTTGTACCGGGGACTGGCATCGGCGATCGGCTTGCTCTTGTGGATGTTCTTGACGGCGATGATCGTGCTTCTGGGTGCGGCCTACAATGCCGAAGCGCGGGAAGCGCGCGAGGCCGATGCTCGGCCCAGCAAGTTGACACTGGTGGTTCCCTAGGCACACACGCGCGGTTGTCGAACGGGCGGCGATACCTGATACACTGCTGCTGCGAGATGTTTTTCCCTTGCGGCGGAAACCCTTCCACCCCGCGGAGCCGCGATGAGCGAAATTCGCGTCGAATGTTATGCGGGGCATCGCGCCGACGAGCGCCCTCTCCGTTTCGTTCTTCATGGACGTGAATTCCTGGTCCACGAACTCGATGGCCGGTGGTATTCCCCACAGGCGACCTATTTTCGCGTCCGCGCCGATGATGGCAACTACTACGTCCTGAGGCACGACGAGGCGCAGGATTCCTGGACGCTCGATGGATTTCGCGGGGCGCGCGGCGAACCGATGAACTCAACGCCTATCGATGCCATGACCAAGCCCGGGTTGCGGCAGCACCAGCGCGTTCGTGTGCCTGCTGGGCTCGAGATTCAAGTGGCGGGCATCGGGAACGGTTTGCTCGTCAAAGGGGTTGCAACAGTTATTGGTCTGGGAGGGATGTTCGTGCGTTCAAGAAAACAGCCACCGCCGGGAAGTGGATTGAAATTTGAAATGAAGTGCCCCGGCCTGTCGTTCGAAGCCGTAGGCAAGGTTCGGGACGTCACCGACACCGGAATGGGCGTCGAATATACGGCCCTTACGCAGGAAGATGAGAGGAAATTGAAGCAGTTACTCGTCCAACTTCAGGGCTGAGCCGCGTTTGCGAACGGGCGTTCGTTAACCGCTAGTACTCCACCGCAACTTTTGTCTCGCCGCAGGGTTAAACTGGCATGAAGGTCATGGCGCGGGCTCGCAATCCTCGGCGTACGGGACGAACCGGTAATCGGCATCTCGACGCCTGCGGCGCATCGTTTCTGGCGGTCACCATTGCTACGCTGCTGGCTGTGCTATTCACGATCGCCGCGCCGAACGCCATCGCCGGCAAGCACGACAAGACCGCTCACTCTTCTCCGGACGCCGTAGTTGCAGACAGCAAGTTCAAGGGCCATCTTCCCATCACCGAACTCACCGAAGATCAGGCCATCCTGCACGCGCTTAATCGTCTCGCATACGGTCCGCGTCCCGGCGACGCGGAACGCATCCGCCAGATGGGCCTCGAAAAATGGATTGACCAGCAACTGCATCCCGACTCCATTGACGATTCCGCTCTCGATAAACGCATGGAGAAGTACCCGACGCTGAACATGCCCGCCAGGGAGCTTCTCGATCGGTTCCCACCCCCTCGGCTTGCGGCAAAGCGTGCTGGCGAGACCTTGGAAGAATACAAACAGCAGATGGTGGAAAAGCGCCGCGAGGCGCCCGCTCAGACGATGGCCCAGACCATGGACGCGGGCGACGACAACTCAGACCGGGCGCAGCAGCAGCTCGCCAAAATGCAGGGCCCGAATCGCATCATTGCCGAGCTGTCCATGGCCAAGATCGATCGCGCCGTTTACAGCCAGCGCCAGCTCGAAGCGGTGATGGAAGATTTCTGGTTTAATCATTTCAACGTGTTTGCCAACAAGGGCGCGGACAAGTGGATGCTGACGGCTTATGTGCGCGATACGATTCGTCCGCATACCATGGGCAAGTTTCAGGATTTACTGACCGCCACCGCGAAGAGCCCGGCGATGCTCTTCTTCCTCGACAACTGGCAGAGCGTGGATCCGGTGGCGTTCAAGGATCACCAGCAGGAAATCGCGATGCGCCGCGCGCGCTATCAGGGAATTTTCGGCGGAGGACTTCCGCCCAGCCCGGGAACTTTCCCCGATCCGAACTCGCGTTTCCCGCAAGCGCAGGGCGCGCGCGCGTCCGCAGCAGCAGGACCGCGGCCTGAACGAGAACTACGGCCGCGAGGTCATGGAACTGCACACGCTGGGCGTGGACGCCGGCTACACGCAGCAGGACGTAATCGAAATGGCGCGATGCCTCACCGGATGGACGGTGCGCGAGCCGCGTCGCGACCCGGATTTTGTGTTCCGGCCTGAGTTTCACGCCGAGGGCAAGAAAGTGGTGATGGGCCACACGTTTAACTATGGCGGCGAGAAGGACGGCGAGGAAGCATTGAAGATGCTCGCGAGCGACCCACACACCGCGAGGTTTATTTCCACGGAACTGGCACGGCATTTTGTATCGGATACTCCGCCGCCTGCGCTCGTGGATCGCATGACAAAAGAATACGAATCGAGCGGCGGCGATATCCGCAGCGTGATGAAGACCATGATTTATTCGCCAGAGTTCTGGTCGAAGCAAACCTACCGCGCGAAGGTGAAGACGCCGTTCGAGCTGGTTGCCAGCACCGCGCGCGCCCTCAATGCCGACGTCAGCATCTCCTTGCCTCTGGCGCAATGGGTGGGACGGATGGGCGAGCCGCTGTTTCTGTGCCAGCCCCCGACCGGTTATTCGGACAAGGCGGAAACCTGGGTCAATACGGGCGCGCTCCTGAACCGGCTCAACTTTGCGCTCGCGTTTTCGTCAGGCCGCCTGGCTGGAACAAGCGTGAATTTGGGCGCGATGTTCGGCCCGGACGCATCGAAAGATCCCGAGATGGCGCTCACGCGTTCGCTCGATCTATTTCTCGGCGGGCAGATCGAGCCGCCGACGCGGCAGATACTCGAGAGCCGGCTAAACGATCCGCAAATTTTGCAGGCGCGCCTGGATGACCCCGTCAAGCAAGTGAACGAGGGATTGCTTTCCGGCTTGGTCCTCGGCACGCCCGAATTTCAGCGCCGATAGGGAGAACTACGATGAACATTTCCCGGCGATATTTTCTGAAGAACGGCGGCATCGCGATGCTCGGCATGGCGTCTCTGCCGTCGTTCCTGCAGCGCGCCGTCGCGGCGACGACCGGAACGAACAAGAAGAAGATGGTCGTGCTCTTCCAGCGCGGCGCGATGGACGGCCTTAACGTTGTGGTGCCCTTCGCGGAACCGAACTACTATCGCCTGCGTCCGACCATCGCGATCCCCGAGCCGCGCCATGGCGGCGCCGATGCGGCGATTGACCTCGACGGTTTCTTTGGCCTGCATCCCAGCCTGCAGCCATTGCAACCGCTCTTTCAGAAAGGGCAGCTTGCGATCGTGCAGGCCGTTGGCTCGCCCGATCCATCGCGCTCGCATTTCGATGCGCAGGATTTCATGGAGTCGGGCACGCCCGGCGTGAAATCCACTGACGATGGCTGGCTCAATCGCGCGCTTCAGTCAATGCCCGAGGAGCAGGCGTCGCCGTTTCGCGCCGTCGCGTTTGGCCCATACCTGCCGCGGACGCTTGCGGGCACGGCGCCGGCCGTTGCCATCCCGGACTTGAAGCAGTTCAAGATGTACGGCCCGCAGGAGACCGTCGAAGGCGGTTTCGAGGCGATGTACGCGCAGACGGTTGATCAGGCGATGCGCGGCGTCGGCCAGGAAACTTTTGAAGCCATCGATCAGCTCAAGAAAATAAATCCTGATTCGTATGCGCCTGAAAACGGCGCGGACTATCCGACCAGCCGCTTCGGGAAAAGCCTCATGGAGATCGCCGAGCTGTTCAAAGCTGACCTCGGTCTCGAGGTCGCGTTCCTCGATAGCGGCGGCTGGGACCACCACGTCAACGAAGGCGGCGTGCAGGGCCAGCTCTCGAATTTGCTGCGCGATCTGGGGCAGGGAATTGCCGCGTTTCATCAGGACATGGGAGATCGCATGCAGGACGTCGTGTTCGTCAGCATGTCCGAATTCGGCCGCACCGCTCACGAGAACGGCAATCGCGGCACCGATCACGGCCACGCCAACTGCATGTTCCTGATGGGCGGCAACGTCAAAGGCGGAAAGGTGTACACGCGCTGGCCGGGGATGAACGACGGCCAGCTTTACGAAGGACGCGACCTCGCGGTGACGACCGACTACCGCAGCGTCCTTGGCGAAATCATGACCAAGCATCTGGGCGGCGGCGATCTGAAAACGGTGTTCCCGGGCTTCGCAAACGACCCGCGCAAGTTCCTCGGCGTGCTGAAATCGTAGCGGCCGCGCCCTCGAAAAAGTGTGTCACTTCGTCGGGGTCGCTTTTCTTTGTTTGCAACGACTTAGGCGAGAAATTACTCGGCATGGTGTGTCACTTAATTTGATAATTCTCGAGTGAATTTTTCAAGGTAAACGGGACCGAGATTGCAGTTGGAGAGTAGTGCCGCGACGCAAGGGCCCATGGCTCAAGCCATGATTATGGAGAGCGCTTTTCGTGGGCCTTAAGGCCCTCGCTTTCACCGGATTGTCTATTCAGTTGTCAAAGAGCTTTCACGCCCTCGCCAAGAGGGCGGCTCGCATCGAAGCCGAAAGCGGCTTCGATTCATTTTAGCAGGATTGGCCGAGCAAGTAAGCTGGCCGAAGGTTCAACGGAAGTACAGGTGACCACTGTTGGCGATTTGAGGAGGTGCCACTCAAGAAATTGCCAGCGGACGTTCATCGGTGGGCCGGCCAGAAAACAGGACGCACTTTTCACGCCTTTGTGCGTCCTGTTTCCGTGGCCCGGAAACTGATTTTACGCGCCCGCTTTGATCCGCATGCCGTAGAACGAGCGGTAGACGAAGAAGAACGAAATCAGAAAAAACACGGCAGCCAGAATGTGCGTCAGTTCCGGGTTCTTCGATGCGAGATCGACCGCGAGCTCGACCGCCAGCAAACCGAACAGCGTGGTGAACTTGATCACGGGATTGAGCGCGACCGAAGACGTGTCCTTGAACGGATCGCCGACCGTGTCGCCGACAACCGTGGCGTCGTGCAGCGGTGTTCCTTTTTGCTTGAACTCGACTTCCACGATCTTCTTCGCGTTATCCCATGCGCCGCCGGCGTTGGCCATGAAGATGGCCTCGTAGAGACCGAAGATCGCAATCGAGATCAGGTAGCCGATGAAGAAGAAGGGTTCGACGAAGGCAAACGACAGCGCAGCAAAAAACACCGCGATAAAGATGTTCAACATTCCCTTCTGCGCGTATTTCGTGCAGATGGCGACCACTTTCTTGCTGTCTTCCACGGAAGCTTTTTCGACGCCTTCGAGTTTGATATTCGCCTTGATAAACTCGACCGCGCGGTAAGCGCCGGTGGTCACGGCCTGCGTGGAAGCGCCGACGAACCAGAAGATCATCGCGCCGCCGGAAATTAGGCCAAGTACAAACGGCGCATGAAGCAGCGAGAGCTTGGCGACGTTCGTCGTCAGCCCATTAGTCAGCGCCATGATGATGGAGAAAATCATGGTGGTCGCGCCGACGACTGCCGTGCCGATGAGCACGGGCTTCGCGGTTGCCTTGAAGGTATTTCCGGCGCCGTCGTTTTCTTCCAGCATGTCCTTCGCGCGTTGGAAATTTACGTCAATGTTGTAGTCCGTCTTGAGTTCCTGCTTGATGTTGGGCACTTGCTCGATCAGGGAAAGTTCGTAAACCGACTGCGCGTTGTCCGTTACCGGGCCGTAGGAATCCACGGCGATCGTCACGGGGCCCATGCCCAGAAAGCCGAACGCCACCAGCCCGAAAGCAAATACCGGAGCGGCAATCATCATGGCGCTCAGGCCGCCGAGGCTGACCATGTAGCCGATCGACATGAGGATGACCATCGTCAAGCCGAGATAGTAAGCGGAGAAATTGCCCGCCACGAAGCCGGATAGAATTCCCAGCGACGCTCCGCCCTCTTGCGCCGAGGCGACCACTTCGCGGACGTGCCGCGATTCGGTCGAGGTGAATACCTTCACGAGTTCCGGAATAATCGCGCCGGCCAGCGTCCCGCAGGAGATGATTGTCGCGAGCTTCCACCACTGGGTTGTGTCGCCGCTCAGATCGGGGATCATGAAGTAGGAAATCAGGAAGGTCATACCGATCGAGACAAGCGATGTGATCCATACGAGGGAAGTGAGCGGTGATTCAAAATTCATCTTGTCGGCGTCGCCGAAGCGGGCCTTAGCGATGGCCGTGTTGATGAAGTATGCCGCGGCGCTGGCCACCAACATGGCGATGCGCATCACGAAGATCCACACCAAAAGCTGTACCTGCACGACGGGATTCGATACGCCAAGCAGAATGAAGGTGATCAAAGCGACGCCCGTGACGCCGTAGGTTTCAAACCCGTCGGCACTGGGGCCTACGGAATCGCCCGCGTTGTCGCCCGTGCAGTCCGCAATCACGCCAGGGTTGCGCGCGTCGTCCTCTTTGATCTTGAACACGATCTTCATGAGATCGGCACCGATGTCGGCGATTTTGGTGAAGATGCCGCCGGCGATACGCAGCGCGGCCGCGCCCAGCGATTCGCCGATAGCGAATCCGATGAAGCACGGTCCGGCGTAGTCGCCCGGAACGAAGAGCAGGATAATCAGCATCATCATCAGCTCGACGCTGATCAGCATCATTCCGATGCTCATTCCCGCGCGCAGCGGAATCTGATAGATCGGGTAGGGCTTGCCGCGCAGGCCGGCGAACGCCGTTCGCGAGTTCGCGAACGTGTTCACGCGAATGCCGAACCATGCGACTCCGTAGCTTCCCAAAATGCCCACGACGCTGAAGAACAGAATCATGGCTACCTTCACCGCGTCGTAGTGACGCAACACGCCGAAGTACAGCACGATCACGGCGGCGATGAAGATCCAGAGCAGAAAGAGAAATTTTCCCTGATTGACGAGGTAGGTCTTGCACGTTTCGTAGATCAGTTCGGAAATTTCGCGCATGCAGCGATGCACGGGCAGATTTTTCAGGCGCACGTAAATCGTCATGCCGAACGCCAGCCCAAAAATGCAAAAGAGAATCCCATAGACCAGCAGCGCGTGCCCGTCGATTCCGGGGCGGCCACCGAAGTTGAGGAACCGCACCTGCGAAAGGTCAGGCAGCTTCAGATTGGCCTCGCCGCCCGTGCTTTCATCCGCCATGGCCGCTCCGGCGCTCGTCAGCATGAATAGAAGCGCGGTGCCGGCCGCGAAGATTTTCGCCAAACGGGATACGAGGTGACTTTCGTCCCTCCCTCGGGCGGTTGCGAGTCTGGTGCGCATCAGTGATCCTCCATCGATTGATTTCATAAGAGATACTTCAGGCGAACTTCCGGGGGCAGTCCATCGTGCCGCCAAGCGAGCCCGCACATCGGCCCGCGCCCGCAAGTCCACCGTTCCAGTCAGCAACGGCGCCCTTCCCCCCGGGAGGAAAGCCCCCTGAACGGGAGCCCGTACTTGCGAGAAGTCACATCAAAGAGCTAGCTTTTGTAACAGGAATCCCCGATTACGTCAAGAAAAACGGCTCTCCCAAAATACGGAGAGGCGGCAAGTCACACGTCGTGAGCATGTTAGACTGAGGCCATGGGGAAAACGGTCATTTCGCCGGGCGGAACAGTCGAAGGGGTCGTTGAGCTGCCCGGAGACAAGTCCATTTCGCACCGCTACGCGATTCTGGCGGCGCTGGCCGAGGGTACCAGCGAGATATCAAACTACGCCACGGCGGCGGACTGCCGCAGCACCCTGGAATGCCTCCGCGGGCTGGGCATCGTAATCGAATCCAAGGAGGGGCGGGTCCGAGTTGCCGGGAAGGGACTCGACGGATTGCGGGAGCCGCGGCGGGCGCTGGACGCTGAAAATTCCGGTTCGACCATGCGCATGCTCGCCGGTGTGCTGGCCGGCCAGCGCTTCACTTCGACGATCACAGGCGACGATTCGCTCCGCAAGCGCCCCATGAGGCGAGTGATAGAACCGCTGCGCGAGATGGGCGCAGAGATTCGCAGCCATGAGGGCGACCGAGCCCCGCTCGAGATTCGCGGCGGCGCGCTGCGCGCGATCGACTACACGCCGCCAACTCCCAGCGCGCAGGTGAAATCGGCGGTCCTGCTGGCCGGACTTTATGCAGATGGTGTGACGACGGTGCGGGAAGGCGTCAATACCCGGGATCACACCGAAGTTGCACTGCGCGAGTTCGGCGCGGTGATGGACGGCGGCCGCGGCGCGATTCGCATCCATCCGCGGCCGAAACTGACCGCGCGCCAACTGGTGGTCCCCAGCGATCTTTCGACCGCTGTGTTCTTGATCGGCGCGACGCTGGTCCTGCCCGGATCGTCGCTGATGCTTCACAACGTCGGCCTGAACCCCACGCGCGCCCGCGTGCTCGATTTCTTCAATTCCATCGGTGCGCCGGTCCGGGTGGCGACGGTGCAGATGCGCAATGGCGAATTAGTCGGCGACGTTTCGGTGCGGCATGCGGCGCTCGAGGGCGGCACGATATCCGGGTCGCAGGTGGCGGAAATGATCGACGAATTGCCGATGCTCGCCGCGCTCGGCCCGTTCACGGAAAAGGGAATCGAGATTCACGACGCGCAAGAATTGCGCGTGAAGGAAAGCGACCGCATCGCAGCACTTGCCGAGGGCCTGCGGCAGATGGGCGCGCGCGTCGAGGAGTTTCCGGATGGACTGCGAGTAGAGGGACGCTCGGCGGGGAAGTTGCGCGGAGCCAAAGTCGATCCGCGGGGCGATCATCGCATCGCCATGGCGCTGTCGGTCGCGGCGCTGGGGGCCGAGGGCGATACGATGATTCGCGACGCGGAGTGCGTCGGCGTTTCGTTTCCGGAGTTTTATTCCACGCTCGATAAACTTCGAGGTTCGGAAAAGAAATAGCGCGGCGAGTTGGCGAAGATCGGTACCCCAGCCCTTAGAGTCGTCAATCGTCCCTCCGGGACTGCGGGCTCTTTTCGCGCGCTTCCCGGCACTGCGCTGCGCTACGTGCCGGGCTAATTACAATCGCCGCTCCGCGGCTGAACATCACCGTTGAACCGTCACAGCGTTCGCTGGAAAGCAGATCGCCGCCAGCGTGCGGCGCGCAGGCCTCACCTCGCCAAAAGCGCGGGGATTCGGGATGACATTCGCAGAGACGCGTTGTCCCGGACAGGATCTCAACACGGCGAGGGCAAGTCAGGAAGACTTGTGGAGCTCGATGGTGCCGTAACTCGTGGTGATCGTGATCTTGGGTCCGGGCGTTCCCGATTTTCCTCCAAATTGCCCGTTCAAGCGCCCGTCGCGTGACTCGTCAGTCGTTTTCAGCGATGGGTCCTCGAAGTCGCTATTCACCTCGCCGGATCGCGAGAACGCGGCGATCTCGAAACTCGATTTGGCCGGGAGGGTGACGTCCACGCCTCCGGAATCGTTGGTGATATAGAGAGGAGCGGCCGGAGGATTCGCGTAAACCACTTTGACATCGCCGTGCGAGCTGACGATATCGAGCTGGCCCGCGACGTTTTCCGCGGTGATGTCCTTGTTACGCGTTTGAATCCGGGCGGGCCCGGCGACGTCGGAGAGCTGGATGTCACTGGCGTCCAACTCCAGACGTCCGCTCAAATGTTCGAAGGTGACATTGGACCACGGAGAAGTGATGCGGGTCGTCTTCCCCGCTTTGCGGACGACGGTTGACCCGAGGATGGGGCCCTCCACCGTGACGTCGCCAACGACGTCGGCGATTTCCGAGTCGTTCCCGCGTTCTTTCAAGGTTACGTTTCCGCCGACGCCGGAGATTCGAGCGTCGCCCTTTTGGAGTTGTGCGAAAACATCGGAAGCCGCGTCGTGGATCTCGATGTCGCCATTTTCGGTGCGGGCATCGACGACTCCGCCGATTGCCGACACATTGATATCGCCGTGGGAAGTATGGAGGGTTAGATTCGCGGTCTTCGGAACCTGCACATCGAGATCAACGGTCACCGCGCCGTGGAAATCGGTCTGATGCAGCGGGTGGACGCTGTAGCCATTTGCGGTTTGTTCGACGACAACCTCAACATCTTTCATGCGGGCATCGGCCGCGGATTCGTTCGCTCCGGGGGAGGATTCATTGACGCCGGCGCGGAGATCGTGCCCGTCACCTCCGTGGACCGTAATGCTCCCGCGCGCTGTCTCGATCAGCACATGCGCCCCGGGAGGAATCTCCTGAGCGGTCAGCTGGCGGCTCTGCGAGAAGACTTGTTGGAACGGCGCGACTTCGATGTCGAGTCCCGGGAACCGCTCGTGAATCCAGTCACGAAGACCAAACGCGATCAGCACGAAAGCGAGGAGAATCAAGAGCGCAGCTTCTCCCCCGGAGAGCAGCGGAGGGCGGGACTGTCCGGTTCTCTGCGCCGCGAAATGGTCGATCAACTTAGCGACACCCCACAGAATGATCAGCAGGGGCCAATAGACGCGTATCAAATGGCCGACCCCAAAGGCAGGGTCGAAGCGATGGAGCAGGAAGATCGCTCCGAGGACGATCAGGAGCAAGCCCGGGAAAATGGATCGGCGCTGGTGTCGGCCCTCGGTCACGCGTTCCTCACGATCCCGTGTGTCCCGCGCGCGAAGATGAGGACTGAAGAAGAAGCACGACGCCGGCGACGATCAAAATGACCGGCCAGAGTTCCTCGAAACCTACGCTTGTGAATCGACCGAGAAGAAAGATCGCGCCGATGGTGATCAGCATCAGCGGGCCCATCAATCCGCGCATGCGGCAACGTGGGCACGCGCATTTTGGTTTGGTCTCGTCCGCCATGGCTCCCCTTCCTACGAGGTCCTTCTCATCCGATCGATCAAAATCCAGACACCCAGCAGGATCAATCCCGCGGGCCAGGCCTTGGCAAACCAATCCCGATCCAGCACGTGAAAGTTCGCCAGCAGGAACAACACGCCCAAACCAATCAGCACCATAGCGCCAATAGGCCTGCGGCCCTCAGACTCCAGGAGATCCGGCGCCTGGGGTAAGCCCGAGTGGCGAGCCTTTGCTGTGCGGTAGGCTTCTATGGGCATGTAGCAGTAGAAGCACCCCAGCGTGATTCCGAGGAATGCCTGCATGCCGACCGGCAGATCGGTATTCAGCACGGCAATAATCCCGCCGAAGATCGCGACATGAATCAGTGCCTTCACATACTCGCCGTTATAGACTGCGCCAAGTCCGGGAATGAATCCGAGAGCGAGCGCGGTCCCCGGGTGCGCGCTGCCGGTCGCTGTGGCGGGCGCTGCTTGCGGTGAGGAAACGATGCTTGCGAGGCAACTTTCGCAGTACAGAGCGCCCTGCACATCGCGGGTGCAGGCGGGGCAAAGCGGCTTGCCGCACTGCCGGCAATAGCCGGTGGCGTCCACATCAGCATGTTGTGCACATTTCATAGAGAGCTCCTGAGCGCACTGATCGACGAGCTTGAGGGAAAGCGGTTCGGCAACATGATGGCCATCTCGGCTCCACCGCGGCCGTCGCGGCGATTCGAGTGCGGGACGGTCTGGGATTTCTCATGCGGTTCGGTTGACGGCTGCTGCTCGTGTTGTCCAGGCTGTGGTTCGCCGGACGGTTTCGTCGCCGGAACTGAAATTGGTTCAGACATGCTTTCCGGCTGAGACGAGAGGCGCGATTGAATCTCATACACCACGCGCAGACCATTCACGAACTTGGCTCCGTGCGCGTAGGTAAGATGGATTTGCCGGTTTGCGTCGCGAACGAGATTCACGGGATTCAGGCTCGTCCTGGCCGCCGGGGACCCGGAGGCATGGAGAACGATCACGACCGAAGCCGCTACCGTCACAATTCCCATAGCGAACCGCGGTTGCCAGATCGCCGGAATCCACCCGAACCAACCCTGCGAAACTGGCTTCCGTTTGCGCGGACCGAGCGTGGCTTCCAGAATCTTGCGGACCAGAAGCGGTGGTTCTTCCACGGGCGCGGTCTGTTGCATCCGGCTGACCAGTCCGCTCACTTGTGCGACGAGCTTCGCGCAGGCCGCGCATGTCTTCGTGTGCGCGGAGAATGCCGCTGCGTCCTCGGGCGCGAGCGCACCCTCGATGAAGTCGCTCAGCCGCTCTTCCGTAAGTGTGCAGTTCCAGTCCATTGGTCTCAGTTCTGGCGTTTAGGCCGGACGCACTCCCATTTCTTCCAGGATGCGCGCCAACTCGATGCGCCCCCGGTTGATTCTCGATTTGACCGTGCCTTCGGGAACTTGCAGCACACCTCGGATTTCGGCGTAGTCGAGTCCCTGCAAATCGCGCAGGATCACCGCTTCGCGCAATTCCGGAGAAAGCCGCGCGAGCCCTCGCTGCAATTGCGCGCTCAGCTCGGATGCCTGCGCCAGCTTGTCCGGCGAGCGCGCCGGCGAGTGCCTTTCCTCGAGCTGCGGCATGGCGTCGTCAATCGAGTCGGTCATGCGGTCGCGGCGCGTACGCCGGTAGTGATCCACCAGTAGATTCCGCGTGACGCTGGTGAGCCACGTCGGGAAAGCGCCTTGTGAGGACTGGTAACTCGGAAGCGTGCGGAAAATACGCAGAAAAACTTCCTGGCTCAAGTCCTCGGCGGACGTCGAATTGCCGGTGAACCGATAACACAGGTTAAAGACGCGTCGCGTATGCCGCCGCACAAGTTCCTCCCAAGAAGGCCCGTCGCCCCGGATACAAAGTTGCACCAGTTGGGCGTCGGGCTCCAATCGTTCCTAGCCTCGCATTCCGCATGACATCTCGGCCTCACAGTATGGAACGCAAAACGAGGCCGAAAAGTTCCGTGCCGCCCGGCATCTTAGGGGCATTGCCAGAGCAAACGCAAGGTGGGGTTGCGTGCCGCAGGAAACTTGCGGCGGCATCTCTCACCAGGATGCATTGCGCGTCGCGGACTGTACCTAGCCGTTAGCGGCGTAGCCGGAGCATGTTGTTACGGGCAACCGGGGATACTTCGGAAATGCGGGATCGGTCGAAGACAACCCGCACAACAAGAACGCATCCCCGCGATTGGATTCGACGCGCCGGGCGTGAGCGCATTCCGCGCACAACTCCACACGCGTCCAATCCTCCGCCGGCCGGCGCGCGTAGTGTTGTTCCGCGTGAGATTCGTCTCGGGTCCACATCCTGCGAGGATATCACTCCGGCACGATCTCCGAGGAACGCGCGCGCCCGCCCCATTGCGGTCCTCCTTGACACTGTCGAAACCTTGCTGCTACGGTTCCAATCGAATGCTGCGCAAATGGCGTCGTTACCTGCTGCTTCTCCTCGTTGTTCTGGCCCTCGGCTATTTTCTCTACAGATTCCGCGACTCGATCACGCTCGAAGGATTCCGCTGGTCGATGGTAGGTTCCTCGATCCGCGGAGCCCGCATCTCGCTGCTGCTGCTTTCGCTTCTGGCCATCTACATTTGTTACGCACTTCGAGCGTTGCGATGGATGCGTTTTTGCCGCTGGCTCGGCAGGATCGATTTCTGGAGCGTTTACAGCGCGACGCTCGTGGGATTCACCTGCAATGTTCTTCTTGGCCGGGCGGCAGAGCCGGTTCGCCCCGTGCTTATTGCGCGGAAGAGCGCGCTCTCGATGCCAGGAATGTTCGGCGTGTACGTTCTGGAGCGCGTGTTCGATATGGCGGCGACCGCCTCGCTTGCCGTCCTGGCATTGCTATCGTTTGAACGCCGGGGAATGGCCGGGGCAGGGAACGATTTGCTGTTGAAGGTCGCACGCTCGGCTGGAGTGGTGCTACTGGCGGGTCTCGTGGGTATGATCGCGTTCCTGATCTATTTTCGATATCACGGGTCGGGATGGCTCGCGGAGAAATTGAAACACCCGAAGTGGCGCGCGGGATGGCGCGAAAAGATAGCGTTGCTGCTGGAGGGATTTAGCGATGGTCTGCGGGGTGTGCGCACCTGGAGCGATCTCGGCGCGCTCACCGGTTATACCGCGGCGCACTGGGTGCTTGTGGTTCTTGTCTACGTGTGGGTCGCGCACGCGTTCGGAGGAAAGCTGGCCGGCCTGAGTTTTGCCGAGGCCACACTGGTGCTCGCATTCACGATGGTAGGATCGGCGGCGCAACTTCCCGGAGTCGGCGGTGGATCGCAACTCGCCACTTATCTTGTCCTCACGCTGATCATTGGAGTAGAAAGGGAGCCGGCCGCAATCGCTGCCATCGTGCTCTGGCTGATCACTTTCGTAGGTTGCTGCCTGGTGGGATTGCCATTGCTGTTCCGGGAGGGATGGTCGATGGGTGAGCTACGGCGGATGGCGCGTGCAGAAGAGCAGGCCGGCGCAGCAGAGTTACTGGCCGAAGCCGAGCACGGTGGGGAACTGCCCGCCGCGCGGAAGGAGACACTGCGGTGAAGTGCCCATTTTGCGCGCACCTGGACGACAAGGTCATCGATTCGCGGGAGGCCCGCACCGGCGACCTGATTCGCCGCCGCCGCGAGTGCTTGAAATGCAGCCGCCGCTTCACCACTTATGAACGCATTGACGAGATTCCCTACATGGTCATCAAGAAGGACGGCCGCCGGGAAAAATTCGAGCGCCAGAAGATTTTGCAGGGATTGCTGAAGGCGTGCGAGAAGCGCCCGGTGCCAGTCGGCAAGCTGGAAACGATTGTGGATGAAGCCGAGGCATTCGTCAGCGAAGCCGCCGACCGCGAGCGCACGACCACCGAGATCGGGGGGCTGCTGATGAGCCACCTAAAGAAGCTCGACAAGGTCGCCTACGTCCGCTTTGCATCCGTCTATCTCGATTTCAAGGACGTGAAGGAATTCATGGACGAGCTGAAGGGCCTGCTGAAGGATCGCGCGAAGAAATAGCACGGAGGCTAGCTATGCATCGACTTATTTTTCTGCCCCTACTATTCATCGTGGCTGCGGCCTCATTTGCACAGGACGAAACGCAGTTCGTTTGCCCAAGACACATTGAAGTGCCGATCTATGCGTACCCTCAGATCGCGAGAGTGGCACATGTTTCCGGGGGAGGTTGCCGTCAAAGTGACGATAGATGCCGATGGGAAGGTCGTGGAAGCCGAAGTCGTCAGCGGTAGTGCGCTGTTGCGAAAAGCGTCGACCGACAACATCCAGAAATGGTCGTTTTCGAAACCGCCACATGCTCCGTTTACGCAGACGATGATTTACGAGTACAAACTGGACGGAATAGCAAAAGATAATGCCGCTCACACGAAAGTGAGCTTTGACCTACCTAATCACGTCGATATCGTTGCCACCGAATTTACGGTTGAGCCTCAAAAGTCGGCACCTTAGTTCATGCTTGCCAGACGCCGGCGGCGAATGTCTTCACCATGCGGAAGCCGAGATGCTCGTAGAGTTCGACCGCTCGTTTGTTGACTGAGGTGACGGTCAGGGACAGCGATTTGTAGTTCCGGCGGCGCAGCGCGTGAATCGAGTGCTCCATCAGCTGGCGGCCGATGCCGCTGCCCTGGTATCCCGGCATCACACACACCTGCGTCGTGTGGCCAACTCCTTCGGCGACCGTTGACGTGAGGATCATGGCGATCGGACGATCTCCCGTGGCAGGCCGGACCAGGAAGGAAGCCTCCGGCAAGAACTGGCCGCAACCGGGCAACAGCACAATGTTGCGCAGGAATCTCAGGCTGCCGGTTTCGCTGCAATACTGGTCGTTGATTTGACCGTCCACGTGGTTCGCGTATGCCAATTGAATCAGGCGCGCGGCGGAATCGAACGCGCGGTCGGTCCACGGCTCGATTCGGAGGCCCGTCGACGGAGCCTTGCCGGTGAGCTTTGCTTTATCGAGAGATAGCAGCATGAACTGGCGCGCGTGCAGACGGAAATGTTGCGAGAGAAATGCGGGGTCGAGCTCGGTTCCGAACGGCATCAACTGCGCCTCGATTCGTTCCAGGCGCGGAGTGGCCCGGAGCGAAGCCAACATTTCCGTTAGCAGACGCTCGGTGATCGGACCCTGCGAGTGTTGCGAGGAGACGAAAAGTCCGCCGATCAGTCCCTTGTGATCCTCGAGGACGTAGAAGCCATATCCGGCGGGTTGGCCGTTCGTCATTGCCGCATATCCGCCCAGAGCGCGCGAATCGATGAATTTGCGCACCAGATCGATGGACGGACGATAGTCCCAGTGCAGATCATCCCGCCACCGCTCGGCTTCCTCCCGAAAGAGGTTTTCCAGCGACCGCGAATGGATCTGCCGGAGGTCAACAATCTGCATCGAAGCCACGCACTACCCCCTCTGGCATTATATCTTCGCACCGGGCCGGAACCCAATCGCTCCCACTTTGGGAACGGTGTATTTCCCGGAAAATAAGCTTGGGACGGAAATGTGCTAACATCCTTTTGTTGAGGCGTGTACGCAGGAGCGCCCGCGCTTAGATGGCCGTCCTCTCCGAGCTCCGCTATCCCACAACGCGTCTCGCCAAGGTTTTCTCCGGATTCCTGGCGCTGCTGCTGTTCGCCGTTATCTCGATATCTACCATTTCCGGCTTTCTCCTGTATCAAATACTTCGCCCGGCGCGCAATGCCGCCACGTTTGACCTGAGCGTAATGATGGGTCATCCGACCACGTTTTCATTTCCAGTCGCGGGAGGCGCTTCGCGCGAAGGCTGGCTCTTTCCCGGGCTTCGTGGCGCACCTACGGTGGTCGTGTGCCACGGATATCTTTCCCAGCGCGCGGACGTGTTGACGCTGGTGACGGCGCTACAGGACCACCAGTTCAACGTCTTCCTGTTCGATTTCGCGGGCCATGGCACGAGCATGGGCGTCACGACGCTCGGTTACCGGGAGACGGCCGAACTGCAAGCGGCGGTGCAGGCGCTCTCCGCGCGGGACGATGTGGACCCCCAGCATTTTGGATTGTGGGGAGTCGATATGGGAGGGTACGCGGCGTTGAAAGTGGCTGAGACCGATCCGCGCATCGCGGCTTTCGCGGTTGATAACGCCTACGACGACCCACAAGCCATGCTGCAAATCGAGGTGAAGAAATCGGGGCTCACGTCTTTGCCGGGAGTGCTGCGCTTCACCGACTTCGGATTTCGATCGATGAATTATTCTTACCGCAACGAGCCTCCCGTTTCCGCGCGCCTTGGCAAGACCGCGGGGATTCCCAAGCTCTTCGTCCAAACCGACGATCGCCCCGCACTGGCGGATCAAACCCTGCAGCTTTTTGTGAAGGCGCCGGATCCCAAGCAGACACTGCGCGAGCGGCAGAGTTACCGCGACATGTCCGATGACGACCGGAAAAGCTATGAAAGCCAGATCGTAAACTTCTTCCTTCAGAATGTCCCGCCGATGTCGGCGCGCTAGCGCGAGACCGGAATCGGTCCTATCGGAACGTAGACCAGGCCCGGTCGCGTTTCCTCCAGCTCACCGCGGAACCTCCCGATTTTTTTGATCTGTTCCAGTCCATCGGGTGTCGTCAGTACGAGGGCCGGCATCGGGTCGCGCGGCGACCATTCCGGGAGTTCGCGGCGGAAGTAGAATGTCAGGCCGTACGTCCAGCTGCGGCGCAACTCGTACGTAAAGATTCGGTCGGGATGCTGGTCGTTGCGCATGAACTCCGCATGGGGTCTCGCCGAAACCGAGGAATCGAGCAACGGCAGGAACTTCAGGCTTACGAGTTCAACGCCGGCGGCAAGCAGCACGACGCAGAGCAGAAGCACCAGCGATGGCTTTCCGAAATAATTCACCGCGAACAGCAGAAGCGCGGCCAGGAATACTGCTGCCGCCGCGAACATACCGGAGGGCAGCCCCGGCCATTCCTTCCCGGAGACGTGCGACGAGATCGGGGACGCTGCAACGCCCATCGCAATGGCTGCAAGTACCCACACGATACCGAGGCTTCCCAGAATCCTTCTGGTCCTGCTATGTCCGCCCGAGATCGCGCGGATAACGCCAACAGCGCAGAGCAGCGCGAGCGGAGGAATCGCCGGAAGAATGTAGCCAGGCAGCTTCGATTGCGACACGCTAAAGAAGAGAACGGGAAACACCGCCCAGCAGGCAAAGAAGAGTCCCGGTGAATTCGTCCAGGATTTCTCGCGCCAGAGTCGAAGGCCCTCTTGAGCGGTCGGCCAGAGCAGGGTCGTCCACGGAAGCAGCGCGAGCAGAACAATGGGCCCGAAATACCAGAACGGCTGCCGATGTTGAAATATCGGAGAGACGTACCGCTCGAAGTTGTGCTGCCAAAGAAATACGCGCAGGAAGTCGGGATTGCGAACCGCGCAGAGAATGTACCAGGGAAGCGCGACGACGCAGAAAGTGGCAATCGCGAGCGGATGGGCAACTCGAAGCGCCGCGCGCCACTGCTTTGTCGCCAGCGCCCAGAGTCCGATCGCTCCGGCGGCTAGAACGATGGCGGCAGGGCCTTTGGCCAGCACGGCCGCGCCGAGAAACGCGCCGAAGAGCAGCAGCGGCAACGCGTCTCCGCGGGGCGTTCTGGGCGCCGAATTGAGTTCGCGTAATGCGCCGGCATTTCGGAACACAGTTGCGGCACACGCCATCGCCAGCGTGATCGAGGCGCTGAAGAGCATATCGGGAGTGGCCGCGCGGGCGAATCCGATGGCTGCAACGCTCGTCGAGAAGATCGCTGGCGCGAGGAGTACGGGACTCGACAGGGAACTCGCATAGCCGCCGTAGTACTGCTTTGCGAGCCATGCGACGGCCAGCGCAGCCGCGAATGCTGCGCATGCTGACGGCAGCCTCGCTGCCCACTCCGCCGGAAGGTGTAGCAGGAACCCCATCGCTGCAGCCCAGTAATAGAGAATCGGCTTCTCGAACCAGGGCTGGCCGTACAGGCGCGGCGTGACCCAGTCGCCCGTCTCCGCCATTGCACGCGCGATCCAGACGTAGCGCGGCTCGTCGGGTCCGACCAGGCCGAGCGCGCCAAGGTTGCCGAAAAGACAGATCGCGATAGCGGCCGACGAAGCGAGCGCAGGCCAGGCCACAAGGCGCCTTTCGTTTGTGTGGATTTCGCTCAAAGCGGGGACGAGTCTAGCATCGGCGGATTCAATTTGAACTTGCTAACCGTATAATGGCCGCGATGCGGGAATCGCTCGAATACGCCACGGCGTGGGTCGGACTGAAATTGCTGGGGCTGTTGCCGAGGCCGGTCGCGAGATTTGTCGGAGCCGGTTTTGCAGCAGTTGCTTACGCCGTACGAACTCCTTTGAGGCGGTCGGCGATGTTCAACCTACGGCTTGCTTTTCCCGAATGGACTGATGCGCGGCGCAAGCGCGTGATCCGCGGAATGGTCCGGCAAATCGGATGGATGGTGGGCGAATTCTCTCAGTTTCCGAAATATACACGGGAGACGATCGAGCGCATCGTTGTCGTGGACGGCTTTGAGAACTTCGACGCTGCCCGGCGCAGAGGAAAGGGAGTTTTGTTTCTCACCGGGCACATGAGCGCATGGGAGCTCGCTCCCTTCGCGCAGGCTCTTTATGGCCACCCGTTGCATTTTCTCGTCCGTCCCATCGCGAACAAGAGAGTGGATGCGCTGATCAATGGCTATCGCTGCCGCTCCGGCAATCAGCCAATCGATAAGAACCGTTCGGCGCGCGCGATTTTGAAAGTTCTCGGAGAGGGCGGGACGGTCGGAGTCCTCGCCGATCACAATACCGATATCGAAGAGAGCGTGTTTGTAGATTTCTTCGGTGTACCGGCTTCGACTACGTCGGGCCTCGCCCGAATTGCTTTGCGGACCGACGCGTCGGTCGTGCCAGGCTTTCTTTCCTGGGACGACAAGCGCCGGAAATACCGCCTGCGATTCGAGCCCGCCGTGGAACTCGCGCGAACGGCGAACGAAGAATCGGACGTCGTGGAGAATACGGCGCGATTCACGCGCGTAATCGAAGACTTCGTTCGCGCGCATCCGGACCAGTGGCTGTGGGTTCACAAGCGATGGAAGACTCGCCCACCCGGCGAGAAGCCGATCTATCCGTTCTAGCCGGCCACTGTGATGAGCGTGCTCCGATTCCGCTCCGCTTTGGCCCTTCGGTACAAGAGAGGGAACCATGACTCGCACTGCTGGTGAACTTGCGAAATATCTCGGAGCCAAACTCGAAGGCGATCCGCTCGTGCCGATCTCAGGCGTCGCCAGCCCATCGCGCGCAGGGTCCGGGGATCTGATCTACATGGATTCGCCGCGCCATGGACTGGAGGCGGCGAAATCCGCCGCGATATGTGTGCTTGCAAAACCCGGCATGCGGTTGCCGGAGAAAACGATTCTGGAAGCGAGCGATCCGAAGTTCGCGTTCGCGAAAGCGGCCAGATGGCTGCTGCCGGATCCAGGAGCGGAGATCGGTGTGCATCCCACCGCGATCGTCGCTTCTGACGCAAGGATTGGCGCGGATGTCTCCATCGGCCCGTACGTCGTCATCGAACAGGGTTCCAGAATTGGAGCCCGCACGGTAATCGAAGCGTTTTGTTTCCTGGGCCGCGGCTCGCGGCTGGGCGAAGACTGCAGACTTCATCCGCGCGTAACGATGTACGCGGGCTCGGGCCTCGGAAACCGCGTCGAACTTCATTCAGGCGTGGTCATCGGCGGAGATGGTTTCGGCTACGTTTTCGGAGAAGGGCGGCACCTGAAGTTTCCGCAGATCGGGACCGCCGAGATTGGAGACGATGTCGAGATCGGCGCCAACACCACGATTGATCGTGGTGCGCTCGAGACCACGGACATCGGTAACGGCGTGAAGATCGACAATCTGGTTCAAATTGGCCACAACGTTCACATTGGCGAAAACTCAGTTCTGGCCGCGCAGACGGGCATTTCCGGAAGCAGCACTCTCGGCAAGCACGTTCTGGTCGGCGGACAAGCAGGAATCGGCGACCACGCGCACGTTGAGGACGGCGCGACCGTTGGCGGCCAGGCGGGAATTTTGCCGGGCAAGATTGTGCGTCAAGGGCAGACCGTGTGGGGAACTCCCTCGCGCCCGCTGGAAAAATTCAAGGAACAACACGCCTGGTTCGCGCGCCTGCCGGAGCTCGCCGAACGCATTCGCCGACTCGAAGAAGGGAAGCCGAGCCGCTGATTGCGCCGCGGACACGCGATTCGCCATCGCTCGATGGCTCGGGACTTCCCTCGGCTTTCGTCTTCCATTCGCCGGCGATCTGCGTCGGGCGTTCCTCCTTAGCTGTCTCAAAGTCACTTTGATGGCCGCTTTCAGGCAGCTAAATGGCGTTTCGTGCCATCTGAATCGAGAGTTCTAACTGGAAATGATGGTGGGTTTTCAGTTGACCCTGGGCGGGATACCAAAGATAATAATGCAGGCGTGGCCCGTAACTAGCTGCAATATCGGGAGATTGGGCGCTGAGCGGCTCTTCGGGAAGTGTAGCCTGGCGGGTACCGCCGGGTCATCGATGACAAGTTATGTCTGAGGGGTGGATGGCACCAGAGGCCAGACTTCGAGTGGAACCGCCGAACGCTGGCGCGACGCACGGAACGGCAACGGCTCCTCGCCGTAGCGCCGATTCGCCTGTCGAGCAAGCAGTCAGCCGGAGCGTCAAATGGATGCTTTCGGCCCAGGCCCAGGAAGGTTACTGGTGGGGCGAGCTCGAGGCCGATACCACTCTAGAATCCGATTACATTCTCTACCTCCACATCCTGGGCGATTTGGAATCGCCGAAAACCGCGAAGCTCGCGAAGTATATCCGCGACCGGCAGCTTCCCGATGGCGGATGGAATATTTTCTACGGCGGTCCGGCGGAGCTGAATGCGACCGTAAAGGCCTGGGTAGCGCTTCGTCTGGCAGGAGACGCGGCCACGGCCCCTAACCTTCAGCGGGCCCGCGCCAAAATTCACGAACTCGGCGGTCTGGAGGCCACGAACTCCTACGTGCGTTTCTATCTGGCCATGGTTGGCGCCATTGATTGGAGTTTGGTTCCTGCGATTCCGCCGGAGTTGATGCTCCTGCCGGACTGGTTCCCGATCAATTTGTACGAAATGTCGTCGTGGACGCGCGGCATTGTGATTCCGCTCGCGATTGTTTACGCGCACAAGCCCTCCTGGCGCCTGCCGGAAGGCATCACCGTTGACGAGCTTTTCCGGAGTCGAGGCGCCATGCCGCCATCGCTCAAATGGGACAAGCGCGTTGTCTCCTGGAAGAATGTCTTCCTGGCACTTGGCCGCGGCGTGCGGATCTACGAGAGCCTCTCCTGGAAGCCTTTCCGGCGGGTGGCGCTATCGCTCGCTCGCAATTGGATGCTCGAGCGGTTGGAACGCAGCGAAGGTCTTGGCACGATCTACCCCGCGATGATGAATTCGATATTCGCGCTAGCGGCCGAAGGCGGTGATACGACCGATCCTCTGCTGGCGCGCGAAATTCGTTTTCTGGCTCGCTATGAAATTGAGGAAGCGGACACTTTGCGCGTCCAGCCCTGCATTTCTCCGCTGTGGGACACGGCCATCGCCATGGTTTCGCTCGAGGAGGCGGGCGTCGATCCTGCGCATCCCTCGCTTCTGGCCGCTTCCCGATGGCTGGTGGACAATCAAATCCTCGGGCCCGGCGATTGGCAGGTGAAAAATCGCGACGCGGAGCCGGGCGGTTGGGCTTTCGAATTCCGCAACGACTTCTATCCCGATGTGGATGATACAGCGTTCGTCCTGATGGCGCTGGGGCGCGTGGCGGACCCGGAACCCACGCGACTGCGCGCTTCGATCCGCCGTGGTCTTGCCTGGCTCGTGAGCATGCAGAACTCTGACGGCGGATGGGGAGCCTTCGACCACGAGAACAATCTCGATTTTCTCAACCACATTCCGTTCGCCGACCACAATGCGATGCTCGATCCTTCCACCGCGGACGTCACCGCCCGCGCCATGGAGTGTCTCGGGCAGATGGGTTGGTCCGCGACGCATCCGGTTATCGAGCGCGCGGCCGCGTACGTGCGTCACGAGCAGACCGCCGATGGTTCGTGGTTCGGCCGCTGGGGCGTCAATTACGTCTATGGCACGAGCGGCGTTTTGCGCGCACTCGAAACCGTGGGCCTCGAATCGCTTCCGGAATGCCGGCGCGCCGCCGAATGGCTGCGTTCGGTGCAAAATTCCGACGGAGGATTCGGCGAATCCATCCTCTCCTATTACGATCCGTCACTGAAAGCCAAAGGGAAGAGCACCGCCTCGCAGACGGCGTGGGGCCTGATCGGTTTGCTCGCCGTGGTTGGCGCGGATGATCCCGCGGTCGAACGCGCGGTGGACTGGCTTGTCTCACATCAGAACGATGACGGCACATGGGATGAACCCGAATTCACCGGCACCGGCTTCCCACAGGTGTTCTATCTGAAGTATCACCTGTACCGGAATTCTTTCCCGCTGTACGCGCTGGCGCGCTACGATAATTTGCGCCAAGGCCGGCAAAGATTCATTGGCGTTCAAGTGGCCGCGGATGAGATGCAACCGGCCAGCGGCCGTTGATGAGACACGCCAACGAGGCATTTCGCAATTTATGACCACGCTCGTCACGGGCGCCACGGGCTTCCTTGGGAGCCATGTTGCCCGGCAACTAGTCACCGCAGGTCATTCTGTCCGCGTTCTGATCCGCAGCACCAGCAATCTCCAGGCGCTTGATGGTCTAGCTGCCGAGCGCGTGGTGGGCGATTTGCAGGACATGGCGTCGCTCGACCTGGCGATGAAGGGCGTCCGCCGGGTGTTCCACGTAGCGGCAGACTATCGGTTGTGGACGCGGAATCCCGATGAAATCTACGATACAAATGTCGAGGGCACGCGCCGGCTCCTGGAAGTCGCGAGCCATGCGGGCGTCGAGAGGATTGTTTATACGAGCACCGTGGCGACCATTGCCGTTCCGGGCCACGGCGATGCTCTTCCCAACGAGGATACTCACGGGACTCTCAGCCAGATGATCGGGCATTACAAGCGCTCGAAATTTCTGGCCGAACTCGAAGCGATCAAGGCAGCCGCCGCAGGTGTTCCCGTGGTCATTGTGAATCCTACGGCACCGGTCGGACCGGGCGATTGGAAGCCGACGCCCACGGGCCGCATCATCGTCGATTTCCTGAACGGGAGGATGCCCGCGTACGTGGACACTGGTTTGAACCTCGTGGCGGTCGAGGACGCCGCCGCCGGACACTTACTTGCCGCTGAAAAGGGCCGCATCGGCGAACGCTACATTCTCGGTGCGCGCAATATGACGCTGAAACAGATATTGGACGCTCTCGCAGCCATCACTGGGCGCTCCGCGCCGCGCGTGCGGCTACCCCATGCCGTGGCGCTCGCAGCCGGTTACGCGGACGAGTTCTTCTCGCGGCTGACCGGCCGCGAGCCTCAGATTCCGGTTGAAGGCGTGCGGATGTCTCGCCACCGCATGTTCGTCGAAAGCGACAAGGCCGAACGGGAGCTGGGTTATCGGCCCGGCGCCGTCGAGTCGGCCCTGGAGCGCGCCGTGCGGTGGTACAGGGACCATGACTATATTCGAGGCCGCGCAGGAACAAAACCGGTCGCGCACGCGCAAGCCGCGTAGCTTTTTGATACTCTATATAGGAACTTAATACTTAGCTTAGGGTTTCCGAGACGTTCGTTGCGATGCTGGTGTGACTTATAAGCGGGGGATTGAGCCCCTGAGTTAGAGAAGGATCATTCGAGCGGTCGTTTGAGATTTCAGATATGAAAGTCCTCATTACATTTGCGCTCGCAAATGAATTTGCACCGTGGCGCAGGTTGCGGCGTTTCGAACGCGTTTCCGTGGACGCGTGGGATCAGACCTACGTCGCCCAGGTCGGTCTTTGCGACGTACGCGTCGTTCTCACCGGGGCGGGCCGCTTCGCAACCCAGCGTGCTCTCGCTCATGCCTTTGACCACGATCCTGATGTTTGTATCGCGTCGGGCCTCTCGGGCGCTCTGAAGCCGGGCTATGCTCCGGGTGATGTTCTGGCGGCGCGCATGGTCGCTGACGTCAGAGCTACGAGACTTTTTCACAGCGACGCGGAGTTGGTATCGCGCTCGGAGGCATCCGGTGCGAAGATCGTCGACAAATTTCTGGTCACGGACCAGGTCATATCGACGGCGGAAGAGAAGCGCGCCCTAAGCACATCCGGCGATGCGGTCGATATGGAGAGCTTGTACGTCCTCGCGGCGGCCGGGCAGCGGGGGATTCGGTGCGTTGCGATTCGAGCCATCAGCGATGGCGCTGATTCGAACCTGCCGCTCGATTTCGACGGCGTATTCGACACGCGAGGCGCCGTCAGCATTCCGAAAGTTATCGGGCAGGTTGTTCGCCGGCCGGGCCGCATCGCCGGATTGATACGGCTTGCCAATGAAAGCGAACGTGCGGCGGCGGCTCTGGCGCGATGTCTCGATGCGTATATTCAGCAGATGGCGTCGGGCCCTTTGCCGGAACTTGCCAAGGCCGAGGCGCTGGCTATATGAGCCACACCGTCACGCAGGTCGGATCGTCGGAATTCGAGCCGCGCAGCGGCGGCCAGATGCGCGCCGGCGTCTACCGCGGCAAGGGTCGCGTGGTCGTCGAACACGTGCCGATTCCTGAAATCGGCGCGGGAGAAGTGCTCTTTCGCGTGGCGGCGTGTGGCATCTGCGGCACCGACATTAAGAAGATTCACCACGGCTTTATCGAGCCGCCTCAGATTCTGGGTCACGAACTGGCCGGTACCGTCGTGAAGACCGGCCCGGGCGTTACAAAGTTCAAGACCGGCGATCGTGTCGTCAGCTTTCATCACATTCCTTGCGGCGCCTGTTTCTACTGCGAGAAGAAACTGTTCTCGCAATGCGCGGGCTACAAGAAAGTCGGGCTGACCGCCGGCTTCGATCCCAATGGCGGCGGATTCGCGGAATACGTTCGCGCCATGCCCTGGATCGTAGAGCGCGGGATGATCGCGCTGCCCGCAGACGTGACCTTCGAGGAAGCCACTTTCGTCGAGCCGGTAAATACGTGCTTGAAGGCCGTCCGCAAGGCGCGGGTCGCTCCTGGCGAGACAATTCTCGTGATTGGCCAGGGGCCGATCGGCATGCTCCTGATGATGCTCGCCAAGTACGAAGGGGCGACGGTATATACCAGTGATCCGATGGATGGGCGGCGTGCCGCGAGTGTGCGATTCGGCGCCGCGGAATCATTCGACCCCGCGGAACGAAATCTCGCGGATGAAATCCGGCGCCGGACCGGCGGGCGCGGCGCGGACGCGGTTCTTCTGGCTGTGCCCAACGCGGCATTGGTCCCGGAGGCGCTGGGTATCGCGCGGCCGGGCGGACGCGTGCTACTGTTTGCTCATAACGACCCTGTCCTGCAGCTCGAGTTTCCGGCTGCGGCGGTGGGAGTCGAAGAAAAGGAAATTCTCGGCAGTTACAGTGCTTCGGTCGGCGAGCAGGAGGAATCAGCGGCGCTGGTTTTCGGCCGCCGCTTGCCTTTGCGGGAAATGATTTCGCATCGCTTTCCGCTGGAGCGCATTGCAGACGCGCTGGAATTGGCGGCGCGCCCGAAACACGATACCCTGAAAGTAATGATCGCGCACGAATGAGCAGATCCGAGAAAAACGGGCACATGACGGCGGCGGTGCTTTACGGCTCTGAGGACGTAAAGATCGAACGCGTGGATATCCCGCGCCTCAAGGAAGACGACGTGCTGGTGCGCGTGGAAGTCGCGCTCACCTGCGGAACGGACCTGAAAGTCTGGAAGCAGGGTTTTCACGAGCGGATGATTCAGCCTCCCGCGCTTTTCGGTCACGAGCTTTCGGGAACGATTGAAGAGAAGGGGAGCGCGGTCAACGGCGGCGTCCGTAAGGGCATGCGCGTAGTTCCCTCGAATTCCGCGCCCTGCAATCAGTGCTTCTTTTGCCGCAAGGGCCAGCCCAATCTCTGCGAGGATCTGCTGTTTAACAACGGGGCGTACGCCGAATACATTCGCATTCCGGGTCGAATCGTCCGCGAAAACATGCTGGAGATTCCCGATAGCGTTTCGTTTCTCGACGCGGCGATCGTCGAACCGCTGGCTTGCGTGCTGCGTGGAGTCCATGAAACCGGAATCCATGATGGCGACACCGTGGTCGTTATCGGCTGCGGGCCCATCGGGCTAAAATTCATTCGCACTCTTTCTAGCCGGCATGTGCGCGTGATAGCCGTCGGCAAGCGTGATAGTCAGATTCGCGCCGCCGAGCGCCTGGGCGCGGTTGCCGCGTACGATGTTTCCAAGATCGACGACCCCGTTAGCGCGGTGCGCCAGTTGACCGAAGGCGGCCGGGGTGCGGACGCGGTGATTGAAGCGGTCGGGCAAGCGGTTACCTGGCAATGGGCGCTCCAGATGGTGCGCAAGGGCGGAACCGTGAACCTTTTCGGCGGCTGCCCGCGGAATACGGAAGTACGAATCGACCCCGCGGCGCTGCACTATTCCGAGATCGCCATCAAATCCACGTTTCACCATACGCCGCGATTCATTCGGGAAGCGCTCGATACGATCGTGCGTGGAGATATTCGCGCCAGCGACTTCATCACCGGCGAAGTGCCGCTCGCGGACCTTCCTGGCGTTTTCGAGCACATGAAGAATCGCAATGGGGAACTGAAGACAGCCATTATTCCCTGAGTGTCTTGCGATTCCGCTGCCACGATCTTTACGTCAACCGGTTTAATGTTGCCCACTCCCGAACTCGAAATCGCGCGCAACCTGCCGCCCGAAGGCTGCAGCGCCGAAGAGGCTCAGCGCTACACGCGCTGGCTCGCCACGCACCACTACGAGAATTTCGGAGTGGTCTCCTGGCTCCTTCCCCGGGAGCTGCACCAGCATTTTTACAACGTCTACGCCTACTGCCGCTGGTCGGATGACCTCGGAGACGAAATTCCGGATCCGGCCCGTGCGCTCGAGCTGCTGAATGCCTGGGAAGAGGATCTGCGCCACTGCTGGCGTCATGGCGAGGAGCCGTCCCACCCGGTCTTCATCGCGCTGCGCGAGACGGTCCGCGCGAAACACACGCCACTTCGCCTGTACCTGGACCTGCTGCGCGCTTTTCGACAGGACCAGAAGATCCAGCGGTACGCCACCTGGGGCGATGTTCTCGGGTATTGCGTCTATTCGGCGAATCCAGTCGGGCGCCTGGTGCTCCATCTCTGCGATTATCGCGACGAGGAACGCCAGCGGCTTTCGGATTTCACCTGCACGGCACTGCAACTGGCAAATTTCTGGCAGGACGTTTCGCGGGATCTCGAGAAAGGCCGCATCTACATCCCACTCGAAGAGCTGGCAAAGCACGGATTGACCGAAGCGGACATCGTCGCGCGGCGATTTGACGCGCGTTACGTTGCGCTGATGAAGTCGTTGATAGCTCGAACGCGCGAGCTGTTTGATGCCGGGCTCCCCTTGGCCCAGCGCGTCGATGGCGGCCTGCGTACGGACATCGAACTTTTCAGTCGCGGTGGAATGGCTATCCTGGATGCCATCGAAGCATCCGGATACAACACGCTCTCGCACCGCCCGTCGCTGTCGAAATGGACCAAGGTCCAATTGCTCGGACGAGCGTTCGGCTCGCGAGCGTTTGCGCGTTCGGTTAGGCCGGCAAAAGAAAGTCCCTTGGCTCCAGCATCCTCGGTCCCGCGAGATGTCGGGCTCGCGGGTTCGTCCGTCGGCGTGGTTGCACGTGAATCTCACGATGTGGCCGCATCCTACGCCGAGTGCAACCGCATCGCGCGGGCGGCTCGCAGCAGTTTCTATCTCGCGTTTTTCGGACTGCGCAAGGAAAAGCGCAACGCACTTTGCGCGCTGTATGCCTTCATGCGCCTGGTGGACGATGTGTCGGACGAGCCGGGCGATGTCGAGTCGAAGCGCCGCGGCCTGGCGCGTTGGCGGGCGTTGCTTGATGAAGCAGCCGCAGGTCACACCGAAGGCCATGCTGTTCTTCCCGCGCTAGCCGACACGATCGCGCGCTTTGAAATTCCCACCCGGTATTTCCATGATTTAATTCTGGGCGCGGAAATGGACCTGACGGTGGCGTCCTATGCTACATTCGACCGGCTTTCGGAATACTGTTACCGCGTGGCGGGCACGGTCGGGCTCACCTGTTTGCATGTTTTCGGCTTTAGCGATCCGCGCGCGCCGGACCTGGCCGAGCGACTCGGCCTTGCGTTCCAGCTTACGAACATTCTTCGCGACGTGCAGAGCGATTACGAGATGGGCCGCGTGTACCTGCCCCTCGAGGACCTCGCGCGGTTTAGCGTGCGCGAACGGGACTTGCGCGGCCCGTTGACGCCGCAGCTCCGTGAACTGCTCGCGTTCGAGGCGGATCGCGTCTGGCGCTTCTATGAAGAAGGCGCTCCGCTCGTGGCGCAGGTAGATCCGAACAGCCGCGCGACTCTGTGGGCCTTGATACGGACATACAGCAGCTTGCTCGCGCGGATCGAAGAGCGCGGGTTCGATGTGTTCTCATCGCGCGTCTCCTTGTCGAGCGCCGAAAAACTCCAATTTCTCCTGACGGCTGGGATGACGGGCTGGTGGAAGAGGGATGCCCTCGCAATGCGTTCTGGTGATCGGCGGCGGTCTGGCGGGCTTGGCCTCCGCCGTCGCGCTGGCTGAAGCGGGACTCGAAGTCCAGTTACTCGAAAAGCGTCCGCACCTGGGCGGGCGCGCCACTTCTTATACGCTGCCGGACGGCACCGAAGTGGACAACTGCCAGCACGTCACCCTCGGCTGTTGCACGAATCTTGCCGATTTCTATCGCCGCTCCGGGGCCGGCGGCAAAATCCGTTTCTACGACAAGCTCTATTTCGTGGATCGCAAGGGCCGGCGCTCGACAATGGAGGCGTCGAAGCTTCCGCCGCCGCTGCACATGGCGCCTTCGTTTCTTTTCTTCGGTGCGCTCACCTTTGCGGACAAGCGGGGCATCGCGAAGGCGCTTCTCGCCATCGCGTGGTCGGGCGGCCGGCCTTCCGGCATTGACTCAATTTCGATGCTCGAATGGCTGCACCGGATGAAACAGACCCCGGGCGCGATCGATCGGTTCTGGCGCGTCGTGCTGGTCAGCGCGCTCGATGAGGAGTTGGATCGGACCGACGCACGGTACGGAATCGACGTATTCTGGAAAGCCTTTCTTGGCAGCCGCGGCGGTTATCGCGTCGGCATTCCTTCGGTGCCGCTCGGAGAACTCTACGAAGGGTGCCGCGAAGCGATCGCGCGTCGCGGCGGTCCTGTGCGTTTGCGCTCGGGAGTACGCGAGATTCGGATCCGGCAGGGCCGGTTTGCTGGAGCGATGCTCGAAGATGGCTCGGAGGTCTCAGCGGATGCTTGCGTCGTCGCCGTGCCGCACAACGTCTTGCTCGGTCTGCTCCCGAAGGAATTTGGCGAGCCCGGCGGGACGCTCGAGGGGCTTCGGAACATTCGAAGTTCACCGATCACCGGCGTTCACTTCTGGTTTGACCGTCCGGTAATGAAGGAGCCGTTTCTGACTCTGCTTGACCACACGACCCAGTGGGTATTCAACAAGACGCTCTTGTACGGGGAGACCGGTGCGCGCGGTCAGTACCTGCAGCTGGTCATCAGCGCGTCGTATGATTTGGTTCCGCGCTCCCGGCAGGAGATCATTGATCTATGCAGGCGCGAGCTTGCGGACGTCCTTCCTGCCTCGATCGAGGCCCAACTCGAAAAGGCCACGGTGATCAAGGAGATCAGCGCGACTTTTTCACCCGAACCGGGCGTGGACCGCTGGCGCCCCTCGCAGAAAACGGAGGTCGCGAATCTGTTTCTGGCGGGCGATTGGACGCGCACGGGATGGCCCTCCACGATGGAAGGGGCCGTGCGCAGCGGCTACATGGCGGCGGAGGCGGTCCTGGCCGCGTTTGGCCGGCCGCAAGAATTTCTGCAACCGGATTTGCCGTTCGAGGGACTGTCGAAGATTTGGGCAAAGCGAAGAATTGCGGTGGGATCCTGAGTGGATCAAAATCCAGCGCGCTGACGTCGGTTGGTTGCGCAAAGCAGTGGTCACATTGCCTTTTCGTACTCTACGCGAAGTTGCCGTTTGACGCAGGGCGTTCCGGGGTATCATAGGGTAACCCCCAGGAGGATTTTCATGGAGCGGAAGTATAGGCAGCGGGGTTATTCCGACCGCGAAGCCGAAGAAAAGAAGCGTGCGCGCACGGAGCGCACCGACCGGCCGAGCGAGCCGCGTCCGAAGCAGGACATGCTTGGGCCGCGCACTCCCCGGATGGTCGGAACGGTAATGAGGGCGCGGTGTTCAAGCTGCGGTGCGGTGCTGGCTCCTGGCTTCGATCAAAATGGCGCATGCCCTCGCTGCAATTTTGAGCTGCATTCCTGCAAGCAGTGCGTTCATTTCGACACCGGGAAACAATTCGAGTGCACGCAACCGATCCCGGAGCGAATTGCGAAGAAGGACGCCAAGAACGGCTGTACGTTCTTCGAGTTCCGCATGACTGTGGAGAAGGACACGTCGCCCGTAACCTACGCCACGAACGCCGCAGCTGCCGCTCCTGTGGCCAAGCCCAACGACGCGCGCACGGCTTTCGAAAACCTCTTCAAGAAATAGTTCCATTCACATATCTGAAGACGATATTTTCACCCGTGGAAGTGTGTGCGCTGCCCCGGCTACTTGGGAGGAAGAGGGAAGAGCGTAGGCTCGCTCGACGGAGCGTCCGCTATGGCTTCGAGCTCCGGGTAGCGATGGCGGAGCGTCTCCGGAACATGGACCTTGCTGTGCGTCAGCATGTGGATCAACTGCAGTGCGTTGACGACACCCTTGCCTTCGAAGTGATTGTTGGTAACCACGAATGTCGTCTTGGTGTGTGCCGCCACATGCTCGATTCGCCGAGCCCAGGGCGCGAGTTCTTCCTCGGAGTAGAGATAGTTGTAGCGCTCGTGGCTGGGCATTTCCGGATCGTCGCTGAACCACGTGTCGTCGCGGCGCCCGTGGAGCCGGACGTAACCCAGCGCGGACGTGGTGCGCTCGCCGGGCTTAATCGAGCGGCCGATTAAGGGCTGATCAATGTTGCAGATTCCGACGTGGCGCTCGTGCAGAAAGTCATAGAACTCGGGCTGGGCCCAGGACGAATGCCGGACTTCAACCACGAGCGGGTAGTCACTGAAGGTCCCGATGATCCCTTTCAAACGAATAAGATTTTCGGGCGTATTGTGAAACGAAAAGGGGAACTGCAGCAGAACGGCTCCCAGGCGGTCGACGGAGCGAAGCACGTCAAAGCCCATGCGAACCGATTGTTCGTCGGCGGAAGTGGCTCCCTCTTCATGCGTGAACCTCTGCCAGAGCTTGGCAGTGAATAGAAAATGCGGATTACCGGAGACGCGTTCGACCCACTGCGCCGCGAGTTCCGGGCGGAGGGGATTGTAGAACGACGTGTTGATCTCGATCGTGTCGAAGAATTCGGCGAGATAAGTGGCCTCATGGAATCCGCGCGGCCGTCTCGATGGATAAACGATTCCATTCCAATCGGAGTAGGACCATCCGGCCGGGCCTATGAGGACCCGGCCGTGCTTCGCGCCGTCGGAATTGGATTTCGAGGTCATGAGCAATCGTTCGCGCGTCTCAAACCGAGCGTATGACGCTCTCCTTAGGCGTGTCAATCGGAGCGCTTGTCGCGTTCGTGGTTGCTCCGCGCATCCCGCGGCGCTACTCTGAATACGCCGCTAAGCGTGGGTTACTTCAGGCTGCCACATGGTGCTCGAATGAAAACTAGCTACAGTCAAATCGAAGCTGGGTGTCGCGAGGCCGTCGAGAAGGAGTGCGAGCACCATATCGAAAGACTGAATCGCTTATTGAAACGCTACGATCCCGAGGTGGTTCAGCTTCATTGCTCGCTGGAAAAAACGCCCCGCCGCACCGAGTACGGTTTCTCGCTAAGCCTCACGCTGCCTACCGGGTCGCTACATGCGACGGGTTTTGGCGTGGATGCTCGCGCGGGTATGAAAGTGGCGTTCGCCGAAATCGAGAGTCAGGTGAAGAAACACCAGGAAAAGCTGCGGAAGGATTACGTCTGGAAGCGAAAACGAGCGCGCGGTCCCCTGAAGCCGAGCGAGGTTACTTCGGCGGATTGAGCCAGAATCTGAAACTCGCCGAGGGGGCCCGCCGGTTGCTCGTTTCTCCCGCAATAGCTAAAATTGACTTTCGCTTGAGGCTGGCGCGTTGCGGATAAATGCCGATTGCGTGACCGCTCGGAAATCGCTATATAAGTCCTGGGTGGGCGTCGCCGGGCGTCGAAGTCAGGCCCCGTTTCCCAGAGATACATTGCTGGCCTCGTCTTGCCTTTCCGTCTCGCCGTCGTTCGATTGGAGAGTGATGCGTGCCTGGTGGTCGTCACGGTCTTCAAAACCGTCGCCCCGACACTTCGTGTCGGGGGGTAGGTTCGATTCCTACCCTCTCCGCCAACTTCTACCGAGGATTCGGCGAATGGTGATCGATCATGTCGACTGAGCAGGTCCTCAAGCTGACTGCGCTTTCTTCCTGCGCCGGCTGCGCCTCCAAACTCAGCCGCCAGGCTCTGACGGAGGTTCTGCGGCAGGTACCTCTGCTGAAGGATCGAAACGTCCTTGTCGGCGCGGCCACCGGGGACGACGCCGGTGTCTATCGCCTTGACCGCAATCGCGCGCTCGTGCAAACCACGGATTTCTTCACGCCGATCGTCGACGATCCGCATTGGTACGGTCAAATCTCCGCGACGAACGCGCTGTCCGACGTTTATGCCATGGGAGGGCGACCACTTACAGCGCTGAACATCGTGGGCATGCCGGCCGATATCGTGCCGCTCGAGACGGTGAACCAGATCGTGCGTGGAGGAGCAGAAAAGATTCGGCAAGCAAAATGCGTTCTGATCGGCGGCCACACGATTAAGATTCCAGAGCCGATTTTTGGGTACGCTGTCACAGGGATGGTTTCGCCGCGCCGCATGATGACCAACGCCAACGCACGCCCCGGGGATTTGCTCGTCCTTACCAAGCCGATCGGCACGGGCATCATCACCACGGGCATCAAGCGCGGATTGACGTCGCCGACGCTCGAACGGAAGGCCATCGAAGTGATGACACACCTCAACACGGTTGGGGCCGATGTGGCAGAGCTTGGGCTCGTTCGAGCCGCGGTGGACGTGACCGGCTTTGGTCTCCTGAGCCATTTGGGCGCGATGTGCGCCTCAAGCAAAGTGGGCGCCGAGATTTCCGCGGTGAGTGTGCCAGCGATCAGCAGCGAAGTGTTCGATCTCATTGCCGCCAATTGCATTCCCGGCGGTAGTCGCGACAATCTCTCCTATGCGAATGAATTCACGGAGTGGGATGGAGTGACCGACTCTCAGAAAACGCTGCTGACGGACGCCCAGACCAGCGGCGGGTTGTTGCTTTGTGTGCCCCCGAAAAATCAGCGCGCCGTTTTGAAGCGCCTCGCGAAGTCGCACGCGCTCTGCGCCGCGGTCATCGGCCACATCGTGCGTTCCAGCAAACCTCGGATACGGGTCAGTGCATGAAGCAGTCTGAACTGCGCGCAATTCCGGCCGTGGAAAAAGTCCTGCAGGCGCTCGGCGATACCGGCTTGCCCCGCCCGATCGTCCTCGAGATGGTGCGCAGGGAACTCGCAGAGATTCGCAAACGGAAGTCGGTTCCTGCGTTTGATGCCGTGCTCGCTTCCATGCGCGACTCGTTGCGCGATTTGAGCGCCTCTCGCATTCGTCCGCTCATAAACGGCACGGGGATTCTCATACATACGAACTTCGGGCGCGCGCCGCTCGGACCGGACGTCATCGGCGCAATGTCGAGCATCGGATCGAATTACAGCAACCTTGAATACGGTCTGATTGGTGGCACGCGAGGTGGACGCGCGGCCTATCTGGAGCAAAGCCTTGCGGTGCTTTGCGCGGCCGAGGCTGCCACCGTGGTCAACAACAACGCCGCCGCGCTCGTTCTCATCTTGAGGCACTTCTGCCAGGCCGGGACAGAAGTCTCCCAACGCCGCGGGCACAACGGGGCCCATCGGACTCCACCTCCGAAGAACGAAGTCATCATTTCTCGCGGCGAATTGATCCAGATCGGCGGCGGATTTCGGATTCCGGACATTCTCGAATCCAGCGGTGCGAAGCTGCACGAGGTCGGCACGACCAACAAGACGTCTCTGCGGGACTACGCCCGCGCGATCGGCCCCGAGACAGCTCTGATCTTGAAAGTGCATCGCAGCAATTTCTTCATGGGCGGCTTTGTCGAGTCGGCGCCGGCCGAGGAGATCGCGGAGCTGGCACGCAAGAAGCGAGTCCCATTCGTCGAAGACCTCGGCAGCGGCGCCATGATCGAAACCGAAACAATCGCGGGTCTTGAGCACGAGCCGACGCCGTCGGAAGTGATTCGTCGTGGAGTTGACCTGGTCTGTTTTAGTGGAGACAAGCTGTTGGGCGGCCCGCAGGCGGGTGTGATCGCCGGCAAGGCGAAACTGATCGCTGCGCTCAAGAGCGATCCCTTCTTTCGCGCGCTGCGTTGCGACAAGCTGATCCTGTCCGCGCTTGAGGCGACAGCCGATATCTATATGCGCGGGCAGCAGGGAATTCCGGTCCTTGAAATGGTGCATGCGCCGATTGACCAACTCCGCTTGCGCGGCGAGAGAATCAGATCTGCGCTCGACGGACTGCCGATCAAGGCGAGCGTAGGCAAGGGACAGGCGCAAATCGGAGGGGGAACATTACCGCGTTCCGTGATTGCATCGGTCACACTCGATCTGGTCCACAACACGATCAAGGCGCAAGAGATTGCCGCCCGTCTTCGGGACCACGCGGTGCCGGTGATTGGCTATGTCGCGCGCGGCAGCGTGAAGCTCGACCTACGCACGATTTTCCCGCGACAGGATGAGAATTGATCGCCGCCATCCGCGCCGTGTGTCGCTAGTGGAAGTTGAGAACCAAACCCATGATCATCCGCGAATGCGACTCTAGATTCCTCGGTGGGAGAATCACCTGATGTCCGGCATCCGGCATTTCATTCTCGCCACCGCGGGCCACGTGGACCACGGTAAGAGCGCTCTGATCAAAGCGCTGACCGGCACCGATCCCGACCGCCTGCCGGAGGAGCAGTTGCGCGGGATCACCATCGATCTCGGTTTTGCGCACTTGGAACTGCCCGATCCCACAGACCCGTCTTCATCGATAGTGCTCGGCATTGTTGACGTCCCCGGCCACGAAGATTTTGTGAAGAACATGGTCGCGGGCGTCGGTTCAATTGATCTGGCGCTTTTGGTCGTCGCGGCCGACGACGGCTGGATGCCGCAAACGGAAGAGCACCTCCAAATCCTCGCCTACCTTGGCGTCGGCCGTGCCGTGGTCGCACTGACTAAAGTCGATCTAACGCCAGACGAGCAGAGTGCGACCGCCCGGATTCGTGAAAAACTGAGCGGGACGCCCTTCGCCGATGTGCCAATCGTCCCGACATCGGTCGTCAACGGACGCGGACTCGACGAGTTGAAGGCTGCGCTCGCCCGTGTTCTGGCAGATGTCTCTCCGCAGGCGGATATCGGGAAACCGCGTCTGCCCGTGGATCGAGTCTTCAAGTTGCAGGGAATCGGCACGGTGGTTACCGGCACTTTGAATGGCGGCGCGCTGCGTCGCGGTCAAACAGTCGTGATTCAGCCGTCGGGGAAGACCGCGCGCGTCCGCAATATTCAGTCGCATGGCCGCGACGTGGAAATGAGCGGCCCCGGTACGCGGACGGCCCTCAACTTGTCGCTCGACGCCGTCGAAGATATTCATCGTGGCGACGTGATCACGCTGAACGATTTTGGCGGGCCAAGTAATGTTCTCGACGTGCTCATGGAAATCTCTCCCCGGGCGACTCACGCGATCAAGGATGGCGCCAGGGTCCACGCTCACCACGGAAGCGGCAACGTGGCGGCCCGCGTGGCATTTCGCGAGCACAAGGACTTGTCTGTCGGCGAACGCGCGGTCGCGCAATTGCGGCTGGAGGCGCCGGCGTTTGTCTTTGCCTGCGATCGCTTCATCGTGCGGGATTGGGCCGAGCGGAACACGCTGGGAGGCGCCATCGTTCTCGATCCGGACGGGAATCGGAAACTGTTTCGGTCCGACTCGCGCGTCAAATTCCTCGGTGAACGCGCGCAATCGCCAATGGACGTTTCGCACTACGTCGCGTCGCAAGCCGCATACGACGGCGCAACGCGCAAGTCCCGATTGCTCTTGAAGTCTCGCTTCAGTATTGGCGAAATATCCGCCGCTGTCTCGCGGCTGGCAAGCGCAGGTTCGGTCGTCCTTGCCGGGGACTTCGTCGTGGATGCCGCCAGGTGGAAGGCTTTGGGCCGCCGTGCAACCGAGGCGATTGACGCGCGACATCGAGCGCACCCCGAGCAAAGCGGTCTCCCGCTAACAGACTTGCGGGCGGCGCTTGGCGACGAATTGCCGGTCGGGGAGCTTTTAGACGATGTCGTCGCGGATTTGTGCGCGCACGGCTTTGTGCGTGTCGGTGCGGCTATCCGCCGGGCGTCGCATCTGCCCGCGCTGCCTCCTCAGCTTCAGGCAGCCAGCGCGAAAATTCGGGCCATGCTAGCGGTCAAGCCGCTTGATCCCCCCTCGCGAAAAGATCTCGCGCCGGATATCGGCTCGCAGCAGGCTCTGCGGTTCTTGATCGCGTCCGGGGAAGTTGTTGAGATCAACGCGGAGATCGCGATGACTGCCGAAAGCCTGAAGCAGGCGACGGAATCGATCCGCCAGTTTATCCGTTCCCGCGGACCCGTCACGACGAGCGAACTGCGTCAAATGCTCGGCAATAGCCGGCGCGTGGCAATTCCGCTGCTCGAGCGGCTCGACCGCGATGGCGTCACGCTTCGCCAGGGTGACAAGCGCTCGCTTCGCTCGTAACCCTGCTGGACCACGCGAGTTCGCCGAGGTCATGATAAACTTGAATTCTCGAATGCCGAGAATCGCTCGGGCGGAAGATCACTAGGCCGCGCGCCCGTCTTGCGGATTATCGTTCATTGAAATAGGGGCGTAGCTCAGTGGTAGAGCAGCGGCCTTTTAAGCCGAAGGTCGTGGGTTCGATCCCCACCGCCCCTACCAACATTTCCTCAGTTCTGATTGAGAGGCAAGACCTAAGAGACATTTGTCGCCCGTCGCCTGTCCCGTTGCTTTGCAAATCAGTTTGACAGACCGCTGTTTTTGATTCAGAATCCCGCCTGTAAAATGGGAGTTTAGATGATTCCTCCCGGTCTTCGGAGTTCCTGCCAGCGTCAGCCCTCCAGCGGAATTTGCTCTCGCGAATTGTTACAGCTTCGTGAATATTCATTCGAAGATTCGGGCGACCAATCGACGCGAATTTCCATCGCCGTTTTAGGCCCCATGCGGATTGCAGCTTCTGAAGCGCCGTACTAGCAGAGAGAACGGGAGGTTCACGAAATGGAGACGACTCGGCGGGATTTTCTGAAGGTCGCAACCATCGGAGGCGCGGCGGCAACCGTTTTCGGATTCGATTTAAAGCCCGCCTACGCGCAGCTGCGTGAGTTGAAAATCGCGCGCGCGACCGAGACACGCTCCACGTGTCCGTACTGCTCGGTGAGTTGCGGAGTCATCATTTACACGCTCGGGGACAAAGCCAAGAACGTCACGCCGCAAATCATCCACGTCGAAGGCGATCCGGATCATCCAATCAACCGTGGGACGCTTTGCCCCAAGGGCGCGTCGCTCGAGCAGGACATCCTGAATCCGCGCCGGCTTCTGAAGCCGCAGGTGCGCCGGCCCGGCGGAACCGACTGGGAGGACATTTCTTGGGACCTTGCGCTCAGCGAAATTGCCCAGCGCGTAAAGAAATCGCGGGACGAGACATTCGTTGAAAAAGACGCAATGGGGCACACCGTAAACCGGTGCGAAGGAATCGCCTTCACCGGCGGATGCACCGACACCAACGAGTTCAACTTCCTGGTCGTTAAGACGATGCGCAGCCTGGGGGTCTGCTACCTGGAAAACCAGGCCAGAGTTTGACACGGCCCCACGGTCTCAAGTTTGGGACCGACGTTCGGACGCGGGGCGATGACGAATGGCTGGATCGACATCAAGAACACCGACATGATGTTGATCATGGGTGGGAATCCGGCGGAGAACCACCCGTGCGGTTTCAAGTGGGCCATCGAGGCAAAGCGGAATCGCAACGCCAAGATGATTGTCGTGGACCCGCGCTTCACGCGGACCGCTTCCACGGCCGACCTCTTCCTCCAGATTCGCGCCGGAGCCGATATTGCGTTCCTGGGCGGCCTGATCAACTACGCGATCGCGAACGATCGAATTGCGAAGGACTATCTTCTCAACTACACGAACGCGTCCTTCGTGGTCAAAGAAGGCTTCAAGCTGCCCGAAGACGGCCTGTATTCCGGCTTCGATCCTGCCGCCCATACCTACGACAAATCCACATGGAACTACGAAGAAGGCGGCGACCTGACCGGCAAAGCAGTCGCTGCTGAGGCCCCGCACAAGCCGGCGCCCGCGCCGGCTCCGGTAAAGCCCGGCCAGGCACCTCCACTGCCGCCCGCGCTGCCGCCGAACGTGGCCCACGACCTGGGTTTGCAGCATCCCCGATGCGTCTTCCAACTACTGAAAAAGCAGTATTCACGTTACACGCCGGAGATGGTCGAGCGCATCACGGGCATTCCAAAGGACCAGTTCCTGAAGGCCGCCGATCTCTTTACGTCCATTCGCAAGAATGGCGACATGAAGAAGGTGGCGACGATCATCTATGCCGTCGGTTGGACGCAACATACCTTTGGGACGCAGATCATCCGCACCGCGGCGATGTTACAGCTTTTGATGGGCAACGTGGGACGCGCGGGTGGAGGCGTTAACGCCCTTCGAGGCCATTCAAACATCCAGGGCGCTACAGACCTCGCGGGCGTCTTCGACATTCTGCCGGGCTACTTGAAAATGCCGAATCCTGCTGATACGGACTTCGCAGCATACGCCAAGCGCATCACGCCCACCGCGTCGAAACCGTCGCAGTGGGACTCGTTCAACTACTGGTCAAACACGTCCAAATTTGCGGTTTCGCTGCTGAAGGCCATGTATGGTGACGCCGCCACGAAGCAGAACGATTGGGCCTTCGACTATTTGCCGAAAATCGACCGCAATTACTCCTGGACGCAAATCTGGGACCACATGTATCGGGGTGAAATCCAGGGGCTTTTTGCGATCGGCATGAATGGCGTGATGATCGGTCCCGACACGCAGAAAAATATCGATGCGCTCAAGAAGGCTGAATGGCTTGTCGTCGGCGAGATCTATCCGGATGAGACCAGCGAATTCTGGCGCGCGCCGGGCATCACTGCCGACGATATGAAGAGCATCAAGACCACTGTGTACCGTCTGCCTTGCGCCAGTTTCGCCGAAAAGGACGGCACGATGGTCAATTCCGCTCGCTGGTTACAGTGGAAGAACGCCGCACTGCCGCCGCCCGGCGAGGCTCGATTGGACCAAGACATACTCGCGCAAATCTTCCTTCGCGTGCGCGCTCTTTATCAAAAGGAGGGCGGAAAGTTTCCAGACCCTGTTTTAAAGCTCGCGTGGGCTTACACAGATCCGCAGCATCCGTCTCTCTCCGAAGTGGCGAAGGAAATCAACGGCAAGGCGCTGGTGGATCTGAAGGACGAAAAGACCGCGCAGGAAATCAAGGCCGGCCAGCAGCTGCCGGGATTCGCGTGGCTCAAGGATGATGGAACCACGTCATCCGGCAATTGGCTCTACTGCGGATCGTGGACCGAGGCGGGCCCATTGCTTGCTCGCCGCGGTACGGACGATCCGTCGGGCCTTGGAATCTATCCAAATTGGGCCTGGTCGTGGCCGATGAACCGCCGCGTGATGTACAACCGCGCCTCCTGCGATATCGATGGCAAGCCATGGGATTCGGAGCGACGGCAGATTTGGTGGAGCGAATCCGCGCAGAAGTGGGGCGGCAATGATGTGCCGGATTTCAAGCCGGACTCGCATCCCAAGGATCACATGGGCCCATTCATCATGAATCCCGAAGGCGTCGGAAGGCTCTTCGTGCCGCTCGGCGCGCTGGCCGACGGGCCATTTCCCGAGCACTACGAACCTTTCGAGAGTCCGATAGCGAATCCTCTGCACCCGAACCAGTCGAACAACCCAGTCGTGAAGAAGCTCACCACTGCCGCGGACAAATTTGGCACTCCCGCGGACGGCTTCACCGTTGTGTGCACGACCTACCGGCTGACCGAGCAATACCATTACTGGACCAAGAATAACCCGATGAACGTGCAGCTCATTCCCGAGCCGTTCATCGAGATCCCGGTAGAACTGGCAGACGACATGGGTGTTCGCGGCGCCGAAAAGATCAAAGTCACAAGCGCCCGAGGCACGTACGTCGCGAAGGCTTTTGTCACGCGGCGGATCAAACCGATGATGATCGACGGTAAAAAGGTCTACCAGATTGGCTTGCCAATTCACCAGGGCTTCCGCGGAATCGCTGAAGACGAAGAGCGAAACGCGCGCACTCCTGCGAATCTCTTGTCGCCGACAGTTATTGATCCCAACGCCTACACGCCCGAATTCAAAGGTTTCCTTGTGAAAGTCGAAAAGGCTTAGGAGACGACGATGAGCCAGGTGACGACGGAGATTCGGAGGATTTCGGGGCATTCCGGCTCGGTTCCCGGAGAAGGTTTCAGCCGGGATTACGACGTCTGCAAGCTGATCGACACGACCACGTGTATCGGGTGCAAGGCGTGCGAAGTCGCCTGCCTTGAATGGAACGGCTACTCCTTCACCGAGACCACCTTTGACAACTCCTATCAAACGATGCCGGAAACGTCCTGGAATTATTGGAACCTGATCAAGTTCAACGAGCACGAGCGCGAGGACGGCAGCATGCAGCTCCTTATGCGCAAGGACCAGTGCATGCATTGCGAGGAGCCCGGGTGCCTTGCCGCGTGCCCTGCCGATGGAGCCATCGTCCAATACGCCAACGGCATCGTGGACTTTCAGCAGGACCATTGCATCGGCTGCGGCTACTGCATCACGGGGTGTCCTTTCAACATCCCGAAGTTCAGCCCCACGGCGCGCAAGGTTTTCAAATGCACGCTCTGCAACGACCGCGTGACGCAGGGTCTCGAACCCGCTTGCATCAAGTCGTGCCCGACGGGATGCCTGCACTTCGGTTCGAAGACGGACATGAAGGAACTGGCTGAGAATCGCGCAGCGCAGCTTCGCGAACATTCTGGATTTGCGAACGCGGGCGTCTACGATCCCGCCGGAGTTGGTGGCACGCACGTCATCTACGTGTTGCACGATGCCACGAATCCCGAGATCTATGGTGGACTGCCCAAGAACCCGACGATTCCTGTGACTGTGAGGCTCTGGAAAATGCCGCTCAAATGGCTCGGCAACTTTGCGATCGTGGGTGGCTTGGTTGGCTTGGCCATTCACTATCTGCGCTACGGCACCAAGACGGAGGAAGTTGAGGAAACTCCGAAGCAGCCTGAACAAGGTGCAAAGCGATGAAAGACGAAGCCCGTCTCCTTCCGAACGGACGGATTCTCCGGTACACGTTTGTCGAGCGCCTGATGCATTGGCTTTCAGCTGTTACCTACGTGTATCTTCTGCTGACCGGTCTGGCGTTCTGGTCGCCGTGGCTCTTTTGGATCGCTGTCGTGCTGGGCGGCGCGACGATCTCCCGCGAGTTGCATCCATGGGCTGGCTTGCTCTTCGTTGCGGCGACCTTCTGGATGTATCGGACTTGGGCGGATCAAATGCGCGAAACCGAAGTGGACAAGGAATGGTGGAGGGCGTTGCCGCACTACATTCGCAACGAAGACGAATTAGTTCCGAAGATCGGCAAGTATAACGCGGGCCAGAAATCTCTCTTCTGGGGTTTCTTCTGGTGCGGGATTGTGCTGCTTCTTTCCGGAATCATCCTCTGGTTTCCCCAGCAGGTTCCGTGGAGCCTCAGGTTCCTCCGCTATTTCGCGGTCATCGTTCATCCAGTGGCTGCGCTACTGACGATTGCGCTGTTCATGATTCATCTGTACATGGGCCTTGCGATCGAGGGCGGCGCACTACACTCGATGGTTCGCGGGGATGTGTCTAAAGCCTGGGCGCGGGCGTTTCACCGGCTGTGGTATGAGAAGGTTTTGAACGAGTCCGCGTCGAGAAAATGATTCGCGGCAAGTGGGACGCGCGGATTCGTCGTGCCGAGGATCTAGCTTCGTCTTACGAGTTTGCGGCCGAGGGGCTACGTTTCTACGGCCACGTTGCCCAGCTCCAGCAATCGATTTACTCGTCCGTCGCATCGGCACTAGGCGTTGGTAAGAAGCATCGCGCGCCCGGCACGCTCCGCCAGGAATTCGACTCTTTTCTGATGCTCGCGCAGTTCGCTCCGTTTCTTTCTGGCATTGAGAAATACGCTCCGCCCGCGCTGTCAGTAGCGGCGCGGGAACTTCGAGCGAAAGAAAACGGCCATTGGAAGCAGGCGCTCGCTGAATTCTGGCAGGATGGCCCGTCGCCGCCAGTGGATTCGCGTCGCACGGAAGAACTGATCTTCTGGATGTTCCTCCAGCCCTACGCCGAGTGCCTTTCGGATCACACGATTCGAGACTCGACAGGCGCAACGCCGTCCGTCTGCCCGCTCTGCCAGCAAAAACCCATAGTTGGAGCGCTGCGGCCGGAGGGCGACGGCGGCAAGCGTTTTCTGATCTGTTCGCTCTGCGCCAACGAATGGGAGTATCGCCGAATTCTCTGTCCCGCATGCGGCGAAGAGGACGTGCACAAGCTCGCGGTCTATACGGCTGAGCAATTCAAGCACGTGCGCGTGGAGGCCTGTGATACGTGCCACACCTATATCAAAACGGTTGATCTGACCAAGGACGGTAATGCTGTGCCAATCGTGGATGAACTCGCCACCATTCCCCTGAATCTTTGGGCCACCGAACACGGTTACGTTAAACTCCAGACGAATCTTTTGGGAATATAGGCCGCCGGTCTTTTTGGATGACCCAGAACCCGAGCGCCGGTCAGGTCGCGCGCCTTACAATTCTCGCCAGCCCTTCCATCAGCTGGTCCAGATGGACGTATGCAACGCTCGGCAACACGCCGATCCACTGATTCATCCGCCCATCAACGATGTCCCATTCGCCCCCCACAAGTTTCCGTCGGAGGACGAATGAGACGTTTTCGCCACCTACAGGAAAGGTAATTCGTACCTCGCCCTCCGCAACTTTTCCCTCTTCCATCAGGCTAGCCGTCTCTCTCGCCAAATGTGTGCGCAAGCATTGTTCTGGCAGAAAAGTTGAAAAATACCCTGCTTGCCTCATCTGAGATTCATCCACTTGGACGATGGCCGAACCGTCCACGGTGTTTCGCACCAGGTAGGGTCCCTCCGCAATCTTCCCTTCGATTACTACTTTGAACAGCGATGTGCGGTGACGCACCACGGCATACAGTCGAGCGCCAATACTCAACGTTCCCTTATCCAAATCGATCACGTACTTGTTTTCTTCCTCCGCTCCTCGCGTCGCCAGCGTAAAACTGGGATCCTTCAGCATTTCGGTCGCCAGACGTATTCCGCCCATGGACACCGCTTGCGACCGGGTCTCCCCCGCCGCAGACATTCTTGTGATGAATGTCAGCATTTCTCGTGCAATATCCAGCAGCGGCACGAACAACACGTCCAGGCCTCCGAAGGTGCGCGTGTGCAGTACCTGTGGCCAACCAATGATTCCGACCGTTCCAACGCTGGCTGCGGCGTCGCTTTTCCCCGATTTCAACCTTTCGGCAAATCCTTGGCTCTTTTGCTCAATCGTGGGGTTGTTGTTCATGAGTTCTTGAAGGCATTCCTTTTACTGCTCGGCGTCATCTCTTCGCGCCCGCGCTGCCTCTTCTTCATGGTCATCCACGGGCGCACCGGGAAGTTCCACGGGCCAAACTTTGTCGGGTCCCATTTTCCAGACAGCGACTTCCCAGCAATCCTTCGACTGCCCCACGCGGACGACCTGGAACATCACCGGTGCAGTGCTCGATTTTCCCCCCGCTTCGTTACTCAGCGCCTGCAATGTGACAATCGAATCGGCCTCCAGGCTGATCGACATGTTGAATCTGCAACCCCACTCGCTGACGTCTAAGGTCGCCGTGCGCACCCGGAATGGTTGCATGTCCTTTCCGATTCCGCATACTTCGATCTCAAACCTCAACGGATACCGCGGTTCTCGGCGCGACTGCATATGCTCGCTAGCCATGGTTGCGGCGGGCAAGCCACGTTTAATTGGCTTCGACGTCATTATCCAGAGGGGGTAGTGCAATCTCTTGGCCACTTTGCTTGTACTTGGAGGCTAGAAACAAGAGCGCTTTCGGGTATCTCGCAGGAAGTCCTGTATCAGGTCGGAACAATCTTACGAACAGCTCCCCACTCCCAGAAGCTCAAACGCCTGATTCCACGCACTTTTCTCTTCGGGGCATCCTTCTTGCCTTTCCCGTTCTGGGACTGATCCGCAATCCATTTCGGCAAGGCGCGCCAACTCGACACCGAAACAGAGTGTTACGACGCTTCCGTGCGCTCCCGCGCAACCGCCCCTCAGGGCGCATTCACGTGCACCGAGGCCAACAGCGCGCTGGCGCCGTTCCATAGAATCTGTACTCCGATGCAGACGAGCAAAAACGACGCCAGTTGCATGATCACGGTCATCGCCGTCGCTCCCAGAATTCTTGCCAGGCGGTCAGCGAACCCATAACAAACGAAAATACTGAACGCGATCAGCGCCGATCCGATAAGCGCGACAACAATCGCCAGGAAGTTGAGCCCGTGGTGGTGCACCGCGTTCGCCCCCAGCGTAATCGCCACCGAAATTGACCCCGGGCCCACTGTGAGCGGCATCGTTAAGGGGTAAAAGGCCCGCAGTAACGGGTCTTGTTGTTGCACGCTTCTGCGCGTCACTTTGTGTTCCTCGTCGTTGCGTTGTTTCAGCATCGCCCATCCCGTCGAGATGACGATTAATCCTCCGCCAACCTGCACCACCGGCAACGAAATCCCGAAAAAGTTGAGGATGTAGGTCCCGATGAGATACGAGCCGACCAGCAGGAAGAAACTGTTCAGCGCGATCCGCCGCGACAGCGCCTGCCGTGCTTCGGGCGTGTATTCCTTGGTTAGCGCAAGGAAGATCGGGCTTCCTCCCAGCGGATCCACGATCGGAAAGAGGGCGCTGATGATGAGGAGCAAACTCTTCGCAGCTTCGACCATGACGTGCCTCCAAGCCTCGTAGTATAAGCGCCGCTGGCTACGCCGCGCCTTGACCTGCAGGGGTTTGGGGGTCTCGATAGAAATCCGGGGTGCCGGATTCGAATCCCGGCGGCCATTGGCTACATCCAATCCGTTTATTGTGTGAGTCGCTTCGTTGAGGTGCAGTTCGGTGATGGATTTGTTATTCTGGTACCCTAAAACGTCCATGAAAGTCTCCAACACGCAGTGGAAGGAAAAACTCTCGGGGAAGATGCCGGAAAATCTGGCCCGGGAGCTGGATATCTTCGAAACGGAAATCGCACTGCGCAAGCAGGGCAAGATCGACGAGCGCCTCTTCGCCGAAACGCGGCTCCGCAGGGGAACCTACGGGCAGCGCTACGACAACGGCCAGAGGTACGATGGCACGAAGTTTCAGGAGATTGCGTACCCGTCCGGCGACCTCACCAAAGGTCCGAACACGATGTGGGATGCTCCGGGCATGCAACGGATCAAGATTCCGGGCGGAGGGCTCAACGCGGATCAGCTCGAGACGATGGCGGAGTTGGCCGAGGAGTACTCCGACAACATCGCGCACGTGACCACGCGGCAGGATTTTCAGCTCCACTACATTCATATTGACGACACTCCGAGCCTGATGCGCCGTCTCGCGGCCGCCGGTATTACGACCCGCGAGGCCTGCGGCAATTCGGTGCGCAACGTGACGGCTTGCCCTTACGCGGGTGTTTGCCAGGACGAAGCATTCGACGTCACGCCCTATTCCCGGGCCCTGGCGAAGTTTCTTCTGGGCCATCCTGACTGCCAGAACTTCGGCAGAAAGTTCAAGCCCGCGTTCAGCGGGTGCGCGCAACACGCTTGCGGCCTGACGAATTTGCACGATGTGGGTTTTATCGCCAGCACCCGGAACGAGAATGGAGCAGAAAAGCGGGGGTTTCAAATGTTCGTCGGGGGCGGACTTGGCACCGTCCCATACATGGCGAAACTCCTTGACTCGTTTGTTCCGGTGGAAGAGATTTTGCCGCTCACGCAGGCCATCGCCAGAGTATTCGCCAGGCTCGGCGAGAAAAAGAATCGCAACCGCGCGCGGATCAAGTTCCTCGTTCATGATTTGGGCATCGAGAAATTCAAGGAATTGGTTCTGGAAGAGCGTAAGACGCTGGCTCCCGATCCGCGATGGACCGATTTCGTGAAAGACGCGGAGCAATTCGTGGAGGCTCCGCTCAGGCAGGGAGGCGAATGGCCCTCGGCTGCATCCGAGGGTTTTCAACGCTGGCTCAAGACCAACACACGCGCCCAAAAACAGCCGGGCTACGTGGTCGTCACCGTTGCGCTGCCACTCGGCGACATCACCGCCAATCAGCTGCGCTCACTCGCGGACATCGTTCGCCGCTTTACGAGGGAGACGATTCGCACGACGGTCGAGCAGAACTTCGTGATCCGCTGGGTAAGCCAGAACGATTTGCCGGAAGTCTACAAGGCGCTGGAAGCCGTGGGTCTCGGCGATCCGGGAGCGGGCGCGATCGTGGATATCGTCACCTGCCCGGGAACGGACACTTGCAAGCTGGGAATCTCGTCGTCCCGCGGGCTGGCAGGCGAACTGCACAGGCGACTTGCGGAGAAGAGCTATCAGCTGGATGAGTCCGTTCAGCATCTGCATATCAAGATCAGCGGTTGCTTCAATAGTTGCGGCCAGCATCATGTGGCCGATCTGGGTTTTTATGGAGTCAGCAGAAAAGTAGGCGGGTTTGCCGTGCCCCATTTCCAGGTTGTGCTCGGCGGCGAGTGGGAGCACAACGCCGGCTCTTACGGCTTGCCCGTGGTAGCAATACCGTCGAAGAATATTCCGCAAGTGGTCACCCGCCTCACGGAGCGCTACGTCGCGGACCGTACGAACGGGGAGACCTTCAAGGATTTCGTCAAGCGAGTCGGCAAAGTGGAACTGAAAAAGGCGCTGGAGGATTTGGCGAAGCCACCCGCGGATCCCTCTGACCGCTCGTTCTTCAGCGATTGGGGCGATCCTCGCGAATATACGCTCGGAGACATGGGAGTGGGTGAGTGCGCCGGGGAAGTGATCTCTTCGGTCGATTTTGATCTGGCGGCTGCCGAAAGGGAAGTATTCGAGGCGCAAGTGGCGTTGGAGAGCGGACAAATCGAGAAGGCAGGCAAGGCGGCGTATCAATCCATGCTGCACGCCGCCAAAGCGCTGGTGAAGATCAACCACCAAAACATCTCGGACGATCCCGGCGAGATCGTCGCCGAATTCCGCACGCGGTTTTACGACACGCAGAAATTCTGGGACCCTTATGCGGGAGGGAAGTTCGCGAGCTACCTCTTCGACGCGCACCAGAAAGCGAGCCAGCCGTACACGGGCGATTCCAGCCGCTACCTGATTGACGAAGCCCAGCTTTTCATCGATGCCGCGCACAGTTGCTACAATAAAATGGGGACGGCGGTCGGCGTCTAAGCCCAGGAATGTCCTCTCCGATCAATCTACAGCACGTCAACGTGAAACTCCTTGTGAAGGATCCCGAGAGCGTTGATCTTGAGCCGCTGATTCCCGTGTTTCACAGCTGGATTCGGGACCACGTGTTCGACGAGCTGTTGCTGGATGTGGCCGATTACCGGCACGTGCATGAAGGCCCGGGAGTGGTCTTGATAGGGCATCAAGCGAACTACAGCGTGGACAACACCGACAACCGACTGGGTGTTCGTTACAATCGCAAAGCTCCGCTGGACGGCACGAATCAAGACCGCTTGACCCAGGCGACGCGGGCCGCGCTGACAGCCTTCCAGCGCCTGGAAGCGGAGTCCGGACTAAAGGGCAAGTTACGATTCGGTGGAAGGGAAGTCGAGGTGTTTATCAACGACCGTCTGATGGCGCCGAATCTCGCCACGACGCGCGAAGCCGTAAAGCCCGAATTCCAAGCCTTTCTCAAGAAGTTGTTTCGGGATAGCGAGTACTCGCTGTCGCACGGAAGCGACCCGCGAGGCCTGTTCGCCGTGAATATGAAGGCCAATCGAGTGTTCTCACTGTCCGATCTGCTGGCCAATCTTTCGTCTTGAGTTCTGGGGGCACGTGTAAACATGTCAACCTGCCATTTTTGCCGGCAAACGCGAGCGGCCAAACCAAGATATAATTAAAAACCTTGCTCTCTCTCAACAACATCACGATGCGCTTCGGTCCCCGAATCTTGTTCGAGGACGTCAGCTGTACGTTCTTTGCCGGACGCCGGTATGCCATTAGCGGGCCAAACGGCGCCGGAAAGACGACGTTGATGAAGATCCTGACGGGGGACATCGAGCCTACCAAAGGCGATGTTACGCGCCCCAAGAAGTTCGGCATCTTGCGCCAGGATCAGTTTGCGTTCGATGAATTTCGCGTTGTGGACACCGTGATCATGGGCAACGCGCGGCTGTGGAAGACCCTTGAGGAGCGGGACGCGCTGTACGCAAAACCGCACGATGCGCTTACGGACAAGGACGGCATGCGTCTTGCGGAGCTCGAAGGGGTCGTCGGGGAAGAGAATGGCTACACGGCGGAATCCGATGCGGCGGTACTGCTCGACGGCCTGGGACTAGAGGAGCCGCTGCACGAGCGCAAGATGCGCGAACTTCAGGGCGGCCAGAAGGTGCGCGTCCTGCTGGCGCAGGCGCTCTTCGGCAGTCCTCCGGCGCTGCTGCTCGACGAGCCAACGAACCACCTCGACCTCGACTCGGTCCACTGGCTGCAGGACTATCTGATCGAATACGAAGGCGTTCTGATTGTTATCTCGCACGACCGGCACTTCTTGAACAGCGTCTGCACGCACACGGCGGACATCGACTACCAAACTGTGATCATGTACAACGGCGGGTACGACGACATGGTCCTCGCCAAGACATCCATTCGCTCCCGCATCGAATCCGAGAATGCTCAGCGCGAGCGGAAAATCGCGCAGCTGAATGAATTCATTGCGCGCTTTTCCGCCGGCACGCGTTCAGCGCAGGCAACCTCGCGCAAGAAAGAAGTCGAGCGACTGCAGTCGGCCGAGCTGGCCCGGTCCAATATCGCCCGTCCGTTTATCCGGTTTCAGATGGATCAACACTCCGGACGCCATCCGCTGGAAATCAAGAGCATCACAAAATCCTACGATGGCGTGAAGGTGATCCAACCATTCACCGCGAACGTTGACCGCGGAGAGAAGATCGCGCTGATGGGCCGCAATGGTTCGGGCAAGACGACGCTGCTGAAGTCGCTCATACGCAACGCCACCGGATTCGTCGAGGATTCCGACAAGCAATTCCCGGTGGATGGCGGCACCGTCGTCTGGGGACCCAATGTGGCCGTGGGGTACTTTGCGCAGGACCATTCCGATTCGATCGCGAAGGGGACGACCGTACTCGAGTGGTTGCACCAGTTCAAACCGCAAGCGGCGCAGGAAGAGCTGCGTGGTTTGCTGGGCCAGATGCTTTTCAGCGGGGAAGACGCGTTGAAGCAGACCGGCGCGCTTTCCGGTGGCGAGTCAGCCCGGCTGATTTTCTGTCGGCTGATGTTGCAGAAACCGAATGTGCTGGTTCTCGACGAGCCGACGAACCACCTGGACCTCGAATCGATCAACGCGCTGAATATTTCGCTGCAGAAATACCTGGGAACGGTGCTGCTGGTTACTCACGACCACGACGTGATCGACGAAGTCGCCACGCGCATCTGGCATTTCGAAGGCGGGCGCGTCGAGGACTTCAAAGGTCCGTACTCGGACTATCTGGTCGCCGCGCAAGAAAAGGCTTCGTAGCTCGTCCGCACGGTGCCGCTCAAAATCGGGCGGAACCTTCCATCCCTTCGAGCCTTCGCTTGTCGTTGCCGGGAATCACCATCTGGAAGATGGACTCCACGCTGGTGTAATCGTGATAGCCGAGCCGCGCGATCGGGCGAATCTTCAGCACGTCAATGCGTCCATCGGGTCCGATCACGTCGTCCTTGATGTGAATTCCAATCACCCTGCCGAATACGATATCAACCGTGCCCATCGTGCCGTTGCCTGGCAGCCGGATCGTCTGGTGGTAGGCGCACTCGAAATGCACGGGGGATTCCGCCACGCGGCACGGTTTCACAATACGAGAAGGTGCCTTGGTTACGCCGGCCAGCTCAAATTCATCTACGTCCGGAGCGACTTCCTCCGCCGATTTATTCACCGCTTCCCGCAGCTCGTAAGTCGCCATGTTCCAAACGAACTCGCCCGTTTGCTCGGTGTTCACGACGGTGTCCTTCTTGCGCCCTGTGGTTGTTTGATTCGAAGCAAACATCACATACGGAGGATCGAACGTCAGATTTTGAAACTGGCTGAACGGCGCCAGGTTATGCAGGCCGTCCCGGCTTATCGTGGATATCCATCCGATGGGCCGCGGGATCACGCACGATTTGAACGGATCTCGCGGGAGTCCGTGATTGGTTTTGCCGGGCTGATAGTACACGAGTGAATCCTCCTGAATGGCCGGAAACCACCGGACGTTTGGCCAGCGAGGCGTTCGCCCAACGTTCGATAGGTGTTCCGTCGCGATTATAGATGCTCGCTGCGGACGCGCCTAGCTCGCCGGGCTGCGATGGCGTCTCGCGGGAGCGCTCGCTGCCGGCAGCGCCGTATCGGCTGCGGCGCGCAAGATGGCGAGCAGGTCGAGCGCTTCTTTGGCCAGCGGCCTCCGGCGCGGGTGGATCACGTCGAGATTGCGTCGCAATGGTTCAGCATCCACGATCTCGATGGAAACGAGTTTGCCTTGCCGAAGTTCCTGCGTCAGCGCGATCTGCGGAAGAAAACTGAAACCCAGCTTACGCTCGACCATGCGTTTCGCCGCTTCGATCGTTTCCACCTCGAGTACCACGTTGGGGAGCAAGCCTGCGCGCCGGAATAGGCCTTGCGTCAACGTCCAATCGCTCGAGCCGCGGTCGTAGAAAATGAGCGGCCACGATTCGACTTCCTCCAGGCGGACCTGCTGTTTGGTGGCCGCCCGGTGTGCGCGGTGTCCCACTAGGACCAGCGGATCGTCGCGCAGCGTCATGGTTTCCACTTCGGGATGGTTCAGCGAGCGCGCCACGCCAATGTCGGCGTCGCCCTCCAGCACCATCTTGAGCACCTGCACGGAGTTCCCGGATCGAAGATGGACCATCACCTTCGGGTTTGCAGCCTTGTATTCCTGCATCACATCCGGCATCAGGTACGTACACACGGACAGCGACGCGGCGATGCGGAGCGCCCCACCGGTCTGGGGCTGCAGTTCGTGGATTGCCTGGCGTGCCATCGCCACGGTGCGCAGGAGTTGTTCCGCGTGCGGCCTGAGCGCCTTGCCGGCCGGCGACAGCAACGGATGCGCTCGCCCGCGCGTGAACAATTCCGCCCCCAGCGATGTCTCGAGCGCGCGGACGCGCCCGCTTACGGCAGGCTGGCTCACGCGCAGGGCCTCGGCCGCCTTGTGAAATCCGCCGTAGGTCACGATAGCGAGAAAGGTTTCGATCTGGTCGATTTCCATCCGGCCCTCCGGAGTGAGGAACTACCGATTCTTCGACGGCGGGACGATAGCACATTCTTATCGGAGTGATAAGGACAATCAGTTGGACTTACTCGCCAGCCCCCTGATAACATTGGGCGAATTCCGATACCGGAATGTGAGCTTCTGTACAACTTGATCGAAATCCTTATGCTACGGGGCCTGCCCGTCGCCTGAATGTGGCATCGGCCCGAAAGCAAAGACGTCCCTCTTTGCTGTTTCCCAGGTTGGGTTTTTGATGGTGTGTAAAACACGGCTGGACGTGTGGCCTATTCGCGGATTCGGTTTGTAAACTTACTGTTGGCAAGGAGACTGACATCGTGGCGAGCAACAACGGCAGAACGACGAATTTGGATGCAGAGTGGAAGACAAATCCGCGCTGGGCGGGAATCAAGCGCCCCTATAGTCAACAGGATGTCGAACAATTGCGCGGATCGGTCCTGATTGAGCACACTCTCGCGCGCCTGGGCGCCGAGCGTCTCTGGAGTCTCCTGCATTCGGAATCCTATACCGCCGCTTTGGGCGCGATGACGGGGAATCAAGCTGTTCAACAGGTGAGCGCCGGATTGAAAGCGATTTACGTCAGCGGCTGGCAGGTCGCCGCGGATGCCAATGACGCCGCGCAGACCTACCCGGATCAAAGTCTCTATCCCGCCGATAGCGTTCCGAATCTCGTGCGTCGCCTGAACCATTCGCTGGTACGCGCAGACCAGATTCACCATGCGGAAGGCAGGAGCGAAACGTATTGGCTCGCTCCCCTGGTGGCCGATGCCGAGGCTGGATTCGGCGGCAATCTGAACGCGTTCGAGCTGATGAAGGGCATGATCGAGGCAGGAGCTGCCGGCGTCCATTTCGAGGATCAGTTGTCCTCAGCGAAGAAATGCGGCCATCTTGGGGGGAAAGTCCTTGTACCGACTGTCGAAGCGATTCAAAAGCTGGTTGCGGCGCGGCTGGCGGCAGACGTGATGGGAGTGCCAACCGTGCTGATCGCGCGCACCGATGCCGAGGCTGCCGCTCTTTTGACAAACGACGTGGACCCGCGCGATCACGAATTCATCACCGGCGAGCGCACCTCCGAAGGGTTTTACAAAGTTCGTTGCGGAACCAGGGCGGCCATCGCCCGTGCCATTTCGTATGCGCCGTACGCCGACATGATTTGGTGCGAGACCTCCACGCCGGACCTGAATGAGGCGCGCGCGTTTGCGGACGGCGTGCACGCGAAGTTTCCGGGAAAGTTGCTTGCCTATAACTGCTCGCCGTCGTTCAACTGGCGGAAAAACCTGGACGAAGCCACCATCGCGAGTTTTCAGCGCGACCTGGCGCGCCTCGGCTATAAGTTCCAGTTCATCACGCTTGCTGGTTTCCACGCCCTGAATCATTCCATGTTCGATCTGGCGCGAGGGTACAAGAATTCCGGAATGACCGCCTATTGCCGCTTGCAGGATGAAGAGTTCAAGAGCGAAGACGCGCATGGATACGAGGCCGTGAAGCACCAGCGGTTTGTCGGCACCGGATACTTCGACGCGATCCAGGAAATCGTCACTAGCGGCACTTCGTCCACGATGGCCCTGGAGGGCTCGACCGAGGCCGCGCAGTTCGCGGTTCGCGAAGCTGCGGTTGGACGTGAATCAGGTAAGACCGGCCGTTAGCTTTTCCGCGCTGCTACAATTTTCGCCGTCGTCACCGCCTGGCCCACGTGGCGTTGCGTGTGGTCGGCCACATGAACGAGCAGGCCGCCGACCGTTGTGGGCAATTCCCGTTTGCCAACCTTCCTCGGCTTATCCAACCCGGCCGGATCGAGCGCCCGAATCCTCGTAGCGCCGTCATTGAGAGCCAGTGTAAATTCCGAAAATAGTTGGCTGGCCGTCGCGCCTCCTTCGAGTTCGGTATTCAGCGCAGCCATTTGTTCCCCGCTGAGCTGCTTTCCTTCAGCGTAGGTTAGCAGCCGATCCATGCTCCGCGCGATATGCCGCAAGTGAAATGCGACGGGCGCAATTCCCGCGGGGCGCGCATTGAGCTGCTCATCGGTCAAATCCGCGCACCACCGCACGATGTCTTCCTTTGCCAGCTCAAGCGAATGCAGCACGGCTCGAGGCACGGCTGGGACTTCGGTCATCGTGCCCCTCAGCCAGGGTTCTGGAGTATCGCGTTCGCCCATCGCTAGGCACCTCCACAATTGGTCAGCTTATCGGTTCTCGTTCACAATGCGAAACAGTCGCATGCGCCATGCGTGGCGATCAAATGTCGCCTCACGTTGTTGCTTGACAACTCTGCAAACCTCCGTATACGGTACTCGCTCGGGTCACGGACTTCACGACTACCGTGTTTTCGCGCTGCCCTTCGACTTCCGCGAATCCCTGGATTTCGCACTTAATCTTTTTGCCGCCTGGAGGAAATACGGATGCCGCACAAATTGCAGAACATGCTCGCGCGCGTGCCGAGCGATATTGATATTGCTCAGGCCGCCAAACCTATCTCGATCGAAAAGATCGCCGCAGAAGCGGGCATTCACCCGGATGAGCTCGAACTGTACGGTAAGAGCAAGGCAAAGGTCCATCTCACGATTCGCGACCGCCTGAAGAATAGTCCCAACGGGAAATATATCGTCGTCACCGCGATCACTCCCACGCCGCTCGGCGAAGGCAAGACCACCACGACGGTCGGGCTGAGTCAGGCGCTCGGCGCGCATCTGGGCAAGAAGGTTTTCACCTGCGTGCGCCAGCCTAGCCAGGGCCCCACGTTCGGTATCAAGGGCGGCGCGGCCGGCGGCGGCTACAGCCAGATCATCCCCATGGAGGAGTTCAATCTCCATCTCACGGGCGACATTCACGCCATCACCGCCGCCAATAATCTTCTGGCCGCTGCCATTGACACCCGCATGATGCACGAGAATCAGCAAAAAGACGAAGCCCTGTTCGAGCGCCTCTGCCCGCCCGCCAAGGACGGTACCCGTCGCTTTTCTCCCGTCATGCTGCGCAGGTTACGCAAGCTGGGCATCGCGAAGACGGATCCCAATACGCTGACGCCGGCAGAGCGCAGCCGTTTTTCGCGCCTGGACATTGATCCTGACAGCATCACTTGGCGCCGCGTGACGGACACAAACGACCGCATGCTCCGCCAGATAACCATCGGCCAGGGGCCCGAAGAGAAGGGCATGACGCGCGTCACGGGTTACGATATCGCCGTGGCTAGTGAGATCATGGCGATCTTGGCGCTGACCACCAGCCTCGCGGACATGCGCGAACGCCTGGGCGCCATGGTGATTGGCACGAGCAAAGCGGGTGAAGCGATTACCGCGGACGATCTTGGGACGGGCGGCGCGCTGACCGTGCTGATGAAGGACGCGATCCTCCCCAACCTGATGCAAACGCTCGAAGGCACGCCCGCCTTCGTCCACGCCGGTCCGTTTGCGAATATCGCCCATGGCAACTCTTCGATTGTGGCGGATCAAATCGCGCTCAAGCTCGTGGGAGCGGATGGCTACGTCTTGACCGAGGCAGGCTTCGGTGCGGACATCGGCATGGAAAAGTTCTGCAATATCAAGTGCCGGTATAGTGGACTCGCGCCCAACTGCGTCGTTCTAGTGGCCACCATCCGCGCGCTCAAGATGCATGGAGGTGGCCCCAAAGTCACCGCGGGCCAGCCTTTGCATCACGATTACATCGAAGAGAATTTGCCGCTGCTCGAGAAGGGCTGCGCCAACCTGATCAAGATGATTCAAAATGCGCGCCTGTTCGGCATTGCCGTGGTGGTCGCGGTGAATCGCTTCAAGACGGATACTCCAGCGGAGATTGATCTGGTTCGCAAGATCGCCGTAAAGGCGGGAGCTCACGACGCAGTCATGGCCAATCACTGGGCCGAGGGTGGTCTCGGCGCCGTGGAGCTTGGAAAGGCGGTTATTTCTGCGTGCGAGCAGCCAGGGAAATTCAAGTTTCTCTACCCGCTGGAGATGAGCATTAAGGACAAGATCGAGACAATCGTGCGGGAGATATACGGCGGAGCCGGCGTTGAGTATTCGCCCGAGGCAGAAAAGAAAATCGCTCTTTACAATCGCCTGGGCTTCGACAAGCTGCCGATGTGCATGGCCAAGACGCATTTGAGCCTGAGCCACGACCCGAACCTCAAGGGCGCGCCGACTGGTTTTATTGTCCCAGTTCGCGACATCCGCGCCAGCATTGGGGCCGGGTTCCTCTACCCGCTGCTGGGTGCTATGAGCACGATGCCCGGTCTGTCCACCCGGCCCGGATACTACGAAATTGATATTGATTTGGAGACCGGCCGCGTCATCGGGCTTTCCTGAACCGTGCGTCGGGGAAGGTTGGATTTCGCTGGGATAGAGTAGCTCTCTTCACCGCGAGGTGCGAAAGCGATGCGGTCCGCTCGAGGAGATGGACTGAAAGTCCGGATTCGTCGCGCTGCGATCGAACGGCGCGTCCGCTCCGTGGCTGGCCGCATAACGCGTGATTTCAAGGGCGAGCGGGTTCATCTGATCGGTGTCCTCAAGGGCGCCTGCTTTTTTCTCGCCGATCTCGCCCGCGAAATCAATCTGGAAACCTCCATCGACTTCATCGCCGTGGCGAGCTACGGCAAGAAGAAGGACTCTTCCGGCCAGGTACGCATGCTCAAGGATTTGGACAACAACGTCGCGGGATTGAATGTGATTCTTGTCGAGGACATCCTCGATACGGGCCTCACGGCCAACTATCTCCTGCGCATTCTTCGCCAGCGCCGCCCGAAAACGCTCAGCCTGGCCGCGCTGCTCGACAAACCTTCGCGCCGGCTGAAGCCGGTGAAGGGCGACTACATCGGCTTTACCATTCCCGACGAATTCGTGGTCGGTTACGGACTCGATTACGCTGAACGGTACCGAAATCTAAAGGACGTCTGCGTCCTTCAGCCCCCTCGTCGATAAAACCAGCTCCGAACGCTACACTATGCCCCGACCTCTCAACGCCCGGCTGCTATAATAAATCGGCTCGCCCCAACGTTGAGCGGAATCGGGATTCCGCTCACGCACCCGGCGCATACTGCACCGCATCGGAATCGAGGGCGCGCTTATCATCTACAAATGGACGCAAAACCCCTCAATTCGGCGTCGGAAATCCCTGCGGAGACACTCGCCGTCCTCGCCGAGATCAGCCATGAAATTAACTCGTCGCTGAATCTCGACCAGGTGTTGGCCAGCGCGGCGCAGCAGATCAAGCGGCTCATGGATTTCGAAATCTTTGCCGTTCTCCTGCCCGAGGAGAGCTCCAACGATTTGTACGTCCGATTTGCCATCGGCCATCGTCCGGAAGTGATTGAGCACTGGCGAATCCCCATGGGAGACGGAATTATCGGCGCCGCTGTTACCACCGGCCAGGCGGTTCGCGTCGGAGATGTTCTGAAAGACCCGCGCTATCTTCCTGCAGTCGAAAACGTCCGCTCGGAGCTGGCTGTGCCGTTGATCGTTCGCGGTCGCGTCATCGGCGTCATGGACATCGAGAGTCGCCAGCCGGACTATTTCACCCCGTCCCAGCAGACGATTCTCACTCTCGTCGCTAGCCGGATCGGCACGGCCGTTGAAAACGCGCGGCTCTTTGAGAGCGCGCAGAAGCAGGCTGAAACGCTTTTGCTCCTGAACGAAATTGGCCGCGAAGCGAACGCCACGCTGCAGGTTGAGGAAGTTCTGCGCCGCGCCGCTGAACTCACCAAACGCCTCATTGATTACCAGATTTTCAGCATTCTCCTCTACGACGAGACGGCGGCCGTCTTTCGTCACCGCGTCACCGTAAAATTCGGCCAGCGCGTGCAGGAAAAGTCGGTCGTTCCCGCGCACGAAGGAATCGTAGGCGCCGCGGCGAAACTTCGCCGGCCCGTAGCGGTCCCCGACGTGGCTCTCGATCCCCGCTACCGCATGGTCAATCCCGAGACCCGCTCGGAGCTGGCCGTGCCCATGATCTACAAGGCGCGCGTTGTGGGCGTCATGGACCTCGAAAGCCCGCAGTTGAATTACTTCACGCCGGATCACGTGCAGGTGCTTTCGATCCTCGCGGCGCATCTCGCCGTCTCGATTGAAAACGCGCGTCTCTATGAACAGGTCGCGCGCGACGAAAGCCGCATGGAGCGCGATCTCAACGCCGCGCGCCGGATTCAGGGCGCGCTGCTCCCTCGATTGCCCGGTCCGGAGTTCGGCCTGGATATCGCCGCGCGCGTCGTCTCTTCGCGCGAGCTCAGCGGCGACCTGTACGACTTCATGCGCTATGGCCCCAGCGACTTGGGCGTTGCGCTGGGGGATGTGAGCGGGAAGGGTAGCGCGGCGGCGCTTTACGGCGCGGTCGCGGTCGGCACTCTGCGCAGCCTTGGCTCCCAGAAGCCGCGGCCCGCGAACATGCTCCGGGCCCTCAACGGGTTTCTGGGCGAGCGATTGATCGAAGGTCGATTCATGACCCTCTGCTTTGCCACGTGGAATCGCCAGCGCCGTCGCCTGCGTATTGCCAACGCCGGCCAGGAACAGCCGCTTCTGTACCACGCTGGCCGCTGCGAAAAGATTGCTCTGGTAGGATTTCCGCTGGGGATTTTCGAAGAGGCTACTTACGATGAGCGGACGTTAAATCTCGATCCAGGAGACATTATCGTTTTCTATTCCGACGGCATCGGCGACGCGCAGAATCGCGCCGGGGAGTTCTTTGGCTGGGGTCGTGTCGCGAAAATGGTTAACGAGAATCCTGGATTGCCGGCCGACGGGCTTGCCGACCGGATTCTGGAAGAAGCCGACTCGTTTTCCGGCGGCCAGCATCCATCCGACGATCGCACCCTCGTCGTTCTCAAGGTAAATTAGAAATCCGCCTACCGTTCGCCCCACTTGAGTTTGCTTCGCAGCACTTCGAAGTAAGTCTTGGAGGGAGGGCGGACCAGCGCCACGCGGCTTTCCGACTTCGTGATCGTCACGCGGTCCGTGGGCTTGAGCTGAAATCCGATCTGTCCGTCGAGCGTTAGGTACACGGGCTCGTCGGCCGCAGTGAAATCCAGATCAATCCGCGCCGTGTCGGGAACTACGAGGGGCCGGTTCGTCAGCATGTGCGGGCAGATTGGCGTGATTACGAACGCGTCGAGGTCCGGGTCTATGATCGGTCCCCCGGCCGCAAGCGAATATGCCGTCGAGCCGGTCGGCGTCGCAACAACCAACCCATCGGCGCGATAGCGTCCGACGTGGTTTCCATCCACATGCACGTCAAAGTCGAGCATGCGCGACAGCGCCGCCTTATTCACCACTGCGTCGTTGAGCGCGCACTGCCTCTCGGCCGGTTGCCCGCCGCGCAATATTTGTGCATCCAGCATCATGCGGTCGCTGGTGCGATGTTTTCCGGCGAGGACCTGTTCCAGTAGCGGATAAAGTTCGTCCAGCGTGACGCTGGTGAGAAATCCCAGCCCCCCAAGATTTACGGCCAGGATCGGCACCTTGTGGCTTCCCGGCGCCCGCGCCGCCGAAAGCAGCGTGCCGTCTCCCCCAAGCACGATCAGGAGATCAACTTGTGACGCGAGGGTATCTCGCGCGAGCGCTTGTGCGCCGCAATCGACGCACTCGTGCGTCTCCCGATCAACGAAGACCTCGACCTTGTGTTCGTGCAGCCACTGGACCAGCGGTGGCACCACAGAGGAGAGAAGGTCCCGGTTCGGCTTCGAAATAATACCAGCGGCTCGAATCATCGGTTTGGATGCTGCATTCTATTCTACTCGCGCCGGCGCGCGTGCAGAAAAAACTCCTGATTTCCTTCTGCGCCGGTCAGCCGGCTGGGCCGCACCCCGATAATCTCAAGTCCCACCTCTGCCGCTGCGGTCACTACCCGCTCGATCGCTTTCTGGTGGAGCGCGGCGTCGCGGACAATTCCGCCCTTGCCCACATCTCGCTTGTCCAGTTCGAATTGCGGCTTGACCAAAATCAGGAAATCGGCGCCGCGCGAAGCAACCGGCACAATCGCCTCCAAAATCTTGCTCACGGATATGAACGACACATCCACGGTCACGAAATCTACCTCCTCGCCGATATCCTCCGGTTTCAGATATCGAGCATTTCGTTTCACGGTTGCCACGCGCCCATCTCGCCGCAGTTTCCAGTCGAGTTGGTCAATCGTCACGTCCACGGCAAAGACCTTGCGCGCGCCATTTTGCAGCAGGCAATCCGTGAACCCTCCGGTCGAACTCCCTACGTCCATGCAAACGCGATCCTGCGGGCTGACTCGGAAGTCCTCGAGTGCGCCTTCCAGCTTCAGCCCCCCGCGGCTCGCATAACGCAGCGCTTCGCCCACAATTTCGACGCTGGCGTCGGTGGCCACTTGCGTTCCGGCTTTATCGATCTTCGCTCCGCCGACCCGGACTTGCCCGGCGAGCACCAGCGCCTGTGCGCGCTCTCGAGAAGGCGCGAGGCCACGCTCCACAAGTAGCAGGTCGAGCCTCGCTTTTCCTGGCTTCGTTTTTCGTGCTTGCGATGTGCTTCTAGGTAGGTGTCGCGACATCTTCATCCTGAAATCACGACCGGCGCGCCACCAGGAATTCCCCGACCTGGCGCAGCCGCGCGGCGCGTTCGCCGTACACGTCGAGTTCCGCGAGGGCTTTTGTTTCTAGCTCCGCCGCAATCGCGCGCGATTTATCGAGCCCATACAGCGCCGGGTACGTCGCTTTCTGCTGCGCCTGATCTTTTCCTGCCGTTTTTCCGAGTGCTGCCGAAGATTCCTCCACATCGAGCAGATCGTCCACGACTTGAAACGCCCATCCGATGTTCTCGCCGAAGCCAATGAGTCGCGTAATGTCCGGCTGCTCCGCTCCGCCCGCGAGCGCTCCCGCCACCACCGACGCGCGTATCAGCGCCGCCGTCTTCGAGCGGTGGATATATTCAAGCCCCGCGCCATCCACCGGCTTGCGCTCGGCCTCGATATCGGCAACCTGCCCGCCGATCATCCCCCGGTCGGTTCCTGCCGCCCGCGCGACCGCATCGATAAGTTTCAGGCGTCGCTCTGGCTCGACCGGCGCGGCGGCCAGCGTCTGGAACGCCAGCGTCAGCAGCCCATCGCCGGCCAGAATGGCGATCGCCTCGCCAAACACCTTGTGATTTGTGGGTTTGCCACGCCGGAGATCGTCGTTGTCGAGCGCCGGCAAATCGTCGTGGATCAGCGAGTAGGTATGGATGAACTCCAGCGCGCAGCCGACTTGAACCGCGCTGCCCGAATTGTCCGTAAACATCCGCGCCGCCTCCACGCACAGCACGGGCCGAATCCTCTTGCCGCCTGCAAACACGCTGTAACGCATCGCGCGATGGATGGACGACGGAGCCGTGTCTTCCGGCGGGAGCAGCTGCTCGAGAGCGGCCTCGATTGCATCGAGATCTGCCTGGTAGAAATCGGCGAGTTTCATGCTTGCGTTTTCGTGGGATCAAAACGGTCAGCCGGTGGTTTACGTAGCGCCGGCGTCTCGCCGGCTCTTTTCTGCTTTGTAGCGAGCGACCGGCGCAATGAAAGCGCGCCTCTACGAGGATTCATCTTCGGGCTCGAATGGCTCCGCGGCAATCTTGCCGTCGGCCTTCTTCAGGAGAATTTCCACGCGCCCCTCGGCCTCTTCGAGCTGCTTTTGGCATTCGCGCGACAGTTTCACGCCCTCTTCGAACAGCTTCATCGCCTCGTCGAGCGAAAGGTCCGTACTCTCGAGCCGCTTCACGACCTCTTCGAGACGCACTAGCGATTTCTCGAAGTCGCCCTTGCGCTGCGGTTCGGCTGCTTTGTTTGTCGCTGAGCTCATTTCGCTCCTACTTCTAAGGCCCCGGTGCCTTCACCGGCGATACGAGAGCATTCTAGCGCACGTCGGAGAACCCCAACAATCCCCATATGCGATCACCGCTCTCGCAATCAGGGTTCCGCAGTCCCGAGCGCTCAAAAACCATCATAGAAGCACTGGCCTGAATTCCAAGTAGAAAAGTGAGTCTCATATGTTGAGTTTCCCCGGCTCTTGCGCCCAAAGTTCTGCGGATGCACAATCGGCCCATGGCGCTCGAATTCACCACATCCTACCTGGAAGACTCCATCTCCCTTCTGCGCTACTACAAGAAGCTCGGCGAACAAGCCATGGTACAAGTCTCGGACGATGGCCTGACCGCGACGCTCGATGCCGAGTCGAACTCGATCGCCATTATCGTAAAGCATCTCACCGGCAACATGCGCTCGCGTTGGACGGATTTCCTCACTTCCGACGGCGAAAAGCCCGGTCGTGATCGTGACGCGGAGTTCAAAGATGCGCCGCAGACTCGTGCCGAAATCGTCGCGCTGTGGGAGGAGGCTTGGAACCTTGTTTTCAAGGAACTGGCGCCTTTGACCGACGCCGACTTGGGCCGCACCATTCGCATTCGCGGCGAGCGTCATTCCGTGATGCAGGCGATCAACCGCCAGGTCGCGCACTACGCCTACCACATCGGCCAGATCGTCTATGTAGCAAAGCACCTTGCATCCGACCGGTGGACGTCGCTGACCGTACCGCGCGGCAAGTCCTCCGATTACAACGATCGCGTGGCATCCGGGAAAACCTCGCAGCGCTAGCGGCGACTGCAACGCCTTCCCTGGATTTCTCCCGTTGCCGGGCGCCTCTTGTTAGAATCGCCTTGCACGGCGAATCCTGTGCTGTGAGGGTATTCAGGCGATGAGCGCGCTCCACGTCTTCGGCATCGTTTTCCTGATCGGCATGAATGCCTTTTTTGCGGCCGCGGAATTCTCGCTGGTGGCCGTCAGGCTTTCACGCGTTCGCCAGCTCGTCGAAAAGGGCGACCCGCGCGCCAAAATCGTCGAGCAGCTCATCGGCGATCTCAGCCGCGTCGTTTCCGGAGTGCAGGTCGGAATCACGATTGCCAGCCTTTCCCTCGGCTATCTCGGAGAGATCACCCTGGCGGCGATTGTTCGGCCGTTTGTCGAGCAGGTGGCGCGGCCGTGGGCCCCGATCGTCGCGCACAGTGTGGCGCTCGTCGTCGTATTCGGCCTCTTGACGGTCCTGCAAGTTGTGTTCGGCGAACTCGTCCCCAAGAGTTTGAGCCTGGCGCGCGCCGAGCGCGTCGCGTTGCTGATTGCGCGGCCGTTTCACTGGTTCCTCAACACATTTCGCTGGGCCATTGATCTTCTCGACGGCGTTGCCGAAAGAATCGTCGGCGCCCTCGGCGTGGTCGCCCCGCACAGCCATACTCTCGTGCGTTCCACCGAGGAATTGCAGGTGATGATCCAGCAGGCGCGCGATCGCGGACTCCTGCCCGCGAACGAAGCTCGATTCATTCAGAACGCCATGGAATTGAGCCAGGTGCAGGTCCACGAACTCATGGTGCCGCGCCCCGACATGCACGCGCTGCCTGCATCGGCGAGCCTCGAGGACACCATGCGCATGTTCGCCACTACGCAGCGCTCCCGGCTTCCGGTGTATGACGGCTCGCTCGACCACATCCTCGGCTTTGTGCACATTAAGGACGTCGTCTGGATTCTCATCGATCGCGCCCAGCGTGCTGCCGAGCAACCGTCTGGTCCGGAGTTTCACTTGAGGAATGTTCTTCGCGACGTCCTCATCGTCCCGGAGACAAAGCCTGCCAGCGAGCTCCTCGTCGAATTTCGCGCCCGCCGCACGGGCCTCGCCATGGTCGTGGACGAATTCGGCAGCATTCTCGGCCTCGTCACTTTCGAAGATATCCTCGAGCAGATGGTCGGCGAGATTCACGACGAATTCGATGTGGTTGAACGCCCGTTGGTCCTCCCCGACGGCGGAATGATCTTTGACGCGGGCATCAAAGTCCGTGACCTGGCAGCGCAATACAACATCACGCTGGCCGATGACTCCTCTTACGAGACAGTTGGAGGCTTCGTTCTAAGCCGGCTCGGGTTTATACCCCGCGGCGGCGAAAGTTTCGAATCCGATGGATATCGTTTTACGGTCATGGAAATGGAGCGTCGCCGCGTTTCGCGCGTGAAGATCAAAGTACTCCAGCCGGCGGCGGCCGAAAATGTCGCGCCTCCCCCGGAATCCGCCGCGCCTGCCGCTTCCGACGGCGGTGAAAGTCTCGCCCCGGCCGGCGCTGCCAAGGGACGCCGCAGAAAATGATTCGCTACATCTCGCTGCGCCTCTTGTTCGCCATTCCCGCGCTCTGGCTCATCGTTACCATGGTGTTCCTGCTAGCGCACATCGTCCCAGGCGATCCCGTGCAGCAGATGCTTGGCGAAGGCGCGCGCGCGGAGGACTTGCAGCAGCTCCGCCATTCGCTCGGCCTGGACGTGCCGATACTCGCGCAGTACCGGCACTACCTCGCGGGCGTCGTTCGAGGCGATCTCGGCGAATCGTTTCGATTTCAGGAACCTGTCACGCGCGTCGTTCTCTCGCACTATCCCGCGACGCTGGAGCTCGCCATCGTCGCTCTGCTCGTTTGCGCCGCGATCGGCATTCCCGCCGGTCTGCTCGCCGCCGAGCGGCGGGGTACGTCAACCGACCGCGCCGTCGGTCTCTTCACGCTCCTTGGCCTCTCGGTCCCGAATTTTGCCTTGGGACCAATATTGATTCTCGTGTTTTCAGTGATTTTCGGCTGGCTCCCCGTTTCTGGCCGCGGTGGCGCGGCACATTTGATTTTGCCGGCAATTACTCTCGGCGCCTCGCTCGCCGCGATCCTCACTCGAATGGTGCGCACCGCGGCCATTGAGGAGCTTTCCAGCGACTACGTCCGCACCGCCCGCGCCAAGGGGCTCTCACCTTCCGCGGTTCTTTTCCGTCACGCGTTTCGCAACGCCCTAATACCGATCCTCACCATTCTCGGCTTGCAATTCGGGACGCTTCTCGCTGGTGCGATCGTTACGGAAACCATCTTCTCCTGGCCCGGTATCGGCCGCCTCGCCGTGCAGGCCATCGGCTCGCGCGACTATCCGCTGTTGCAGGGCTGCATCCTCTTGATTGCCGTGTCGTACGTCCTCGTGAATCTTCTGACGGACGCCGTGTACGCGCTCGTTGACCCGCGGGTGCGCTTCGAATGAAAGCCCTTCGCGAATTCCTTCGACGGAGTGGTACCGGTCGCATTGGCCTTGCTCTCACGCTCCTCCTCGTAATCCTCGCCATCGCCGCCCCGTGGCTCGCCCCCGCCAACCCCGCCGCGCAGGATCTTCCGACGCGTCTCGCCGGACCGAGCGCCGCGCACTGGATGGGCACGGACGAGCTTGGCCGCGACATTCTCTCGCGCACTCTCTTCGGCGCGCGCGTTTCGATGCTGGTCGGCATCAGTGTCGTTTTCGGCGCCGGAATTGTGGGCTTGGCGATCGGTTCTCTGGCGGGTTACTGCGGGGGCTGGTTCGATGGCCTCGTGAATATCGTCCTCATCAACGCGTTCCTCTCGTTTCCCGGCATACTTCTCGCGATCGCCTTTGCGGCGTTTCTTGGTCCGGGCATTGGTAAAGTGATTCTCGCGTTGATCGTCACCGGCTGGGCTGGCTACGCGCGTCTCGCCCGCGCCCAAATTCTGCAGGCCAAAGAAATGGAGTACGTGCTCGCGGCGCGCTCGCTCGGCGCCTCCCCCGCGCGCATTCTCCTCCGGCACCTGTTGCCCAACATTCTTCAGCCCGTGCTCGTGCAGGCGACCATCGGCATGGCCGGCGCGATCCTCGCCGAGTCTACGCTCAGTTTTCTGGGCGTCGGCGTCCTCGCGCCGATGGCTAGCTGGGGCGCGATGCTCAACGATGCCCGCAGCCATCTTTTCGACGCCCCGCACATGGTGATTTTCCCCGCGCTCGCGATCATGGTCGCGGTCCTCGCCTTCAATCTTCTCGGCGACGCCCTCCGCGATTGGATGGACCCCCGCATGCGCTCCTACCTGATCGTGACTTCCTTGGCTCGCTAGAGGATTGTGTTGCGGTAGGGAAGGGACCTGCTTGAAATGAAGCGCGCTCTCTGCGGAAGGGTTTCTCAGCGTCTTTGCGGTGAGGTTTCTCTATGAAGTCTGTGAACTCTGTGTCGACTCAGTGTTCTCTGTGTTAAATGTTTTTCCTGTCCTTAGCTCACCTCAACCGTAATTTCCGCCCCGCGTCCGATCGCCAATGTCCGCGACGCGTTCGCCTTGTTAATGGAAATCTCCAGATATCCGCTGGATCCGATGAATCCAATGGCCTCGCCGGTTGCTCCGCTCGAAAATGTCGGGACGAGCTTCGTCACCGTCGCGTTCCCGGCGCGAATCGTGAATTTTCCGTCCGCCGCCGCAAACGCGGGCACGTCTTCCGCGCGCAGGTTGGTAATCAGGTTCCCGAACTGATCCACGCGCAGCACCACGCCCTTGATCGTGTTGCCTGCCGTTTTCGGTTTGGGCATGGCAAACCGCGCATAATCCGTAATCGCCTCTCCGAACGCCGACGATTGCCACGATTTGGTCAGCCACGCCGCAACCGGCGCGAAAACATCGCGGCCGTGGAATGTCTTGCTCACCGGCTGCCGGAAATAGTGCTCTGAAATAATATTCCAGACGTACAGCGCCTCCGTCTGGTCGTACACCGACGAAAGCACGCCGTTATCCGGCGCCACGAAGTAGTGCGTATCCCCGGCGACCAGAATCGGCCGGCGCGCGCTTCCCACGCCCGGATCCACCACGACGAGATGAACCGTCTTCGGCGGAAAATATTTGTACGCCTGGCCGATCGTCAGCGCTCCGTCGAGCAGGTCATGCGCTATAACGCTGTGCGTGATGTCCACAATATTGACTTCGGGATTGATGCTGAGGATTACGCCCTTCATGACTCCGACCAGATGGTCGTTCGTGCCGAAATCCGTCGTCAGCGTAATGATGGGCCGCGCCAAGGTTGGCTCCTGTAATCGTCAGGGCGCGCGAAAAGATCAGCCACGCCTCTTCCTTCGACGCTAACGGACGCCTGCGCGTCTGTCAAAGCCATCCGCAGCCTCTGGCGCGATTGAGTAACTCAGGATCGTGGTGCTTGCCTCCGAGTGTTCGACGGGCTCGTCTTCTGGTTCGTGGTTGAGCCGCGCAGCGGCGATTGTTATTAGCCCGGCACGCAGCGTAGCGCAGTCCCGGGTACGGAGAAGGAACGAAACGAAGAAGTCCCGGAGGGACGATTGACCGCAACTTCATCAGGAACCGGCGTCTTACGGCAGCCTCTGAAATGATGCAGGCGCCTACTCCTCGATCAATCGAATCTCTCCCACCCCTCCGTGAATCGTCAATTCAATCGTCGTCGGCGATTTCCCGTAGGCTTCATTCACGTACGCGCTTCCATCTCGCGTCAAACCGCGCGCGTCCACCGAGCCGATTCCACCCGTTGCCTCCACGTGCACTCCCACATTTTTCGGCAGATGGACGGTTGCCTGCCCCACTCCGCCCTCGATCGTTCCGTTCACGCTCGTCTTGCGCTCGCCGGTCAGGTCCAAATCCAGCTGGCCCGCGCCCATGTGAACTTCCAGATCCTTTACCGTCACGCTGCTGAGCCGCAGGCTGCTATGTCCCGCGCCCATTTGCACCCGCAGATCGATCGGCACCGCGTTCGCGACGCGCATATTCCATTCGTTATCTTCATTGCCGAAGCGCGTGTGCCATCGATTTTCGTCCTGCGTCACGCGAAGCTGTCCCCGCTCGCCGGATACGGAATAGTCCACGGTCGGCTTGCCCTGTTCTGCGTAATACCGGAAATCCGCGTCCATCAGACGGCTCGAGCCCCCGCTTACCGTCAACTCGCCCGCGGGTATGTCGAGGTTCATGTCCACCGACTTCGCTCCCTGTAATTCCACTGCTTGCGTGTCATGAGCCAAGTCGCCCCACGTTCGCCCGTGCCAGCCCCAGGGATCGTGCCACCCTCCGTGCCAGCCTCTGTCGTCCCATCGATCTCTGCTATGCCACGCCGCGAAGACAAAAAAGACCAGGAGCAGAATCCACGCGATTCCCGTGCCCGTAATCCAGGGTGTGACTCCCTGATCGGGGTGCTGGCGGAAGTAGTAACTGTCCCAAATCTTCCCCAAACCAATCAAAATCAGTATGAGCGGCCAGTAGCGAAACAGAACCGGCCACGGATTCAAGTCCGGATAAATCCTCCAGGTCAACAACAAGCTGCCCAGCACGATCAATATGATCGGGCCCACAAACGAGCCATGCCGCCGACGTCCCGGTTGGTCCATTGCGCACCTCTCTTGCATCAAGATACGCTGTTCGCCCCCCAAATGTTTCATCCGTCAGATTATTGCGCGCCGCCGACTGTCGTTTGTGGAGTGCGGCGGCTTGCCTCCGCTGTTTGTGGGAGAGGCTCGCCTCGCCCACTCCTCGCTCGTCCCTTGCATCGCGGCTTTCTCTTCGCAGCCGCACGGTCCGTTGCAGGCGGATGCACGGCGCAGATGCTTGGCAAGCCGCCGCCCATTCAGCAAAACGTGTCATCCTGAGCGTAGTGCTGCGCGCTTTTGCCTTTCCCGCGCATCTTGCGGGCGCGGGACGCAGCCGAGGGATCTCTCTTGGGCGTCCGTGTCCAATGCTTCTCTGCGCGTCGTCGGTAAAGGAGCCGCCCCACTTTGCTCCCGCCGCCGATTGCGTTAGAATCCCCGCCAGTCCGATGCTCGACCCCGCCAAGAACCAGCTCCTCATCAGCGTCGGTCGCGGCACGCCTATGGGCGATCTGCTGCGCCGCTACTGGATGCCCATCGCCGCGCTCAGCGAATTCGACTCCCAATCCATAAAGCCCGTGCGCTTGATGGGCGAGGATCTCACTCTCTACAAGGACATGTCCGGCACCTTCGGCCTGGTGGACCGCCACTGTCCGCATCGCTGCGCCGACATGTCCTACGGGTTCGTCGAGCAGTGCGGTCTGCGCTGCAACTATCACGGCTGGCTCTTCGATCGCGACGGCCGCTGCCTCGAGCAGCCCTACGAAGACGTCGCGCAGCCCGAGGCTCACTTCCGCGACAAGATCCGCATCAAGGCATATCCCGTGGAATCATGCGGCGGTCTGATCTGGGCGTACCTCGGCCCGCAACCCGCGCCGCTGGTGCCCAACTGGGAGCCGTTCACTTGGAAGAACGGCTTCGTGCAGATCGTTTTCGCCGACGTGCCTTGCAACTGGCTGCAGTGCCAGGAAAATTCTGTAGACCCGCTTCATTTCGAGTGGATGCACATGAACTGGAGCGTGCGGCTGAAGGACAAAGGCGGCCCGTATTCTCCCCGGCACCTGAAACTGGCGTTCGAAGAATTTGATTACGGCATCGTCTACCGCCGCATTCGCGAAGGGATGAGCGAAGAAGACCCCATGTGGAAGGTCGGGCGCGTCTGCCTTTGGCCAAACGCGCTCTTCACTGGCGATCATTTCGAATGGCGCGTGCCGATCGACGACGAAAACACGCTCAGCGTGACTTGGTGTTTCAGCCGCGTCCCCAAGGACCGCGAGCCCTACGTGCAGGAGCAAATCCCAGCTTGGCGCGGTCCGGTGCGGGAAGCCGATACCGGCCGTCTGATTTCGAGCCATGTGATGAATCAGGATTTTGTCGCCTGGGTCGGGCAGGGAACCATTCCCGATCGCACGCACGAGCATCTGGGGACCAGCGACACCGGCATCATCATGATGCGCCAGCGATTTCTGAAAGATATCGAAGCTATCGCACGCGGCGAAGATCCGAAGGCGACGATCCGCGATCCGGAGATCAACCGCTGCATCAACCTGCCGATCGCCGACCGCAAGAATCTCACCGAGGGCCAGACTCTCGAGGAAATCGCCAAGCATCCCCTAGGCGGCGGCCAGTTGTCCGACTACGTGTTTCAAGCCGGTCAGCCTCGCGAGGTTCGCGAAGCCTACGCGAAAGCCATGGGCCTCGCCGAGTGATTGGCGCTGTTGCCTTCGTAGCGCCTGCTCGTCCTGCGCGAAGTCAAAGGGCGTCCCGTCGGCTCTTCGCTTCTGCGTTTGTAGGGGCGCTGCTCGCTGCGCCCTTCAACGATGCTTGGCGTCACCCTTACCATCTCAGCGGCGATTTGGTCGAGCAAAGCTCATGTGGAGTGCGGCAGCTCGCTGCCGCTGTTTGTGGGCGAGGCTTGCCTCGCCCATCTGCGAGATATTGCGCCCGTCGACGGTTTTGTAGGGGCACGGCATGCCGTGCCCGGCACAAGACCTTGGCATCATCTTCACGATATGCCGTCTCGCTGAAGGAACTCCACACGTGACTCCCACCAAGCACAAATCGCGCCCCAATAAGAAACCATCCTACCTCCGCATCGCCACCGAGGAAGCCTTCGCTCCGCCCGAACTACTCCAACGATGGAAGGCCATGCTCGACAAAGGAGGAAACCTCGACCCGGGATTCGTAGGCCAATGGGGTTACTTCCTCGGCCAGAGTTCACGCTCGGTCGGCATCGCGTCGCGCCTCCAAGATCTCGGCGAACAGCGTATTCGCGACATGGACGCAACCGGCATCGCCCGCCAAATACTTTCGATCACAAACCCTGGCGTGCAGCTCTTCAATCCGGCGGAAGGCGCTGCGCTGGCCATCTCCTTCAATGACCAGTTGGCGGAGGCGATTCGCAAGCATCCCGACCGCTTCTCCGGTCTCGCGGCTATCGCCCCTCAAAATCCCGCGGCTGCGGCGAAGGAACTTGAACGCGCCGTCCGAAAGCTGGGCTTGAAGGGCGCGATCATAAACTCCCACACGCAGGGTGAATATCTCGACGACCCGAAATTCTGGGATATTTTCGCCTGCGCGGAAGCGCTGGACGTTCCCATCTATCTGCACCCGAGCACACCCTCCGCGCGCATGTACGCCCCGTTCGCGGAATGGGGACTTGAAGGCGCGATCTACGGTTTCGCCGTCGAAACCAGCCTGCATCTGCTGCGAATTATTCTCAGTGGCGTGTTCGACAGGTTTCCTAAGCTCCGTATGGTCGTCGGGCATCTCGGCGAAGGCCTGGCATACTGGTTCTTCAGAATTGATTTCTTCCATCGAGCCAATGTCGCGTCCAGCCGCTATCCCAACGTCAAGAAGCTGAAGAAGAAACCAAGCGATTACCTCCGCGAAAATATCTGGGTCACCACCAGCGGCATGGCCTGGGAGCCGCCGATCTTGTACTGCCAGAAAGTCCTCGGCGTGGATCGCGTCCTCTACGCCATGGACTACCCTTACCAGTTTGTTCCCGAAGAAGTGAAGGTCACCGACAACCTGCCCATCAGCGCCGCCGACAAAAAGAAGCTCTATCAATCCAACGCCGAAAAAGTCTTCAGCCTTCGCTCCTAATCTCTCCTCGACCGGAGCTGTTCGTTTCGTAGGGGCACGGCATGCCGTGCCCGGCGCGCATGCTTGGCAATTCGGGTGCAAAGAGCAACGGTTTCGTAGCGGCCGCCTTTCAGGCGGGCGCTTTTCTCCGCATTCAAATTCTAGAAGTCGCTGCACAGAATGCCGTCGCGGCCTCGAGACCACGGACGGTGCTTCTAGGTACCCGAGCAATCTGCTTGCCCTACGATTGTTGGCTGCACCCGGCGCAACGCTCAAAGTCCACACAAGCTCGCGCTTGCATTCTCTCGACATCCTGCTAGCCTAATTGCGGCCAGCACCTTGGCGCATCGCCCATGGCGAATGCTTACAATTCGTTGACGGTACGGAGCGCCGGTTTTGATGTTTCCCGGTGGATGCGGCAGTGTCTCTCGTTGGGAAGTGTCACACGTTGTCGAGTAAAGCTAGGCCTAACTCATTCAAACCAAAGGCTCGAGGCTCTTGGGAACCGTCACACATTTTTTGGTCCCGGCAGACCAGTTTACGAAAGGAGCGGCCATGCGCGTCTATCTTGATTACAACGCGACCACTCCCGTGGATCCTGCGGTCCTCGAAGCCATGCTGCCATTTCTCGGGGAATACTTCGGCAATGCCGGTTCAATCCATTCCCCGGGGCAGCGCGCCCGTGCCGCGGTTGACGCCGCGCGCGAGTCGGTCGCCGCGCTGATCGGCGCGAAGCCTAGCGAGATCGTGTTCACCAGCGGCGGCACGGAGGCGGACAACCTCGCGCTCTTCGGCACGGTTGCGGCTTCGCCCAAGCCGCGCAAGCACGTGATCACCACGGCCATCGAGCACCACGCCATTCTGCACAGCTGCGACGAACTCGCGCGGCAGGGCGTCGAAGTCACCGTCGTTCCCGTGAGTACCGCCCCGGATTCGCAGGGAATCGTCGACCCCGAAGAAATTCGCCGCGCGCTGCGACCCGAAACGGTTCTCATCAGCGTCATGCACGCGAACAACGAGCTGGGAACCATTCAGCCGATCGAAGAGATCGCGCGCATCGCCGCCGAAGCCGGAGTTTGCTTCCATTGCGATGCCGTGCAGTCGGCCGGAAAAGTTCCGCTCGACGTCACGAAGCTCGGCGTCGATCTGCTCTCGATTTCCGCGCACAAATTCTGCGGCCCCAAGGGCGTCGGCGCGCTCTACGTCCGGTCGGGCAGGCAAATTGCCCCGCGGTTTTACGGCGGCCACGCCGAGCGCGATCGCCGTCCCGGAACCGAAAATGTCCCGGGCATCGTCGGCCTGGGGAAGGCGGCGGAACTCGCGCGGAAATTGCTGCCGGAAGACGGCGTCCGCCTTGGCGGACTGCGCGACCGCCTGGAAACCGCGCTCCTTGAGCGAATCCCGAACGTGCTCATCAACGGTGATCGCTCGCGCCGCGTCCCGAACACCTCGAATTTGAGTTTTCCCGGCGCGGGCGGCGAAGCGCTTCTCATCGCGCTCGATCTGCAGGGAGTCGCGTGCTCCACCGGCGCCGCTTGCTCGTCGGGTTCGACCGAACCTTCGCATGTGCTGCTGGCCGCCGGGCTATCGCACGACGACGCGCGATCGAGCCTTCGTTTCAGTCTCGGCCGGCCGACCACCGCCGACGAAATCGATCGCGCAATCGAAGTGATTCCGCCGGTCGTCGCGCGTATCCGCGCGCTTTCTCCGCGCGAGCGTGAATCTGCAGCCGCGATGCCCGCCCGGTGACTGAATTGACGAGCGAACTGACGAGCGAACTCTTTCCCATGCCAACTCTCGACCAACTCGAATCCACGCGCGACGCTGTTGCTTCAATTCCGCACGCGCAGGCGGCGACCGCGAACACAGTCGCCGTGGCGATGTCCGGAGGCGTGGACAGCTCGACGGTGGCCGCGATTCTGCGCGAGCGCGGCCAGCCGATCGTCGGCCTCACCATGCAGCTGTGGAATCAGCGCCGGCTGCCCGAGCTGCAGGGCGACGGCCCCAAGCAACATCGCTGCTGCTCGACGGAAGATGTATACGACGCGCGCCGCGTCGCCGAGCATCTCGGCATCCCGTTTTACGTGGTCAATTTCGAGCGCGCCTTCGAGCAAAGCGTCATTCGCCCCTTCGTCGAGGACTATCTCGCGGGCCGCACGCCGATTCCTTGCACGCGCTGCAACAACGACGTCAAGTTCGAGCAGCTACTTTCGACCGCGCGCCAGATTGGCGCCGAGCGGATCGCCACCGGCCATTACGCGCGCGTCCGCCATAATCGAGAAACGGGACGTTACGAACTTCTTCGCGCGGTGGACGAGACCAAGGATCAGTCGTATTTTCTTTTTGGATTGACGCAGGAGCAGCTTGCCCGCGCGGATTTCCCTCTCGGCGAAATGACCAAGCAGGAAGTGCGCGACATCGCGCGCCGCCTCGCGGTGCCCGTTGCCGAAAAGCCCGAGAGCCAGGAAATCTGTTTCGTTCCGTCGGGCAGTTACGTACGCTTCATCGAAAGTTATTTGCGGGAGCAGGGAACTGCGACGGGCTGGAGAGAGCGACGCACTAAAGCTGGGCGAGCCGGGTGAGATCGTCGGAACCTCAGGCGAAGTCCTCGGCCGCCACAACGGTCTGCACAATTACACGGTAGGTCAGCGCAAGGGCCTCGGACTAGCCGAAGGTCATCCGATGTACGTCGTCGCACTCGACCGCGCGAACAATCGCCTGGTGGTCGGAGAAGACCGCGATCTTCGCAGCTCGGTCTGCGAGGTCCGCAACGTCAACTGGATCCCGTTCGCGACGCCCGACGCCCCGGTCCAGGCGCGCGTGCGAATTCGCAATCGCCACGAGCCCGCCGATGCGGAAATCACGCCGCTCAGCGACACGACTGCGCGAATCTCTTTCCGCGAGCCGCAGCGCGCCATCACGCCGGGCCAGGCCGCGGTTTTCTATTCGGGCGAGCAAGTCCTCGGCGGTGGCTGGATACAGGGAGCCTGAGGCGACACCCGTGGAAATGCGAATGGATCCCAAGCGAAGCTCCGCGAGCCACGTGGATGCATACATTCGCGCGAAAAATCCAAGGCTCCGTCCCGTCGCCCAAGGTCTTCGGGCGCTCGTCGAGAAGGCCGCTCCGAAACTGAAAGAAGGCGTTAACGCGTGGGGATTGCCGATGTTCGATTCCGGCGGCGCGTTTGGCTACTTCACGATCGGCAATAATCACGTAACGTTCGGACTCTACAGCGGCGCGTCGCTGGACGATCCCGAGAAGCTGCTGGAAGGCACTGGCAAGAATCTACGCCATGTGAAGCTGCGCACGATGGAAGACCTGAGTCGGCATGGATTGCAAAAACTCGTGAAATCCGCCGTTCGATTCAACCGTGAAAATCCCGCCGAAGAGAAAGCCAAGAAGAAGTAAGCGATCGCGTGACTTCAGATGAAAAGTTCTTCGTCCTGCGTGGCCGCGTCGGATTCGGGGCGCTTGCCGCTGCGGATGAATTCAAGACCCGCCTTGATGCCCTTCAGCACCGCGGATGCCTGATGCACGGGTTTCCATACCTTCGAGCGGAAAGTCGAGCCGGTTTCCTCGATCACTTCGAGCGCGCCCGTGAGGATGTGATCGGCGCGAACCACCTGAATGCGCAGCCGCTCGACCATATCGGTGAACACGCGGTCCACCTTTTGCGCCTGGCTGCGAGCCACCCGCGCGATTTCCGCGCCATCGCCCATGATGCTGGCGATGCGCTCCTCGGAATCCTCCAAAATGCGGTTGGTGCGCACGAGAATCGGATCCATGCGGGCCTGCAATTGCGAGGCGATTCGCGTAAACGTCCCGATGGCGGAGCGAAGCTGGACAAACATCGCCAGAAGAATCGCCATCTGAATCACGATGGCAAACGTGGCGATAACGATGAATGCCTCAAGCCAGCCGGACATGGAGAAGCTCCCAGGGAACTACGAGATTTTGGCTTCTCGCTTGTAGGTTTCCTTGCCAGCGTCGACGGCCGTGGTGATGGCGTCCTTCTGCCGAGCCATGATTTCCTTGCTGCGCTCGATCAAATCCTCGGCGCGCTCGCGAAGTTCGCGAGCCTTTTTCTGCGCGTAATCTTTGCCTTCTTCCGCCTTCGACGAAAGATACTCGCGCGTTTCTTCACCGGATTTCGGCGCGAAAAGAATCCCGACCAGCGCCCCGATTCCCAATCCGACGAGAAAGAAACTTACCTTCGAACCCACGTTATCAGCCATAAGGCACCTCCAAATTTCAGAGTAGCATAGGCTTACCAGTACGGGCAAGGGAGGCCCAGATCGCACGTTACGATCTGGCGCGCTATTGGGGGATCAGCGGCGGAATGTAGGCGAAAGTCTGTGCAAACAGCCACATGAAGAAGAGAACCAGCCCGGCATTCACGGTCAAATAGAGCATTCCATATCCGACCAAATCGCGGGCCCGTACCTTCAGGATTCCCAGCAGCGGCAGCATCCAAAACGGATTCACCAGGTTTGGCAATGCTTCGGCAGTGTTGTAAATCTGCACGACCCAGCCGAGGTGGACGTGAAGGTCCTTGGCCGCTTGCAGGACGTAGGGTGCTTCGATGAGCCATTTGCTGCCACCCGAAGGAACAAACAGGCCAAGAATGCCGGAGTAAATCGCCACCAGCACGGGGAACGTGCCGTGCGAAGAAATGCGCACAAAGAATCCGGCCAAAACGCGGGAAAGCGGCGACATTGTCATGATGCCGAAGATGCCGCCGTAGAAAGGGAACTGAATCAGCACGCCGGCCGTTGCTGGAACCGCATTGTGCACGGCGCGCGTGAACGACCTCGGCCTCCAATGCAGCAGCAGTCCGATCATCAGAAAAAGAAAATTGTACGTATTCAGGTCCAGTGCAGCGAGGGGGCCGCGCGCAGCGACCACTTGACCGAAGTACGTGAGACCGATCACGCCAATCACCAGCGAGAGCGCCGGAGCATACTCCAGCCATTCGGCCGGAGTTCGCCGCTCCTCCGGTTTTACTGTCGGGGCATCTTCGACAACGCCGAAGTATTCGGCCGTTTTCACCGACGATGCCGGGGCCGACAAATATGCCACCATGATGGATGCGAACATCAATATCGCTGCCATTGCCAGGCTCTGCCAGGTGTAGATCGTCTGGCTTAGCGGAATCACGCCGCTAATTTTGATCAACCCAGCGGGAATGGACGCCGGTGTTGCCATCAGCAGGGCCGCGGATGAGGAAATTCCAAGCGCCCAAACGGTGCCGGTGCCGAGGTACGACGCCGCGCCGATCGCTCGATAATCAACGCCGCGAACCTGCTTCACGACTTCGCGGACCAACAGGCCGCTGAAGATCAGGCTAAGACCCCAGCTGACGAGCGACGTCGCCATCGAGAAAAATGCGACGAACGCCACGGCTCCTTGGGGCGTTCGTGGCACAGTTGCCAGCCAGCGGATCAGCCGGTGAATCGGTGGAGAAGTTGCCACGACATAACCGCCTAAGATAATGATCGCCATCTGCATCGTGAACGGAATCAGGCTCCAAAACCCCTGACCGAAATATTGCACGAGGTCGCGGAGCGCGGCGCCCGCAAAAAAGGCGGCAATGAAGACGATGATGAGCGCTATCAATGCAAAAACGAAGGCATCGGGAAACCAGCGCTCGGACCAATCGGCGAGCGCCACGCCGACGCGCACCAGTCCGCTCGCGGAATCGTCCGCGCTCGGTTGACCACGACCTGTGGTTGCCACGGCGGAGTTCCCCCAATCGTAAAGCGCGGGGAATAGTAGCAGATCGCCGCAAGCGCGAGGAGGGCTTGAAGCTAACTCTGGCGCGTTTGGGAAATCACGGATTCACGCAATGCGTCGAAAACGCGCTGCGCTTGCCGGCGCGGGAGTTCGGCGGCGAGATCCTCGAGGGTCAATTGGCGCATGCGAGTCACGCTCCCGAATCGCCGCAGGAGTTTTTGCGCGATGCGGTCGCCGACGCCTGGAATTTCCGTGAGGGAGGTCCGAATGCGCCGGCTCGACCGTCGCTGCCTGTGAAAGGTGACCGCAAAGCGGTGGGTTTCGTCGCGAATCTGCTGGATCAGATGGAGGACCGGCGAGTGATGATCGAGCGCGATGGGTTCACCCTCGCGCCCGAGCAGGTAGAGGATCTCTTCCTTCTTGGCGATGCTCGCCATCGGCTGGTTGATGATCTCTAGCTTGTCGAGCGCCTGCGCCGCCGCGTGCAGCTGCCCGATTCCGCCATCAATGAGAATCAAACTTGGCAGCGGTTTCTGCTCATTCTGCAAGCGGCGATAGCGTCTTTCGACGGCCTCGCGCATGCTGGCGAAATCGTCGCGGAGCAGGCCATCGGATTTTTCCGATCCCGCTGGCATCGCGTCGCCGCGAATGATGAATTTCCGGTAGTCGGACTTCTTCATTTTTCCGTCTTCCCATACGACCATCGAAGCGACGGTGTCCGATCCCTGAATGTGTGAAATGTCGAAGCTCTCGATTCGCCTGGGCGGCTCGGGAAGGCCGAGCGTTGACTGCAGCGCGTCGGCAATGGCCCGGGGGCTTGGTTTCAACACGCGGAAACGCTGCACGAAGGAATGCTTGGCGTTTTTCTCCACGAGCTCAAGGAACGCGTGTTTCTGTCCGCGTTGCGGGTTGAGAATTTCGACGCGATGCCCGGCCGAATCGGTCAAGACGTCCTCGAGCAACGAGCGATCTTCGAAATCGGTGGGTGTGTGAATGTAGCGCGGCAGATAACCGACTTCGAGGTAGAGCTGCTTCAGCAGGGACGGCAAGAACTCCGCGGGATCGAACTCGCCGAGATCTTCCCAATAAAAGTCGCGCCGATCAACGACTCGCCCGCCGCGCAGGTGAAAGAGATTCACGGCCACCTGCGGAGGTTCGGCGTACCAGGCGAGGACGTCGGTGTCGTCGCCTTCGGCCGCGGCGATCTTCTGGCGCTCTTCCATTTCGGCGAGCGTGCGCAGCAGATCGCGATAGCCGCCGGCCTCTTCGTAGCGCTGCTCCTCCGATGCGCGCTCCATGCGCTCCTTCAGGCTGCGCGAGAGATCGTTGCGTCGCCCTTCGAGAAATAGACGTACGTCACGCGCCGCTTCGGCGTAGCGTTCGTCGGTGACGAGATCGGCGCAGGGGCCGAGGCACCGGTGGATGTAATACTGCAGGCAGGGCCGTGGATGACTCCTGCCCAGATCCACGGTGCACGACGGCACCAGAAAATGCTTGTGGATCAGATGAACCAACCGGTAAGCGAGGCTGGCAGGGAAGTAAGGCCCGAAGTAGGTCGAGCCGTCTTTGTTCAGCCGGCGCGTCACATAGACGCGTGGGTATTTCTCGAACGCCGTGTAACGGATGTAGGGATAGGTCTTGTCGTCGCGCAGGAGGACGTTGAATTTCGGGAGGTGCCGCTTGATGAGATGGTTTTCAAGCGCCAGCGCCTCTTTCTCGTTGTCCACGACGATGCATTCAAGGTCGGCGATTTCGCGAACGAGCGAGCCGGTCTTGGCGTCCTGCCAGCGCGATTCGAGGAAATACGATTTGACGCGGCTGCGCAGCGAGCGCGCCTTTCCGACGTAGAGGATCTTGCCCCCGGCGTCCTGAAACAGATACACACCGGGCTGCGGCGGGAGTTGATCGACTTTTTCGCGGAGTTCCATTTGCCGCGCGCTACAATTGACGTGTGTCCGGCTCGCCTTCGGGAAGGCTCGCCGATGAGACAACTTTCATGATAGCAAACGCAATCTAAACAGAATGAGAAACCCTTTGCGCCCAGCACTCAGCCAATTCGTGCTCGTTATTTTATTGCTTGCTCTGCCTGCGGCAGCTCGGCAGAAGGATCAGAAGCCTAATCCTTCACCGGATCCGTCCGCCGGGGAATCGTCATCGCGGCACGGGGATCCGCCCACGGTGCCCAAGGACGACACGGGCAATTACGATCCAGTCTCCGCACAAGAGGATATTGAGGTCGGCATGTTTTACATGCACAAGGGTGATATTGACGCCGCGATTTCCCGATTTCAGGACGCGATTCGCCTGCGATCGACCTTCGCAAAGCCGCGACTGCTGCTTGCCGAGGCGTACGAAAGGAAGAGCGATAAGACCAGCGCTCTGAAGTACTACAAGGAATACCTGCAGGTTTATCCCAAGGCGCCGGACGCGAAGAAGATCCAAAACAAGATAGACAAGCTCTCCGGCAAATAGGAACCGAAACTGGCGGCGCGGGAGAGCTACTACTTGTCCTGCAGGACCCAATCGGAAGTTGTCTCGTCGAACTGGAATCCGTAGCGGTTCCACGCGGAACCGGTGGGTTCCTTGCGCACGACATGCGCGCGTCCGGCGTGGCGTTCGACACCGCCCGACGTCAAGAAAACGTCCACGGGCGAGCCTTTAGCCAGAGTGACCGCGGAGTTGCAGAGAAATCCTCCCGCGCTCACATTGTCCGTGGTCGTGGATTCTTCGAATTGCTTTCCGTTGGGATCGGTGCCGCGCAGCTTCAGAAGGACCCTCATCTGCACCCGCTTGTGGGCGCGGCGCTCAGGCTGCTTGTCCTTGAGTTCGTTGGCCAGGGCCGTCTTCAGGGCCGCGAAGTCCAGGGGCTTGTGAAAATACCCCTTAGCGCCCAGGCTCTCGCAATGCTCCTTGTATTTCACTCCGGCTTCACCGGTGATCACGAAGATTGGAATTCGAGACGTATAGCTCAGGGTGTGAAAACTCTGGCAAAGTTCGAATCCCGAGAACCCCGGCATCATCAGGTCCAGCAAGATGGCGTCTGGTTTGTGCTCTAAAGCGAGGCCCAGAGCTTGTTCCGGGTCACCCGTCTCCACGATCTGATAGGCGCCCGACAGACGCATGCGGAGAAGGCCGCGAACCGCTTCGTCATCGTCCACAATCAGGATTTTCGGCATGTTTTTCGCTCCCGTGTCCCTGGGTCTGAGGCGGTCTTCTGTTGCGCACGGCTCCTAGGTTTTTTCTGCCACCACTGGGCGATCCAGGGCCTCGCGTATCTTGCGCGTCAAAACTTCGCGGGTAAACGGCTTCAACAAGAACACGCTGCCGGGGTCCACGGGCCCTTGCGAACCAACGGCTTGCCCCGTGTATCCGGACATATAGGCGAGTCGAATGTCGGGACGCCGTCGCGTCAGTTCCTGAGCCAGGGCGCGCCCGCCCATACCGGGCATCACCATGTCCGTCAGCAACAGATCAATGGATCCCTGGTGGCGGTCGCTCACTTCAAGCGCTTCGATGCCGTCTTTAGCTTCGAGCACTTTGTAGCCGCAAAGCTCGAGAGTGTTGCGCGTCAAAGTCCTCAAGGACGTCTCGTCTTCCGCCAGGAGAATTGTCTCGTTGCCAGTGAACGAGGTGGCGGTGCCCGTCGGCGATTCGGCCTTGATGGCATCGTGGACGCGCGGCAAGTAAATCTTGAAAGTGGTGCCGGCGCCGGGCGAGCTATCAATATCAATATAACCGCCGCTCTGCTTCACGACGCCATAGACGGTCGAGAGGCCCAAGCCGGTTCCTTTGCCTTTTTCCTTTGTCGTGAAGAACGGCTCAAAAGCGCGCGCCTTTGTTTCGGGATCCATGCCGATTCCGCTGTCGGTGACCGTCAGGCAGACGTACGGACCCGCCTGCACGGGGTAGGGATACCGGCGGATGAAGGCGTCGTCCATGACCATATTCTGGGTGTCAATCACCAGCTTGCCGCCCTGGGGCATCGCGTCGCGCGCGTTGACGACCAGGTTCATGACGACCTGTTCAAGCTGCCCCTGATCGGCCTTCAATCGGCCGAGCTCAGGACTCAAGACCGTCGAGAGTTCGACGTCTTCTCCAATCAGCCTGCGGAGCATTTTTTCCATGTCGGAGACGACGCCATTCAGATCGAGAACCTTGGGATCGAGAACCTGCTGCCTGCTGAACGCCAGAAGCTGGCGTGTGAGCGAAGCCGCGCGCTTTCCGGCTTTCAGGATCTCGTCCACGCTGCCGCGAAGCTTGTCTTCAGGGGCAAGGCTTTCCTGCAAGAACTCCGCGTAGCCGATGATCACGCCGAGAAGGTTGTTGAAATCGTGCGCGACTCCACCAGAGAGCCGTCCCACTGCTTCCATTTTCTGCGCCTGTCGAAATTTTTCCTCCAGCTGCCGGCGCTCACTGACATCGCGATTCACGATGACGAGCTTTTCGACTTCCTTGTGCGCGTCCAGAATGGCGCTCGCGCGGGATTCGATGACGTGCCAACTGCCGTCCTTGTGGCGCATCCGGTATTGCACCGTGCGGCCCTCACCGCCTCCGCTCGCCTCCTTGGCCGCTTGCTCCGCCACCTGGCGGTCGTCCGGATGAACCTGGTCGAAAAACGAAGTGCTTTCCAGCTCCTCGTTGCTGAAACCGAGAATTCGCGCGTACGCCGGGCTGTTGTAAAGCCGGCGCCCGTTCGGATCAACGACGGCGATCATGTCGGCGGCGTTTTCGCTGATCAGCCGAAAAAGCTCTTCGCGCTGCACCAGTTGGTGGCGAATCCGATAGATCTGGACCTGCTGATAAATCGTGTAGAGGTCAAAAAGCAACACGAGGCCGACCAGGCCACGAATTGCAAGGCCCAGGTGCATCGTATCGAAGTCGCCAGCGTACTCGCGCATCATCGGTAAACTGAAGGAAAGGATTCCCAGAGTGAGCAACAGCGTGACGAGGATGGCCGAGGACCACAGGAGCCACTCGCGTCGCTCGACGCGGCGCATTCCGACTTGCATGTTAGTGGATGACGGTAGTTTCATAGTGAACTATTACAAGTATCCCTGTGTACTAACGTACTCCTAATCGGACGGGCCTCTGCTTACTTTGCGACGCAGAATTACGGACGATCAGGGAAAAGTCTCTTAACCGACTGATAAAAAGACCCTTAGCGCGGGTGGCGGGAAGGAAACTGGGCCAGGAAACGCATCGCACGTGCGTAATCCGTAAACCCTTTTTCGTCATTGCGGAACTTCGCGGAGTGCGATTCTCGCCGGCAGCGGGCGAATTGGATCGGATGTTTCACGTGGAGCATTTCGTGAAACAGGACATATGCCACAACGTATTCGGGCACTTTCTCGTGATCCAGTTGCCGGTTCAGCACAATCTGGTTGAGCGCTGGGTCGAAACAGCCCAACTGGGTTCGCCAGACGCGCGTGCTCCATCCCAAACGGGGGCGGGCAAGGGAGCTCTGGAAGTAATGGTGGTTCAATCGCTCAAACAACGGCTCCAAATCATGATGCGCACCAGCGGGCCGATGCTCCATCCTTCGTGCGCGGCGCTGGCGCATGAGCAGAAGATGGCGGCGCGTGGATCGGGCATAGGAGAATTGGCGGTATGTTTCGATCAATTCGGCCGGAGGACGCCGCCGGTACAGACGGCCCAGTAAAATCGCCGCAGTTGCTTCCACCACGATGCGTGGCGCATTTCCGAGGACGTCAGAAAGCCGGACGTGAGCCGTATCCTCGCGGAGCCGAATGGTGTGCGTGAGGTCCGCGTAGGGATGGTATTCAACTACGAAATGCGGCGGGCGGCCTTCGCACCCCAGCCGCGTATAGATGCGCTGAAAAAGTCGCTCACCGCCGGGGACAGCTCGGCGTGTATTAGCACCGGGCTGCTGCGCTCGCTTCACTGTCTTCTCCGCACGGGCGGAGGCTGCATTTCTTTTTGCGCGTCTTCGGCATCGGAAATGGCGTCTTTCGTTCCGTCGATCGCATCCTCCAGCGTGTCGCGGTAGATGTCCAAATCGGGCCCGCCCTTGTCGTACTTCTGGAGCAGCTCGAGGAATTCCTTGTCCTTGGTCTGCATCAGTTTCAGCGCTTCGCGGATATCCGAGTGTTTTTCTTTCGCGAGGGCGATTTGGTCCGCCGCGTCGTCCACGCAGCCGGCGTAACCGTTCAGCAAGCCGTTCAAAATCTCGCTCCGGCGCCGCTCCTGCGTGGCACGGTTGATTTCATAATCGAACTTCTTGAGGCGGTCGTCCGCGAAGGCCATATACAGCTTGATGCGTTCGGAAGGTTCGCGGGCGTCGCGGATCTTATCGGCCTCGACTTCGCTTAAGTAGTCCTTTATCTGCTGCGGATGGCCGGGGACGCGCGCGAGGGCCGGACCTGCCAGCATGCCCGCGGCGATCATTATGGCGACAACCCATTGGCGCATCGAAACACCCGTGCTCGGCATTTAATGCTCCTGCTTGGCCGGCAATTCGCGAGGGAAGAGACGCTGAATGAGACGCCGGTTGACATCGCTGAGATCCTTGCGAATCTCCAGAAATGGAGCCTGTTCGTCGCTGGTCATGTTCACGATCACGGCGTCCAGGCGGCGAAGCGATTCACGCAATGAGATCTGCAACTGCTTGAAGCCGCCGGAATGCTTTTCGGCATCCACTCCCGTTGCGTCTAGGCCCTTATTGCACGAGTCTACTTCGTCGCGATAGATCCGGAGAATCGCGATCGCCTCCGGCATGTGTCCCTGCGTTACCTTCGTGTCAATTTCGGCGAACTCGGCGTCGCCGAGTTCGGGCATCAGCTTGGCTTTGGAAACCGGGCTGGGTTCCCGAGCGAGGCGGGCGCGTAGGTCGGCAATACGGTCTTGCGCCAGAACGGCGCCTGCGAGCAGCGCGGTGGTCAGAGTGAGCGCCGAAATGCTGGTCATTCCTGGCAACATTACCTCTTTTTGTTCTGCAGCTCGCGCGTAAGGACTCGCACGCGCGCGGTGGATATAAAGTACATATCGCTGTTCTCGTCCGCGTTCAACTGCAGAAATTTCTTATACGCGTCGAGTGCCTGGGCCGCCTGCCCCAGATTATCGTAACAGACGGCGCGGACATACCAGCTGGTAAGCGGGAGCTCCTGGCGCTTGGCGAGAGCGTCAAGGGCGCCGAGCGCCGCGGCGTAGTTCTTGCTTTGGAACTCCGCGTCAACAAGATCCGCCAGCAGATCGCCCGCTTTCGGGTTCATGTTATACGCGGCGGCCAGCCAGTGGACGGCATTCGGATAGTCTTTCTTCTGAAGATACACTTCGCCGAGGCGCGCCGAGATGTCGGCGTCGCGCGGAGCGAGCTCGGCCGCTTTCTGCAGGACGGGCACGGCATCCGCGAAGCGTTTCTGCTTCCAGTAGATGTCGGAGCGCAGCTTCAGTGTGCCCAGATCCTCCGGGCGGGTGGTGGCCGCACGGTCGAGCTCGGTGAGCGCATCGTCGTATTTATTGAGATCGACAAGCACGGAGGCGTGTTCCACTCGTGCGTTGGAATCGTTCGGCTGCGACTCGAGATAGAGCGCGAGCTCCGCGGCTCCTTCCGGGAGCTTCTTCACGGCGATCAATATTGCCGCGAGTCCGCGGTGCGCTTCGGCCAGCTCGACAGCGGTTCCATGGAGCGCCAGCGCCGCATGGTATTCAGTTTCGGCATCGGCTGGCCGTCCGGCGAGCAGGAGGGCGTGACCGAGTGCGAGTCGAATCTTGAAATTCGCGTCGTCGAGTTCTTTTGCGGCCTGGTATTGCTCAATGGCCGCCGGGAGCTTCCCGTTCTGTTCGAGCGCCGTGCCCAACAGCCACTTCGTTCGCGCGTCTTGGGGAAACAATTCGGCAGCCTTTTCAAGCGGCTCGACCGCTGCACCTGGATCGCTGCCGAGCAGCGTCACGCCCAGATTCAGGTACGCCGCGGCCATCTTGGGATCGAGAGCGATGGCGCGTTCATATTCGCTTTTTGCGTCTGCGGGGCGATTCAGCGCCGAGTAAACGTAGCCCAGATCGTAATGTACGGTCGCATCGTCTGGTTTTTTCGCGAGGTAATCCGAATAGCTCCGCGCTGCGGTGTCGTAATCCTGCTTGTCAATCGCCGCCTGCGCGGAATTGAGGAGATCGTTCAGAGCTCGAGCGGAGGGATCGGCAACGACATGCTTCCTTGCCGCGCCCGTGGACTGCGCGGCGACGCTTCCAGATCCGCCGAGCAAGAGGCACAGCGCGCAGCACGCCAGCGGAATCCAGTGCTTTTTCATGCTGAGGAGCGATTCTCTCCAGGCAGTTTGGGCTTCGCCGATGACAGATGGTTTTCGTGGTTGCCGCCGTTGCGGGTGTTCAGCACGCGCGCGAGAAACTTGCCGGTATGAGACTGTGAATTGCGCGCCACCTGCTCGGGAGTTCCCGCAGCCACAATCTTGCCGCCGGCATCGCCACCCTCGGGTCCCAGATCAATCATCCAGTCGGCTGATTTGATCACGTCCAGGTTGTGTTCGATGATCAGCACGGAAGCCCCGCCTTCGAGCAATTTCCGGAACGACGTCAGCAGCTTCTGAATATCGTCGAAGTGCAGACCAGTGGTCGGCTCGTCGAAGATATACAGGATGCCGCTATTGTCCTGCCGGGTAAGATGCGCGGCAAGTTTCAGGCGTTGTGCCTCGCCACCGGAAAGAGTGGTGCCGGATTGTCCGAGGCGCAAGTATCCGAGGCCAACTTCGTCGAGCAGACGCAACCGTGCCGTGACCTTGGGATACGGAGCGAAGAACGCGAGAGCTTCTCGCACGGTCATTTGGAGTACGTCGTGGATGTTCTTGCCGCGATGGCGCACTTCGAGCACGCTGCTCTTGTAGCGCGTGCCTCGGCACTCCTCGCAGACCAACTCGACGTCGGCCAGGAATCGCATCTCCACGGTGACCGTTCCGTCGCCCTGGCACGCCTCGCATCGGCCGCCGGGAATGTTGAACGAGAAATGCCCGGCGCCGAGGCCGCGCTTCTTCGCTTCCGGAGTGGAGGCGAAAAGGTCGCGGATCGAATCGAATGCCTTCATGTACGTCGCTGGATTCGATCGCGGGGTCCGCCCGATCGGCGACTGGTCAACCATCTCGACGGCCAGGATTGGCGCGTCGCCTTCGATTCGATCGCAGTATTCGCGCCAATTCCTGCCTGCGCGCTTCGCCTCAAGCGCTTTATAGATAACGTCGTACACGAGTGTCGATTTGCCGGAGCCCGAAACGCCCGTGACCGCCACGAGCATTCCCAGCGGAATCGTCACGTCCACGCCCTGAAGATTGTGGCTGCGTGCCCCGATGATTTTCAGGAATCTGCCCTGCGGCTTGCGTCTCTGCGGCGGTACCGCGATTCGCAATTCGCCGCGCAGGTATCGGCCGGTGAGCGATTGCGTGCTCGCCAGCAGCTCTTCGCGTGTGCCCGCGAAAATTAATTCGCCGCCGTGCTCACCCGCGCCCGGTCCGAGATCGAGAATAGTGTCGGCCGCCAGAATCGTATCGGGATCGTGTTCGACCACCAACAGCGTGTTCCCGAGGTCGCGAAGGCCCTTCAAGATTTCAATCAGGCGGCCAGTGTCTCGCGGATGCAGGCCGATGGAAGGCTCGTCGAGCACGTAGAGCGCACCGACGAGATGCGACCCGAGCGACGTGGCGAGCTGGATGCGCTGCGCCTCGCCGCCCGATAGCGTCGAAGTCAGCCGGTCAAGCGTGAGGTAGTCGAGTCCTACTTCGTCGAGAAACCGCAATCGCTGCTGAACCTCTTCCAGCACTTTTTCAGCGATCGTGGTTTCGGCGGGACTGAGCTGCAGGCCATCGAGGAAAGGCCGCGCCTCTTTGACCGTCATCTGGCAAACTTCGGTGATCGAGCGCCCCGCGATTTTCACGGCGCGGGCCTCGGCGCGCAGGCGCGTGCCCCGACAGTCCGGGCACAGCGCATAGCCCCTGTAGCGGCTCAAGAAGACGCGCACGTGCAGCTTGTATTTCTTGCGTTCCAGCCAGGCGAAAAATCCCTTAATGCCGGGAAAATCTTCCTTCCTGTCGCCGTCCAGGATGGCGTTGCGTTGCGCCGTCGTCAGATCGCGGAACGGCACGTCGAATGGGATTCCCTTGGCGCGCGCGTACCGGCGCATATCCATGGTGAGTTGCTTGTACCGCGGTTTCGTCCACGGCTCGATCGCGCCATCGGCGAGCGATTTCCCTTTGTCCGGCACCACCCGGTCGAGATCGAAATCGATGGTGTTGCCGAATCCCTGGCAGCGCGGACACGCGCCGTAGGGATTGTTGAACGAGAAAAGCCGCGGTTCGGGCTCCTGATACACGGCGCCGCATTTCTTGCAGTCGAATCGTTCGTTGAATACGAGTCTATCGGGCGGCTGGGGCGCCGCACTGGCTGGATCGTCCGGTACAAATTGTAAAATGGCTTCGCCTCTGCCTTCCCGATAGCAGATCTCGATCGAATCCACCAGACGCGAGCGGATTTCAGGCGACAGCGAGAGCCGGTCCACGAGCACGTACGCCGATTTCCCGAAATCCAAGTCGAGCAGGTCCTCCGGCGTCGAGAACTCGAATACGCGCCCTGACTGGTAGAGCCGGTTAAATCCGCGCTTGCGCAAGTTCGTGAGTGACACGCGTATCGTGTCCGGTGATGGACGCGCGGCTTTTCGCGCCTGCGCCGCCGAATCTTTTTGCCGCCGTGCCTACCGCCGGTTCGGGCGCGAACGCCAGTTCGTACAAGACATAAAAGCGCTGCCCCGCGGGAAGCGCCAGCACGCGCGCGGCGATTTCATCGAGCGTGTCTTTCCGCACCTCTTCGCCGCAATTGAGGCAGAACGTGTGTCCCGCGCGCGCATAAAGCAGCCGCAGGTAGTCGTAGATTTCCGTTGCAGTCCCAACGGTGGACCGCGGATTCCGCGTGGAATTCTTCTGCCGGATGGAAATGGCCGGAGCAATGCCGGTAATCTCGTCCACGTCCGGTTTCTCGATGCGTTCGAGGAATTGCCGCGCGTACGCTGAAAGCGACTCGATGTAGCGCCGCTGTCCCTCGGCATAGAGCGTGTCGAAGGCGAGACTCGATTTGCCCGATCCGGACACGCCGGTGACCACGGTGATCGCGTTGTGCGGGATCGTGAAATCGATATTCTTGAGGTTGTGGACGCGTGCCCCGCGGACGCGGATTTCCTCGACGTCCGCCGGGACGGGAGCGGCCGCCGGCCGAGGTGGACCCTGTTTTGCGGGAGTGAGCTTCTCAGTGCGTTCCATTGGCATCAAGCCTAAACAAAAAATTATACGCCTCGCCGCCGCTGCAAACAAATTGGCGTTTACCCGGCTCTGGGGCTCGCGGCGACTCGGATTTGGAACGATTGGAGGTGGTTGAAACGCGAAATCGATACAGGACAGGGCGCCAAGGGAAGTAATCGAGGCCTTGCTTAGTCTCCTGCCGCAGCCTTAGGAGCGTAATACCCGGTGCGGGTGCGCACGGACAGCTTGCCGCGGCCACTCGGCGGGATAACCTTCACCTGCACGGGCCGGAACGTGCCGTCGCGGGCCGTATTCACGGGATAGTAGCCGAGCGTGTACTGGTTGCGGATCTCGCGCGCCACCTGCTCGCAAATCGGCGTCACCTGCTCCAATTTGTCCGGAAAATACGCCAGTCCGCCGGTAGCTTCCGCGATTTCCGACAGCACTTTTTTCGAGCGGCGGACCATTCTCTTGTCGTGCTCCAGATCGTCTGCGCTGTAGACGCCGATCGCGTAGATGGTCGCATTGGATTCTTCGGACGCCTTGATCGCGTCCTCGAACGTTTTTTCGCTGGCGGTGTCCTCGCCGTCGGTTACCAGCAGCAGAACTCTTTTGTCCTTGTGGCCCTTCTTCAAATGAGCAAGCGATCCGATGAGGGCGTCGTAGAGCGCCGTGCTGCCGCGCGTATCAATCCGCGAAAGCGCGTCATGGAGGTTCGATTGATCGCTCGTGAATTCGCCGTCCGTGTCGAGGTAATACTCGTCGTTGAAATTGACCACGAACGCTTCGTCCTGCGGATTGCTGGTGCGGACAAACGTCATCGCCGCGGCATTCACCTGGTCCCGTTTTTCGCGCATGCTTCCGCTGTTATCAATGACCAGTCCCATGGTCACCGGGATATCGTCGCGCGAAAAAAATGCCAGCTTTTGCTCGATGCTCTGCTCGAACACGCGAAAATTGCCTTGCTTCAAATCGGCGACAAATTGCCCACTACCGTCCGCCACGGTCACGTGCAGCACGACCAGGTCCACCGCGGCTCGGAGCCGGTGATCCGGCGACGGCTGCTGGCCCGGCGGCGTATATCCCGGCGGGGGCGGGGGACTGGATGGCGCCAGAATCGGCGGCGGATTCTGTGCGTGCGCGAAGGGACAAACGAAGAAGGCGCTTAGGAAAAGTACGAGCAGAATTGCAGAGCGATGGGCGCTAGTGGCCCGGCGCGAAATACCCGCTCTTTGCGGAGACGGTGAGTGGCGGCAGACCCTGGGGAGGGTTGAGTCTGACTTTGATCTTGCGCCATTTGCCGTCGTGCATCCGATGGCTCGGTATGTATCCCAGGACATACTGATTGCGCAGCTCCATGCTTATTTTGGTTGCGATGTCCGGCAGTTGGTTGACGTTTTTCACCACAAACGTCCGGCCGCCGGTCATCATCGTCATATCGCCCAGAAGGCCCGGGCCTTCCCGCTCCTCCGGCGTTGGCCCGCCGTCGGGATCGAACAGCCCGATGGCATAAATCTGAACGTCCGCTTCTCTTACAAACTTTCGGACTTCCGTTTCGCTGTACCGGCTATGATTATCGCCTCCATCCGATAAGATGAGCAAAGCTTTCTTTGTGTTGTGTGCTCCACGCATTTGGCTCAATCCTAGGTAGACGCCGTCAAAGAGCGCCGTCAAGCCGTGCGCGCCGGTATACATCAGGCGGTCCTGCAGATCGTCCACACTGGCTGTAAATTGACTGATGAGCTGCGCCCGGTCGTTGAAATTCACCAGAAAGAATTCGTCCTGCGGATTCGCGGTGCGGAAGAATTGCACGGCCGCCTGGCGCGATTTGTCGATCTTGTCCGCCATGCTCCCGCTCATGTCGAAGATCACGCCGATCGAGACCGGCACGTCCTCGCTCGAGAAACGGATGATTTCCTGCTCCACGCCGTCCTCGAACACGCGGAAGTGCTGCTGCTCGAGTCCCGTCACCAGCCGCCCAAGCGGATCGGTGACCGACGCGCCCACCAACGTGATTTGCGTTTCGATGCGGATCGGCTGGCCCTTCTGAATCTTGAACGAGTCGGTAGGGGGAGGAGTTGCCGGGCCTGGAGGAGCTTCTTGAGCCCTGGAAGGTGCTGCCAGCGAACCGCCGAGGAGCGTGCCAAGGACCGCGCAAAGCGCTACCAACCCCCAGTTTCGAGCTGGCTGACCGGTGCGGTGATCCATGGTACCCCCGGGGCGCGCTACTCTCGGATATTACCACCTTACAAATCCAAATCAAGCACCACTCTGATCCGTCCGCGCGCATCGGCCTGTCCAAGGCCGTCCCGCGCTCCATGGTAATATGGCGTCATCGGCGGAGAGCCAGGCGAGTTTATGGCGAATTCGACTTCAACGAAGGTTCTGGCGGTGATTCCGGCGCGGCACGCGTCGTCGCGCTTTCCCGGGAAGCCGCTCGCGCCGATCGCCGGCAAGCCCATGATCCAGCACGTGGTCGAGCGGGTCCGCCGCGCGGGCCAAGTCTCACGGGTTGTGGTCGCCACCGAAGACGCCCGGATCAAGACTGCCGTCGAAGCCTTCGGTGGCGAAGCGATCATCACGCGCTCCGACCATCGCACGGGAACCGACCGCGTGGCGGAGGTTGCCACGCACTTGCCCGCCGAGATTTACGTCAATGTGCAGGGTGATGAGCCACTGATCGATCCGGGCACGGTAGACGCGCTCGTCTCCGCCATGCTCGAGGACGATTCGATTCAGCTCGCGACTCCGTGTACCGCAATTGCGGAGCCCGGCGACATCATGGATCCAAACGTGGTTAAGGTCGTTCGGGATTTCGATGGGAATGCGCTTTATTTTTCGCGCGCGCCCGTTCCCTGGGTGCGCGACACCGCGGAAACCGTTGCTGCGCGGCACTGGAAGCACCTCGGCCTCTATGGCTTCCGGCGCGACGCGCTCCTGGAATTCCCCACGCTGCCTCCAGGCGAACTCGAGCGCCTCGAACAGCTGGAACAACTCCGTTGGCTTGAGAATGGATTCCGGATCCGCGTCATCGAAACCGATTACGATGCCGTCAGCGTTGATGTTCCCGCCGATGTTGAACGCGTCGAAAAGCTCCTCGCGATCTTGGACCGCGGGCGAGTTTAAATCCTGTGCCTAGTTTTGCTAGCGCAGGTGGAAATTGACCTGCACTTCCATGGCGATCGACACAGGCGTGCCATTCAAGTAAGTAGGTTCATACTTCCACTGCATGACGGCACGTAGGGCGGAGGCCAGCAGCAGGCCTGGTCCTGAGACCGCGCGCGCCTGCACCACATCTCCATTCTCGTCGATGATTGCGTCAATCATGACGATCCCTTCGACGTGGGCCTGCCGCGCGATAGGCGAGTAGTTCGGTTGGACCCTGGTTATTTCTCGCGGCGGCTTGACGATGCCACCGACGCGGTACACGGTCTTCTTTGGCGCTGGCGGCGGTGGGGGAGCCACTGCGGCACCGCCAAGTATGCCGCCGAGAACCCCTCCGATCTCTCCGCCCGGGACTCCGCCGACCACACCTCCCGGATTCAGGTCCGGAACATCTTCGTCCTTGATCTGCAGAATTTTCTTTGGAATCACATTCGGCGCCGTTAGCATCGCGGATTGAACGGGCCGTACGACGTGCTTGGCGGTTTCTGGAAGCGCCGGAGGACGCGGCGCCGGAGCAGCAGGCGGCTTCGGCATCGTGAGATATGTAGCCCGAAGGTCGTGCATATCGATGGCCTGCGTGAACGCAAAAGGTACGATTACCACCGCTCCCACAATTAGTATGTGAATCGCGAGCGAGATGAACCAATCGGTTGGGCTTCTATGTGTGCTGTCAATCGGCATGTCGAGGAGGCTGCGAAGAAACGTCTCTTGTGCTTCCTCGGCGGCGAGGTGGCGCAATGGCTCCTCGGATTGCGGGATGCCGCCCCAGTAGCGCGCGGCCAAGCTGTGTTTCTTGTATTCTGAATTTTCCTGCGAGGGCTCGGACGATCGTCGATTACTCTCCCGTATTCCTATATCCAGAATCAACGCTCCGCCTTTTGCGTCACCATTTCTTTCTTCCAATGCGGGAGAACTCATGTACAGCCCCTTCCTCCGCCTCTATGCGGACCAACCACATGTTTTTTGTACCATCGATGCCGTGGGCGGACTGCGACGGGCGTCACACTTTCTGGTGATGCGTATCACTCGTCTCAAAAATCTCCGCGCGGCTCGAAAATCGTGATTTGACACGCATGCGCTTTGCCCCCATAATCAGTTGTACGCCGACTCCATCGGAGGGATTCGAGCGCCTTGCACACCGGCCCGAAATACATTTTCGTTACGGGCGGCGTGGTTTCTTCCCTCGGAAAAGGCGTGGCAGCGGCTTCGATGGGTTGTTTGCTTGAAAGCCGCGGCCTCCGCGTTACCCTCCAGAAGTGCGATCCCTACCTGAACGTTGATCCCGGGACAATGTCGCCCTATCAGCACGGCGAAGTGTTTGTCACCGACGACGGCGCGGAAACCGATCTAGACCTCGGACATTACGAGCGCTTCGCATCCGCGCACCTCACCAAGGACCACAATTGGACCACCGGCCGAATCTACGAATCGATCATCGCCAAGGAACGCCGCGGCGACTATCTCGGCAAGACCGTGCAGGTGATTCCGCACGTTACCGATGAGATCAAAGCCGCGTTCCGCAAAGTGGCCGACGGCGTGGACATCGTCATCGTCGAAATCGGCGGAACGGTTGGCGACATCGAATCGCTGCCGTTTATGGAAGCGATTCGCCAGATGCGCCTCGAACTCGGCGCCGAAAATGTGGTCTTCGCGCACCTCACGCTCGTGCCCTTCATCGCCACTGCGGGCGAGCTCAAGACCAAGCCAACACAGCACAGCGTCAAGGAGATGTTGAGCATCGGAATTCAGCCCGACATCCTGATTTGCCGCAGCGACCGCCCGCTGGGCGCTGACCTGAAGGCCAAGATTGCACTGTTCTGCAACGTTGCCGAAAGATGCGTCATTTCCGCGCCGGACGTGGCCAACATCTACGAGGTTCCGATGACCCTCGCGTCGGAAGGCCTCGACGAACAGGTCTTGCGGCTGCTGCATCTGGAAGCGCCGCCGCGCGACCTTAGTAAGTGGCTTGCGATGCTCGAAAATCTCGAGCAGCCGCAGGGCGAGGTGCGCATCGGCGTGGTGGGGAAGTATGTCCAGCTCGAGGATGCCTACAAGAGTCTCCGCGAAGCTCTCGTCCACGGCGGTCTCGCGAGCCGGCAGCGAGTGGTCATCGAATGGATCGAAGCGGAAGACATTGATTCAGCCGCGACTGCCGAGCGCCTGCTTCGCCACGTGGATGGAGTTCTCGTGCCGGGAGGTTTCGGCAAACGCGGAATTCAGGGTATGGTTCACGCCATCACCTACGCGCGCGAGAAGAAAGTCCCATTCTTCGGCATCTGCCTCGGAATGCAGTGCGCCACGATCGAATACGCGCGGCAGGTTGCGAAGCTCGACCACGCCGATTCGACAGAGTTCGATCCTTCAACCCCCTATCGCGTGATTTATAAACTCCGCGAACTGCTGGGAGTGGACGAGATGGGCGGCACGATGCGACTGGGCGCGTGGCCCTGCAAGCTTGAGCCCGGCTCGTCCGCCGCAAAGGCCTATGGCACGACTGAAATTTCCGAGCGCCATCGCCATCGCTACGAATTCAATTGCGAATACGAGCCCACGCTCACGGCAGCCGGCTTCCGTATCACCGGTCGCACGCCCGACGGAACGTACGTCGAGATCGTGGAGGTCCCGGACCACCCGTGGTTCGTGGGCTGCCAGTTTCATCCCGAATTCAAATCGAAGCCGCTCGCACCGCATCCGCTGTTCGCGGCGTTCGTGCGCGCGAGTCTTGAACACCGTCATATTCGTCTCGGGCAACCCGCTGACGCCGTTGCCGCCGACGTTCGCAAGCGCGGCGTTGATCCCAGCTCGGATTCCCGCGCCTCCGCCGCGTCGTCCTGATTTTTTGGTTCGTGTTTTCTCTGCGTCTCTGCGGTGAGTCTTTGTTCTTCTTCCGGTCTCAATTCAAAGTTGAAAATCGTCGTCAACCCGCATAGGCTCCATTGCAACAGTATTGTCGTGTGAATTGGGGGGAATGGGTTATGGCAGATATCGAAGTTCCGGTTCTGATCGTGGGCGGGAGTCTGGTCGGGATGTCTACGGCACTGCTTTTGGGCCATCACGGCATCCGTTCGCTCGCGGTCGAGCACCATCGCGGCACGGCCATCCATCCGCGCGCGGCCATGATTACTCAGCGGACGATGGAGGTGCTGCGGACGGTCGGCATCGAGCAGATCGTGCTGCAGAAATCCGACGAGCAGTTCGTGCAGGACGGCGCGATCATGGCCCTCGAAACGCTGGCGGGCAAGGAACTCTCGTATTTCATCGCGAATCTCAACGAAGGCGTTCGCGACGTCAGCCCCAGCCCGCGCATCTTCATCACGCAGAGCCTGCTCGAGCCGCTATTGAAATCGCGCGCCACGGAGCTGGGCGCCGAGCTGCGCTTTTCGACCGAAATGATCTCCTTCGCGGAGGACCGCGACGGCGTCAGGGCCAAGATCCGCCATCGCGACACCGGTGAGGTTTCCACCGTGCGCGCCCGCTACATGATTGCCGCCGACGGAAGTCACAGCAAGATTCGCGGCCTGCTCGGCATTCGTATGCTGGGACACGGCGTTTTCTCGAAGAGCATCACGATTTACTTCCGGGGCGACGTGGCGCCGCTGTTGCGCGGCCGCAGCCTCAGCGTGATGTACGTCTTGAATTCCGTGCTAAGCGGATTTTTTCGCATCGAGAAGCCGTTCACTTCCGGTTTCCTGGCTGTCCACTGGCTGGGCGATCCGAAAAATCCGGTGACGGATGTTTCCAAGGACCTTACGGACGAGCGCGCCTACGAATTGCTGCGCGCCGGATTGGGCGACCCGAATTCGACGGTCAAAATCGAGAACATCATGCACTGGGATGCGACCGCCGATACGGCCGAACGATTCCAGAAAGGCCGCGTGTTCTTAGTTGGAGACGCAGCGCACGTGATGCCGCCCAGCGGCGGATTCGGCGGCAATACGGGAGTGCAGGACGCCCACAATATTGCCTGGAAACTCGCGCTCGTCCTCAAGGGTCTCGCAGGCCCTGACCTGCTTGCCACCTACGATCTCGAGCGGCGCCCGGCTGCTGCGTTCACCGTCGAGCAGGCCTACTCGCGTTACGTCACGCGTTCGGCGCCATATCTCAAATCGGACAACATGCAGCCCATCGAGAACGATCTGAATATCGAGTTCGGATACGTCTACGATTCCCGCGCGGTAATCAGGGAAACAGTTGACCGGCAAAAAAATGTCCCGGAAGGGGCCGCACGGGAAGGGAAGGGCGGCGGCCCAGGGCATGAGAATCCGCGCGAATCGAAAGGCCGCCCGGGAACTCGTGCGCCGCATATCTTTCTCCAGCGCGACGGCCGTCAGATTTCCACGCTCGATCTCTTTGACCGTAATTTCACGTTGCTCGCCGGTCCCGAGGGCAATGCGTGGTGCGATAGCGCCGTCGCCGCCGCGAAGCAATTGGGAATTGAAATCGACGTTCACCGCGTCGGCGCAAAAGGGCTTGCCGATCCGGATGGCGCCTTCGCCGCGGCATATGGCATATCGCCGAACGGCGCGGTGCTCGTCCGTCCGGACGGCTTCGTCGCCTGGCGCGCGAAGACTGGCGAAGCCGCCTCGGCCAGCGAAATTTCGAGTGCCCTATCGTCGGTTCTTTGCCGCGAAGCCAGCCGGTGAGAGTGCTTGCAGACGGCGCTATTTCTTGAATGCTCCAAACCGGATCGGGAGCAGCGCCCGCAGGCGTTCATCCCGCATCCAGATTCCCAACCAGGCAACCATGGCGGTCGACAGCGGGACCGTTACCGGATAATAGTATTCAATGCGGACATAGGAGGCGATGGCTCCGCCGAGATAACCGGTGAGGATTACCGCGCCCAGAACCGCCGTGGACGGAAAGATGTACAAGATGATGGCGCCAAGTTGCAGGCATGCGAGGAGCGTCAGGGCGCTTTCCGGCCAGCCGATTTGTGAGAACATTTTGACGTAAAAGGGGTTATGGGTCAGCTTCCAGTGAGCGCTCGTGCACACAACGAAAACGGGATAGAGCGAAACAACCCAGCCAGCCCACACCAGCCAACGCTTCCATTTCGGTTCACCTGCTGGAACAGCAACGGCGTTCATGTGTTCGTCTCCTTTGGCGCGCTGCGGTGCGGGCCGATCCGAGCAGTGCGGCACCGGTAGAATCCCGAATCTGGCGCACCGCCCGGACACTTCAACTCGAATCGTAAAGCCGGTGCATTATATGCGAAGACTTTCGCGAACGGCTCCCGCCTCTCTTGATAAACTCAACTTCCTAGCGTCGCCAGCAGCCGGGGAATTTGGTATACCCTGATGCCGATTAAGACTCCGTGGTTCGGTGGTAGACTCGCCCGCGAACGACAAATGAAACGGGGGGAATTCGATGAGTCGTATTCTAGGTAAGTGGATCCTGCTCTCGGCCGTGCTGTTGGCGCCGGCGGCTAGTTTCGCGCAAGTGGCCTGCACGCGCGACGGCCTGCAAGCTGCAACGAATCTCTATATCGATGCTCAAAGCAAGGGCGATCCTTCCGGCTTGCCGCTGGCGACCGGGCTTGGCTACACCGAAAACATGCAGGTCGTCGACATCAAATCGGGCGTCATTCAGAAACCGCTGAAGATCGACTTCCATCGAACCTTGATCGACCCGTCAACCTGCCAGTCATTCACCGAAGTAATCGTGACGGACAAAAGCCACCAGTATGTCCTCGGCACGCGCCTGCGGATCAATCACGACAAAATCGTGGAGATCGAATCGATGGTGACGCAGGAAGGCGACTGGCTTTTCAGCGCCGATAATTACTTCAAGTGGTCGCCTACCGAGGATTGGGGAACGATTCCGCCGGGACAGCGCGATAGCCGCGATACCCTGGTTGCGGCGGCCAATGCCTACCTCGATGCGTTCCTCGAAAAGAAGCTCGATCTGGTGCCGTGGGGGGAACCGTGCAACCGTACCGAAGGCGGCATCCGCACCGGCAAAGGCGCGCCGGACGATAGCTGCACCGTCGGCGTGCCGGCCGGCGTCAACATCGTGGCGCGGCGCTTCATCGTGGACGAGACGACGGGATCGATTGTCGCGTTCTGCACTTTTGGAGTCGGCGGATTGGCGGACACCCACCTCTTTCGCGTGCAGCAGGGCAAGCTGCGTTACGTGCATACCCTGACGCACGTGCCCGCGGGCTACAAAGTTCGGGTCGGCCCGCCTCCAGGGAACGGTCCCGCGCCCAGCAGTTCGGCGCCAAGCGCCGCGCCCAGCGGCCCGGCACCCAACAAGCAGCCGTGAACTGAAATCGGCTTTCAGTTGCCAACGTCTTTGGTCGGGAAGGCCTGAGGTTATTCGGCTCCGAAGCGCGGCCGAACGGCCTCACCCCGGCTGAACTGCGCCGAGGTGAGCTACATTTTGGTTCCGGGGGGCTCGAAAAAGTGTCTCACTTTATGGGTATCGCTTTTCTTTGTTTGCAGTGAGATGCGAAGGAAATTAAGTGCGACGGTGTCGCACTTAATTTCGAAATTCGTGAGTCGTGATTCGCCGTCGCCGTCATGTAGCTATGGTCTTCGCGACGCTTTCCTTCGGGAAGACCTGAGGCATCTCGGTCCCGCATTGCAGTTGCTTTGTGCCGTGCGACGCACGAAAAAGTGTGACACTTCCGATGTGTCCGTTTTCTTTGTTTTCAGCGACTTACGCTGAAAATGACTCGGCATGGTGTGACACTTAATTTCGAGCACGGGCGGCGTCGACAGGAACGGTCCCGCGGCTAAAGCCGTGATTGTCCGAAGCGCGTTTCGCGGGCCTTAAGGCCCGCGCTTCCACCGGCACTGCGTATTCAATTTTCAAATTTCAAAGAGCGTTTGCGCCCTCGCACGGAGAACGCGCTGGAACTTCGAGCCCGAAACTGGCCTCGATTCACCATGCCAGAATGTGTTTTGCGGCGCTGCTGTACCGACGTACAGAAGAAGTTCAGGTGACATGCGTTGAACGATAAAGCGCTTCAAGGAGCGGTGAGAAGATCGACACTGTACTGTCGCGAGGGTGCGCGCCGATCGGCTTGACAAGAGGCCGCCGCAAACCACATCTTAGTTGCCCATGACTTTGATACCTACATCGCTTGTTGGTTCCTATCCTCAACCGGACTGGCTGATCGATCGCCAGAAGCTGGGGCACCGCATGCCGCCGCGCACGCGGGCGGCGGAATTGTGGCGGGTCGCGCCGGAGTTCTTGGAGCAGGCGCAGGATGACGCGACGCTTCTCGCCATTCGAGCGCAGGAGCTGGCGGGGCTCGACATCATCACCGACGGCGAAATGCGCCGGGAGAGCTACTCGAACCGGTTCGCGACGGCACTGAGCGGCGTGGACCTCGAAAATCCGGGGAAGATCGTCAGCCGCACGGGAAACGAGGCTTTCGTGCCGCGCGTGGTGGGCAAGATTCAGCGCAAGTATCCCGTCGAGGTGCGCGATTTGAAATTTCTGCGCGCGAACACGGATCGCAAAATCAAGATCACGCTTCCCGGTCCATTCACGATGTCACAGCAGGCGCAGAACGATTTCTACAAGACCGAAGAGGAAATGGTTCTAGACTACGCGGCGGCGGTGAATGCGGAGATGAAGGATTTGTTCGCGGCCGGTGCGGATATCGTCCAACTCGACGAGCCGTGGATGGAAGCGCACGCTGAAAAAGCCCGCCGCCTTGGCCTTGGAGCGCTGAAGCGCGCGCTTGAAGGCGTGGAGGGAACGACGGCGCTGCACATCTGTTTCGGCTACGCGGCGATGGTTCCAGGGCGCCCGGCGAAGTATTCGTTCCTCGAAGAGCTGGCGGATTCTCCGGTGCAGCAGATTTCGATTGAGACCGCGCAAGCAAATCTCGATTGCGCGGTGCTGGCGAAGCTGCCGGCGAAAACGATCATTCTCGGCGTGATCGATCTTTCAACGCACGAAGTGGAATCGGCCGAAACGGTGGCCGCGCGAATTCGCCGCGCTCTGCCGTACGTCAGCCCGGAACGATTGGTTGCCGCGCCGGATTGCGGGATGAAATATTTGCCGGCGGAATCGGCGTTCGGGAAGCTGAAGGCGCTCGCCGGGGGAGCGGCGATCGTGCGGAAAGAACTCGCCGGACGAGCGGCAGCGAATTAGGGCCAAGGACGAGAAGCAGATCCCTCACCCCTGAAGGGGTGCGGGATGACAAGCGAAGGACGAAGTCGACAGCAAGGGGAGAGAGGCCTGGCCGAAAGACTTCAGGCCGTTCCGACCGGAACCTTCGGAACGACCTGAGCTACATAACGGCAAAGGCAACGGCGCCGATCTGGAGATCGGCGATCCCGGGAAAATCAATGCGCCGCTTTGCCGATGATCTGCGACGGGTCTGCGCCGACGCGACCGGAAGTCTGGTCCTTGGTTGCGGCGAGCTTAAAGTCATAGCGCAAGCTCGCGAGGTGCGGTAGCGGCGACTTGTCGTCCTTCTTGTTCACCGAAACAACGAGCGATTGGCTCACGCCGAAAACGGTGTCCGACTCGAGATGGGGATCGCCGTTGATGTACAGCGCGGTGACGAGCTCGCGATATCCGGGCGCGCCAATCACGAAATGAATGTGCGCCGGACGGTAGCCGTGGCGCTTCTGGGCTCGAATCATGTCGCCGACGGGGCCGTCCATGGGAATCATGTAGCCCGTGGGGCATAGACCGCGGAAGTAGTAGCGTCCTTCGGAATCGCAGTGAAAGCATCCGCGCAGATCCATTTCCGACGGATCGTGGAGCTGAAGATCGTAGTTGCCGGTCTCGTCCGGCTCCCAAATTTGAACAAGCGCGTTGGGAATACCTTTGCCGTTTGTATCCACGACCTGGCCGTAGAAAGCGATTTCGGTCCCCTTGCTCTTGGAAATAATGGAGTCACCGAGCTTCATCATCGGCGCGTCGTGGCGATAGAACGGGCCGAGCAGACTCGACTTCGTGGCGGATTCGGTTCCGCGCTTGTCGTGAAGGGCATTCACGAGCGCGCTCAGGCCCAGCGTGTCGGAGAGAAGGATGAATTCCTGGCGATGCTCCGTGCACTTCTGGCCGACCGCGGTGAGAAACTTGATTGCGTGGAGCCACTCGTCCGGGGTGAGGTCTACTTCGCGCGCGAAGCCATGAAGGTGGCGGACGAGAGACGCCATAATCTCCTTTAGGCGCTGATTCGGCGTGGACGACATCTGCTCGAGCGCCGCATCGGTGATTGTATTTTCGTCGATGACTCTCATGTTGCCTCCGTCGGTGGTTGGAGAAATCCAGGCCGCGCCCAGCTGTTCGGCCGGGCGCCATAATAGACCCTTTGGGGAGATTTTGCTCGCATCTCGTGGTTTGAAAGCGCGCGAGAGCTTACGGAAGACGCACGGAGTGCGCCGAGAGAAGAAGAGAAAGAGTCATGAGAAAAGGGCAGCGAGACAGGACAAAGAAATACCGCCGGATCAGCCAAAACAGCAGGAAGTTCCAGGCGATATCAGTCGGCCGAGCGCGCGGAAAACTACGCGGCGGCGAGGTAATGCCAGACTTTGCCGGTGGACTTCACCTGGAAGACTCCACCCTCATCCGCGTGGAGGAAGTAAGCTCCACTGGGAATGCGATGGTCGGTGGCAGAGCGCACGGAGCAGCGCGCCCAGTGGGCCGGACGGACTCCCCGGCCGTGCTGCTTGACCTCGGTCACGAGATGGATTCCGTATTTCACGCGGTACTCGACACCCGTCGGCCGGGTGGGTACTAGTCGTCCCGATCCTTTTCGCTTTTGGCTCATAGTTTTTTGATGCAGTACCAGCCCCTATGGTTTCACGTAGGCGCCGATTTTCTCGGCCATGAAGGGTACTGACTCCAGAAACAGTATAGCCCAATATAGGCATCCGCGGGCACAAATTATCCGATTAATTATCAATGGGTTGCGGAAACCGCCAAGAGTACTATGTTCGTAGGGAAGGGCTCAGGAGGGCATGGGCAGTCCCGCCCAACCGAAGATTTCCTGGTTCAGCGCCTCGACCAGGTCCGGACGATCGACTCCGGGCAGGTCGGAATCAATCTTGAACCCCTGGTTTTGGAGGTAGTACGAAAGCAGCCTGTACGACGGCCGGAAGGACTGAACCTCTTTCGAATCAACCGAAATGGATTCACCGGGAATAGCGGGCGTGAGCTCGTCGCGCATGTAAATGGCGTCAAACCCGAGGATTCCCCAGCGGTCCTTGCGCCTTTCCGCCCGGTAGATAAACCGCGAATGCGTCGAAAGCGTAGCCTCGATGCCTTTCAATTTCACCGGCAAATCAATGATAGCGGCCAAGCTCGCAATGGCGCGATCTCCGGACAGGGTAACCAGGATGGGGGCAAGCCGATGCTTGGCAGGAATACCGCGCCCGGCCATGTCTATCGAGCCGGTTACGAAGTCCGCGCCATTGCCCTGAAACCAGCTCACACGGATCAGTGAGTCGGGCCAGAAGCACTCGCGCATCTGCTGCCATCGCGCCAGGTCACGGCTTTCGCGCTCGCGGAGAATCAACTGGGAGATTGCGGTGATGTCAGCGCTCTCGAGGATGGCCTTCGGCAAATTCGCGTTCACGTTTATCTCCTGGCAATGGGTAACGGCGCGACAACGATAGCAAGAGAAGAAGACGTCGTCGAGTTCTGTTGAAGGCGCCGGGTGTCGGGAGCGATGAATTGGCGAACGCGCTGGTACCGTACTACGCGATTGCGTGGTAAGTACTAGAATCCGCCAACCGCTTGCAGAACCGAGCCTTAGCGCGATAGATTCGCTCCGGGAACGAACTTGAGGCAGAATTGAAAGTTGAAAACGGGTGCAAAGCCGAATAGGCTGAGAAGTAATCAGGAGGACGTAATCCTTTCCATGGAATCGGCAGGGGCCAAATCACCGGTGAGCTTCTCGATAGGGAATATCGCGATTGGCGCGAAAGCGCCGCTGTTCCTGATCGCGGGGCCGTGCGTGATCGAGAGCGAGGCGCATGCCATGTCCATGGCCGAAGCCTTGAGGGAGATTGCCAGCACGGTGGGAGTGCCGCTGATCTTCAAGGCGTCGTACGACAAGGCCAACCGATCATCCGTTTCGTCCTTTCGCGGGCCGGGGCTCAAGGAAGGCCTCTCCATTCTCGCTAAAATCAAGAAGAGCACGGGGTTGCCGATCTTGACCGATGTGCACGAAGTTTCGCATGTCGCGCCGGTCGCGGAGGTCTGCGACGTGCTGCAGATTCCAGCGTTCCTCTCGCGCCAGACGGACCTGCTGGTCGCCATAGGCCGTTCGGGACGCGTGGCCAATATCAAGAAGGGCCAGTTCCTTTCGCCGTGGGACATCGCGAACGCCGCCGAAAAGGTAGCGAGCACTGGAAACGAGAAGATCATTCTCACCGAGCGGGGAACCTCTTTTGGCTATCAAAACCTGGTGGTGGATATGCGGTCGTTTCCGATCATGCGCAAGCTGGGATATCCGGTGGTCTTCGACGTGACGCATTCGGTGCAGCTCCCGGGAGGAGAAGGGAAATCGAGCGGCGGGCAACCGGAGTTTATCGAGCCGCTGGCGCGAGCGGGGACGGCGATCGGGGCGGACGGGCTGTTTTTGGAGGTTCACGACAATCCGGCGAAAGCGCTCTCGGACGGCACCAACGCGCTCGCTCTGGAGAAGCTTCAACCGATACTAGAACGAATTCTGCGAATCGCGGCCCTGGCCCGAGAATTGGATGGCGGAAGATGAGTCGAGAAGAACGAGTGAAGCTTGCGATTGAAGGTGCGAAGCGCGTGTTCCAGGTCGAGTCTGAGGCGATTGCGGGGCTGGTCGAGCGACTCGATGCGCGGTTCGAGAAGGCGGTGGACATTCTCTATGGTTGCAAAGGACGCGCGGTCGTCACCGGCCTCGGGAAATCGGGGCTGATCGGCCGGAAGGTCGCGGCCACGTTTTCAAGCATGGGCACGCCGTCGCTTTTCCTGCATGCCGCGGATGCGCTGCACGGCGATCTGGGAATGTTAGCCGCCGGGGACGTGCTGGTGGCCATTTCATCGAGCGGCGAAACTCAAGAGCTGGTTGATTTGATCGAGCCCGCGAAGCGGCTGGGAATTCCGCTGATCACATTGACCGCTCGTGCAAATTCGCCTCTAGGGATGGCCAGCGACGTGGTGCTAGACATCAGCGTGAAAGAAGAAGCATGCACGCTGAATCTCGCTCCGACTTCGTCCACGGCGGCGGCGCTGGCGATGGGTGACGCGCTGGCCGTGGTGCTGGCCGAGCGGCGCGATTTTCAAGAGCATGATTTCGCGGCGCTGCATCCCGGCGGGCGGCTGGGAAAGAAGCTGCGCCGGATCGAAACGCTAATGCATACCGGCGACGACCTGCCGCGCGTGCTGCCGACCACGAAGATGCCGGACGTAATTTACGAAATGAGCCGCAAGGGCCTGGGGCTTACGGCCGTGACCAAGCCGGACGGCAAGCTAATGGGGATTATCACGGACGGCGATTTGCGGCGGGTGATGCAGAGACGCAAACAGAACGTGCTGGATCTCGCGGCGATCGATTGCATGACGAAGAAACCCGTGACGCTGCCGCGCACGGAACTGGCCGCGGCGGCATTGCGGTTGATGGAAGAGAAGAAGATTACGTCGGTGATCGTGGTGGACAGCGGGGGGCGGCTCGAGGGCGTGGTACACATACACGACCTGTGGACACTGCAATTGTTCTGACGATCCGATCAGGATCGTCATCCTGAGGGAGTAACGCGACCGAAGGATGTCTTTTCGGCGAAACGAATATGACGATCCGTGAAATCAAATTTCCCGCGAAAGCGGTGCGGCGCGCGAAGAAGATTCGCGTCCTGCTGATGGATGTGGACGGGACGATGACGCCGGGCGTCGTGTGCCTGCAATCGTTCCCTGACGGGAGCGTGGCCGAGTTGAAAGTATTCAACGCGCATGATGGCGCGGGAATCAAGCTCGCGAGCATCATGGGCATTCGTACGGGCCTGATCACCGGGCGCGATTCGACCGCGACGGCCCGCCGCGCCCGTGAAGGCTCAATGGAATTCGTGATTCAGGGGCAACCCAAGAAGCTTGAGGCGTACAAGGCCATCCTAGTGCGCGCGGGCGTGACTGACGAAGAAGTCGCATATGTGGGCGACGATCTTCCGGATCTCCCGATTCTCGAACGCGCGGGGCTGGCCGTGGCGGTGGGCGACGCCGTCGTGGAAGTGAAGCGCGCGGCGCATTACATCACGACCGTGAAGGGCGGAGAAGGCGCGTTGCGCGAGGTTGTCGAGCTGATTCTCAAGTCTCAGGGCAAATGGAAGAAGGCCATCCCCCAAGCCATCGCGTGATGGCGATTTCCATGCAGCACTCTTAATGGACTGGTTTTCGTCCTTTGATTCCGAAATTTCACCGATACGCCATCCCCGAAGGTATCCACCGTCAAGTCTGCCAATTCCGTCAACTGTCCCAACTCGCGATTCACCCATCCCTGGATAACCTGACCCGGCAAATACTGCAGGACGGCAGATTCCTCCGGCGGGTTCGCGGCTGGAAATGTCCACAACGTCATCAAAATGCAGGTGCACACGTGCCGTTTGCGCAGCGAGCATAGCGGCACAGAACTTGCAGAGGGAGCTAAGAGTTTGGATGCGAAAGCCGATATGTAGATCGTGTGCGACGAAGTAGGCTGCGCGGCGACGCCCGGACCATCTCGGTCCTTGGCGTTGTGGACGCGGCGTCAGTTCCGCACCGAGATTTCCAAGGCATGAGCCGCAGTACGGGCAGAGTTACTGCGGGAGGTGTGTCATCGCGGGAATGGGTATAGCGGCGATTCATGTTGCAGCGGGGAGAGACCGGCGGCGGCATTCGCGCGCTCGGATCGCCCTTGGGGTTCACATCCGCGGAGGGGTGGGCACACTGGAGACTTTCGAAGATTTCGCGAAGAGCCTGGACATTTCGCGCGACGGCGTGCTGCTCTCAACCGCGCGTGGCGGCTACTGGGCAGGACAATCGCTCGAAGTGACCTGCCCGTTCTGGAGCTTGCCTGACGGCATCAACGCTGCGCGCAAGGCGAAGGTGCTTCGAAGCGTGCTCACGACGACTTTCAGCTACGCAGTCGCAGTGGAGTTCGATCGGCCGTATGACGAGAGCAGCAGCGGTGTGTGGGCTGCGACGCCGTATCCAAATCAGGTACGGGTCTTAGGTGTGGAATCCGACCCGCGAATCGCCAAGGCGATGAAGGCCCTGTTGGAACAGGACGGTTATCACGTCCTCTATGTCTCGACGGCTGCGCAAGCTCTGGATCTGCTGCGAAGCGAAACGCCCGACGTGCTGGTCGTCGAAGCCGAGGGCGGCGAAATCTCGGGGCTCGACCTTTGCGCCATTGTGAAGACGACCGAGCGTCTGCATCACATACCGGTAATTTTGCTGACCAGTGCGGCGATGCCGTCGGACTACGCGGCAGGACACCATCTCGGCGCGATCGTCTGCATGAAGAAGCCGTGCAAAGCCGGCCAGTTGCGACGCGTCGTGCACATGATCGTAGCGCCGCCTTCGGAACAGACGGTGTACAGCGGGCGATTCAACATGGGGCCCTTCGTGCGCACGAGCCAGGCGCGCGGAAGCCGAGAGTTCGGAATCGCATCGAGGAGCCGCGAAGGCGCGGCGAAAGAATTGACGCAGTTGAAAGTGTCGCGGGAGGAAAAGTCGTGTCGCTGGAGCCGATTTCGCTGCGCTTGCAGGGCCGGAAAGGGTGGCTGCGGCCGGGGAGTTTTCTGGTCGCGGTGCGGGCCTTCTGGGGCGTACTCCACCACCTCGATCTCTCGCTGTCCGGCGAGCCGAAGGGCAGCGTCGAGTGGGAAGTCAGCGCGATGAAGAAATCGGGACCCGCGGTGATTGTCTTCATCGGACACCTCAAAACTCCACCGAAGGATTTTCTGCCCGAGATTCGCAAGGCAGTGATCGAGGGCGTACACACAATTTCGCATTCCGCCGAACGGCCCGACTGGTTTTCCGATTCCGCACTGGAAAGGCTCCGTGTGGTGGCCGAGCAACACGCTTCCCTGGACGAGATCGCAGTGATTGTCGACGACAGGGAGGAACTCCTGGAAGCCGGCGCGGTCGAACGAATCGAGCGCCTAACCGGTCGCCGCTACGAATCGCTAACTTCGGTGGTGGGGAGTCTGGATTCCATCAGCGTGAACCGGGGCAATCGGATTCGCGTGTGCAGCGAAATTACCGGGCGGACGGTCACCTGCCGATTTCACAGCGCGAGGATCTTCGAGCAAGCCAAGGAGTGCCTGGGGCAGCGCGTAACGGTCTTCGGCCAACTCACGCTCAATACTCTCGACGAACCCATCCTGATGCGGGTGTCGGGGATCGAAGCGTGCGAGCCAAACGAGTCTCTGCCAAATATTTCCTACATTTCGGGACGCATTTCGAGGCTGACGGGAGATCTGAAGCTGGGAGAGTACATCGCACGCCTGAGAATTACGAACATGCTGAATCGGCCCTCAAAGTTTCGCAGCCTTTACTTCGTCACATAACACGACACGATTTCCGCCCTGTTCGGAGCACATTCGCAGCCCATTTTCAGCGCGCGACAAGATCGCCTCCACGGTATCGGCCGTTCTCGCACCCGTTCCGCCCATGGAAATCGTTACGGACAATTGGTCGCCCCACCATTCCACCATGCACTGGTTTGCCATCTTGCGCAGACGCTCTCCTACTCGAGCCACCTCGTCGTCGCCGCACTCCATTAACACGGCCAAGAACTCGTTTTCCATCCACCGCCCGATCATGTCGGTTGGTCGCAGGCTATTTTCGAGTGTTTGACCAACCGCCCGAATCACCGCCGAGACCGCTCCTGCCCCGAAGCGCGACTTAATCACATCGAGCGCGTCGATTCCGATGCACAGGATGGAGAAAGGCACGGGATGCTCCGCAAAGGTCGCCAGCGTTTCGCGTAGATGCGACTGCACCACGGCATGATTCAAGACACCCGAAATGTCGTCGATGCAACCGAAGGCTCGCAGTTTGCTTTGCCGCCCGTCGATCGGCGTGTTAAACCCGGATTCCTCAAAGGTTTCAACCGCTCCTATCAACGCGCCATAAGCGTCCCGGATCGGCGCCGCGTGCAGCCGCGCCAAGACCCGATGACCGGACTTGTGCCGGATCGAGACTTGCGCAATGCTCGCCTTGCCCTCTCGCAACACAGTGGAAACTGGCAGAGCTTCGCCGGCGACTAGATTGTTATCGCCATCAAGATGTCCCAGAAAGTCTTTCAGGGCCGAGTGCCCCACGACATCTTGGCGCAAATAACCGGTGATCCGTTCTGCTCCAGAGTTCCAGAACAAGATCTTTCCGTTTCTGTCCACCAGGTACACTCCCGCCGTCACGCTATCAAGGGCGGCCCGGTAGACTTCCGGATCATCGATTGCCTGCATCCAGTGTCCTTTGGCGATACATCCAGCTAGCTCTACCGCACCTTTAGTTCCAACTCTTGTCCTCACTCTCTCTGCATGGGAATCATCATGGGTCCTTCAGCTGCTCGCCTTACCGTTCCAATTTCGCATTTCGAAGTTTTTCCGGTTCCGTTTTGGAACTCCTGCAGTCACTCCTCAGGCATCTACGTTGACTGCGGATCGGGTTGGCCGTGGGAGACGCGGTCGTGCAAGTGAAGCGCGCGGAGCATCACGTCACGACAGGGAAGGGCGGAGAAAGCGCGTTGCGCGAGGTTGCCGAGCTGAGTCTCAAGGCCCAGGGCAAATGGAAGAAGGCGACGCTGCTGGCGGTTGGGTAAGAGAGAGTCTGGAGCGGGCGATGGGAATCGAACCCACGTCCGAAGCTTGGGAAGCTTCTATACTGCCATTGTACGACGCCCGCTCGGGATCAAATCCAAACGCAGAATACCACTGGCGCTGCGCGGCGCGCAAGAATGCGGAGCGCGCGGCGGCTACTTGATTTCGGGATAATCGACGTAGTAGCGGTGGAGATCGGCGACGGTCATCTGGCCTTTGCGGATGCGGGCGGCCGCAGGCTGGTCTCCGCCACCGGAAGTAGTTACCCAAACGGTGTCCCCCGCGCGGAAATCAATAATCTTGAGGGGCTTCCCGGCGTCATTGAGAAACTGCGTGCTGGCATCCACTTTCACGAGCAGGGTGACTTCCGTCGGGCGCTTCAGCAGGATCTGCGATTTCGACGGGTCCACCGAAGCGACGATGAAGAAGGCCTCTCCCGCGGGTGTCTTCTTGTCGGCCGCAGAGGCGTTCGGAACTGCCGGCGAATTTTGACTTTGAGGGGGAGTAACAGGCGCGCCAGAAGGTCTGTTGCCGTGGGGATAGCTTCCCGGCGTGAAAGGAGGTTTGCTCGCCTGCGCGTGTGCGGCAGTCGTGGCTGAAACTCCGGTTAGCAAGAACAGTGCTAAAGCCGCACCAAGGGAAAACTTGCGGTCGCTATTCATATCGAAGGGCCTCAATAGGATCGAGTCGCGCGGCTTTGCGGGCGGGGTAGTAGCCGAAAGTTATGCCCACGAGCGCGGAAAATATGACGGCGACGACAACCGAAACGGGTGATACAAAAGTTACCCACCCGGCCAGGCGCGAAATAATTGCGGAGGTCGCCACGCCCGCGGCAATGCCGATGAGTCCGCCAAGCGAGCTTAACACCAGTGCCTCGATCAGGAACTGCGCTTGCACATCTCCTTCCGTCGCGCCCACGGCCATGCGGACGCCAATTTCACGCGTACGCTCGGTCACGGAAACCAGCATGATATTCATGATTCCGATTCCGCCGACGACCAGCGACACGGCGCCTACGGCTCCGAGCAGAAGCGTCAGCGTGGTCGCGGTGGCCGCCGCGGTCTGGGCCATTTCGTTCGGGCTGCGCACGCTGAAATCGTCGTCTTCGCCTGGCCGGAGATGATGCCGCTGTCGAAGCAGGGCGGAGATGCCGCTTGGAACGGCCGCCATCGCCTCCTGCGAGTTGGTCGAGACCATGATCACCTGAACCCAGCTGATTCCGGAGATCTTCTTCTGGACCGTCGTGAACGGAATCATCATCGTGTCGTCCTGGTCCTGGCCGTTGCTATTCTGGCCCTTTTCCTGAAGCACGCCGACGATGCGGAAGGGAAGTTTTTGCACTCGAATCATCTGGCCGACAGGATCCTGATCGGCGAAAAGCTGCGTCGCCACAGTCTTGCCGATCACGCAAACGTCGGCGGCCATGTCAACATCCCGCTGTGAAAAAAAGCTGCCCGCGACGACCGGCCAGTTCCGGATCGAGCTGAAGTCCTGCGAGGTTCCGGTAGCTCTCGTCAACCAGTTTTGATTTCCGTTCACCACTTGCACGCTGGACTGGACGATGGGCGAGACGGCGGCGACATTCGGGACGTGCTGCAGAATGGCTTGAGCATCGTCGGCGGTGAGCGTTTTGTTCGCTCCGGTTCCCATGCGGACGCCACCCGTGTTCACGCTGCCGTTGAAGACCATAACGATGTTCGTGCCGAGCGCCTGAATCTGCGTTTGCACCTGTTGGCTGGCGCCTTGTCCGATCGCGACCGTGCAGATGACCGCGCCGACGCCGATGATGATTCCGAGCATCGTCAAAATCGTCCTGAGTTTGTTGCGCGCCAAGGCCCGCAGCGCTATGCGAATTACTTCTCTCGGATTCATGACGCGAACCCCATCTGACCGATCATCGTGGGCCTCCGGGACCGCCGCCTCCAAAGCCCGGTGGCCGCTGCCCGGGTGTGGACCCTGCCGTCTGAGTGCTGGTGGCCGCGATGACCAGCACATCGCCTTCGTGGAGATCGCCTTGGATCAGCTGCGAGTTGTTATAGTCGGTGACCCCGCATTGCACCGCTACCGGGATCAAGTTCTGGTCGGGTCCCAACTTCCATACAACTTGCCAGCCGCCAAGATGTGTGGTCGAAGCCTCGCGAGAGATATTGTATTGTTTATAGATTTGCGGCAACTGCTGCCGAAGCGCGGCGGGCTTAAACGTGAGCGCAGGATTGGGAATTTGTATCGCGTTGCTGGCATGGCCGGTCGGAATCGTGACGTAGGCAGTTTCTCCCGGCAGGAGCTTTTCGTCCGGATTGCTGAAATCAATCACGGTGTTGTACGTGACCACGTTTTGAACGGTCGTTGGATTGAGTCGAACGGTACTGACTCGGCCGTAAAACTGTTCGGTAGGGAAAGCGTCCACCTGAAACGTGACGGCCGCGCCCGCCGTGATGTTCCCCGTGTCGGATTCGTCCGTGGCCGCGTAAACCTGCATGCGCGTCAGATCCTGCGCGACCGTGAACACGTTGGGCGCTTGCAGTGTGGCCGCCACGGATTGGCCGACGTCAATGTTTCTGGCTACGACGGTGCCGCCGATCGGTGAAATGATGGTCGTGTATTTCAGATTCGTTTCGGTAACTTTTAGCGCGCCTTGCATGGCCGTTACCTGTGCGTGGGCCTGCGCGAGCTGTGCTTTGGCTTGCTGGAGCGCTGCCTGGGCCGATTGGACTTCAGCCTGTGCCTGGCCCAGAGTCGATTGCGTCAAATCGTTTGAATCGGTGGAAATAAGTCCGGCTTTGAATAGATCGGCGGATCGTTTGGCGGTGGCCTGCTGGTATCCCACGTTCGCCTGGGCTTTCGCAAGGTTGGCCTGATCGACCTGAACGTTTGCCGCAAGAGTTACTAAATTTCCCTGCGCGTTTTCAAGGTTACCGCGCGCCTGGGTAACCTGCGCTTCATAAATGGCGGGATCGAGCTGCGCCAGTACCTGGCCACTTTTCACCCGAGTGTTGAAGTCCGCGAAGATATATTGAACCGTGCCGGAGACGTAGGAGCCGACCGAGACCGTGGTCAACGCGTTGATCGTTCCCGTGGCTTGCACAGCCGACGTGATGTCGCCGCGGCGCACGACGACGGTCGTGTACTTGGGGGCCTGTGCCTTCGCCCGAGCATAGAGCCAATAGCCGATGATCGCAACCAAGACGCCCAGAACGACAAAATACGCCTTTTTGTGCTGTTGATAAGACTCTTTCAGCGGCATGAATCTCCGATTGTACGGGAAGCGTTCTCAACCAAGCACGCGGCGCTCCGGCTGGACTCTCGCTTTTTCTCTCTATAATACAGACGCGAATTCCTTAGTTCCGGTTACTTTCGGCGGAACGCGATTCTTCCCGGTCTGTTCGCGACTCATTCAGCGATTCAACGCCGGCGAGGCTCCGTGCTAAAGTGGGCCGCTCAAGAATAGCAGGGAGGCGAAGTGGCGTATCGAGACCTGAGGGATTTTCTCAAGAAGCTGGAGAAAGAAGGCGAGCTCCAGCGAATTTCCGTCGAAGTGGATCCAGTTCTCGAGATTACGGAGATCTCCGACCGCGCCGTCAAAACCGGCGGGCCGGCGCTTCTGTTCGAACGGCCGCGCGGGTCGCAGATTCCGGCGGTGACGAACATGGTCGGCACCGAGCGCCGGATGAACCTGGCACTGGAAGTGAATTCGCTCGACGACGTTGCAGGGCGCATCTCTTCAATTCTTGACATGCAATCGCCGCAGGGGCTGCTCGACAAGGTGAAGATGCTGCCGAAGTTGGCAGAGCTTGGAAACGTGTTCCCTAAGACGGTGCGGGGCGGAGAGTGCCAGGAGGTCGTGCGCACCGAGGGATTTTCGCTCTTCGATTTCCCGATCCTGCAGTGCTGGCCGCAGGACGGCGGCCGCTACATCACCTGGCCCATGGTCATCACCAAGAATCCTGAGACGGGCAAGCGCAACGTAGGTTGCTATCGTATGCAGGTATTCGATGAGCGCACCACCGGAATGCATTGGCAGACCCAGAAGCATGGCGCCGAGCATTATCGCAGCGCTCTTTCTAAGAACAAGGGGGGAAGGCTGGAGGTTGCCGTGGCAATCGGCGCCGACCCCGCCACGTGCCTGTCCGGGATTCTGCCGGTGCCTCCCGATATGGACGAATTTCTTTTCTCGGGATTCCTGCGGAACGATCCGGTCGAAGTGGTCTCGTGCAAGACGGTTGACTTGGAAGTCCCGGCAAATGCTGAAATTGTGCTCGAGGGGCATGTCGAACTTGGGGAGATGCGCACGGAAGGTCCATTCGGAGACCACACCGGGTTTTACTCGCTGGAAGGGCAGTATCCGGTGTTCCATGTGGATTGCGTGACCCACCGAAAAGATCCCCTCTATCTCACGACCATCGTGGGCCCGCCACCGCAAGAGGACTATTTCATTGGCCATATGATCGAACGGGTGTTTCTGCCGGTGATGAAGATGCAGCATCCGGAGATCGTGGACGTCGCCATGCCGGCCGAAGGTATTTTTCAGAATCTGATGATCGTGTCCATCCGCAAAAGCTATCCCGGGCACGCGCGGAAAACGATGAATGCGATCTGGTCGCTTGGGCAGGCCATGTTTACGAAGGTCGTGGTGATCGTCGATCACGACGTGAACGTCCAGGATTCGCGCGAGGTGGTTTGGAAGGCGCTGTGCGCGATCGATCCGGAGCGCGACATCGAGTTTGTGCTCGGTCCGGTGGATACGCTCGATCACGCCGCTCGACGGCAGGACTTCGGTTCGAAAATGGGAATTGATGCCACGCGGAAATGGCCCGAAGAAGGTTTTTCAGGACGCTGGCCCGACGAAATTAAGATGGATGCGGCCACAAAACGGCGCATTGACACAATCTGGTCCCAGCTAAAAATTGTCCCTGGGAAGCCCCGAAAATAGCCCGGGAACTCAACGCTCTCAACGTTTACCGCGTGTTTTAGCCCTCCTTTCGCTTTTCCTGTCCCTCCGGCCGGGTTTTACCAAAAGCACACGCTCGAAACATGTGGGTTGACAGTCTGTGTGGCGGATGCAATAAACGATTCAAGGGGAGCGTACCGGGCCTATTAGTACTACCGGGCTACGCTAACCGGAAACGGCCCCATGGGGTTGGGGCGAATCAGAACCGAAGGGCAAAGGGTTTTTCTCAAGTAGCGCGCGAAACCGGAAAGCTATGTGGAATCCTCCCTGCGGAGCGGGGAGGAGCGAGAAGCGAGGGGCCACACGATGTTCAATCTGGGTAAGACAAAATCGCTGATTGGCCTGGACATCGGCTCGAGTTCGGTGAAGGCCGTCGAATTGAAGAAGGCGAAAGACGGCTACGAGCTTGTGAGCTTTGGCCTGGAGCCATTGTCCCAGGATACCGTCGTGGATGGCGCCATCATGGACGCCCCTTCGGTCGCCGAGAAGATCATTTCAATCTTCGATGCACAAAAGATCAAAGTGAAAGACGTGGCTACTTCCGTGTCGGGCCACTCGGTGATCGTAAAGCGGGTGAGCATGCCGCTGATGACCGAAGAAGAGCTCTACGACCGAATTCAAGCGGAAGCCAGCCAGCACATCCCGTTCGACATCGCCGACGTGAATTTGAGCCACCAGCTCCTGGAAGCAACCGAAAACCAAATGGACGTCCTTCTGGTGGCGGTCAAGAAAGACAAGATCCTGAACCACACGAACGTGCTTGCTCAGGCGGGCAAGACACCCGTCGTGGTGGACATCGACGCATTCGCGTTACAGAACTGCTTCGAAGTGAACTACGAGCCCGACCCGTCGCAGGTGGTGGCGCTCCTGAATATCGGCGCCAGCGTGATGAACATCAATATTATCCGCGGGTGGACGCCGCTCTTTACGCGCGACGTTTCGGTGGGCGGTAACCAATACACGGATGCGCTGCAAAAGGAACTCGACCTGAGCTTCGAGGACGCCGAGAAACTCAAGATGGGCGGAACGCTGGCGGGAGTTAGCGAAGAGCAGCGGACGGCCATCCTGCGCTCGGTTTCAGACATATTGATTTTGGAGATCCAGAAGACGTTCGATTTCTTCCGCGCCACGGCCAGCGGCGAGAACATCCGCCGAATCGTAGTGGCCGGGGGAACGGCGCGGGTTCCCGGCCTGCTCGACCTCTTGAAGGAAGAATTCGCCATGCCGGTCGAAGAGCTCTATCCATTTCGGAAGATCGCAATCAATCCAGCGCGTCACGATGAAGCCCAGCTTCGCGAGTTGGCGCCACGCCTGGCCATCGCCGTCGGCCTGGCACTGAGGAGCTTTGACACGCCATGATCCGGATTAACTTACTCGGCCAGGCTCGTCCGAAGGCCGCCAAGCAAGCCGTACCGCTCGAAGCGACCGTGCAGATCCTGTTTGCCTGCGTGGCGATTGGTCTGGCGGCCGTGATTCTCGGAATCACCTACTACCAGCAGAAACATCAGCTGGACGAGACGAACAAGCGTATCGCCTCTCTCAAGGCCGAAAAGGCCAGCCTGCAGCAGATCAAGCAGGATGTGGACCGGTTCGAGAGCGAAAAGTCTGTGCTCCAGCAGCGAATTGATGTAATTGAGACGTTGCAGAGAAATCGAAGCGGCGCGCAGGACATGCTTCAGACGGTAGCGAACACGGTCGTTCGAATCGACTCGCTTTGGCTGACTTCTCTGGATCGCAAGGGCGATGCCCTCGAACTCCAGGGCGAAGCCGGGTCGATCAACGCCGTGGCGAACTTCATCACCGAACTCAAGAAATCGGGATACTTCGACCAGGTCGAAATCAAGAGCGCCAAGGAAAACGATCTGTTGCCGGGAGTCGAAACGTACGGTTTCACGATGACGGTGGCGGTCGCTGCCCCCACGGGCGGCCCGGCGAACGCCGAAGCTGTCGGTACGACCAAGCCCCCGCAACCCGCGGCCAAGGGAAGGAGCTAAGCCATGGCAACCGCCTTCCGAGATTGGCCCTGGCCCCTGCAGGCGCTGTTTTATGTGGGATTGACAATCGTTCTCGTTCTGGCCGGGTTCTACGTGCCGTATTCGCCGTTGACGACCGTGCGCACGGAACTCGAATCCGCCCAGGCCGAGATCAAGCCTCTCGAAGCGGACGTCCAAAATCTCCGCGTGTACAAGCAGCGCCGCGCGGAATTGCAAACAGAGATGGACGCCTTGCAGAAGCAGCTGGCGACGTTGCAAACGATCGTTCCGGAGGACAAGGAAGCGGATCAGTTCATTTTGATGGTCCAGCGCGCCGCAATCACGTCCGGCGTGGCCATCCGATCCCTGACGGCCAACCCGATCCAACAGAAGCCCTACTACTTCGAGATGCCCTTTGCGATTGAGGCCGACGGGCCATACTACTCGGTTCTCGATTTCTTCTCTCGGATGGGCCGCCTGTCGCGAATCATCAACGTCGGCGACTTGAAGTTGACGGCTCTTACCACCACCGGCGCGCGGTTCCATATGACTGCGGGATCGACGGTTAACGGCTCGTTTACGATCACCACGTTCTTCACGAATTCGGCGCAAACGAAGCCAGCGGCAACTCCTGCTGGGACGCCGGCGACAAAAAAGTAGGGCGACGACGATGAAAATGGCAAACACATCCGCAACGCTGTTGGCAGTGCTGGCCATGTCGCTTTTGTTGGCGAGTGGCGTGTGGGCGCAGGCCAAGCCGGTGGAGAAACCGGTGGCCAAGGCCAAGGGCCCGAAACCGGCCAAGGTGGTGCATGCAACCAAGCCCGCCGCGTCCGCAAAACTAGCGGCCGACGCTGCACAAGCGCCGGCAGGCGACAAGATTGAAGCGGTCGGCAAGCGCGACCCCTTTGCGCCGCTGATCAACAACAAGAAGGACGCTGGCCAGCACTTGCCCCCTGGGAAGGCTGGCTTGGTGATTGCCACGGTGCGCGTGGACGGCGCCGTGCGTTCGGGGAGCGCAATGATCGCGGTGGTATCCAACCCGGAACAGAGCGTTTATTTCATTCGGGAGGGCGACCGCCTGTACGACGGGGATGTGGAGAAGATTGGGCTGGACGGTGTGACGTTCAGAGAGAATTCGAAGGACGCCTTCGGAAAACCGGTCGAGCGAATGGTGACGAAGCGAATCTACGCGAGTGCAGGAGAGCAGCAATGAGGATCCTATGGAGGGCGTTGGGGCTGGGCGCGCTGGTGGCGGCCGGTCTGATTTGGACGAATGGAGCGCTGCGGGCGAGTGACGCGCCGGTGGTGCACGTGAAGGCGGAGGTCAAAGACGGCGCTGTGCGCTTGCAGGCGGAAGCCAATGCGCCGTTCGAGTACACGACCTATCGCCCCAGCGATAGCCTCTATGTGCTCGACTTGAGCGGCGTATCGGCCGGAGACCCGGCTGGTGCGCGCGTGGTCGCCTCGGATCTCGTCAAGAGCTACCGCGTGATCACGTACGTCGCAGGCGCGAAGCCGGTCGTCCGGCTCGAGATCTTGCTGGCCCAGGGTCTGGAGCCACGGCTCGAGCGCCAGGGCAAGGAAGACCTGACCCTGTTTGTCTCGCGTCCGGCGGTTGGAGCCTCGGCGGCCAGCTCGATGCCGCTTCCAGCGAAAGCGACTCTGGTACCCGCGGCTGCGACGAAGTCTGACGTCAACTTGGCAGCGCATCAGGCGATCCGCCAAGTTCATCTGGCGCAGAACGGAACTACGACCGAAGTCAGCATTTCCGGCTCCGGTCCCTTGAACTATCACTCCATTCACCTGCAGAATCCGGACCGCCTGGTGTTGGACTTTGCCGGCTCGCATTTGACAACCACGGAGAAACAAATCGCCAGCAATCTTGATCCGGTGAGGGAAATCCGGCTGGCCCAGTTCACGCCGGAAGTCTCGCGCGTGGTGATTGATCTTCGCGAACCCGCACGCTATAGCATTAAGGGCGAGGGAAGCACCGTGACGGTTTCGTTTCTGGGCAAGGTGGCGGCGGGTACAGGTTCGAGTTCCGCGCCGGCTCCTGACTCGGCGGCGACGGTAACCACGAAGTCCGAATCTCCCGCTCTTAGCGAAGCAACCGGGCAAACCGCCGCGACCAAGCCAGCCGAAATTCCATCGCCGGCCGCGGTGCTTCCAGCCGCTTTGACGCAAACTTCGTCTGCCCTGGCTACTCCAGCTTCCGCGCAATCGCAGCAGCCGGAAACAGTCGCGGCAACGCGCGCCGCGGTCGACACGGCAGCCAGTGCGCAACCCGCTCCTGCCGCCGCGCCCGCGCCTTCGCCCATCCAACTGGCGATGGCGTCGCCGGCTCCGATGGCTCAGGCTCCGGCCACATCATCTGCGCCTCCGGTCGGAAAGTATTCGGGGGAACCGATTTCGGTGAACCTGAAGGACGTGGACCTGCGTGACTTTTTTCGGCTGATTCACGAGATCAGCGGACTCAACGTTGTCGTGGATCCCGGAGTGAAGGGCAACCTGACCATCGTTCTGGATGATGTGCCGTGGGACCAGGCGCTTGACATCGTCCTGAAGAACAACGACCTCGACAAGCAGCTTGACGGAAACGTGCTTCGCTTGGCAACGAAGGAAACGCTGAGGAAGGAAGCGGAAGAGAATCGCGACCTGGCCAAGGCTGTAGCCGAAGCCGCGGACGTCGTGACCACCACGCGCGTCCTCAGCTATGCGAAGTCAACCGACATGGCGAGCACGCTCAAGAAATTCCTCTCGTCTCGCGGAGACATCATCGCGGACGATCGCTCGAACACCCTGATCATTCGCGATATCCCCGCCACGTTGCCCGTGATGGATAATCTGATCCGCCAGCTTGACCGGAAATCGCAGCAGGTGGAAATCGAAGCCCGCGTCGTGGCTGCCAACCGGTCGTTCTCGCGCGAGATCGGGACACAGTTCGGCTTTGCGGGTGCTAGCAATAGCGGCAACAATGTTATCGGAGGTACCTCTGGGGTTGGAGCGAGCCCGATCATTCGTGGCCCCGGTTTGCCCACGCCTCCAATCGTCATCAGCAGCGGCGGAAGCTCGACTGGCAGCACCATGCCTCTCATCTCCAATCTCGGCGTGGGATCACCTACGAGCGGCATCGAGTATGCGTACTCGAACGCCAACTTCGCCCTGGACATGATCATCACTGCGGCTGAGGAGCGGGGCGTTGGCAAGCTGCTCTCCAAGCCCAAGATCATCACGCAAAATAATGAAAAGGCGACCGTTAAGCAGGGAACCAAAATTCCCGTGCAGACCATCGTCAATAACACAGTCTCGGTCCAGTTCGTGGACGCCGTCCTCCAGCTCGACGTGACTCCGCAAATCACCGCCGATGGGACGATCTACATGGACGTGAACGTCGAGAACGACCAGATCGACGGTTCGATTCCACGCGTTCAGGGTATTCCGGCTATCGACACCCAGGAAGCGCAGACCAAGGTCACGGTCAATGACGGAGCCACGGTGGTCATAGGCGGCATCATCGTCACGCAGCAGACCACGGACATCCAGCAGGTGCCGTTCGTCGGCAGCGTGCCGATCCTTGGCAACCTGTTCAAGCACACGACCGTAAAGTCAACTTCACAGGAGTTGCTGTTCTTCCTGACGCCTCGCATTCTGCCGAGCTAGCCTGTAGTCTGGTTGACGTGGCGACAGAGTCGGACGACCGAATCCAAAGCCGGAGCGGGCCCGCAGCGAGAATGGGCCGGCTCCGGCTTTTCATTTCGAGCATCGGCGCGGACGCCGTTCTGGTGTCGCATCTTCCCAACATTCAATACCTGTGCGGCTTTTCCGGCAGCGCCGGAATGCTTCTGGTGAACGCGTCAACGGCGAAACTTTTCACCGACAGCCGGTACACATTTCAGACACGCGAGGAGGTTTCCGGCGCGCGTGTACAGATCTGCAAACACGGCCTCCTTCGGGCCGTGTCGGCGGCGCTCCGAGCGCGAAGGGGGCGCTACAAAGTCGGCTATTCCGCCAGCCATATGACGGTGGCGCAGAAACAGGTGCTGGAAGACGGGGCGGGCGGTCGTGTTCGGTGGGTGAACGACAGGGGAGCGGTCGAGAAACTCCGGGCCGTGAAAGACGCCGACGAATTGAGCCGCATTCGTGAGGCGGCGGACATCATCAGCGCCGTGTTTCGGAGGGTCTTGAAAGGGATCAAACCCGGAGTCACGGAGCTCGCTCTAGCCGCAGAGATCGAACATGAGATCAAGCGCCAAGGGGCGTCTGGACCGTCCTTTGAGACCATCGTAGCCTCCGGGACTCGATCTGCCTGGGCGCATGCCCGCCCGACCTCCAAGCCACTCAGGAAAAGCGAGTTGGTCGTCCTGGACCAGGGTGCTATACTGCGCGGCTACTGCAGCGATATGACTCGCACGATCTTCCTAGGGAAGGCGTCGCGGAAGGTGCGGAGCCTCTATACCGCGGTCCTGGAGGCTCAGGAAGCGGGCAAGCGAGCGATACGGCAGGGAGCAACGGCGGGCGACGTCGATCGGGCGACGCGAAACACGCTCAAACGGGCCAAGCTTGATCGTTATTTCACCCACAGCACAGGTCACGGACTGGGTCTCGAAGTTCACGAGATGCCCCGGCTAGGCAAGGGCGAACAGACAATTCTCCAGGAAGGGATGGTCCTCACCGTCGAACCCGGCGTATACATCGAGGGGCTTGGGGGCATTCGGATTGAAGACGACGTGGTCGTAACCGCGAGTGGCTCCGTCGATTTGACGACGGCACCGCGCGAATTTCTCGAACTCTAAATGACGAAAAAACCGAAATCGAAAGTCGCGGGGGTGGTAGATGCCGGGGGCGTGGACCTCGCGGAGGTCGAGCGGCTGCTCGCGTTCATGGAGAAGCACGGCCTGGAAGAGTTCGAGTACGCCCGCGGCGGCGTCCACATTCGACTGAAGAAACCGTCAGCTACACCCGTAGGTGACCGTCGGGCGACTCTGCCCGCAGACGAAGCTCCTCGAGTAACGCACGAGGCGCCCTCGGGGAGACATGTGCGTGCCGCCGAGCCCGGCGCTGTTTCCGACGTTCACGTCATCAAATCCCCGATCGTAGGTACTTTCTATTCCGCGCCGAGCCCAAACGCGGACTCATTCGTCGCGGTGGGCGCAATCGTGGAGCCCGGTCAGGTGCTCTGCATCATCGAGGCCATGAAATTAATGAACGAGATCGAGTCGGACGTGGCCGGTGAGGTCGTGCAGATCTTTGTTGAGAACGGAAAGCCGGTGGAGTACGGAGAGCCGCTCTTCGGAATCCGAACGCGGGGCAAGAAGTAGCCTCTCCCGGAGTGCCGCGCGAACAATCTGATTTCTGTCCTTGCGGCATGCGGATCGAGTCCCAAATTCTATGTTCCGAAAAATCCTGATTGCCAATCGGGGAGAAATCGCCTTGCGCGTTCTCTCCGCCTGCAAGGAACTCGACATCCGGACCGTCGCGGTTTATTCAGAAGCCGATCGCCACGCCCTTCACGTGCGCTTCGCCGATGAAGCGATTTGCATCGGGCCGCCACGCAGCGCCGACAGCTACCTCAACATTCCGCAGGTGATCAGCGCCGCTGAAGTGGCGAATGTTGACGCCATCCATCCCGGGTACGGCTTCCTCTCTGAAAATGCGAATTTTGCAGAAGTCTGCGAAGCGTCGCACATCACGTTCATCGGACCTTCGCCTTCCATGATTCGGATGATGGGGGAAAAAGACCGGGCGCGCGTGGAGATGGCTGCCGCGGGGTTGCCGATCATTCCTGGCAGCGATGGCGCCGTGCCGGACGAGGCGGCCGCGAAGAGGGTCGCTGCCGAAATTGGGCTTCCGCTGATGATCAAGGCAGTCGAAGGGGGCGGCGGGCGCGGCATGCGCGTGGTGCGCACCAAGCGCGAGCTGATCCCCGCGTTTCAGACCGCTCGTACGGAGGCGCACCAGGCCTTTGGAAGCCCGAACGTATACATGGAGAAATTGATCGAGCACCCTCGGCATATCGAGTTTCAGGTGCTGGGCGACCGCCACGGCAGCGTGATCCATCTGGGCGAGCGCGAATGCTCGCTCCAGCGCCGCCACCAAAAGGTCCTCGAAGAATCGCCGTCAACGGCGCTCGATGCGGCCACCCGCGAGCGCGTGGGCAAGCAGGTCGTGGAGGCCTTGCACAAGATCGGCTATTCAAACGCCGGCACGGTCGAGTTCCTGCGCGATGCCTCGGGAAATCTTTTCTTCATCGAGATGAACGCACGCATCCAGGTCGAGCACCCAGTCACCGAGATGGTCACGCAGGTGGACCTGGTGAAGGCGCAGATTCGCGTCGCCGCCGGCGAGCGCCTCGAAGATGCCGTCGGTCCGTTCGAGTTTCACGGCCACGCGATCGAGTGCCGCATCAACGCCGAGGACCCGGACACATTTGTGCCGTCTCCCGGGCGGATCACGGCTTTCCGCGTGCCGGGAGGGCCGGGAATACGCGTGGACACCGCCGTGCACGCCGACGCCGTGGTGCCCCCTTATTACGATTCGCTCGTGGCCAAGCTCATCGCTCACGGACGCGACCGCGCGGAGGCCATCGCGCGGATGCACGGCGCGCTCGACGGATTCGTCGTCGAAGGAATCAAGACCACCATTCCACTGCAGAAGCGGATTCTGGCCGAGCCGGACTTCATCGCCGGTAAATTCGATACTCATTTTCTCGATCGACTCACGGCCGTGAAAGTGAAGTAGTATCCTGTCCGCGAGAGTCGCTCATGTGTTGCAATTCGATTTCTGAGAGGCTGCGGTTGTTCCCATCCCTTTACGCCATCCTTGATCCAGATCTTGCAAGTTCACCTCTAACCCTTGTCGCCGAAACCTTGTCCATCGCGGGCGTCCAATTGATGCAGCTTCGGGACAAACGGGGGGCGGCGGCGCACGTCTATTCCCAGGCGAAGGAGTTGGCGGCGATTCTTTCTCCGCGCGGCGTGCGCCTGATCGTCAACGATCGCTCGGACATCGCGGCGATGACCGACTCGGCTGGCGTGCACGTCGGGCAGGACGATCTCCCGGTGGAAGACGCGCGCCGCGTTTGCGGCCCGTCGCGCTGGGTGGGCATTTCGACACACAACTTGGAGCAATTGCGCGCGGCCGATGCCACTTCGGCGGATTATATTGCCGTGGGGCCCATCTTTCCGACGTCCACGAAGGCCAATCCCGATCCGGTCGTGGGGATCGATTTTCTTCGCGCGGCACGACAGCTGACGCGGAAACCGCTTGTGGCTATAGGCGGCATCACTATAGAGTCGGCCCCGGACGTGTTTCGCGCGGGGGCGGATTCGGTAGCGATTATTCGGGATCTTCTTGCCGCGCCCGATCCTGGTGAACGAGCGCAAGAATATTTGACGATCGCGGAACGCTCGCGGGCGCACTACGGCTAGGCGCTGCGCCGGGTAACATCTATGACAAATACTCCCCCAATTACGGCAACCGCAGCCACGCCAGCCTCGGGCGAACTGGTGAAAGGTCTCGGCCTGTTCGATTCGACGATGATCGTCGTCGGCTCGATGATCGGCTCCGGGATTTTTATCGTCTCTGCGGACATCGCGCACCAGGTGCAGAGTCCCGGGCTGTTGCTCGTGGTCTGGCTCGCTTCCGGCCTGATCACACTGATCGGCGCGCTGAGTTTTGGCGAACTTGCCGCGGCAATGCCTCACGCTGGCGGCCAGTACGTTTACTTGCGCGAATCGTGCGGGCAGGTTTTCGGCTTCCTCTACGGCTGGACGATGCTTCTCGTCATCCAGACCGCCACGATCGCAGCCGTGGCCATCGCCTTCGCCAAATTCACAAGCGTCATAGCGCCATGGTTCTCGGCCTCGCAATGGATTGGCGGGCACGGCACATTCGGGCCGTGGCGATTGTGGTTCGGCGAGTTGGGCCCTTACAACGTGGGACTTAATCGTCAGAACCTGCTGGCGATGCTTTCCATTATTTTCCTTACATGGATCAATACGCGTGGCCTTCGGTTGGGCAAAATCGTACAGAACGTTTTCACCGTCACCAAGATCGCATCGCTCGCCGGATTGGTCCTGCTCGGGCTGGTCTTTTCAACCGTCGTCGCTCGCGGCGCGAACTTTGCGGGTTTCTGGCGCAATGGCGGCTGGTCCGTGATGCATCCGTATCCGCCCGACAACTCAACGTGGATGATCGGCACGCTGACGCTGGTGGGTGTGGCGATGGTCGGCTCGCTTTTCGCCATGGACGCGTGGAACAGCGTCACGTTCACGGCGGCCGAGGTGAAGAACCCGGGCCGCAACCTGCCGCTGTCGCTCGCGTTCGGGACCGGGATCGTGATCTTGCTCTACACGCTGGCGAACGTCGCGTATCTGCGAGTGCTCCCGCTCTCCGGCGATCCGCACGGCGCGACGGCGCTGCTGCGGGGAATCGAGTTCGCGGCCGATGGGCGCGTGGCAACCGCGGTCACGGGTGTGATTTTTGGCCCCGTGGGCGCGATACTGATGGCGATCGCGATAATGATTTCCACTTTCGGCTGCAACAACGGCTTGATTCTGGCCGGCGCGCGAATCTACTACGCCATGTCGAAGGACGGTCTCTTCTTTCGCGCCGTGGGCACGGTGAACCGCAATCACGTTCCCGCGGTTGCTCTCATCGCGCAGTGCATCTGGGCGTCCGCCCTCTGCCTGTCGGGAACGTACTCGCAATTGCTCGACTTCCTGATCTTCGCGCAGCTCCTTTTCTACATCTTGACGCTCGGTGGACTGTTTATTCTCCGCTGGAAGCGCCCGGAGATGCCGCGTCCGTACCGCGCGTTCGGCTATCCGGTCCTGCCAGCGCTCTATATCTTGATGGCGGGGTTTCTCGAAATGCAATTGTTGCGGTATAAACCACAGTACACTTGGCCCGGCCTGATCATCGTTTTGCTTGGGCTGCCGGTTTACGGGTTGTGGAAACTATCAGAGAATTCGCCAGCTAGGGTGTAGCGCGACTATCGGGGACCGCACACCCGGTATCACGACTGGAAGGAAAACGCCGAATGCCCAACCCGCTTCTGCTTACCAAGTCCCTGGACGTCATCATGGATGAGTCCTCCGAGACGCACGAGCATTCGCTCAAGCGGGCTCTGGGACCTACGAATCTGATTTCTCTCGGGATCGGCGCGATCATTGGTACCGGTATTTTTGTCCTCACCGGCCATGCTGCGGCCAGCTATGCCGGTCCTGCGATTGTTCTATCGTTCGTCCTGGCGGCTTTCGGCTGTGTTTTTGCGGGCCTCTGCTACGCCGAATTTGCATCCATGATACCGATCGCCGGCTCGGCATATACATACGGGTACGCGACGCTGGGCGAGATCTTCGCTTGGATTATCGGCTGGGATTTGATTCTGGAATATGCCTTCGGGGCCGCGACGGTGGCTTCGGGCTGGAGCGGTTACGTCATCAGCTTTTTGCAGGATTTCGGGATCCGCATTCCGCCCGCGCTTGCGGGAACTCCGGGTACGGAGTTTGTTCTTTACAATAGCCGCTGGGAGATTCTTAGCCGTATCTTGCCGGTACTGCGAGGCGCGGGCGTTGATCCGGCGGGGCTACCGCACGCGAACGGCGTGTTCAATCTAATCGCCTTCTTCGGGATTGCCATGGTCACCACGATTCTTGTCGTTGGCATCAAGGAGTCCGCGAATCTGAATACGCTCATCGTTTTCGTGAAAGTGGGCGTTTTGCTTGTCTTCATCGGCCTGGGGGCGCATTACTTGACCCAGCACGCCGCGATGGTTTCCGTGAACTGGCATCCGTTTCTTCCCGAAAACGCCGGTTCGTTCGGGGCATTCGGATGGTCCGGAGTGGTGCGTGGTGCGGGCGTGATTTTCTTTGCGTACATAGGATTCGACGCCGTATCCACCGCCGCGCAAGAGGCAAAGAATCCAAAGCGGGATATGCCTATTGGGATACTCGGCTCGTTGGTGATTTGCACGATTCTCTACATTCTGGTGGCGGGCGTTTTGACTGGGCTAGTGAAGTACACGGCCCTCAACGTGCCGGATCCGATCGCCGTCGGAATCGATCAGACCGGGGTTCGCTGGGGCAGTTTCTTGGTCAAGCTGGGAGCGATTTGCGGCCTCAGCAGCACGATGGTGGTGATGCTGCTCGGCCAATCTCGGGTATTTTTTTCGATGTCGCGGGACGGTCTTTTGCCACAGTGGGCCTGCAAGGTTCACCGCCGCTTTCGAACGCCGTATCTCTCGTCAATTTTCGTTGGAATGTTCGTGGCGATATTCGCTTCCGTCATTCCCATTGGAATTCTCGGTGAACTGGTGAGCATCGGGACGCTGCTCGCGTTCGTGATTGTCTGTGCCGGGGTGTGGGTTTTGCGTCGAAAGAATCCTGGCGCGCCACGTCCGTTTCGCACGCCATGGGTTCCGTTCGTTCCAATCATGGGAATTGTCATTTCGTTGCTCATGATGGCTGGTCTTCCGGGGGACACCTGGATTCGGCTTATCATCTGGCTCGTCATCGGTTTCGTGATCTACTTCACCTATAGTCGCCATCACAGCCATGTTCAAAGGGACGACCGTTCGTCTGAGTAGCGGTACACGCGGGACGCGCCTGCGATAGAGAACGGACGCGCGCCGTTTGGCGTCCGTGTTAAATTGCGGTTTCGGCCTTCAACAGGTGTACGCGGCGTAGTGGATGCTGCGTGGTTCGAAGCTGGCTTTCATGACGCACTTTTCTCCCAGACGTTCGTGGCTCTTCCTAAGGCGGACCTCGCCGCTCGACCGTATCGCCTTCGCCCTCCTGGTCCTCGACATCGCGGGACGCGTAGCCCGTGCCTTGGGCGCCGCATTCCCCCTCTCGACGTTGCTCGGTTTTCTCGGTATCGCGGGCATCGTCTATTTCGTGGTTCGCTTGGTGCCGTGGGTCCGCACGCGAGTCCTCTGGAGCCTGCGAAATCGGCTGATCGTTGCTTACATACTCATGGCGGTAGTTCCCATCGTTTTGCTAGTTACGATGATCGGCATCGCCACCTATCTTTTCTATATTCAGCTGGGCGCGCATTTGCTGAATGACGCTGTCCAGCAGTCCACCAAAGTGATTGACACGGACGCGGATACCGTTGCCGGTGCGGTTGAACGAGAGGCGCTGCACAGCAGCACTCCCGTCGGCGACGACGTGCTCACCCGGCCGATCATTGCGGGCTTGATTTCAGACGAGCAGGCGAGTTGGCCGGGGCTGACCGTTTCCTTGAATCGAGGACAGCGCCTCTTGGCGACCACCGACGGAAAGCGTTACGCGGGGTTGGTGGCCTATCAGGATCAGCTCTCGTTCGTCGCCGCGCAGCGACGCACGGTGGCCTCGGGGTCCTTCACCGTGCTGGTCATCGCTCCTTTGACCTCGCAGATTCTCGACAAATACCCGGAGGAGTTAGGGCCCATTCAATTGATTCTGATGCGGCCCGCGCAGCCGGGCGCGCCGGGCGGGCTTTCGCTGGACATCAAAGGAACCCTCTACGCGACGGGCCAACAAATCGCCAGTACGAGGCGAAGTCTCCCCAGTTCCCGGAGCTGGTTCGATCCGCGCCTTCCGGGCGTCTCCATATTCGACGTTTACCACATTGTCGAAGATGGGAAGGACGCGCCGGATGCCCCTGTCTGGGCATCTTTCTTGTTGCGTCCGTCGTCGGTGAACAGCGGACTCTTCAATTCCATGGGAGCTCTGGGGCCTTATCTTCTGTACATACTCCTCGCGACGGGACTGATATTCCTGGTTCTGGAAGTCGCGGCGCTGGCCACAGGCACAATCCTGACGCGCACGATCACCCGTTCGGTCGGTGATCTTTACGACGGCACCTTGCATGTGCGCCGTGGCGATTTCAGTCACCGGGTGCGAGTCACGAATCGTGACCAGCTCGGTTCGCTCGGAGAGTCGTTCAACGAGATGACCAGCTCGATCTCCGAGCTAATCGAAGGACAGCGCGAGCGCCAGCGCCTGGAGAACGAGGTCGAGATCGCCCGCCAGGTTCAACAGCAACTCTTCCCGCATTCGATCCCGTCTCTGCCGGGCCTTGAGCTTGCAGCCATCTGCCGGCCCGCCCGGGTGGTCAGCGGAGACTATTATGATTTTATCTCTCTCGGATCGTCCCGCGTCGCTATCGCCCTCGCGGATATCAGCGGGAAGGGAATTTTCGCCGCGCTTCTCATGGCCAGCCTTCAAGCCGCGTTGCGGAGCACTGCCGCGCTGGAAGGGCACGTTGGCACTGCCGAAATCGTCTCGCAGTTGAATCAGCATCTTTTCAAGAACACGTCCGACGACCGCTACGCCACACTCTTCTACGCGGTGTACGATGCGGAAGCCAAGACTCTCACCTATACGAACGCCGGCCATCTGGCTCCGATTTTCATTGAGGATGGCGCGGTCCAGGCTCTCGATCAGGGCGGCACCGTGGTGGGACTCTTCGAAGACGCCGTCTACACCGAGTGCACGCTGCCGATCAAGCCGGGAACTCTGATGGTGGCCTTCAGCGACGGATTGACGGAACCCGAAAGCGTGTATGGCGAGGAATTCGGAATGGAGCGCCTGAATATGGAAGTGGTTCGCCACCGTAATGCGCGTGCCGCACGCATCGCGGAGAATCTCGTGGCGGCCGCCGAGCAGTGGGCAGGCACTCCCGAACAGGCGGACGACATGACGGTTGTCGTCGCGCGCATGGGCTAGCCTCGCTGCGTAACTATCGTCGGAATGGCATTATACTGGCGCTCTGTAGGAACTCCGGCGCTGCCGTGACTTTTCATCCATGAAAATTCTGACCGCCACCGAAATGAAAGAAGTGGATCGCCTGACCACGGCGCGTTACCGCGTGCCGAGCCTGACCCTCATGGAAAACGCGGGGCGCAGCGTCGCCGAGTTTATCCAGTCTCGATTTCCGAATCTCGAGCGGCGGCGCATCGTGGTCCTTTGCGGTAAAGGGAACAACGGCGGAGACGGCTTCGTCGTCGCGCGCCACCTGAAGAAAATGGGCGCGAAGCCATTCGCATATCTGATCGGCGACCCTCGCCAGGTGAAGGGTGACGCCGCGACAAATCTCAATCGCTGGAAGAAAATCGGCAAGCTGAATCCGGAGGCCACGCTGAGCAGGCGGTTCTTCGCCGAATTGCCGTCCGGATCGATCATCGTCGACGCGCTGCTTGGTACGGGCGTGCGAGGCGTCGTCGCTGGCCGTTTGCGCGAGGTAATCGACCAAGTCAACGAACGCGAACCGTGGACCGATTTGATTGCCGTGGATATTCCGTCCGGGGTGCAAGCGGACACAGGCGAGGTAGAAGGCGCCGCGATTGTCGCGGACCACACGATCACGTTCACTGCGCCAAAGTTGGGATTGGTCGACAGAGAAGGAGGCAACCGTGTCGGCTCCCTACATGTTCGACAGATCGGCTCGCCTCCAGAACTGATCCTTGAACTCGGGCAGGGAAGCCCTCGTTGGAGCGAGGCTGATGAGTTTGCTTCTTACGGTCGTCCTCGGCATGCCGAAGGAAATAAGGGTGATTATGGCCATGCGCTGATCGTAGCCGGCTCAGTGGGGAAGAGCGGCGCGGCGGTTCTGTCGTCTTGGGCGGCGCTCCGAGCTGGCGCAGGGCTTGTCACCGTCGCGACACCCGAGCCGGTGCTTCCGATCATCGCGGCGCACACACCCGAGGTCATGACCGAGCCGCTGGCGGCAACGAAAGCGGGAACCATCTCGGAACGCTGCCTCGAAGGAAGCCTTTTTGCGACGCTGCTTTCCGGAAAGCGCGCGCTAGCCATTGGCCCGGGCCTTTCCACGCAGGACGAGACGCAGAAATTCGTGCGCGTGATCGTCGGCCAGCGAACGGTGCCAATCATCCTCGACGCCGACGGATTAAACGCTTTTGCAGGGCGGGCCGCGGCGCTGAAACACGCCGAAGGGCTGCTGTGCGTCACGCCACATCCCGGCGAAATGGCGCGTCTGTTGGGTTGCACGGTCCGAGAGGTTCAGGCGCGCCGCGTCGAGGTCGCTCAACAGTCCGCACGCGAATGGAATGCCGTGGTAGTTTTGAAGGGATCTCGAACCATAATCGCGTCGCCGGACGGAAGCGCTTACATCAATTCGACGGGCAATCCGGGAATGGCTACTGGCGGTACCGGTGACGTTCTGACGGGAATTCTCGCGGGTCTCGTAGCCCAATTCGGACGAGGCGTGAATTATTTCGGTTTCACTCAAATTATTGCCTTCGGCGTTTATCTGCACGGCCTCGCAGGGGACATCGCCTACGCAGAAAGCGGAGAAGCTCCGCTCATGGCTTCCGACTTGATTCGCGCGATCCCGCGCGCTTACCGCCAGTTCTATTCCGAGTGCGGCCGTGGCTAGCCGCGAGCTTGTCACGCACTCTTCTGAAGAAACTATCCAGCGGGGCCGCGAAATCGGCGCGCAGTTGAAGGCGCCCGTCCTGGTGCTGCTCTCGGGCGACTTGGGGGCGGGGAAGACCACACTGACGAAGGGCATCGCCAGCGGCCTGGGCGCGGCCGGCGAAGACGAAGTGACCAGCCCGACTTTCACGCTCGTCCATAAATACGATCGCGGCGCGACGGTCTATCACGTGGACCTCTACCGTATCGGCGACTTCCACGATCTTGAAACGCTGGGCCTGGAGGATGTGTTCGCCGAGAAAGCGGTGGTGATCGTCGAGTGGCCCGACAAGCTCGCGGTGCGGACCGATTGGCCGGTCGTGCGCATTCGGTTGGAGCATATCAGCGAAGATTCTCGCCGCATCCACATTGAAGATCCTGTGGAAGCAAATTCGGTGGCGCCTACAACCCCATAATCTGGAATCCAGCGTCCACGTAAAGGATATTCCCGGTGACGCCGCGCCCGAGATCGCTTGCGAGGAACACGGCCGCGTCCGCAACTTCAGCAATGTCGGTATTCCGCCGCAGCGGCGCCCGTTGCGCCGAAATTTCTAACATCTTCGATAGGTCCTTCACCCCGCGCGCTGAAATCGTTTTGATTGCGCCGGCGGAAATGGCGTTCACGCGAATTTTGCTGGGCCCCAGCTCGCTTGCGAGGTATTTCACCTCGGCTTCGAGAGCGGCTTTGGCTACCCCCATGACGTTGTAATTGGTCACCACCCGCGTGGACCCCAGGTAGGTCAGCGTCATAATCGCGCCACCGCTGGTCATCAGCGGAGAAAGCGCCTTGGAGATCGCGACCAGCGAGTAGGCGCTCACGTCGAGGGCCAGTTGAAACCCTTCGCGCGAGGTTTGCAGGAAGGGTTGATTCAGATCCTCGTGTTTTGCGGCCGCCAGGCTGTGAACCACGATATCGAGCCGATGACCGGCCGCCAACAGGGATTCCGCCATCCGGTCAATATCCGCCTGTTCCTGGACCTCACACGGGAAGAAGCCGCTGGCCCCCAACTCGCGACCGAGTTCCTCAACCTCGGGTTTGGCCCGCTCATTTTGATACGTGAGCAGTAGCTTGGCGCCCTCGCGAGCAAAAGCTTGCGCGATCGCGTACGCGATGCTCCATTTGTTCCATACGCCGAGAACGATTGCGGTCTTTCCCTGAAGTAGGTTCGACATGGACCGACATTTTACCCGTAAACGCTGAATTCGGCTGCATCTTCGTTCGCGTCAGCCAGGACGTCAGTGCGAATGCATCCACCGCATGATTTCGCGCACCAGATCGGCGATCACCGGCCACAGGAGGCCCGCAATTGCCGCGATGGCCGCCAGCGTCCGCTTCGAAGTCGTCACCTTCGGAAGGCTCGTCGCTCCGGGCCGATGGCTTGAGCAGTAACCGCCCTCGAGTGCGCGTCGGTCGCATCGCTGCCCACTCGGGCCGAGATATAAGCACGGACCTTGATCGACGCCGCTGCTGGCTATCGGCCGGCTAAAGACGGTTGGAGTGGGCATTTCGGCTTCCCAGCTCGCAGTCGAAGTATCTTCGAATGTGTCGTTTGCAGAGCCATTCGCTTCCATCGCGTGCCACCTCGAGGAAAACCGAGAACGCCGCCGTTCCGGCCAGGGACAGTATCACTTACGCGCTGGGCCATTGCACCTGCATTTCGGCCTCAGCTAAAGTAAAAGCTTACTCTCCATCGATTCCCGATGCCGGAAACCAACATCGCGCCTCCTCCAGCCCATCCCGCGCGGATGAAGCTTGAGCCCTACGCCGCCGAAATCCGGCTGACCAATCTAACTTTGGGGATCGACAACATCCATTATGACGTCTTTCTGAGCCCGCGCTTTGTGGAATTCACGCGCAAGTATTTGGGGGACTTGGTTCGCCAGTCCGTCAACATCAACCTGCTCTATGGAAAGGACAAGGACCGCAAGCAATCGGGATTTCCGGAGCACGCAGCGTTCCGCAAGCTGCTCACCGATATCCTGCAGGAATCGACCACCCGCGCGAAATTCCTGCAATCCGTCGAGACCGACGTGCTCCACCATCTGGCTCTGCTGAAATTCATCAGCCAGGAAACCGGCAACCAGTTTTCCAGCATTCTGGTCGAGTGCAAGGATTGGATCCGCGGCCGCGGAGAGCTATTCGAGCACAGCGAGCAGGCGCACGTGATGCGCTCGAAGATCGCCGATATGCAAGCGGACCGCAAGAACGTGATCCGCCAGGTCGGCGAGACGCTGTGCCGCGTCTGGCGAGAAGTCGAGGAAGGCACGGTCTCGAAGACGCGGCGCGCTCTTTTCGGCGAAGACATTCCAGAGGCTTATCCGCTTCTGCAGAACCGTTTCCTGTTCGTCGAAGGCGGCAACGACGATCAGTTTTTCCTCGAGCATTACGTTCTGCTCGGCAATTTCGTGAACGACCCGGACCGCTTCGAGACGTTCGACGCGCTCCTTCTCGAATTCGTTCGTGACTACGTCCTGGCTGGGGACAGCGCCGAGGAGCTTTCGAAGGCCCGCAACGCCCACGAGCGTCTGCTGGAGCAGGCGCGAGTGCTGCGTTCGGAGTTGGCACGCGTCGAAGCCGAGCACGACGACGCGGCCTCGCGCGCAGGTGATGGCGACCGATCGTTCCCCTCGCTTTTCAAACGGAAGGCCGCGTCATCTGCCGACGCGCAAGGGGAATTGGATGACCTTCGCCGAAAGACCGCCTCCCTGGAAAAGAATCTGGAAGAACTCGACCCGCAGATTGTGTCCGCCAGGCAGCGGCTGGAATTTCTGACCGAAGATCTCCAGAACCGTCTGGGCGATTATCTGAACCAGCCCGCCAACGCACATCGTCTTTTCGACGCGCACGCCGCAGCGGGCGAAGTCTCGTCGTCCGAAAGCGAGTCGGCTTCCGATACGCGCGCGAAATTGTTGGAGGAATGGGTCCACCGGCTGGAGGAGCGCGACCTACTATTCCACGTTCTCGCCAGCTACGAGATGCGTAAGATTTCCGCGGACTATTGCCCGCCCGTCCACTTGCAGCAGCTAAAAAAAGCGCTTGTCCAGCGCGAGGAAACGAAACGGGTGGCGCAAATATTGGAAAAGTTTCCGGCCCGGAAGGTCTCGATGAAGAAGCTCGAGGAAGCATCTCGCGCCATTCGCCGCCGGACCACGCAAGAAACCTTGAGCGTGGGCCTGCAATTCGCCGAAGACCTCATGCGATTGCGCCGCGACCGCCGCAACTACCAGCAAGTTGCCGCGTGGATGGAGCGGATCAGCCTGGTGTATTCGGAGCGCGCCCGCGAGCTTTCTCGCTCGAACAAGAGTCTCTATGAATTTCTGCACCCCGAGGAAGACCGGCCCGCCGACGATCCCGTGATCAACCACGTGGTCATCAAGGCGGACGTCCGCGGCTCGACCAGCATGACCAAGGACCTGCTCGCGCGCGGCATGAATCCCGCTTCGCATTTCAGCATGAACCTGCACGAGCCCGTGAAACGCATGCTTGAACGTTACGGGGCCGCGAAAGTGTTCATCGAGGGCGATGCCATCATCCTGGCGATTTACGAGACGGAATCAACCCGGGCGACGCGGCGGGCGGTGGCACGCGCCTGCGTGCTGGCGCGCGAGATTCTGGCAGTCACCGCCGCCTACAACAGTCGCGCCAAGACGGCCGATCTTCCGCCGCTGGAGCTCGGCGTGGGCGTCGCGTTCCAGGATTCCGCTCCTTCTCTTTGGGAGGACGCCGACTCCAAGATCATGATCTCCCGTGCGCTCAATCTCTCGGACCGTCTTTCGAGCTGCGCGAAAATGGCGAAACGCCTGTTTCAGTCAAACCCGTCGCCTTTTAACGTCTTCCTGCTCCAGACCCTGATGGATGACGCGGCGGACGACGAAAGCGAAGAGCTGCAGGTGCGTTACAACTTAAATGGCATCGTGCTGAACGAGGAAGGTTTTCAGAAGCTCAGCGCCGAGATTGCGCTGTCGTTGATGGGCGGCAATTTTCCGATGCCGTGGGGAAAAGAGCGCGTGCAGCTCTACTTTGGGGAAGTTCCCCTCGGAGAATCGCTCGAGCCGATTGTGGTGCGCAAGGGGTTCGTGCGCCAGCTCCTGCCCGGAGGGAAGATCGGCGCACAGGGCACCCGCGCTTACTACGAAATCTGCACGGATGCGAAGCTGCTCGACCTCGCGCGCAAGAAATTCGCCGCCGTATCGGCGAAGAACTAACTCCGCCCTCCGCAGTTCGGTTTCGGTTTACAATCGTGGACGAGACCATGACTCGCAAGAAGAAATCGCAGTGGAAAGTTCCAACGGAAGCGCGCCGCCGGGCGCGTCTCGGCGCCGGCATGCCGCCGCCCGAGCGCACCATCCCCAACAAGCGCAATAAACCTGCGAAATACAAGAAGCCCCTGATTGACGCGACTGCGGAGGAGTAAGCAGACCTTAGTGGATGTTGCGGGTCTTCCGGCCGACGTAATCCATCAGCAGATACTGCCCGAGGGTGTAAGGCGTGGTGAAGTAGGCTTTGCCGCGGCAGAGCTCCGTAACTTTCTGAACGAAGTGCACCAGGCTGTAGTCGCTCGCCAGCATGAACGTATTGATCAGGATCCCGGCGCGCTTGCACTTGGCGACTTCTTCCATGGTCTGCGTAACCACCAGCGGATCGAGGCCGAACGCGTTCTTGTAAATTCGGCCGTCCTCCAGCGTCAGCGCCGATGGTTTTCCGTCGGTGATCATGATGATCTGGCGCATGTCTTTCTTCTGCCGGGATAGAATTCGCTGCGCGAGCCGCAACCCTTCACGGGTGTTCGTGTAGTACGGGCCCACTTGCACGCGCGCCAGCTTGCCGATGGGGATTTCCTCCGCGCTATCGTGGAACAGCACGCAGTGCAATGAATCGCCGGGATACTGCGTGCGAATTAAATGCGAAAGCGCCAGCGCCACCCGCTTGGCAGGCGTGAACCGGTCCTCGCCATACAGAATCATGCTGTGGCTGCAATCGAGCAGTAACACCGTCGCGCACGAACTCTGGTATTCGCACTGGTGGACCATCAAATCCGGATAATCGAGCTCGATCGGGAGGGTCAGGCCGTTGCGCTGTACCGCGTTGAAGAGCGTCCCGCTGATGTCCATATTCAGCGTGTCGCCGAACTCGTATGGTTTTGAGCTGCCGCCCGATTCCACGCCCGTTGCCATGTCGCGCGTGTCGTGCCGGCCGAAACTGCTCTTGCCGAGCGAGGCCAGCAGGTCCTTCAGCGTCTTGAAGCCGAGAAAATCGAGCGCCTTGTCCGTGATTTCAAAGCGCGCCTCGACATTCGGCTGGTCCTGGCCAATCTGTCCGCCCGGGCGTCTCGGAAGGCGGGGGAGTTACGCGCGCGGACTGCTGCTGCGTGATCAGTCCCTCTTCTTCCATGCGCTGCATAATTTGGTCGATTAAGTCGCGGAGTTCCTGATTCTTTGAGAGGTCGGGATTCTGCTGCAGCTGCTCGAGAAGTTCCGGCGGAATCAGATCGCCTTCCTGAAGGGCCCGCAGGATCGCTTCGCGCAGCTGGTCCATATGCTGCTCGCGCGAGCGCTCCATATCGAGCTCGTGGAAGCCATATTGCGATTCAAAGCCGCTCTGCAGAAAGAAATCCGAGAGCCGGTTCATCAGCTCCTGCAGGTCTATATCGTCCGCGGCGCCGGGGGCGTAGCGTGAATATTTTGTATATTTCATAAGCGTCTCGTCGTGCCGGCCAGCTGCACGCTAATTAAACTGGCGCCGCGGCACGCGGCCCGAAGGCTCGCGAGGTTCGCGCGGTTCGGGTGTCTTGCGCGTTTCGGCGAAGAAACCGCGTTCCTCGCTCCGGTTGACGCGCTTGTGCGCCCACAGCCCCTCGAGAATAAACTCGGCCGCGCTTGCCTGGATGGCGGCATCGTCCTTGGAACGAACACCAAGCGTTTCCAGATGCTCGAAAAGGCCCTGAATCTTCTTGAGCTGGGCCAGCAGCTCGCCGCTGGCTGCGTTCGCCGGCACCTTCAGCTCTCCGCCGATTTCAAACCACTGCACAACTTCCTGAAAGTTCACATCCTTGAAATACTTGGTGAAGGTCTTGCCGATGGCCGCGCGAATCAGTTCCCGCGCAATGTTGTCCGCACCCCGCATTTCGCCCTCGTACTCAAGTTCGAATTTTCCGGTCATCGAGGGTATGGCGGCGTACACGTCGGATACCCGTGCGACCACGGCGGAATCATGACTGCGCACGGAGCGCTGCTCCGCGCTGCTGAGCACGTTTTCGAGCGTGCTGATCGGCAACCGCTGGCTGACGCCGGAGCGGCGGTCCACGCGCTTATCCTCGCGCGCCTGAAACGCCACTTCCTCAACGATTTCGCGAATGTATTCCGGCACCTGCACGTGGCGCTTGCCGTCGCGGTTCGTCCACGATTCCTGCGCCGTGATGGCCATGCCCTCGGCCACGGTCGCAGGATAGTGGGTGCGAATTTCGGAGCCGACGCGGTCCTTCAGCGGAGTGATGATTTTTCCGCGCGCGGTGTAATCCTCCGGATTCGCCGTGAAGACGAGCAACACGTCCAGCGCCATCCGCACGGGATAGCCCTTAATCTGGATGTCGCCCTCTTGCATGATATTGAACAGGCCGACCTGAATTTTCCCGGCCAGATCGGGCAGTTCGTTGATGGCAAAAATACCGCGATTGGCGCGCGGCAGCAGGCCATAGTGGATGGTCAGCTCGTCGGAAAGATTTCGTCCCCCCCGCGCGGCCTTGATCGGGTCCACGTCGCCGATCATGTCCGCAATCGTAACGTCGGGCGTGGCGAGCTTTTCCACGTATCGCTGCTCGCGGCCAAGCCAGGAAATCGGCGTGGCATCGCCTTCGGCGGCGATTCGCTCGCGGCAGACGCGGCAGATCGGGCGATACGGGTTGTCGTTAATTTCGCAGCCCGCGACGACGGGAATCTGCGGATCGAGAAACGCAACCAGGCCGCGTAGAATCCGCGACTTGGCCTGTCCGCGCAATCCGAGCAATATAAAATGATGGCGCGAGAGCACGGCATTGGTGATCTGCGGGATCACCGTGTCGTCGTAGCCATGGACCCCGGGGAATATGGGCTCGCCCTTTTCGAGCTTCTGCAGGAGATTCTCGCGGAGCTCCTGCCGGACCGTCCGCTGCGCCATCTTTTCTTCCGACCAGGGACTGCGGCGAAGGTCGCCCAAATTCTTCGGTTGTGGACTCATTCGGTCACCAATTCCTCATGAAGGCGCGAAACCCGATCCCGTTCCATGCGACCACGCCATTATAGTGGAACGCAACGCGCAGGCATAATCGGGATTATCTAGCTCGGTGGAGAGTCGCCAGGCGCCTCGGCCGCGCAATCAGTTCAGGGTGTGGCCATTTCCGCCTGAGAGTTTGCGCGTGCGCTGCACGGCCACGAGCTTTGGGAGAAATCGCTCCATCCAGCGCAGTACAAACTCGCGCCGGTCGTGCTGCGAGCGCATCTCGAGGAGCGCTTGCCTCTTCTCCAGCTCCATCGGCAGGAGTGCCGCCATGCGGTACGCGAGCGTTCCTGTTTCCTCTGCGGCCACGTCCATCCACGGTCTCCCGAAAAGAACCGCGTGGCATTTCTCGAAAATCTGGCGGAGCTGTGTCTCCTGTTCGACATCGTGAGCAGGAACGTCATCCTGCACATAATCGACCGCGCCTTCGTAGTATTCCTTCTCGTCGAACAACTCCGTCAGGTGAAAGACCTCCCGACCTTTCGTCATGATGTCCATTCGACCGTCGGGATAGTCTCTGAGCTTTTGGACGATCTCTGCTGTGCAGCCCACTGCCGCCACGGACTGATTCGCGGCCAAAATCATCCCGAATTGAAGCTTTTCTTCGAGGCATCGCGCAATCATCAGCTTGTATCGCGGTTCGAAGATGTGGAGGGGAAGTTCCGCGCCCGGCATCAGCACCACGTCGAGCGGAAATAGCGGAATGCGGTTTGGTTTCTGCATGTGCTGCGGTTTCGCCGCGATGTGGGACTAGCGCAGCAGCGTCAGCGCCGCTTGCATTTCGTCCCGCGCGTGCATGTCTCCCGCTTTTTGAGCGACTACGATGCCGTCGGAAAGGAGTTTCCGCGCCTCATCGAGCCGCCCGAGGCGTGAAAGGAGCTGGCCGAATTGGAAGTATCCCGCGGAATAATCGGGATTGGATTCGAGGAGCTTGTGAAAGTGGCCTGCGGCGGCGGAATCATCCCCCAGCTTCACGCACTCGAGCGCTAGACCATATCGCGCGAACGCGTCGCCCGGTTTCTGGGTGACGAATTGCTCGAGAAGTTCACGGCGCGACTTCGGTGCGTTGGCCATGGGTTGCACAGGAGCATTATACTCATTTTACAACCCCGTCGCGCAAATAGGCCCTCGCGGCTTCGGCTGCCTGGGAGCCTCGATCCACGCATTTTCCGATGGAAGGACCCTCCAGGTAGTTCCCGGCAAAGTAGAGGCCTGGAATCGCGCGTTCGCTCTCGCGAACCGTCTCCACGACATGGCCGTGGCCGAGGTTGTATTGCGGAAGAGCCTTCGGATGCTTCCAAACTCTCGAAACAACGGGCTGGCCGGTAATGTCGAGTATTCGCGCGTTCTCTTTATGTACGATGGCCTCAATTTCCTCCTCCTGCATCGCCACGATTTCCGGGTCGGTCGCGCCGCCAATGAAACTAGTCAGCGTGACTCGCCCTTCGCCGCCACGGTCGGGAAACAGCGACGAATTCCAAACCGTCCCGAGCGTCCGAATCTTTTCGCTGCGCGGAATGAGGACTCCGAAACCATCCAGGACCGTACCGACCTGCTTGGCAAAATATCCCGCGGTTACGACGGCTACCCCGGCATACGCGACTCCGGAAAGCGCGCGGGAGAGCGGCGCCGAAATTGCGGCGGTCAGGTGCGAGGCGACATAGGCTGGAGTGGCGATCACCACAGCCATCGCATCAATCGAATCCGTCCGGCCATTTTGCGTGAAGCGAATTTGATATCGGCCCGAGGCGTTTCCATCGGTCTTGGTAAGCGTATCCACACGCGCGCTCAGCCGCGTGCTTTCGCCGAGCTTCGCAGCCAGGGTCCGCGTCAGCATCGCCAGGCCGTGGTGAAACGAACAGAGCGGCGGAGGACCTTGCCCCGCGCCCTTGGCAGGCCGCGACTTCATCGCCCCGCGCAGGATGCTCCCATACGATCGCTCCCACTCGTCGAGTGAAGGAAACGCCGCGCGCAGGCTCAGCTTCTCCGGATCGCCCGCGTACACCCCGGAAACGAACGGCGCCACAAGGTATTCCAGAATCTCGTGCCCGAACTTGCGCCGGACGAATTGCGCGACCGACTCCTCTTCCGTCGGCGGCTTCGTCGTACGCAGCGCCTCCGAAGCAACCCTCCACCGCGTGCCGACTCCCAGCAGGGAACTGGTCAGCACGGCCTGCGGCGACATGGGAATCTTTTCGAGGCGGCCATTGCGCAGCACGAAGCGCGGGAGGCGCGGGTCGGCCTGGCATAGATCGACTTCAAGCCCCAGCTCCCGGATCAGATCGAGCAGAGAATCCGTGCCCTGAAAGCTTTGCGGTCCGGTCTCGAACAGGAAACCGTCCTGCTGCACCGTGCCGATGAGTCCGCCGGCGGTTTCCTCGGCCTCCAGCAGCGTGACCGGCACGCCAAACTGCCACAGCCGGTACGCGCATGCGAGACCCGAAATCCCCCCGCCGATTACGGCAACTTGCGTGTTCATGGGATTCCCGCGGCGCTCACAGCGTTTTCGAAAACAGGGGCTTCTGGTCCATCTTCTGTTCCTCGATATAGCGGTCGAATACCATCGCGACGTTGCGGATGAATATGCGGCCGAGCGGCGTGACGCGGATTTCGTCGCGGTCGAGAATCACCAATCCGTCGGCGGACGGCTCGGCAAGCCGCGCCATCTCCGCGGCGAAATATTCATCGAATGAAATCGAGAATTCGCGCTCGACCTCTCGCTTGGGTATCACCGTGTGGCAGAGCAGCCGGCCGATCACGGCGCGGCGCAACAAGTCGTCCGCAGAGAGCCGGTATCCCCGCATCGTGGCGATCCCGCGCTCGGCCACCGCCGTTTGGTACGCCGGAACCTCGCGCCGATTCTGCGCGTACGCTTCGCCAATGGAACTGATCGCGCTCACTCCCATTCCGTAAAGATCCGCGCCGGCCTTCGTTGTGTAGCCCTGAAAATTCCGGTGCAGCGTGCGGTTCCGCTGCGCCATCGCAAGTTCGTCTCCCGGCCGCGAGAAATGATCCATGCCGATGTAGAGATATCCGGCGTCTAGAAATCGTGCGAGCCCGGCGCGAAAGATCTGGAATTTCTCGCGCCCCTCCGGCAGGTGCGTTGCGAACGCGCCCTGCTGCTTCCGCAGCCAGGGTACGTGCGCGTAGCTGAACATGGCCACGCGGTCCGGCGCGAGCGTCAGCACCTGGTCAATCGTCGCCTGAAAGGTCGAAGCGGTCTGGTACGGCAAGCCGTAGATCAAATCCACGCTCAGGCTCTCGAACCCCAATTCGCGCGAGGCGATAATCAGGTCGCGCGTCATTTCGTAAGGCTGGATGCGCCGGATGGTCTCCTGCACCTTCGGCTGAAAATCCTGGATGCCCATGCTCAGCCGGTTGAATCCGAGCCGCCGCAGCGATTCCAGATGCGCCCGGCTGGTTACGCGCGGGTCCACTTCGATTCCAATTTCGGCGTCCGGCGCGAACGAAAAACGCTCGCGCGCGTGCCCGAAGAGATCCTCCATCTGTGCGGGCGTCAAGTACGTAGGCGTGCCGCCGCCCCAGTGGAACTGAATTACCGGCCGCTTCTTCGAGACCAGCCCCGCTACATGCTCGATCTCGTGCTTCAGAGCGGCGAGATAGGGTATCGCGACGCTCTTATCCTTCTGGATGGAGACGTTGCACGCGCAAAAAAGGCACAGGCTCTCGCAGAAGGGAAGATGCATGTAGAGCGACAGCGGCGTGGCGAGCTCCTCCGCAGTGCGAATACGACTTCTCAAGGTCGCCCGGGCCGAAGTCGTCCTTCCACACGGGCGCGGTTGGGTAGCTCGTGTATCGAGGGCCGGGCCGATTGTATTTCTCCAGCAGCTCTTCGGAGACTGCGCCGATCTCGATCTTGTCGCCGTGTTCTTTTTTCACGTCGCTCATGGCCGCGCCGCCACCATCGCTGCTTTTCCCGCTTGCACGAACGCCCGGGCGCTCTCGACCGGCGTGTTTGGCAAAATGCCGTGCCCGAGGTTGAGTATGTGTCCCGCGCCGCCGGTTTTTTCGATCGCTTCTCGCGCCGCCCGGCGAATTTCATCCACAGGCCCAAGCAAAATGGACGGGTCCACGTTTCCTTGCAGCGCCACGCGGCGGCCGAGCTTTCTACGCGCCTCCGCGAGATCCGTGTTCCAATCCACGCTCAATACATCCGCGCCCGACTGCGCCATGCTTTCTAAGTGCCTCGCCGAGCCTTTCGCGAACAGTATCTTCGGCACACTCTCTCCGTTTAGCGCCTGCAAAACCATCTGCGTCGCAGGGAGCTCAAAGGCGTCGTATTCGTCCGTCGAAAGCTCACCGGCCCATGTATCGAATAGCTGCACCACGGCGGCTCCCGCCGCGATCTGCGCTTTCAAGTACTCCGCGGTCGAGCGGGCGATGCGTTCCAGCAGATCGCGCACGACTTGCGGTTCCTCGCGCAGCATCTGCTTCGCGCACGAAATATCGCCGCGCGTGCGCCCCTCGATCATATAGCAGGCCAGCGTCCACGGCGCCGCCGCAAACCCGATCACGGGCACTTGCGGCCCCGCTTCCTTGCGGATGGCTCGTATGGCGTCTCCGACAAAACGAGTCTCGCGCTCGGGATCAAATTTACGCAGCCGCGCAACGGCCCTCGCGTCGCGCACCGGATTCGACAGCACCGGCCCGGAATCGGGTACGTCGAGAGGCATGCCCATGGCCTCGGCGACGATCAATATGTCCGAGAAGACAATGATTGCGTCCACGCCCAGCACGCGATACGGCTGGATGGATACCTCCGCCGACAGCGCCGGCGTCTTGCAGATTTCGAGGAAAGTATGCCGCGCGCGGACGGCCTGATATTCGGGAAGGTAGCGCCCGGCCTGACGCATGATCCACACCGGCACGCGCTCGGTCGGCTCGAACCGGCATGCTCGCAGAAACAGTTCCTTCGTGTTTTCGGCGCTCTGCGTCATCGGAGTGGGCACTTCTTAATCATCATAGCAGAAGGGCCTTAGGGCACGCATTATCCGCAGGGACAGTAGCCTCCGCGATGATTGGCGGTATAATCCTTTGAGCGAATTGGGCGCTCTCGATGCTAAATCACATGGGCTACGTGAGTCTCGCACTCTATGCCGCGAGCTTTCTCGTCTACGCGCGGCTCCTCTATGCCCCGAATATCTGGCTGGGACGCCTGGCCACGTTGCTCCTCGCGGGAGGAATCGTCGCCCACTATTTCGCCTTGCTGGAACGCTCGATGGGCACTCATACGGTTCCATACGACGACCTCTACGGCTCGATGTCGCTTTTCGCCTGGCTTTTGGGCCTTACCTATCTCGGTTTGGAACTGTTCCATCGCCAGCGTTCGGTGGGCGCGTTCGTAACGCTTCTTCTGTTTGCATGGATGGCGATCCTGGGTTGGCTTGCGCCTCACGAAATGCCGTCATTACCGCCTGCGCGTGGGCCGCTTTTCGCCTTTCACGTGACCTTGAACACCTGGGCGTACGCTGCGTTTGCCCTCTCGTTCGTCCTGAGCATCGTTTACCTGGTGCAGGACCGCGTGTTGCGTTCGCATCGCCCCGGCGCGGCCTTTTGGCGGTTTCCCGCACTCGACGTGCTCGATCGTATGTCGCGCAGCAGCGTTTTCGTGGGCCTCGCGGCACTCGCCTTCGGCGTGGCGAGCGGACTGGTCTGGGAGCACCGCCTGACCGGCATGTACGCCTGGGGCGATCCCAAAGTCATCGTCACGCTCTTGATCGTGGGTGTCTATATCGCCTACCTGCTTCTCTCGCGCACGTCAGGATGGCGGGGCGCCCGCGCCGCACGTATCTGCACCCTGAATTTCGCGATCGTGCTTTTCAGCTACACGCTGGTGAATTTGTATCTCACGAGGTTCCATCGCTTCTTCTGATGGCTATCGCTTCCAACACGAAAACTCCGGCGACCGGTCGCGCAACCGGGAGCATACGCGTCGCGCTGATTGGCTGCAGCCATCGCACGGCCCCCGTCGAACTTCGCGAGCGCGTGGCTTTCACCGCCGAGCAGGCGCTGGACGCGGCCGGCGAGTTGCGTCGCCGGGGCATCCTAGAGGAAGCAGTCGTTCTCTCCACATGCAATCGCAGCGAGCTTTACGGCGTGCCGGCCGCCACTGATTCCGCCGTCACAGAGGAAATGGAAGAATTTCTCACCTCGTTCCACGGCATCTCGCGCACCGAGCTGGATGGCCGTCTGTATCGCTGGGAGGGCACCGACGCCGTCCGCCATCTCTACCGCGTTGCCGCCGGATTGGATTCGATGCTGCTCGGTGAAGCCGAAATCCTGGGCCAGCTTCGCACCGCTTATGGGCAGGCGCTCGATCACGGTTCCACCGGCCCGGTCCTGAATCGCGCCTTTCAAGGCGCGCTCGAAGTCGGAAAACGCGTCCGCGCGGAAACCGAAGTCGGCGCGCGGCCCATGTCTGTCGCGCTCGCGGGCACAAAGCTTGCCGAACGCGTCTTTGGCAATCTGAAGGGCCACGCCGCGCTGATTGTCGGCGCCGGTGCTGTTGCCGAACAAGTCGTCGAGCATCTCCGAAGCCGCGGAATTGGCAGCCTGCGCGTCGTCAATCGTTCGTACGACCACGCCACCGAACTCGCGCAACGCATGGGCGGAGATGCCGTCAGGTGGGAATCGCTGGAAAAGGTTTTGGCCGCTCCCGATATCATCATCACCTCGGTCTCCAGCACCGGCCCGGTGTTGACGCGCGAGATGCTGGACCGCTCGATCGCCGCCCGAGGCGGACGGCCCGTGTTCGTAGTTGACCTCGGTGTTCCGCGCAACGTGGCTCCGGAATCCGCCGGGCTCTACAATCTCTACCTTTACAACATTGACGACCTCGGCGAGATCGTCGAGCAGAATAAGCGCGCCCGCGAAGCCGAAATTCCGCGGGTCGAGGCCATCATCACTGAGCACATCACGAAATTTGAAGCCTGGCGCGCGGCGCTCGAGGCCGGCTCGATCGTTGAGGATCTTCGCGGCCGCTTCCGCAAGCACCGCGAAATGCTCCTGCGCGAGCGACTCGCCGAAATGAAAGATCTCTCGCCGGAGGAACGCCAGCGACTTTCCAGTATCACGGAAGAATTGATCGAGCGCGTTCTCGACGAGCCCGCTGAACGGCTCCGCAACGCTCGCGAGATGCGCGGCCGTCTCGGGGCTATCGAAGCTCTCCGCCATCTTTTCGGCATTGATCGTGACTCTGGCAAGGGCGGAAAAGGCGGGGGCGGGGAGTGACGCGGCTGCGAATCGGGTCGCGCGGCAGCACGCTCGCGCTCTGGCAGGCCCATCACATCGCGGAGCGCCTCGCGCAAATCCACGGAATCGAAACCGAAATCGTCCGCATCCGCACTTCCGGCGATCGCATGCAATCCGCGCCCGTCGCTCAAATCAACGAACAGATCGGGGCGGAATTCGGCGGCAAAGGCATCTTCATCAAGGAACTCGAAGACGCCCTGCTGGCCAACACCGTAGACCTCGCGGTCCACAGCATGAAGGACGTCCCCACGGAGATTCCCGCGGGCCTCGCATTTCCCGCGATCACCCGTCGCGAGGACCCGCGCGACTGCTTGATTTCCCGCAGCGGGCGCAGCCTGAAAGGCCTGCCATCCGGGTCGCGCGTCGGCACCAGCAGCCTGCGACGCCAGGCGCAGCTCCGTTACAATCGCCCCGATCTCGAAGCGCTCGATCTGCGCGGCAACGTGGACACGCGCCTGAAAAAACTCGATGCGGGAGAATTCGACGCCATCGTTCTGGCTGTCGCCGGAGTGAATCGCCTCGGCGCTACCGCCCGCGTCACGCAAGTGATGAACGCGGACGTTATGCTCCCCGCCGTCGGCCAGGGAGCGCTCGGAATCGAAACGCGAGCGGGCGACGCCGCAACCTCGAAGCTTGTTGCCGCGCTTGACGACGCCGACTCGCGCGCGTGCGTCACCGCCGAACGCGCTCTGCTCCACGAGTTGCAGGGCGGCTGCCAAGTCCCTCTCGGCGCCTGGGCGCGATTGGTAAACGGGGAGCTGCATCTCGAGGCCGGCGTTTTTTCCGCGGATGGAACCGAATCCGTGCGTCGAGAGCAACGCGGCACTCAAGCCGACCCCGCCGGGGCAGGGAAGCGCCTGGGACAAATGCTCATCGAGGCCGGAGCCGATAGAATTCTGCGTCTCGCTGGCCGGTCCGTGGGCCAAAGATGATGGAGTCTCCTGAAAAACCGCTCGCAGCCAAGCGCATCGTCGTGACGCGCTCTCCCGAACAATCCGGTGAATTGATCCGCACGCTCGAGCATCTGGGCGCGGAAACGATCTTGCTGCCGATGGTTGCTTTTGCTGTCCCCGAGGACGCGCGCGCACTCGATCGTGCGCTGCACGAACTCGCCACGTTCGATTCGATTCTATTCACTAGTCAGAATGCGGTACGATTTATAGCGCTTCGTTTGAAGCAGCTCGGTTTGCCACCGATGGTCCAACGGATCGCAGCAGTGGGACCGGCGACGGCTGAAGCTGCCCGACAGCAAGGATTTCACGTGGACTACGTGGCGACAAATCACACGGCCCGTTCCCTGGCGAGCGAGTTGCCCGATTCGCTCGCGGGTGGCAGAGTGCTCCTGCCTCGCAGCGATCGCGCCGATGACCACATTGCAGAAGCGCTGCGCGAACGCGGCGCGCAGGTTACAGACGTGATCGCCTATCGTACGATTGCGCCCGTGAATCCGGATCCCGCCATGCTGGACGGAGTGCGCGGAGGAGATTTCCATGTGGCGATTTTTTCGAGCCCATCCGCGTTTCACAACATGGACGGATTTCTTGGCGCGGGCACGCTTGCGAAACTGGCTGAGAAAGTCCGCTACGCCGCCATCGGCCCGACGACCGCGAAAGCCATGCGCAATGCCGGCGTCCGCGTGCATATCGAGGCGGAGGAAGCTTCGTCCGCGGGACTCGCGGATGCAATCGTGAAGTACTTTCACGAGCATTCGGCTCCATCGAGGCATTCGTAATGTTTCCCGTGAATCGCCCCCGCCGACTGCGCCGCACGGAAGCGCTGCGCGGACTGGTTCGTGAAACGCGCCTTTCCACCAGCGGTCTCGTCTACCCGATGTTCGCGTGCCCGGGAAACAAAATTCGCACGGAAGTCAGCTCCATGCCCGGCATTTTCCAACAATCGCCCGATCAGATTGTCGAGGAGTGCCGCGAAGTCGCCGGCCTCGGAATTCCCGCCGTGATTCTTTTCGGGCTGCCGGAGAAAAAGGACGAGACCGGCTCCGAAGCCGCCTCTCCATCCGGTGCCGTGCAGCGCTCAATCGATGCGATTCGCAAGGCTAAGCTGGATCTGCTTGTAGTCACCGACGTCTGCCTGTGCGAATACACCAGCCACGGCCACTGCGGCGTGATCAAAGACGGCGAGATCCTCAATGATCCAAGCATCGCGCTTCTTGCGGACGCCGCCCTTTCGCACGCTCGCGCGGGCGCCGACATCGTTGCGCCTTCGGACATGATGGACGGCCGGGTGGCTGCCATCCGCCGCAAGCTCGACGAAAACAAGTTTTCGGACGTGGCCATTCTGTCCTACGCGGCGAAGTACTGTTCCGGGTTCTACGGCCCGTTCCGTGAAGCCGCGCAGTCCACACCGCAGTTCGGCGACCGCCGCAGCTATCAAATGGATCCCGCGAACGCCCGCGAGGCGCTCCGCGAAGTCGCGCTGGACCTCGAAGAGGGCGCGGACATCATCATGGTGAAGCCCGCCCTGCCGTATCTCGACATAATCGCGCGCGTCCGCGAACGATTCGACGTGCCCGTCGCCGCCTACAACGTCAGCGCCGAATATTCGATGGTCAAAGCCGCAGCCCGCAACGGCTGGATTGACGAGCAGCGCATCGTCCTCGAGATCATGACCAGCATCCAGCGCGCCGGTGCCTCGATTGTTCTCACGTATCACGCCAAGGACGTCGCCCGCTGGCTTAAAGTCTGTTAGGCAGTCGTAGGGGCACGACATGTCGTGCCGGCGGAGATTCTTGGCAAAGCTCCTTCCATTCGTCTTGGGTTACCAAGGTGTGGTTCGTCCGTCCGTCGGTATTTCTTTGGGGGCATCCGCCTCTGGTTCTCATCAGCGTTTATCTGTGTTCATCTGTGGTTCCAACCGCCTTGCTCGTAATATGATTCCACTGTGAGCAAATCTTCCGAGCTCTTCGCCCGCGCCGAGAAAATCCTGATCGGCGGCGTGAACAGCCCCGTCCGCGCATTCCGCGCCGTTGGCGGAACTCCGCTCATCATCGACCGCGCCGCAGGCTCGCGCCTTTGGGACGCCGACGGCCGCGAGTATCTCGACTTCGTTTGCTCCTGGGGCGCGCTGATCCTCGGTCACGCTCATCCTGATGTTGTTGCCGCCATCGCCGACCAGGCATCCCGCGGCACGAGCTATGGAATGACGTCGCCGCTCGAAATTGAACTGGGCGAACGCATCTCCCGCGCCGTGCCGTCGATCGAGCGCATCCGCTTCGTCAGTTCGGGCACCGAAGCGACCATGTCCGCCGTCCGCGTGGCCCGCGCTTTCACCAAACGCGATCTCATCCTGAAATTTGAGGGCGGCTATCACGGCCATGCCGATAGTTTCCTCGTCGAAGCAGGCTCAGGCCTCGCAACTCTCGGCATTTCCTCGAGCCCAGGCGTGCCCGAAGCGCTCGCTCGTCTCACCCTCAACGCTCCGTACAACGATGCCTCCGCCGTTGAAAAAATCTTCGCGCAGCACTCCGGCAAGATCGCCGCCGTCATCGTCGAGCCGGTCGCCGCCAACATGGGTGTCGTGCCTCCCGCGCCCAATTTTCTGGAAGAACTTCGCCGGATCACCCAGCGCGATGGCGCGTTGCTTCTCTTTGACGAAGTCATCACCGGATTCCGCCTGGCCTATGGCGGAGCTCAAGATGTTTTCAAGGTCCAGCCGGACATCACTGTCCTCGGCAAGATCATCGGCGGGGGACTCCCGGTCGCGGCCTACGGCGGCCGCCGCGCGATCATGGACATGATCGCCCCGCTCGGCCCGTCTATCAGGCGGGGACGCTCTCCGGAAATCCGCTCGCGATGCGCGCCGGCCTTGCCACCCTTCCCAAACTCGAGTCGCCCGGCTTTTACCCCGCGCTCGACAAGCAGGCTGCGCGTTTCGCCGCTGGTCTCCGCAGCGCCCTCGACGAATCGGGCGTGCCCGGCCAGATCAACCGCTCCGGCTCTCTGCTCACGCTTTTCTTCAGCAGCACTCCGGTCGGCGACTATGCTGGCGCCAAGAAGTCGGACGCGGTCCGGTTCGCCGCATTCTTCCGCGAGATGCTCGCCCAAGGCATTCTGCTTCCGCCCTCCCAGTTTGAAGCTCTCTTCGTTTCCGCCGCGCATACCGATGCCGACATTGACCGCGCCATCGCCGCAGCGCGAGCCAGCCTCAACGCTGTCTCCGCTGTGAAGTAGAGTCCCCAGTGATCGCCAGCCACGGAGAAGGGAACTCCGTGCCATATTGGTTGCATGTGATTGAATTTCCGCCACTTATATCTAATCTTCGCAATATTGCTCGCCAGGCCCCAACCCTTCGGGAGTTTGTGGAAAACTACTTCCATTCGTATAGTACTTGGCCACCTAATTTCCCCTCCAATCTCCATCGTGCTCTTTCTTGCCATTGAAAAATAACCACTTAAGAGATGATCGACAGTGGCTCCGGCCTTGCTTTTCCTTCCTCTGTAAAGTTGAAAAGGAGTCCCCCTTCCATGGTTCTTGCAATTGCAGCGCTATTTCTTCAGATTGCGCCAGTCGCTCACGCGCTTCCCGACGTGGCCCTTGGATCGACGATTCCCGCAGTCAAGACCGCGTCCGCCGATTCGAAAGCCGATCAGCCGAAACCCGTCCCAGTCTCGTCCGCGGACAAAGCCCCCTCCGAAACCTCCCCTGCCAAATTGACCGCTGCCTCCCTCGAGACCGCGTCCCAGAATTCCCAGGCGCTCTCAACGATACGGGTCCCAGAATCGGCGCCTTCGAAGCCAGTGCGCGTGATCATGCCCGAAACCTATTCGCGCCGTAGCTGGATGCTTCTTTCGATCGCGCAGCACAGCGCCGCCACGTTTGACGCTTATTCCACCCGCGTAGCCGTCTCCAATGGCGCTAGAGAAGCGGACCCCATGATGCGCCCCTTCGCGCACTCACCGGGCATCTACGCCGCGATCCAGGTCGGCCCGGCCGTCCTGGATTTCGCCGCGCGCCGGATGCAGCGCAGTCAAAATAGCTTTCTTCGCCGCACCTGGTGGGTCCCGCAAACCGTGAGCACCGGCGTGTTCCTGTTTTCCGGAGTCCACAATATGAGCGTGGCGAACCAGCCCGCGGCATTGGTCAAACAGCGGTAGATTTTCTCCCTGGCGGGAATGCAGCAGACGAACACCCGGGCTTCTCCTCCCGGGTGTTTCGCTGTTCGGCCTCTTTTTCTCTCGATTCGTGAAAATTCTGCTTTCCTTCTCCGCGTAACCACGTATTATGTGCGCCTCGGCTACGGGGGTTTTGCTTCGTGAGGCGCTCGCCGCGCGAAGTAGGTTTGGCAGCTCGCTCGTGGAATTCTATTTCGACTCGGAGTCTCTGGGGCGGTGGACGAAGTCCCTAAAGTAGTTCCCGGCCAAATCTGTCGGAGTGTCGTCGCGTTCGCTACGCGGTGTTCCCATCTGTTCGTTCTCGTGTGCGCATTTGCGCTCTTCGCTTGCGACGTGGGCGCGCAGACCACCGGCGCCATTCGCGGTGAGGTCCGCGACCCTGCCGGCGCCCTCGTTCCCAGCGCGACTCTGACGGCCACTCTCTCGGGCACCAACAACTCGCGCAGCGCCATCACCGGCGACGACGGTACCTACGAAATTCCCGCGCTTGCCGTCGGCACCTACGACGTCACTGCCGTCGCCGGCGGCTTCAAGAAATTTGCCGCGCACGATGTGGTCGTCAGCATCGGTCACGTCGCCGTGCTCGACATCGCGCTCGAAATCGGCGGCTCCTCCGAGACCATTACCGTGCAGGCGAATCCGACGCAGGTCGAAACCACCAGCACGCAATTGGGCGCGGTGATGACCGAAACCGCCGTGCGCGAGCTCCCTCTCAGCACGCGCGACACCTACCAGCTTCTTCAGCTTCAGCCCGGGGTGCAATCGCAAGTGGGCGCCGATCTCTTCTATGGCAGCGATAACGCCGGCGTCGTCTCCGTCAACGGAGGCCGTGGCCGCTCGAACAACTACATGGTCAACGGCGGCGACGGAAACGACATCTTCGCGAACGGTCCCGCGATCCAGCCCTCACCCGATGCCATCCAGGAGTTTCGCGTCCTCACGAACACCTTCGACGCCGAATACGGACGCAATTCTGGCTCGGTCGTGAACGTGGTCACCAAATCGGGAACGAACGCCCTGCATGGAGACGTGTACGAATTTTTCCGCAACGACGTCCTCAACACGCGCAGCATTTTTGACAAGCTCAACAACCAGAACGCCCCCACCCTTGACTACAAGCAGAATCAGTTCGGCTTTACTCTCGGCGGCCCGATTAAGAAAGACCGTACTTACATCTTCGGCTCCTACGAGGGCGACCGCCTGCGGAAGGGAATTGACGCCGGCGCGGTGACGTTTCCCACCGCAGCGGAGGCCGGCGGAGATTTCAGCGCCACGGGCCCGACCTTTGTGGGCACGCTGGTCGATCCGGCCTTCGCCACGCTGCTCGCGAACCGCAAAAGCGACGCGAGCAATCCCGCGCTCACCTGTCAACAAGCCGTCACCGCCGAAACCGGCGTGCCGATCGTCGCTGGAACTCCGTTCTCGAGTATCTTTCCAGGTAACGTGATTCCGGCCGCTTGCTTTGACCCGACGGCCGCGGCCGTCTACAACCAATGGGTAGCGCCACTGTCCAATGCCTGCGTGGATCCGCAGAATTGCTCCCAGATCGGGGGGCAGCGCCAGCGGACCGATCAATTCACGCTCCGCCTGGACCACAAGCTCACCAACTCGCAGCAGTTCAGCGTCTACTACTACTTTGAGGACGACAACACGAGCGATCCGTTCTCGACCTTTCAGGCGGCCGGAGCGAATGTCCCGGGATTCGGAGCGCTTTTCAAGACGCGCACCCAGCAATGGAATCTGAGCCATACCTGGACGATCGGTTCCGACGCGGTCAATGAGTTTCACTTCAATTATTTCCGCGAAGGCCAGGGCAACCTGAATCACCCGTTGAACATTCTCGCGAGCGTTCACGATTCCTGCGGTCCATTCCTGGACTCGTCGCTGTGCTTTAACGATCCGGCCAATCCGTCCGCCGGTATCACCTCCAACATCCCGGGGCGGCAGGGTGTTCCGAGCATTTTGATCACCGGCGGATTTTCCATCGGCAACAACAACGAAGGCGAGCTCCCGCAGGTCGGCAATACGTTTCAGTGGACGGACAACTTTACGAAGGCGTTTTCGAAACATACGCTGAAGTTCGGAGGCGACGTCCGCCGCCAGCGCTTCGACCAGTTCCTCTATTTCGATATCAACGGCTTCTTTACATTCCTGAGCGACTCGAATCTCTGCGTTCCCGACGGACCGCCAACCTGCGACGCGCCTTCCACCAATGACATCGGATTTACGAGCGCCTATCCGGATTATTTTCTCGGGACGTCGAGCAGCTACACGCAGGGGGCGGCGCAGGGGCAGCACGATCGCAACTCGGCCCTCTATCTCTTTGCGCAGGATAGCTGGAAGATCAAAACCAACGTCACGCTCAACTACGGCCTTCGCTGGGAGCTCAACACCAATTACTACGATCGCGGCAACCGGCTTCAGACGTTTCGGCCCGGCCAGGCGACCACGCAATATCCGTGCTGGATGTCTCAGGAGAGCGCCGATGCAACGGGGCTCTCAACAGGGAACTGCGGTCCAGGAAGCGGGAACGATTCGATCTTCCCTTACGGCCTCGTTTTCCCCGGAGACAAAGGCGTGCCGCGCGGTCTCACGAGCACTTACTACAAGGCATTCGCTCCGCGTATCGGTCTCGCATGGAGTCCTGGGTGGACAGAAGGCTGGCTAGCGAAGCTCACCGGCGGTCCGGGAAAATCGAGCGTCCGCGCTGGCTACGGCATCTTTTACAATCCGATCGAACAGCTCGTCATGGCGCAGTTTAGCGCTGAGCCGCCCTTCGGAGGCAGCACTTCGCTCACGAACACGCTATTCAATTTGCCTTTCGAGGCTCAATCGGGCGGGGCCCCTTTCCCGAACGTCTTCGGCGGGGTCATCAACCAAACTCCGAAGACTCCCTGCCCGTCCGACGTCGCGGGCGGCCCAGCCGGTTGCGTGGATTGGTCGCAATTCCGACCCATCCTGTTGGCCGGAGAATTTCAGCCGCACCTGCGCACCCAGTACTCCGAGCAGTACAACCTCACGATCGAGCGCCAATTGACGAAGGACATGCTCTTGCGGGTCGCCTATGTCGGGACGCAGGCTCATCACCTACTTGCGATTCACGATCTTAATCCTGGCAATGCCCAAACTTGCCTGGACCTGCAGGCAGTCTCGGAGTTCTACGCAACGTCCGACCCCGGTCTCAGTTCTACGTACGCGTGCGGTCCTTTTGGCTCCGACAACGCTTACAACCTGCCGGCCGGCTCGCTGCCAACCGGCTTCACGCTTCATCTTCCTTACGGCTCCACTCCCTCCGTAGCCGGAGGCCCCGGCTCGCCCGCGATCACGCTTGTCGGCCTGCGCCCGTTTTCCTCGCCGATCTGCCAGCCAACCACGGGCGTCGGATGCCCACCGGACGGCGTGGAGGTTTTCAGCAACATCTTCGCCGAAGACACCATCGCGAATTCGAACTACAACGGCTTGCAGATTTCCGTCGAGCGCAATCTCTCTCACGGCTTGATGTTTCAGGCGTCCTACACCTACAGCAAGGCCATCGACCAGGGCGCTTCGTTTGAAAACGAGCTGAATCCGTTGAACTTCAGGGCCACGCGCGGAGTTTCGCTTGTGGATGCGCGCCACCGTTTTGTGTTCAGTCCCTATTGGGAGCTTCCCATTCCAAAGTACGATGGTATGACTGGCAAGCTCGTCAACGGTTGGGCCGCCTCCGCGATCATCACGTATCAAAGCGGCTTTCCGATTCGCATCCAAACGCAGGACGACCTTGAACTCGAGAGCAGTTTCTTCTTCGAGGATGCCAATACTCCCCAGGTCACCGGCCGCGTACAATTCCAGAATCCCAAAACAAATGGAAACTTCTGGTTTGCGTCGAGGAACATCAGCGATCCCGCTCCCGGCACTTTCGGCAACATGCCGCATTCGCTCTGCTGCGGGCCGGCCATCAGCAACACGGACATCGCCCTCGAGAAACACACGGCGATCAACGAGCGCTGGAACTCGGAATTTCGCGCGGAATTTTACAACGCCTGGAACCACACGCAGTTCGCCAATCCCGATGGCAACTTCAGCGACTCCACCTTCGGCCAGATTCAGAAGACGCGCGAAGATCCCCGCGTGATCCAGTTCGCCCTGAAATTCCTCTTTTAGTTCGCGGCCTTGCCCGCGCGCTCCTGTTGAGATCTTCTGGCCAGAAGGGAATCGATCGCCCCGCGCTACGCCCCGCGCTCCGTCTTCAGCGGCCACAAGACGGACGCCCCTACCATCAACGCCACAATGCACAGGATGACTCCAAGCGACACGCCAATCGATACCTGAATCCAATCGCTCGCGAGCATCTTCGCGCCTGTGAACAAAAGGATCGCCGCAAGCCCTGGCCGAAGGAATCGGAATCGTGGCAGCACGTCCGCCAATGCGAAGTAGAGCGCGCGCAGCCCAAGTATGGCGAAGACATTCGATGAATACGCAATAAAGATGTCCCGCGTAATCGCCAGCACAGCCGGCACCGAGTCAACGGCGAACAGTATGTCCGTCGCTTCCACCGCGACCAACGCCAGGAATAGCGGAGTCGCAATCCAGTTCCCGGCCCGTCGCAGGTAGAAATGTTCTCCCTCGTATCCTCGACTCACCGGTACGATTCGCCGCACAATGTTCACCAGCCAGTTTTGCTCCGGTTGAATTGTCTCTGCGCCTGGCAGCACCATTCGGACCGCGGTCAGGAACAGGATCGCGCCAAACAAAAACAAGACGATATGAAAACGATTCAGCAGCGCCACGCCCGCCAACACAAAGATCGCCCTCATCACTAGCGCGCCCACAACGCCGTAATAGAGGACTTTATGCTGCGATTGGGAGGGAACTGCCATACCTTGAAAAATCAGCAGGAAGACGAAAATATTGTCGATGCTTAGCGACTTCTCAACCACGTAGCTGGTCAGAAATTCGAGACCCGCCTGGTGGCCCATCGAAAAGTAAATCCAAGTATTGAAGACGAGCGCGAGTCCGATCCATCCGGCGCTTTCCGCAAGCGCCTCGCTCAGGCTGATCCGGTGCGCCTTGCGATGCAAGACGCCGAGGTCCACCGCAATCGCCGCGGCAACGACGACTCCAAACCCCACCCACATATATGTCGGCGCTCCCAACATCTGCCTTGATCTCCCGACCTCGCGTCCGGATCGACGCGCAATTCTGCGCTTGGTGCTCTGGAAATGAACGCGCTATCCCGCTTCTTCGCGCCGAGCGTGCACGGCGTAAACGCGGTCCGAGTGCACTGCTGAATATCTCTCGATCGCACCCGGCGCTATCAGGACGCAAGCGCCATCGAGAAATCCTCCATAGAGATTGTCGCACCGACGGCCACCAGGATTGCTCTCGTATCTCAACCGCCGGCCACGGGAAACTTGCAGCGGTTCGGTGGTCGAAAGCGTCGCGGGAATATACAACCGATTCGCGCTCGACGACACGGTCTAGGTGGAGAAATCGTCGCTGATATTTCCGGCGCCTCAACATTAGCCGCGCGTCGGCCTGCCCCAGAATCGCCATCAGGTAATTGCGGTAATTTTCAGGAACGTGCGGCCGTTTCAGAAAAGCACGGGGCGCCGCCCCTGTCGACCTACCCAATTTCCTGCTGCGGTTCCCAGCGTCTGCCGGACTCCACAATATATTGCCAGTACCCATCCCACCTTACCGTGTGAGGTAAGCAATCAGAATGGTCCCGATCGCCCCCAACCTACACCGCAAGGCACCCGACTCCCACTCGCCACCGCCCCATTGCATCCCCACTATGTGGAATCAAAATGGAAGATCTTCGCGCAATCAGCCACGAACCAAGACCCCAATCCTCCCATTTTATCGAGGGTGTCACATCGAGGGGAACTCTCGTGTGGTCCGACGACCCCATCACGGCAAGAGGTCCCTGCGAGCTAGGCGAACCCCTTTACCTGCCCCGACCGTCCGATTCTAGGTGACAGTCAGCCCGCTTGACGGTACCGTCCGGTAGCGACGCCTAAGTCGAATCCACCCATACCTCAAAACCTTGCAGGCAACATAATATTCATTCGCAGAAGTCAACTGCGTCAGGGGGGACGTGGGGACTGCTGGGCCGAAGCGTCCCCCGGTGCGCGTGCGCATTGGCTGTGGTCGGAGTTGCAGCGTTCCGCCCCTTGTTTCGAAGCGGCAAGGCAAAGGCGAGCTAAGGACCACCGAAGGGCGAGTTCAAGGCGACCTAAAGACGACCGAGAAGCGAGCGAAAGACCACCGAAGGGCGACCGAAGGACGACCGAGAAGCGGCCGAGAGGCGGCCGAGAGGCGAGCGAACGGCGACCGAAAGATGGCCGAAAGACGAGCGAGGAGCGGCTTAAAGGCGAGCGAAAGGGGACCGAAAGACGACCGAAAGGCGACCGAAAGGCGACCGGTAGACAGGACTTACCATCCGCGGAATAATTGGTCGGAATGCGGCATGCGCGATGAATTTGGTTCGCACTTTCAGCCGCGGAACAGAACGCGGCGAGTCGCTGCGCGAGCCATTCTTACCCGAGATCAGCTCGACTCAGGGTCCAGTCAGGATGGCGTGAAGGCCTCCGCTCAGACTAACCCGGCATGGCACACTCCCTGTTCGATGGATTCTGCTGCGCAAGGTGGCTTCTCTCCTTCAGGATGACGCGCGGCTGACGAAGCGGAGGCGTAATCTGCTGGAGAGCGACTCCAGAGGAATGGTCAGGCATGGACTCATCGGGACGAAGTGGCGGGTGGCACTTGAGTCGCTGCCTACCATGATCTTCTCCTCCATCGAACTGATGGATCCTCCCAGGTCGGAATAGACTCATCTTTGCTACCGCTCGATGAAGGCTCGGATGTTCGCGCGTAGTCGGTCGGCACACAGCCGGGATCATCTGATGCGTCTGCAATGTCCGCATGTTCTCGCCGGAAGCGTATTGCATACCACTAGCTAACGTTTGGAGGCGGTGTATCCGGCGGCGGCGCCTAGGGCGGCACCCACTCCAAACCACGCGGCGTTGCGGCGAAGGCGTCGCCAGAACGTACCGCCTTTTGTTGCGGTGACGGCGCGGCGTCGCGTTCGCGAGTGAGCGCGGCGAGCTTCACGGCGTCGTCGGCTTGGTTCTGCTTGGCGGCAGCAATCTGCGCCTGGCACGCGCGGCAATCCTGAACGTAGTCGTAAAGAGGCTTGAGGTCGGCAGAGGGAATTTGGGCGGCGGGGGCGCCCGGGAAGGCGCCCGGGGGCTGGCCGGGAAAGGCTGCTTTCGCAGAGGCGTCAGTTCCCTGCTGCGCGGGTGCGGAGGCGTTGGGGCCGGTGGCGGACGCCAGCGTGATTGGCTGCGGGAGCGGCAGATACTTCGGCAGGTCGCGCAGGACCTGCTCGGGAGTCAGCGTGGCGCGCTTGAGTGATTCGATTTGCGCGAGCGTCGCGTCCAGGGCGGACTGGCGCGTGCGCTCGCGCGAGTCGGCGGCATCGAGAAGTTGTTTCTGCGCGGCGAGCGTGGACGCCAGGCGCTGCTGCTCGTCGCGGGAGTCGAGCCAGGCGTGCACCGCCATCGCGGCCAGTAGCAGCGCGGCGCAGAATGCAGCGATTTCGATTGTGCGGCGTGTCATGGATTGTCGCGATCCGGCGGCGGGCGATGCGAAATCATTTGGTGTCGCCGAAGTTCGTGAGGTCGCGAACGGGCGCGAGGCGCAGGGCGCGACACCAGCGGAAGCGTGCAGGCGAAGTCCACCATACGCGGAAGTCGGTGAGCGACCAGGTGAGCTTGCGAGGGGCGGATGCGATCATTCGGGGTCGTCAGCGGCGATTATCGAAATAGCCCCACAGACATGTTAAATGTGTTAATTATTACGCCCAGTATCTTGGCGACGTGGAGTCCGAATGCGACGAGCTGCGCGGATTGCCCTGATCGGATTGGCCGCTTCCCTGTTTTTCGAATGCACCGCCGCGCATGGCGACGACAAGGCCGCCGAGGCTGTGGCCCTGCTCGATCGCGCGCGGACGCTGGAAGATCTGCGCGGCGAGGGCGCCCTTCCATTTGTCTTGCGCGCGCGGATACGGACAGAGAACGATAGCGGGCCCCTTGAAGGAACGTACAGCCTGACATGGTTCGCCGCGAACCGTTGGCACGAGGAATTGCGGCTGGGTTCTTTCAAAAGAGCGCGCGACGGGGTGGACGGTGGCTACCGACAGGTTCGCTCGCTGGATTTTCAGCCGCAGTCAATCTTCGACGTAGATCGCCTATTGGGAGGTGTTCTGCGTGTGAAGCTCACGCCCAAAGAGACGGCCGGGAACGCGCACACACGGAAAGTTAACGGAGTGGAGATGTCGTGCATCGAAATTCGCGCAAAAGATTCGGCGGAACGTGGGTTTTGCTTTGATCCGGCAGGCGGACTGCTGCTCCACACGGAGGTAAGGTCCTATCGAGGCGACGAGATTGAGGTCTCCGATTTCGGGGGCGTCGCAACCTTGGGAACGAAGAAATTTCCCACGCAAATGAAATTGGAGAGGCCCCGTGAGAAACCGGTCAACGTGGACGTCGAGGAACTCGGGCCAGCACCCGGGGACGCGAGTTCCCTTCCCGCAGCGGACCCGGCGCGGTCCGAATTTTGGGGAACTTGTAATGATGCCGTTCCCGCTGTGCTGACGCACCACGTTGCGCCCATCTATCCGCACGATATGAACGGCATCCCTGAAAATGGCAAGGCGACAGTGTACATGCGCGTCGAAACCGATGGCACGACCTCCCATCTGAGAGCGCTAAGCGCGCCTTCCGTGCCACTGGCGCAAGCAGCCCTGAACGCGGTGACGCAGTGGAAGTGGACACCCGAGTTGTGCGGAAACACGCCTGTAAAAGTCGAGAGCATTATCTCGGTGTTCTATGCGTCGCGCCTCTAGCGCGCCGCGCGCGAAGTGAATGGCGGCAGAATCGCCAGGAATTGTTGCCGTGTCCGCGTGCGGCCGAGTACGCCCCTACGAAAACGATGCTGGATGGGCCGCATCGCGCCAAGCGTGTGCGCCGACATTCCATGCCCCTACGAAGGATCTCGTAGCGCGAGCGTCTTGCTGGCGTTTTCCTTGGACACTTAGGTGGGCAGCTGAAGGACGGCCGAGCTTCATATTTTCGGTTTTGGTGGGGCGCTACGTCGCTGAGTCACTTGTAATTTGGGAGGCGGGCGAGGACTTGCGCGGCGTAGTCGGGATTTTCGCCGCCGTTCCAAAGTTCGAGGGCGCGCGTGATATCGCTGGTCGCGACTGAGAGAGATCCCTCGGGCGTCCGCCCCGGCGGACTCCCTCGGGATGACGATCCTGATCGGATCGTCAGTTTCGCCGCCAGGACAGCGCATCCGATGTCGAGGCCGGTGGCAGGATCGCACAGGGCGCTCAGGAATTTTCCGTCGAAACCATACTCGCGGGCGACCTGCCCCATCACCTGCATCAACCCCCAGGAAATCGAGCGCGCAACTTCTTCGGTGGGCGGCAGGCCGAGCGGCGCGACGTAGCGCGCGCGGAAACCCGGTTCGTAGCGGATAGCGTGTGCGTCCCAGGCCGATTCCTGCTCGACTACGGCGCAAACAAGTGCGGGGTCGAGCGCGTGGAGCGTGGCGGCGGCGCGGGCGAGCGCGATGATGTCGGTGGGAGGCGGCATTGACTGGCGGCGAGCGAGAACGCTGATGCGAGAACTGCGGATTCAACTACTTGTGGCGAGAGAGACAGTGCACTGGAATGCCCTCCGCGCAACTGAGCTATGTCGCGCCCAAAAAGTGCGACCCACAAAGCGGGGCGGCGTGGGCGATCGCGACCCAGGGGCGCGCACAGCGCTGTATGATGTGGCGATGGCGCTCCACGCAAATGTCGCAGATCGCGAGGCAGGCAACGAGCGCGTGTTCTTGTCGGCGGAGTGGCGCGACCTCGTCATGTTGAATTACGAGGTGGAGCCGCGGCTGCTGCGACCTTACGTTCCGCGGGGGACGGAGCTGGATTCCTTCGGCGGGAAGACGCTCGTCAGTCTGGTCGGATTCCAATTTCTGCGCACGAAGCTTTTTGGGGGCTGCCGCTTCCCTTCCACTCCAATTTCGACGAGGTCAATCTTCGCTTCTACGTCCGGAGGCGCGCGGACGACGGCGAGCGGCGCGGCGTGGTTTTCATTCGGGAAATCGTGCCGAAGCGTGCCGTGGCGCTGCTTGCGCGCGTCGCCTACGGCGAAAACTACAGCCGCTATCCGATGCGGCATCGCGTGACTTCAAATGGCACGAGCAAGACGGCCGAATACGAATGGCGGCTTCGCAGCGGATGGGCAAAGCTCCATGCCGAGGGTGCGGGCGAGCCGGATCTATCTCGCGGGCTCGTCCGCCAAGTCGAAGGGCGGACGACCTGGGAGCCCTTTCTGCCGGCGGACGGAAGCATCGAGCAATTTATTACCGAGCACTACTGGGGCTATTCCGCGCAGCGGGACGGAGGTTCGGTCGAATATCACGTGACGCATCCGCAGTGGCGCGTCTGGAAGACCGCGAGCGGTGGGTTTGAAGGCGACGGCGCGGAGATCTACGGAAGCGCGCTCGGAGCGGCGCTGCAATGTCCGCCTGATTCGGCGTTCATCGCCGAGGGTTCGCCGGTCGTCGTCTTCACGGGCAGGCGCATCGCGTGAATTATTTGCCGAGAGAGGCAAACTCGACGGCTTGCTGCGACTGAAACAGCGCATCGGAAGGCGTTCCGCGCCGACGGTCATTTGTCGGACCTGAAGGTGTTTTGTATCATGACATGCGTTACACCGTGTATCAGGACATCCGTTACACTTCCGGGTTTTGGTTTTGTTCTCCGTTGGGAGGGCTCGGAGGGAGCCCGCAGGGCGACCGGAGAGCCCTCCCAACGGCGCGCGGGCGGACGAACGCTCGCGTCGCCCCCTGTCGGCGATCGATCTCCCGCACGTACATGTGCCGGTAGCTCACCAGCAACAGCTCTCCCACTGTCTCGACCCGCACGCGCCGCCCCGCCAGCGCTTCGCACACGAACCAGTTCCTGCCTTCCCAGTAGAGAAATCCCTTGGCGTTCAACCGCCGCACCGTGCTTCCCTCCGCATAGTCCCATTCCCGAGGCTCTGCTTGATAGCTCCTCGCGCTAGGCCGATAGCGTTCCGCCGGCCTCTTCATCCCCAACGCCTGATGCGGCCGCTCCTCGTTGTACACCCGGCGAAATTCTTCCAGCGCTTGCTCCCACTCCCTCAGCCGCTCCGGTTTTCCCCGATAGCGCATGGCCTCATCCAGCGTGCGATGGAACCGCTCCACTTTCCCCTGGGTCTGCGGATGATGCACCCGCCCGTAGATCAACCCGATCCTCTGCTCGATCAGTCGCACCGACATCCACGTTAATCCATACCCGTTCTTCGTCCCCCACCAGATGCTGCCGTGATCCATCAGCATGGCCTGCGGAACACCGTAATGCTCCATCGTCCGCACCACGCAGGGATACACCAGCTCGGCCGTGAAAGCGCGCAGGCCGTACAGCCCCACCGCATAGCGGCTGTGATCGTCCAGGATCGACAGCGGATAACACGCCGCTTCTCCGCCGCGATACTCGCCCTTGCCGTCCATCTGCCACAGCTCGTTCGGAGACGCGCGCTCGAACCGCTCCAGCGCCGGCGGATGCGAATCTTTCTTCCGCACCAGGCCGCGACGCTTCAAAATCCGATGGATGGTGATCGCTGTCAGCGGCGCGCCCTGCTCTCGCAACAGCACCTCTAGCTTCTTGGCGCCCCAGGCGTACTTCTGTCGCAGAACCACCACCCGCTCTTCGTTCTCCACGCAGGTCCGCGACGGGCTGTGCTCGGGACGTCGGCTGCGCTCGATCACCGCCGTCACGCTGCCGGCTTGCTCGAAACGCCGGCGCCAGCGATAGCCCGTCGGCCGCGAAATTCCAAACTCCCGGCACAGCGCCGCCATGCGCTCTTGCCCGCTCGCCGCCCGCACCACAAACTTCACCCGCTCCGCACTCACATCCGTCCTCCGCCACGGCATCGTTCCAGCCCTCCCTGGAACGAAACTCTACCCGTACCGGTGTAACGGATGTCCTGATACAAACTGTAACGGATGTCATGAGATCAAACACCTGAGGTCCGACCCCCTCAGGCCGGGGCGCCCCAAATGCGTCGAGACCCCGGGCGGCTACTGGACGACGACGATGAGTTTGACGTTGTGCGTGGTGCCACCGGCGGTGGCACTGACCACGACGCCGTAGGTGCCGGCGGGAGCCGGGATTTTTTGCGGAGGAGGCGGAGGAGGAGGCATGCCCCCGCCGCCCCCGCCGCAGCCGTTGACGAGCAGCAGGAACGCGAAGGCGTACAGGCGGAGCACCCATCGCATCTTCGCTGGGAGTTGGCGCGGTGCACAACACAGACCGAGAAGAACGACGAGCGCCAGCACGACGAGTGCGCTCGGCGGCACGCGATGCGAGCGATCCGCCGGCGGCACGATCGCCGGGTTGCTGGCCGCGAAAACAAACGCGTCGACCTTCACCATCGCGCTGGTATTGCCGTTGACCATGGGCGTCGGCGGAGTCACGGCGCATCCCAGGCTGCTGGAAGAAGGCGCGCAAGATAGCGGAAGCGCGGAGTTGAAGCCGTCCTGCCCATTCAGCACGAGAGTAACGTTCCCGGACTGGCCCGATGGAATCACGACGCGCGAATCGTCGAGCGAGATCGAGAAAGTGCCGAGGTCCACATTCACGGTGCCTGGCGCGCTGGAAGAGCCGTTGTAAACGCCGTCTCCGCTGTAAGAGGCGATCACCGGATTCGCACCGTTCGATAGCGCGAGTGCGGGCACGGAGCTGGAGGGGCTGGCTACGGACGTGGAGGGACCCGTCGGCGAAAGCGTTCCAGGCAGGGCTTGACCGTTGGCATAGAAGATAACGGTGCCGGTCGGTGCCGGAGGATTCCCCGACGTGCTTTGCACCGTCGCCGTGAAGTTACTGGACTGGAATCGCGTGATGCTCGCTGGACTGGCGGAGAACGCGGTGGTGGACGCGGCGAGCGGGGCCGACGTCACCGCGATCGGAGATGAATACGTCGCATTAGCCGGAATCCAGTTGCTGTCGCCCGGATAACTGACGGTGAGCGGAAAAGATCCAGTGGCTGGAAAATTCGTCAGCGTGGCCGTGGCGATGGAGTGCGGAAACCCGGCCAGGTGCGCGGGGATCAGCGGAGCCACGTCCGCCGTGGTTCCGAGAGTGACCGTGACGCTTCCCGTGGGAGGCGTGCCGAAGCCGGTCCCGAGGTCAACATCCACGGTAAGGGTTCCGCCGATCGGCACGGACGGCTGCACGGTGGGGATGAAAAGCTGTGGATCGCCCTTCGTGATCGTGATGATGAACGGGCCCGCGGTGGAGGCCTGATAGCTGGCGTCGCCCGCATAGCTGATAGTGATCGAGTGCGTGCCGACGGACAATGTGTCGGGCGAATAAGCGGCGTTGCCGATGCTATTGAGCGGTTCGACGTGCGTGTTCGCGCCATCCTTGAATGTGACGGAACCGGTGGCGAGGCCGTTGGCCTCAAAACCATTCATTCCGAATGGCAGCGCCGAGAAAATCCAACGGTTGCCGAATCCCGCTTGTGCGTTGGAGTTCAGTACGATTCCGTTGGGGCTGTAGTCAATGAAAAGAATGGAGCTTGGCTCGGGTGTCACCGTCAAAGTCACAGGAGGCGAAACGCTCGGGGCGAAGACGCCGTCGCCACTATATTGCGCGGTCACCTGATACGTGCCGCCGGGAAAGAAATCGAAGCTTTCGGCCGCCGCGCCACCCACCAGCGGAATCGCCGCGTTTCGCTGCATGGGGAATGGGGTGTTGGTGGTCAGCACGATGTTGCCGGTCGGAGTGCTCGATCCGGAAGCGGGCGCGACGACCGTGTTGACCGTGACGATCGTGCCATGAGCGAAGGTCGTGGGCGCAAGCGTTAGAGTGGTCGTCGCGGCGGCAAACGAGACCTTATCCCAATTCGCGACCAGCGCGTTCGCATCCACCGAGCCGAGGCCGCTCGCTAGATCGTAACCGGCGCCGGCGGCATACTGCTGCAGCGAAAAGAACCCGTCGCAATCGGTGTCGGCCGAGCAATTCGGGCTTCCCGGCTGGCATGGAACGTTGTTCGTGCCCGACGTGATGTCGTGGAAAACGGCGGGTTGCTGGCGGGCCAGCGCGTAAAGGGTGAAATCAGCCTGGCCCTGGCGACCAAATTTCTGATCCACCAGCGCCATGATACCGGCCATGGCGGGGGCCGAAGCAGACGTGCCCCCGACCAGGAGAATTTCAAAGTTGGCGCCGACGCACTCGCCTTCCTCGGCGCAAATCGTGTAGGCGCTCAAATTCGTAAGCGCCGACGCGAACAGCGACACATCGGGTATGTCGCGGACGCCGTCGTTCGGCACCCCTGGAGCGACCTGCCAGATTGGTTTCGGGTATCCCGCTGTGCAACCGGACTGAATGCAGCGGCTGGCGCCACCACCGCCGCCAATGATGGACCCAGAGTTGGGATTGATATTGTCCCCGAAAGGCGCGTCCCAGGGCTGCTCGGGAAGAGGGGCTTTCAGGGAGCCGTCCTTCTGATCGTTCGCCTGGTTCCAGAACGGAGTAGCGCTGGATGGGACGGGAGGAGAACCCGGGTACAGGAAATCGGTGCCGCCCACGGCGACATTCCAGGGCGTGGAGGCGATGCCGTTGACGGCAAGGCCCTGCGTGGCCGCGGAAGCGCCATCAAAATCACAACCGGCGGAGCCACTGTCGCCGGAGGCAACGAACACAGTTTGTCCTTGAGCTGCCGCCTGCTCCCACAAACCAGACCAGAACTGATTTCCGCCGGCCGTGAGCTCGGCTTCGCATTCGGAAATACTCAGGCTGAGGATCGAGGCCTCGTTGTCGGTCACGGCGCGAACGGCAGACAGAGTGATCGGGTCCTGCACGTCGCTGCCGTCGGAAATGTAGAGATTGACGGTCGCCTGGGGAGCGACGGCGCCGCTGAGTTCCACGTCGAGATACGCTTCGATATCGGAGCCAGGCAAAGGATCAATGCCCGGGTCGTTTCCGTCTATGACAATCTGCGTAGGATTGATCGACAGCCCGAAGATCTGCCGGTAAGAGTTCACCAGGGTCAGATCGATATTCGATTCCCCGATGATCCCGATGGTCTCGCCGCTTCCGTTGGTTCCGGCCGCGTATACCGGGCTGAGATTGTATTGCGTGGCGAAATCTTCCGGTGCAATCGCGAAAATATCGGAGCTGCCGCCCGTGGGGATCGTGAATAGAGGGATGGCTTTGTGCGTCGTGCGGGAATAGGAAGCCCGGCCGGCGGATCGAAGAGCGGACTTCGCGCGAAAGTTGTTCATCGGAGAAACGCCGCGCACCAGAGGCGCGAGCGCTTCGGGGATCGCGAGCTCGGTCGAGTTCGCGTAATGCGTTTCGTTGTCGACGCTGTAGCGATGAATTTGCGCGTGAAAGGCTTCGCGAACGTTTGCAGCGGTGCCGGAAAATTCGATGAAGTTCTTCCCTGCCGTCACTTTCGCAACCTGAAAACCGTGGGAAGCAAGCCAACTCGTGGCCGCCTGAATATCGGCGTCGGCGGGCCCGAAGAGCTCGCCGAACTCCGCCGGAGTGACCCATTGGTGATAGCCGGTCGAGCCGGGCGTGTGAACGTCGTTCAGGAACTGGCGCAGAGCCGCTTCCTGCTCCGGGGAGCGGTTCAGCATCAAGAGCATGCGGTTGGCCGCGAACGAATCAGGGACGGCGCCCTGATCGAAGCGGGCCTGCGCAAGCGGATGCACGGTACCGCGAAGCGGGACGGTCTTCGATTCGTCGACAGCCTGCGAGACGAGCGGGCGCGGCGGATTCTGGGACTGGGCCGCGGCCATCGAGGGCCACAGGAGGCCGGCCAATGCCCAACCAAGTAAAGAAGTGCGCGAAGACAGTCTGGCTGCCATCAATTTCAACGAAACCCCGCTGCGATCACGAGCACATTGCACAATGCAGTGGTTCGGGAGCCGCCAGTCGATCGCATGTGCAAACCGGCGCAGTTTGGAAACGCCAGAATATAGAACCGAATCCTCGCAAAGTAAACAGCGAAGGCAACGTATCCAGTTGGGAAAATCTCTAGCGCGATCGTCAGCGGCGGCGATCGCGGCCGTCGAGCAGGTCGAGCAAGCGGATCGGCGGCGGCGGGGGGCGATCAATGCCCTGCCGGTCGCACATCTTGTCGAGCAGGTCGTAAATGTGCGGCAGATGGTTCGCGGCCATGTCCTGGAGAAAGGCGCGCGTGAGTTCGTCGTCGCGGATGCGGCGATAGAGCCAGCGCGCGAACAGCACGAACTGAATGGTGAACGTGAGTGCGAACGTCCACCAATTGGAGTTGAGGAAATCACGCATGGGGAAGAAAGTGGTGGTGGCGAGATGTTTGTGGAGTGCGGCGGCTTGCCGCCGCTGTTGGCCGTACCGGCTTGCCGGGACGTGCTGCGGCCGTCTGCAAACTCCGAGGATCGGGCGAGGCGAGCCTCGCCCGAATACAGCGGCGGCAAGCCGCCGCACTCCACACGATTAGAGGCGAGGCAGACGATCGCGCAATGGCGGCATCGCGCGCGCTTAACCGAAAAGCGAGGCGATGCCGGCGCCGACGCCGAAGAGGCTGCCGAGTCCGCTGCCGGAGCTGGACGACGCGCGCTGGCGCACGCCGAGCAGCTCCGAGGGGACGCCCATCGCTTTGCCGAGCAGGTTGGTGTCAATGCCGTAGGTCTGCCCGAGCGCGCTGAGGCCGGCCATTTGCTCCTTCAATTGCTGGTTGGCGAAGGCGATCTGATTCTGCTGCACCTGGCTCGCATCGGTCTGCGCCTGCTGGCGGCCAAGCTGTGCGAGCGTGTCGCCGTAGCCGGCGCTGTTGTTCGTGGCGGCCATGCGGTTGGCGGCGCGCTCGCGAAGCGCGTCGAACGCGGTGTTGGCCGCGCCGAGCGATTGCTGCGTGATCGCGGACTGCTGCTGCGGCGTGTAGCCCTGGCTGTTCAGCAGGCTCTGGATCGTGGGCATGATCTGCGCGCGGTCCTGCTGGCCTTGCTGGTTCGATTGCGAGATCAGCTGATTCTGCAGAGCGAGTTGCTGGTCGGTGAGATTGCGTGTGTGCTGCGCTGCGCGTCCCATGGGAGCCTCCCGGAAGTTCGAAATTTGAAATCCGAAGATGAAGAATTGATTAGTAGCTGGAGCCGCGGGTCCGTTGCGAGGGTGGTTTTGTAGGGGCACGGTGAATCGTGCCCCTACGAAGAAACCACGGTGCGCAGGCGGCGGCAGTACGGCGTCCAGGCGTCGTCGCGGACCCAGCCGAGCGCTTCGAGGCGGCGTCCGAAGCGGCGCGCGATCGGCGGCGGGAGCCACGCGTGCGCGTCGTCCAGGCCGCGCGCGACGAGGTCGCGTTCGCCGGCCGTGTGCAGCGCGAGCAGTCGCGTGTAGCGTTCGCGTGAATTCCCTGCCCCGCGGCCGTCCCCGCCAACAGATACATCTCGCAGGTAAGGCGCGCGAGCGAGGCCATCACCGCGCGGCCGCCGTCATCTTCGACGACGAGCTTCGAGACGAAGATCGGATCGGCGAGATCCGGGAACGCGTAGTCGAAACCCTGGCGCGCGTGCATGCGCCGCAGCGCGTCGAGATCGGCCGGCGTGTATTCGCGGATGAGCACGGAATTCGGGAATGCGGCCACGGGAGGAGGTTTTGTAGGGGCGTAGCACAGCTACGCCCAGCGATGATTCTTGGCTGGGTGCCGCCCATCGGAGAGCAATACTACGCCCGATGTGCGATCACGCATGTGGCTCGGTCCCGGCAACGCCGCACCGGGCGTAGCGGTGCTACGCCCCTACGAGGACAACGGCAATCCTTCGGCTCGTCCGCCACGGCGGATTCGCTCAGGATGACGATCCGAATCGCATCGTCAAAACACGCGATGGCGGAGGAGCGGGTGGATGTGGGCAAGTGCTTCGGTGGCGTCGAACGTGGTGGCGCCGGGGGCGACGGCGTGCGGCGCGAGCGCCGATTGCGCGGCGTCCGAGATCGGTTTCTGCGCGAGCGGGTGCGGCAGCGCCTCGAATGCAGGATCGTCCTCGAGCGTGAGGTGTATGCCCTCGTCGGCTTCGATCAGGACGAAAATCTTCATTTCGGCGCCCGACGGTGCCGGGTTTTCTCCCGTAGGGGCATGGCATGCCATGCCCGGCGAGCTTTCTTGGCGGAGTGCCGCCATTCCAGCAACATCGACCCCCAAGATCGGCCCCGAATTTGTGCCGTCACGCCAAGCATCTGCGCCGGGCACGATATATCGTGCCCCTACGGAACCATTCTCGTCTGAGGCACCTTGCTCGTTGCTTCGCGTTGGCAACGCCGCACCGGGCACGGCATGCCGTGCCTCTACAAAACCATCTCGGTCGGGCGCGGCGGGATCGAGCGCGAGCCAGTGCGAATTCGTGAAGCGCGCCGCGTGGCGCTGCCAGTCGGAGATGGTCGTAATGTAGTAAGCTTTTCCGGTCATTTGAGTTTCCAGTTTTGATCGGAGCGCGTGATGCCCGGCAACGGCCCGCACCGGCTTGAATTTGTTGGCAAGACGCCCCGGATCGTATGGGCGCTCGCGATGCTTCTTTTCCTCAACACGATTGCTGGACTTGTTTGCATTCCCATTTACGAGCACTTCGCGCATCGGTCTCTAGGGCTCGACGATCGCTTCATAGAGATCCAATTTAGCCTGCTCGCGCTTATTGGCCTGGTGTTCTTCATCTACCGAAAAGACGTCCGTTACGTTTACCGTGGTCCGAAACGAAAATAGGATCGCCTCGCGACGCTAGGGATGCGCCGAGGGCGAGTTCGCGTATGATGTTCGGCGGACGACTTCGACATTCTGAGCGGGTGAGGAGGCACGATGATCGAAAAAGAGATCGAAATTCGCACGGCGGATGGCGTTTGCGACGCGGTGCTGTACGAGGCGGAGGATGGGAAGAAGCGTCCGGGCGTCATTCACTACCCGGACATCATGGGCATTCGCCCGTCGCATCGCGCGATGGCCAAACGGCTGGCCGAGGCGGGCTACACCGTGTTGTTGCCGAATCCGTTCTATCGCACGGCGCGCGGCAAGCTTTTCGACTTCGCGCCCAACTTTGCGGGTGACCCGCGTACCATGCAGCGCTTCGGCGAACTCGCCGGACCGCTGACGCCGGAAGTGATGGAGACCGACGCGGCCACGTATGTCAATTATCTGGCGACGCAGCATTCGGTGAGCGCGGCGACGATGGGCGCCGTTGGCTATTGCTTCGCAGGACAGGTGGCGTTGCGCACGGCAGCGGCGCGGCCGGACCGAATCGGCGCGATCGCGTCATTTCACGGCGGTGGACTTTGCACCGACAAGCCCAACAGCCCGCATCTGGCGCTCTCACGAATTCCCAAGGACGGACCGCGGCTCTATTTTGCGCACGCGGTTAAGGATGCCTCCATGCCGCAAGCGGCGATCGATAAGTTGGATGCAGCGCTGGCCGCGTGGGGCGGAAAATACGAAAGCGAAGTCTATCAGGATGCGCTGCACGGCTGGACCGTGCCGGAGGAGAAAAGCCCCGTGTACAACAAGGTGCAAGCCGAGCGCGCGTTCGGCAAGCTCACGGCGCTTTACGCCGCCGCGCTGAAGTAAGCTGGGCCCCGATTGACGGTGTTATAGGGGCACGGCTCGCGCGTCGCCTGTCACCACTCGCGCGTGTCGTCTTTTGCGCGGATCGTCGCCATGCGCGTGGTGAGGGCGCGAAGCATCCACGGCGCGAATCGTTCGATGGCGACGAGGAATTTGCCGTGCCCGGTGACAATCTGCTCGCGCTTGCCGCGGGCAACGGCGCCCAGGATTTCGCGCACAGCTTTCGGCGTGCCCACCACCATGCGCGGCGGGATCGGGTCTTTCGCGCCTGGATGCACCCTTCCGTGATTGTCCGTAATGCGGATTTCGCTGTCCACAAATCCCGGGCTAAGGAGCGTCACCGTGATGCCGGAGGCGCGCAGTTCCGGCGTGATCGAGTTGGCCAGCGCGCGCAGCGCGAATTTGCTCATCGAGTAGGGCGACGCACCGGGCGTCGCGATCCATCCCGCAACGCTTCCGATGATGGCTAGATTTCCTTTGCTCTTTTCCAGCTCCGGCAGCGCGGCGTAGATCGTGCGCAGCACGCCGAAGATGTTGGTTTCGAATTGCCGGCGGTAGTCGTCGAGCGTGAGTTTCTGCAGAGGCGCGACCACTCCGAATCCCGCGTTCGCGAAGACTACGTCGAGCTTGCCCCAGGCGCGGACGCCTTCTGCAACGGCGCGCTCGAGATCGCCATCGCGCGTCACATCGCATTCCACGATCACCGGGCGCGAACTTCCGCCCAGCGCGGCGATTTTCTGCGCGAGAATTTCGAGGCGATCCTTGCGGCGCGCGGCGAGCGTCAGCTTTGCCCCGGCCTGCCCCAATTGCCACGCCAGCTCTTCGCCGATGCCTGACGAGGCGCCAGTAATGAGCACGGATTTGTCGCGGAAGAACGAATTCGCGCTGGGCATGCGCGACATGATACATCACGCCACGAAGATCAGCCCCGCGCCAACGCGAGGATTTGTAGGTGCATCCGCCGCGGCGGATGCCCGGCCGAAATCCTTGGCGCGGCCACAGCCACTCACGGTGGTGGTTGTAGGGGCGTAGCGCCGCTACGCCCGGCGAGCATTCTTGGCGAACGTAAGTTTTTCGCGCGTAAGTGAACCGTCCGTGACGCCTTGCTCGTAGCTTGAGCGCAGTAGCGCCGCACCGGGCGCAGCATGCTGCGCCCCTACGAAGAAAAACCACCGAGGATCACGAACTGGAGGAGTTTGCGTTTGTGCGGCGCAAACGGCGCCATAGGATGAATCTTGTGATGGCTAGTGGGGCGAGCAACACCAAGGTAGCGACAAACAATTCTTGATGCAGCCGCTGGTCGCGAGATCCGTACATCGTCCCGACCAGGACACTGGCGAGAACCACGAAGACATATTCCCAACGCCCCCAGAACAGGGTCGTTTGCCTTCGCAATTCGCCGGTCTTCTGCCGATTCGAATACAAAAGCCACAACATTCCAAAGGCGAATATCGTCCCGACACCTATGGCGTCCACCCAGTCAAATTGTGTGCCCATTGCGGCTCGCCTCAGCTCAAGATGCCTAGAGTGTATTCCCGCATATTCCGGGCGTCAATTGCGAGGCTGGCATCAAGAGCTGAACGTGTAATTGTGCGTGAGGACTGTGGCAGCGTGGTGGCCGGCGAAGAATTGGTGCGAGGGCTCGCAGCCATCGTGACCGTTTTACCTTGCGCATCCGTCGTTCCACGATGGCCTCGATGCGCTTCAGCGTGACGCGGCCGAAGCGGCCGACCAAAATGTCGCTTAGGCAGAGGCGTTCGGCGCGCATGGGCGAGCCGTCGGCGAGCGTGAAGATGTGGTGCGGCGTCACGTCGAGCGATTCCGCGTTCGAGAAATGCAGGCGGATGAAGGTGTCCGCGTCGCGCACTTCGAGGCGCACGATGCGCGTCCAGGATTCGCCGCCGGCGCCCGCCGGGCAGCGCAGGTGCTCGCCGACGGTGCAGGATTCGATCTCGACGGTGCCGCGTTCCTTGGTGAGCACCACCGTTCCAGCGCGCAGGCAGCTTCCGCTGCCACCACCCGAGCCGCCACCGGTGCCGCTGCTGGTTGTGGCGGCGACCATCGCGCCCTGCGAAAGTGGGACGAGCCCCTGAAGCGATTGTCGCTGCGCCGCGAGATTCGTTTTAGCCGTTTGCGCGTTCGCGGGAGAACCTGCGCCGCCCGCGACCCATGCGAGCGCCGACGCGGTATCGTCCCAGTAAGGATAAAAATAGTAGGTTGTGGCGGCAGTTAGGCCGGTGACGGCCACGGAGCCATTCGGGATCGCGGTCGTCGTGCCGTCGGCGCGATAGATCGTGAGTCCGGTCCACGTCCAGGTGAGGCTCGTGGTGGTTGAGACGTAGGTGAATGCACCGGACCACGTGGGCGGCACGGAGCCGCGCATCAGCACGCCCGATTTCGTCGGGTCAATCTTCCCTGCCGTGAGCGCGCCAGCGGCGACGCGCGCGAAATTCGCGCCGTCGGTGATCTGGTTGTCGAGGCTCCAGCCCTGGTTCGGGCCGAGCGACGCGCCCGCCAGGCGCTTCAGCGCCTCGTAGAGCTGCGGGTTGGTTTTGCGCAGCGCTTCGATTTGTTGGATGGTAAGCATGGGATTTGGCCACAGAGACACTGAGGCACAGAACATTCGACCGGCGAGTGCAGTGCGCACTTCGGCATGTACCGTGTCGGCTAAGATTATTTCTGGACTGCGCGGGCGATTTGGGCTTTAATTCCGGCCATGCAAACGCTGGGCATTTCGAATTCGACTCCCCAGTCCGACGGCCGCCTGAAGAGCATCTTCTGGCCGACAATCCGTTCGGGCACTGACGTGGACACACTCGGATCGCAGTGCTTCTGGATTTGCACTGTCGTCGCCCTGCTCGCGCTCGGCGAAAGCACGATCATGGGTCAGCCCATCTTGGGAGTCTTGATGGGAATTTATTTCTACCTGGGCGGGGTGGGCGTGCGCCAGCACAACATATATTCCTCCATCGTCGTTTTCATCATGTTTCTGGCGAACACCCTGGCGTCGCCAGGCATTCTGAACGTTTTCATAACCGCCGTGCTGCTTTCGACTCTGCGCGCGACCTTCCTGGCCTCGTTTTGGACGCCGGAGACGGTCGAGGCAGAGATGCCGATCCGGCTGAATGAAACCTGGGGCGACAAATTCAGCGATCAGTGGCCGAAGTGGCTGTGGCCCAAGATTCATATCGTTTACTACATTTACTCCGCAGGTTTTCTTTCCATCATGCTGCTTGGATTCACGATTGTAATTCTGCGCCGCGTTGGGATTGACGTTCCCATACCCCACGCGCGTTAGGCGCAACGTTTCCAGCGAAATTCCAACAAGTACGGTTTTGTAGGGGCACGGCATGCCGTGCCCGGCAAAAGTGCTTGGCTGTACGTCAGCAATTCGGTACTGCTCAGGCCCCCGCCGGATTGATTTGGCCGGTTCATGGCTTGAGGGAGCCGAGGATCAACGCCGGGCACGGCATGCCGTGCCCCTACGAAGAAAAGGCAACGGCGCCAGGCGGATCAGGAGTTGCCGCCGCGGACGAATGCGAATGGATCGGGCTTTGCCCATGGCGCCAGCTTCGTCAGCGAGAACCAGGAGCCGGCGGCGTTGGTGCCGAGCTGATACGAGACGCGCTCGGCGAGCACGTTGGTGAACTGCTCCATATCGCGCGAAGCGGGCGAAGCAAGCGTCCACGAGCCGAGCGCCGTGGAGACGACGTCACCGGGCGATAGCGCGGCGAGCGCGAGCGATCCCGAGCCCTGCACGTATGCGGTGAGGTAGCCGAAAAGATTTCGTCCGCTGAGAGCGCCGCCCGTGGCCGCGAGGTACGCGGTCGAATAGAACGAATTGATGGCCGCGCCGTCGTCGGAGTAAGTGCCCGGAGTGAGCGCGTAGATTTTCCCGGTCGAATTGTTCGATCCGAAGAAGAGCTGCGCGACGCCGCCGGTCCTTTCGATCAGCGCGCACGAGTTCGCGGCAATCGTCCACGGCGCCCACTTGCGCGAACGCTCCGGCGCGGTGAGCATGGCCACCAGCGGATCGCCGAAGCCTTCGGTATAGTCGAGCATGAGCACCTGATTCGGCTGCGTCGCGGAGCCCATCGGCACGCCGACGTAGATGCGCTTGCGCTGCGTATCCACCTGCACCCAGATGAGCTGGCCGTACTGCCAGTTGATCGCGTCCCAGGTGGGCTGAATTTCCTGCGAAATCTTCACCGGCTCGCTGCCGTCGAAAAGATACAGCCCCGAGCGGCCGGCGATGACGGCCCATTCCTCGCCCAGCCCAACGCCGTGCGCCGAGGGCGTGCCGACTTTGTTCGAAACTTCCTCGACCTGCCAGAGCGCCGGCTCGTTGACGCCGTCGTTCGCGGTGACGTACATGCTGCGCTCTTTAACGAAGTAAAGGTTGTTGCGCAGAGTGAACGCGGCGCGAATTCCCTGCCCGTTGTTTTCCGCGATGCTCATGATGCCGGTAACGCCATCGTACGCCTCGGGCTTTTCGACGCCCGATGCGCGCACCAGCGACGGATTGCGCGCCGCTTTCGTCTCAAACACCTCGATATTGTCCACCAGGAATGCCTGGCCTGATGGCGCCGGGACGCCGTCCGCGTAAACGCGCAGCGTGACATCGGACGGCAGAGACGCCATCGGCGCGAAGAGGTCCGCGGTGAACTCCTGATAGCCGGTGGAGGCTTGCGAGACCGTAACGGCAAGACCCGAGCCGAGCTGCCCGATCGTGGGGCTGAAGGCGTTGATGCGCAGCGTGCCGGCGGTGAGTCCGGAGGTGCGCTTCACCCGCGCGCGCACCGAATAGTCCGTATTCTGGACGAACAGCGGATTGCCGCTCGCGTCCACGATCCCGTTCTGAAAGATGTAGCCGCGCGCGGCGGTGGCGCCATCGGCCGTGATCGTGTAGGAATCGCCCCATATCGAGTCGATCTGCTCGCGGCTGCCTCCCGCGCCGAACGACGGATCGATCTGCCAGCCCAGCGGCCGGCCGCTGCCCGATGCGTCCCATCCGCCATCGAAAGTCAGATTGCGCCAGTTGTCCATGTTGGCGCGCTCGCCCCACCAGAAGAGACGCTCGGAGTAGTCCACCACGCCGAGCTGCTCGGGCAGCTCGATCTGGCCGAAGAGATAATCCATGCTGACGCCGGAAAGCAGAATCGTGTCGCTGAAATCCACCACAACGGACGTGGTCGTGTTGTCGTTAATCACCATCGTGGCGGGAACGTGATAGAAATTCGCGCCACCCGAACCGGTGAACGCGAGCAGGCGCTGCACGACGTTCAGCGGGCCGGTGGGGATATTCGTGACGCTCGCTTTCAGGCCGCCCGCAGCCGTCCAGGAAACCGGGGGCGACGGCGCAGTCCAGAATCCCTGGCGCGTGACGAACACGACCACGCACTGGTGCACGCCCGGTGAAATCGCGCCGGAGGTCGAATCGGCGACGGCGGGGCCTTCGGCGGGCCCGATCTGGCTGACGCGGTCGTGGTTCGCGTTGTCGTACTGGCGCGGAAGATCCTGGCCGGTGATGCCGTCGCCGTAGGCGATGTATTCGCGGCCAAAATGCGTGGTCGAAGCGAGCAGGAGATTCGGTTTCGCCGCGCCGGCCACCGCGATGGAAAGAACTCCGGGCGAGATTTCCTTGTAGAGATTACCGAGAGAGTCGAACACGAGCAGCACGGGTGCAAGATTCGTGGTGATGTAGGTCTTTAGACCGTTGACCAAGGGCGCGCCGCCGATCACCGTGAATTGCGAGACCAAGCCGGGGCGCGTGCGCACCCCTCCCGGGAAGAAATCCACGTCGGCGAGATTGGGCGACATCCCGACCGGCACGTCGGAGGGATCGAGCAGCGTGACCCAGGTGCTGAAGACGTTCAGCGGTAGCGGCGAGAAGGATTCGATGGACATGGGAGTGGGTGAGGCAGTGGCGAGAGATTTGTGATCAGTGAGTAGTGATTGGTGATGAGTGATGCCGAGTAATCGGCGTGCGAGCGAACGGCCCGCTGTTTGTCGCACGGGCCTGCCCGGGCGACCTCCGCGCATTTGCCAACGCCTCGGATCGAGCGAGGCAAGCCTCGCCCGAAGACAGCGGCGGCAAGCCGCCGCACTCCACATGAGGTGTGCCGGCCGCGATATGGCGCTCGTGGTTGATGCGGAGTGGCGCTGCGGTGGACTACGCCCCTACGAAGAAAATCCGTTGCCGGATGGTCAGCGCGCGCAGGTTACAGGAGCTTCTTGAATATTCCGTAGAACGTGATCGTGTCGGACGTGATGGCGGAGGGATACGCGCCCGATGCGAGCTCCGGGAACGCTCCTGCGCTCGCGCCCTGCTGGAAGATTTTGACTTTGCCGTTGGTGAGCGCGGCGCCGGGCGTGAAAACGTAGTCGTAACCGGCGAGGCCGTCCATCCATGCGGTGCCTTGCACGGGCGATTGCGTCGCGGCGATGAGAGGAAATTGTGAAAGATCGAGCGTATCGCCGCTGGTTGCGTAATTCCCCGACGCGGTGGCCGTGCCGGCCACGTGGATGCGCTTGCCGTCGTCCCACGTGTCAACGAGCGTAAATGTGAGTGCCATGGTTCCTCCGGAGGAAAAAGTAGTTAGTAGTTACCGATAACCAGTAAGTATCGAGAGGAGATGCTCTTTTCGGGAGGCGCGATTCCTTGCTCGCAATCGTAAGCGGGACGGGCGTAGCATCCGGCCACGGTATCGATCCCATGTGGGGGGGGCCACATGCCGTTAATCGCCGGTGTTGATCACGACCGCAAGGAAGTCAGCGTTGTGGCCATAGGGCAGATCAGCCTGGCCGACGTGCGCGAACACCTGCTGCACGAGAGGCGCGATCAAGGTCTTAGCTATCCCGAGTTCGTGGATCTTCGAGGCGCGGGACTACCCTTCGAACCCGGCGACTTTCAACAAATTGCCGAAATCCTCCGCGCCCTGAGCCTTGAGGGGCCGCTGGGGCCCACCGCCTTCGTGGTTTCATCGCAAGCGGATCTCGAGACGATGCGCGCGTTAGAGGTTATGGCGAAGGGCTACCGCGAGATGAAGGCGTTTCTCAGTAAAAGCGAGGCCCGCGCCTGGCTGGGCACGAGGCCGATCTAGCGAAGCGTATTTGTTCGCGGAAATGGGACTAGGATTGATTGCGGCGAGTTCCATGGGATTGACCAGGGGGTGGGATATGCCGATCCTCTCTACGATCGATCACGAACATAGCGAGATTCGCGCTGTTGCGGTCGGACCCGTCACCTATGCGGATGTGGAGTCCCATCTTCTGCAGGAGAGGGCGTGGAAGAGCCTGTCGTACCGCGAGTTCATTGACGGCCGCGGAGCCGGGCCCGTGCTCAGTCCTGCCGACGTGCGACGGATCGTCGAGCTGCTTCGAAGCCTGAGCCGGGAATCCAAACTCGGCCGCACCGCGATTCTCGTCTCCACCGATTATGCCTATGGATTGATGCGCATGCTCGAGATGCTCGTCGAGGACGTGTGCCAGATAAGAGTCTTTCGGGAAGAGCAAGAAGCGCGCGCCTGGCTGAACGCCATGTCCGCCGGCAACTCTTCGAAGTAACTGCTTGCGCAGCCACCAATCGCTAGGCGCTGTTCGCCGGTCGCTGGTATGATGGCGGGCTTGTGACCCCGGCAGGCCCGAACGGGGCCGGGGCGCGGCACAACCCGAACGCCTGCTGGTGAATCCAAAGCGTCGAATCCTTTTGCAATGAGGGGGAACTTGGTGCGGCGACTGCTGGCATTTTGCGCGGTGGCGGTGATGATATTCGCGGCGTTCGCGGCGGTGGGCCTGAATCGCGTGGCGACGGTATCGGCGGCGGGCGGATCAGGCAACCTCGTTCGTGGAGGAGGCCCAATTGCGCCCGGCTGCCCGATCGGTCCAAATGTCACATTCTGCGACCAGGCTCCGGGCACCGCGCAGTTAGAGGGAACTTTCGGCGTCGAGAATCCCGTCGCCGTGACCGGCGTTTTGGTGACCCAGGTGGCGGCGCCCGGTATGGCGGCAAACTTCCCCGCTTCGTGTTCCACGGGTGGCGCATGCGATTTCACGATCATCGGCAATACGTGCACGGGGAACCTGGCGGCGAACCAGGGCTGCGCTATCGGTCTGGACTTCACTCCGACGGCGTTGGGTCCGCGAGCCGCGGCGCTGACGGTGACCGACTCCGCAGGCGATTCGCTTTCTATCGTGGTCGAAGGCGTGGGCAAGAATCTCGCGCTGGGGCCGCCCGTTCCGCCCTCTTGCGGCCAGCAGCCGCCGATCGATAACGCATTCCCGTTCTGCTCGGAGGCTGTCGGGGCTGCCGGCGCGGTATCGACGTTTACGCTGACGGCCGGAGCACCAGAGAGCGGAATCGTTGTGTCGTTCCAGGCGATTCCGGGCCTTTCGTCGGAGTTCGCCGCCGGAGATTTCACGGTCGAAAATATGACCTGCACCGGCGCGCTTGCAACGCTCGCGAGCTGCAACATCGGCGTCTCGTTTACGCCCACGGCCGCGGGATTGCGCTCCGCCGCGCTCACGGCGACGGATTCGAACGGCGATACCACCACGATCTACGTCTCGGGAAACACGACCAGCGGCGTTCAGGTTGGAACGCCTGTAATTTTTCCGTCGGTAACGTCTTGTCCACTGCTGGGAGGATTTCAATTCTGCAACGAGCCGAAGGGCGGATCGACTGCCACGATGGGCTTGATGGTGAAGAACACCTCCGGGACACAGATCACCGGCCTGACCATCACGCCGCCGCTCAATACGACCGTGCCGCCGCCCCCGCCGGGAGATTTCACGGTGAGGAGCACCAGCTGCACGTCAACGCTCCCTGCAAATGCCAACTGCGTGATCAACGTCGCGTTTACGCCCCTGGCCACAGGCTTGCGGCAGGGCGCGATCTCCGTGACGGATACACAGGGAGACGTCGCGGCATTCAATCTCTCCGGTGTAGGCGACGATTTCAGCATGCAGATCGTTGCCGGCCAGTCGCCGGAGGTTAGCGTGGCGCAGGGCGGCACGGCTACATTCATGGCGCAGCTGAATGCCGACGCAGTCTTCGGCCAGAACGGCGAAAAAGTTACGCTGGCGTGCCCGACCAACTTGCCGATATTCACAAACTGCTCGTTTAAACCGTGCCCGATCACTCCGACGATTGGAGGGAACATCCCGTTCAGCATCGTGATCGTGACTTCGTCGTCCACGGTGCCGGCGCCCGAGATTCAGAACCCGTGCAACACCGCGGCAGCCAACGTCGCGCCGCGAATGCGCGGACCCGGTCCGATGCTGCGCGTGGCGATGGAGCGCTTGACGCAACAGCCGCTCTTCCCTGCGCTCCTGGCGATTCTCGCGCTGACGGCGCTGACCGTGGGCACGTTCGGGTTCGGAGCGGCGCCGCGCCACGGCGCAAGCGCACGGCGCGCCCATGTTGTGTTCGCCGTGGCCATGCTCTCAGCCGCGCTGTTCTCTGCGTGCCACAAGTATGGCTCGACGACGCAATCGACCGCGACGCCGGTCGCGGTAACGATCATGAACATCACCGCCAGCGCAACCGATTCGAGCGGCAATCCAATCAACGCAAGCCGCGGCTTGCAGATCACACTCGACGTCATCAAGTAGCAGCAAGGCGGTCGTAGCGCCAGCGTCTCGCTGGCGTTTTTTCCGTGGCGCGCGGAATCGGAAATTAGTGGCGCAGAATCGCCAAGCATTGACGCCGGGCATGACATGTCATGCCCCTACGAAGAAAAACCGGAGGCTGTGTTGTAGGGGCACGGCATGCCGTGCCCGGCAAACGATCTTGGCAGTGCCTTGCCATTCGGCCACGCTTGGCGGAACGTCGGCGACTGCTCGGCTACAAATACACGATGCGGCGGTGATGGCTGTAGGGCATGCGGCGGCGGCCCTTGGTCTGCTCCGGGCGGACGTAGCGCTCGATCAAGTTTTCGGTAGCCATCTGCGCGGTGCCGAGCAGATCCTGCGCCAGCGCACGCGCGCCGCGCGAACGCGCCGCCAGCGCTGCCGTGGCAAAGCCGAGCGGATCGGTCGCGGAGCGAATCTGCACGGGATCGGTGCCGATGGTAAGCAGCGGCAGAACTTCTTCGTAGCGGATGCGAACCGTGATTCCCTGCGTCGCGCCGATCAGATTCACTTTGTCCTCGCGCCACTCCCACAATCGTAGATAGCCGCTCGGCTGCAGGTTCAGCATCCCGCCGCCACTGGTGAATTTCTCCATGGGCACGAAGACGTCGCCGGTGTTCGCCGTGGCGCGCTCCCATAGCATGTGCGGCGCGAGGCAGTCGGTCGGCAGCTGGGGGCTGGAGACATCGCTGATCTCCGTGGGCGTGATACCGCTGGACGGATCCGTCGCGAGGGCCACATCCTGCTGCTCGGCAAGGACGCTTACGCCATTTTCCGCCAGCTCGCGCTGCAGGCCGCGATACGCCGAGTTCAGCAGCGGCATCAGCAGCGTGTCGGTGAAGACCGCGCCGGCCGTGTCATTGACCAGCGCGCGCGCCAGATTGAGCGCGTCTTCCGCCTGCGAATACGCCGTGGTGGGTACGACGGGCATGGGAGCCTCCGGAGACAAAAGCAGTGGCTAGTGGCGAGTGACGAGTGGCTAGAGATTCGTGCCGAGCAGCGGTCCTTACTGGCTGTTGTTTGCGGGAATTTCCTTCTGCAGGAACGGCACCTTCGCGGCGGCCCAGTCCACCATGCTGTCGCCCGACAGGCCGAACATGGCGGCGGTGGCGTGGCCCGGCTCGATCGTGAGATTGAACGGGATGCCGAGCGCGTGAATCATCTGCGTCGCCGCGTCAGGATGGGCAACCCAGTAGGAAAATCCCGCCGCGTTCACGAATAGGCGAATCCCCAGGTTCAGGGCGTTGGTGCGCAGCCATTCCGCGCGAGATTTTGTGCCCGAGATCTTGGAGACAGTAGATAGGCTCGCGCGTTTCAGGACGTGCAGGCCGTGGCCGGCGGCGAAGAGCGCCCAGAGATGTGCGGATTCGGGAATGTGCAACATTATTGCGTTCCTTTGCAACGCGTGGATTTCGCCGGAATTCTGTTACTCTTTCGCCGTCAGGCGTGATCGGATGCGCAGAAAACGGTGGCACGGAGGAGTCATGGTGGACCGCAGGCTCAGAATTCGGCTGATTGCGTTGGCGCTCACGTTGGCTGCCAGCGCGGCGGTCATCTCCGCATACGTTTCTGCACAAGATTCCAGGCCGGATATGGTGTTGCTCAGCGGCAAGATCTTCACGGGCGACGCCGCTCATCCCTACGTCCAGGCGCTCGCGATTCGTGGAGAACGCATTGTTGCCACGGGCGATTCCGCGAAGATCAAGTCGCTCGCGGGGCCCCAGACGATGCAGATCGATCTCATCGGGCGCACGGTGATTCCCGGGATCAACGACGCGCATAACCATATCGAGCTCGATCCGCCCGGTGCGGTGCGTCTAGATTTGGGAACGGAAGATCCCACGTGGGCTCAACTGAAGACCGCGATCTCCGCGGCCGCTTCGAAGGCTCCGAAGGGATCTTTCATTTTTGCGGATATCGGGCCCATCGTCTTCCACGACCCATCCGTGGCGCGTAACGCGCTCGATCAGCTCGCTCCCGATCATCCCGTCTTGCTGACGACGCTAACCGGACACGCCGTGCTGATGAACAGCGCCGCTCTAGCGAAAGCCGAAATCCGCGAGGATCAGAAGGATCCCGTCGGTGGGCGATACGAGCGGTCAGCGGACGGCAGGCTGACAGGAGTCGTGCGCGAATACGCGGTCCTTCATTTGAATCGAGCTCTCGGAACGCTGGCCAACGACGCCGAGGCCATCCGGCAATTGCGGGAGTTTTTCGCGCAGGCGGTGAAATTCGGCATTACCACTACACAGGACATGTCCGACGGGATCGAGCCGGGCCGAGCGGTGAAGTTATTCGAGGCGGCGCCCACGCCGATCCGCATTCGCATCATGCGCATGCCAGGGACGACGCCTGCGGGACGCGACACGCAGGAAGGCCTCTCCGTGCCACATCATCCGAGCGCACTGATCACGGTGAGCGGAACGAAATGGCTGCTCGACGGTGTGCCACTCGAAAATACGCTCACCCCGCGCGACGTGCCCTCGGTGCCTGCGGGAAAGGCTCTTGACTATGGCGCTCGCTACCTTCCGCTCACTTTTTCAGAGAAGGAGATGGAAGCGATGTTGCGCGAGTCGCTCGCGATCGACAGCCAATTGATGGTTCACGTATCGGGTTATTTATCGGCCGCGGCGATGCTCGACGCGATGGAGGCCACGGGTGGAAAAATGGTGTGGAAGGGCAAGCGCGTGCGATTCGAGCACGGAGACGGGTTGTACCCGGATTTGGTTCCGCGCGCAAAAGAATTGGGGATTGTCGTGGTGCAGAATCCGACGCACTTCGACGCTAGCATCCTGGGTGCCGCGCGAGTCGGAGCCAAACAGGTTCAGCCATTTCGCACGTTGATGACAGCCGGCATTCCGATCGCGCTTGGTTCGGACGGGCCCATGAATCCCTACCTGAATATCATGTTCGCATGCAACGATCCCGGCAGGCCGTCCGAATCGATCACGCGCGAGCAGGCGGTGATCACCTACACGCTGACATCGGCCTACGCGGAGTTTCAGGAAGAAGAAAAAGGCAGCCTTGAGCCGGGAAAGCTCGCCGATCTAGCGGTGCTGTCGCAGGATATCTTCAGCGTTCCACTGGCAGAGCTACCGAAGACGGAGTCGGTGCTTACGCTGGTCGGCGGCAAAGTCGTCTACGACGCAAAGATCGTTGGTCGCTAGGCGATGCGCGCAATTTGTGGAGTGCGGCGGCTTGCCGCCGCCGTTTTCGGGCGAGGCTTGCCGCGCCCGATCCGTGACGTAGGGAAATGCGTGCAGCACGTCCTGGCAAGCCGGGACGGCAAGCAGCGGGAGCAAGCTCCCGCACTCCACATGGCTCGAGCCGGGCGCAGCCACTAGTGAAGAATTATCGCCGGAAGTCCGTAGCCGCTGTAGGTGACGCCCGCGGCCGGGACCGAGATCGGGAACGTAATCGCGCCGCTGGAGCTGGTCGAGCTGGAGACGGCGCTCGAAAGCGCGAGTGGCGCGGTGCCGCTGTAGGCGATCTTGCCGGTTGTGGCGTTGCCGGTGAACGCGAAGATGTACGCGCCGGCTGCGAGCGTCACGGTTCCCTGGGTGCACGATTGGTCGCTTGCGCCGCCGGCGGTGATGTTCACGGCGGTGATCGAGCATTTGACGTTTCCGGAAGCGTCCGTGATCGCCCAGCTGTAGAAATCGCTGGTGCTCGCGTCGGTGGTCGAGACGTCCACGGTGAGCTTCGAGAACTGGATGTTCGGCAGGTAGATCACCGAGACATCCACGGCATTGTTCGCACTGGGCGCCTGCCCGGCTGAAAGAAATCCCATCGCAAATTTCGTGAAGAGCGACGGGCAAGGCGAGCCGGAATCCTGCACGTTCGTGGTGGTGGACGCAAAGGCCGCGCAGTTCCCTGCCACGGGCGTGCCGGTGGTCAGCGTGGCGGGCAGCGCGCTTGGGCCGGCGGTGAGATTTCCAGCAACGGTGAGATTGCCGTACACCGTCGGATTCACGCTGTCGGAAACAGCCGCGGTGGATGGGACATTCGGACTGACCGGTCCCTGGCTGAGCACCGCGTCGTCCACGAAAATCTGATTGGGATTCGCGGCGGTATTTTCGAGGATGAATACGCGCATCGAACGCGCGACGGTGCTGGAGCTGCTGTAGGCGTTGGGCACGCGGAACGTGATGGCGAAATTTCGCGTGGGCGTCCAAAGGCTTGCTGTAGCCACCTGCCAGTCCGCGCCGGTGACGTTGCAGTTGCACGTAATTCCGTTGTTGTAGGTGAGCGACGCGTTGCTGCTTTGCCAGTTCGGGCCCGTGCCGATCAGCGTCGAGTAGCCCGCATAGTTCGCGGGCGCGAGGACGCGCGCGTTCGTCGCCACGCTGGTGATCTTATTGGCCTCCGTGCAATTCGGATCGGAGTAGAAGCGGAAGCCGGGGCGGAAGTTGATGCCGGTTGAGGCCGCGGCGACGCGAAACGCGAGCGTGTAGTTCATCGTCGCGTCCACCTGAATGCAGCCGGAGTTCACGCCGAGGCCGGCCGTGGCGTTGTCGCCGATTTTCACGTTGAACGCGCCCTGCGTGGTCGCATCGGCCGGCGCCGACGCGCTCGACTGCTGCGCGTAGATCCCGCTGCCGGCTTGGTTGATGCTGGTGCCGCTGACGCCGCCCCAATAGTAGAGCGCGGTCGAGCCGGACCATCCCTCGAACGCCGCATTGCCCAGCAGATTTCGCCCGGCGAGATCGTTCATGCCGAAGTGCATCGAGGGAAGCCAGTTCGGGCCGTTGTTATCGATCGCGACTTGCGAGGTGGAGGGCTCGTTGGCTTTGACCACCGAATTCGCGGAGACGGAAATGTAGGGATCGAGGATGTGGATGCCCACCGCGCTGCCGTCAATTGGAAATTGGAAGCAGTTGTAGACATTTTCGCAGCGGTTGTTGGGGCCGATGGTGACGCTGTCCGCGTTGATGATGTTGTAGCCGATCTGGCCGAACGAACGTGGTCGAACCTTCGCAGTCGTTGCCGTAGAATTCGTCGTTGTTCGGATAGTTGCCGCTGCTGTCCTTGGCCAGCTCGAAGCACACCGTGCCGGTATTGGCCGCGGGCAGAATACAGGTGTTCTGCTCCATTTCGATCACGTTGAAAATGCCCGCGAGGTGCAGGCAGCGGTCATTTTGAAATTGCGGGTCGAATTCGTTGTGCTTGATCAGCGTGTTCGTGGAATCGAATCCGCCGGTGGTCGTGTCGCCGAAGATTCCGTAGGAAGTCCCGCCCGTGCCCATCACCAGGCGATTGTTTTCGATATCGGCGTGGCCGACGCTGGTGAGGTTGAGGACGATCGAGGCCGCTCCCGTCGCTTTCAGGTACATGCCCGTAATGTGCACCCAATCCACGTTACGCGTGGCGGCGTTGGGATTTTTCACCGCGGTGCATCCTGCGGGCTGGCAGGCGATGAAGCCGCTGGAATCGGCGCGAGGCACGGTGCCGGCGCCGCTCTCCTGGTAGCCGACGAGCGAGCTGCCGTCGCCGAGCAGCTCGACCGCGTCGTTATTGGTCGTGTCATTGATCGTTAGCTGCGCTTGTCCCCAGAGCAGCGTGGTGCCCGCAGGAATGGCGATGTGCGTGGCGGCGGTCAGTGTGCCGGTCATGCCGTGCGCGTCGCAGACCCCGCTGCTGGAGCTCGCCGCCGTAAGGCAGGCGTTGATTTTCGCCGCGGCGTCGGAGCCTGAGAAGCGCTCGGCCATCTGCACGCCGTTCAGCGAATTCACGGCCGCCGAGCCGTTCACGTCGAGGTTGAACTGCGGATTCGTGGTGTTGACGCCGAGAGAAGTCGGCGTGAAGCGGTGAAAAGCCTGCATGTGGTTGAACTCGACGTTGCTTCCTACCGTTCCGAAGTTCGATCCCGTATCGGTAGCCGTGGTCGTCGAAGCGCCCGCAACATAAAGTCCCGTCTGAATCAAGAATGTGGTTGGCGTTGTACTCCGGAACACGCAGAATCCGGTAAGTGTCTGAGAGGTCGGTGGGGGAAGCGTCCAACCTATGGTCACCTGATTATTCCCCGTGGTGGTCGTCGCGCCCGCCGAAATAAGAGATGTCGATCCCGTGAAGGAGTTTGCGCAGGAACCGCCTCCGAAACTGGACGCCACAAAATAGTAGTAGGTTCCATTGGCGAGCGTGCCACCCGCAACGGGCGTGGCGGTAACTCCCGTAGGCGGAAGCATCGTGGAGAAACCGATGTCGAGAGTTTCTTGCGCGGTCTGTGTTACCTGCGCGGTCCAGCCGTATCCCGCGCCGGTTCCAAACAAAACTCCGAGGGACGGGTCCAAGGCCATGGATGCGAAGCGCGAGCCGCTGGCGGTGAAGCGTGCGCCGGCACCACGCTCGGATTCATAGATATTCGCTATCAGCCGACTGTTGTCGGTTGTCGGCACAACGAAATCAAAGCCATTCGTGTTTTGAGCGACGGCCGGCCCTAGAGGATTGCCGCTTCCGTCGTAAACTCCGGCTGCGCAAAAGATCTCGCACCCGGTGATAAATATGTGGTCGAGAGTTTGGGTGCCCGGAGTTCCGCTCATCACGATGGCTTTGCCTGCGTTTCCGTTCGCGCCGCCGACCGCGTGGTTGATCGTGACGCCGCTGAGAAGTCCGGGAGCGCTGTCGTTGATTACGGCCGCTGCCGGGTTTCCGGTATCCGAATCCTGAAAATGGTCAATGGTGATTTCGCCCATGCAGGCGGTGTTTCCGCCAACGGAGGAGATGTTTATGAAGTCGGAAGCGGACGCCTCGCGAAGAATGTTGCGGAACACCCAGTCCACCGAACAGCTCGAGGAGCTTACGCGCTGGATGTACTGGATCGCTCCTCCGGCGAGGGTCACGTCCTGCATGCGCGCGATGTAAACGTTGGGCGCGGAGGATCCGTTGGTCTCGCCATCCCAGATGGATACGGGTAGAGCGCCATTCGTAAGCGAACCATTCAGGGTTTCCAGGCAGCCTTTGGTCATCCAGAAATCGAAAACGTTGGTGAGCTTCAGCGGAGTGTTGTCGGCCAGGCCGGTGGTCTTCACGCGCAGGCAGGTATTCGTCAGCGTGAGGCCCACGGCGTTGTTGGCCCAGATCGCCTGGTTGTAGGCGTCAATGGCGATGTCTTCAAACGTCATGCTGGGATTGGGCTGATTCAGCGCAGCGAAAACGGGAGCCGCGCTTGGGTTTGAGCCTTGCACGATGCCGATGTAGGCCTGCGCGGGCGTGGCAAACGTCATCAACGCGCCATTGCCGAGGCCGCGAATGCGCAGCCCCGCGCAGGACGGAAGATCGGGCGTGGTGGAAGCGCCCTGCGTCTGATCCACGTTATAGCGGCCCGGCGGAAACACCACATCCGGGATGGCGGACGAACCGCCAATCGTGGTCGCGCAGGCGGCGTTGATCGCGTTGGTGATGGCGGTCGTGTCGTCGGTCGTTCCGTCACCTCTCGCGCCGTAAGGCGGACAGGTTACGTCAATGTAAGGACGCGGCCCTCCGAAGCAGCCGTTGCCGGTGACCTGCAGCGATCCGGGCGCGAGCGTGGTCGGGCTAAACGTGGACGACGTGAGCGTGCCGCTGATCGTGGCGTTTCCAGCGACGGTAAGATTGCCGCCGAGCGTCAGGCCGAACGCAGAAATATCGCTGCCGGAAAGCCCGGAGGAAATATCCGCGGGAAGGATCACGTCGCGATTCGTGATTGTGCCGGTGATGCCCGGGCCGGTGATCTGTACGACGTAGCGCGCCGCCGGCGCATAGAAATGATAATTCCCGAGGCCATCGGTCTGGAATGGATTCGCGGACGCCACGGCCATCGTCGCGTCGGTGTAAATCGTAGCGAGCGGCGAACACGGCGTGCCCGTCGCGCCGGCCTGGCATACGCGCACGGTCGCTCCCGAGACCGGGTGCCCGGTCGTGCCGAAGACGATGTCGTCCTTGCGCGAGCCTTGGGCGTTCGCGGCGGGAGCTAGCGCGGCGAGCGCGAAGAGTCCCGCTGCGCACGCGGCGAGCAGCACTGAGATCGCGCGCACCGCGCGCCGTGTTTTGGTCTCGCCAGTCGTCGCAGCATTTATGATCTTGGGCATCGTCGCCTTCCCTCCTCTTTCACGGTTGTGGATGCCATTTCGCGTTGAATTGTATGTCCGCCGCCCATTGCGGGCGCAGCGAGAATTGTCCGTAACATTACGGATACCGCAGTTGGCTAAAATGGCGGGACGTCGCCAAGAATCTTCGCCGGGCATCCGCCATCAATATTGGCGGACCGTGCCCCTACGAAGAAGAACCTGTGTCCCTCCACGCGATCGATAGGGGGCCGAAGCGCATGTGGAGTGCGGCGGCTTGCCGCCGCTGTTTGCCGCACGGGCTTGCCCGGGCGTGCTCCCTGCATTTGCCGACGCCATGGATCGGGCGAAGCAAGCTTCGCCCGAATACAGCGGGAGCAAGCTCCCGCACTCCACACAACCGGCGGCACTATTTTCGCGCCGAATTTGATCCGACAGCGTTTGGCGTGGCGGGTGGAGTCGAGGTTGCCGCGGCGCCGCCGAGGCCGTGTTGCGCGGCTTTTTCGGCGTCGAGGATCGCGTGGCAATGTTTGCAGACGGCGACGCCGGTCTTGACCTTCTCGCCGCAGGCGGGGCAATCGCTCAAGCGCATGGGCACGTACGCCCACTCGCGCTCGGCGCCGATGGCCATCGCGGCGCGGCGATGCAGGTCTGAAATCTCGCGAAAGGAATGGCCGCGAGCCCAGAGCGTGTCGCCTTCGCTAATCAGGCGGTGATAGTAGGCATCGCGGCGCGTGGTGGCGGCGGCGAGCTCTTCAGGAGTGGGCCGGGCGCCGGCGCAGACGAAGATGCCGTGGTCGTGGAGATCCTGCAGGAGATCGTCGGCGATTTCGCGCGCGGAAATCGAGAACGGGAGGCGGCGGCCGTCGCCGAGGTCGATCACATCGCCGCGCGAGGTGATCAGCAGCAGCGCGAACGGCTTGCCTGATCCCCCAGGCTCCCCTTGCCGGGGACCTGGGGGCCCCGTCTTTTCCGGCGACGGTTTCGGACACGCGGGGATGTGATAGACGCCGTGCGTGCGCGAGATGTACCAGTCCTGGTCGGAAATGGAGGCGATTGCCGCAGTCGCGGCGGTGTCGCCCTTGGGCTGCGTGTCGATGCGCATGTCGCTGCCGCCATTGCCGAAATGCGAGAGTGGGCGCGGGACGTCGCTTTGGGCGAGGTGTGCTGCGGTGGTGATCGGATCAGTGGGCAAGGGAGATTCCTTTCGGGGGTAAATGCAGTGGCGAGTGACGTGTGACGGATGTCTTATGAGGCGTGGTGTGGGAGGTGAGGAGATAGATCAGGCCCCCAACAGAACTTGGACTACGGGGCGGCTTGGGATTCGCTGCACATGGCGCGCGCCTTCGCGAGTTGCTGTGCGGAGTATGTCTTGCCCGGGATCTTTACAAACTTGATCTTGTTTTGGACGGCGATCCGCTGCAACTCGTTCAGGCCATCCTGATCTTCCTTCCACAACTTCTGATCGAGGTTGTAATTCTGGGATTCGATGAATTCGAGCTCGCTAAAGGTTTTTGTCGTGACAGCTACGCCATAGAACTTGCCGCTGGTCTTGTTGTATTCCTTGAAAATCACGCACCCGGTATTTTGGGTGAGCATTCCCCATGCCACGGGATCGGCGGCCTCGCCCTTCTTCTTGTCGTTGGCACCGACAGGAGGAACCAGAGCTAGAGCGAGCACCCACGCAAACAATATTTGTATTACGTCCTTAGGTGACTTAACCATCTTGCCATCGAATATAGATCAGGACGCGGGCGGCGATCAAGGGGCCGAGGCTTCTTCGAGGAGATCATCGGCGGCGCGGTCGAACTCGCGGGCGCGGGTGGCTTCGCGGGCGGCGAGGGCGAGGCGCATCTCCTGGCGCGGTTGGCGGCGCGACCACTCGATCGCGCGCACGATCCAGTCGCACGCTGCCGGCGTCAGCGCGATGAACTCGCCCGCCGCGCTTTCGAGCGTGAAGCAGTGCTCGTATTCTCCGCGCGCGGGGTAGGGGCCGAGCGCCGGAACGCGCACGCCGTCCTCGGTTTCGGTGGTTTGCTCGCGCCACGTCTCAGGCGAGCCGTATGATTCCGGCGGCGACCAGCGCTCGATGTGCCAGCGGTCGAGCGGAAGATATTTCGGCACCTGCCGCAGCTCGATCGTCTCGCGGACCACGTTCCCGTTCGCGTCGCGGTCGGTCCAGCGTCCGCCGATCCATGTGAGCCGCGAGCCTCCCCAGACCACGCGGAAATTCGGCTCGCCGTAGCGATTGATGCCGCCGGATTGCCGGATGCGGGCCTGGACCGAGGCGGGCGCCTCGTGCGTTTCGCGTAGCACTTGGATCACGGGAGGGTTGCAAGCCTGAGGATTCGTAAGACAATTAAGGGAAGCTCATCGCACGGAGGGAAGACATGGCTACGCCGAAAAACCCGGGGATTCGGATCGCAGCGACCATTCTGATTCTGAGCACGTGCCTGCTATTCGGCACAGCGGCCAGCGCGCAGACCGGCGGCTACATGCGCGCGCTCACGTCGCATGGACAGATGGCCGGCGGATCAACGGATCCGAAATATCAGAGCTGGATACCGCTGCGCCAGACGACGATGCCTACAGCGCCGCAAATGGCCGCGATGGCGGACGAAGCGACCGCCGCGCCTGGGGCAACCGGCAAAGTCGTGCATCCGCCGATCGTGATCGTCAAGGATCGCGACAACACGTCTCTGGCGTTGTTGGGAGCCTTCACCAGCCATCAACATTTCCCGGAAATTGACATCGCGGTGATGAATCCCGGCGACCAGCTGACGGCGCGATACAAATTGACCGATGCGACCATCATCTCGATTCGCGTTAGCGACCCAGCCGACGGGCTGCACCAGCCGCTCGAGCAGGTGCGGATCAACTACGCAAAGATCGAGATCCAGCAGTAGGCGCAGATCTCGGATACTCGTCGCCGGACAGCCCGTTTTATATCCGGATGGTTTCAACGTGGTCGGGACGAGCCGGACTTTCCGCGGGCTACGTCTTTGCAATCTTTCGGATTTGATGAGACTATCTGGCCAAATTTGATGTGGGGGTGGGGGAGCTTGGTGTGTCCTATACCTTCGAATTCGATTTGACGAACGACATTCTACGTTGCCGCCTCAATGGACAAGTTACCGACGAAGCGCTGAAAGATTTTTTCCGGAGCGGCGCTCAACTGGCCATCCGCACTCACCCCGGTGCAGGAGTCGTGGATCTCTCGGGAGTCACGTCATTCGAGGCTTCCGCCGAGACGGTCCAACAAGTGGCCAATTCCGCGCCGGTATTGCGTGATCCGAACCTCCGCCGAATAATCATCGCTCCGTCTCCCGAGAGCTACGGAATGATGCGTATGTTTGAGATCCACGGAGAGCAGACGCGCCCCAACCTTCACGTAGTTCACAGCGAAGGGGAGGCCTGGGCGATCTTAGGAGTGCAGAATCCGCGATTTGATCCGATCGAGACGACGTAATCTGCGGCTGCCTGCTGTGCGGTGAGACAAAGCGTGAAATCCGGCAGATGCCGTGCCCGGAAGCTGCGCGACAACCAACTGCGCGGGGCCTATCGAGTGCTTGGTTTTTCGGTCCTGTCGCTCGGCACGGCCAGCTGACCGACTGAGGACTGTGCCGACGTGTAATCGCCCTTCCCTACCGCGGGCTGCGTGTCCACGACCACCACGCTGGAATCCTTGTCCTGCACGACCTTCAGGACGGCGTCGGGTGCGACGGTCCGCGGCGCGGGCGCCGGCGTTGCTGCAAGCGTGGGATCGACAGCCGCGAGATCGTCCTGCGCGCGAACCGCCGGAGCGCTCAGAATTAGCGCGGACATCAGCGCGATTGCCGCGAGCGACGCCTTTGCAATGTTCATAAATACCTCCCGCGCGTCCAGTTCCCAACCAATTCGGAATGCTACTCCGGCGGAGGAGTGCGGTCAACGCGATCGGCGCGGCCATCGGCCATCTTGTTCCCGGGTGCGTTCCGTGGTAGGAACGGAGCTGGAGGAGGAATTCAGCGATGCTGCTGACACATTTGCTGGTGCTTGCTCAGGCGGTTGCCGAACGGCCACTGGAACATTTGACCCTGGAGTCCGGCGTCAAGCTCGGCGCGGATCTCGCGACCATCGGCGCGTTGATATTCGCGGCGATCACGATGAGGTTGACCGGAGCGCAGTTGCGGGATTCGAGGGCTTCGGCGCGCGTTACCCGCGCAGCGGAATTCGGCAGCCGATGGAGCCAGCTGGAATTCGTGAAGATCCGGACGAGCCTCTACGCGCTGCTGCGGTCCAACCCGAGTCCGGACCTAAAGGCGATTCAGACGGGGATGAGTAACGACCCGAATATGGAAGCGGCGATGCGGCTGGTCCTGAACTTTTACGAAGAGATGGGCGTGGTTTTCAATCACGGCGAAATCGACGAAAGGCTGTTGCGGGCCCTGTTTAAGAGCCAGATCCGATTTATCTGCGACAGGGCGTGGCCTTACATCGATTTTCTTCAGCAAAACGGGCAGAAATCCGCGTGCGAGGCAATGTTGAAGATGAATCAGAATATCTAGGCGGAAGCTGGGGAGTTCAACCGGGGATCGTGTCTCTCATGGCTTTTTCCCTCCGACCCGACAAAGTCAATATACGCTTGCCCTCCGCGGTTGTCAAGAAACGCCCATTTCTGAGTGCAAATCAGGCAATGGTTTGAGCAAACTTCTTGGTTCGGCTGGAAATGGTGGGCGCGGGCCTAGCCAAGATTTGCGGCCCGTGCGAAAATGTAGGTATGGGAAACAAAGACGCAAAGAAACGCGAAACCAAGAAGCCGAAAAAGAAGCAGCCGACCGCACATGAACTTCGGGTGGCCAGCCGTCCGATCTTCACGCAGCCGAAGTAACGCCGGCACTCCGCGCAGCAAGGTCAAATGATGGACGGGCTGCCAAGCATGTGCGCCGGGCACGATGTATCGTGCCCTTACAATGGCAAACCCGGCCTGCGCTCTCCCCTTCTCCTGATGTGCCGCTCGGGGTAGACTCTTGCCGCCATGAAAAAACCAGACGTAGGATCACGCATATTTCGATTCGTTTTTTGTGCCGCGCTGCTTAGCGCCACCGCATATGCTGGCACTTCTGCATCGCCCGCCGGAGCCGCACCTCCTAATGGCGCGCAAGCGCAGACAATTCAAGATAAGGCCGACCCGAACCAGGTCATCTACGAAGTCGCGCCGAACGAAGCCGATCCGCAACTCAAGCGCTACCTGAAACCCAACTACGCGCTCTTCAATCGCGACGTGGCGGCAAGTGCGAACCTGCTTGTGTTCTTCCCCGGCACGGGCGGCGAGCCGAAAGGCTCGTGGCCGTTTCTGCAGGCGGGCGCGAAAGCCGGATATCGCGTGATCGGCCTCATGTACGACAACGGGACTGCGGTGCCGACGGTTTGCGGGCCGCAGGCGGATCCGGCGTGCTCGGACCGATTCCGCGAGAAGCGCATTTTCGGAGACGGCGTCTCGAACGACATTGACGATCTGCCTGAAGAGTCCGTGGTCAACCGGCTGGTGAAATTTCTGCAGTATCTCGACGCGCATCATCCCGGCGAAGGTTGGGACCAGTATCTCGCGAACGGGCAGCCGAATTGGGCGCGCATCGCGGTCGCGGGACATTCACAGGGCGGCGGAGTCGCGGCGTACATCGCGAAGAAGAAATCGGTCTATCGGGTAATCAATCTTTCCGGCGCGTGGGATCGCGTCGAGGCAACGAAACAGTGGGCGCCGTGGGTGACTTCGCCGAGCGCGACGCCGATGGATCGCTGGTACGCCGCGTATCACACAAAAGAATCGCGCGCCGATGCGATGAAGGCTGCCTACGCCGTGCTGCAGATTCCTCCCGATCACGTTCGCGTGCTCACGCTCGAGCCGAATCCGGCTAACAAGATGCCGGCGCGCGCCGATGCATACCACGTGAGCATGTCCGCCACGGACGTCACGCCGCGCGATGCGAACGGCCAGCCAGCGTATGCGGCCGATTGGGCGTTTCTGCTGGGCGCACGTTAGTAGTATTGACGGCGCGTGCCCTCGACTGGGCCCATGTGGAGTGCGGGAGCTTGCTCCCGCTGTATTCGGGCGAGGCTTGCCTCGACCGATCCGGGGCGTATCTGACCGCGAGCAGCACGCCCGGGCAAGCCCGTGCGGCAGACAGCGGCGGCGAGCCGCCGCACTCCACATGAGCTCCACATCGACAAGAGCCGAGGCGCGTGGTGTGACATCGCCAAGCATGGGCGCCGGGCATCCGCCGCGGCGGATGCCGGTACGAAAACCGCAACATTCTGCGTCCCGCCGGGTTTAATCATTCGAATATGGCGGCGCGGGTTTTGTGTGCGCCATACGCTCAAACTGCATCATACTATTTACAACCAGCCTGAATACCGAGCTGCCGCTTCGGGTGCGGCGGCAAGATAATCGAATGGAGGACCAAGCACATGCGAATTTTCCTGAGGACGCGAAATCTGCTGATGCTCGTGCTATTGGCCACTACGGTGGTGTGCGTGGTGCCTGCGGCGTCGTCCGCGCAGGTTGCCGTGGGAGTCGCAATTCACGTGGGGCCGCCGGCGATCCCCGTGTACGAGCAACCGCCCTGCCCCGAGGAAGGATTTCTTTGGACGCCGGGATACTGGGCCTACGGTCCGGACGGCTATTACTGGGTTCCAGGAGTGTGGGTGGCTCCGCCGCAGGTGGGACTGCTTTGGACCCCGGGCTACTGGGGATTTGTGAACGGCGCGTATCTTTGGCACGGAGGCTACTGGGGGCCGCACATCGGATTCTACGGCGGCGTTAACTACGGCTTCGGCTACTGGGGCTCTGGATTCTACGGCGGACGCTGGGAGGGCGGACACTTCCGCTACAACACCGCGGTATTTCGTGTGGGTGGGGGCTTCCACAACGTGTATGAGGATCGCGAAGTGATCCGCTACGACAATCACGTCCGCACGAGCTGGAACGGCCACGGCGGCATCGAAGCGCGGCCCGGCCGCGAAGAATTGACCGCGATGCACGAGCGGCATTTTCAGCGCACGCAGGAACAGATGTCGCACCAGCGATCCGCCCGGGTTGACCGAAGCAACTACGTGTCGGTGAATCACGGGACTCCGGCTCACCCGGAAGGAATGGGCGTGAACGCGCGCCAGGATCGCCAGCAGAATCGGATCAACCAGGGAGTTCATTCCGGACAGCTGACGCGGCGTGAAACTTCGCATATCGAACACAACGAAACCGCCATCCATAACGAGGTGCACAACGATCGCGCGGCGAACGGCGGCCGCCTGACGCCTCAGGAACATCGCCAGGTCGAGCACCAGCAGAATCGGGAAAGCCGCCAGATTTACAACGACAAGCACAACAATCGCACCGATGCTCATCCGCATCCAGCCGAGCACAACAAGCCGGAACATCACTAAAGACCGGCGCTAATCGCCGGCATCACGCACGACGATGCTGCGATGCGGCACCGCAATACGATTCAGACGAGAGGGGCGGCCGAAAAGCCGCCCTTTTTGTTTTTGCCGGCGTAGTAAGGAGCCTTCAGGCCGTGCGCACGCGCAGCGATGAAACGAGGCTGATCAGAAGAAGGACCAGGGGGACCGCGATCGCGACGTCTTCCACCGTATAGCCGATCGTGCCCTTCAGGTGTTCACCGATCAATGTTGCGGCGGTGTAGACGAAGAACGGCGCCGACAGCAAAGTGCCAATTAGTGCGGCGATCCAGAGCTTCCGGAAGACGAGCAAAAGCACGACCGCGCCGAGAAGCGACGCCGCTTCGGGATACAGGAACAGCCACGTCGTACTCTGCCAGCCGATCTTGGGAACGCTCCACGCCGCAAGTCCGGCCAGCACCACGATGCTCGTGACCACGTACTCAGTGAACCGGCGGGATCCGCCGATGACGATCGCGACCCCGGCCAAAACGAGCAGCGAAGGCCCGAGGCAGATCGCGGGAGACCTGAGAAATCCCGTGAGGGAATACATGGGCGTAACAACGCCCAGCATTGCGCCCACCATGACTGCGAACACGAAGTCGCACACCAGGCCGGTCGCGACGTACAACAGACCGATCGTTTGTTTCATGGCCCGTACTTTACTGCAAGTGCTGCCGCATGGCCGCCTTATTTGTATTCCGGAGCGATTATTCCCGCGCGACGCAAAACTTAAACAGGCCGTTTACGCTCCTGTAAGGCAGCGGCGTCTAGATTGCGGCCACCGGGTGTGTCATCCGGAAAACTTGGAGAGAGGCCTCAATGAAGATGAATAACGATGTTTCGAGTGGATCAGTCAGAGAAGGGATCGTGGAAGTCGCGCAAATGGATTCTGGCGGCCGGCGCGTTTCTGGCGGTGGCGCTGGTAGCGGTGAACCTGGCGTTCGGCGGCGGATTCGACGGCCGCGGCGAAGACGACGGCCACGAAGACAACGGGCCGTACGCGATCGGGCTCTGGGGCGACCTGCCCTACTCCGATGTGCAGGCTCAAACCGGCGTACCGAACTTGATCGCGGACATGAATTCGCAAAATCTCGCGTTCACCGCGCACGATGGCGATCTGAAGGCCGGCAACGGAACGCCCGGCTCCGTCACTCCCACCACGTGCAGCGACGCGCTCTACACGCAAGCTCTTGGCTATTTCAATTCATTGCGGGCACCGGCCATCTTCACGACCGGCGATAACGACTGGGTGGACTGCGACCGGGCCAAGAACGGCGGGTTCAATTCACTCGAGCGGCTGGACCACGAGCGCGCGCTGTTCTTTAGCACGCCGTTCACGCTCGGCCAGCACAGGATGTTTCAGGAAGTGCAGCTGGATCCGATTTGCCTGGGCGTGAGCGGCAACGTGGCGTGCGTCGAGAATCGCCGCTGGACCGTCGGCGGCGTGACCTACGCCAGCTTAAACATCCAAGGATCGTGCAACAACCTCTGTGACACAGCTCCCGATCCGGCCGAGTACGCCGCGCGCAACGCGGCCGATATCGAATGGATGCAGCAGACGTTCGATGAGGCGGCCACGCGCCATTCCGTCGCGATCATGTTCATCTCGCAGGCTGATCCGGGATTCGATCTGGCCGGGTCGCAGGGTGCGCCGCTGCGCGACCCGAACACGCTTGTCGAAAACGACGGCCTGCCGGACGGCTTCCACGATTTTCTGGTTGCGCTGCGGCAGGAAGTGGTCACTTTCGGGAAACAGGTGGCGTACGTGCACGGCGATTCGCACTATTTCCGCGTGGACAAGCCGCTGATGAACTCGGCGGGCTTTCGGGTTGAGAATTTCACGCGCGTCGAGACGTTCGGCGACCACCAGGAGGCCGGCACCAACGACGTCAACTGGCTGAAAGTCACCGTGGATCCGCACAGCCGGGAGATCTTCTCGTATCAGCCGCAGATCGTCCCGGCCAACAAGCCGACGTCGCCTACGCCGTAAATCGCATGGCGTACGAGTGGTAGATTGCTGACGAAATAACGGAAGGGGCGACCGCGAGGCCGCCCCTTTTTGTTTTTGCCGAGAATCGCGGCGCACGGCAACTTGTGGTAAACGAAACCGAGCCATTCACCGGGCGCGAGCTGCACCTCGGCCAATGTGGAGTGCGGGAGCTCGCTACCGCTGTTTGCCGCGCGGGCTTGCCCGCGCGTGCTCCGCGCATTTGATGACGCCACGGATCGGGCGAGGCAAGCCTCGCCCGAGAATAGCGGCGGCAAGCCGCCGCACTCCACATGAGCGGTGCCATCACGGAAGCGGTAGCAGACCGGCAACGCAATGCCAAGCATCCGCGCCGGGCGTAGCGGTGCTACGCCTCTACGAAAGACCGATGCCGTTTGTAGCGCCGGCGATACGAAACCGTGAGCGGCGTTACTGCGGCTTGTGCGTTGTGGCGTGCTTGGGCGGAGTTGTCTTGGCGGGCGCGGCCGCGTCCGCCGGGGCGGGATCGCCGGGCGCGGGCGGTTCATACGTCCAATCGGTATCGACGGCCTGCTTCCCCTGCAAAGCGTCTTTCTGATCGCGAATCGTGCTCTGCACGTTGAAAATCGTGTCGCCGTCTTTGCAAGTGACCGTGCCCTTGTACGCATACTTCTCCGCGAGCATCTTGCTGAACGCGGTGGACCAGGCTTTGCTGGACGGAAGGTCGGCCGTGTCGAAGGCGTCGCTGAAATAGACGGTCGGCTTTTTATCATCGGAGTAACAGTAAGAGGTGCGCGGCTGCGGGCCAGGATCGGCCGGCGGCGGAGCCGCCTGAGCGCCAGCGGCGGGCGCGTCTTTGGGAGGCTCCGTGGTCGCGTACGGATTCGTGTTGGCTTTGGGCGCGTTGTTTCCCGGCTGCTGCCCCGGCTGCCAGTTCACGAAGACGACTTCCATTCCGGCTCTCTGCCAGGCTGACTGTTCGGCAGCGATGACGCGCTGCTGATTGGCCGGGTCGGCAGTGCCGGGATTGCACAGCGTCGTTGAAAAGTTCTGCTGCGGGTACGCCCCCCGGACGTAGGCCGACCACGCATTGGTCATCGCGATGCGTTGGCTCTGGTCGCCTGGCACCATCCCACTCACGTAAATCGTGGCATGCGAACTGCCGGGAACAACGGCGGTGGCTATGCATTGAAACGCGCCCGTGCCCTGCTGCGCCGGGGCAGAGGGAGTAGCGAGCGCGAAGATGATCAGGATCGCCGCTGCCGCGAATGAAGTCTTCATGCCGACGAGCCTCCGCGCGTTGATGATGATTCCGAGGCCCCGAATGTTATCGCCGGAGACGCGTGCGGGTCAACACGAAGGCGATGACAGATTTTGTAGGGGCATGGCACGCCATGCCCGGCGCAGATGCTTGGCGCGATTCAAACCATGCAGCGCTGAACTTTCATGAGCCCTGGAATGGCTCAACGTTGCCAAGCACGTGCGCCGGGCACGACATGTCGTGCCCCTACGGGAAACGTCAAAACCACCGCCACTAGTACCCCGTGGGGATGGCGAGGTTGTCGATGAAGGCGCCGGAGCGCGGCGACTCGTTCCACACCTGGAATCCCGTGACGAAGTAGAAGATGTACGCTGAAGCGAGGCCTCCGCTTGCGCCGTAAATCGGGAACACGGTTTGGCCGCCGACATCGTAGAAGTCGATGTCCTGCATGACGGCGCGTCCCCAGTGCGATAGGTCGAGGAAATCCACGCGCGACTGATTCGCGTTGATGCTCGACTTGATGGGCACGCCGGCCATGGACTTCTCGCCGGTGAAGAGCAGATCGAGATCGCTCGCGCGCCCGCTCCCTCCTTGATGATTTGCGAGATGGTGACGCCGAGCTGCTCCCACTGATGCTCCTGCTCGAGCGAGGTGTAGGCGATCAGCTTGCTCACCTGGCTCGAACCGAGGGATTTCCGCACCTTGTTGATCGCCAGGCGTACCGCGCCCGGAGTGAGCGCGGAATTGTTGCCGTTGACGCGCGGCGTGGCGAGTTCCACCGGATACGTGGCGCGGTTGAGGTTGAGCCACGTGCCGGTGGTCGCGTTCGTCTGGTGATAGAGGATGCCGAAGAGCGAAGTAGGCTGCGCTCCGGTGAGGCCGTCGTGAACGACGACGTCGGTCGCCGTGGTGCCGCTCGGCAGCGCGTCCACCTGGATCAGCGAGTTGAACGGATCCACGAGCAGGACGTTGGCCGAGCCGCGATTGGTGGTGAGCGTCGAGTCGTACACCTCGACGGTTTGGTTGTAGTAGAAAAGTTGCGCGCCGGGCGGCTTCGCCATGGTGAACTGCGCGGCAACGCCGGAAGGCAGGCCGCTGGTGGTGACCGTGCCGATCGTGCCGAGCACGCCGTTGCCATTGGTCTGCATCACCTTGTCGAGAAACGATCGGAACTGCACCATTGCGTTTTTCACTTCGCGCTTGGCGGCGTTCTCGACGGATTTGTCGGGCGCGTTGCTGGCATATTCGACGAGCTTGGTGATTTCGACGGCGTGGCGGAAAAATACCGGCGTCACCTGCGCGACGTCGTAGATGGTTCCTGAGCCGCGGCCGAGGTCGCCGCCGTCCATGTTCGCGAGGCCAGACTTCCCTCCCGGACGAATTTGCAGCGGAAGCCGCATGTTGCGCGAGCTGACGCGTTCCACGTCGCCGCGCTGCTGGATCATGGTCAGCAGGATGTCGTCCCGCTCGTAGAGCAGCGGAAGTTTATCGCGGACCTTTTCCAGTTGCAGTGCGACGGATTGGGCGTTCTGCATTTGTGCCATGTGATTGGGTTCCCCTTTGGATGGAAATTCGTGAGTGGCTTGCCGCGCCGAAGTGCGGAGCGCGAAGGCGGGTGATTCGCAGTCTGTCGTGACTCTGGTAATTCTAGCGATGTCCGTTACGGACGAATGGGAGAAGGGTTTGTAGGGGCGTAGCCCGGTGCGGCGCTTTGGTGACTCGGGCCACGTGCGATATTGCACATGGAGAACTGTGGAGTGCGGCGGCTTGCCGCCGCTGTCTCTAGCGTGGGAGCTTGCTCCCGCGCGGTGGGCGAAGCCCGCCAGAAATCGCTGCGGCAGGCTTGCTTTGCGCAATTCAATAGCGGATGCGCAATATTGCGGCACGTCCCGGCAAGCCGGGACGGCATACAGCGGCGGCAAGCCGCCGCACTCCACACAGGCCGAGGTGAATGGCGCCGCGTCGCCAAGTACGTTTGCCGGGCGTAGCCCGCCGCGGCGGGCTACGCCCCTACAAAGAAAACCCTGCGACGGATGTGCAATGCGAGAAGGGTGCGACGGGCAGTTCAGGTAATCGCGCCTGTCCTTAAACTGCACTCCTGGCCACTTGAGATGCCCATCGGCGAGAGAGATGATGCGCTCGCTGCAACATGCAGTAAGTAGCGCGCTCCGCGTCCCCAGTCCTCGCAGACACGCCGCCGAATTCAAACGGGGGAGTCTGCAAAATGAGAATCCGCGACTTCATGACGGTCGGGGTGTGCCTGGCGGTGGCCGCGATCGTGGCCCCGCCGGCCGGCGCTCAGCTTCAAAACTGTAATGCGAGCCAGGACGCCGCAGTGCAATGCTTCGTCACCTCGGCGCTAAAAACGAACATCACTACGCTGCGCTACGGAATGAATACCACGCAATTTAAGGCCTACGGCGTGGCCATCTCAAAAATTATGCAAGCGCCGCAGGACTATCTCGTATTGACGGGCATCGCCAGCGCGATTGCCGACGCGATGCCGCCCACTAACGCGGACGGCTCGGCGAACTTGGCCGCGCAGCAGGCCGCCGTGAACGCCATCGTCCACTCGGAGATTCTTACGTCCCTGGTCACGATCCCCGCCGAGGTGAGCGAGCAGCAAATGAAATGGTTTTCGCTCGACATGGTGGCGTCAATGAACGCAACCAACGGCATTATTCTCTCGCCCGGGTTCCTGCTGCGCATGACGGATTCCTACATCGTCACGGCGACGACCAGCGGCGTCGTGAACTGGACGCTGGTAAACGCGAACCTGATGGCTATGGTGAACAACCTTGCCGGCGCAGGATTGCTGAAGCTGCCCGCATCGGTGACGCTCGCCGACGCGCAAGGTTTCGCACAGGATCTGGCGCAAGCGATCTACGCGTATAAGCAAGCGACCGGACGAAAGAGTTTGTGATGTATCGGCAAGCGCGGCGCCCTGGTGGACTATTCGATGGGCGGGTTCGGCGAGTAAGGAATGTTTGGTCCAAAGTGTACCTCGCTCATTTTGCCACCGGCTTTGCTAAACACGAAATAACGGATGTTTGTGAGCTGCGCTTTGCCCGCGATACCGTCGATGTTTCCAATCTCGTCGAACGGGGCACGAGAGTCCACCAGGGCGACAACTGGACAATCTCTGCCCCGTTGCTCCTCCAGTATACTCAGAACTCGTAAGATGTCCGGACGGGCAGACTTTGAATTCACCTTGTAGTGGATTCGGCCATTTACCATTTCGGCCAAGATCACTACTGGTTTCTTTTCCTGCTGAGCTGCTCGCCCTCGCGCCAAGCCCGCAGTCGCGAAGCTGGCAGTCGCCAAGGCCGACGTCAGCAAAATGGACCCAAAGCGCCGAATGGCGATTGACATTAACGGCCTCCTTCAAACCTCCGGTAGGCTACTGCTCTATCCCGAGTGGAATTGAACTTGTCGTCGGGACCGACCACGTCGGAATGCGCCGCGACGGCATGAACTCGCCCGTTTGCGTCCACGTCCGTGACTATACCAGAGTGCCCGCTGAATGAAGTCCCACCTCCCGGCAGCTTGTACGCAGCAACATCGCCCGGCTGTGGCGTCTCGTTCGGGCCGAGCACCCGCCAGCCAGGAATGTGGGTATTTGGGTCGGCCCATTCGCCAGCGAGTGGCGCCCGTGATTTACCGTCGCTACCGGTGACGGTCGCAGTAGCCCCGGCTTCTTTGGTCACGTCGTATACAAACTTGTTGCATTTGTTTGTGCCGGAGGCGAAATTGTCTTTCGGTTTAGCGAACCCCCAATCGGTGCTTCCGTTGTATTTTCTTGCAGTCACTGCGATCTTGTCGCGTCTTGCTCTTGATACGCGTCCGGCTTGGCCCCGATCGACGAAGACGTGTCGACTGTCGATCGTCACCCAATGGCCGCCCTGCTCTTTCCCCAAATCGCTGCGATCTGGAGCGGAAAATCCATCTTCGGCGATGCGGGCCCGCTCGAGCGCATGGCCGTGTGCAGGATTTGCGTAAAACCTGCCGTTAACAAAGGGCACAGGCGTTCCTCCACGCGGGAATAGGACATACTAGAAGTGGTGGCCGGTCACGATATGGCACGGCCCCTATAAATTCAAGATGTCGGAATCGGACACGCGGCGGTAGTCGATGTCGCGCGGAGTCATCGAGCGCGAACCGTCGCTGCCCGTGCCGCCGGAACCTGCGATGTCCACGCGGCGTTCGGCGGCATGCTGGCGGGTGCGGCGATCGTGATTGGCGGCGACAATCGTCGAGGTCCACTCGCCGAGGACGCGCTTGGCGACTCCAGGCAGCGCCTGCCGCGCGCGGCCGGTGACGAGCGAGACGAGCGCGCGCTGATGATCGGCATCCAGTGCGCCGGAGCGGAATCCATCGCGCATCTGCTGCGCGAGCTGGCGATTCGATCGCAAAGTTCTATCCAACTCGCGGTAGATTTCGCCGACCACGCGATTGCGCGCGGATTTCGAGACGCCCTCCGGCAGTAGGCGCTCGACCTGCGATTCGATCGCTTCGAGGACGCCTTCGACTGCTGCGGCGTTTGTGGCGTGGAAGAATTCGGTTTGAGCGTGGGTGGGTTGGGTAGCGCCAGCATCTTGCTGGCGGGTTTCGGTCAAATGCGACGGAGGCGGCGGGACGCCGGCGCTACGAGTGGCAGCGGCTGAACTTTCTCCGTTCCCTTCCGAGGTTTCTCGGTGCCTCTGTGGCTCCGTGGCCAATCCTTGCATTGCTTGCGCGAGCGAGGCGAAGGCGGCGGGATCGAGGCTGGCGACGGCGCGCGCGAGCTCGGCGTGGTCTTCGGGGCGACGCGAAAAAAAGAGCGCGTCCGTGCGGTCCAGATCCGCGAGGAGCGCTGTCGCGGTACGAGCCTCCTCCGGCGTTGCGAATGTTGCGCGGTAGGCCTGCGCGTCGTCCCATGCGCGACGGAGTTCGGGATTGGCGTCGAGCGTGGCGCGAAGGGCCTCGGGGTCGGGAGCCTGCGTACCGCCAGCATCTTGCTCGCGATTTTCCGGCGAAGTAGCCGGGGATGCGGCATCAGCACGAGCATCGTCGCGACCCCCTACAGCAGATCCCTCGTCGGACCAAACATCGGCCCTCTGTCGGGATGACAACGTAGAAGAATTGGGCGCGAGTACCGGATGGGCATCTTCGAGGCCGAGAATTTCGTCGTCGGTTGCGGTGCGCGAAGGGCGCGCGGCGATTGGCCGGCCGGTGTTGTGCGTGTTGCCTGGCGTTGACGCGTGCGCGCGGTCGTTCGCCGGTGCCGGGGTGTGCACCGGATTGGCACGCCGGGCCGGTACTGGAGTTTCGCGCGATGCGGTGGACGTGACAGCCATGACGGAAAACCTCCTGTCGCGATGGATGGTGAAGAGGCGTGGTGCAGGTTTCGTGCATTACACCTGACGTATGTGCTTCTAACATGCTGTACATAAGCCACTTACGGATGCGCGCCAAGTGACTAAAGTTCCCAAATTGAACCTAACGTACTATTTCACGCGCGTGCCTCTCTCGGTAAATTGGTTACAGCGGGGGAAGCCAACAGGCTGTCCTAGAGCACGAAGAAAGGCCCGCAACAGACACTGAGGGATGGGGATGAACACGACAATCGCAGAAGTGGAAGGAAAAGCAAAGAGCGGAGCGGTCTCCGCACAAGGTGGCGCCAGCGCCATCGAGCGCCGCCGCCGGCGCCGCGCGAAAATCTCCGCGCAGGTGCATGTCAAGGCGGTCAATGCTCCCGAGCCATTCGAAGAAGTCTGCATGAGCATTGACGTCTCGCGCGACGGCCTGCTCTTCACGGCCAGGCACTCCGGCTATTGGAAGGGCCAGCAGCTCGACGTCACATTTCCCTATTCGACTGCTGCGGCGGCCTTGAACACGGCGGCCATCGCCGAGATCGTTCGGGTCGCGGAGCAGCCGGGCGGAAAATTCAGCGTGGCGGTGCAATTTCAAGCCGCGAAGGCGGATGCCAAGGCCGATCGCAAGGGCGCTGCGGGTCCCGCGATGGATGCAGGCGCATCCGGCGCCGGCCTTCCGACGATGGCAAAGCATCAGGCCATCGTGCTGGCGGTTGAACCGGACACGCGAACCGCGGAAATCATGCGCAACATGCTCACGCAGGACGGTTACACCGTGGTGATCGTGCCGACCGCACAGGAAGCTCTCGAAGTGCTGCGGACCACCGTCCCAGCCGTGTTCATCGCCGAAGTCGAAGCGGTGGACATGTCTGGCCACGACCTCTGCCTGATCATCAAGCGCAACGAGCGCCTGCAACGCGTGCCCGTGATTCTGCTGACGCGCTCAGCGCAGCCGGCGGATTATTCGGCGAGCCATCAACTGGGCGCCGTCGTTTGCATGGCCAAGCCGTTCCAGCCCGAGCGCCTGCAGCACGTGGTGCGGTTGGTCGCGCCGCCGCCGACGCTGAAGAGCGTGTATGGCGCGTCGCGCAGCGGCATCAACAGCAACATCGAACGCTCGCTGTAAACCAAGTTCCCCTCTCAGCATCAAGGCAGGCCAAAAGGGCGTCCGCGATGGACGCCCTTTTGCATTTCAATCCGTTCCCTTCCTCATCGAGCACGGCCCGGTAACAAGAACCAAGATCGAATGGCGGGACCTCGCGTCGGGAATCTGCACCGTGTGGAGTGCGGGAGCTTGCTCCCGCCGTACTCGGGCGAGGCTTGCCTCGCCCGATCCGAGGCGTCGGCAAGTGCGGGGCGCACGTCCCGGCAAGCCGGGAGGGCGAACAGCGGCGGCAAGCCGCCGCACTCCACATGGGCTGACGCATGGCCACGGCGGCGAAACTGGCGCGCGGCACTCGTGATAGGATTGTCGGCGATGAGCGACAAATTCGTAGTTGGACTGATTCAGATGCGCTCGACGAAAGACGCGGGGGATAACCTCGCGCGGGCGGTCGAGAAAATCCGCGATGCGGCGAAGCGAGGCGCGCAGATCGTCTGCATGGACGAGTTGTTTCACGGCGAATATTTCTGCCGCACGGAAAACGCGGAGCTTTTCAATCTTGCCGAGGATTTCCCGGGGCCGACCACCGACGTGCTGACGAAAGTTGCGCGCGAAAGCAAAGTGGCGATCGTCGCGTCGCTTTTCGAGCGCCGCGCGGCGGGGCTTTACCACAATACCTGCGCTGTGATCGACGCCGATGGGTCGTTCCTCGGCAAATACCGCAAGATGCATATTCCGGACGATCCGCTCTACTACGAGAAATTCTATTTCACGCCCGGCGACCTCGGCTTTCCGACGTTCGATACGCAATTCGGGCGCATCGGCGTGCAGATATGCTGGGATCAGTGGTATCCGGAAGGCTCGCGCGCGGTGGCGCTAGGCGGCGCGCAGGTGATTTTTTATCCCACGAGCATCGGATGGCATCCGGCGGAGAAAGCGGAATTCGGCGCGACGCAGCTCGACGCCTGGAAGACGATCCAGCGCGGGCACGCCATCGCCAACGGCGTGTACGTCGCGGTGGTGAATCGCGTCGGATTCGAGGGGAATCCTGCAACTGGCGACACGGGCCTCGAGTTCTGGGGAAATTCGTTCGTGGCCGATCCGTTTGGGCAGATGGTCGCCGAGGCGGCGCAGGATAAAGAGGAAATCCTGGTCGTAGAATGCGATCCGGCGAAAAGCGAAGACACGCGCCGCAATTGGCCGTTCTTGCGCGACCGCCGCGTGGATGCCTACGAGCCCATTCTCAGCCGCTGGCTTGGTAAATGACGATCCGCCAACGATCGCTCTTCGTGTGAGTGCGTCGCTGGTGTTATGTGGAGTGCGGCGGCTTGCCGCCGCTGTTTGCCGCACGGGCTTGCCCGGGCGTGCACCACGCATTTGCGGTCGCCCCGGATCGGGGCGAGGCAAGCCTCGCCCGAATACAGCGGGAGCAAGCTCCCGCACTCCACATGCGTTGAGGCGATGCGGAGGCTGGATGAATGGCAGCGGGTTGCCAAGCATCTGCGCCGGGCACGATATATCGTGCCCCTACGAAAACCGTGCGATTGATCTCCGTGCGCGAAGGGATTTCAAGCGACCTTGCCGACTAAGATGAATTTCCGCATGCCCGCCGAATGGGAACCGCACGAAGCAACCTGGCTCGGCTGGCCGCACGAACTTACCGACTGGCCGGGGAAATTCGCGCCGATCCCGTGGGCGTTCGCGGAAATCGTCAGGCATCTGGCGCGCGTGGAGCGCGTCAACCTGCTCGTCGAAAATCGCGCTGCCGAAGCACGCGTGAAGGCGATCCTGCGAAAGTCCGGCGCTGCGCTGGAAGCGGTAACTTTCTTTCAAGTTCCCACCGACCGCGGATGGATGCGCGATTCGGGACCGATTAGTGTTACAGGGGAATCGGGCGGCGGAATGCTGCTAAATTTCGCGTTCAATGGCTGGGCGAAGTATGACGATTACAAGAAGGATGCAAAGGTCGTCACGCGCGCGAACGCGAAGCTGAAGCGCCGCGTCGTGTTGCCGGAGCACAAGGGTCGCCGCGTGGTGCTCGAGGGCGGCTCAATTGAGGTGAATGGCCGCGGGACGCTGCTAACTACCGAAGAGTGTCTGCTGAGCGACGTGCAGGAGCGCAATCCCGGATACACGCGCGAGGATTACGCCGAAATATTTCACCGCTACCTCGGCGTCACGAACGTGATCTGGCTCGGCCGCGGAATCGCGGGCGATGACACGCACGGGCACGTGGACGATCTGGCTCGATTCGTGGATGCGACGACCGTGGTGACGGTGGTTGAGGACAATCCGGAGGAGGCGAATTACGCGCCGCTACAGGAAAATCTCGCGCTGCTCAAGGCTGTGAGGGATGAAGCGGGCGAGCCGCTGCGCATCGAAACGCTGCCGATGCCGGCGCCAGTCATTTTCGACGGGCAGCGTCTGCCCGCGAGTTACGCGAATTTCTACATCGCGAACAAAATCGTGCTGGTGCCCACATTTAACGATCCCGCCGACCGCATCGCGCTCGACAAGCTCGCGGCGCTGTTCCCTTCCCGCGAGATCGTGCCAATCTATTGCCGCGATCTCCTCCTCGGCCTCGGGACGATTCATTGCATGACGCAGCAGCTGCCTCTCGTCGGCTGACCCTCGCGCGCAAGGTCAGTCCTTCTGTGCCCCGCTGTTACCCTACTAAGTACATGTTGCTCTTAAGCTTACATTGGTACCTCTAACCTATTGAAACCGACGCCGCCGAGCGACACGATGTAGATGGAATCTCAGCTTGGCGCGTACAGACCCGCGCCCGTGGGATGGTTCTCATTGGGGGACGGGACGTAGATGACACAAGATCCAGCGAGCGGGGCGACAAGCCATGCCTGATGCCGCGCGTATTGCCCAAGCACAGGCCCTGGAGGTTCCGGTAATCCTCCAAGGGGCGAAGACCGCCGACGAGACGGGGAAACGCGAACTATTCACCGAGAACGCGACGACGACGCTTGTGTTCGAAAATGGCGCCGTGCTGAATCTGCGTTCCAAACTGGTGGTTGGACAAGCTATTTTTATCCACAACCAACAGAACGGCAGAGAAATCCTGTGCAAGGTCCTCGAGGCGCCCGCCGAGGGACAGGCGGGCTACACGGATCTGGAATTCACCACCGCCGACCCTGAGTTCTGGCACGTCAACGCTCGGCAGCCTGAGGCAAGCGCGCAGAATCCTCAAACTGCCGCCGACAAGCCTGAAACAAACCAACAGCCCGCAGCGCCGGCCGAGGACACGCTGGCGATGATGAGCGAATCCGCGCCCAACGTTGTGATGCCGGCGACAGCCTCGCTACGTGAAGAACTCGTTCCGGCGCATGAGATGATTCCGGAAACTGCCGCCGCGGCGCTCGTGCCGGCCCCGACCATGGAGCCGGCCGAGGCAACCGAACCAACCGGCGAGCAGATTGACGCTGTCCTTCGGCAAATGTCCGGGGCGCTCCACTCGCCTTCGACGGAAGCAACAGACGCGTCACCTCATCAGGACAACGACACGGGGCGTGATCACGCAGAGGATGAAAAACATCTCACCGCGCTGATCGCGAGGGACGCCAGACTCGCCAAGCACGCGGCGATAAAGGAAAAACAAGTTGAAAAGATCCAACGGGACGCGGCGGCGAAGGACGCTCCGGGCGGTGCACCGGTTGCTGATGCCGTAAGCGAGGAAGAAGTCGTTCTCGCAAAACCGCCCCTGATGGACAGGCTCACGACCGGAAAAAACGCGATCATCGTCCAGGTTGTCGCATGGATGGCGATCGCCGTGGCCATCGGCTTCATATGGCATGCAATGCGTGGCGTGTTCGTGCACGATAGCTACCGGCCCGTCGCGGCCGCAGTGCAACCAAAACCGAAGGCGCTGCCCGCTCCCAAGCCGAGCTCGTCGGCACCAGCGCATGCTGTTGCCGCGACGACTCCGGCAACGACAGCAGCATCGTCGAAAGTACCGCAATCAGCTGTCACACAGGCGATGGCTGCCCCAACTGCAAAAGTTGCGCCTGCGAAAGCAGCCTCGGCAGGTACCGGGCGGGTCAGCAATGCCCGAGACGCGCGCATTGATCCTACCGGACCACGAATTGTGGAGCGTCCCGATGCTCCCGTTTCCGATACGGATTCGGACCAGTCAACGCGCCGAAAACCGGCAGAGGCAAATTCTGGCGGAATCGTTCCAGCGAAAATTCTGTCGCAGCCTCAGCCGTCGTTTCCGTCGTGGGCGAAGGGCCTCGACCTCGATGGAATCGTGACGCTCGACGCCGTGATCGACGAAAAAGGAAACGTGACAACAGCAAGGCCATTATCTGGTCCGCGTCCGCTGCAACGCGCCGCCGAACAGGCAGTCGGGCTCTGGGAATTTGAGCCGGCGCGATCGGGCGGAAAGCCCGTTGCGTCGCACATGACCCTCACGGTCGAATTCAAGAGATAGCAGTCCCCGCTTTTGCCGATGCCGCCGAACCATTCGATTTGCCAAATGGACGAGACGTAATCAAGCATCTGCGCCGGGCGTCCGCCGCGGCGGATGCCCCTACGGCCGAACAGTGCCGCTCGGCGGGGCGGAGGCTTGCTGCGCCTGGCGCTGCTGCTTCAGCAGGTACTCACGGTGGAACATGGCGTGGGCGCGGACATTGGCATACCCGGCGGGCGACTCGATTTTGGCGACCTGGCCGGCGTCGGAGGAGAACCAGCGCATGCAGATCTCGAGCTCGGTTGCATGATTGTCCGCGAATTCGTCGGGCATGATGCTGGGGAGCATCAGCTCGACGCCGGAAGCGTCGTGGCGCTTCACCACGGGCGATTCGGCGACGAGCTGCGCGATTTCGCGGTACTGCTTGGTGCGCGATTCCTCGTCGGGGATCACGAACTCCTCGAGGCCGATCATGCGCTTCACCAGCGCCATATTTTCCGGGTGCGCGAGCACGGACTGAATCTGCGGATCGGGATTGTTCATCAGCTGCAGCAGGACAGCGCGCTGCTGCGACCATAGCGTCGGATACTGCTCGTCGGTTTCGGGATAGCTGAAGAGATTGCCCTTAAGGTCCGCCAGGCGAATCCATTTCGATTCGAACGCGGCGCCGGCGCCGAGCAGCGTCACTTCCACGTCGTTCGGGCGATTCCGCCGGAAGCAATCCACCGCGAGCAGCATGATATCGGCGTGAAAAAATTTCATGCGTCGCCAGACGAGGCCAATGCGGCCCATGGCCTGATCGCGCGCCATGGAATATCCGGCCGCGGTGTCGGTGTTGGTCATCGAGCCGCCGAAAAGCGCCGGGAACGCGCCGGTAAGAAATTGCGCGATCGGCCCCATCAGGTTTGCCGCGTGTTGCGCGAGATCGGGCGGAACTTGCGCGGGCTCGGGCTGAAAGAATCCCGCGGCGAGGGATTGTCCCGGCTTGGCGCGAGCGGGATAGTGCGCGCCCGGCTCGGCGGTCTGGCTTTGGAGCGAATCGAAGTCGAGGACTTCGCTATCGGCGTAGATAGGCGGGATGCCGTATTCGTAGGTCTCGATCTGCAAATTCGAGAGCGTGTTGAAACGCTCCTGCACGCTGATCAGCGAATCGCCGAGCGCGGGACGCCCGCTCGATCCGTCGCCGGGCAGCGCGTGGAGAACGCGCCAGTGATCGTCCATGTTCTCGATGCGCGATTCGCAGTAGGTGTCGCCCGCGAACGCCACGTACGCGCCGTCGGGAAATAGCTGCAGCAGCTCGTCGCGCAGCGCTTTGTCGTCCAGCGCGAAAAACGCCCAGGGGCGCAGCCAGGTGCGCTGAAACGTGATCAGGTTGATGTTGAAGTCGCCGCCCTCGGTGAGCGGGCCGCCCTGCGATTGCGCAAGGCGTGCGAGGCGTTCGTATTCCTGCGCGCCGCTGGCGACGGGCGAGCCGATTTTGTCCGCCGCGTGCGGATAGGCCGCGCGCAGCCGCGCCTGATGGACTTCCATGTTCCACTGGATGTACGGGTATTCGTGCGTGTCGTTGGCCCACGGAGGAGTTTTCAGTTCGAGGCCGCCGACGATGGTAATTACTTCATGGCCGTTGGGCACGCGCAGGCGGGTTTCCGCCGCGGGCACGGTGACGGTTTCAGCCGCGACGAAGTTTTCTTCGGTGAGCAGAGCACCGCATTGAGGGCAGGGGCCGGGCGCGATTTGATGTTGTAGGGGCGTAGCACCGCTACGCTCGGCGAACGTGCTTGAGGATGTCGAGCCATTCGACTGCGGTGACGCGTCAAGAGCTTGAGACGGATGGGCGCCGCCTTGCCAAGCATCTTCGCCGGGCGCAGCATGCTGCGCCCCTACGGAAACTCCCCTCCGCAATCGGGACACACATACACGTCATTGCCAAGCTTGACCTCGCGGGCGGCGATTTCCGTTTCGGGGTGAAATCCGAAGCGCTGCCCGTCCACGACGAAGCGCACGTATGCGCCGACCTTTCCGTCGGTCCACAAATTGAACGCTTCGTCCACGATCAGGTTGCCGATGCGATTGTTGCGCTCGACCAAGCCAGCGACTTCGGTGGCGGCTTTCGCGGCGGCGACGTCTTCCTCGGCCTGAGCGGACGACGGGAAGAAACGCACGCGCGGCACGTCCTGCGAGAGCACGGATACGAGCGAGAGGCCGAACGCCTGATAAATGTTGGTGACGAATTCGTAGCGCGGCATGTCCTCGACCGAGCTGTTGCCCGCGAGTTTTTGCTCGAAGGGCAAGTGCCAGTTCTGGTCGCGCTCGCTCCACCAGAGATATTGCAGGCCGCGCCAGAATTGGTGCGCTTGCTTGATGCGGCGGATTTCCTGCCGGCGAGAGGATTCCGATTCGGTCGAGAATTGGTGGACGAGCCGGCGCAGGGCTTCTTGCAGGCGGTCGGAGAGTTGCTCGTTGTTGAGACCGAACGATGAGCCGGGCGCCGCGACCGCGCTCGCCGAATTGGCCGGGCTTTCTACCGGCACAATCGCTGGATCCGCTTTCGAAGACGTTGTCTGTGTGGGCATTCGTTTCTCGCAATCAGGATCGAAGTAACGGATGAATGGCTCCGCTGCGGCAGGCCTCGGTGGTATGTGGAGTGCGGGAGCTTGCTCCCGCTGTTTTTGGGCGAGGCTTGCCTCGCCCAATCCGCAGCGTTTGCGAATAGGTGCGGCACGCCCAGGCAAGCCCGTGCGGCAAACAGCGGCGGCGAGCCGCCGCACTCCACGTGAGTGGTGCCGACTGATGATCGGAGGATGTGGGCGGCATCGTGCCAAGGATCTGCGCCGGGCACGGCATGCCGTGCCCCTACAAATGCACGCAACATCGCATGCCTGGTGCGCCGGAAGGCGCGAGGGGCCGCCAGAAAGAACTGATTCCACTGCTGCGGGAGAACTGGTACTCTTTCGCCCACGTTTTGGGCCCAAACTTTCCGGAGACGAGTGGCGATGATGATGACGCGAGTGTCTATTCGAGGGGCCGTCTGTGCGGCAGTGCTGATCTTGGTGCTGGCGTTTGCCGGAGCGACGATCGCTCGCGCGCAGGGCGCTGCGGGAGCGGGGGCCAGCTCGAGCGCGAGCGCCTTGCCTGCGCAGCCCAAGCCGAGCCACGCGAGCAGCGCTAATTCGAATTCCCTGCCGGCGGCGGCGAACACGAGCGCGCGAAGTTCTGAGGATTCCTACGAGCCGATTACCGGCGAGCAGCGGGTCTGGTGGGTATTTGTGTCAACGCTTGGACCGAAAAGTCTTCTGGTTGCGGGACCTTTTTCGGCCGGCATCGGCACGGCGTTGAATCATCCCCGCGAATATGGCACGAAGTTGGACGGTTTCGGATTGCGCTACGGCATGCGCCTGACGGGCATCTCCACCAGCAACGCGATGGAAGCCGGCCTCGGCGCGATTTGGGGAGAGGATCCGCGCTACCAGCGCGAGCCGGAGAAATCATTCGGTGGCCGGATGGCCAGCGTAGTCGAGCAGGGTTTCATCGCCAAAGGGCGCGATGGCAATTTCCATCCCGCCTACGCGCGTTACATGGCTGTGACGGGAAGCAATTTTCTTTCGAACACGTGGCGGGCTGACAGCGAAGCGGACTCGTCGCACGCGATGGCGCGCACGGGCTACGGTTTTGCCGGCCGACTCGCCGCGAACGCCTGGACCGAGTTTTGGCCGGACATCAAGTCGCACGTTTTTCATCACGGTCAATAACGTCGCAAGGCAAGTAAACCCGATGGGACGACGGCGCGAGGAGCGGATACGCGTCACGCCACGTCAACGCGCCAGCGTTGTCGTGATGAGGCTCATGCTTATGGCGCCGGCGTTTGCGGCGCTGGCTCAGGGAAGATTGCATTATCAGGACTACTGCGGCTTGCTCGTCTTTGCCCCGTTCTCTCTGCTGACCGGATTGGTGATGATTTTATTCGCCATCCGAGTCGGCCGGCAGCGCTGAATCGCGGATTCTGGCCGGCCAGCGGCCTCCACACGAGACGGATGGCGACATCGTGCCAAGGATTCATGCCGGGCACGATTTACCGTGCCCGTACGAAGAAACGTGTTTGCGAATCATTCGATAATGAAGGAAGTTTGGCCGAGGGCGATGGCGTTGGCGAGGCGCGCGCCTCGGTCGTCGGCGGTGAAGCCGAAGCGGCAGCGCACGAAGTGGACGTTCTGCAAATCGAGCGGGCCACCTTCGTAGCGCAGGCGCGTTCCGATGAACGTCACGTTGCGCCAGCGGATTCCGTCGAGGGTCTGCGCCGCGCCCTCGATCGTCAAATTCTCGACGCGGATGTTGTCCGCGAAGGAGCGCGAGGCGGGCGGCAGCAGGATTTCCGACGTGTCGGGCATGATTGTCGCGTCGAGGTATTTCCCGCCGAGCGACGCGGGATCGAGCAACTGATTCGCGGCGATCTCGCGCGGCGCGCCGATGGAGACGTACGTCACGGTCCGCGCAACCGGCGGGACGAGCGACGAGCGAAACGCGGCCACTTCGATGCGCGCGAGCGTGACGTGTTCGAGCAACCGCTGATCGTCCGGGCGATTCGCCAAAACGCGATCGAGATTCGCAAGTGATGCCGCGAAGAAATCGGGCTCCGCGGCGCGGGCCTGCAATCGCGCGGCCGTGATCATTGATTCCGCGCGGTCCACTGCCATTTCCGCCGAGCTGATGTTCCCTTCCCCGGCGTCGCGCGCAGCGCTGTCGAGCGTTTCCGCGAAGTCGCGCTGCCAGAGCTCCGAGGGCGGTGCGGCCGGCGCGTAGGGCGCGGGCATTCCATCGCTGTGCGCGCGGCTGGGATGCATCGTCCAGCGCACGCCGCGCCAACCAAGCGTAATCACCAGCACCGCCGCCAACCCGAGGACCGCGTAGCGCACGAATGCCGGCGCGGACGACAACCCCTGCCGACGTCTGCGACGATGCCAGCCATGCGAGTGCCCGCCCGACGTGTTCCATGTGCCCAAGTCCGCGGTACCTCTGGCCAACATGATAGACCATTGAGTGGGAGCCAGGGACGAGGGATGAGGGCCGAGGGGTTAGGGGGTAGGGTTTAGGGTGTCGGCGATAGCGTGTCGCGGAGAAAATTCGCCAGGTCACCGTGATCGGCGAAGACTTGCGTTTCAGACGCTGGCGCAGGCGACGCGGCCGAAACACCTGGCGCGCGGTGGACTCGTGCGACGAAGCTGCGTGCGGCGTGGCCGGTATGTTGAGGCGCGATCTGCGTTACCTCGATTTCGACGCGATGGATCGGCCCTTGGCCCGCAGGCGCCGCGGAATTCGAGGAATCCTCGGTGTCGCCGAATGCGTCGCCGGCGGAGTCACCAGACGAATTGCCGGAATCGCGTGAGGCCTGCTGTTGCAATGCGAGGAGCGCGGCTTCGGCTTCGCGCGCGGCTTCCAGCGCCTGGCCCATGATCGGATTGACGTGATAACGCCCGTTGATGAATGGCATGGAACCTCCGGGGGAAGTGGCTAGTGATGAGTGGCTAGTGACTAGAGAACCCGTGACCTGCGACCCGCTGGTGTGTGTCTAGCCACTCGCCACTAGTCACTCGTCACTGGTTTTTTTGCTGATTCCAATTCGAGCATGCGGTTGATCTGGTGCCACGAACGGCGGCGCCGAATGGGGGACAACGTCGACGGCGCGGCGAGTTGGCGCGTCGGTGAAGTTGGCGAGGGGGAGGAGTCATTCCGAGTCCCAGACTGTCGGGGCGAGGAATCGCTCTGCGGGGCCGTTTGAGGCGATGAGGAGGTGGGCCTCGAGAGAGATTCGTCGCCGCCGCTGGACAGCGTCGGGGACTCGGAATGACCGGCTGCGGGGGACGGCGGCGTGAAGGTCGGTAAAGGAATCGGCGGAATGCCCGCGAGCCCGAGAATTGAATTGAGCAGCGCGCGATTTTCGGCGCGAAGGCGGAAGATTTCGAGTTCGAGCGAGCGTGCGTATTGCGTGCGTCGGGCGCGCGCGTCGAAAAATGCGGCGATGCGTTGGCGGAATTTGCGAAGTGCGATCACGGATTGATTCGGGTGCGCGGATGTGGATGGCAGGGCTCTGGCAAGCATCTGCGCCGGGCACGGCATGCCGTGCCCCTACGAACAGCCTCACTGGTCGCGGTAGCGGCGGCGGTGCGGGAATTTGACTGGCTTCGCGCCGCCGGCTTCCTCGATTTGCGCTTGGCGGGCTTGCATGGCGCGGATCGTGGGATCGGCGGAGACGACGCGGGCAGCGAGGCGGTCGGCAAGCGGCATGTGGCGGTCGCTGGAGCCGATACCGTGGCGCGCGCCGTAGCGGGATTTCAGGCCGTAGCGGGCGGCGTCGGCGGCATCGTCGCCGTCCATTTTCTCGACGTCTTCGACGCGCGCCGAATCGCGGACCAGGTTCGGCAGCGTGCGCAGCAGTTCGATGCAGTTCTCGGTGAGTATCCACTCGCCCGCATCAAGCATTTGATACATCAGCATCCATCCGCCGACGCGGTCGTCGTCCGCCGGGACGGGGCGCGGCAGGCCGGCGGCGGCGAAAACGTCGCCCATCTGCTCGGCGATAGAGGCTTCGTCGGTGCGGCGCGCGAAAGCGTCGGGCGAAAGGTAGATCGCGTCGATCTTCTCGGGGGAGGAATCGCCGGAGCCGCTCAGCAGCGAGCGGGCGACGATTTCTCGCGCAAGTTCGCGCGGCGGAGTGCGGCGCGTCACGTATTCGCGGTAGGTGACGACTTGGGATTGCGGCGCCGCATATGTGGAGTGCGGGAGCGTGCTCCCGCTGTTTGCCGTCCCGGCTTGCCGGGACGTGCGGCACGCATTCGAAGGCGCCTCGGACTGGGCGAGGCTCGCCTCGCCCACCGCACCGGAGCAAGCTCCGGTGCTAGACAGCGGCGGCGAGCCGCCGCACTCCATATGGGCGGAGACTGACGCGGCTTCTTGCTTGTGGCCTAAGGAGTTTGATGCCGCACCGGGCGCCGCGTGCCGCGCCCCTACAGGCGAACCACTCGGAACTTTCGCATGCCAGTAAGCGGCGGAGGGATGCTCGAAGCCCCAGTCAATCGAGATCCAGCGCGGCCACCATGGCTGCCAATCTCCCAGGCTCCCCTCGACCTGGGAGCCCTGTCTTTCATTTCCTCGGCGCGAATGACGTGGCGCGTGTAATCGAACTTGTCGAAATATTGGCCGGCGAAGACGTCCCAATCGCCGTCGAGAAACGCGCGGCGCAGATGGGACGGCAGCGCGCGCAACGTTTTCAGGTAATGCTCGTCGCCGGCGTAAATCGGATTGTCGGTGACGCGTGCGGGAATGAAATGGTAGTCAGCCGGATCGTATTCGGCGGGATTTTCCATGCCGGGCGCGGGCTGGCGGTCGATCCACAGCGACTTCACCCAGGCGTGGCCAATGTTGCCGGGATTGGTCGCCGCGGCCATGCACGGAAACGCGCCGGGCACGGGACAGCGGTTGCGGCTGGTGAGGAATTGCCACTGGCGCAGGGTGAAAAGCGTGAGCTCGTCGATGCCGATGAAAAGAAATTCCGCGCCCTGATACTGGTAAACGTCGTGTTCGCTCTGACAGTAGCCGAAGCGCGTCGTGGACCCGTTCTTCCAGGTGACCAGGTGCTTCGATTCCTGGAAGTTGCTGTAGAGCTCGCGCGGAACGTCGCGGCGGAAATAGTGCAGCAGCGTCTGCTCGAGCTCGGGGAACGTACGGCGGAGAAGCAGCGTGTTCGCGTTGGGATGGTCGTGCGCCTGGAGGATGGCTTCCATCAGCAGCGCTTTCGATTTTCCCGGGCCGGCCGCGCCGCCGAAGAGGCGGTACTTGGCCAGCGAGGCGTGAAACTCCTGCTGCTTGGGAAATGGGTCGTAGCCCAGCTCGACCTTGCTGACGCGGCTCGAGCGCGCATTCTCGGATTGAACGTCTTGCGCCCAGCTTTCGACGCATGATGTGATGGAGACCATGGGAGCGAGTTGGCCACGGAGTCACGGAGACACAGAGGAGCGGACGGATGGAGAGACACACAAGCCGAGGAGCCAATGGATCATTGGCCTGCCCCGATGGAAGGTTGCTGGACCACTTTTTCTCAGTGCCTCTGTGTCTCGGTGGCTAAGACATCGCGCGGATTTTCTGGCCGACGTAAAACGCAGCGGCGCCGCCGAGATACGCCGCGCCAATCGCCACATGGTGCAGGCTGAAAACCACGCCGAGCGTGAACGCCGCGATTCCGCCGAGTTGCACGAGGTAGCCGATCGTTTTTTTTGCTGATGCTGGTGGTTGCGGTGGTGCCGGTTGCCGGTGCGGTCATGATGGCTCCTTGGGGGTGCGGAAGATGGAAAAGAGAAAATCGTGAGGATGGGCCGGTGAAATGATGATGCTGCGCTAACTATCGGCCTCGTGTGGAGTGCGGGAGCTTGCTCCCGCTGTATTTGGGCGAAGCTTGCTTCGCCCAATCCGAGGCGTTCCCAAAATACGGGGAGCACGCCCCGGCAAGCCGGGACGGCATACAGCGGCGGCAAGCCGCCGCACTCCACATGGGTTGTGCCTGTCGCTACGCGCTGGTTTCCGGCGGCGGGGCTGGGATTTCGATGGGCGGGCGCAGGGGGCGCTGCACGTTGTGGACAAGCTGCACGATGAGAGGGGGATCGCTTGAGGACGCGCTTTCAGAAGAGCGCTTCGGTTGGAAATGACGCCCCCACTCCTTCAGCCCGTCAAGCATGAGCTTTCGATCGGGCTTGGCGCCATCAACCGTGTCCATGAATCTTCCCAGCGATTTCGCGTACTCGAACTCACCCATGCCGCCGCGGCGCAGGGCCTCATCAATCGGCAGGCGTTCGAGCGAGGGTTGGCGGCGCCGGTGCCGGCGACCGAGCGACTTCGACTTCTTGCCCGAAGAATTCGGCAAGAGGGCTTCCGTCGACGCGGATTTCGCGGACCGGGCGGCGGTATGCTTTGACTTCGTCGCTCGCTTCGGCGCACGACCGTTTTTTGCGCCTGGGGAGGAATTTGCCAACGGCTTTGCTGCGATGTTTGGTTTGGGCATGGCTAGGTTGTTCCGTTTCGAGGAATCCCATCACGGCGCCGTCGAGCGCGTGGCGGTGATCGGCGCAAAAACGGTCTCCGGGGAGGGCGCGACGCGGGCAGCGGTCCCATACGGCGACGGACGCGCGGGATTGTACGAGTGCTATGCAGAGGGGCATGAGGAACGTTGAAAATGGAAATTTGAAGACGTCGCTGCGGAGGCCCGGCAACTCAGGAAAAGAGCCGGCGAGACGCCGGCGCTACGAAACCTTCTACGGGATGGTGATCCAGGTGGTGCAGAGGCTTCGGCGGGAATGATGACCGTCAGGGGTCATGGCCGAGACGGCAATGAGATGCTTGCCGGATTCAAAGTCGGTGGGAGGGCCGGTCTTGGTGATGCCGTGAACGGCGCCGACCGGGTTCGGAGGAAGCGGGATCGGAAATAGAATCGGAGGGTGCTTCGTTCCCGCGGAAATATCGAACGCGATGAACTGCTGGACGCAGCCCTTGGTGACGGTCATCGAGCAGGCGGGCGTCTTGCTGAAATCGTAGTCGAAGATGACCGTGACGCAGTGGAAGCCGTGCGAGGTCGACGGCGGCTGATTCCCGTCCGGTAAGGGAGCGGGTGAGGGCGCCGGCAGTGGGCACGGCGACAACCCCGGGGGCTGCGTTGGCGGGGCCTGATTCTGCGCGCGCGTTGGCTGCGCGGCCGCGACAAAAGCCACGACAGCGATCACTGCTACTCCATAGGCGAATCGCTTCGACAGACGCATGCCCCGGTAATGCGTCCACCATGATACCGCAGATGGCGAGGGCCCCAGGGTGCGGGGAGACGAGCAAGCGACGGCAGCGAGCCCGATCGGCAACGTGTGGAGTGCGGGAGCTTGCTCCCGCTGTTTGCCGGCCCGGCTTGCCGGGACGTGCTGCTCGCATTCCGAGATGCCTCGGGCTGGGCGAGGCTAGCCTCGCCCACCGCACCGGAGCAAGCTCCGGTACTCTACAGCGGCGGCAAGCCGCCGCACTCCACATGAGCTTTGCCGCGCGATCCTTGTTTCGATGAAATGACGGGAGCGGCGAAGTGGGATCGGGCTAGCCGAGGATTTGGACGATGATGCCGGAGCCGCCGGTGATCGAGGAGACTCTGGCGCGGACGAAATTGGCGCGGACGCCGGTGACGGTGCGGGCTTCGCCGGCGGTGGCGGAGGACGTGTCAATCGTCGTGTACTGCGCTTCGGCGTCGGACATGGCGGTTTGCAGGACGATGCTCACGGCGGATGGCGACGTGCCGTAGATAGTCTGCCAGCGGATGGTGCGGCCGTTTTCCGGGAAGCCGGCGTAGCTGGGCAGCGCGAATTGCTGGCTGGCCTGGCCGGCGGCGGACGCTTCGCTGTTAAATGCCAGCGCGACGTCACCCGGGAAAATCGAGTAGGGCGGAACCTGTGCATTGTAGTTCGGCATGGTGTCTCCAGGGGAAGTGACTAGTGGCTAGTGGCTAGTGACGAGTGGCTAGAAGTGCGGGGAGTACCAGTGAACGCAGAGAAAACGCTATCCAGTTATATTTTCGGCGAAAAGGAAATTTCCAACGGGAGCTGCGCGGGCACACAACGAGGATAACAATAAAACTTCTACGCGCGTGTGGCGCGCGTGTTAAGTGTTTATTCGTGTAAGAAAAAATAGTCCATGGCGCGCCGCGATGCATGCGGGCAAAACGAGAGCAAATTACGCCGCGACGCGCCAGATCAGGACAATGCTCAGCCCGGTTACTTTTGGTCGAAAAACTTCAGGGCCATGGCTCCGTGCGTGGCCGCGCCACCGGCGCGCAACGCCGCGGCCAGGAATGCGGACTCAACCAGTTCTTCGCGGGTTGCTCCGGCTGCCTTTGCGGCCGTCGAGTGCGCTTCGATGCAGTACGGGCACTGGGTCGTGCAAGCGACGGCGACGGCGATAAGTTCCCGAAACTTCCTGGGAATCGCGCCGCCTTCGCGCGCGACGATGTTGTTGAGGCCCAGCCATGCGTCGAAGTCCGCAGGGGCCAGCTTGCGCATCTCTTTGAGCAGGCCAAGATCGCCCGCGTCGTGGTAGTGCTCGCTCATTCTGGATTTCTCCTGTGTAGATTTGGACGTTCTTCCGGGCAGCCGGCGGAGCCTCTGCTATTTGCTGTGATGCAGGAAGCCGCCTGAAAACGGAAGCCCAATATCCAAGGTTAACAGAAGCCGTCGATTTCCAGTACCACCGGACTTTCGTTTTCACCAGGCAAATTGACACCCACGTCCGTGCACAACCGCGCGCAGTCGAGCGGCCTTGCATGTCGGTAACGCGATGCGAACTATTGCTGAGGCGCGGATGGCGCGGGCGCGGGACTGGTCGCGTCCGTGCGTGGGTCATCCGCAGGCGCCGAGGACGCGGCAGGTGCAGGCTCCGAGGGAGCCGACGCCGCGGGGGCTGGGCGTAGCGTGAAATTTGCGCCGCGCTGGGCATTTTCGTCCACGGTGCGCTGCAGATCGAGGTGGTTCATGTCCAGCGAGTTTTCGCCGCCATAGTTCGTGATGTAGTGCAGCTTTCCCGCATCGAGCCAGTAGCTCATCACTTCGTAGCTCGAGCCGTCCTTCAGGTAGATCAGCGTGGCAGGCGGCGGAGCGGCGGTGACGGCCGCGCCGGCGGTGGAGTTGGCACCGGAGTCGGAGTTGAGATGATCCGCCGCGATGGAATCATTCGCCGGCGAATCTTCCCACTTCGATGCATTGAATTCGGTGGATGCGCCGCTATCGAAATCCGATGGCGCGGTGCTGCCTAGCGAGTACGAACCGCCGTAGCCGGCGCCGTAGCCGTAACCCGATCCGTAGTAGCCGCCGTATCCCAAGCCGTAACCATAGCCCCAGCCATTGCAGCCGAACGCAGGATCGAAACTCCATCCCCAGAACGGATCACAGCCGAAGCTGTTGCCGAAGAATCCGAATCCCGGGCCGAAAAAACCGAATGCGGGAACGAAAATGATCGGGCTTGATACTGGAGGAAAGTGAATCCTGTGCGGAGGTCGGGGACGCAATGTCGCCGCCGCCGGAGGTCGCGCGAAGAGCGCACGGTTTGAAACCGAAGGCGAGGAAGTCGCTACCCCTCGCGAAGGCGATTCCTGCCAGATCTCGCGGCCCTGTCCGGAAAAGCTAAGCGCTCCGGAATGCGGCGCATCGGATTGCCAGGGGCGCGCGGCGGCAGGAACGAAACCGATGATGGAATTCCGCGGAGTGGGCGTGGAGCCGCGGTTTACGAATGCTTCGCCGGGGCCCTGCGTTACGGGCGCGCCAAAAATTGTTTGGTGGACGGTTACGCCGCTCGTTGGAGCTGCCGGAACCTCCGAAGTTGTTCCCGAGTGCACTGATGAGGTGACAGCGGGCGCTGACGTTGTTACCGGCGCGGATCGCGCGGGCGGCGCCGAAGTCGAATGCGACGGAGCGGGTGCTGAGCCATGGGAACCGCGCGAGCCGCCGGAGGAACGGCTTCCGCCGCCAAAACTCCCGCCACCTCCGAAATGGCCGCCGCCTCCCCCGCCCATATGCCCGCCGCCACCTCCGTGGCCGCCGCGCTGCGCGAATGCAGCGGAAGGCGTAAATAGCAATAGCGCCGCCGCGAAAATTCCCACGAAAAGTTGTGCGAAGGCCGAACGGTATGGAGTCGAGCGCGTCATATTCGCACCTCGGGATGCCGATCGAGGCAACGCTTACGTTTCAGCGATCCTACACCATTAGACGCCGCCCTGCACCGCCCGGTTGCAAGACCCGGAAAGAATGGCCACGGAGGCACAGAGGCGCGGAGAGATAAAAAACGGGTAGGGCGGCAGCTGGATTGCGCCGGAGGCAGACTGCGGAGGCTGGGTGACATCGCGCCAAGCATCTGCGCCGGACGTAGCCCGCCGCGGCCGGCCACGCCGCTACAAAACCACCTCGCGCGGACAACTGAAACGATGGCGAATTTCTACCTTCGATTTTCCCTTCTCTGTGTCTCCGTGGCCAATCGGATATACTGGCGCGCGATGATGCCGTTCATCCATCTCGGGCCGATCCTGGTGCCGACGTTCGGGTTGATGATCGCCGCGGCGATGGTGGCGGCGTATTACGTGCTGCGCGCGGACATGGCGCGGCGCGGCCTGGCGGCCAAGAACACAACGACGGCCGAAATGTTTGTCGCCGTACCGGCGCTGGTGGGAATCATGGGCGCGAAGCTGTATCACGTGCTCGAGACGCCGCGCGAGCTTTTCGCCGATCCGATCGGCCAGATTTTCAGCCGCTACGGCCTGGCGTGGTTCGGAGGGCTGATTGCGGGATTCGCGGCATTCGTGTGGCTGGCGCACCGGCACAATTTTCCGCTGCTGGAGGTGTTCGACGCCGGCTCGGCTGCCGCAGCGCTGGGATATGGGATCGGGCGGATCGGATGCCTGCTATCGGGCGACGGCGATTACGGCGTACCCACTTCCCTGCCCTGGGGCATGAGCTTCCCGAATGGGCTGGTGCCTACGACCGACCGCGTCCATCCCACACCGATTTACGAATTGATCGCTGCGTGCGCGATTGCGTGGGTCCTCTGGCGGCTGGGCACCGATCAGTTGACAGCGCGACGCGCCACGGATTCGTTACGGCCCGGAAGCGTATTCGCAATGTATCTGATCCTTACGGGCCTGGCGCGATTTCTGGTCGAGTTCATCCGCATCAATCCCCGATCGTTCCTCGGCATGACGAACGCGCAGGCCGCGAGCGCCGTGTCGGTGATTGCGGGGGCTGCGCTGTGGTGGCGCGTGGCGAAGCGAAGCGCGCCACAGAGCCACTGAGGCACAGAGAGGGCAGAAACTGGAAAATAGAAACGGGAATATGGAAAATCTCCGAACTTCTCAGCGGTAGAGACGGCCGCCGCAGCTCAGTCGAGCGAATTGAGCTTCGGCATGCGGATGCCGAGGAGACCGTCCGCCAGAACGGCGATCGAGCGGAACGCGTCTACGTCAGAGGGCAATGCCAGAACGCAGACGGATTTTGCCGCGCGGTCGTCGTCCGCGCATGACGAGTCGCCGGCAATTGCGTCCGGGTCGAGCGCGGATTCGCCCTGGGGCACGTGGCGAGCGAGGATCACCAGCCAGCGCGACTCGATGCCGACGGATATCCGCGCGGCGGTGACGCCGGGAACGCTCGCCAGTGCGTAAACGAAACCCTTCGATTCGTGGACATTTACCGGGAAGTTCAGCAGAAGCTCGCGCTCCGCACTGAGCCAGTCTTCGACTTCTCCGCCGGGGCGCGGCCCGCGCGCGAGGAAATGTTCGTAGGCGCGGCGGGAGACGCAGTCGTAGGCGTCTAGCAGGCATTCGGTAGGATCGCGCAGCGAGAGACATTCTCGGAGCGGCCGGGCCTGCGCGCGCGACGACCGACTGCGGGCCGGGCTCCGGCTGACCGCAGTTGATCCCACCACAGTAGGTAGCTTCACGCCAACGCTCCTCGCCCTCATAGCGGCACGATGTCCCGGTCCCGGTATTTGCGCCGCATCATCGTCGCGCGCTGCGGACTCGGGCGTTCAGGCATGAACGGCGATTTACGAACCATCTCGCGGACAGCGTCGCTGGCGGCGACGTACGCCTGGGAGGTGAGCAGAGTTTCCATTTCTGATTCAAGCGCTTGCACGTTGAGGGCCCGTTTGCCGAGCACGTGTTTGCCGCGATCCACGACGGGCAGCCAGAGGCAAGATTCGGAAAGCGCCACGCCAACCATCAAAGTGCGTGAGTGCATGGCAACGGATTCGGCGACATCGTAACCTCGGCCATCGGGGAGGGCTTCGGAAGCGAGCACCACATCGAAATCGAACGTCCCCAGCAGGTCGCGCGCGTCCCGGAGCGTGGGAACTTTTCGCGCGCCCCATCCCCGGCCGGACAGACGCCGAAGGATTTCGCCCGTGCCGGGCAGAAATTCCCCGATTACAAGGATTCGCATCGCGATGGATGGCATGGCACTTCCTCTTTCGCCGGGAATCAGCTTCTGCGGCTCCGCTCAAAAACAAGGCGAGGAACCGTGCGAGCGGAACAAAGAAGTGAAACCAGAACAGTCCGCTCCGCGTTCCCCAGTTTCTTTATCGGGAAACGCGGGACGGAACGTTAGCGGCAATTATGCCTTCCAGATACTTGAAGAAAGCGTAGCGTTTCGACAGGGCTGGTTCAACGTGAAACACTACTGAATTTCATTTGCGGCTGTTGCCGACAAGGTCGGTAGTTATTGTGCCGATCCGGAACAGTGATTAGCTTGACAAGCCATTAGTGCGAGAGTAACGTACCGCGACATCTACGCATGGCGCCCTGTGTGCGCTACTACCTCCAGAAAAGGGGAAATGTCCCCAGGGATCGCCAATCGGATGGACAACTTGAGACAAAAAACGAAAGGCGCAGCGGCGAGCCCAGTATCCGCTCTTCTAGAGCCGCCCTTAGCGTCGGCCGTGCCGTCGAAGCACGACAAGTCCTATCGAGTTCTGGTGGTGGACGATCATCCAGTGGTACGGCGCGGAGTTCGCGCGATACTGGAATCGCAGCCGGGAATCGAGGTGTGCAGCGAGGCTTCCAATGGCCTCGAGGCGATGGAGTAGGTCAAGAAGGCCAAGCCGGATCTTGTGGTGCTCGACCTGACCATGCCGGAAATGAACGGCCTCGAAGTCACGACCGCCGTGCGCGAACAGTCGCCCGAAACCGAAGTGCTGGTTCTGAGCATGCATTTCTCGGACGAGTTGGCGCGCGAGGTGCTGCGTTGCGGAGCGCTCGGTTACGTGTTGAAATCCGACCTGGACACCGAGCTTCTCGAGGCCGTGGACCGCGTGCGCCAGCACAAGCCGTTTTTTACCTCGAAACTGGCCGTCACGATGGCACAAAATTTCGTGGCCGGCCCGCCCGAAGGCGATCCGGAGGGACAGTCCGATTCACCCCTGACGGAACGCGAGATTCAGGTGGTGCAACTACTCGCCGAAGGAAAGAGCAACAAGGAAGTGGCCGCGACGCTGGGCGTTTCCACGAGGACGATCGAGAGTCACCGCAACCACATCATGCGCAAGATGAATTTCACGAGCTTCAGCGACATGATTCGGTTCGCAGTGCGGAGCAGTTTGGTCGCGCCGTAGGCGCCATTGCGAGAACGGCCCCCTGCGCTGGGCGTGCAGGGGGCCGTCTGGTTACGACCCTTAGGTTTTCTTGACGGTCTTGCGACGGCCACGGCGCTTCGTCGGACGAATCGCCGGCGGCTCACCGATCAATTCCGCGCTCCAAATTGAGGTAACGAACTTCTTCACGCCGTGATTGTCGAACTCAATGGTGGTGCGTTCGACATTAGATTCGGTGACGGTGCCAAGACCGTACTGGTCATGGCGAATGGCCTGCCCCTCGACGAGAGTCTGCACGTTGCCTCCTAGGATTTGGACAAAACGGTGACGGCCTGTTAGGTTTTAGAGGGCTGTAACGTGCTCGGCCTGCAAACCCTTCGGACCCTGCTTGACTTCGAATTCGACGGCCTGTCCTTCGTTGAGGCTCTTGTAACCCTCGGACTGAATCGCCGAGAAGTGCACGAAGACGTCCTCACCGGACTGGCGCTGGATGAACCCGTACCCCTTTGCTGCGTTGAACCACTTCACGGTGCCCTGTTCTGTAGCCACTTTACTGCTCCTAATTAATTCATAAGACGACGGTTAGTCGCCCAGAAGGCTATCTGTGCCCCGGAATGCCCTGCCTCCAAAAAAAAGGCCGACGGACCCCTGCCCGGCAGCCTTGTGAGACGCGTCAAAAGCGACACAAGAGCAACAAACGCAAACTATTTATACCACAAATTAGAACCGAAAACAACGGCCAGAACGAGCGCGAAATTGGAGCCGAATCACGCGACCAATCACCCCGAGTTGCGCGCGGGTGGTTTCGATTGGCTCACATTTGCAGCACGTCCCGGCAAGCCGGGACGGCCTACAGCGGCGGCAAGCCGCCGCACTCCAGAGGACGGGAGGCACCAGTGCTCCCGGTTAGAGCTTGATGGAGACTTCAAACGAGTCGGGCACGGAGATCCGGTCATACGGAACTCCGAGAACGGTCTTGCGGAAGCCCGGCGCGGCCTTGCGTTCGAACCACCCAGCCGAACACCATGGATAATTCGCCGCACGAGCCACTACGCCATGGCGCACAGCGTTTTCGTGAACGTATCGCAGTCGGGCCAGATAAGAGTTTTGATTTGTGAGCAGCGTGTCCCAATACTGAAACCAGACCTTGCGTCCGGCTTGCAAGTCACGTTGGTTCACCGCGCGAGCCGTGAGCGAATGTAATCGGCGAATCGTAGTCGATAAATTTGCGGGCGCATTCGACGAGGCAACGAAATGATAGTGGTTAGGAAAGACGGCCCAGGCCTGAACATTCCAGCCATTGTCCAAACAAACCTTCAAAAGCATTTCGCAGAGCAGACTCAAACGCGAGCGCGAAGCGAAAATCGGCAGCTTGCCATAAGTCGCTGCCGTCACGATGTAGGTTCCGCAATCGGTGACGCGATGAGACGGACCATGAGGCCAGTCAGCCATTAGTTTGGCGCGAGTGTACCGCTGGCATGAAATGAGGGGCAAGCACCTTGTGGAGTGCGGCGGCTTGCCGCCGCTGCCTTTGGGCGAAGCTTGCTTCGCCCAATCCTGGGAGCCATCGAAGGCGCCGACCACGCGCAGGCAAGGTCGTCGATCATGATTGGCACATGGCTGCAGCACGTCCCGGCAAGCCGGGACGGCAAACAGCGGCGGCAAGCCGCCGCACTCCACATACGCGGAGCCCTGATGAAATTAGAGGTGCATGAAGCGGCGGAAGTGCGCAATGCGCTACGCGACGACCGGGGCGATGCCGAAGGCCTCGGCGACGAGCTCGTAGGAGCGGCGGCGGTCGGCGTGTTCGTGGGTCATGGTGGTGATCATGATTTCGTCGACGCCGGCCTGGTCGGCGAGGCGCGTGAGTTGCTCGTGGATCTTCGCGGGCGAGCCGACGAAGGAGCGCTCGCGGTTCATCTCGACGATCTGGCGCTCCTCGGGCGAGTACGGGTAATTCGTGGCCTCCTCGATGCTTGGGAAGCGGCCCATTTTGCCGGAGCGGAAACGCAGTAGCGTGAGCGCGAGCGGCTTGGCGAGCTCCTCGGCGCGCGCGTCCGTTTCCGCGCAGACGACGGAGACGCCGATCAGCGCTTCGGGCTGCTGCAGATATTCGGATGGCTGAAAATGTTCGCGGTAGAGTCGCAGCGCGCCCACCGCCGGCCACGGCTGAATGTGGTGCGCGAAGGCGAAGCGCAGCCCCATCTGCGCGGAAAGCTCGGCCGAATAATCGCTCGAGCCCAGCAGCCAAACGTCCGGCATGGGCACGTCGTCGGGCATGGCGCGGATGCGCTCGAACGGATGATTCGCCGGAAAACCATGATTGAGGAACGCGAGCAGATCGGTGAGGCGCGCGGGGAAATCGTCGGCGCCGAGCGCTTCGCGGGACCGGCGGAGAGCGAGCGCGGTGAGCGAGTCGGTGCCGGGCGCTCGGCCGATGCCGAGGTCCACGCGCCCGGGGTGCAGCGCCTCGAGGACGCGAAATGTTTCCGCCACCTTCAGCGGTGTGTGATTCGGCAGCATCATGCCGCCGGAGCCGACGCGAATATGCCGGGTGACGCTGGCGACGTGGCCGATCATGATTTCCGGCGCCGAGCTGGCGATCAGCGGCGTGTTATGGTGCTCGGCCAGCCAGTAGCGCGTGAAGCCCAGCTTGTCGGCAAGCTGCGCCAGGTCGAGCGTGTTGCGCAGCGCGTCCGAGCTGGTCGAGCCGGACGCGACCGGCGAAACATCCAGCACCGATAGGCGATACGATCTTCCTGCGGCCATCGATTCCCTTCTCCGAGAAATGATTGTGTCACATCGGAGAAGTGCAGACCACGGCCGAGGGGTTCTTTCGTAGGGGCGTAGTCCGCCGCGGCGGACTACGCCCCTACGAAATCGGATCTCATCGGACGCCGCACTCCACATGCGCCGGGGTCGCGCTGCATCTTGCTAGATGGAATGATCCGCGCCAGGGTCGTTCGCCAGGCGTGACATGTCATGCCCCTACAAAACCAAAGGCCGCGCTTCGCGGAATCCGTGGTACAACTTTGGCGGCCAAATCGGGAGTTTGGGCCGACACGGGCCGCCGGTCAGGATGCGGGCTTGGACTTCAGGTTCACCGACGAATCGCGTTTGCAGAGCTGTCCGGCGAGTGGTGCAGGCTATTCACCAAAAGGAGTACGAACTTGAGAAAACTGGTCTGTTCGAGAGGCGTTCAAATTTCGCTGCGCGTTGCGTTCGCGGCGGCCGTCCTGGCGGCGATTGTGGCGTGTGTTCCGCCGCTGCGGGCGCAAGCCAAGTCTTCATCGCCCTCGCCGAAGAGCGCGGGCCCGGCTTGCGATCGCGCGTGCCTGGAAGCGATCACGACGAAATACCTCGAAGCCATGGTTGCGCACGATCCGTCGCGCGCGCCGCTGGCGGCGAACGTGAAATACTCGCAGGACAACGTGCCGCTGCAGATCGGCGACGCGCTGTGGGCGACGGCGAGCAGCATCGGCGCCTACCGGCATTTCTTCGCCGATCCGGAGCGCGGCGACGTCGGCTGCATTTGCGTGATTTACGAAAACGAGGTCGCGGGCATTCTGATCGTGCGACTCAAGGTTGAGAATCACACGATCACCGAGGCCGAACAATTCCTCGCGCACGACCCGCACGGAGCCGCGGCCTACGAAAAGGCCGGCAAGCCGAAGCCCCTGTGGCTGCAGCCGATTCCCCCGGCGCTCCGGCAGACGCGCGAAGCGCTCGAGCAAGCCGCGTACATGTATTACGAGGCGATAGCGAAGAATGACGGCAGGGGCATATACGCCTTCACCGACGACTGCGAGCGGACGGAAGACGGCGTGTACACCACGAACCAGCCCCGCCCGCAGAATTACGGTCACTCGGACACGGATATCAGCGATTTCACGATGATGCCCTGCAAGCAACAGTACGAGCTGGGATTTCTCGGCTTCACCACGGGATGCCGCGACCGGCGCTACCTGGTGGTGGACGTCGAGCGCGGCGCGATTCTGGCGTCTGCGTTCCTGGATTTCGACGGCACGGTGACGGAGATGGACCTGACCGACGGCCGCAAGTGGAAAGTGCCGCCCTATTTCATGACGCCGCGCACGAATATGTCGAACGAGGCGTACCGCGTGGAAAACGGCACGATACGGCTGATCGAAATGACCATGTATGAAGTTCCGTTCAACATTACCTCGCCTTATGTGAAGCCGTAGGCACGGGAGACCATTATGATTACTTCAAAGAATGTATTGCGCTATGCGCTTACCGGCGCGCTACTGATTGGAATGGCAGGCGGCTCTTCGCCGCGCGCGGCGTCAGCGGACGAAGGCAAATCGTCCGTGATCGCGCAGCCTCCGGCGGCGCCGGCCGGGTCGAGTCCATGCGACCGCGATTGCCTTTACGGCTTCGCGGACAATTTCTTTGACGCGCTCGGGATGCACAATCCGCACGGCGTCGCGTTCGCACCTGGCGTGAAGTACACGGAGAACGGACAGAACGTCGCGCTGGGCGAGGGCATCTGGAAGACGTTTTCGCGGCGAGGCACGTATCGCGTATATCTGGCGGATGCGGCGAACGGCGAGGCCGGCTTTTATGGCGACTTCAGCGAGTATCAGGGCACGCTGCTCGGCGTGATGGCCGTGCGGATCAAAGTGCAGGACCGCAGAATCGTCGAAGTGGAGGTGATCACTTCGCGTGAGCAACTGCGGCCGGTCGGCGGCCTGGGCGCGAACACGGCGGGGATCATGACTCCGCGCATGTTCAACGAGTTGAATCCCAGGGCGTTCGTGTCACCGGACGCGGCGTTGCTCGAGCCCGTGACCGGCTCGGCGCGAACTCCTCGCGAGCAGTTGATTGCCGCGACGCAGAGCTACTTCGACGGATTCACGCAATCGAAGGGTTCTGCCGTTGCGTTCGACGACAAATGCTCGCGGCGTGAAAACGGAATGGCGGCGACCGGGAATGCGGACGGTCTGGTCGCGGATCCGGCGCAGCCGGCGTTTCGAATCTTCAGCGGGAGCTGCGCGGCGGAGATCGACCGCGGATTCTTCAGCGCGCTTTCGAAAGTGCGCGGCCGGCGATTGCTGGTCGTGGACGAAGAGCAGGGATTGGTGCTCAACGTCGCCATGTTCGACAATCGCGGCAACGTGAAGACCGTCGCCGTCAACGGAGTCGGCAACGTCGCAGTGCCGCGCCAGTTCCTTCGCCCGATCAGCTTCATCGAGCCGCAATTGTTCAAGATCGAGGGCGGCAAGATCCGCGAGATCGAAGGCCTGTCGTGGGCGGTTCCCTACGGCATGCGGTCGGTGTGGGATAAGTAGCGGGCGCGCAGCGGTCTAACCTGGCGCACGCATGCAGCACGTCCCGGCTTGCCGGGACGGCATACAGCCGCGGCAAGCCACTCCACATTCACCGGAGCGACGATGGTGCAAGATCGATGGGCGGCATCGCGCCGTGAGATTTTGGTTCTTCTTCGTAACGGCACGGTAGTTCGTGCCCCTACAAGGCAATCGCGGCCACGCGCAATCGTGCGTGTCGCACACAAGTCAGCGAATGGCACGGTACCAGCGATTCGATGGTACGGAAGTACCGCCTTAGGACGCCACCCCAGGTACTGCCCGAATGTAACCTTGCCTCTACTGCCCTCGCGGAGACCCGTTTGTTATTGTACTTCTTCGGACACGCACAGATCACGAGGCCACTCAGAATGAGCGATACGTTTGAGTTTTCACTCCCCGATCAAAGTCACGGAAGCAATCACCCCGCAGAAATGCCTGTGGATATGGCCGGCAATTCAGCCTCGGCCTCAAAATCGAGCGAACCGCAATCCAATGCGCATGGCGCGCCTACCACCGGCGCCTCCCCTGCTGATCGGCGCAGCCGCCGGCGCGCCCTGATTTCCGCGCCCGTGCGCGTCCGCAGCGTGGACGTCACCGAAGGCGGCCCGGACGAGATTTCAACGACGCTCGACGTTTCCCGCGGCGGCGTGCTCTTCGCGACCAAACAAGATGCGTTTGCGGTGGGCATGGTCGTAGCCGTCACGTTTCCCTACAGCAAGTCGCCCGTGGCAGTGCAGGCCGAGCAGGCGGGCCGCGTTGCGCGCGTCAGCCAATTGCCGGATGGCGGGTACTCCGTGGCCGTCGTCCTGAAATCCGGGGCCGGTGAGGATCTGGTGGATAACGGTGGTCAAAAGCTCGAAGGCGACGTCGAAGCGTCTGCCCATGCACCGCAGCTGATACCGCAAAAGCCGCTCGTCGTTGTCGTGGACAAGGACGTAGCCCTGCGCGATTCGCTGAAGGCGTACTTAACCGCCGATGGCTACGAAGTGATCGCGTTGAGTAGCGCGTCCGAGGCGCATCACGTGTTGGAAATGTTCACGCCCGCACTGCTGATTGCGGAAATTGAAGGCGAGGATCTGCCGGGATACGAGCTCTGTGCGTACGTGAAAGGCACGCCGCGGCTGCAAACCGTGCCGGTGATGCTCATGACCAGCTCGGCGTATCCAAGCGACTACGCGAACGCCCACTCGCTGGGCGCGGTAGTTTGCATTGCCAAGCCGTATCGCCAGGAACGCCTCGGCCACGTGGTGCGATTGCTCGCGCCGACCCGCCAGGCAAAAGAACAGACTGCGCCGGCGCGCCCCGGCGATGCTTCGCGCAAGGGCTGCGCGAGCAACGGTACGAAGCGCGCCAGCTATTCGCCCAAGATACGTTTTCGCACTTCCTGGTAACCGTTCGCACAGCGCGCGATTTCGCACGCGGACCGCCTCGGTTGCGGCGGACGCCCGGCGCAGATGCCCGGCCCGACTCCGCCCATCCACCTCATTCGCCCGCGCACCTCGATCATGTGGAGTGCGGGAGCTTGCTCCCGCTGTTTTCGGGCGTGGCTTGCCTCGCCCGATCCGAGGATTCGGCTACTGCGTGGAGCACGCCCGGGCAAGCGCGTGCGGCAAACAGCAGCGGCAAGCCGCCGCACTCCACACGAACCTTGCTCGCCGCAGCGTAGTGCGCGTCGCTGCTCCACACTTTCGTCCTATCGAGAAGGGCGGTGTTAACCGTGTGAGCGCAAGGAACGCTTTCCGTTCCGTCGGCGCGCTCGCATCCCGGTAAAATCAGGTTATGAAATGCCCGAAATGCAGCGCCGAAGCACGCGACATCGCGCGGTTTTGCCCGCGATGCCATGCCACGCTGCGCTACGAGTGTCCTTCGTGCAAGCACGAACAGCGGCACGGCGGCCAGTGCGACAAATGCGGTGTTGATTTTCTGAAATATATCAGCGCGGTCGTCGCCGTGAAGAAGTCCGAGACCGATGCAGCTCGCGAGCGGCTCGAACAGCGCTCAACTCTGATGAAGAACGTGCTTTTTGCGCCGTTCACGATGGGCATCCCCCTGATTCGCTCCCTGCTGCTCGGATCCAACAAAAACCGCCGTTGAACACCCGTTGCGCGCAATTGGCTCCGGCCACGATGACGTCCGCGGCTTATCGAACATTGAAATATCTCGATGGCGGATATAGCCCGGTGCGTGAAAATTCCGCGCCGATTGCCCTCTTGACCTCGCGATACCAATAGTCAAACGTTCCCTCGGCCACGCCCACCAGGCGAATCGCCGGCCGGTACTCCGCGCCGCGCAGGAAATAGATATTGAAGAGCTTCAGTCTCCCCCTCCATTCTGGCCGCCGCAGCGCGTGCCGCCCGATGCGTTCGAAATCAGCGACGTACTCGCACGCGCGCGCGCGGTCCGGACGCCACATATAGCCCGCCGACGGCTTCTCGAAATCGAGCGAGCGCACTGCGCCGGTCGAGTCCGCCAACCACTCGCGCAAGCCGCGATAGCGCCCGTGGCATTCATCAAATATGTCGGTGGATTTCATGGAGTGCGCCCTCCCGCGCGAAATCGCGTTTCTGTCCCGATCGTTAATTGTCCCTCGGCAGTTTCGGAGTATCGGTAAGCAGATCGCCGATCTCCCACACGTCGTCCGAGCGCGTGAGTTCCTCCTCCACCACCTCGAGGCACGCGTGGAAGCACTCGCGCCAACCGATGAGATAGCCGCGCGCGTATTCGTCGGCCAGGCGCTGGCGCTCGCGGTGCGTGCGTTGCATATCGAACACCTGCGACCGCTCGATTCCCGGCGCGCGTACGGCAACGCCGAGCCGATAGACAAGCTCGCGTACGGCGCGCATCAACCAATGCAGCGGCGCCGGGTAATACACGCCGATGCGGCGGCGCGGCTCGTACCAGGCCAATTGCCATCCGGACGGAATGAACCCGCCGCGGCCCACTTCCCGGCGCAACTTCATGCGTGCGCTCATGAACGCGGTACCTCTGGGCCGCTGCCCACGGAGAGTTCTCGCCGCACAGCTTCTTCGCGCTCCGCTCGGAGCAGTTGCTGGCGCAAGCGCGCCTCGAGGAAAAATCTGTTTTGCTGCTGGAGATGCGCATTGGCTGGAAAGTCGGATTCGGAGCAGCGGTTTGGATTCTGTGTTTGATCTAAACCGGAAGGTTTTGAATTTGAGAATTGGCCTTGAGACGCTTGATTTTCAAGTTTTCTGTGGAAATCTCTGTGGATATCCGACGATCTTGATTCTTCTTGTGATCGAGCTATGGATGAACTACCTATCCGGTCCGCAGTCTGATGATTCCACGCGGGATTGCACTGGTTTGCTACGCGGTTTTGCGTGATACCGCCCGCGCCTCTGCGTACCCCCTCCGCAAATTTGCGGCCGGCCTGTGGAAATTTCTTCGCCTTCGTGATTCGCACGACTATGCCCGCCGGTGCCGCTTCCGTCTCGATATAGCCGTGGCGCCGCAGCGTGTGCATCCAGCGCTCGAGCGTGCGAACGTTGAATCCCGTTTCTTCCTCGATCTCGCGATAGCTGATCGGCGCGCCGCCCAAGACCCAGCCGATCCCACCCTGCTGGTGCGTTTGCCGGAGCACTAGCCAGCCATAGAGCCACACGGCCGCGCCCATTCGTTGATAGTGGCGCGCTTCGAAAAGCACGCCGCGTAATCCCGCGTTATAGTCTTTGCCTCGCATCACTTGGCCGCCGAGCGTTCGCTGAACTCGACCGTTTCTTCGCGCCGCAATTGGTCTCGACTTAGCATTCGCCGCAGTAAGGAACCCGCACTTCCACGAATCCGCGCGGCGCGAGATCCCGGATTTCCAGGCGCCAGACTTTCGTAATCGGCGGACTCTTACGGCAGAACCCGCAGACCCGATTTCCGTGATCATCCGCGCACGGAGCGTGCGCACGAAGCGCCTCGCGCAGCTTGCGCTCGTAGTGCCACCGCTCCCGGTTTTCGCGTTCGCACGCCTGATGCCGCGGATCCGCGCGCCAACTACGCATGTACAGGCGGTTATATCTACGCCGTTTGTCGATCAACGCTCTTTGCGCGCGGACCGTTTGCGCTCGATCGTCCGACGAATGGGCCGAGAAACGGTTGCATTGCATCGTTCCCTCCGGGCCACGGAGATGTCGCGTCGCCAAAGCGGCGACTGGCCAGCTAACGCGAGCAACGCCGCGCATACCATTGCTCTACGTAGTTGTTGTGCTACTATCCGCGCGCAATCGCAGCCCTCCTGCTCTTGGGGGTCAAAAGCATTGGAGGAACTGTTATGAGCGCCACCCGTCCGCCGCTCGATTACTTGGTAACTTGTTCGCAGATGTCCCTGGAAAGCGTGGAACTGTCGCGCCTGAACCTGGCGTCGAACTTGCGCAAGGAATTTCAGCAAATCCTTGAGGAGTGGATTGACACCGAGGTTGATGCGCGGCTTGCCCGCTCCGTTCTGGACTGGCGGCGCTCTCAGAGTTCCGGCGCCGGCGGGCATAATCACGAGCCGCACAAATCGTCGCAATTCCAGCAACTCGCGATCGCGTTTCTTCCGGAAAAAGCTGAATCGCCGGCAGGAAACTCGCCCGATCACGACCCGCGATTCCCGCAAGTTGATGCGCGTGTCGAACGACTTTTGTCGACGGAAGTTGCGCAGCCAAATCCTTCGGCCCCGCGTTGGACCCCGCACGCGAGAGCTGCTGCGGCAACCTTAGGCGCGGTGGACGGTCTTGAGGAACGTTATTCGAAGAGGTTGCGTGGCTATCGGAAGGTCGCTCCGCTTGTGAAAATCGATCGCCGGCCACGCCATGGCAGTGCTCCGGTCGGCGACTTTTCGTCGATTCGGAAAAATGCGGCCGTCCCAATCGAGTTCGTCCCACTTCGAGCTTCAGATGGCCGTGCCCAGAAAACGCTGAAACCAAGCTGCGCACTCCGACCTCTCGCGCGCCAATCAAACACATCGGTTGCACAAGCGGCGCGGACACCCCCTCGATTTGCAAATGCTTGGAGGCGATGGGTCGCGTCAGCTTCGCGCAGCGGGGCAGGAGGGGCGCTCCACATCGCGACCGGTGACCCTTCCTGAAACAATGCGGACGCTCCGCGCACACCATACCCCGCCGGCTCTGGCCTGACTTCCGCGACGGATCTTTTTCGGCCACGACAAACAGCAGCGCAAGTGCGACCCGACTGCCCCGCGAACGATTCCGCAGAGCGACTCCGCGCAATTCGTTTCGGACACCGGATGCGGCATATGCGAATCGCCCTGCCAACTCCGCCCTAACCGTTCGCACACGATTCATCCATTTCGTACTGGCGTTGTGTGCAACGTTTCTCATCGCGCGCATTTGTGCGCCTCTTCTAGCTTCGCCACGAGTTGTTTCCGCATCCTCGTACGCCCATTTCCGATGCGCCGCCTTATCCATTTAGGTTTCGTAATCCTCGCCTACAATCAGATCCCGTTGAACGTTTCCAACTACTCGCGATTGCGGTCGCCATCGACACAACACACAGCCGTTGCGACTCGAGTTCGTTTGGGCGCGCGACTCTGGAATTACTCAACTCCCCCTGTTCGCGATCAGAACGTTCTTTCATTCGAAGCGTGTTCCTCAATTTCGTGCTGACGCTGTGTGCAACGTTTCTCATCGCGCGCATTTGTGTGTTTTGTCTAGCCTCGCCACGAATTGCATCCGCATCCTCGTGCGCTCATCAATCCCATTCCGCTCCGTTACCGCCACCCCGCGCGCCAACATAAACTATTCATTCGCAGTAGAGGCGATGCGATGCCGTTCTGGCGCGGCGGACACGCAGAAATGGCGGACGAGAGACGCGAGACCTAATCGCAACTTAAAGATGCTCGCGAGGCGTTGCGGTGCCGTCCGCCAACATGCTTGATGCCCTTGTGCGAATGCGCGGAACAGCAGGTAGCTTAGGAATGACGATGACGGCAGCTAGTTCAGGGCAGGAGACGTGCGGTACAGGCGCAATGTCGGGCACGACTGCAAAGGGCGGACGTTCGTGCAGTGCGCGTTCTGGGTGCTTATGTTGCGCGAGAACGATATTTTCAACTCGGCCAATGGTTCTGCAGACTTGCACGCGTTGTTCGGCCGCTCAAAGACCGCGCGGGCAGGACTTGCGCTGGGCGACTTGCAGCGAGATTCGCGGCGGTCATCCGTCGCGCGGTGAAGCCGTCGTGCGGCGCGCGGCAGCTGGATTGGCTCGCGATTAAGAAATTCGCGTGATCGAGAATTGAATTCGCGCGGACAAATGTCCCGGGCGGGGCGACTTGGGTGGCGGCGACGGCTCGCTTCTCGGCCGCCAACTCGGCGGCAAAGTCGCCGACGGACGAGTTCCGCAGCTCACGACGCCCCGATCAGGGCGTGGGGGTACGGGGCGGCCAGGGTTCGAGGAGCTGCTCCTTGCGGTAGATCAGTGCGTTGATATCGTACGGGGCGAGCTCGATGCTGTGTCCGTGAGTTATCGCATCGGTGGGGCAGGCTTCGACGCAATAGCCGCAAAAGATGCATCGGGAATAGTCAATGTTATAGACGCTGGCGTAGCGTTCGCCCGCAGAGATGCGCTGCGCGTCGGTGTTTTCCGCTGCCTCGATATAAATACAATTCGCGGGACAGGCTGCGGCGCACAAGAAGCAGCCTACGCACTTTTCGAAGCCGTTTTCGTCGCGTTGCAGAACATGGATGCCGCGATAGCGGGGCTGGACGCTGGGCGGGACGTCCGGATAGTTCTCCGTCGTGGTCTTCTTGAACATGGTGCGAAACGTGACGCTAAAGCCCTTTGCGAGCGTCAAGAATGTTTCGCCGACTTCTTTTACGATCGATGCCATAAGGCACTCACTTTAACAAATTTCTGAACCTGCGTCCGGAGATTTTGCACCGAACCGATGCTATGCACGCTGTGAAGCCCGCGGCAGGCCGCAACGCGAAAAGTTGCCGCGAGAGAACCCGTGCCAGGGCTTGCGCTTGGCGCGAACGCTGTTACGACGGAAGGCCCGAGGCTTCGTTCGGGACAGACTTCGGCTCGCCCTTCTCTTTCGCGGGTACCGATCGCCAGTATTCTCATTTTTGCTCGCGGGATGATCCGCGCAGGCGTTGCTATTCGCCGGGCGGGGCGACGGGCGCGGGCTCGGCGAGGCTTCCCTTCCCGGCCATAGCGGAAATAATCTGGCGGCCGTGAAAGCGGCCGTTCTCGATGAAGATGTCGGACGTTTTCAGGCCGCCGACGACGACGCCCGCGACGTACATGCCGGGGACGTTGGTTTCGAGGCTCTCCGGATTAGCTTCGGGGCGGCGGGTTTCCGGATCGAGGCGGATTCCCTGCTGCTCGAGAAAATCGAAATCGGGGTGGTAGCCGGTCATGGCAAAGACCTGCGCGGCGGGGATGCATTTCTCGAGGCCGGAGTCCTTCACCCAGACCTTGCCCGGCTCGATGCGCATGACACTGGTTGAGAACAGCGCTTGGACTTCGCCGGCGCGGATGCGGTTTTCGATGTCGGGCTTAACCCAGTATTTGAGACTTTTCCCCATCTCGGGCTGCCTGTGCACGAGCGTTACGCGGGCGCCGCCGCGGAAGAGATCAAGCGCCGCTTCGGCGGCCGAATTTTTCCCGCCGATCACGACGACGTCCTGATTCCAGTACGGGTGCGCGTCGGTGAAATAGTGCGAGACGTGCGGGAGATCCTCGCCGGGAATGCCGAGAGGGTTTGGGCGGTCGTAATATCCGGTGGCGATGATGATCTTTTTGGCGCGATATTCGTGATGGGCACCGGCAGTCGCGAGCGTCTCGACGAAGAATGAGCCGTCCTTGCCGCCGATTTTCTGGACGCGCTCGTAGAGGCGGGTTTCCAGGCCGTAGTGCTCGACGGCGCGGCGGTAATACTTCAGGGCCTCGAGCGCGGGTAGGCTTGCCGCCGGTGGTGGTCATGGGGAGGTCGCCGATTTCCATGCGCTCGGGCGTGGTGAAGAAAAGCATGTTGATCGGATAGTGGTAGAGCGAGTTACAGAGAGCGCCCTTATCTATCACCAGCGAGCGCATACCGGCGCGGGTGGCCTCGATGGCGCAGGCGAGGCCTGTGGGCCCGGCGCCGATGCAAATCACGTCGTACAGCCCGCGATTCGCGACTTGGGAGCTGCTAGTTTCGGTCATGGCACCCCCTCGTTCTTTGTGACTCCTTGGGAGTGCGCCCATCGGTTGTTTTCAATGAGTTAGACGAATGTTTTCTCGGCACCTTGTGACGGCTAAGCGTGCCGAAATCGGGGCGAAAACGTGTCTCAGTGGAGCGAGTAAGCTCGGCGGTAGGCTTACGCGCCCGTTGCCGATTTTCCACTGTGGACGCGTCGTTGGCCCGCCCTCTCGGGCAGCGTGACGCGGCGAGTGGATCGAGACCGGATCGGCGGACACACTTTAGCGCCGTCCGGCGGCTCTGGCTAGGGCCGTGCTTTCGTTCAATTCCTGATTCGCGATTTTCACGCGACTATCTTAAGTACACGGGAGTGGGAGTGCAAGCGTGGATCCCTGTGGACTTTTGGACGAGTGCGGAAATCGAAGGTTGGCAACTCGAGAGCGACAGCAAGTCGAGAAGCCACGAGCCGGGACCCAATCGATTACTGTGTGCGGGCGGAATGAACTCGGGTGCAGCCAATCCATGCGGGAGCGAGCTTGGCGGCCTGCAAGAATCTCTATGAGTCGGCCACCTGCACGACAGGGCAAGATTTCGTCGTGAAATTCTAATCGGATGAGTCGTTGGAAATGCGCCGCACGTCCTCCATGATTTCCTTAGAGCTGTAGTCTGGGGACTTGCCGGTTTCGACGGGGCGAAATACGCCCAGCTGCTCTTTGGGAACGAGCCATCGGTTGACTTCCTCCTCGGACGGCTCGACTATTTCCCGTAGAGCAGTTCGGCTCCGTGATCTGACTCATCGTGAATCACGTTCAGATCGCTGATGCCTCGGAATGCGATCTGCACTAGTCTTCCGGCAGGGTTTTCATAGGAGTCTTCACCTTCCCGGCCAATCGCCAGGGATTTCTTGTACGCCTCCTCCGGGGAATCTGCGCGGATCAGTACGTGGTTCTTATGCGCAACCGTCCGTGGGTCCCCTTTGACCGTTATTTGTTCGACTAGTTCTGCAACGTACCACCGAGCGCTAGGTGGAATATGAGCCATTTTCCCCTCGTGAGCACACCGTGTGAGGCGGCCACTATCGCGTCGCTTGCTGGGCCCATAGCTCTGGAGTTTTTGGGCCCTCTTGATCTTCAGCACTCTACATCTGGATGATAGCATCCCGCCAATTCGGCACGGAGTTCACGGAAGCTAAACTCTGTAGCAGGTCCGACTGGAAAGTCGGTTTTCGCGGCAGCTTCCTCGTGCTAGCGTGGTCGGGCGGTTACGGGAATGTCTTGCGGCGGAGGTGAGCGATGAGCACATTCGTTCTGGTACATGGGGCGTGGCATGGGAGCTGGTGCTGGAAGCGCGTGCGCAGCGCGCTCGAAAAGCGGGGGCACGAGGTGTTCACGCCGACGCTGACGGGCGTGGGGGAACGGTCGCACCTGCTGTCGCCACAGGTCAACCTCGAGACGCACATCCTCGACGTGGTGAACCTGATTCGCTGGGAGGAGCTGTCGAGTGTCGTCCTGTGCGGGCATTCGTACGGCGGAATGGTGGTGACGGGCGCGGCGGATCGCGTCCCGGAGCGCATTGGCGCGCTGGTCTATCTGGACGCGTTCGTGCCAGAAAATGGGCAGAGCTTGTACGACACGCTTCCGGCCGAAGCCAGAAACGCGCAGCTGGAGAGCGCGAGGATTCACGGCGACGGTTGGAAGGTGCCGCCGATCACTGCCGAACAGTTCGGCGTGAACGCCAAAGACGCGGCGTGGATGGATCGGCAGTGCACGGCGCAGCCGGCGGCGACATTCACGCAGTCGCTGCGGCTGAGCGGAGGAATCGACGCGATGAAAAATGTGACGTACATTGTGGCGACCAGATACAACGAGTCGCCTTTTGGGCAGTTCTACGAGCGCGCGAAAACCAAGGGATGGAAAACGCTTGGCCTGGCGTGCGGACATGATGTGATGCTGGACATGCCCGAGGAACTGACGGCGGCACTGGTGAATGCGGCGAAGTGAGGGTGTAGAGACGAAGGTCGAGGGATGAGATTTTAGGTTGTAGGGTTTAGGGGGTAGGGTCGAAGGCAACAACTTGCTGCGAGAGGAACAGCGCATTGGATTTCGCTGCGCGCCGACTTCTCCTTGTCGCACCTGAAGGTGCGACCCGCAAGGCTGAGGAACAAGACGAGACCGGCGGGCGCACTAGAATTCGCTCAGCGCAGGCTAGTCTCGGAGCGACACACAAGATTGGTGAATAGGACGAGACCAGCGATCAGCGGGCATTCGGTCGCGCCGGGGACCGGACTGCGGCGGACAGGCTGCGTTTGCTGCGAATGTGAAGCTAGTGCGGAAATGAGATCAAAATGCGAGAAAAGACAGGCAAGGAATTGAAGCACGCAGAAGGCGACGCTAAGCAGGTGACCCGCATTCGTCCAAAAGGCGACTGTGCCGGAGCGCTGTCGCTGGGGGCAGGGGCCATAGGGGCGTTGGCGGTCGGTGCGCTGGCAATTGGCGCCCTGGCGATTGGCCGGCTTGTTATCCGGCGTTTGTTCGTTGGAAAAGCTCGGATTCGCGGGCTTGAAATTGACGAGCTGGAGGTAAAGCGGCTGCGCGTCGGCAGGCTTGAGATCACTGACAGCCTAGTCACGCCGAACGACGACAATGACTTCTAGCAACGACGCGGCGACTGCGGACTTAACTACTTGCTGCAGGAAAAACGGCGCAGAGGAAGGCGCTTCGCGCCATCTGCTGAATGCGAGAAGTGAAGAGCCCGTGTGGCATCTGCAAAATCGGAACTTTAGCGGCTAGAGCCGACCTCATTTTGTAGAGCTTATGTCGTGGCTCGCTCGGCTATGCGCGGGACAGGTTCCGCCACGACCCACAGAGATTCTCGAGTTCCCACACGGAATCTGAAAGTCCTTCAATCGTCCCTCCGGGACTACAGGCTCTTTTCGCTCTCTTCCCGGCACTGCGCTGCGCTGCGTGCCGGGCTAATTACAATCGCCGCTCCGCGGCTGAAACCCGGCCTTCGCCCAACCCCGATTGACAGGGTGTTCGACCATCCCCCCGGGGCTACCGGCTCTTTTCGCCTTCTTCCCGGCACTGCGCTGCGCTGCGTGCCGGGCTAATTACAATCGCCGCTCCGCGGCTGAAACCCGGCCTTCGCCCAACCCCGATTGACAGGGTGCTCGACCATCCCTCCGGGACTACCGGCTCTTTTCGCCTTGTTCCCGGCACTGCGCTGCGATTCGTGCCGGGCTGATTACGTTCGCCGCTCCGCGGCTGAAGATCGCCGTCGAACCGTCACGTCGTCCGCAGAAAGGTTGTCACACAGACTCTGAAGCTCCGCCCCGCAAGACTCCCGGCTGCCTCTACTGCGTGATCCACATCAAAGAAAAGACGCCCGCCTGAAAGGCGGGCGCTACAAAAGCAACGCCGCCTTCCGGCCGGGCACAGCCGTCAAGTTCTATAAGCCCACGCGGAATCGTCCAACGAAGAACATCTCGACGTGCACTTGCGCCTGACGGGCGCGATCTCGCCAAGCATGTGGGCCGGGCGTAGTCCGCCGCGGCGGACTACGCCCCTACGAGACCGCGATGCGCTGGCGGCGACGGACAGTGTTGGAGAATGGATGGAGCTTGAACTGGCGGGCCGCTTACTGGTTTGAAAGGGAGGGCGTGCGGGGCCCGTGCGTGTTATCGGGGTGTTTCGGGCCCCGCACGTTTTGAGGCGTCAGAGGTTTTAACCGACACGAGCACGAGCAGGCCGAACATACCTGGAAGCTAGCGCTTCCAGGAACTGCGTTTGTGAGACGGCGAGGAGGAGAAAAAGAAACCGGCCCCAGCCCTTATCCGGATCCAGTCGTTCATCCTCGCCATCGTCAAAGGCATCGTAGAGGTTGTGAGGTCTGGAGTTCTGTCCAAAAAGATACAGTTTTGAAATTAATGCCGACGGGTCTCTAGCCGGGCGAGACAGCTTCGTTTGGCACGGCCAGGGTGTTCACCACTCTGCGAACACCATCCACGGATTTCGCGGTCTTTTCGGCTAGAAGACTTTCCGCGAGAGAAGAGACATTGCCGGTCAGAGTAACCGTTCCCTTGTCGGCATGGACCTGCATCGTCTTCAGCGAGATTGCCTTGGTTGAGTAGAGTTCAAACTCGACCCGGTGCGCCAGCTTGTCGTCCGCGCTCTCCGGGTTTGACTGCGCGTCAGCGGCGGCCAGATTGTCGATCACGCCCTGCACACCGGAGACCTGCCACGCGGTTTGCTCGGCCGAGTATTTTTGCGCGGCTGTCTGGACTGTACCGCTGAGAGTCACCGTTCGCTTGCTCACGTCCGTCCCGATATGCTGGTCTACGAGTGCCTCATTTTGGGAGAGACCCTCGCTAACCATGGTCTTGATCTCCAGATCGGCAACGCGTTCGCCGAGGCCCTCGGTTTCAGAGTTGCGCGTGGTCGAAGGGTTGATGACCAGATTGTTGTGCAGTTCCTTGACGCCGGAAGTATCCTGCACAATCGCGCCGGCCACCGCCTTGATTTGTTCCGATGGGACCTGGCCATCCAAGGTGACTACGCCTTGCGTCGTCTCAACTTTAATCTCGTAGGGAGATACGTGTTTGGACAGGAGCAGCGCCGTTCGCACGCTTGAGGTTGTCGCGGCGTCTTGCGTCGAGTCCTTGACGAAATGGAAGGCATTCCGCACCGACGCGTTTTGCGTCATCAGGAAATATCCGGCCGCCAAAAGAACGACCACAAGAAGGAGCACAACAACCAGCCCTCCGGAGCCTCTCTGACCATTTCTTGAGTTCTTCAACTTGATCCTCCTCGGCACCTGTTTGACCTGATCGAGCGCCAAGATCAACAGAAGCTGACTTCTTTTGCCAAGGTAGATGTTAGACGTGGAGCGATCCAAGGTCTGTCCACATTCGGACACTTGCGCACTTGAAAGGAGGGCGTGCGAGACCCGTGCGTGCATTGGGGGTATCCGGGTCTCGCACGTATGGAGGGATTAATTTTGATACCGGCAGAATCGCAAATACAGCGTCAAGCCGTCTGTCCAGAATTAGACATTTGGCAAATCTGGAGCACAAAACGTGAATTTTATTTTGGGGAAGCAGTTCCCAGGACGATCGCGACGTAGAAGATAGATCGGGGGGCCAGAGCGTGCGGAAAGGAGCCATCGTAAGGCTGGAGGATGACGATGAGGACGACTGCAAGGATCGCGAGCTTCACAGTCCTGCCGCGGGAGACGTACCGCGGCAGGCACCGTGAGCAGAGCTTGCTGAACCTGCTTAGCAGTCTGCTTTCAGCGGCACAGGCAGCTTGCGGCGAAAGCCCACCGCAAGGAAGGCGAGCCCAATCAGACCCACACCCGTCAATAGCAGCGAACCGGGTTCGGGAGTGGAGACGACGGCGGGATGTCCACCGTCGACATCGTCTGGAATCGTGACCCAATCGAAAGTGCGACGATCTCGCCCTGCGGAGAAGCCATGCTTATGAAAATCCCCGAAATCGTGCTGCCCGCGCAGCGGCTCCCATGAGCTTGCCCATCCGGGGAACGACCCTGCATTGAAGCCACAGCCCGCCCCGCACGAAAATGTGAAGGGGGCGACGAAATTAGGCGAAGGACTTTGAATCTTTACGGAATCCGCTCGAGTCGATCGGCCGGCAAACAGGCAGCAGAGGACAAGAGCGCTGATCGTCAGAAATTTCGATGACATGGAATACCTCCGATTTCACCGAGATCATCGCAAACGTGACATTAGGTAGTCTGTCCAGAATGAGACACTGCAGTACAAATTCTGTCGGCGGGTTAGCGCGGAGCCGGGTGCGGCCCAGTACTCGGTCTGCTCCCACTGCGGGGCGAAGAAGAACCAAAAGCAGAGTTAGTCATTCGGCTGGAGCGTGAAGCGTTTGAACGATTCGAGTGCCCGCGGAACGAGACGCGATAAAAGCGGAAATCGCAATCCCTGCAGCGGAAAGGGCGCAGGGGAAGCAAGCCCATCAAGAGTAATTCAAAAGTTCCTCGTCGCGCCGATCGGTAAGTTGCCTGACTCTGACATCTCGGGCAACGATGTGGCTTAGTACTTGAGGGCATCCAAATGCGTCGGCTGTGATCGGTCACGGAAGACGTTCGGGGGGATTGCCTGTCGAAGGAAGAGCGCTGTAGAGGCAAAGGGCTGTCAGTGGCCCGATCAGCGGGTTCCTTCGAATTTCGAGTTGGATGCATGAGGAATTCGGTCCTTCCGCGAACGAATTTTCAGGGACGGCGAGGAAGAAGAAAGATCCCGGCCCCGTCCCTGAAGCCGAATCTTGCCGTCCTGCCCCGCCATCGCCGACGAAATACTAGCCGCTGTGAAGTTGGCAAATCTGTCCACAATTAGACACCGGCAAAATCCGCGCCAGATCAGGGAGGGTTCACCGAGGGGGCGTTCAGGGCCGGGAGAAACGTCTACACACAGGCTGTGACTAGTCGTGCAGGATCATATTTGATGAGGGAGCTGTGAACTTCCAATCCTCGGTTGTAATGAGTGGAGCGAAGTTACCGATGGTCGGGAGGGGGTATATTCAAATTCTTTTCACCAATGGAATCGAAACCTTCTTGAGACCGAACTTGATACGGACTTGCCCCCACCGGGAGTATGCCGGGCGCCGTTGTGGCCGATCAAAGGGTTGCTGCAACCACCGACTCGCGGACGCTACCGTTCGCGAACACACTATCGACTGGATAATCCACGATGATCGATCCCACCATCCCGGCCGTACACGCCAAACCGCCTGGATTGGATTCATCAATTGTCGTGGCCACTTTCTTGAACATTCACGCAAAGTCGCAGTTATCTTCACCTTCCTGAGTGAGGCAACGATCAACGACCAACGCACTCTCCACCAAGCGCCACAACACCTTTGCCAATCTCGCAAGGAGAGGATCTGCGTCCGACTGTGACTGCGGAGAGATTGTGCCGTCGAGCCGCTCATAATCGAATGGGGCGAGAACTTCTCGGAATGCGGGACCGATCTTCGTTTTGATGCCGCTGTGAGAGCAACCTCGCCCCCAGCTTCAAACGGAGAAAGGAGAGGTGCCGACGCGATCGCGCGCAATCTCGGCGCCATTAGAGCAAGGAGTTGGAAAGCGGTCTCGGAAGTAAGTTCGAGAGAGTCCGGAAACCGACCTACTTCTTCCTTTTCCGGTGCGGCCGAAGACACCGCGTGAGCGGGAGCCGTCGGGAATGCAATAATTTGCAAATCTTCCATGCAGGTGGAAGTGCGCTCACCCGCCGAGGCCTGCGAGGCGGGCCCGCAGTCTGGGCAGATGATTGGCTCAGCGACGACAAAGGGGACCGAAGGGTAGGTGAACTCGGCGTTGGATGGTTCCTTAACGATTTGTTCGACCGCTAGCGGCGAGGGGCTTGACGCAAGCGGGAGGACCGATTCCATGGGAATCCGCTCGGCGCCCGCAGGATTGCCGTAATCGGCGGGCGGAACAAGAAGTCTGACATCGCCAAGCTGAAATTGGCGCGCTGCGTCTTCGACGAAGCGGGCTGGCACAGGACGGATATCGTCCACATAGGCACTCATTAGCGATTCCTCGCAGAGCAGGTTCATGACGCGAGGAATCCCGCCGGACAACAAGTGAACAGCATTCATCGCCTCAAGCGTGAAGACTGGCTTCCCATTCGCACCAGCGATGTGCAAGCGCGCCTGAATGTAGCCGTGAGTCTCTTCGAGGGTAAGTGGAGCAGTCTTGCAATGGAGCGTAATTCGCTGCCGGAGTTGGCGCAGTTCATGGCGCCTGAGCTTCTCTTCCAGCTCAGGTTGACCGACGAGAACGATCTGCAAAAGCTTTTCACTGGGGGTCTCCAGGTTTTGAAGCAGGCGGATCTCTTCCAGGACCTCGAAGGACAGGCCTTGCGCTTCGTCCACGATCAAGACCGGGTTGTCCTCCGCGTGGTACCGCTCGAGCAGCCACCGATTCAGATGCATCAGGGGATTGCTGTCGGTCCGCGAGTCAAATGGCACTCCGAAGTCCGCCAGAATGAAATCAAATAGATGGCGCGTTTCCAGGTGGGAATTGAAAACAAATGCTGTAGGCGTCTGCTGTTGATGGAGCCGATCAATCAAGTGATTGATCATAGTCGTCTTGCCTGTCCCGACTTCGCCCGTGAGGAGGAATAGTCCCTTGCGCGTTTGAATCCCGTAGGTCAGCTCGTCCAGTGCCTCTTGGGTCTGCGCAGTGAGGTATAGATACCGCGGATTCGGGTTGACGTTGAATGGGCTCTCACGCAGCCCGAAGAAGCGCTTATACATGTTTGCCTGACCAGGGCACTTGTAATGTTCGTTGCTGTGCTGACATGAAGACCGTCCTACCACGACGCTGCGCCAAGGTTACCGGGGATGCGCGCTCTTGTTTTCCATCGCATCTCTTGTAAATCAGGAGAAAGGACACAATTGCAAACTCGGAGTACGGAAATCTGTCCCAAATTGGACATATCTAATTTTGGAGGGAATTGGACCTATTTCAGTGAGGTTGCAGTCCAGGAAGACTATGAGGGGGCGGCTGAACCTCAGACTTAGTCGTGCAGGATCATATTGATGAGGGAACTGTGAACTTCCAATCCGCCGTTGTAATGGATGAAGCCGAGTTTCTTAAACTTATTCATGAACCGACTGATATTGGGACGCGTCGTACCGACCATTTCGGCCAGCATCTCATGGCTTATCTTGGGACCAACACGCTCGGGCTGGCCTTCCTTCCCAACGCGGGCGAGCAGCAGCAAGATACGAGCCAGGCGTTTCTCACTGGAATTAAAGAGCTGGTCAACCAAGTCCGCTTCGTATCGAATGTTTCGCGCGAGGACATAGGCGATGAAAAATTCGGAAAAGTCGTGGTTCTCGTGGAGGGCCGCCATCATCGCATGCTTTTCAATCCTGAGAAGAGAGCAGTCGGTAATCGCAGTCGCCGTCATGATGCGAACAGGCTGGCCGGCGACGCATCCTTCGCCGAAGAAACTGCTGCCGCTCAGAACTCCAATGATCGCTGATTTCCCCTGCGCGGAAGTGACGCTGAGCTTCACCCTGCCTTTTTGGGTGTAGAAGACGGCGCCGGCGGGGTCTCCCTGCACGAAGATGCTGCTTTTCCTGCGGCATTCGACCGCCGTCGTTTTCGTGGGAAGACCTCGAAGGAAACTCTCCACATCAAAACGCGGCAAGGGGCGTTTCGGCGCCATGCGTCGCTCCGCAAAACACTTCGGAGATCTAATGCAAACTGCAAATAGTATGTGCAAGGCTCCCAGCGCTGTCAAGGTCGCCGCTTGGGGGCCTGTCGGGTGAGGCATTTGATTCGGTTCCGGCGACTGCGCGAGAGGTAAATTGAGATTACCGCTACTTCTTGTTCCAGAGCTTGAGGAATTGCGCGATGGTGGCGGGGCCGTGGCCGGCGTAGTGGTTGTTGGCGTAGGCGAAGATGGTGATGCCGCGTTTCTTGATGGCGTAGCAGAAATCAACCCAGGTGATGAGCTGCTGGGTGCGGTCCACGACGACTTTGTCCCAGGTCTTGGTGATCTTCTCGATTCCCTGGCGATCGCCGAGCCAGCGGATGTAGGTGAAGTCCGCGGTGATGGGATCGAATTTGTAGGTGCCCGGCAGCGGCATCCAAGACTGGTCCTGCAGAACGAGGGCGACGCCGTGGTCGCGCAACAAATCGGCGAAAGCGGCGTCGAGCCAGTTCTTGTTGCGGATCTCGACCGCGAACTTGTGGCCTTTTGGTAAATTCTTCAGGAACGGCTTCAGGCGGGCGAGGAATTGCGCACCGCTGGTGAACACGCTCCGATTGAAATACGGGAACTACAGCAGCAGCGGCCCGAGCTTTGCGCCGAGCAGGTCCATGGTGTCCACAAACTCCTTGAAGTCCGCGTCGCAATCCACCAGGACCTTCTCGTGAGTGATGGACTGCGGAACCTTGGCTGCGAAAATGAAGTTTTCGGGAGTCTTGCGCGCCCAGCCCTGCACCGTGGTCGGCGACGGCGTTCGGTAGTAGGTGGAGTCGACCTCGACCGTGTCGAATTTCGTGGCGTAGTAGGTGAGGTAGTCGGCGGGCTTCATCCCCGGCGGGTAGAAGGAACCCTCCCAGCCCGCGGCGGTGAAGGCGCTGGTGCCGAGATGCAGCGAGAAGGTCATCGGAGAACGATTCTACGTCAGTTGGGGACAGAGAAGACCAAAGACCGAAAGGATCACGACCGAGTTCACCGAGAAGGCACGAAGGTCACAGAAGAAGACCCGACACTCGCGAACCAAACGTTTGGCACCCGACCGCTACGAAGACGTGGGCTCAGACGACTGGGAGGAGCGCGTTGACAAGTTCGGCGGCAAAAGCCTCGAGCTCCGCGGTGCGCTCGGGGCTGGCCTCGAGTTTGTCCTTCTTGCGGACGAACCAGTGGCCGTCGGATTGGATCGTGCGGGCGCTGAGGCCACCGGCGACGAGGTAGGACGGCTCGCCGTAGAGCGTGAAGCCGTCGGCACCGGCCGGAGTGAGCAGCGCGCCGCAGTTCCCTTTCCGAACGCCGACGTGGCTCTCGTACATCGGAAAGGCGACGACTTCGAAGCCGCGCTGCTGGAGGCGGTTGAGCATTGCGAGCTGTTGGCGAGCGAGTTCCATGGAGATTCAAGAATACCAGTTTCGAGTCGAGATTTCAGAGTCTAGAGTTCAGGTATCCGGAGCGCTTTCGGTGGTAAGATTCCGGCACTTCAAGGGGGTGAGGAGACCGATGCGAAAACTCTGGATCGCTGCACTGCTGTTACTGCCCAGCCTGGCGCTTGCGCAACAGCCGCCAGACTTCTCGAAGGTCGAAATCAAGGCGACAAAAGTTTCCGGCAACATATACATGCTGCAGGGCGCGGGCGGGAACATCGCCGCGTCGCTGGGAGACGATGGTGTGCTGATCGTGGACACGGAATATTCGCCGCTGGCCGACAAGATTCAGGCGGCGCTGAAAGGCATCGGCATCACGGACAAGCCGGTGCGGTTCGTGATTGACACGCACTATCACGGCGACCATTCCGATGGGAACGCGGCTTGGGGCGCGAGAGGCGCGACGATCATCGCCAACGAAAACTTGCGCAAGCGCCTGGAGAACGGCAGCGCGGGCGGCAACGGAGGCGGGCTGAAGTTCCAGTCGCCGGCGCAGCCAAAGGCGGCGCTCCCGATCATCACGTTTGACGATCACATCACGCTGCACTTGAACGGCGAGGAAATTCGCGTAATGCATTTTCCGGCGGCGCATACGGACGGCGATGCGGTCATCTATTTTTCGAAGAACAACGTGGTGCACATGGGTGACGAGTTCATTCGTTACGGGTTTCCATTCGTGGACGTGAACGCGGGCGGGAGCGTGCAGGGCATGATCGCGGCGTGCGAGAAGGTGGCGGCCGCGCTGCCGGCGGACGTGAAGGTGATTCCCGGGCACGGCGACGTAGCGAGCATGGACGATATTCGCGAGTACACGAAGATGATGAGGGACACGCTGGCGGTGGTACAGGGGGCCATGGCCAAGCACGAGTCGCTCGATCAGATGAAAAGCGAGAAGATCCTGGCGCCGTGGCAGAAGTATTCGGGCACGTTCGTCAGCACGGATGCGTGGATCGAGACGATTTACAATTCGCTGAATACCGCCCAGAGCGGCGCGGCGAAGGGCAACTGAAGTTCAACACCTAAGCAGGCACACCGATTGCGTGCCGGTGTACCAAGCGGCGCACTATTCCGGTGGCCATTGATTCCCAATCAAGAGCTGGCGCGTCTAACGGCGTCAGTAGGGCGTCCGCGCGTTTGACTCGACGTGCCGTGCGTCTGCTCCGGAGGTAAACATGAACCGAGTTTTTCTGGCGGGCGCGGCGCTACTTCTTTGCGCGGCGCTGGGACATGCGGTGGCGTCAGAGCACGACGCGAACGATTCGAAACCGCAATACTCGGGAGACAATCTGGTGCGCCCGGAGGGCTACCGCGAGTGGATCTACCTATCGTCCGGGCTGGGGATGAACTACAGCCCGAGCGCGATGGGGCCCGAGCTATTTACGAATGTATTTGTAGTGCCGTGGGCGTACCGGGAATTCGTGGCGACCGGAAAATGGCCGGAGAAATCCATTTTCGTGGTCGAGGACCGGGAGGCGCAGACCAAGGGATCGATCAACAGGACGGGGCATTTCCAGACCGGCCAGGTGGGCATGGCCGTTGAGGTGAAGGACTCGGCGCGATTCCCCGACAAATGGGCCTATTTCGGGTTCGGCAACGACGACAAACTTTCCGCGGCGGCGCCCAAGGCGGCGTGCTGGCAGTGCCATGAAGACCATGCTGCAGTCGAACATTCCTTCGTACAGTTCTATCCCACGCTGAAACCTATCGCGCAGAAGTTTGGAACGTACCACGAACACGGCGAAGCCTCAGCAACCCACTAGCGCTTCGAGTGGTAGCGGCTGTACCATTCCCGCGGTATGGTCCGTCTCATTTTCCAAATTGGGCGGCGCCGGCCAGGACCAAGAAACGCGGCGTTCAATCGTCCCTCCGGGACTCGATGATCACTGTCTCGCGATCCCGGCACTGCGCAACGCTCCGTGCCGGGCTACTTACAATCGCGCCTCCGGCGCTTTGGGAGAGAACAATCATGCTTAGACGCGATTTTCTGGGGATGCCGGTGGCGCTGGGAGGAATCGCCGCGATGTCTGGCGCGGGAATGATGAGCGGCTCGGCAGCGATGGCGGCTGCACCAAACTCTCCCGTTGCAAATCGTCTCGGCGTCAAGGCGCTCGTGTTCGATGTGTTCGGCACGGTGGTGGATTGGCGCGGCTCGATCATCCGCGAAGCGACGAAATGGGGACAGGAGAAAAATCTGCAGATCGACTGGGCCACGTTCGCAGATCAGTGGCGTGCGGGATACGGGCCGTCCATGGAGAAGGTCCGTAAAGGCACGTTGCCCTGGACGAAGCTCGACGATTTGCACCGCATGATACTGGACGACCTACTCAAACAGTACAACATCACCGGATTGACCGAAGACGAGAAGGATCACTGGAACCGCGTGTGGCACCGGCTGAGCGGATGGCCGGATGCAGTGGAAGGGCTGACGCGGCTGAAGAAGAATTTCGTGATTGCGACGCTTTCGAACGGCAACGTGTCGCTGCTGGTCGAAATGGCCAAGTTCGCGGGGTTGCCGTGGGACACAGTGCTAGGCGCGGAAAACTTTCATCATTACAAACCGGACCGGGAAGTCTACCTGGGAGCGGCGGAGATCCTGGGATACAAGCCGAGCGAGGTAATGATGGTCGCGGCGCATCCGCTGGATCTGAACGCGGCGAAGTCCTGCGGGCTGAAGGCGGGTTACGTACCGCGGCCGCAGGAAGGCGGGCCGGACAGGAAGCCGACACCGCCCACGGCCGAGACGCTCGCGGGATTCGATGTGGTCGCTAGCGATTTTGTGGAGTTGGCGGCGAAGCTGGCGTAGAACGGGATCCTAGCCGAAAGGAACGCTCCGAAATCCAACGCGGCGGCGATAAGAGCATCCTTCTCGGGCGCCACGCGGGGTACATGGCCGGCGCTTCAGCAAGCATCTGCGCCGGGCACGGCATGCCGTGCCCCTACGAAAGAACAAGAGCCAACGGGACGCCGGGGGTACGAGCCCGCTACGCGGCGGAGGATGAGAGCGAGCCCGATTCGACGCGACGCAGGACCGCGCGCAACGCGGCGGCAAGCTCTTCGTCGCTGACGTGGCTCTTGCGGAACTGGAGCCGCACACGGAACGAACCGTCCTCGGACTGGAAATCGAAATTGAAGGGCTGGGGCCGGGGCGCTGATTCGGTTTCGTCCTTTCGGGCGCGGCGAGCCTGGTCGCGCGTCAAACCACCCTGCACTATGCGCTGGACCATCTCGCGCATCTTTTTCTCGCTGGGCTGGCGCGACACCTGCAGGAGCAGCGACTTCGACGCAATCCCCTTCTCCACGCAGGCCCGGCGAACATCGTCGGGAATCACGCGCAGAGACATCGTCTCGGTGACGGACGAACGCGCGCGGCCGATTTTCTTGGCAATATCGTCGTGCGTGTAATCGAACTGATCGGCGAGGCGCTGGAGACCGTCGGCTTCTTCAAACGGCGTCAAGTCCTTGCGCTGGAGATTTTCGATCAGCGCGAGCTCAAGAGTTTCCGCATCGTCCGCGATCTTTTCGATGCACGGCAGCTCGTGCAGGCCGGCGGCCTGCGAGGCGTGGAAGCGGCGCTCGCCGGAGATGATGTAGTACGTATCCTCGCGCGGCATGTAACGGACCAGCAGCGGCTCAAGGACGCCTTTTTCGCGGATTGAATCCGCGAGTTCGCGGACGTCGCCGATATTCTTGCGCGGCTGATCGGGGTTGGGCCGAATCTTGTCAATCGGGATCATGCGCCCGATGGACGCGCCGCTAAAGCTGGTCAGCGTTTCAACGTAATGCGCGTCATGCCGCATCTTGAGAGTGACGGGCAACCCGATCCTCTTCGACACGTTGTATTACCTCCTGAGCGAGCTTTTTGTAGTCTTCGGCGCCGGATGATTTCGGCGCGTAGGTGAAAACGGTTTCCTTGTACGCCGGGCTTTCCTCCAGGCGGACGTTCTTGCTGATGCGCGTCTTGAACAGGGCGTTCCCGAAGGTGGCGCGAATCTGTTCGTGGGTGTCGCGCGAGATGTTGGTGCGCTTGTCGAAAAGAGTGATCACCACGCCCAGAACTTTCAACGCCGGGTTGGGGCGGGCGCGAATCCGGCCGTAGGTTTCGAGCAGATCGTCGGTGCCCTCGATGGCGAAGTACGCGGCCTGGATCGGCACGAGCAGGTGAGTGGAAGCCACCAGTGCGTTTACGGTGAGAATGCCGAGCGCCGGCGGAGTGTCGAGGACGATGTAGTCGTAATTCTTCAGGATGGGCGCGAGCGCGTCTTTCAGTTTGAAGGGCGCGTCAAACGCGCCAGCGAGTTGCTGCTCGAGCCGCGCGAGCGCGAGGCGCGCCGGGGCGACGTGGAGATTGGGATCCTTGGTCGGGCGGATGATTTTCGACATTTCGGTGGGATGCTCGGCGAAAATGTCGTACATCGTGCTCTGGATTTCGTCCGACGAGAAGAATGCGATGGTGGCATTGGACTGCGGGTCGAGGTCGATCAGAAGGGTTCGTTTCTTCTTGATCGCGAGCGCGGCGGCCAGGTTGATGGATGTAGTGGTCTTCCCGACGCCGCCCTTTTGATTGGCAATTGCCAGGACGCAGGTCAAACCCTTGCCCCTCACTCCCCGAATGGCAACCCCAAGGCTATATGTGGACCCCGGTAGTCCTTTCGCCACTACGAGTAGCGCCCACTCTACCTATTCTGCCGTGGGCAACGCAAGCGAAATTTGAATCTGCCGACCGAGGCTGTCAGCTGGACGGTGGCCCCCGACGATCTGAAGGAGTTGACCGGAAAACGCGGGCGGCGTAACGTGATGCGCGATGAATTAATATATGGATCTTTGATGTCGATAATAGTAAATAACACGGGCGCGGCAGCCATCCAATTGGTTTGCCCGATTTGCGGCGACGGCCTCGACCCTCTTGCCGAACCGATATCGTGTCCCGGTTGCCACCACGCATTCGCAGACGACGACGGAATCCCGTTGCTCTTCTGGCAAAACGATTGGCCCCCGGCAAATCTGACGTCACATCGGCAATGCAGGCGTTTTATGAGAAGACGCCCTTCCCCAACTATGATGAATTGGACGACCGATCGGCCTTGCAGGAAAAAGCGCGCCGCGGCGTTTTTGCCAAGCTCCTTGACGAACAAATCCCGTTCGGTTCATCGGTTCTCGAGGTTGGCTGCGGCACCGGACAATTGAGCAATTTTCTGGGCATGACATGGCGCCGCACCGTTTTCGGCGCCGATGCGTGTCTAAATTCCCTCAAGATGGGTGAACATTTTCGGCGCGCCAATCAGATTCAAAACGTGAACTTCCTTCAGATGAATCTGTTTCGGCCGGTATTCCGCCCCGAAAGTTTCGATTTTGTGATATGCAACGGCGTGCTGCATCACACCAGCGATCCCTTTCTGGGTTTTCAGTCGATTGCCAGATTGGTGAAACGCGGGGGATTCATCTTAGTGGGGCTGTACAACAAGTACAGTCGACTCACGACGGATTTCCGCCGCATGGTATTTCGCTCCAGCGGCGACCGTTTTCAGTTTCTCGATCGCCGACTGCGCGACAAGAACGCCAACAGCACCAGAAAACACACCTGGTTCCTCGACCAATACAAGAATCCGCACGAGTCGAAACACACCTTTGGAGAAGTCCAGCGCTGGTTCGAGATGTCCGGCATCGAGCATTCCCAAATCGACTGTCGGACCAATCGCAACTGATGAACAACTCTTTAAAGCGCACCCTCGCGGCAGTACGATCGATCACTTCTTGGTTCAATGCGGTGACCTGCTCACCGGCGGCCGCGATGGCGGATTTTTCATCATGATCGGCAAGCGCATCTAGCGCGCCGCAGCCGCGCTTTTGTAGCCGAGCCAAGGCTCCAGGATTTCGGCCGCTACCGCATTGCCGTGGTCAGACCAGTGACCATCGCAGCTGAGAAAATATTGGAGGTAGTCGCTACCCGCGCGCGCGTCCATGTCCGGCAACAGGTCTTTTACAGGGATTCCGACTTCCCGCCCCCAGCCTTCCATCGCCGGCCCCAGACGATTGGCACCGGCCTGATGCAGCCGCTGAAAGTCCGTGGCGCACGGGATCAGAATAACGGCTATCTTTGCACCGTGCGCATCGGCGGTGCTCTTGATGTCTTCGAGCGCTTTCTTGAGGCGGGCTAGATCAACATCGTCGAAGTCGTTGTAACCCGAATAGGGCTTGAGCGTGCGCCAGTAGAATCGCGTGTAAATGAATTGGCCGACATGGTAGGAAGCGAGGTAGGCGCGCAAAAACGCTTCCACGTGATCCCAGGTTCCTTCGCCGGCGTTTGGCTGGAAATGGCCATCGTAAATGATGGAAAGGTCGTCGGCATAATAGGGCCGATAACGACCGGCCATTCCGTGAGCCTTCCAGTAGGCGAGGGACATGTCATGAAAGTCGTTTTCGGGCAGCACTCCTACGATGACAAGGTCATGATCGAACGTGGCCGCCATGCTTTTGTAGAGGAGCGCGTATTGCAGCGGCCCGAAATCTCCGCTCGTTCCAAAATTGAGGTGTTCGCGCCCGGTGTCCTTCTCCATGACGTTGCTGAGGCGCTGGTCGGCCCAGAGCCCAAGCCCCTCCATCATGGAGTCTCCCAGGACGATCGTGCGAGGCTGCGATGAATGCAGGCTGCGTTCCGCGTCGCGCGCACCGTAGCTGTTGGTGAAATATTGGACGTTGTAACAGCCGCCCTTGTGAAAGTAGTGGCCATTGGGACGGTGCCACACTCCAAAGACCGGATTGATGTCGGCAAAGAAGCGGTTCTCGGCGAGGTGGTAGCTGGGCCTGCTCGACCGCCAATTGGGCAGATGAACTACGACAATAGAGAGGATCTCAACCAGAATTGCAAAGACGGCAAAATTAACCGCGATCAATCGCAGCGCGTAGAGCCCGGACTTGAGAATGGAACGCCGCCCTGCGGGGGTGGAGCTGACAGGAGCTATTTTGCTCATTCGGCCTCAATATCGAAAATGCACAGGGTGGCGCGAAAAATCAAGCCTGATCTTCGATCAAGAAATTCACCAGAACGAGGCGATCCATTCTGTGCGGGACATCGCAAGCGAAATTTGAGATCGCCCGCGAGCGTATCACGGGAAGTAGCGAGCTTTGACGCTGTAGCCGGGCTTGGTACACTCCAGCGCGAAGAAAATTGAGCAGGAAGGTGCCATGAGTGACGGCGAAATCGAAATTCCAACCGCGCAAGCCGCAACACCGACGGGCCGAGTGACGCCGGTTGCGCCGGTTTGGCACACTGCCGTGTTTGTTGCGATCTTGTTGGGGCTCGCTGCGTTGCAGGGCCAACCGCAGCTTGCGGGCCGGGCCGATCGTTTGCCCAGCCGCATAACGCTCTATACTTTCACGCTGGGATACGAGTTTTTCTTGCTCGGTTACGTATGGCTATTCGGACTGAAGCTTTACAAGGTGCCCCTGGCGGAGATCATCGGCGGAAAGTGGCGGCGGTGGGGCGATTTTTGGCGAGACGTTGGCATCGCCCTGCTCTTCTGGGTGGTGGTTGGCGCGGTACTGGCGACGCTTTCGTTTTCGCTTCGATTCAGCGGAATGGAAGCAGCGAAGTTCATGTTGCCGGAGACAGCTCGCGAGGTCGCGGTGTTCGTTCTGCTGGCGCTCACCGCAGGATTCTGCGAAGAGATAATCTTTCGCGGCTATCTACAACGGCAGTTCACGGCTTGGACCGGCAATGTCTCGGCGGGCGTTGTGCTGCAGGCTGCCGTCTTCGGCGCGGCGCACCTGTATCAGGGCGTGAAGGGCGTAATTGTGATTACGATTTATGGCGCCATGTTTGGAATTCTTGCCGCGATGCGAAAGAGCCTGCGCCCGGGGATCATGCAGCATGGCGCGCAGGATGCGTTCTCAGGGATCGCCGGAATCTTCCTCAAGAAATACCACTACCTGCAGATGATCAAATTCTGACGAGGCCGCGCGGACGAAACCGTTAGTGCGAGGCCGGCGCGCTGTCCTTGAACGTGATCGCGATGAAATGACCGCCGCGATCTGCCGAAGTTGTGAAGACGGCCTTCAAACCAGCAGGCACCCAAAGCAACCCGCCTCGAATTGCGTGCGCGGAATCTATTCCCGGGGGACCCGTGATGGTGACGTCCGTCAGTCCGCCCACAAGCAAATCCAAGCGGTCGTTCGTTAGTGTGATTGTGGCGCCCGGACCGAGTTCCCAGGATTCGACCAGAATTTCGTCGGTCTCAAGCAGCGGGGTGTGCTTGGACGGCTTTACCGCGGTCAAGCTGCTTTCTTCGCAAGTCTCCGCAGGCTGATTGGGAAGGATCGCGGCGCAACGGTCGCGGACCGCACCCTGCGGCCTCACCAGTTCGACGGCCACGTTGCGCAGCGGCGCGCCGCTGGAATTCGTGACCGCATGCGAAAAATTCCCGGGCGAATAGCCGACGCGGGGGGTGTAAGGCGCGGAAGGCGCGCCAGCCGCCCGAGACGGTGACGGCACCGCATACGCCGATCCGGGCGGAATGGATATATAAGGCAGGTCGTGATGGTGGAGCAGCGTGGTCTCGTGCGCGGGAATTTCGACTAGGAACACGTGCACGTAGGAATTCTCGAAGACGAGATGATGATGCCCCTCGTCGCGCATGGGGATGGCCGATGGAGCGGGAGCCTGCGCCGCGAGAGATACGGCGAAGACGACAACGGCCGCGAAAAAATAGATGAGCCGCCGCAAGGTAGGAAAGTGAGGCACGCGAAGCCTTACATCTTATAGCGGCCGAGGTCGTCGTCGTTCAAGCCCTCGAGCCATTTGCGCAATTCTTCATTGGTACTTTTTTCGGAGACGACGCCGGCCTTATTCGAATTCTTCAAGACCTGGTCCTCGACGAAAATCGGGCAATCCAGGCGCAGGGCCAGCGCCAGCGCGTCGCTGGGACGCGAATCCATGGACATGGTCTGGCCGTCGCGCTCCATCCAGATCAGCGCGTAGAAGGTATCTTCCTTCAGATCGGAAACGACCACTCTCTGGACGTGCACGTCGAGGCCGATCAGGACGTTCTTGAGCAGGTCGTGAGTCTGCGGGCGGGGCGCTTCGATCTTTTCGATTTCGCGGGCGATGGCCTGCGCTTCCGGGACGCCGACCCAGATGGGAAGCACGCCGGTGCCGTGCGTTTCCTGGAGGACCACTACGGGAGTGTTGGTCGCGGGGTCCATCATCAGCCCCCGGATTTTGACTTCGAGTTCCATGGTGGCCTCCGCTGCGTCAAATCACCTGCTCGCCGACGAGACTGAACGGCGCGGCGCGCGTGACTCGCGCCTGAACGTATTCTCCCAGAAGATTTTGAAGCGGCGAAGTGAAATTAACGATCAAGTTGCTAGTCGAGCGGCCCGCCCACTGCCCGCGGGCGGCGTGGTGGGTGTCGACGAGCAGCTCAAAGGCGGAGCCAACGAGTTTGTTGTTGCGCTCGATCTGAATCTGGCGCTGGCGATCCTGGAGGACGGCAAGGCGGCGATATTTTTCTTCCTCGGGGATCGCGTCGGGCATGGTGGATGCGGTTGTGTTCGGACGCGGCGAGTAGGTGAAGGCGTAGACGCCGTCGTAACCGACCGCATCGAGGAGAGTGACTGACTCCTCGAAATCGTTTCTCGGTCTCGCCGGGAAAGCCGACGATGATGTCCGTGGTCACGCTGATCGGGCGGCGCGCGGCGCGAATCCAGGCAATCTTTTCGAGATACTCTTCGCGTGTATAGGTGCGCCGCATGGCGCCGAGAACGCGGGTCGAGCCGGACTGCACGGGCAAGTGGATGTGATCGCAGAGCACGGGCGTCGCGTCAATCGCATCGACAATCTCGCGATGAAAGTCATTGGGATGCGAAGTCGTGAACCGCACGCGCCGAATTCCCGCGACGGACGCGACCTCGCGGAGCAGCTCGACGAAACTCAGTTTGCGGACTGACGGATCGCGGTAGGAATTCACCGTCTGGCCCAGCAGCTGGATTTCGGTGTAGCCGGCGTCCGCCAGGCGCCGCGCTTCGGATAGGACCGCATCGCTTGGGCGGCTGCGCTCGGGCCCACGGGTGTGAGGAACAACGCAATAGGAGCAAGAGTAGTCGCAACCTTCGATAATCGTCACGTAGGCGCGGAGCGGATTATCGCGGCGGGTGATTTCGGTCTCGAAGGTTTCGTCCGTGTCAAGATCGAGGCCCATCAGGCGGCGTCCGCCTGCTTCGAGCTCCGCCACCATCTGCGGAAGCTTGCGGTAGCTCGCCGAGCCGCACACCAGGCTGACCCATGGGGCGCGTTCGAAAATGTCCTCACCTTCCTGCTGGGCGAGGCATCCGATCACGCCGATGATTTTCCCGTCCGCGATTCCCCGCCAGGCGCCCAGACGAGAGAAAACTTTCTGCGCGGCTTTTTCGCGGATGGAGCAGGTGTTGTAAAGCATCACGTCCGCTTCGGCGATGCTTTGCGCGGCGCGGTAGCCGCGCGCGAGAAACACTCCAGCCACTTTTTCGGCGTCGTGGACGTTCATTTGGCAGCCGAAGGTCTCGATGAAGAAGGATTTGCCGTTTGAGAGCGGCGGGGCGGAATCCACATGGGCCTGGGCGAACTCTCCCGGGCCAGCCAGAGCGCTAATTCCGATGTCGAACGCTTTGCTCATTGTCGTTTTGCGAGTCTAGCATAGCGCTCAGCAGTTGGTTCCGCGGATCATAGGAACGAAGAGGGATCCTTCACCCGGCAAGAAGTCTAAGCGCCGGGTTCAGGATGACGATCCTGGTCGGATCGTCACCAGCCGAGGACGTAGGCGAACATGAGCGGCGCGACGATGGTGGCGTCGGATTCGATGATGAAGCGGGGCGTGTCCACGCTCAGCTTGCCCCAGGTAATTTTCTCGTTGGGGACCGCGCCGGAATAGGAGCCGTAGCTGGTGGTCGAATCGCTGATCTGGCAGAAATAAGCCCAAAGCGGAATGTTGGGCCGCTTGAGGTCCTGGTGAAGCATCGGGACGACGCAAATAGGAAAGTCGCCGGCGATGCCGCCGCCGATCTGGTAGAAGCCGAGAGGAGTTTTGGTCGCGGTCTCGGTGTACCAGCGGGCCAGCTCGATCATGTATTCCACGCCGCCGCGCATGGTCGTCGCATTCTTCACGTTGCCGCCGATGACCTGCGCCGCGAACATGTTGCCAAGGGTAGAATCCTCCCAGCCGGGAACGAACATCGGGAGATTCTTTTCGGCGGCGGCCATCATCCAGCTGTCCTTGGGATCAATCTGGTAGAACTGTTTCAGTTTCCCCGATAGGAGCACCTTGAAAAGAAATTCGTGGGGGAAATATCGCTTCCCGGCTTTATCCGCCGCCCACCAGTCCTCCATCACCACGCGTTCGATGCGGCGCATGGCTTCTTCTTCAGGGATGCAAGTATCGGTGACGCGATTCAGGTGATGCTCGAGAAGATCGACTTCCTCGGCAGGTGAGAGGTGGCGGTAATGAGGCACGCGCTTGTAATGGTCGTGCGCGACGAGATTGTAAACGTCCTCTTCCAGATTGGCGCCAGTGCAGCAAATTCCGTGGACTTTATTCTGGCGAATCATTTCGGCGAGAGACAGGCCGAGCTCCGCAGTGCTCATGGCGCCCGCGAGCGTGACGAACATCTTCCCGCCGCTCGCGAGATGCTTCACGTAGGCTTCCGAGGCGTCAATCACCACCGCCGCATTGAAGTGGCGATAGTGATGCTTCACGAAAGAGGTGATGGGACTTCCCGATCGTGTCTCAGGCGCGCTCATGGAATCTCCTTGACCCAGTTTTGAGATTGAAAACAACCGTGACGGGTGAGCGTTCGCGTGACGAGATGCAGCTAAAAATAGCTGGCCGTGTAGTTCAAAAGCCGGAAGAATTTATGCAGCGAGATATGAAATTGAAATGAAGTGAAGCGCGATCCGTGAGCCACGACGAATAAATAACACAGATGCGGGTGAGCTGACTACGAAATTCTCGCCGCGACCGAGAGACTGCGGTGTGTCGTTTCAGGCAGCCTAAATCTTTGCCGCGGCGTCTGATAAGTTTGAATCTGCTGATAGCGTGTGCTACGGTGGATTCGCCCGGCAAAATATTTCGTTCAAGGGGGAAACAATTTCTGGCCTGGCGCTGCTCCTTTTTGCCAGCCCCCTCACTCTGCTGGAACAGACGAGTGGGGTGGCGAGAATTATCCTCGGTATTCTTCTTATCCTTTCTATTTTTTCCTGGGCATTAATCCTGCAAAAATTCTCACAACTGGGCGGGTTGGATAGCAAGACGTCCAAGTTTTTGCAGATGTTTCGCGCGGGCCGCGGCCTTTCCGATCCGAACACACTGCGCGCCGGCGTCGGCGGGACTCCGCTGATCTCAGTGTATGCAGCAGGGTACCGCGAACTCGAATCACAAATCGGGGGTGCCAAGGGGCGAGATGCCGCGGGACTGACCGGCAAGCTGAGGAACGCGAGCGCCGTCGGCGTCGAGATGCAGGTCGCAGCGGGGGAAGAAGTACGCCGCCTCGAAAAGGGAATGTCGTCGCTGGCGACAATCGCCTCGGTTTCGCCATTTATCGGACTATTCGGCACGGTGTGGGGCGTGATGGATGCGTTCGCCGGACTAGGCGATGCGGGCGCGGCGAGCCTGCGCGCCGTTGCGCCGGGAATTGCCGAAGCGTTGGTCACGACGGCGGCGGGGCTGTTCGCAGCCATACCGGCGCTGATCGCTTACAACCACTACCTTCATGGCATCCGCGGGCTTGCCTCGCGGATGAACGATTTCTCCGCGGAATTCGTATCGAAAGTTGAGACGCTGTACAACTCTTAGGTCAACGCCATGCCGTCCATCGAACGACAGACCGGCTCTTCGCTCTCCGAAATTAATATGGTGCCGTTCATTGACGTGGTGCTGGTACTGCTGATTATCTTCATGATCACGGCGCCGATCCTGCAGTCGGGCATCGAAGTGGACGTGCCGAAGACGAAGACGGTGAAAGAATTGACCGAGGCGCGAATGGTCGTAACCATTGACCGCGGGCAGCGCGTCTATCTGAACGACAAGCCGGTCAACATTCACGAGATTGGCCAGCAGGTTGTGGCGCAATCACGCGACGTGAAGCATCAAGCCGTGTACGTGCGCTGCGACGAATCGGTGCCGTTTGGAAGCTGGGCGACGGTGGTGGACGCGCTACGCCAGGCGGGAATACAAAACGTGAGCGTGGTGACGCAGCCGCTGAGCGAACGGCCGCAGTGACGAGCATACAATGACGGCTCTCGCCGCAACTCGACCGGATGACGCGCTCAAGCGATTCCTGCAGATTTCTCTGATCGCTCACCTTACATTTTGCGTCCTGGCTGTCATGTATTCCTATTTCTGCGGCAGAAATGCGGATTGGGGAGGGCCGGGCGGCTCGATCACCGTGGGCATCGTCGGCAACGTGCCGGCAATCCCGCTTCCCCGCCCCGATGTGGTGTCACCCAGCCGCGTGGTGGATGAATCGAAGGGGCTTTTCAAATCCGAGCCAGCGCCGCAGCCGAAGCCCGCGCCTGACGCCACACCGATACCGAAATTCGAACGCAACAAACCGCCCAAATATGTGACGCGCCCGTCGAAGCTGCTGGAGAATCCGACACCACCTCCCCAGAATGCAATCCCCTATGGCGGTGGCGGGACCCCCACAGTGCCGACGACGTCCTTCGCGCTCGGCGCGGGCACGACGCAGGCGGGACTCGGATTTACGGGCGCGGCGGGTGGCGATTTCGGTTCGCGATTCTCGTGGTACGTTGAGGCGGTACAGCGGCGCGTCAGCAGCAATTGGCTGCAATCCACCGTCGATCCGAGCGTGACGACGGCGCCGAAAGTGATTGTGACGTTCACAATCCTGCGAAACGGCTCGGTAACGAATATTCAGGTGACGCAATCGAGCAACAATAACTCCGTGGATAGCTCAGCGACGCGCGCGGTGCGCGATTCCAGTCCGCTCGCGCCGCTGCCTCCGGAATACTCGGGATCGAACGTGAATGTGGAATTCTGGTTCGATTTTCATCGGTGAGGGAGTTAGCCACAGAGGCACCGAGGCACAGAGAAGACGGGATTGATTATCAATATCTGAGACGATCGAAATGAAAGCAAAAATATCGAACGCTCGGCGGAAGGGCAATCATAAAAGGGGTCCATTGGTGATGCGGACGTTTACATGGCTGTCATTTTCAAGACTTATCCTTGCATCGGCTTTGACGCTGCTGTCGTTCGCGCAGCCTTCGGCGGCGCAGGATTGGTTCAAGACCGGGACGGGACTGGGGGTCACGAAAGCGCGGCTCGCACTGCCCGACACGGTGGCGCGTTCGGCTTTTGGGCCGCCTCTGCCTAAGACATTTCATGATGTGGTGTGGGCTGATCTCGACTATTCCGGCATCCTGGACATGGTCAGCCCGAGCTTTTATCCCGTGCAGGCACCGGGCCAGCCGAGCGAACTGAAGGCGGCAGACTGGGCCGCGGCTCCAGCGAACGCGTATATGGTGGCCTACGGCAGTCTTTCCATGGACGCCTCGGGCGTGGCTTTCGCCGGATATCTCTCCGACGTGCACAATCCGACGGCACCACTCGCGCTGCAGAAGATTTATCGCGGCGCGGCCACCGACGCGGACGTCAGGCGCATGGCGCACCAGTTCGCGGACGACATCATCGGCGTGTTGAGCGGCGGGCAGACCGGTATCGCGCAAACCAAGATCGCCTACGCGAGCGCGCGCAACGGCAACAAAGAGATATGGGTGATGGACTATGACGGCGCGAACCAGCAGCAACTGACGCACTTGAAGTCCATCGCGCTCACGCCGCGCTGGTCGCCGGACGCCACGCGGATCGCATTCACGTGCTTCGCGCCATTTCGGGGAGTCACGTCGGCGCAGATTTGCATCTATTCGACGGCGTCGGACCGCTTGATCGCCTTCCCGCGATACCGCGGGACGAATGGTTCGCCGGCATGGTCTCCGGACGGATCGGAGATCGCTTTTATGTCGAGCCTGAACGGCGATCCGGAAATCTACATTTCGGACGCGGGAGGCGCGCATTTGCACCGCATCACGTTTGCGGCGGGCGTCAGCACGTCGCCGGCGTGGAATCCGAAAACAGGCAAGCAGCTCGCGTTCGTGAGCGACCGCGCCGGCGCACCGGTCCTCTACCTTGCGAATTCGGACGGATCGAACGTCGAGAAACTGAATCTGCCGGACATGGGATACGTCGTTGACCCGGCATGGTCACCGAATGGACAATTGCTCGCATTTAGCTGGCGACGCCCCAGCGGCAACTACGATATCTACGTGATGGAAATTGTGGGCCAGCAGCTGGTGGAACTGACGCGCGACGCCGGTCGCAATGAGAGACCCAGTTGGGCGCCGGACGGGCGGCACATTGTTTTTGAATCCACACGCACAGGAACGCGGCAGATATGGTCCATGCTGGCGGATGGCAGCCAGCCGCATCAATTGACGTTCCAGGGGCAAAATGAGTCGCCCAGTTGGTCGTCGAAATGACGGGAACGGGCTTCATTCGAAGCTCCAAGCATATAATCGGAACTCGGAGTAAATTCGTTCACGGCGAAGCCGCTGGGCCCTGGTGGCGGCGCCGAAGGAGGCAGTCCATGCACCCCAGTACTCATCGCAAATTAGCACTGCTGATCGGCCTCGTGGCTCTCGCCGTTTTCGCGGGAGGCTGTAAGAAGAAAGTGGCGGCGACGCCGCCCGCGGCGGCTCCAGTTCCAACGCCGCAGCCCACTGTGACGCTGAACGCGTCTCCATCCACGGTGAACCCTGGGCAGACGGTGACCCTTTCCTGGTCGTCCACGAACGCGACCGACCTGGAAATTCAGCCGGCCGTAGGAAAGGTGGCGCCGCAAGGTTCGACGCCGGAGAACCCGACACAGTCCACGACCTACACGATTACGGCTACGGGAGCCGGCGGCACCGCGACTGCGAGTGCCAGCGTCAACGTGAATGCGCCGTCGGCGCCAACCGCTATGGCGCCAACAGCGCAGCCGAGCGTAAGCGATCTGTTCGACCAAAACGTCAAGGACGCGTACTACGATCTCGACAAATCCGATCTCCGCGAAGACGCCCGCGCCGCGCTGACCAAGGACGCGGAGTTCCTGCGGTCGTATCCGCAGGCCAAGGTTTCGATCGAGGGGCATTGCGACGAGCGCGGCTCGACCGAATACAACCTAGGTCTCGGCCAGCGACGCGCCGAGGCCGCAAAGAATTATCTGATTTCGCTCGGCATTCCAGCCGACCGGATGGAAACGACGAGCTGGGGCAAAGAGCGTCCGTTCTGCACGGAGCACGACGAATCGTGCTGGCAACAGAATCGCCGCGCGCACTTCGTCCTGGCACACTAACGACCCGCTCGCGCTTGCGTCAGCGATCGAGATGACTTCGTTGCTGGCGCAAGCCGGAAACAGCCGCGCCCAAATCGCTGAGGCAACGGGCGCGGGAAAATTTCTCCAAGGAGGCAATCCTTTGCGAACTCGATGGCTTGTGCTCGCACTCGCGGCAGTATTCCTGGGAGCCCTGGGCGGAGCGTTGTTCGCTCCTCAGCCGGCCGGCGCCGTCTCCCGGGAAATGATCGAGCTCCAGCAGACGGTGAGCCAGATTCTGCAAGCGCAACAGGATCTGCGCAGCACGGTAGACAGCAACAATGCTTCGCTGAAAACGCTCGTGCAACAATCGCTCGATTCCGTGAACAAGCTCAACGGCGAAATGAACTCCCTGCAAAAATCGGTGCAGGAGGTCCAGGCAAACACGGGGGCGCGCATCGACACGATGACGCAGCAGTCCCAGGGGCTCTCGGACAACATGCAGGACGTGCAGGCACGGGTGGGAAAGCTCGCTCAGCAGTTGACCGACGTGCAGAACCTACTGCAGAGCATTGACGCGAAAGTTTCAGGTGGTTCGCCGGCACCCACGTCTGCAATGAATGCACCCGGAGCCGGGCCGGGAAGCAGTGCGCCGCCGGCTGCGATGCCTCCAATTTCGGCCGATACGCTCTATCAAAATGGACTGCGCGACCTGACCGGCGGAAAATACGACCTGGCGCGGCAAGAGTTCTCCGACTACATCAAACATTTTCCGTCGAATGACCTGGCATCGAACGCGCAATTTTATCTCGGCGAAGTGTCGTACGCGCAGAATGATTTCAAGGGAGCGATCGCTTCCTACGACAATGTTCTGGTGAACTATCCGAAAAGTTTCAAGCTGGCGGCTTCCCTTTTGAAAAAAGCCATGGCGGAGCTCGAGATGGGAATGAGGGCGAGCGGTACACGCGATCTTCGGGAGGTTGTTCGCCGCTTTCCCGGCTCGGATGAATCGAAACGCGCCCAGGCAAGGCTACGTGAGATTGGCGCGGCCCCGGCGTCGCGCCCGTCCCCTCGCTGAGCGGCCAGCCGGCATAGCCTTGGGCGCGCTTTGCGCGCTGGTTTCTACGCTCGCACGAAATCAGGCTGCCAATCGCGAACCAACTGCTTGATTGCCTTGCGGTCCGTTAGCTTATCCTGCAAAACTTTTCGAGCAAGGTCCGGCAGCTCCGCGTCACTTGCAAACCGCAGCGCGACCAGCTGGCCCACCGTGAACTCCGAAATTCGGGGACGAATCTCCGCCGGAAGAAGCTGTTGCATGCGGAGCCGCATTTCGAGACGGATCACGCGGTCCTGAACGGTCAGGACCATCACCCGCAACGTGAAAGCCAGTAGGAGTAAAGCGAGCGCGACCAGCAAGGCAATCACTGAATCCGCTGAAAAGGCGTGCACCAGCCGGTAGATGGACCACCCTAGATTCACCAGTAAGATCGGCAGCGTTACAAAATGGAATGCGGGAACAAACTTTGCATGGTTCTGGAAATTCTGCGTTTCGCTCATGGCTGGGCCTCCGACCAACTGGATGGGACTTCGCGGGCGCATGATACCAAAATTCCAGCCCCGCGGCATGACCGCGCCGACCCTGCCCGGGATTTTCAACCGTTACTGTTGACTCCAGACTTTCTGATATACTCCTGCGCATGTCAGTCAATAAAGCCATCCTGGTAGGGCGCCTGGGGCGCGATCCCGAGACGAGATACACATCCGGCGGACAAGCCGTGGCCAATTTTACGCTGGCGACGGATGAGACTTTCAAAGACCGGGCCGGCGAGCGCCAAAAGCGCACCGAGTGGCATCGCATCGTCTTGTGGGGAAAGCTGGCCGAAATCGCGCAACAGTACCTCAAGAAGGGGATGCTGGTGTACGTCGAAGGCCGCATCCAAACACGGCAGTGGGAAGACAAGCGCGACGGGCAGAAACGCACGACGACGGAGATCGTTGGAAACGTGATGCGCATGTTGACGTCGCGCGCCGAAGGCGCCGCCGCAGGTGCGAGCGCCGGGGCGGGCGGAGCGAGCCACGCGCGATCCGCAGACGCCGATTTCGATGCCGCCGGGCCAGCGCTCGACGAACCCGCCGCCGGCCCCGAAATCTCCGACGAAGATATTCCCTTCTAACTGACGGTCGAGGGTTTGTCGCGAAAGCTCGTTGGCGGACCCGGGAATCTACTTCTGAGGCGTGGAATTTCGGTTGGGCCTGGCTTCCGGTTGGGTACCTGCAATCTCATCGAGAGCTTCCTCGTCATCGAGTACGGGCAACGTCGGCAGGATCTCCGCGGCGATCGAACGATGCTGGATCAGCACATCTTTGATGATCTTGCCGTCGCGGAACTCCAGCGCCCGCTTCGCGAATTGCGCGATATCGGGCTCGTGCGTGACGATCACCACGGTCAGACCGTGCTCCTGATTCAGTTGCTGCAGAATTTCCATGATCTCGATGCTCGTCCTGCTATCGAGGTTTCCGGTCGGTTCATCGGCGAGCAACAGGGATGGACTGTTGACCAAAGCTCGAGCGATGGCCACTCGCTGTTGCTGCCCGCCTGAAAGCTGCGACGGGAAATGGTCCGCGCGATCGGCCAGCCCGACTCGTTTCAGCGCTTCCTCGGCGCGCCGCTCGCGTTCCTCGAGCGCAACGCCGGCGTAAATGGTGGGAAGCTCGACATTCTCCAGCGCCGAGGTGCGCGATAGAAGATTGAATTGCTGGAACACAAATCCGATCTTCTGGCTGCGGATTTTCGCAAGCTCGTGTTTGGTAAGCCCCGAAACATCCTTCCCGTCGAGAAAATAACGTCCCCGTGTCGGCTTGTCGAGGCATCCCAGGATATTCATCAGCGTGGATTTTCCGGAGCCGGACGAGCCCATCACGGCCACAAATTCTCCGGGATAGATTTCCATCGTGACGCCGCGCAAAGCGTGGACCTGGATTTCACCGAGATCGTAGTTCTTGTGAACGCCATCCAGCCTGATGGTGGGGACATTCCCCGCGGCGCCGGCAGCCGGCGATTGCGGGGCGGCATTCGATTTCGTGGAGGAGTCGCTCATGGTGTTGCGCGGGGTGTGCGCGCCGGATATCGATGGTGAAGGGACTTGAGAGCGATTCTAGCGGCTGGCGTCTTTCTTCCGCTGCTCATCCAGACGCTTCAGAAAATCGTCGAGCTTGATCTGCTGATCGGGCGTCAGCAGGGCGCGAATATTCGCGCGGCCTTGCTGCCGAATTTGCTCTCGTGGAGCATCGAGGGGCGCATAGAGAGTTTGCCATTTCGAACGGGTGTCGTCGATCGCCACGGCGATCTGCTTCTGCTGGTCTGGCGTCAACTGCAGCCGCTGTGTCAGATCGTTGATCACTTGGTCGCGAGTCGGCTTGGTGTTGAGCTGAGCCGTTTGCTCCGCCAGTACCTGCGTGTGTTCGTCCCAAAGATGGCTGCCAACGCCTCCGAGCAGGAGGCCCAGCAGAAAGACGACCAACACGAGAGCCGCTGCTTCGAGGCGCGCGTTCCTACTTGCCATGATTGGTTTCCGCCACCATCATCAAAACTTCATCCCTGTCTGCCGGCGGATTCGCCGGGTCCGGAGCGAAGATGTCGCTCGTACCAATAAGACGTGCTGTGGCCAGATTGCGTTGCGGATGGCGGCCCCAGCCGGCGTCGTAGCTCACGAGCGCGCCAAGAACCAGAGTCGCCGTGGCCGCGAATCGCCATCCTAGACTCACCAAGGGCTGCCAGAATCCGGCGCGCTCGGATGATCGTTCCTGTTCGGCCGCGCGGATACGCGTCATCACGGTGCGGGCAAATGCCGGCCCAGGTCCAACGGAAGGCCCCGCCAGACGAAGCAAGCGGACGCTCGCTGCGGCCTGCTCCAGGGCCCCACGGCAATTCGCGCAGTCCTGCCAGTGCTGCTCCGCGCTTTTGGCATCGGTTAGTTCCAACGTGCCGTCGAGGTAGTCCTCCAGAAGCGCCTCGTACTTCGCGCAAGCTGTGTATCCGAACTCAGTCTCCGTAGCCATGGCTTTTAGCCTTTCCTTTGCGTCGAGCGGGACCCAGCCAACTTTCCGCTGGAATCCATACGGCGCCGATAAACATCCATGATTCGGCCGCGCGCGCGGAACAGCCGCACTTTCACCGTGTTTACATTGAGATCGAGAATCTCGGCCAGCTCCTGCACGGAAAACCCTTCCATTTCCTTCAAAACCAGCAGCTGACGATCCTGCTCCGGCAACGCCGCCAGCATCCGGTCCAGAACCTCGCGGGTTTCGGCGCGCGCACCCGGTCCCTCCGGCGGCCGATCCGCGGATACGATGCCATCCAGCCGCGAGACCTGCTCTTCGGACAAATCCGCTTCATACACCAGCGGCCGAACCTTTTTCTTCCTCAGATAATCCCAGCACTCGTTGACCGCGATCTTATAGAGCCATGTCGAAAATGCCGCGCGCTGGTCGAACCGCTTTATCCCGAGATACGCCTTCAAGAATACCTGCTGCGCGACGTCCTCGACGTCTTCCGGGCGCCGCAAAATGCCCCCGACGAGAGCAAACACGCGTTGCTGATGGCGTCGAACCAATTCCTCGAACGCCGCCTCTGTGCCATTTTGAGACAGGCGCACCAGTTCCCTGTCTTCCTCCTTCTTTCTCTTTCGGTCGAGAGAAAGCGGAAGCGCCTGGGCGCTGGCTGCCATAATCTTTGGGACGTCCGCCATTCGTTTTCGGTTACGCTGAAAATTTCAGCGAGTTCCTCAATTTTTTCTTGCAGGTACCACTAGTCCATGTGACAATACCCGCCATGATAATCGGCGACCGCATCAGATTACTACGCGAAACAAAGAAACTTTCCCAAGGCGACGTTGAAAAGCGCACCGGATTGCTCCGCTGCTACATTTCACGTGTCGAAAACGGCCACACAGTGCCGGCGATCGAGACGCTCGAGAAACTGGCGAGGGCGATGGAAGTGCCGCTCTACCAGCTCTTCTACGACGGCGAAGAACCGCCCGTGCTGCCAAATCTTCCGAAGCGGAAGAGCGCAGACGATATCGTCTGGGGCAGCGCCGGCAAGGACGCCCGTTACCTGGGACGCTTCCGCCGCCTGCTCGGCAAAATCGAAGAAGGCGACCGTCGCCTGTTGCTATACATGGCCCAGAAGATGGCGAATCGCTAGCCAGCCGCTCCCACGTCGATTCTCCGCAACCGGGCCTGCCGCTGCAAGCAACGATTTGAATCTTCCGGCGTGTAGCCACGTCTGTTTGCGGCGTGGAGTTCGCCGGCTTCCTATTCCCACTCAATCGTGCTGGGCGGCTTCGAGCTGATATCGTAGACCACTCGATTGACGCCCGGAACTTCGTTTACGATGCGAACGGAGATTTTTTCCAGCACTTCCATCGGAAGGCGGGTCCAGTCCGCCGTCATGGCGTCGAGCGAATCCACCACACGCACCGCGATCGTATCAGCGTAGGTGCGACCGTCGCCCATCACTCCCACGCTGCGCACCGGCAGAAGCACGGCGAACGCCTGCCAGGTCTTCTCGTAAAGCCCCGCGCGGCGAATTTCCTCGACTACGATTGCATCCGCGCCTCGCAAGGTCTCAAGCTTTTCGCTCGAGACCGCGCCGAGCAGGCGCACGGCGAGGCCAGGTCCCGGGAATGGCTGCTTCACCAGGATTTCCTCCGGCAATCCGAGATCCCGGCCGATCCGCCGGACTTCGTCCTTGAAAAGATCGCGTAGCGGCTCAATCAGCGCGAAGGGCATGTCCTTCGGCAAGCCGCCCACGTTGTGGTGCGATTTGATGACTGCGGAAGGCCCCTTAACCGAAACCGATTCGATTACGTCGGGATAGAGAGTGCCCTGCACGAGGAATTTCACCGGTAGCCCCGATTGCGCGCCAGCGAGAAGTTTGCGCTGCTCTTCGGCGAAAACGGCTATGAATTCGCCGCCGATGATCTTGCGCTTCTGTTCCGGGTCCACGACTCCCGCCAATTTCCCCAGGAATCTTTCGGACGCATCCACGCCAATCACGTTCAATCCCAGACGAGCGCGAAGCAGTTCGAGAGTGTCGTGGAATTCGTCGCGCCGCAACAGCCCGGTGTCGACGAACACATTTGTGAGCCGGTCGCCGATGGCTCGATGGACCAGCGCCGCCGCGACGGTGGAATCCACGCCGCCGCTGAGCGCGCAAATCGCTCGCGCGCCCTCGCTCTGCCTGCGGATGGTGTCAACCGTCTCGGCAATAAATCCCGCGCGATCCCAATTCTGCTTTGCACCACATATGCCGAAGACAAAGTTGCGCAGGATATCGGTTCCGCGATCCGTGTGATTCACTTCGGGATGGAATTCAACGCCGTAAAACCGCGATTCGGGATTTTCGACCGCTGCAACGGCGTTGTCGGTCCGCGCGGTCACGTGAAATCCTACGGGCAAACCGACGACGTGATCTCCGTGGCTGTTCCAGACGCTCAATTGCGCAGGAACTCCCGCAAAGAGCTTGGAGTCGCGTTCAATATCGAGCAGCGCCCGCCCATATTCTCGATGTTCGGCGGGTTCGACCTTCCCACCGAGCGAGTGCGCGAGCCACTGCATGCCGTAGCAGATGCCGAGGACGGGAACTCCCAGCTCCAGCGTCTTCGGATCGCACACCGGGGCGTCTTTGTCGTATACCGAGCTCGGCCCGCCCGATAGCACGATCCCGACGGGCTCCTGCGCGCGAATCTCGGCGACGCTGGCAGTACAAGGGAGAATGGCGGAAAATACCTGCTGCTCGCGAATACGCCGGGCGATCAGTTGCGTGTACTGTCCGCCAAAATCCAGCACGACGATTCCGTGTTTCGTGCTCACCATGCCTCCCCGCTCTTTCGCTGCCGCTGCGGCTCCGGGATTGGACGTCATTATCTCTCCGTCATCAAGTCGAACGCTCGGTGTTTCTTTTGGTATTCATCTTGTCCGACCGCCACTGACTTGCATTCATCGCAGCACGATGTTCACAAGCTTCTTCGGCACCACAATCACCTTCACAATTTCCTTGCCGACGAGCAGCGGCGCGATGCGCGGGTCGTTCAGAGCGCGGTCTCTCGTCTCGTCCTCGGTCAGGTTTTCGTCAATCAGTATCTTTCCGCGCAATCGCCCGTTGATCTGAATGATGATCTCGATCTGCTCTTCGCGCGTCAAATCCTCGCGGTAGGCCGGCCACTTCTGCCGGGAGATTGTGCCTGAATTCCCAAGCATCTCCCACAACTCTTCGGCGATGTGCGGAGTCATCGGCGAGAGCATCAGCACCATCACCGCCAGAACGCGTTTCAGAATAGTCGGCGAGACTTCTTGATCGAGCGGCTCCTGGGCGTGGAGTTCGTTGACCAGTTCCATGATCAGCGCAATCGAGGTATTGAAATGCCAGCGCACCTCGAAATCGTTCGTCACGCGCTTGAGCGTCTGATGCGTTCGACGGATCAGGATTTTTTCTTTGGCAGTCGCTTTGGCGAGGTCCGTGAGCGCGTTCCATTCGATGGGAATGCTTCGCACCCGTTCCGCGTGCTTCTCGACCAGCCGGTAGGCTCGATTCAGAAAACGCGACGAGCCTTCAATCGCCTGCTCGCTCCATTCGAGATCCTTTTCCGGGGGCGCCGCGAACAGCGTATACAATCGGCCGGTATCGCAGCCATATTTATCCGCCATGTCGATCGCGCCGACCACGTTTCCGCGCGACTTCGACATCGCCACTCCGCCCTTTTGCACCATCCCCTGCGTGAACAGGCGGGCGATCGGCTCGTCGTGCTTCACCAGACCAAGGTCGCGCATGACCTTGCAGAAAAATCTCGAGTACAGCAGGTGCAAGATGGCGTGCGTGATTCCGCCGACGTACTGGTCGATGGGAAACCAGTAGCCGGCTTTCGTTTGGTCGTACGGCGCCTTGAAGTTGTGCGGGTCGGTGTAGCGGTAGAAATACCACGAAGAATCCACGAACGTGTCCATGGTGTCCGTTTCACGCCGTGCCGGGCCGCCGCACTTTGGACATTTCGTGTTTACGAATTCCGGCACGCTAGCGAGCGGCGATTGGCCCGCGGTCGCGATCGCCAGTTGTTCCGGCAAGCGCACGGGCAACTGATCGTCCGGAACCGGCACCATGCCGTCGTTCTCGCAGTAGATCACAGGGATGGGCGTGCCCCAATACCGCTGCCGTGAGACTCCCCAATCTTTCAGCCGGTACGTCGTTTCGCCCGCGCCGAACTTCTTGGCAGCGGCGTCGGCGGTCATTTTCGCGAGAGCCTGTTCCGTCGTAAGTCCGGAATAGGGGCCCGAATCGGCGAGGCGCCCGTGCTCGGTGTAAGCCTCGCTCATCCGATCGGCGCGCAGCGGCACGCCCTGCGCCGGTTGCACCACTATCTTTGCCGGCAAACCGTACTTATCGGCAAATTCGTAGTCGCGCTGATCGTGCGCCGGGACGCACATCACCGCGCCGGTTCCGTATTCCGCCAGAACGAAGTTCGCCACCCAGATCGGCACTTGCTCACCCGAAAAAGGATTCACGGCGAAGCGGCCCGTGAAGAATCCTTCTTTTTCAGCCGTGGCGATATCCGCGGCGCGCATGCTTTTCTGCCGCATCGCCTTGAGCTGGGATTCCATGGTCGTATGGCCCGGAACGCCTTCGAGTAATTTGTCCAACTGCGGATGTCCGGCGGCCACGACAATCGCAGAAGCGCCGTAAATCGTATCCACACGCGTGGTGAAGACTTCTAGGCTCGTCCCGGACATTCCCGCCACGTCGAAGCGCACGCGCGTGCCTTGCGATTTCCCGATCCAGTTGCGCTGCATCGCGAGCACTCGCTCGGGCCAGCCCGACGCGAGCTTCGTCATGTCCTCCAGCAGCTCGTCGGAGTATTGCGTGATCCGCAGGAACCACTGCTCAAGTTCCTTCTGCTCGACTTGGGTGGTCTCGTGCCGCCAGCAGAAGCCGTCAATCACCTGCTCGTTGGCCAGCACGGTGAGGCAATCGGGACACCAATTGACTTTGCTCTTTTTCCGGTAGGCGATTCCCTTCTCGAGCATGCGCAGGAAGAACCATTGATTCCACTTGTAATATTCCGGCTCGCAGGTGGAGATTTCGCGCCGCCAGTCATAACTGAACCCGAAACGCTTCAGGACGCGGCGGAACTCCTGGATATTTACGTTGGTCCAATCGCGCGGATGAGTGCCGTTCTTGATCGCGGCATTTTCCGCGGGCAGCCCGAAGGCGTCCCAACCCATCGGGTGCAGGACGTTGTAACCGCACATCCATTTGTAACGCGCCACGGCGTCGCCGATGGTGTAGTTGCGCATATGGCCCATATGGAGCGTGCCGGAAGGATAAGGCAGCATCTCGAGTAGGTAGTATTTCGGGCGGGAGGCGTCGCCATCGTCCGCGTGAAATGCGCCCTGTTCGTCCCAAAGCTTCTGCCATTTCGCTTCGATCCGCTGTGAATCGTAATCGGCCAATTTCACTTCCCCCGTGATCTCGTCTTCGTTCGAATGACGGCTTTGCCCGCGAGCTGCTTGTCGGCTTTCTTCGGCCGCGGCTTCATTCCCTCTCCCGTGGCGCGCACCACACGCCCGGTGAGCCTCCAGAGAGCCGCGACGTTGCGCTTGTCGTCGCCCGGTTTATCGATGGGCGTCTCCAAAATGAACGCGCATTTCGCGAGCAGCGGGTGATTCAGAATTCTGCCGAACGCCTGTAGCCCTATCTTCCCTTTTCCAATGTGCTCATGCCGGTCCACGCGGGAACCAAGAGGCGTCTTCGAATCGTTGACGTGAACGACGGCCACGCGGTCCAAGCCCACGGTGCGGTCGATTTCGCGCAACGCGCCCTCCAGGCCCGCCTCGGTGTCGATACTCCACCCGGCGGCGAAGGTGTGTGCGGTATCAACGCAAACGCCGAGCGGCAGGTCCGGGCATGCGTCCAGGATCGCCTTCAATTCCTCAAATCGGGAGCCGAGCGTGCTTCCCTGGCCTGCCGTGTTTTCAAGCAGAATCCGAAACTCGCCAAGTTTCAATCCTCGGGCGGCCTGCCTCAGCCCTTGCGCCACCGCCGCGATAGCCGAGTCGACACTGGTCCCCAGGGCACTGCCGGGGTGAATCACAAGATAATCCGCGCCCAGCGCCAGGGCCCTCACGATTTCCTGATGAAACCCCTGCACGGAACGCGTGCGCAGGACTGGGCTCGGCGAAGCCAGGTTGATCAAGTAATTGCCGTGGATTACCAGAGGCCCGAGCTGCAATTCCACTCGTCGCTGACGAAAGCGCGCGGCGTCCGTCTCGGCGATCCTCGAGCTTCCATGTCCCCACATCCGGGGACTCGAAGAAAATATCTGCAGTGCGTTGGCACCCAGCCCATGGGCAATGTCGAGCGCGCCCGCAATATCGCCTGCGATGGAGGTGTGAATTCCGATGCGGATGCTGCCATCTTTCCAGGCGGGGATTTCAGGTGGGGGGATTGGTTCCGGGCGATACTCGTCGGCAGCGTCGTAAGTCAGATCAGTCCTGTAATTTTCTTCCGCCATTCCCTCAGGTTGTCCGTGTGCTTAGGCATGTATTTTATCGGAAAGCCGCCGCTCGCGCAAACGGTGCAAATTCGCGAGAAATGGCTCGCGTGGTAAACGGGAACGCCGCTGGAATATCCGGGAGCGGGGATGCTATCATTTCAATTCGAAGTTGCCCTCCGCGACGCCTGTGCCGGGGGCGCGGTCGCCAAGTGGTAAGGCAAAGGTCTGCAAAACCTTTATCGGCGGTTCGATCCCGCCCCGCGCCTCCAAATTCCCAGCCGCCCACGTATCGCTTAAGCTTTCTGCTATCGTTCGAGATTCAGCGCCGTTCTCACCACTCGATCGGTTGGAAGTCCGGCTACGGTTTCGCTTTTGCCGCACGAAGCGTCAAAACCCCGAGCACCAGAGCTATCAGCAACAAAGCAGGCACGTCGCCGAGCAAATGTCCGCGATGCTCGGGGTAGACCAGCGACTGCGCAGCCATGATGCAGCCATGGACAACGCTCGACCAGACGGTGAACCAGATGAGGCTCAAGTTCGTGAGTGGGCTGCGCGCGGCGAGCAGCAGAAAAACACCGAGCGTCGCGTAAATCCCCAAAATCATCTGCAGATAGGTCGAATGGCCGCTCATGTGCCACGCCCATCCGGACGGCCATACGATGGTCAAAGGATACACGCCGACGATAAAGATGATCCCGACTGCCGCGAGTGCAACGCGAAGAGGTGCGAGGCCGCTGTCTTTACTCATGTGAGTTCCTCCGCCGCATTCCATTGCCCCTGATTCGAAAGGGGAACCAGATTGGCGGGATTAAAGCACACGAAACGAGGTTGGGAAAGCACCGATTCTTCAGATGATACAGCCACCCGCTGTAGAGCGTCTTTGCCTCGCTGTGGCTGAATAAGCTAAACTTCCCGTTTCGCCTTTAGCCAGGAGAGCCGTCCATGCTTGTCGTGATGCAATCCAACGCGACCGCGGAACAGGTCCGCGCGGTCTGCGAGCGAATCGAATCTCTCGGCTTCCGCGCCCATCCGATGCCGGGCGCGGCACGCACGGCCATCGGCATCACGGGAAACAGTGGCGCGGTGGAAACCAGCTCGATCGAGTCCATGCCGGGAGTCGTCGAATGCATTCCCGTCAGCAAGCCCTACAAGCTCGTTGGCCGCGACCTCAAGCCGGAAAACACGGTCGTGCGCATCCCCACGCCCTCCGGGGAGGTCAGCTTCGGCGGCAAGGCCGTCGGAATCGTCGCAGGGCCCTGCGCGATCGAGTCGCGCGAGCAGGCATTCACCATCGCCGAGCGGATTCGGGCCGCAGGCGCGCGCCTATTCCGCGGGGGAGCTTACAAGCCGCGAACGTCGCCCTATAGCTTTCAGGGGATGGGCGAGGCAGGCCTGAAGATCCTCGCGGAAGTGCGCGACAAATTCGGAATGGGCGTGGTCACCGAGGCCATCGACAACGAATCGCTCGATCTGGTCGAGGAATATGCCGACGTAATCCAGATCGGGGCGCGCAACATGCAGAATTTTTCTCTACTGAAGCGCGCCGGCCGCGCGCGCAAGCCGGTTCTCCTGAAACGCGGGATGTCGGCAACCTTGGACGAATTCCTTATGGCCGCGGAGTATGTCATGTCCGAAGGCAACTACAACGTGATCCTCTGCGAGCGGGGCGTGCGCACGTTCGCCGACCACACGCGCAATACGCTCGACCTGAGCGTTGTCCCGGCGGTCCAGCGGCTGAGCCATCTCCCCATCGTCGTGGATCCGTCGCACGGCACGGGCCGTCGCAACAAGGTGCTTCCGCTTTCGCGCGCCGCCATTGCCGTCGGCGCGGATGGCATCCTGGTCGAGGTGCATCACGATCCCGTCCACGCGCTCTCGGACGGCCCGCAATCCATTCTGCCCGAGGAATTCGATCGGCTCATGCGCGAGGCCCGCGACATTGCCGCCGTACTCGGCCGCACACTGAATTGAAAAGCCGCGTCAACTACCGGCTCGTGATGATGATTGTTCTGCTCGCCGGCCTGGCCGCCCGCGAAGTGGCGCTCGAGCTTCGCCCCTCATTTCTCCGCCCGGGCCTGCATCTATTCGCATACGTCGGCAACACAGGCGATGGAACGGTCACTGCCGTGGACCTTGTGAAATTGTCGCCGGCGGCCACGATTCCGGTCGGCGCTGGACCCACGGGCATCCGTGCCCATCCGACACGCAAGGAAATCTGGGGACTGAGTTCCGCCGGCGGTTACGCATGGGTGCTCGACGCCACCACGAATAGAATTGTGGCGCGCGTTCCGGTCGGCGCCGCGCCCTATGCGCTCGATTTTTCGCCCGACGGATCGCGCGCCTTCGTGGCGTCCTCTGGATCGAATACCGTTGTCGCGATCAACTGCGCTACGCACGAAGTGGTGGCCCGCGCGCATGCCGGACGCCGTCCCTGGATTGCCCGCGTCTCACCGGACGGAAACCTGCTGGTGGTTTCAAACCGCGATGACTCGAGCGTCTCCGTACTCGACGCCGCGTCCCTGGCGCTGCGCGCCACCATCCCCGTCGCACCCGATCCCGAGCAGATCGCGATTTTGCCCGATGGCTCGAAGGCTTTCATTACCTCCGGCTCGCGGAATCAGATTTCCGTGGTGGATTTGAAGCGTAATGTGCTGCTCGCCAACCTGGCGCTCGATGGCACGCCCGATGCGCTCATGCTGAAGCCCGACGGCGGCGAGCTGTACATTCCATCGAGTAACGCCCACGGACTTCTGATCGTGAATACCCAGACCAACGAAGTGGGCGACTTCCTGCTCCTCGGAATGTCGCCTGTGGCCGCGGCGATGACCGCGGACGCGACGACTCTCTACGTCTCGGACGCGGCTGCGGGCCACGTCGTGCCCATCGCCATCAACATTCGGCAAGTTGCACGCCCGATTTCCGTGGGACAGTCTCCACGCAACTGCCAGCTCACTCCCGGGGACGATATCCTCGTGGTCGTTGACACGGCATCGGACGAGCTCGCCATCGTGCGGGCGAAGACCTCGGGCTTGATCACGCTAATACCCACCGGCCCCCATCCTCGCGACCTTGCGATCAAAGTTTTTTAGCCGACGAGAACGTCGCCGGCGTTGGGAGCCGACCTTGACAGCCTCGTAACGTTACCCTATCGTTCTGTCCCAGTGTGAAACGGATGCCGCAACCCGGATCCTTGTCGGAATCTCATACTCTCCCGCTATCTCTTACTGCCCACGCTGCATCTGAAACAGAGCGAGCCAAAAAAGTGAGGGATTGAAATGAAAACGACCAGGATTGCGTGTCACTTGCTTGCGGTGGTGGGTATCTTCTTTGGACTGAGCGCCTGCGGCGGAGGCAATAACAACAGTCAGGCGATCGTGGTCGTAATCAACAACAAACTAACTACGATTGCGCCGGGAGCGGCAGCCGTGGTCCTGACAACAACCACCAACGACAATGCCGGCGTGACGTTCACGATCACGGCGAACGGCGCGGATTGCCAGCCTGGGTGCGGCACCATCAGCGGGGCGACGAAGGGCTCGGTTGTTTACACTCCACCGGCATCGCTGCCATCGTCGCCGAACAATCAGCCTACGATCAAGGCGACGTCCGTGACAGACCCGACCAAATCGGATACGGACACGTTCACGATCAAAGCTTCAGTCTCCAACCTTGGGCTCCTGGACGGCCAATACGCATTCCTTGTGTCCGGATTCGATGCGAGCGGCTTTGCGATCGGCATCGCGGGCAGTTTCACGGCCGATGGCGCAGGGCGCATCACCGGGGGCGAGTTGGACGTAAATGACGAAGGCGCCTTGGGCACGAATGGTTCGGCCCTCGCTGGAACCTACACGCTCGATGAGAATTTGCGCGGGGTGATCACGATCACCAACACGATTACGCATCTCGCTCACTCGCCGGCATTCTCTTTCACCCTGGATTCAACCGGAGCAGTCGGGGATCTCATCAGCCTGGACGCCAACGAGTTTGCCACTTCCGGTTTCTTGCAGCGTCAGCAGCTCGTGGCGCCGGCCGTCGTAAAGGCGGTCGCGGGATCCTCAAGCGGGCGGCATCCAAACGGCACGCTGAGCTTGAGCGGAGCCCCGGCAGGAAATTTCGTTTTTCGCACAACCTCGGATGACCCGGGGATCGACCAGATCGGATTGGTGGGCCGGTTTACCGTCAATCCCGATGGCACCGTGTCACAGGGCTTGGTCGATGCTGCGGATATTTTTAACGGCAATGATTTGACCAACGCTTTCGACCACGGGCGGCAGCACGGCGCCCGACGCAAGCGGTCGCGGAACTCTGACGCTGAATATTACCGGCGATCCGGGCCCGTGAAGTTCGCGTATTACGAGGTGAACCCACAGAAGGTTTACCTGCTTGAAATCGATGCGGGCTCATCCGGCAACGTAAGCGTGCTCACCGGTGAGGCGCGCGCACAGGGTACGCTTCCGTTTGCTGGCGGCGCAGCCAGCGGAACGAGCGTGTTCGGCTTGATCGGAGGCGATGGACTGGATTTCTTGACTCCGGTCCCGAGCGCCACGATCGGCCAACTCGTGATCAGCGGGACGTCCGCGACCGCTACTTCCGACTTGAACGATTTCGCCAGCACCAATGCCGGAGTCTCTTCTTCCGGTACGGTAACTTTTGATCTCAATACCGGTCGCGGGACCATCACGTTTTCCGGCGGATTCAACGCTGGTTTTTTGGACTCCGTAGTCTTCTACTTGGAGTCTAGCGGTCAGGGAGTGATGTTGGACACAACGGCGACGAACCAGTCCACCTTGAACGAAGCCCTCGTGGGCGATTTCGTTCCTCAAACAGGTTCGTCATTCGGCAACGCATCGCTAAACGGAAATTTCATGGGCGTGGCCAAGATCGCCGCAGACCCGAGGCTGCCAACGGTCGTCGCCGGCCTTGTGGCGAATGACTCGAGCTTATCGGTAACGGGATTCGGAGACGTCGGCTCTGTGAACTTCACACCACTTACGAATCAGACTCTGGCCGCTTCGTATTCGAACATCAACCCCTCGACCGGTCGAGGCAAGGCTGTGGTGCCGGCGCTGCTCTTCGGCGCGCTGACAGGTAACGTAAACGCGTCGTTTTATCTGGCCGGCCCCAATAAGATGTATTTGATCGCTCTGGACAATGGCAACAACGGTGCCATCGAAACGTCGTTAGGGATATTCGATCCGGTTGGAACCTTGCCGTCGGCCACTGCGCGAGTGGGCGGGCTTGGCTCCGCGAACATTCCGCGTCTTGCGGGCGGCGTAAGGTTCAGGGCCCGCCCGGACCAGCAGCCACTTACTCGCATCCGAACGTCTGGCAGGATTGGCCACCCATAGAGTCCGGCCCCGGCCCGGCAAGTCCTGATCTCGGGACTTGCCTCGCCGCAGCTAGTCCGCGGTCAGGCTCAGGGGAAACGTTCGCGTGACGCTCGGTTGCCCTGCCAGATTTACCGTCGCAGTCAAGGTGATCACGTATGTGCCCGCCGGGGTACCCGGCGGCGGAGGACGGCGGGTGTTCCGCCTCCGCCACCACCACAAGCGGCCATGGCGATCGCACACGCCAGCAACAGCGCGCCAACTTGTGCGATCTTAGTCTGACCCGGTCGCCGCCCAAGCGTCCACGTCATTAGCACCGCTAGCCACGGGATGGCGACCCAGAGAATCTGTCTTCCACCCGGCCACATGGGAATGCTCGGGCGTGCGCGGTTCACTACCATAGCGGCTCCCGGAGCTGTCGTCGTGACGACCACCTTGAATTGACCCGGACTGCCGGAACTTATCTGCGCCACGGGCGGATTAGTGGCCGGGGTTGTGGAGATGGAACAGCTTCCCAAAAGCTGCGCCGGAACCGAGCACGACAGACTGGCCGTCCCGGATAATCCCGCGGACGAATCAACTTCGAGCAGGTAAGTGGCGGATTGACCTGCGGCAATCGGCTCGACCACTGCTTGTCCGGGCGAGGACGCGATACAAAAATCCATGGCGGTCCCGCCCAGTGGAACGCTGTGCGGGCTGCCCGGGGCGTTGTCATTCAAAGTCAGCGTGGCGCTTCGAGAGCCTCCAGTCGCTCCGCACGTTGCCGGCTGCAACGGTTTGAATGCCACCTGCACCGAACAGGTTGCGCCGGGTGGCGTGCTTGCGCCCGTACACGCGTCAGTCACGAGCGCAAAATCGCCCGGGTTTGCCCCTGACTTTGCTACGGACGCAATCGTCAGCGCCCCGGCGAACGCACCCGAGCTGCTGTTCGTAATCACAATCGGCTGCGGCGAACCACCCGAACCTCCTGCGAGCTGGCTTCCAAAATTAATGCTCGTGGGCACGGAAATGCTCGCCTGAGTGGCGGTTCCGGAAAGCGCGACCATCGCGGGGATGCCCGCGGGCACGCTGAGAGTCGCCGAGCGGATTCCCGGTGTCGCCGTTCCCGGCATGAATGTGACTCCGATTTGGCAGCTCTTCCCTGCAGCCACCGGATTGGGAGTACAAGACGCAGGAGACGTGTAATCCGCGGCGTTTGGACCCGAAATCGCGATCCCGGTAATCTCGGCGGGGCCGGCGCCGGCATTCAGAATCGTGATGCTCTGCGCAGTGCTTGCGATTCCCTCACTCTGCGCGGGGAACGTCAGGCTGGCCGGAGACACTTGCAATGATGGCGGCGAAGTGGCGTTCCCAGTTACGCTGACCTGCTGGGGACTCGCGGCGGCGTTGTCCGTGAAGGCGAGACTCGCAGCCTTTGGCCCGGGAGTTTGCGGCGCGAGTTGGACGGCAACCGTGCAGGTCGCTTGCACAACCAGTGTGCCCCCTGAGACCGGGCAAGTTGTTCCCGTCGCCAGGATTGCGAAGTCGGCCGCATTCGTTCCCGCAAGCGCGATGCTGGCAATGCTCAACGCGGCGCTCCCCTGGTTCGTCAGCGTCACGCTCTGCGCGCCGCTTCGGCTACCGATGATCTCGCTTCCGAAAGTAAGCGATGACGCCGAGAGGTTCACGATCGGGGCCGTCGCGGTCCCGATTCCAGTCAGCGAGACAATCTGCTCGGCGCTCGGCAACTGCCCCGAGCTGTCGAAGAAATCCACTTCCGCGTGAAACGTTCGGACTGCGTTGGGCTCGAACGAGAACTTCGCCACGCATTGGGCTCCCGGCGCCAATAAAACATTGGCCTGGCACGATCCCGTGCCCGGATCGCCTATCTGGACTCGCGCGAACACCGCCGAATCGGGACCCCCCTCAACGACGCCCGTAATCGTCAAGGTCTGACTACCCGCGTTGGTCATGGTGACGATATGAATCGCGCTCGTGGAATTCTGGGGCTGGTCTCCGAAATTCAGGTTTAGCGGCGAGATAGCCGCAGCAGGGGCCTGCCCGGTCGCGACCAGTTCGAGAACTTGCGGGCTCCCCGGTGCGTTGTCGAAAACCGCGACAACCGCAACCTCCGGTCCAAGGCTCGACGGAGTGAAGCCCACTTCGAACGAGCACTTCACCGTGGGACCGGGACTGATTGCCTGTCCCAGACACGTGCCGCCTCCGAGGAGCGAAAAATCCGCGGCGTTGGCTCCGGCAATTTCGATATCCGAAATCGTGAGGCTGGCCTCGCCTCCGTTGAACACAGCTATAGGCTGCGGATCGCTGGCCGTCCCGATGGGACCCGGAAGAAAGGGCACGCGTCCAACGTTGAAATAGACGCTCGGCATCGGCGAGGCGCTCTCGACAATCTCGGCGACGAAGGCGTCGGAGAGAGGCGGCGTCATCTGACAGCTCGAACACGATGCTTCGAACCCGTTCATCGCGCTTGCCGTCGTGACGGCGGTGGGAAAATCCGCCGACGTGGAGGCGCCCGCGATGTATACGTGTCCCGCCTGGTCCACCGCGACAGCGTTGCCCACGGAGCTCGCTGTTCCCCCGCTGGAGATGTGCCGCCGAGCGGTGTCACGTAGATAAAGGAAGCAGCGCCTGGCGCAGTCGGATTGAACTTTGCCACGAACGCATCGCCCGCGCCGTTCAATGCCTGCAGATTGTCGTGCCAGGGAAGGTCCGCCGAAGTCGTCGCGCCGGTGAGAAATACCGCATTCGGCGCTGCCACAGCTACGCCTTGTCCGGCATCAATCCGTGAACCGCCAAAGTATGTGGAATAAGCCAGCGCCGATTGTCCGGTAATCCCGTTCTGCGAAACCACTGAAAGAAACGCATTGGCCGTGGCACTCGCGTGAAGGCTAGGCTGATAGGCGCCTACTGCTCCGTTCACGGGGAAATTTGGCGATTGCGTTGTTCCGGCGACGTAGGCATTCGGCGGATTCGACGAATCCAGAGCCACCGCGAGCGCTTCGTCGCTTCCCGAGCCACCGAGCAAGGTCGCATAAACCAGATCCGTCGCGCCGTTTCCGGCGGGAGATATCTTCATCAGAAACGCGTCCGACCCACCTCCGCCGTACACTGTCTGGATCGCATTTTTGGTGGGGAAGCTGTTCGGCAGGTTGGAAGAGAATCCCGCGATATACGCGTTGCCTGAGACATCGACGGCAATTCCTCCCACGCCCGGTTGTCCGTTCGAGTTTGTCCCCAGATATGAGCAGTATTTCAAAATCGCAGCTTTGCCCGCCAACGTGGGCGGCTGGAATATGGCCAGGAATCCGTCGGCTGGCTCTTCATCCCAAGCGGTCTGAAACGCCTCCGCCGTCACGGGCAAATCCGCGGATGCTGAATCAATCGGCGTCGTCTGCACGTCCGAGGCGATGTAAACGTCTCCCGCGGAATCCAGGGCAATCCCGCCCGTACCGGCTTGCGATTCCGTCCCGCTCCCGCCGAAAAGCGTCGAAAAGATAAGATTGTTGCCGGCCGGGCCGATCTCGCTCACGATTGTGTCGTTTCCGTAGCCGCTGGCGAGCGCGCTCGTTGGCTCGGTCGTGTCCGTCACCGGGAAATCGGTCGCCGTCGTCGTTCCTGTGATCGCCACGTCGCCCGACCCATCCACCGCGATCAGACCACCGGCCTGCGTACCGCCCGCGCCGATAAATGTGAGATAGACGAGCGAACTCGCGCCCGTCAACGTGGGATCAATTTTCGCGATGAAGAACTGCGCCGGGCCGTCGGCCGGCCCAATCTTGGACGCCGGCGCACCCGGGAATGCCGTCGAGGTCGTCGTGCCCCCAACATAAATCTTCCCCGCATGATCGATTGCGATGCTTGCGGCCGTGTCGCTACCCAGCCCTCCCAGGAACGTCCCGTAGGCAATCGAAAGCGACGGGTCGACGACCAGCATTGCATCGGGATCATGCGGCCCGATTCGAAATCCGATCGAGCCGTCCGCCTCGATGACGTACTCGCCGTCAATTCGCCGTCTCCTTGTTCGCGCAGGGGTTCTTGGGTGCACGCCGGAGCGGCCGCGGCACGGAGCGTTGCGCTGTGCCGTCGTTATCCGCTCGCCGAGCGATAGTTTGGGAGCGCAGGGACTCGCAACTCGTCTGGGTTTGTGGTCCGTGCTCCCCAGCCTGGTGCGTCGCGTTCGCGTCGTCCGCCGCGGCGAATACTTCTTCGCTCTCCGCGCTCCCCGGGGCGCGTGATTCCGATTTTCTGAGGAGTGCCATCCTGCATGGGAAACTTCATAGACGGCCGGCTTTTTCATTCTTACTTCATCGCCTCCCACGCCGATCAGTAGATCGCCCGTGTCTTCCAGGCGCATGCTCTGCGCGCCCGCGAGCGTGAGCCGAAGGTTCGAGACATCCCTCCCCGGCGCAACGCGCAAATCATATTCAACGCCTTCGTCGTTGCCATAAATAGCTACGCCGACTCCAGGAGACACGCTGGATGCTTCCGCGCGCGCGAAATGCGGCACCCGCGTGTGCCACTTCTTCGGATCGTTCCCGACAAAGTAATTGGTCTCCGCACGGAGCTTGTCTGAACCTTTCCATTCGAATCCCGAATTTCCGGCGATGCGCAGCGTGATAGCTCCGTCTGGGCCCAGCTGCGCGCCGGGCGCGCGCGATTTCAGGGGATAGGCTTCGCTGCTCTTCGATTGACCGACTTGCAAGGCAATCTCATCCTGCGTCAAGAAGACCGTCAGCCCCTTTCCTCGACCGAGGAACTTGACCCGGCTGTCCGTTTGCCCGACGTTCGGCTCAAACGTGATCGGAATCGAAACGTGCGCGAGGCCCGGTGTCAGAGATTTGCCGTGGATCGGACGGACCCCGACCGGATTGTGCGAATGATTTCGCGATGTGATCTGGCGAGCAGGCACACCTCGGGTCGCGGCTGTTACGCGCCGGTCTTTGAGGGGCAATTACTGCGGGTTCGCGTGGCGGCGCCGAGAAGCTAGTACTGCTGCGCGTCACCAGGATAACGCTTACGCTTCCGGCTAGCGCCAGAAGAAACACTACAGCCCGCTTCATGTTCATTAGGCCCTCGTCCGGGAACGAGAGCCATCTCTCGTCACCAGGTTGGGCGGCTCAAATACGGCCGAGCCGACTGCCATTAGTAGTATTGAATCGCGTTCATCCCCTACACAGGGACGCGCTGACTATCACGCCGTAGGTTCGAAATGTCAATACGTGTTAGTACTGCTAACCTTTCGCCGGCTGGGATTCCCATGCCCAATTCTCTTCCCCGAGAGCCACCTCGAGCATCCCTTCGACCGGCAGCACGTCCATCGGCAGGCCGCCTCTCCACATCGCAATGTTCAGCAGCAGTTCGCGCCTTCCGCGCAGATCGAATAGTTCGCGCGCAATGCCTACCTCCATGATATTTCCGTATGCCGCCGATACAACCGTTGCTGGACGAAGCAGGCAGAGGCCGTCGTGCTCCACGATACATCCGGTGAGCTTCCCTTCCTGAATGTGCAGCGTAATCCTCGTCTCGCGTGAATCCCAGACCGTAAGGCGCAGTTGGAAGTCGGGCACCTCCGCGATCGTCTCAGCGATAGGGTCCACGCGAACCCATAGGTTCGCGTCACCGAATCCGTAGTAAAAATCTCCCAGCACGAACTGCCGCCCGTGCATCGCCCCGCTGCGGCGGTCGGTCGCGTAGAGTCCCGCGCCGAGCCACTCGAAATAGCTGCTTTCGCGCCCGTCAACCTGCACGTCAAGAAATGCCGTGGGCGCCTCGCGCCGTGCCCGCTCCGGAGCGTGCTTGATCGGTTGCGCCAGCGCATCGGGCGCGGATTCGCCGAGGGCGTTGTAGATGTCCGTGAGGTGCTTACGATAAAGCCTGTCGAAATCCGCATCGTTCGCCGAAGCATGCTCCGGACCGAACCACCAGCACCAATCGCTGCCCTCGGACGCAAGCACCGCCTCGTAGGCACGCTGTCCTTGCGCCGTCAATTTCGCCGGGTCGAAAGGATTCGTCAGGCTTCCCCGCGCCTTCGCCCGCTCAAAGACCCGGCGGGCGTCTCGAAGCAGGTCCCACGCGCGCACATCTTCCGCGTGCCCGATCCACACGTCGAAATTCGCGCTAATCCACGACGCGGGGAAAATCCCCTCCAGGTGCGGCGGATCCGGGACCGCTTCGACCGCCTCGCTCATCGTAAGCGCCCGGATTTGCGGGTCGCGCTCAATCCGCCCGTAAAAGCGCCGCAGGAATTCCCGGCCGTTTCCCGGGTAGTATTCCCACGCATTTTCTCCGTCGAGGACGACGCTTACGGTTGCCGTTCGCCCCTCGGGTTCGCGGTCCCCGATCGCGCGAATGCGGCGATGCAGATCCTCGGCTGCCTCTTCCGCACCCATGCGGCTGTAAACAAATCCGACCAGATCCGATAAATAGTGATCGCGGAAAAATCCGGTCATTTTCCGCTCGCCCCGGCTGAATTGCCACGGCGTGTATAATTCCGGGCCATTCTCCGGGTATCCGGAAGCGTCGCGCCAGAATCCGATATTCCGCGTCCGCCCGAGCACGCCTTCGTCCGTCGCAAACCATCGGAATCCAAGATCGGCGGCGATTTCCAGCGCCTGGTCGGAAACCGAGCCCTCCGATGGCCATAGCCCCGCGGGAGGTTTTCCGAAGCAGCGCTCGTGAAATTGCCGCGCCCTCGCGAGCTGCTCTCGCGCATCCTCCGGGTAACAAAAAGGAGGCTGAGGCAGAGGCGTATGCGGGTTGGCCACTCGCGCGATATCGGAATCGCAGAGCAGCGGCAGGATCGGGTGGTAGTACGGCGTGGTCGAGATTTCGATCTGCCCGCGCGCGGCCGCCAGCCGGTACTCCGGCAGAACTGCCCCAAGCAACTCATGCTGCTTCTCCATCAAAACCGACTTGTCTTCCTCGGTGAAGTTCCTCTCTTTATCGGACAGCGCCCGTATCACGGGATCTTTCGCCAGATACTCCTCGTCCATCCAGGCGAGCTGCGATAGAACCTGCAGATCGCGCCACTCTCGCGGACTCCAGTGCGCCACGCACGCCTCTGTGCCGCCCGAGCGCGTCTGGGATTCGAGTTCGCCGAATCGCGGCCACCTGCGCATCAGATTTTCATTCACCTGGAACGCGCGCTCCAGCGCCTCGCGCTTCTGGTCCGCGGAAAGCGACTCTGCCGGGGCAAACGCGATCTCGAACCACGGCTCCTTGAACCGGCCGCTGGCGTATTCCTCGATCTGCTCCCCGAGCAACGGAACTAGATTGAACGTCGCGTGTACCTGCGGGAACTCCTCGAGGATTTTCACCATCCCCCAGTAGTCCTTTAACGCGTGCAGACGCGTCCATGGCAGAACGTACTCGCCCGTCGCCGGGTCGCGATACTGCGGCTGGTGCATGTGCCAGAGGATGACCAGGTTTACTCGGTTCAAACGGCTGCTCCCGATGCTAGAATGTGCCCCGCGCTACCATGCGCCTTCTCGATCGATATATTGCCCGCGAAGTAGTGTCCCACGGCATCCTCGGCCTCGCCGTCTTCACTTTCGTTTTCTTTGTCCCGCAACTCGTGCGCCTGATGGATCTCGTCGTCCGCCACTCGGGAAGCATGTGGACCGTGGCCCTGCTGTTTCTATGCACCATTCCCCCGGGCCTCGGCTTCACGCTTCCGATCGGCGTTCTTGTCGGCGTGCTCATTGGCCTCGGTCGTCTTTCCGCGGACAGCGAAATCGTGGCGTTGCACGCTTCTGGTATCGGCTTGCGGCGCCTGCTCTTGCCGATCGGCCTGGTCGCGTTGGTCGCCGCCGGCGGAACGCTCCTGACAACGTTCTGGCTCACCCCGATAGCTCTTCGCACCGCCGGACGCCTTCAGCAGGAGCTGCTTTCCTCCCAGGCCCCATTTGCCGTCCAACCCCGCGTATTCGACGAGCGCTTTCCGCGGTTCATATTATACGTACAAGATGTGGAAGCTGCAGCGACTCGCTGGCGTGGAGTTTTTCTGGCATCGTCGGCCGGCGCGACTTCAAGCCTCATCCGCCAATCCGGCGACCATTCCCAACAGTCCGCGGTGACGATTGCCGAAGACGCCCAAATTATTACCAATCCCGCGCAGCACCAGATCGAACTACGCCTGGGGAGCGGCAGCACTCACGAATACGATCTGCGCGATCCCGGTCAATACAACGTCACCACGTTCGGCGAAACGGATATCCCTGTGGACCTTTCCGGCGCCGGTTCGCCGTTGAAAGTCAGCGCGCTGTCCGTGGCGGAAAAGTCAGTCCGCGCTCTCCTCGCCGACAATGGGCCCGGATGGCGAGCCTCTCGCGTCGAATTCCAGCGCCGCATTGCATTCCCGGCCGCCTGCTTGGTCTTTGCGCTTCTCGGCGTGCCCATGGGCGTGCGCCCGCGCCGAGGCGGCCGCGCTGGGGGACTGATCCTGACGCTCGTCTTGGTCGGCGGCTATTATTTTCTTTTTGTGTCCGGAGATCACATGGCCGCGCAGGGCCGAATTTCTCCGTGGGCTGGCGTGTGGGCGGGCAACATCGTGGCTTTCGTCATCGGCTTGTTCCTGCTGGCCCGTGTCGAAAACATTCGCAGGCCGAATCGCGTGGTAGCCTGGCTCGAATCGCTCTGGTCGCGCTCGCGAAAGGCGGCGCCAGCTTCGGTGTCCAACGGTTCGGCAGCCGTGGCGCTACCATCCCTAGGTTTTCGCCAGGCATTGGCTTCCAGCCGCGCCATGGCGTTTCCGATGCTCATCGACATTTATTTGTTCCAGCAATTTTTTTACTACTTCTTCGTTCTGCTCGCGGCCTTTGTAGTAATTTTCGACGCCTTCACTCTTTTCGATCTGCTGGGAGACATCGCCCGCAACCACGTGGCGTTCCTCACCGTGGTCAGCTATTTCCGGTATCTGGTCCCGCTGATGGTGTATCAGCTTGCTCCGCTTGCGACCCTGGTTGCCACTCTCGTCAGCCTCGCCGTATTGGCGAAAAACAACGAGGTCATTGCCCTGAAAGCCAGCGGGGTCAGCCTCTATCGGCTGGTCCTTCCGCTTCTCCTTGCCGGGCTGCTGGTTTCCGCGGGATTGTTCATCCTCGACGACACGTTGCTTCCCTTCGCCAATCAGCGCCAGGACGCTCTCCGCAACGAGATCAAAGGCCGCCCCGCGCAGACTTATTTCGAGCCGGCGCGCCAGTGGATCTTCGGCGAGAAGTCCAAGATTTACAATTACGAGCTCTACGATTCCGACCGCCAACTCTTCGGCGGCCTCAACGTGTTCGAGCTTGATCCGGCAACGTTTCAAATGCGCCGCCGAATTTTCGCCACGCGCGCCACCTGGGAGCCGAGCGAAAACGTCTGGATTCTCACGGGAGGATGGGTCCGCGATTTTGGCAGCGACGGCCGCGTGGAACGCTATGAACCTTTCAAGGCAACTTCGCTCGCCGAGTTAACAGAACCTCCAGGCTACTTCCGCCGCGAAGTCCGCCAGTATTACCAAATGAATTGGCGGCAACTCGGCGAATACATCGCGAGCCTCCGCCAGGCCGGTTTCGACACCGCGCGCCTTTCCGTTCAATGGCACAAGAAGTTCGCCTTCCCTTTGATCGCCGCCATTATTGTGTTTCTCGGCGCGCCTTTTGCTTTCCTGGTCGGAACGCGCGGGGCGGTAGGTGGCCTCGCTGTCGCCGTGGGGATTGGGGTCGTTTACTGGTCCACTGCGGCGCTGTTTGAAGCCATGGGCTCCGCCGGCCAGCTCCCTCCGCTGCTCGCTGCCTGGGCGCCCGACGCGATCTTCGGCTTCCTCGGCATCTACTTTTTCCTCAAGATGCCCACGTAACGGTCGCCCGGGGTTGCGTCGGGCAACTTCATTTGGCATCCGTTTAGCGATTGGCCACGTCCGCTGCACCCAATCGGCGGCCTTCCCCGACTTTCACCTAGACTATTGCTAAGGCGAACCCTTGAAAGTAAGAGGTCAGGCATGCCGTTCAACATTGAGATCACGACGCTGACGCTCAGTACTTCCACGGACATGGGCAAGCTGGAGTTCTGGGCCGCTGCCGGCGTAATCTTCGGCGTCATCCTGTTCGTTCGCGGCTTTCAAATGTTGCGCTATAAGCGGCTGATCTTGAACACGCCTTCATCCAAGATTCGCAGCGCCTCGATGGGTCTAGTTGAAGTGACCGGCATGGCCAAGGGGCCACAAGTAATACCGGCGGGGATCACGGGCGATCCTTGCTACTACTACCGCGCGACCGCATGGAAATTGAAGCAGAACGGCAGGAACCGGGATTGGGAGCGCGTGGCCGATGAAAGCCTTTATGTCCCGTTCTTCGTCGAGGATTCGACTGGCCGGATGCTCGTCAACGCGCAAGGCGCGCAGCTCGACGTGCATTGCAATTTCAAGGACGAAATCGGCACTTCTTTTTTGGGCTCGAGCAATATGGTTCCTCCGAATGTTTCGCGGTTTCTGCTGCGCTACGGGCTCGTCGGCGTGGAAGGCATTCGCCTCGAAGAATACTGCATCAAGCCCGAGTACCCGCTTTTCGTGCTCGGGACGCTTGGTCGCAATTCAAGTGGGCAGGTTTCACAGTGGTCGCCGGCATCGCACGTGCCGCGGTCGCAAGCTTCGCACGCCGCGAATCTCAGCTTTTTGGGCCCTACGGGAAACGCGATCCTGTTTTCCCTCGGCTGGATACCTGGAGTCACCGTGGAAGTGTCAGGCGCGGCGTCCCCAGTAACCGGGACGTCGAGCCCGCTGGCGCAGACGGCTGCGGCTGCCACGACGCAGAAACAGGCGCCCGCGAATTCTGCGTGGTCGTCCATCTCGACCGATGAAGTCACTTTGGCCGCGGGACGCGCCGCTATTGCCGCACATACGAGCGTTTCGCGAACGGCTCCCGCGCCGGCCGTTTCCCGAACGGTTGCCACAGCGGTCGCGGTCGTCGATCCCGCGCCAGCGCAGCCCGACGCACCACCAACGCTTGACGGCGCGGGATTTGAAATTCATCCTACCGTGGCCATCGGCAAAGGTACGGACGGCGCGCCGTTCACGATTTCCTCGCACAGCCAGCGTGAGGTCGTCCGGTCTCTGGCATGGAAATCGACTCTGTGCATCTGGGGCGGGCCGGCGATGACGCTGATCTGCCTTTATTTCCTCAGTTTTGCATTTGGATGGATGTAGAGCTTAAACGAAGGAGAGATCATGAGCTTTCTACCGTTGCTACTGGTGCTGTTCGTTATGGGAGGCGCGATCGCCTATTTGGTGACGATCTACAACGGCCTCGTCGCCGTCAAGAATAACGTCGACAAGGCCTGGGCGAACATCGACGTCCTGCTGAAACAGCGCCACGACGAGCTGCCCAACCTCCTTGAAGTCTGCAAAGGCTACATGAAATACGAGAGCGACACACTACAGCGCGTCACGCAGGCCAGAAACGCCTACGCCCAGGCCGCGACCGTCGACCAGAAGGTTCAGGCCAGCACGGACATGACTTCCGCTCTCGGCCGGCTGATCGCGACCGCCGAAAACTATCCGGACCTGAAAGCGAACACCAGCTTCATGCAGCTTCAGGGCCGCATTACGGAACTCGAGAGCGAAATCGCCGATCGCCGCGAGTTCTACAACGACTCGGTCAACACATTCAACACGCGTATCCAGGAGATGCCCGACGCAATCCTGGCCGGCTCCATGAATCTGCATGCCCGCCAAATGTTTCAGGTGGCGGAGGCCGATAAAGCGCCGGTCGCCATCTCCTTCGCGGACGTCTCGCACTGACCTGGCGAGCGGCCGCGAAGGAAAACTCAGTCGGAAATATTCTTGAGCGCCTCTCGCACGCTGAGGGCGTTCAATCGGTCTCTTTTGCGCTGCACGTATCGTTTCACTTCCGCGGGATCCGTCCACGCGTACTGGCGCAGCGCCCAGCCGATTGCTTTCCGCAGGAAGAACTCCTTCGAATCAAGCGACGGCTCGATGCACGCGTACAGCAGGTCTAGATCGGTGTGCTGCTTGAAACCCAACTGACAGATGATGGATGTGCGCCGCTTCCACATGTTCCGCGACCTGCTCCAAGCCAGCATCTTCTTCCTCATCGGCGCCGGATACTCGCGCAAAATGGGTCCGACGCGATGCGATGCAACGTCGTCCACGTAGTCCCACCACGCGCCGGTGACGATAATTTCTTCGTAAAGCAGCATTGCGGAAGGAGTTTGAAATTCGCGGGCTCGCTTGTCGCCCGTCAACGCTATCGCCGCGTAGCGCTCCTCGCGGCATTTCGCCCCGCGCCATAGTTCGAGCACTCGGGAGCGCCACTCCTCGCGCGTGGGCAGATCGACATCGACGAAAATTTTCTTACAGGTTGCGCGGAGCAGTGGAGTCGGCACGCCATGATACGGCATCGCCGATTTCATGTAGGCCTGCGCCCCCAGCGCCTTTCGAGGATCACCGATTCGACGCAGTTCCCGCCGCACGCGAAGAAGCAGTGAAGACTCGCTCGAGGCCTTGCCGGCTGGCTTCAACTGAATCGTTCCCGATCCTATTTTTTGGCAGCCCGCTTTCCTTCGATCACAGCCTGCGCCGCCGCCAGCCGCGCAATCGGCACACGGAACGGCGACGCGCTCACGTAATTCATCCCCGCGCGATGGCAGAACTTCACGCTCTCCCCGTCTCCGCCATGCTCGCCGCAAATGCCGATCTTGAGCTTCGGCCGCGTCTTCCGTCCGCGCTCGATGGCCCATTCGATCAGCAGCCCCACGCCATCGACATCCAGCGTCTGGAATGGGTCATCCTTGAAAATCGCCGCTTTGCTTTGATCAACGTACTCGGGTAGAAAACGCCCGGCGTCGTCGCGCGAAAGCCCCATCGTCGTCTGCGTCAGATCGTTTGTCCCGAAGGAGAAGAACTCGGCGTACTCCGCGATTTCTCCCGCCAGCAGCGCCGCGCGCGGCAGCTCGATCATCGTTCCCACCAAATACTCAAGCTTCACTTTAGCCTGCGAAATGATTTCGCCCGCCACCCGACGCGTAAGCGTTTCAAGAATATGAAATTCCTTTTTGTCCAGCGTGAGCGGAATCATGATCTCAGGTAACACTTTAATGCCACGCTTCTGACAATCAATCGCCGCCTCGATGATTGCCCGTACCTGCATCTCTTGGATCTCGGGATAGGTGATGGACAACCGGCAGCCTCGATGTCCAAGCATCGGGTTCGCCTCGTGCAGTTGCTCGACGCGCCGCGCCACCGCCTCGACCGAGATGCCAATCTTCTTCGCCAACTCTTCCTGCTTGGCCCGGTCGTGGGGCACGAATTCGTGCAGCGGAGGGTCAATCATCCGGATCGTGACAGGCAGCCCGTTCATGGCCTCGAAGATTCCTATGAAATCGCGCCGCTGGAATGGCAGCAGCTTGGCGAGAGCTTTGCGCCGCGCTTCTGGCGCATCAGCCAGGATCATCTCCTGGATCGCCTCTTGCCGGTCAATGCTCTTCTCCGGTTGCTCGAAATCCTTGAAGAACATGTGCTCGGTGCGGCACAGTCCAATGCCTTCGGCGCCCATTTCGCGCGCCAGCCGAGCATCGCGCGGCGTGTCCGCATTTGTGCGCACCCCGAGTTTGCGCACCTTATCGGCCCATTTTAGCAGCGTCTCGTAAGCTTTCGGAGGTTCCGGCCTGATCAAATCAATCTGCCCGCTGTAAACCGCTCCATCGCCTCCGTCCAGCGTGATCCATTCTCCTTCGCTCACCGTCTTCCCGCCGGCGGTCATCTTTTTCGCGCGCGCATCGATGTCGATCTTCTCCGCTCCTACGATGCAGCACTTTCCCCAACCGCGCGCCACGACCGCCGCATGGCTGGTCTTCCCGCCCGTGGCCGTAAGAATTCCCTGCGCCACGTACATGCCGCCCACGTCTTCCGGGCTGGTTTCGCGCCGCACCAAAATCACCTTCTCGCCGCGCGCGGCCCAGAGCTCCGCCTCCTCCGCGGTGAACACGGCTTTGCCTACCGCCGCTCCCGGCACGGCATTGATTCCCTCGGCAAGCTTCCGGCTCGCCAACTCCGACCGGGCGAGCTTCGGATCGAGCACGGGATAGAAAAGCCGCTCGATATCTTCCGACTTGATTCTTTCAAGTGCTTCTTCAACTTTGATGAGCTTCTCATTCGTCATATCGACGGCCATTCGGAATGCCGCGGAGGGCGAGCGCTTGCCGGTGCGCGTCTGCAGCATGTAGAGCTTGCCTCGCTCGACCGTGAACTCCATGTCCTGCATGTCGCGATAATGCTTTTCAAGTTTCTCGCGGACGCGTTCCAGCTGCTGATATACCTTCGGCATCTCCTTCGAGAGCTCCTTGAGATGCACTGGCGTGCGAATTCCCGCCACCACGTCTTCGCCCTGCGCGTTCAGCAAGAAATCACCGAAGAAAACCTTTTCGCCGGTGGAAGGATCGCGCGTGAAGCACACGCCTGTGCCCGAATCGTCTCCCGGTGTTGCCGAACACCATCTGCACCACGCTCACGGCCGTGCCTAGCAGGCCGGTAATCTTCTCGACTCGCCTGTACGTGACCGCCTTTTCGCCCATCCAGGACTGGAATACCGCGCCGATAGCGCCCCAGAGCTGTTCGACCGGATCTTCCGGAAAATCATTCCCCGTCTTCTCCTTGAAGTAGGCCTTGTATTCGCCAACAAGCTCTCGCCAGCCCTGCGCGCTCACCTGCGTGTCGTCTTTCACGCCCAGACTGTCCTTCATCTTACGCAAGCGGATTTCGAGCTCGTCTTTCGGCAGGCCGATCACCACGCTCGAATACATCTGCACGAGCCTTCGATACGCGTCCCAGGCAAACCGTTCGTTGCCGGTCGCCTTCGCCAAGCCCAGCACGCTCCGCTCGTTCAGCCCCAGGTTGAGAATCGTCTCCATCATCCCCGGCATCGAGCGCGCCGAGCCGGACCGCACGCTCACCAGCAGGGGGTCATTCGCGTCTCCCAGCTTCTTCTTGGTGAGCTTTTCCAGTCGCGCCAAATTCTTGGCCACTTCGGCGCGCAACGGCTTCGGATATTTATGCGAATGTTTGAGGTAGTGGTCGCAGGTTTCCGTGGTGATCGTGAATCCGGCCGGTACGGGCAGTCCAATCCGCGTCATTTCCGCAAGCCCGGCGCCCTTCCCGCCCAGCAGCTCCTTCATCTCGCCGGTGCCATCCGATCTTCCCGCTCCGAAAAAATAGACGTATTTCATTTTGCTCCTTCAGCCTATCAGGTTCGACTGGCCAGCCCGGATTTGTCGGCCCGCCGATAATTCATGTATCGGTTCACGATGGCTACTTCGCTTCTTCGCTGCCCAATTCTGAGAAATCGGCAATAGTCGAGAATTCCTTTAACAACATCCCGAGCAAAGCAATTCGGTTTCGGCGCACATTCTCGTCCTCAACCATCACTAGAACTTTGTCGAAGAAGAAATCAACCGCCGGCCGTAACTCCGAAATCTTCTCCAGCGCCTTCCGGTATTTCTTCTCTTTCTTTAATCGCGTTGCTTCCTCGCCGATCTTCTGCGCCATGGTAAAAAGTTGAAGCTCCGCCGCCTCCTGCAGCAATTCCTGCTTCACTGCGCCCTGCCCCCTGTCACCCTTGCCGGCCGACTTCTCCAGAAGATTGCGGATGCGCTTGAAGCTTGCCGCCAGCGGCGCAAAATTCTTCGTGTCTCGAATGGCCTTCACGGCAGCCACGCGCTCGACGGCATCCTCCAGGTCGTCCGCGCCCGCCGCGAAAGCCGCGTTGATCTCGTCGTAGGCGAATCCGCGCCGCTCGCGCAGAATGTATCTCGCGCGCTCGAGCAAGAATTCGAGCACCTGCTCCTCGATCATGGGAGAGGTTTCAATCCTGGGCGAATGCTCCCTGAGCGATTTTGCCGCCGCCGATATTGCCGCCGAAAGCGAGAGCGGTAGATTCTTCTCGAGGATGATCTTCACGATCCCCAGAGCCGCTCGCCGCAAAGCAAAAGGATCACTTGAACCCGTGGGTACGGCGCCGACGGCGAAACACGCCACCAGCGAATCCAGCTTATCCGCGAGCGCAACCGCGCATCCCGTCAAATTTCGCGGCAATGGATCGTCGAGCCCGTGCGGCTTGTATTGATCGTAAACGGCCCAGGCAATTTCTTCCGGCTCGCCTTGAGCGCGCGCGTAGAGGCCGCCAACGATTCCCTGCAGCTCGGCGAATTCTCCGACCATTTCGGTCACCAGATCGCATTTCGCGAGCTCCGCCGCGCGGTCCGAGCCTGCCACGTCCGCCTGCGCGATTCCTCCTGAAAACCACTGCTCGGAAAGCCAGCGCGCCAGCGACCGCATGCGTGCGACCTTGTCACCGTAGCTTCCCAGTCGCCGCTCGTATGTCACGGCGCCGAGCTTCGGCAAGTAGTCGCCAAGCCGCGTCTTCTGGTCCGTCTCCCAAAAGAATTGCGCATCCGCAAACCGCGCACGCAACACGCGCTCGTGCCCTCCGCGAATCAGGCCTTTCGGATCGCGCGGCAGGTTGATCACCGCCAGGAAATGCGGTGCGAGCGCGCCGTTGCGGCCCTCGACGGCGAAATATTTCTGATGCCCGCGCATTACTGTAATGAGTATCTCGTCCGGCAGTGTCAGGAACGCCGGGTCGAAACTCCCAAGAATCACGCTCGGGCACTCGTTCAAATAGGTCACGAGCTCAAGCAGGCCGGCATCCGCGTGAGTGCGCAAACCCTTTCGCGCCGGCAAGGCGCGGAGTTCGGCCTCAATTTTCTTTCGCCGCACGCCAGGCCTGCACGATACGAAGTTCCGCTTGAGCTTTGCCTCATAGTCGCGCGGACTGGAAACCGGGATGCGTCTCTTGCCCAGGAATCGGTGGCCATCGGTATGATTCCCCGCATGGACATCCGCATAGGAAAACGAAATTACTTTGCCATCCAGCAACGCCACAATCCATCGAATCGGTCGGATGAAGCGCGGGCTCTGCGCCCCCGTCCAGATCATCGACCGCGGCCACGAAATCTCGCGAATGGCCTCGGGCAATACATCCTTCAAAATTTCCGCAGCAAATCTTCCGCGCACCAGTTGTTTGGCGACAACGTATTCACCCTTCGGCGTGGTCACGATCGTAAGCTTCGAAACCGGGAGACCCTGCTTCTCGGCGAAACTCACGGCCGCCCGCGTCGGCAGTCCGGCGGCATCGTACGCGACAGATTTCGGAGGGCCACTGATCTCGCGCGCCACATCTTCTTGTTTTAGTTGAATATTTCTGGCGATAGCTACGAGCCGCCGAGGGCGCCAAATGTTTCAATTGCTTCTTGAACTGTCGGCTCGTCGACAAGACTGTTCGCCGACAGATGCTTCACAAGTATCGCTTTAAGTTCCAGCGAAGCTTTCAGAATCATCCCCGCAGGAATTTCCTCGCATCCGATTTCGAAAAGCAGATCTCCGCGCGATTTCATGCCATCACCTCGGCGGATGCCTGCACCGCCGCGCGCTGGTCGAGCCACGCGCGTGCCACCTGCGTCGCCAATTTTCTCACGCGCGCGATCATTCCCGCCCGCTCCGTCACCGAAATCGCACCCCGCGCGTCGAGCACGTTGAAAAGATGCGAACACTTCAAGCACAGGTCGTAGGCCTGCAGCACCGGGAACCGCTGCTTCCCTTCTCCCTTCAAGCTGTCGTAGGCCGCCAGCAAGCGCGCCGACTCCGCTTCGTTCAGATCAAATTGTTTACGCGTCGAGCCGGTATCCGCGTGGTCGAAGCTGTAAGCCGAAAATTGCTGTTCTTCGGCCAGCCGCACTTGCCGGTACGTCATGCTATTCGACCACCGCACGTCGAAAACATTGTCCACGCCCTGCAAATACGCCGCGATTCGATCCAGTCCATACGTCAGTTCGACGGAAATCGGGTCGAGGTCCACGCCGCCGCACTGCTGGAAGTAAGTGAACTGCGTAATCTCCAGCCCGTCGAGCAGCACCTGCCAGCCAATTCCCCACGCGCCGAGTGTCGGCGACTCCCAGTTGTCTTCCTCAAAGCGAATGTCGTGTTCCTTCAGATTGATTCCCACGGCTGTGAGGCTCTCAAGATAGAGGTCCTGAATGTCCGCGGGCGACGGCTTGAGAATCACTTGGAGCTGCGTGTGCTTGTAGAGGCGGTTTGGATTTTCGCCGTAGCGCCCGTCCGCCGGCCGCCGGCTTGGCTGCGCGTACACCACGCGATAAGGCTCCGGCCCAAGGACGCGCAGAAAAGTTTCTGGGTGCATCGTGCCCGCGCCGACTTCGATGTCGTAGGGCTGCTGCAAAATGCAATCGCGCGTCGTCCAATAATGTTCAAGCTTTAGTAGAAGATCTTGGAATGTAAGACCTCTGGGTTTGGCGAGCGCCATGTTTTGCTTTCGAACCTTGCTTCCGATTCTTCACGCTGGCGACTCCAGGAGTTCTCTCGATTTCAGCTTGCGATCGATTTGATGTTCCACCACGTCGAGCATCACGTTGGTCAATTCCCGCGCGGCGCGAGCCCCGATCGGGTCCGGTGCCGCATCCTGGCTCAGCCGGTCCAGTCGCTCGCCGAGCATTCGTCGCGCCACAGAAAGTGCTGACGCGGAAATCGCGCGCATGCCCGGCTTTCTGCATTTGCCGCACGCGATCGCCGAAGCGCTCGGCGCGAAATATGCTGGAGCATCTTCAGCCAGCGCTTTGCTGCAAAACGCGCAGCGATCGAGCGGCGGCAGCCAGCCTCCCAGTTTAACCGTCCACAGCGCGAAATAAGCCAGCGGCAATTCCGCTTTGCCCGTGCGCTTCACCGTTTGCGCCGCCAGCAGAAGCAGCCGAAAATTCGCGTCGGAGGCCTCCCGCTCCGGCAGCACGGCTTCCGTGATCTCGGTAAACAGCGCGAAGGCCACGCTCGACGGGTAATCGCGAGACACATCGAGAAACGACTCAATCATCTCGCACTGGCTGATGCGCACCAGATCCCGCGCCTCGCGCTCGAAAAACCAGATGCGGATGTGCGACAACCTCTCGAGCGTCGAACCAAACCTGCTCTTGGTCTTCCGGGAGCCCGCCGCCACTCCGCGAACGCGCCCCATCGTGCGCGAAAGGAAACTCACCAGCCGGTCGGCCTCGCCCAGATTATAGCGCTGCAGGACGATGGCCTCGGATTCATGAAGTGGCATCTGAAGTGTCGGCGTGTCGACCGGCGGGCGGACTGACGTTCCGATTCCATCGGAACTCGAACAGGCCGCGCCAACCGCGCGCAGCGGGACTAATTTTTCTACCACAGCGAGACACGCGGCGCAATTGATAAACGAACTTCGTCCTGATAATTCGCACACTCGTTTGAATATTCTCAAAGCTCGGATACAGTGTTGGCGCGATGAATCAACCGAATGCATTTCCGCGCACCGACGTCGTGGGCGTTGGAATCAATGCCACGGACACGATCATCCGTCTGCCGCACTTCCCCGCCCTCGATACCAAAGTCGAACTGCTATCCGCCGAGGTAAAGCCGGGAGGCCAGGTGGCCAGCGCCATTGTCGCATGCCGCCGATGGGGCCTTTCTGCTCGCTACGTGGGAAAAATCGGAGACGATGCCGCCGGAAGACTCCAGATGGACGAAATGGTACGCGAAGGCGTTGACGCCCGCTGGATCACTGCGCCCGGTTGCATGAGCCAATCGTCTTACATCCTGGTCGATGAAACTTCCGGCGAGCGAACCGTTCTTTGGAAGCGCGATCCGAAAATCGCGCTACGCCCGGAGGATCTGAAACGAGCATGGATTACCGGGTCTCGTGCTTTGCTCGTTGATGGGCACGACACCGAGGCGGCCGCGCAGGCAGCCCACTGGGCTCACGAGGAAGAGATCCCGGTCGTCGGTGACTTCGACAATCGCTATCCTGATGTTGAAGCGTTACTTGAATATGTGGATTTCATCATCGCATCGAAGGATTTCCCTGAACGATTGGCCGGCGAGAAAAATCTATTGAAGTCGCTCCCTAAGATTTTTCGCGAATTCAAGTGTCGCTTGACCGCGGCGACTCTTGGCCGGGCCGGGGTACTCGCCTGGGACGGCAAGAACTTCCTTCTCTGCCCCGGCTTCGTCGTGCCAACGGCTGACACCACTGGAGCGGGCGACATCTTTCACGGAGCCTTCTTGTTCGGGCTGGTCCGCAATTGGACAATGGAAGAAACACTTGAATTCAGTTGCGCGGCCGCAGCGCTGAATTGCACTGCTCCCGGCGCACGCGGCGGCATCGCCTCGCTTGAGCAGATCGCGGGTCTGCGTGCTAGCGGAAAACGATTCGAGCAGGTGTACTCGCCGGAGGTCCTGGCCGAAGCGTCTCGCGCCGCGACCGCCTCCACCGGTGCGAAGCCATGATCCCTCTCAAAGATCTGAACCCCAGGCGTTCGTTCCCCATCGTGACGCTATTGCTGATCGCCGTGAACATCGTCGTGTTCATTCATCAGATCACTCTGCCGCCAGCGGCCGGTGAGGCTTTCATCAAGACCTACGCCCTCACGCCGTCGCACATTCAGCTGGCTCTCGAAGGACACCGCTACTCTCCCCTGCAAGCCTTCCTGCCGCTGCTCACCTGCATGTTTCTGCATGGCGGATTTCTCCACATCATCGGCAATATGTGGTTTCTTTGGATCTTCGGGGACAACGTCGAAGACCAGTTCGGACCATTCGGCTATTTGCTTTTCTATTTCGTGTGCGGGATTAGCTCTGGCGTCACGCAAGTCGTCTTCTCCTGGGGCTCTCACGTCCCGTCGCTGGGAGCCAGCGGCGCCATTTCTGGAGTCCTCGGTGCGTATCTCGTATTTTTTCCGCGCGCGCGCGTGCTGACCCTTGTCCCGCTGCTGATTATCTTCTTCACCGTGCGCATTCCGGCCGCGGTTTTCATCGGCCTGTGGTTCCTAATGAATTTCCTGAGCGGGGTTAGCTCGATCGGCGCCCTCAATACCGGCGGCGTGGCATGGTGGGCGCACGTCGGCGGCTTCGTGCTGGGAGTGCTAATTGCGGGCATCACCAGACTCACGGGGCACTCTGTGAAATATGGCTAGGCCAGTAACAATTTGGACGGGAATTAAAACAATTTTGGAGGTATATTTCGCAAGGCATCCGGAACTTCGCGCAAATCTCAACGGCAGCCGGATTCTCGGCCCGACAATCTTCTGGGGGGGCGCATGAAATCGAAACAAGTGCTCGCAGTTGCGTTCGGTTTTCTTGCTTCAAGCATCGCTTTAGGCCAAGGCCAGGCTCCGCCGGCAGCTCCGCTGCCGCCAAATGCGCCGCACTCCTTGCAGGCGCCGCAGGATTCCAAAGAAGCAGCCGTGCTCGCGGCATGCAAGAATCCACCGCCGTCGGCTCAGCGGCCTGCCGGAGCGCCCGCGGGCCCGCCGCCTCCAGCGCCAGGCCCGAGAGATTACGCCGTGACCGAAATCCCCGGCGTCATTGCCGCGGGGCAGCAGTGGAAATTCGTTTGGCAGCAGTTGGGCAACAACGGCGATGGCATCATGGGCTCTCCTGACGGCGGCCTGCTTCTGGCGCAGAACGATAGCAGTGCGGTCGTGAAGCTGGACCGCAACGGCAATCCTTCCGTCGTCTATACCGACACAAATACGGGCGGAGCACTTTCGATGAGCACAAAAGGCGCGCTCTTCATTGTCGAGCGGGGCCTGAATCCTTCCGTCGTGCAGCTCGCGCCGACGCGAAAGACCCTGGCCAATAGCTATCAGGGCGACCCGTTGGACTGCATCGGTACAACTCTTAACGACCTTACAGCCGACAGCAAGGGCGGCGTCTATTTCACGATGGGCGGCCTCTTCTACGCGAACCCTACTGGTCAAGTCACCAGGTACGGCGAGAACCTTCACACCAACGGAATCATCCTGAGCCCCGATGAAAAGACACTCTACGTGACCAACAACCAAACGGTCGCAGCCTTCGACATCCAGCCTGACGCCTCGCTCACCAACCAGCGGGAATTCGGCAAACTCGAAGGCGGTGGCTTCGGCGGCGACGGCAGCACCATTGACGAGGCCGGCCGCGTATACGTCACCACTGGCCTGGGCGTCCAGGTTTTCGGCCCGGACGGAAAGTATCTCGGCCTGATCCCCACGCCGCGAGGCGTGATCAGCGTGGCTTTCTCGGGCCATGACAAGAAGACGCTCTTCGTCTTGGCCAGAGGCGCCAAGGACTCTCAGGGAAGCGAAGTCGCGAACGCCGCGCAGGTCTATTCAATTTCAATGATCGCTCAAGGCTTCAGGAAACGCGCGAAGTAATGCAGTCCGCGCCGCTTCGGTGTCGGCTTGCCGACACTTCGAGTCCAAATTGAGATATTTTGTAGCCATCGCGACGGCAATTCCGCGTGGAAATTTCATCTCCGAAGCGCAGGTCCGCTCTGCAACGATGGCGTTGACTGTGTTAATGTATTTGGTTCAACGCACTTGCTTGCGGTTGGCATTTCTACGGGCGGCAGATCGGCTCAGGGAGAAAGCAATCCATGAAGAGTTCTTATAACGGGGTCCCGGTCCCGTCGAACGGTAAAGTGATCGAATACAGTGGCGGCAAATTCAATGTCCCCGACCAGCCGGTGATTCCCTTTATCGAAGGCGACGGCACGGGACGCGACATCTGGAAGGCCTCGCGACGCGTGTTCGATGCAGCGGTCGAAATCGCCTACGGCGGAAAGAAGAAGATCGCCTGGCTCGAGATCTTCGCCGGCGAGAAATCGTTCAATCGATTCAATGACTGGCTGCCGCAGGATTCCGTGGACGCCATCCGCGACTTCCGCGTCGCCATCAAAGGCCCGCTCACCACGCCCGTCGGCGGTGGCATTCGCTCGCTGAACGTTACCCTGCGCCAATTGCTCGATCTTTACGCCTGCGTGCGTCCTGTGCGCTATATCCAGGGAGTGCCCTCGCCCGTAAAACATCCAGAGCGCATGAACGTCATCATCTACCGCGAGAACACCGAAGACGTGTACGCGGGAATCGAATGGAAATCCGGCACGCCCGAAGTCAAAAAGCTCATCGATTTCTTGAACAATGAAATGTTGAAGGGAACCAAGAAAACCATCCGCCAGGATTCCGGCGTCGGCATCAAGCCCATCTCCCCGACCAGCACCAAGCGCCTGATGCGGCGCGCCATCCAGCACGCCATTGAAAAAGGGCGCACCGTCGTCACGCTGGTCCACAAGGGCAACATTATGAAGTTTACCGAAGGCGCGTTCCGCGATTGGGGTTACGAGCTGGCCACCGAGGAATTCCGCCCGCAAATCGTTACCGAGCGCGAGAGCTGGATTTTGGGCAACAAGGACAAAGACGCAAGCCTAACCGTCGAGAAAAACGCCGCCATGATTGAGCCCGGCCTCGATCGAGCCACCGAAGATTTCAAGATGCAGATCTATGCCGAAGTGAAGGGCGTGCTCGATTCCATCTCGGCCACTCACGGCGGCGGCCAGTGGAAAAAGAAGATCCTGATTAACGATCGCATCGCCGATTCCGTGTTCCAGCAGGTCCTGACCCGCGCCGACGAATACCAGGTTTTCGCCACACCCAACCTCAACGGCGACTACATCTCCGACGCCTGCGCCGCGCAGATCGGCGGCTTGGGCATGGCGCCAGGCGCCAACATCGGCGACGGCTACGGCTGCTTCGAAGCCACGCACGGTACTGCGCCGAAATATGCCGATAAGGACGTCATCAATCCCAGCTCGGTGATATTCTCTGGCTCCATGATGTTCGATTTCATGGGCTGGAACGAAGTATCGCAATTGATCGAGGACGGCATCACGCGCACCGTTCAGCAGAAGCGCGTAACATACGATTTGGAGCGCCAGATGCCCGGCGCCACAAAGCTCGGCACGGCGGACTTCGCCTCCGCGATCATCGAAAACATGAAAGTGCCCGTAAGCCGCTAATCATGTTCGTCGTCATCCCGAGCGAAGCGAAGGGTCTCTCTTTCTTTTCGATTGCCGTCATTCTCGCTCTCAATTCATGATTGAAGGGCAGTTCGGGTCATCCAAGGAGACTTCCAAATGCGGAATAAGGTCACAGTTGTTGGAGGCGGGTTTGTCGGCTCGACAACCGCGCAGCGAATTCATGACGCAGGCCTCGCCGACGTCGTGCTGACCGATATCCTCGACGGAGTGCCTGCCGGCAAGGCGCTCGACATGGCGGAATCCGCGCCCATCCTCGGCACCGGCGCCCATGCGGCCGGCATCTCGACCGCCACCGGCGACTACAAGGAGACGGCGAATAGCGACGTCATCGTGATCACCGCCGGATTCCCGCGCAAGCCCGGAATGAGCCGCGACGATCTGCTGAAAGCGAACTACGACGTGATTAAAGCAGTGGTTGAAGCGATTGTGAAGCTATCGCCCAATGCGATCCTCATCGTGGTCACCAATCCTCTCGATGCCATGGCCCAGGCGGCGTTCAAGATCAGCGGCTTCCCAAAGAATCGCGTCCTCGGCATGGCCGGTGTCCTCGACTCCGCGCGCATGAGCGCCTTCGTCGCCGCGGAATTGAATGTGTCAGTTGAGAATGTGCACTCGTTCGTTCTCGGCGGCCACGGCGACGACATGGTTCCTCTCGCGCGTTATTCCACCGTCGCGGGAATTCCCCTCCCCGAATTGATATCTAAGGAAAAACTTGAAGCCATCATCTCCCGCACCCGCAAAGGCGGCGCTGAAATCGTCAACCTGCTGAAGACCGGCTCCGCGTATTACGCTCCGTCAGCCGCGGCCGTCGAAATGGTCGAGGCAATCCTCAAGGACAAGAAGAAGATTCTCCCCTGTGCGGTCTATCTCGAGGGTGAGTACGGCATCAAAGGCCTCTTCGTCGGCGTGCCAGTGAAGCTCGGCGCTGGGGGCGTCGAGCAAATCATCGAGGTCAAGCTCTCCCCCGAGGACAAAGCCGCCCTCGACAAATCCGCCGCCTCGGTCCGCGAGCTCGTCAACGTCCTCGGCGTCTAACCGACGCCGTCGTTCAAATTCCCCGGATGCCCATCCTCGGCTTGTGACGGCGGGGCTCTTGCAAAGATTCTTGGCTGGAATTCGCGATCAACTAAACCGAATACTTCTGCGCCAACGGGAATCTCCGCCCAACGCTGAACGCCTTCGACGTCACTTTCAACCCCGGAGGCGCCTGCTTCCGTTTGTATTCGCTCCGGTCAACTTGCAGCGCGGTGGCGCGTACCAGCTCGATGGGCAACAAGCACTCCTCGGCAATCTGGGCGGGGTCCTGCATATCCTCGACGTAGGCCTTGAGAATCCGATCCAAATCCTCGTAGGGTGGCAGCGTATCCTGGTCCGTTTGCTGCGGGCGAAGCTCGGCGGATGGCACCTTGGTCAGCACTTCCTGCGGGATTCTGTCCTTCACGCGGTTGACTAACCTCGCCAGGTCGTAAACCATCGTCTTGGGCACGTCGGAAATCACCGACAGCCCCCCGGCCATATCGCCGTAGAGAGTGCAGTAACCGACCGCAAACTCCGACTTGTTGCCCGTGCTCAGGACCAGCGATCCGAACTTATTCGAGAGCGCCATCAGAAAATTGCCGCGGATTCGCGCTTGAATGTTTTCCTCGGTGACGTCCTCGGCCCGTCCCGCAAATGTGCTCTTCAACGCGTTCTTATAGCTCGCGAAAGTATCGGTGATGGGCAGCACGGTCAACTCGATACCCAGATTCTGTGCAAGCTGCTTGGCATCGCGCAAGCTGCCTTCCGAGGAGTATGGCCCCGGCATCGCCACGCCCTGAACGTTGCCGGAGCCCAGCGCGTCCACAGCGATTACCGCCACCAGCGAGGAATCGATCCCACCGCTCAACCCGATCACCACTTTGCGAAATCCGCATTTGCGGACGTAGTCGCGAGTTCCGATCACCAGCGCCCGGTAAGCCGCCTCATACTCATCGTCCATGGCCGGCCGTATATCGCCCTTCCCGGTCGCGCTATCGAAGTACACCAGGTCTTCCTCGAACGATTTCGCCAGCGCCGCCACGCGCCCGTCCGGCGTGAAGGCCACGCTCGATCCGTCGAAGATCAAGCTGTCGTTGCCGCCCACTTGATTCACATAGACCACCGGCACGCCGCGATCCCTCGCCACCGCGCCCAACATGTCGTGGCGCAGCCCGCGCTTCCCCAGCGTGTACGGCGAAGAAGAAATGTTCAGGATCAGCGTGCTTCCCTTCCCTACGAGTTCAGCCACGGGATCGCGGTCGTAAAGGCGCTCGGGCCAAAAGCTCTTGTCGTTCCAGCTATCCTCGCAAATGGTGATCCCAAGTGTTTCCGGGCCGAACACAAACGCGTCCTGAATCGTGGCCGGCTGGAAGTAGCGCGTCTCGTCGAAAACGTCGTACGTGGGCAGCAGCATCTTGCGCTGCTCGAATAGAATCTTCCCGCGCGCGATCAGCGCCGCGGAATTGGCCACTGGTTTTCCAGTGTTGTCCTGCGCTTTGCCGACGAACCCGACCAGCGACGGCAGCGGAATATCCTTTGCCAGCGCCGCGAGTTCTTTCTGGTTGCGTTCGGCAAACGAAGGCCGCTCGATCAGATCTTGCGGCGGATAGCCGCACAGGCACAGTTCCGAGAACACGGCCAGATCGGCGCCGCCGGATTGGGCCGCCCGCGCCATCTCGAGGATTCGCGCTCGGTTGCCCTCGAAATCACCGACCGTCGGGTTGAATTGTGCTAACGCGATCTTCATGGGGACCACATAGCATACGGTTCGCGCGAACACTTTTCAATCGGGACCAGCGCCTTAGGTTGCTATAAATCGATAGTCGCGCGCCCGGTAACAGGTGGTTATGTAGCGGCCGCCTTTTACGCGGGCGCCTTTGATTCAATCGGTCTTACACATAGCCATCCGCCACAAAAAACAAAAGCTCCCGGAGCCATGAGCCCCGGGAGCCAAAGAAACCAAATTTTCGTTTTCAGCCCGCTTAGACGGTGAACGAACTGCCGCAGCCGCACGTACTCTTCACATTCGGGTTGTTGAATTTGAACCCCGCGCCCTCGAGCGTCTCGATGTAATCGATCGAAATTCCATCGAGATACATCTCGCTCATCTGATCCACCAGGACCTTTAGCCCGTCGAACTCATATACGTTATCGCTGGCCTCGTTGACCTGATTCTCAAAGGCCATCTTGTAGCTAAAGCCCGAACACCCACCGCCTACTACGGCTACGCGTAGGCCCGTCGGCACAGGCGTCTGTGACGACAAAATCTCTTTTACCTTCGTAATAGCTACCGGTGTCAATTGAACCGACATTTTGACCTCCCAAGGATCGCGCGCGACTACCGTCCTCGCGTCATAATTCCAAACCCATTATACCAGATTTGCGCCGCCCGTGAAGGGGTATGAGAGCCCCGTTTACATCCGGTTATTGAACGTGAAACTCGCTGCATCCAGGCCAAGACAACCCGATCCGAAACCCTTAAACTGATGGAATCACATGAAACACTTAGTCACATTAATCCCCGGAGACGGGATCGGCCCCGAAGTTTCTGAAGCAGTCCAGCGGATCATCGAAGCTGCTGGCGTTTCCATCGAATGGGAGCCCACGGCGGCTCGTGGCGACCTCGAACGCCGCAACGTGGACTTCATGCATTCCGGCGTCGTCGAGGCGATCCGCAAGAGCCGCGTGGCGCTGAAGGGACCTCTCACAACTGGCGTGGCCTTCGGTCCACCCAGCATCAACGTCGGCTTGCGCAAGGCCCTCGATCTCTTTGCCAACGTGCGGCCAGTGAAAAACCTGTTGGGTGTCAAATCGAGATTCCAAGACGTGGACATGGTACTCATCCGCGAAAATACCGAGGATCTCTACGCGGGCCTTGAACACGAAGTTGTCCCCGGCGTGGTCGAGAGCCTGAAGATCATCACCGAAAAAGCCTCCACGCGGATCGCCCGCTTTGCTTTCGAGTATGCCCGAAAGTACGGCCGGAAGAAGATCCACGGAATCCACAAAGCGAACATCATGAAGATGTCGGACGGCCTCTTCCTCACGTCCATTCGCAAGGTGGCGGCAGAGTATCCGGACATCGAATACAAAGAGCTCATCATTGACAACGCCTGCATGCAGATGGTGCTCAATCCCAACCAGTTCGACATGCTCCTTCTGACCAATCTTTACGGCGACATCATGAGCGACCTTGCGGCGGGACTCGTCGGCGGTCTCGGCGTGGTGCCGAGCGCAAATGTCGGGGAAGACGTGGCCATCTTCGAGGCTGTCCACGGCACGGCGCCGGATATCGCCGGTAAGGGAATCGCCAATCCCACCGCGCTATTGATGAGCGCGATCCTGATGCTTGTTTACATCGGCGAGCCGAAGGCTGCTCACAGAATCGAATGCGCGCTCCACAAGGTCTATCGCGAGGGAAAATCGCTCACGCGCGACGTAGGCGGCACCGCCACGACGAAGGAATTCACCGAAGCGGTGATTCGTACTCTCGATAAATAGCTGCCGCACCCGAGACTAATTCTTGGCTCGGCCTGTGCAAAACGTCGTTCTGAGCGGCGCGACCGGACTCTTCTTCGTCCGGCCGTTGTGGGGCGTCTGGTCACGCAGCGAAGCCCGCCTGCCGCGGTCTGGCAGGAATCCCTCTTCGGCGTCAACAAATGGCGGGAAGTTGCTTAAGTCCTCGTAGCGGCGCACGTGCTTGCCAGCGCGAATACCATCCACCGTCCGCGCCCGCCATGTGGTTGTCAGGGAATCTCCGCCGTTACTTCATCGGTTGCATCGACTGCACCGCTATCGTGTTCGTCGCCGCATTCAGCACTCCGGTCACCTTGACCTTCAGCCCGGCGTTCTGATTGGCCAGATCCTGATTGTCCAGCTTGTACACTTTGTCCTTTACCTGCAGCACGAAGACGCCGCCGAGATTCTTCACGCAATAGCGCGCGCAGTCCGCAGCAGTCGTGCCGATCGACTTTCTCTTCAGCATTTCTTCATGCGAGCGGCTGAGCGAATGAACGTTGAGCGCGCACTGCGAATCGCCGACTTCGCCCTTGAAAACCTGCTCCTTGTCGGCGCCCGCAAGACATCCAGAGCCAACCGCTACAACCAACGCCAACATTGCCCAACGTGACTTCCGGCTTCTCATCGAGTCTCCCCCCTTTGAACTCTCGTGCTTCCCTGCCCGTTCGCGATCATGGCAGCACGACGAATCGCATGTGCATGCCTTCGTGATCCTCGCTGCAGATCACCGTGCAAACCACCACGTACTCCCCCGGCTCGGACGGAGCATTCAGCATGAATTCCTGCGCGCCGGGCTTGAGTAAAAAGTCCCATCCCGACACTCGCGACCTGTCCTTCGCCCGCAGCAGCGCAAATCCGTGTATCGAACCGTCTCGATTGCGGTTTTTGGCTTTCACGGCCGTGATCCGTAGTGTTACCTGTTCCCCTGCATGAACCGTGATGACCGGATCCTTCTGCCCCGTGATCTTGAACCGGCTATCGTGATCGGCCAGAATCTCGATAACCTGCGGAGTCTGTATCTGCGCCGCCTGCGGGCCGAGTGCAATCGTCAGTGCCACCGCAGTCAGAAGATTCTGGTGCCACCCGCTCGAATTCAAGATGTCCCCTCCCCACGACTCACCGAAAACCTACTGGGTCATGTACCGCAAGATCAGCCGCATGTCTTCGTCCGTGATCGTCGCCCGGACGCGCATGTGGCGCACAATCGTTGCCATCATTCGCGGCGGAAACTTGTGCGGCGACTGGTGACAACGCCCGCAATTCGCATGAAATCGCTTCTCTCCTTCGAGCCGCAGGTCCTCGTCGCTCGGCTGGCTGCTCGCCGAAGCTGAAGCGGAAACTGAAGCTGCCTTGCTCTCTCCTTGCGCGCCCGCGTATCCGGCCAGCAGCGACAGGCCAGTCGCAAGCAACAGCGGTGCGAAGAAAACCCAGCGGCGCACCATCATTTCCCCCCTCCCGGCCAAAGCGGCAGCGCCAGGCGATAGGTCAGCCCGACGGTCCAGACGTTTCCGTTGCCGCCCTCCGGCGCGAATTGCCTCCCGTAGCTGCTCACAAACCGCAGATCGTCGCGGAAGTAATAGTTCAGCCCCAATTCAAACGTATTCGTGTTCGTCGACGGCCCTTCATCTTCCCCGTCGCCCTCGCCATCGCCCGACTCATTCACGAAAAACTGCTGCATCCGTGCTACGACCTGCACGTGCCGCAGCGTGTTCCGCCAGACCGGAACCTGGCTCAACCGGTACGCCGATTCGATCCAGTAGCCGCTGCCGTCGTGCGAGCGCGCGTATTCGGCGCGGATATCCAGAGGAAGCGGCGGCGGCTGCCATTCAAAATGAAATCCGAACGCATTCTTTCGTGCGTCTTGCAGCAAATGCTGGAACGATCCGCCGGCCTCGATCCGCGGTCCCGGCAGGAAAATTCCCACTCGCCCGCCCGCGCTGCGGTCCGATGTCATGTATTCCACAGTGCTGTTTGCCGAAAAATACGCGGCGTAATTGACCTCGATTTTCGGAGTCGCGCTGAAACCGCCTCGCAGCATGACGCCCGTACCGGCGCCGCTCGGTCCCGTCGAGATCGGCAAAATGAGCGGATCGGTTTGCAAATTGCGTATCCAGATCGGGTACAACCGCTCGTTGTAGATTCCGAACGGCATCAGGTAGCGTCCGACCGTCACGGTCACATAACGGTTGGCGATGTAATCGAGCTGCAGATAATCCACGTTCGTTTCGAGTGAACCCTTCCATCCCGGGCCCGCCGGGTCTGGAATCAGGTCGGATTCCAGCGTTCCGCGACTCTCGATCAGCCACTTCTGCCCAATTGGCACCAGCATCACTGGCGCTACGAGCGGTCCGAGGTGCGGCGTCCCACCCTCAAATGTCGTAATGAAGCCGGTGCCCACCGAAAAAACTGGTACAGCGTTAATCGGCTCGGACGCCGAATCCTGATCTTGCGATTCCGTCTGAGCATGCAGGGCCGGCGGCAGCAGAAGCACCAGGAGCGCCACCAGGAATCGCAGCCTCGTGCAGACGCCCGCACCCAGAGAGACCGATAGCATTTTCCGCCTTTGCCCAAAGGCTAGATCTAGGATTGCTCCCCAGCCGGGATAGTGACCGCCGAACCAAGTTTGGGTACGCTTGCGAAAAGTGTCAACTTTGGCACCCCGGGCTCGTTCCTGGGCGTTAATAGCATCAATTGGAAATACGTCCCCCTGAATGGATGAAATCGCCGGTCGGAAACCGCGTCCCTGGCGTGCCTGTTCTTGTGGGCAGTGGAGGATCGGCGACGGCAGGTCACGCGCCGGCCAGGGCCCAGGCTCCCCCTGCTAGACTGAATGACGTAGCGGAGGTCCCATGTCGAACCCGGGTCTGTACAAAACTCTCTATCGGATTTTAAGCTGGGGCAGCCTGATCGGCCTCGCGTTGACGCTCGTGCTCGTGATGCGGAAATCGCCTGCGCCGGACGTGCCCTACGATCCCAACGCCTCGTCGCGCGTCGATCAAAAATTCGCCGCAGCCAGTCAAGCTAAGGCCGCCGGACAGCCCGCGCAGGTGGAACTCGATCGCACCGAACTCAATTCCTACCTGCAGCAGAATCTTGAAATGTCCGGATCGTCGCAACCAGCCGCCGCCGGATCGTCGTCCGCCTCAACTGCAGGAGGCGCGCCCGCTGCCGGAGTCCCGGCTGACCCGAACGCCGGTCCGATGGCCGCGCTCTCCAGCGGAGACGCCGCGACCCTCGAGCAGGTGCAGTCATCGGTGAAGGACGTGAAAGTGGACATGGTGGGCGATATCGTGAAGGCCTACGTGGTGTTCAATTTCCACGGGCAGGATTTGTCGCTCGAGCTCGACGGCCACCTCGGCGCGCAGGACGGCTACTTGAAGTTCGAGCCGGTCGCGGGAAAACTCGGTTCCCTGCCGCTGCCGCAGTCCACGCTCGATGCCGCCGTCGCCAAGATGATGTCGTCGCCCGAAAATCGCGAGAAGCTCAAGCTGCCCGACGACATCAACAACATCCAGATCCAGGACGGCCACGCCGTCGTCAGCTACAAGTGACCATCCGACTAGGATGGTTCATCCCGAGCGCAGGTCATCGCGCGCTGAGGGATCTCTCTTTCGAGGTTGGCTCCCCCGTCCGATAGCCCCTACGACCTTAACCCCGCAGGCCAAATCGGCGTATACGCGATATACAGCAACCAATAAACGATCACTCCGGTAACGGACACGTACAGCCACAGCGGAAGGGTCCAACGAGCGATCGCGCGATGGCTGGCGAAGCGTTCGCGCAGGGCGCGCGAAAGCGTGATCAAAATCAGCGGCACGATCACAATCGCCAGAATCGTATGCGGGATCAGAATCGCGAGGTACACCCCGTGAACCCAGCCCGGCCCCCCGAAGCGAATCACTCCGGCGTGCAGGTGAAAATAAACGTAGAAGCACAAAAACACCGTCGAGCACAGGAACGCCGCGATCATGCAGACGCGGTGATACCGGATCTTGCCGGTGCGAATGAAAAAATATCCCAGAAGGAGCAGCACGGTAGCGGTGCCATTGAGCGATGCGTTGACCGCCGGCAGCGAGGCGAGAGGAATGCCAATGCTCATCGCTGGATCAGGCGATCCAGCACCAGCCACGCCAGCAGGATCGGGATGTGCGCCACGGTGGCGTGCATCAGCCATTTTGCCCGCAGGTTGGTTCTCGACCGGTTGGCCCACAACCCCACCTGCAGCAAAATCATTCCCAGCGCGAGCGCCCCGAAAAAGTAGCCGATTCCCGCCATGCCCAGGACCGACGGCAGTGCGCTCACCCACACCAGAATCGCCGACATCGTGATGATCTGGCGGAACGTCGCGTCGCCCTTCTTGTCCACCACCGGAAGCATCTGAATTCCGGCGCGCGCGTAATCCTCGCGATACATCCAGGCGATGGCCATGAAATGCGGGAACTGCCAGAAAAAGAGAATGGCGAAAAGCACCCATCCGCCGAGCGAGAGCGACCCGTGCGCCGCGGCCCAGCCAATCAGCGGAGGCAAAGCGCCCGGAATCGCGCCGACCGCCGTGGACAAAGTCGTCCGCGTCTTCAGCGGCGTGTAAAGACCGAGATACAACACGCTCGTGGCCACGGCGACCAGCGCCGCAAGCCAATTCACCGCCAGCAGCAGCCACGCCGCGCCCACAACGATCGTGCTCACGCCGAAGATCAGCACATCACGCGGCTGCAGCGTTCCCGAAGGAAGAGGCCGCGCGGCCGTGCGCCGCATCACCGCATCCATTTCGCGCTCGATGTATTGATTCAGCGCGGATGTCCCGCCGGCAATCAGCAGAGTGCCGCCCAGCGTGTACAGCATGCGCGGCCAATCGATCGGCCCGCGCGAGCCCAGATAAAACCCGGCGACGGTCGTCATCGCCACCAGGAAAGTGACGTCCGGCTTGGTGAGCGTGACGTACGCCCACGGCCGCTCGAATCCCGGAATCGTATTGGCGCGAGCCTCGTTCATCCGCCTAGGCCCCTGCCCTTTCGGGCGACTGCTTCACCGCCGCCGAACCCGCTCCCACGGCGGCAGCCGAAGGAATCAGCCGAAAACACGTCAGCGTGAAGATCACTGCGGCGGCCAGCGTGAGCGCACCGCCAAGCACGTGCGCAACCTCGAGAACGACATACAAAAGAACCGGCTGGGCGGCATCGGCGGCGGCAGTCACCGCCCACCACGCCAGCGCCGCCGAGCAAAATCTGAATGCCGAAGAATGAGTGCAGCAGAATCGTGGCGCGGCGAAGGTCGCGCACCTGTCGGAACCGGCGCTTGGCGGCTACGCCAGCCCAAATGATGAAAACCGTCACCACGCCTGCGCCGATCAGATGCGGCACGATGCCGAATGCCCCGTGCCGGAAGGCTGCACCCAGAATCAGCTGCACCAGAATCGAAGCGGTCATCCACAATGCCAGCGCGCGAAGGCGCGGCGAGCCGCGATCCCCCAGCGGCGCAAGATCGCTCTGCCACCACGGACTCAGATACAGCGAGAGCCCCACCACGATGATGAAAAATATCTGCGCGAGCGTGGCGTGCGCCGTCGCGGAAATGGACGGGACTCCTTCCAGCACGCGGAAGCCGCCGAGAGCCCCCTGCGCCAGCACTAGGCCCAGCGCGGTCCAGCCGAGGCGCTTTGCCAGCGGGCGTCGCTCCGCAGCCGCCAGCCACACCGCCAATATCAGCGTGAGAATGGAAACGACGCCCGCGATCACGCGGTGCGTGTACTCAAACTTTATCCCACCGATCAATGGCGGGATCAGTCGCCCATAGGCAAGCGGCCAATCGGGAACGGATTCCGCGGCGTTATTGCTGGTCACCAGCGCGCCCGCCATCAGCAGCAAAATCGTGCAGCACGAAGTTGCCACCGCAAAGCGGTACAGGCCGCGAGACGTTTGAGTGAGGTTGGGCGACATCACAGGTGCGAAGGACGTTCCATTGTAAGGAGCGAGGGTGGAAAACGCAAAAGTTTCTGGCAGCGTTTTGGAGACGGCGGAGGCACCGGAAAGAGTCGCCAATCGGGGGATTGGCGATCCCAGGCGGGCTTCGAAAAAGTGTGACACTTCGTGAGCGCTGCTTTTCTTTGTTTTCAGCCAGTTAGGCCGAAAAAGACTCGGCATGGTGTGACACTTGATTTGCGAACTTCGGAGGGGGAAGTCGTGCCATTCAAGTCGTGAGGGTTCGTCCGCTCTTGCGGCCGCCCGTTGTTGCGCGGAGATCGTAATCGCACAGACACATTCGATCCGCCAAGAGCGGGCCTCAGTGCAAGCAAGAGTGTCTGTGCCGCTGGAACATCCTCTACATGTTCAGGCGTCGAAGAACGGTCTGGTCTTCGCGGTTTCGAGGTCGCGGACCCTGACGGATACGTGCTGTTCTTTGGGCGGACGAATTGATGCACAAGTGAGGCGGCTACGGATGCAACCTCAAGAAAAGCGAAAACGAAAGGCGCCCGCCTAAAAGGCGGCCGCTACAAAAGCAAAACCAAGAAAGACCTGCCCGCCTGCCCTTCAGTCTCGCACTGGCGAGACTTCAGGATAAAAAGGCGGGAGCTACGACGGCAAAATCAAAAGCGAAGCTACGAAGGCAACGTGCAAATCGAAAGCAAAAGTAGGTGTACAATCCCGCCGCAAGACCACAGATCTAAATTCAACCGGCATTACGATTGGGGCCCTATGCGAATCACCCGGATTCCACTGGCAGTCGCGGCCGTGTGTTGTGTTCTGACATTCTCCGCGGCTTCCGCGTTTGGGCAGGCCGCAAACGACGATCAAATCGTCGAACAAGCGCGGAAGGCTTACTACAACCTGCACGATGAAGGACTGAAGGAATTCCGGTGCGAGGTGCGTGTGGATTGGGACGCGGCATCGGCCGGGACGAAAACGGATGGAGCCGTGCGCCCGGAGTTGCTACCGCCGCTGGACCACACGCATTTCGAAGCTGCGGTTGGCGCCATGGGCGCGCCGCAGGTTTCTCTTCATTTTGACGGAGCGCCGCCGAACGACGAAGCGGCAGCGCGGATTCGAACAGCAAGTGCCGACGTTCAGCGGACCTTAGCCGGCGTGTTGCAGGAATTGTCGTCGTTTTTGTTCGGATCGCCGCTGCCGCCGGACGCCGACTACCATCTTGAGGCGCAGGGCGATCGTTTTCGGATCACGTTCGGATCAGACGAGGTGAGGATCGTCGAGACGATGAACAAAGACCATGCGCTCGAGGAAATGATCGTCGCAACGCAGAGGTCAACGGTGTCCGTGCGGCCACAGTTCAAGCGCGGCGAGAAGGGATTCTTGCCCGTAGTGATCGACAGCAGCGTCGCAGCGGCCGGAACGGACAAGGTGGAGCTCCACGTGGAGATCGCATATCAGACGCACGACGGATTTGAGTTGCCGCAAACCGCGAAAGTCAGCGACAAACAGCTCGCAGGCGGTACGCCGATACAGTTCAGTTTTTCCAATTATCAGGTCACACGGTAGTGGCGAATCGCGGCAGGTGGCGACGCGCGGCCGAGTTGGATGGGCGGCATCACGCCAAGAAACTTTGCCGGGCATAGTCCGCCGCGGCGGACTACGCCCCTACAAAGGCAAAACCGGCGAACTAGTGGTTCGCGGGCGGAGGAGGCGCGCCGGCGGGCGGACCTGCGAGCGCCGTGTCCTGATCGAGGATGAGCTTCCAGCCGGAAGGCCGTTGCACCCACACGGACGATCCGCGCATGTGCAGGACGCGGGGAGGCGCTGTCGAGCCGGCGGGCGCCTTGAACGCGAGGTCCACGAGTCCGGAGACGATTGCTCCACCGTCAAATATGACGACCTTCGGATCCTTCAGCTCGTACAGCGAAAGAGACAGTTGCCCGGCGGCCATCGCGGTCAAAAATTCCGCCTTCGATTGCGCCGCGCCATTGCCGTGGATGAAGATGGCATCGTCGGACATCAACGCCGAGACCCCCGCCGTATCGCCGGCGACGGACAAGTTTTGAAATTTCTTCTGCATGTCCAGAACGTCCTTCTGTGTGGTGGACGATTGGGATGACTGGGCGCTCGCGCGCGGCGCAACTCCCGCGAGCAGAGTTAGTGCGGCTGCGATCGCGGCGACGCCGACGAAAATCCTTCGAATCTTCATGATGCGATTCCCTCCCCTTGAGGCGACGGGATTCTACCGCGTAAGAAGTTGAGAGTCGAGAGTTCAGAGCTGAGCGCGAAAGAAGGAACAAGCCCCGATTACCGCACCCCAGATAGCCTTGATCTATTGCGGCGGGGGCCAGTGAAAGACGAAATCGAGAGACTTCGAATCCTTCGGGCCGATTGTGATGGTCTGGTCCTGCGCGCCGAATTTTTCCTGCCAGGCTTCGATGGTATAGGTGCCGGGCGGGAGATTTTTGAGCGCGAATTCGCCGGTTTTCGGCGTGATGTCGAAATAGGGGTGTGCGAAGACGAACAGGTACGCGCGCATCCACGGATGGATGTTGCACGCGATGGGGATCGCGAGCTCGGGCTTGGTGAAAGTCGCGACGATCGGAGGATCGCCGACAGGCTCGGATTTGTTCCAGGCGCGATTTTCGCGCGGCATGGGGTGAACGTTGTGGATGGTCTGGTCCTCGTTGTGAATTTCGAAGGATTGATTGGTCATGACGGCTAGAACGCGCGGGACGTACATGCAGCCCTTCTGGTCCAGGACCGCGGGCGCAGAGGGAACGTCGAAACGGTAACTGCCGAGGCCGGATTTGACGTAGACGACGACATTCGCGAGTGCTCCGTGAGCGCCAGTGACGACGATGGGAGGAACGACCGTTGATGGATTGGCCTGCACGCAGGCCGCTTCAGCGGACATGTCGATGGGCCGGAAGACGGGCGGTACGCCGTCGAGTCTCACCGTGCCGGAGACGGATCCGGTAGTTGCCGGATCAACGACGGCGGTGGGAGCGGGAGGCGCGGCGGGTTCTTCGGATTCTTTTTTGCTGCAACCGATGATGGCGAGAGCGAAGCAGAGCGACAGGATGAGGGGCCGAGTTTTCAAGAGAGAAAATTCCTTTCTGGGCAACACAATAGTTTAGCAAGTCGGGCGGCGGACGGAAAAGCGAAACACCAAGAAGAACAACTTTACCGCTCCCTTCTCCGCCGCGGTGAATCTGGACAGGGAGACGCAGAGGTCGCAGAGACCCGCCGCGAAACCTGAAAGACTTACCACAGAGTTCACTGAGGAGGCACAGCGTTCACAGAGAAGGATGTTCAGAAACGCGTCGCATGGGAAGTCGTGGCGCGAACGTGCCAAGGTCGAGTGCCGGGCGTAGTCCGCCGCGGCGGACTACGCCCCTACGAAGATCTTCATCGTCCGCCCTCAGGATGACAATCCTGGTCGGTTGTTACCAGCCGACTTTGTGGCCCTTGTTTTGTTCGTCGAGCCACTGCTTGAGTGGCGCGAAATAGTCGAGGATGGCGGTGGCGTCGATGTCTTTCTTGCCCGTCATCGCTTCGAGGGCTTCGGGCCAGGGGCGGCTCTTGCCCATTTCGAGCATCTTGGCGAGTTTTTCGCCGGCGGCTTTATTGCCGTAAATCGAGCAGCGATTCAGAGGACCCTGGTAGCCCGCGGCCTGGCACAGCGCGCGGTGAAACTGGAACTGCAGGACGAAGGAAAGAAAATAGCGCGCGTAGGGAACGTTCGCGGGAATGTGGTATTTCGCGCCAGGATCGAAATCGGCTTCGGTGCGTTCGCCGGGAGGCGCGACGCCCTGATACTCGCGGCGAAGGTCCCACCAGGCTTTGTTGTAATCCGCGGGTGGGATTTTCCCGGAGAATACGCCCCAGCGCCATTTGTCGATCATCAGGCCAAAGGGAAGGAAGGCGACCTTCTCAAGCGCGCGATTCAACAACAAGCCGATATCGGCCGAGGGCGGCGGAACGGAATCGAGAAATCCGATCTGCTTGAGATATTCAGGCGTGACGGAAAGCGCGATGGTATCGCCGATGGCCTCGTGGAAACCGTCATTGGCGCTGTCACGGAACAGCGGCGGCTGCTTGTCGTAGGCGCGCTGATAGAAATTGTGGCCTAGCTCGTGGTGAATGGTCGAAAAATCCTCGGCGGTGGGATCGAGGCAAACCTTCACGCGGAGATCATCCACGAAATCGATGTCCCAGGCGCTCGCGTGGCAGACAACCTCGCGGTCGCGCGGCTTCGTGAATAGCGAGCGCTCCCAGAAAGTCTGCGGGAGTGGGGTAAAACCGAGCGAAGTGAAGAAATGCTCGGCGTACTTGACCATGTCAACCGCGCCGACGTTTCTGGATTGCAGGATCTTGGTTAGGTCGTAGCCCGGATCGGAATTCGCCGGCGCAACCAGCGGGTAGATATTGGTCCAATCCTGCGCCCAGATGTTGCCGAGGAGATGCGCAGGGATGGGCGCGTCTGCCAGGACCGCGGCGGCACCGTATTTCTCGGCCAGCTTCCAGCGGACGTAGGCGTGCAGCGAAACGTAGAGCGGGCGGACCTGCTGCCACAGGCGATCCACTTCGGCGGCGAACTGGTCCGGAGTCATGTCGTAATTCGAGCGCCACATCGCGCCGGTATCGGCAAAGCCCATTTCGCGCGAGCCCTGATTCGCAAGAACGACCATGCGGGAATAGCGCTGGCGCATCGGCGCGCCGACGGCGTGCCAGCCCTTCCAGGTGCGCAGAAGCTCGTTCGCGTCGCGGCTGTTCGCGAACACCTTGGTGACGTCGTTGACGTCGAGACACTTCCCCGAGGGACCGTCCGGACACCATTTGCCCTTGCCGTAGTCGCCATCGAGCGAGGCAGCGATCTTGGTCAGCTCACCGGCGAGCGCGGGATCGTGCGGCACGGGAATGGAGACGGCGAGCTTGATGAGCTTGAGCTTTCGCGCGACGTCAGCGGGTAATTTCAGGGTTTCGTAGCGGCGCGCCTGCAGGGCCAGTTCGGCGACCGCAGTGGCGAGGGCCTGATCCGCTTCGGCGGACATTTGGGCCGTGTCGTCGGTGATGAAATTTTCGTGGACCCAGTTCGCGCGCTGGTCCTTGATCGCGAGATCGAGCAGGCGTTTCTCGGCGGAATCGGCGAAATGGCGAGCTTCCTCGACCGTCGGCGGGTCAGCGGGAGATGCGGCAGAACTTTTGGCGGAAACGGTCATGATCAGGCCCGCAAGAAGCACGATGCGGAAACCAACACCCGGGCAGAACGAACGGAATTGAATCTTCACGCGACTCCCCTTCCACGCCCCGCGGAATTATACAGGAAGAGGGCAAGGAAGGAAGCGAAGAGAATCGGAGATGGCCTATCATTTTGAGAATTAACTGCGCGGCACCTTTCGGGCCACTATCCTACGCATGCCGTCCTCCGGATTAGACTTCACTCCGCTTGAACGAGCCGTGCTCCATGCAATTTGCGAAATGCATTTGGCGGATCGAGCCGCGCTTGAGGCCCAACTATCAACCGCCACTGTTCTCAGGCGCGAAAACACCGGTGCTGGCTTTTACAGCGCTCTTGCTATTGAACAGGTCTCAAGTGCTGCCATTGGGGGTGAGCGCCTTCGATATGGTCCGGCAGCCAGGGTCGAGGGTTTAGAGCACGGGATGGGGTTTATTCTCTGGTTTAAAGAAGGCTACGCAGACTGTCTTGAAGGATTTTGCTACGACGAAAGCACGAGTGAGATTGATTTTGAACGGGCTGGTTTCGAGATACTCCGAGCCTAGAAGGTAGATGCTCGTCAATCAGAACTGGGCGACTACCCAAGCTGCGCTAACTATGGGGAGCCGCCAGCACGGTCGAGACGGTCGCTAGCGCGCGGTCGATCGAGGCGCGGTCCACGTCGTAGTGGGTGACCATGCGAATCGTGGATTTACCGGTGGGCCCGCAGAGGACGCCGCGCTTCGCGAGTTCCGCGCAGACTTCAGCGGCGGTGCGACCGGAGGGGCTGACGTCGAAAATCAGAATGTTGGTGACGACCTTCGCGGGGTCGATCGAAACGCCGGGGATTTTCGCAAGGCCTTCGGCCAGATGGCGCGCGTTTTCGTGGTCGCGATGGAGAATTTTCGGCGTCTCTTCGAGGGCGATCAGCCCCGCGGCCGCGAGAATTCCAGCCTGCCGCATCCCGCCGCCGAGCAGCTTGCGCGTGACGCGGGCCTTGTCGATGAAGTCGCGCGAGCCCACGAGCATGGAGCCGACCGGCGCGCCGAGTCCTTTCGAGAGGCAGAACATTACGGAGTCGAATTTGGCGGTGATATCCGCGACGCTGCGGCCGAGCGCGACCGAAGCGTTGAAGATGCGCGCGCCGTCGAGATGCACGGGAAGTCCGGCGGCGTGGGCGCGCTCGCAGATGTCGTCGGAGATCGCGGGCGGATAGACGGTACCGCCGTGCATGTTGTGCGTATTTTCAAGCTCGATCAGCGCGGTCTGCGAGCGGTAGTAGATATGCGGGCGGATCAGCGGCTCGATCAAATCCCATGTAAGCGTGCCGTTGGGAGCCGGAACCGTGTTCGGCATGCAGCCCGCAATGGCGGCCACGCCGGCCATTTCGTAGAGGTAAATGTGCGCCATCGCCTCACAGATGACTTCCATGCCGGGGCGCGTCCAGGTCTTGATGGCGGTCAGATTGGCCATCGAGCCCGAAGGAAAAAAGAGTGCGGCCTCGCGGCCGAACATTTCAGCGGCGCGGGACTGCAGGCGATTGACCGTCGGATCTTCGGCGTAGACGTCGTCGCCAACTTCGGCTTCGGCCATGGCGCGGCGCATCGCCGGCGTCGGGCGCGTGACGGTGTCGCTCCGAAGATCGATCACGGATTGAGGCGCGGCGGCGGTGGACATGGCGGCCTCCATGATAACTGAGTGCGAGTGGCCGGCAAAAACAAACTGATGGCGAGCCACAGATGAACACAGATAAACATTGATATAGGGGAGAAAAACCCCGGCACAACGTAGGCCGCGCGCTAAGCGCGTTTCGCTGAGTGCAAAATCACGCTGCCGAAATTCCAGGAGGCGATGCGAACGTCGGCGAAGCCGGTGCGTTCCATCAGCGCGGCGAGTTCGGGCGGCGAAGGGAACTTCGAGACGGAGCCGGGGAGATATGCGTAGGCTTCCTTGTCGCCGGAGATCGCGCCGCCGATCCGCGGCAGTATCTGGCGGAAGTAGAACCGGAAAATGCCGGCCATCGGTCCGGAGCCGGGCTCGGTGAATTCGAGGATGCCCAGTTCCCCGCCCCGCCTGAGGACGCGGGCGAATTCGCGCAGGCCGTCCTCATAATTCGCAAGGTTGCGGAAGCCGAAGGCGGTGGTGATCAAGTCGATGCTCGCGTCCGAAAACGGTAGATGCAGGGCGTCGGCGGCGGCAAAGATCGTATCGCCGCTCGAACCGACAGCTTTGTCGCGCGCGCGGACGAGCATGGCTTCGACGAAATCGCTGCCGACAACGGGCGCTCGACGCTTCAAAGGATCGAGCACGGCGGAGCGGGCGCGGTCGAGCGCGAACGTGAGGTCACCCGTGCCGCAGCAGAGATCGAGGATGCGCGCTTCCGGACGGCTGAGAATGTGCAGGAAATGCTTCGCGGTGCGGCGGCGCCAGATGCGATCGAGCGAAAACGAGAGCAGATGGTTCAGGAAATCGTAGCGCGGGGCGATGCGCGTGAACATGTCGCGGACGCGCGCGGAGGCTTCGCGTTCGTCGGTGGCGCCGCGCGGGCGCGTGCCGGGAAGGGGAGCGGGTTTTTCAGCGGCGATCATCGGAGTCGCTCTAGATCCTTTTCCCAAGGTACACGAGCAATCGGCCATACGCGGCGTACAGCGCGGAGTTCAGTGGGCCGGCGTACGCAAAGAAACTCCAGTCAAGATCCAGCGGCGGTTTGTGAGAGAACGCGATGATGCTAGCTGGACAAAGAACTATCGCCATCGTTCCTCCTGCCCAGAACAAACCCAATGTGAGCGGGGGGACTGCAGTCAACAAACCTACGAACGCAAAACACGCCACGACTTTCCATGGCTTGAACCGGGCGAACGTCACGGGCCTTATCTGCTCTTTCCGGAGCTTCGTGTAGCAGGCAGCGCTCCATTCTGCGCTTCGTTCATGATTTCGGGGAGGCTGCGCACGGTTCTCTCGACCAACTTCGAGGGGACTTCGACTCCCCACACGGTCTTGCCAATCCTGCGCGGGAAGACCCACAGCACGCGCCCGCCGCGCGATTTCTTGTCTCCGGCGAGAATCGAGCGCAGCTTCGCGGCCGGGATGGCGGGGACTTTCGGCAGAGGTCCCACGGAGGCGATGAGCCGGACAATGCGGAACGCGTCCATCAAGGGCAGGCGATCCATCGAGAGCGCCATCATCGAGGCAGCAACCATTCCCCAGCCAATTGCTTCGCCGTGCAGAAACAGGCGGTATCCCGTGGCAGCCTCGAGCGCGTGGCCGAGCGTATGACCGAAATTCAAAATCTGGCGCAGTCCTCCTTCGCGTTCATCTTCGCCGACGACGCGCGCCTTGATCGCGATCGAACGCGAAATGATCCAGCTGAGGTCCGCGGAATCGCGGCGCAGCACGGAGGACATGCGGCGCTCGAGGAATGCAAACAACTCCGGGTCGGCGATCGCGCCGTACTTGATTACCTCGTAGAGGCCGGAGCGATACTCGCGGTGCGGAAGCGTCGCGAGCAGAGCGGGATCGGCGATCACGACTTTCGGCGGGTAGAACGCGCCGACGAGGTTTTTCCCCTCGGGCAGATTGACGCCCGTCTTGCCTCCGACGGCGCTATCGACCTGCGCGACGAGAGTGGTGGGAATCTGGACGAGCCGGACGCCGCGCAAATACGTGGCCGCGGCAAAGCCGGCTACATCGCCCACGACGCCGCCGCCGACCGCAACGACGGTCGCGTGGCGATCGGCACCCGCTTTGATGAGTTGGCGCGCGATGGATTCAACGGTCGCAAGATTTTTCCGGGATTCGCGGTCGTCGAAAAGAATCGGATGGCGCCCGGCGCGGCCCGGAAACTTCGCGGCGATGGCGCGTCCGCAATGCCGCCAGACTCTCGGCGAAGAAACGATGAACGCGTTCGCGGAATCGCCCCGGTGCAAAACGAGTGCCCCCGCGCGGGCTAGCGCGCCCGGCGCACAGACAACTGCGTAGGGACCGGAAGAGCTCTTTACAGGAATCGTTGGCATGGTGAATCAAGAAATGTAGCACAGTCGACCGGAGCGAAGGTTGGCGATCGGGCCGAGTGTGCGGCCCCAACGTGCTGTCCCAACTTGGAACTGCTAGCGCGAAGGCTCACATTCGGGGCCGAAACGCGATTCTTGTTCAAGCACCGGTAGGGAAACTTGAACGCGGAGGAGGCAGAAACCCGAGTACCTGCTGCGACACAGACAGCACATCGAAACGCGCCACTTGTCTCGATCCGAGCATTCCCCGAAACAGATCGGCTCTCGGCTGCGTATCAGAGGATGGGAGGTCAACTGCCGGTGATGGTCAGATTTTTTCTTTGGTGCATCTTGCTGTTTCTGTGCTGGCCGCTAGCGCTGGTCGCGCTGGTGATGTATCCGCTGGTTTGGCTGGTGCTGTTGCCGTTCCGGATCGTCGGAATCGCCGTCGATGGGGCGCTGGAGCTGGTGCGCGGGATTATCTTGTTGCCCGCGCGGATCTTGCAAGGGCCGCGAAGGGCGTAGTGCGGGCGAGAAAAGCAAAGGCTGCTGGGCTCGAACCCGGCGCCAAGAGCAGGCCCCGGCCGTCAGCGAAACTTCGCTTGTAGCGCGCTCAGCGATTCGAGAATTACGTGACCGACGGCGGCGAGGCTGCGAGGGCTGATCTTGTCGAGCGTGTCCTGCGCCGTGTGCCAGTAGCCGAGATTGATGTAATCGTTGAGATCGATCAAATCGATCGCCGGCACGTGGCGTTCGATGAAGGGCAAGGTATCGTCCTCGGTGCTGGTTTCCTGCGACACGAACACCGATTGATATCCGAGGCGAGCCGCGGTATTCCAGATCGTGTCGTTCAACCATTTCGGCGCATCCGAATCACGCAGAATACGCAGTCCGTACTGCCCGACCATGTCCGCCAGGATTACCGCGCGAACTCGCTTCAGGTCGCCAGCCACGGACATACGCGCGGCGAGTTCCCGGCTGCCGTACACGCTGTCGGACGTCACCCAGGTGAACTGCGCCTGCGTTTCTTCGCCGTCAAGAAATACGATCCAGACCGAGTTGGCCTGCTTTGGCCGGCCGCACAAGACGCGCGCCATTTCGAGCATGAGCCCCGTGGAGGAGCCGCCGTCTTCGGCACCCACGAAATTGTCCACGCGCTTGGTGTCGTAGTGCGTGAGCAACAGGATGATTCCCTGCCCTGTTCCGGAAATTTTGGCGACGATATTTTTCATCGCCAGATTTCCGATGCCCGTCTGGGCATTGAAATCGTCATCATCAACGGCGCACCCAAAACCTTGCAATTGGGCGTGAATATAGCTCTGCACGGCGCGAATTCCGTCGGAAGCGGGCGGGTGCGGTCCAAAAGCAACTAGCTTGGCCACCTGGTCGTAGGCCTTGGCGCCGTCGAAGCCGCCAGTCTGCGCCGCGGGAGGCGCAACGTCGGAAGGCGGAATCGCGATTTGCGCCGGAGCCGCAGCTGCCGCGGCCGCGGAAGACGACGCGTTGGACGACGCGTTGACGGAGGCGGCCGGCCGCGCGGAATCGTGGCTGCAAGCACCAGCGGACACGGCCGCGAACGCGGCAGCGACGATCCAGGACGATCTGCGGAAAACCATCGCCGCGGGCACTATGACGTCCCGCCTTCGGCCAGCGCCTGCGAGCGCTTGTGGCGTACCACCGCGTAGGACACCAGCACGCTGATGAAGTACAGCACGATCATCGGCGCCATGAAGATCAACATCGTGGTGGCGTCGGGCGACGGCGCCGCGATCGAGGCGACGATCGTGATCACCAGAATCGCGTAGCGAAAATTCTTGAGCAGGAATTTCGGCGTCACGATGCCAAAGACCGAAAGAATGAAAACCACCACGGGAAGCTCGAAGATAATTCCGAGTCCCAACAGCACCACCAGGATCAAACTGAAATATTCGTTGACATCGATCCACGGGCTGATTGGACCGCCGGCCGCGAAGCCGATGACCTTCGTCAGCACCAGTGGCAGCAATCCGAAAAAGCCCACGGCGATCCCGCATAGAAAAAGAAGCGTGGCGGAAACGATGAAGGCGGCCGTGGCGCGGCGCTCGTGTTTGTACAGCCCCGGAGCGACGAACAGCCAGACCTGGTAAAGCACCCAGGGCATCGCGAGCACGATTCCCAGGTACATGCCCAGGTTGACCCAGAGACCTACGTAGCCCGTGGGGCTGTGGAAGTAGAGCTTGTCGTCCAGATGATTCGCGCGCAGCGCGTCGACCATCGGCTGGACGATGAAATTGATGAAGCGCTTGGATACCGCGAGGCCCACGAGCATCCCGATGCCGACCGCCGCCAGCGCGCTGATCAGCCGCTTGCGCAGCTCAACCAGGTGATCGAAAAACGACATCGCCGCGCCGGATTCCTCCTCGGCGCGCGGTCGCGGGGTTGGGTCAGGAGGCGCGGCCGTCGCCATCGGTCACTCGCTCGGTTTTGTGTTCGGATTCGGACGGCTCGGCCTCGCTGCGAAAATTTTCCGAGGCAATGTCCATCGTCAAATACGGATCGTGCATCGGATCCGGCGGATCGGGAGACGCATTCGTCATGCCCGGCGAGGGAATCTCGACCGGAGGGGCTGCAATCGCCGCAGCGTTCGGTGGATTCGAGGGAACCGTCCCGGGCGAGGGCGGCACGATTTGTGAATCAGCCACCGGCGCCGGAACGGGCGCGGCGGATACAGGCGGCGCGGCCGGAGGGGCGATCCGGCGGGTATCCGCTTCGCGCTCGAGATCGCGGAGATGCCCCTCAAAGGTCGTGCGCAGGTCGCCGGTGACGCGCCGGAATTCGGCCATGACCTTTCCGAGGTTGCGCGCGAGCTCCGGAATCTTCTCGGGGCCGAAGACAACCAGAGCAACGATAAAGATTACAATGAGATGCGGGATGCTGAGCATTCGGGACCCTGCGGCCATCTCTACGGCCGTTTTGCATCATAGAAGAGGGTTCCGGGCGTGTCAAACGACCGAAAGCAGTGTGCTATAATGCCAATTCGGGGCAAAGAGAGGCGCGATGTCACCATCCCAACAAGAAACGAATGCTTCCGCGGACGTTTCGGGAACTTCAGTATCGCCAACACGCGGGATTCTACTGCTAGTACTGGTGCTGGCGGTTTCGGCGGTGCTCGGCGGCCTGTATGGTCCCGCAGCGAGCGCGACAGCATCGAGTTCGGATGATACGCAAGATTCCGTGAAGACATTTACCCGCGTGCTATCGGTGGTCGAGCGGAACTACGCCGATCCGGTGGACACGGATAAAGCGATTTACGACGGTGCGATTCCCGGAATGTTGCACGTGCTCGATCCCCACTCGAACTTTTTCGACCCGAAGCAATACGCCTTGTTCCGCGAGGAACAGGAAGGCAAATACTACGGCGTGGGAATGGTGGTTGCGCAGCGCGACAATCAAACGGTGGTTCAATATCCATTTGTAAATTCGCCAGCCTACAAGGCGGGGATTCGTCCCGGCGATACAATCGCGAAGGTGGACGGAAAACCCTGCACCGGGCTGACCACCACCGAAGTGGCGGACATGCTCAAGGGCGCCAAGGGGACACCGGTGCATATCGCGCTGGGGCGTGAGGGCTGGGACAAGCTGATCGAAGTAACCGTGGTACGCGACGAGATTCCGCGGCCCGGCGTGGAATTCGCCGAGATGGTGAAACCTGGCATTGGTTACGTTCGCGTCTTTACGTTCAACGAGACGACCGACAGCGACCTGACGGACGCACTGAAGCAACTCGACGTTTCCAAGCTGGACGGCCTGATCATTGACCTGCGGAACAACGGCGGCGGACTTTTGAATCAGGCCGTGGGCATGTGCGACATGTTCCTCGACAAGAACGAGCTGGTGGTGTCGCATCGCGGGCGATCGTCACCGGAGCGGCCGTACTATGCGGTCCGCGGAAACCAAGGCATCGAAGTACCGCTGATCGTGCTGGTCAACGGGCAAAGCGCATCAGCTTCGGAGATCGTTTCCGGCGCAATTCAGGATCACGACCGCGGCCTGATCGTGGGCGAGACGAGCTTCGGAAAAGGCCTGGTGCAAACGCAATTTCCCCTGAGCGAAAACACCGCACTGCTGCTGACCACGGCGCGGTACTACACGCCGAGCGGGCGGCTGATCCAGCGCGACTATAAGAATCAAACGCTCTACGACTATCACTACAATCCGCAGCCGCCGCAGGCGCCGGAAGTTAAGCTGACGGACACGGGCCGCCAGGTGTTCGGCCAGGGCGGAATTACGCCGGACGTGCAGGTCGCCGCTCCCAAGCCGGATGACTTCGAGCAACTGCTCGAACGCCGGGGCGTGTTTTATCCCGTGGCGCAGAGCGTGGGCGATTTCGTGCGCTACTATCTCGGAGAGAAGCCCGCCATCACGAAGGATTTCGTGGTGGACGATGCGGTGATCGCGCAATTGAGGAAATATCTCGGCGAACAACACATCCAGGTCGGCGAATCCGACATCCAGCAAAACCTTCCCTGGCTGAAATGGGAGATCAAGCGCGAAGTGTTCACGACCGTCTTCGGAGTCAATGACGGATATCGCATCGCGCTGGAGAACGACCCCCAGCTGGATAAAGCCATTGCCTCGATTCCGCAGGCGAAGGCGCTCTACGCCAATGCGCGAAAGATTGTGGCCGAACGCGAGTCGGGCGCCAGCACGCGTCCGTAAATTCGTGCTCAAGCGTAGTTCCCTATTTCGCGGGCGGCGTTTCAATCCGGGCGAGAGTGGCCCTGGCCTTCGGGGCGTCCTTGAAGTTGGGTGCCACCTTCAGGAATTCATGCAGTTGCGCGATTTCCCCTTGAACGTTCCCAGCGGCTTCGTAGATCTGAGCCAATAGCAAGTGAAGTTCCGGCAGCTTATGCCACGGATCCAGCTTGACCGCGGACTGCGCGTGCATTTCGGCTTGAGCAAGTTGATTCAGGTGCAGGCCCGCGTCCGCGGAATAGTAGAGCGAGTAGGGATTGCTGATCGGGTCAAGCGCCAGGGCGCGATCGGACAGCTCCGCGACTTTCTTCCAGTCTCCTTCGTTCGCGGCAAATTCCGCGAGACACAGATACGGCGCCACATATCCGGGATCGAGCTCCTGCGCCTTGGAGCAAGCCGCCTGCGCCTCGTCGTTCTTGCTCTCCGACTGCAGGACTTGGCCCAGCACGACATAGGCAGCGGCGTAATTCGAATAGAGGTCAATCGCTTTGTGGAGGTGGGCTTCGGCGTCCGGCAGCTTCCTGCCCTTGAACGCCCCGCAGGCCTTCTGGTACTCGCTGCTCGCCTTTCCGGGCACGCCAAGCCTCGCCGCGCTGACGGTGGGGCTTTTCACCCCTGACTCCGTCCAGGTATTGCACGACTCGTTGTCCATCATCTGGCTGACGTCGGCCGACCTGACGCTCATAATCGGTGCTGGATTCATCAATGTGAGAGGATCCGGAGCGGAGCCCGGCTGCAGGCCGGTGTTTGGTTGCGGATCGGTGATCATCGGTGGATGCGGGGCACTCCGGGGATCGCCACCCCTCTGCGCCCAGGCTGGAAATGCGACCAGGAAAGAGATCGCCAAAAAGCTCGAGATCGCACGCCAAGGCTTGACAAGCATGCGCAATCGGGAGGGTTGACACCGGCCGTCTCGCTCGCCGGTCAACCCGATGGCAGAAGGTATCCCGGGCTGTGTCTCTCTCGTTACCACAGTAACTCGATGGTAAGACAAGTCCGCGCCGAGGGCATAATTTTTTTCCGGCGTATCGGCGCCGATCGGCCGTCGCGCTGAACGCCTTCGCCTGCCGTTCGGCGATGATGCCGCCTTCAGGGCCAGCCCGTGGCGCTAATCGTTTGATGACACCCACGGTCATCCCCGCGGCGCGGGAACCGGCTCTCCTCCATACTGGAAGCTGGTAAGAGTTCCCCGGTCGCCCTTCCGGACCAGCGGGAGGAGACCTCCATGGATGCCTTGCAACCACCCGCACAGCCACCGGCGCCTGCCAAAGCCGCAGCACCCGCCGCAACATCTTCCGCAGCACCGGCGCCCGTCCCGACGCCGACGATTATCGCGTCCATGCTGCGCGCGTCGGAGAAGATCAGCGATTTGATCTTTTCACCGGGCCGGGCTCCTCAGGTGGAAATCAGCGGGCAGCTTGCGCAATTGAAGATTCCGGGCGTAGGCATGCTGAGCGCGGAAGATACCGCGCGGATTGCCGGAGACCTGATCGGCCACAACTCGCACGCGGTCGAAAAGCTGCGGACCGAAGGCTCGTGCGACATTTCCTACAGCCTGCCGAAGCTTTCGCGCTTCCGCGTGAATATCTTCACCCAGCGGGGAAGCTGCGCGATCGTCATGCGCGTGATTGCGAGCAACGTCCCCGATTTCAAGACTCTGAACCTGCCGGCGCAGCTCGCGGACGCGGCCGAGCTGCAGCCGGGGATCGTGCTGGTCACCGGCCCGACAGGAAGCGGCAAGTCCTCGACGCTGGCCGCGATGGTCAACAAGATCAACGAAGAGAAGGCCTGCCACATCATCACCATCGAGGACCCCATCGAATTCCTTCATTCGCACAAGCGCTCGACGGTGCACCAGCGGGAGCTGCACAGCGACGCGCCCAGTTTTGCGCTCGCTTTGCGCGCCGCGCTGCGGCAGGCGCCGAAACTGATCCTGGTGGGCGAGATGCGCGACCGCGAAACGATCGAAGTGGCGCTCGAAGCGGCCGAGACGGGCCACCTGGTATACTCCACGCTGCACACGATTGACGCGTCCAAGACCGTCGAGCGAATCGTCGGCGCGTTCCCGCTCGGCGACCAGAACGCCGTGCGCATGCGCCTCTCGAAAAGCTTCCGGTACATCATCTCGCAGCGGCTGATTCCCCGGCAGGACGGCAAGGGACGCGTGGCCGCGTTCGAAATCCTGAAAGCGACGCTGCGCACGCGCGAGTACGTTCAAAAGGGCGAAGGCGAGGGAAAAACTCTGCTCGACGCCATGCGCGACGGTTCCACCGAAGGCATGCAATGTTTCGACGACGAAATCGAGAAGATGATCCGCGAGGGCGTGATCGACATCCACACGGGGCTATCGTACTCGACCAATCCGGGGAACCTGCGGCTGCTTCTGGCGGACCTGCTCGAACAGCCTACCGATCTTCCGTCGCTGATCGCGTCGAATCGGGCGAAGCCCGCGCCGAAAGAACCCGTCTTCGCCACCGATCCGGAGCTGGAAACCGCGATGTAAGCTGGTGGACGTGGCCGGGCTCGAACCGGCGGCCTCCTCGTTGCGAACGAGGCGCTCTCCCAACTGAGCTACACGCCCACTGCGAATTCAGTTTAGCAAACGAGAGCACGACCGCCAATCGCCTTTCGGTGGATCCTTCCCAAGCCACCCTGCGACTTTCGTGAGACGAGTTATGGTTATGTAGCGGCCGCCTTTCAGGCGGGCGCCGTTGGGTCCTCCGTGGATTCAAATGTAGCGCCGCGGTCTTTAGCGCGGTATCGGGCCCCGCGTCGGTTCCCGCCTCCATCCTCCAAAATGCACCGGCATGTCGCACTGTACGTTTACTGGCCATTCGTCCAAGTGAAAAAGCGCTCGAGCGGTGCTACGTTCGATGGTGTGCATTTTAAGCGGCGCAAGAAAGGAGGCAAAGGATGAACGGAATGCGAACCTCGAAACCAGAGAGCACACTACTCACTAATCCCCATTCACCAATCACCACATTTCTAATCGACACTGCGGCGATTAGAAATCCCCGTAACTCCTTGAAAACAAACAATGGCGACCAACTCTAATCGACACGAGAACGGGCGCTTCCCGGCTTCGGTCACCCCCGCTCGCTTCGAAATTAACCGACACACCATGCCGAGTAATTCTCCCCGTATCTCCTTCAAAACAAAGGAAAGCGACTACCAATTACTCGACACACTTTTTCAAGGTCCCGCGCGCGCATTTCGCGCCGAAAAATGCCTCCAAATTGGATGCGCGTTCGCAGGAAAGTTCGCGATGCGCGCGCAAACCCGGCGCGCCCGGCACGGTACAATGGAAGCGTGCCGATACAGCTGATCGCCATGGACATCGACGGGACGCTGCTGGATAGCCACGCGCAACTGCCGGACGAGAATTTGCGGGCGGTCACCGAGGCGGCGGCCGCGGGCATCGAGATCGTGATCGTTACCGGGCGGCGCTTCGAATTCGCGCGCGGCGTGGCCGACGCCCTGCCGTGCGATCTCCACCTGATCGTCAACAACGGCGCGGTGATCAAATCGAAAAGCGGCGAGACGCATCAGCGGCTGCTGCTCGACGCGGATATCGCGCGCCAATTGCTCGAAGCGACCGGGAAATATCGCAACGAGGCGACCGTGTTCTTCGACCGGCCGGATGGTAAACAGGTAATCCTCGAGCGGGTGGACTGGGACGATCCTCTTCGCGGCGGATACTTCCGGCGAAACCGGGAGTTCATTGGCGAAGTCGAGCCGCTCACCGCGTGCCTGGACGGCGAAGACCCGATTCAGGTGATGTACGTGGGTGCGTGCGAGAGAATACGGGAGGCCCGGAAGATCGTGGAAGCCCTCCCGATCGCGGACGAATTCACGGTCGCCATAACGGAATACGAGCACCGCAACCTTTCCATGCTCGATGTGCTCCGGCGCGGGGTGAACAAGGGAGCGGCGCTGGCGGAATGGGCGGGCCGCCGTGGGATTCAGCGCGAGAACGTGATGGCCATCGGCGATAACTGGAACGATCGCGAAATGCTAGAATACGCGGGCTTGCCGGTGGTGATGGGCAACAGCGTCCCGGAGTTGAAAACGCTCGGGTGGAGCGTTACGCTCTCGAACGACGAGTGCGGCCTGGCCGAAGCGATTCACCGGCACGCGCTGCGAGACCGCAAAACGGGGGGAATTCGATGAAAGCTTGTACGGGAGTGGTGGCCTTACTGTTCGCAAGCATGATTGCCGGAACCGGCGTATCGGCGCAACAAGGGCCTCCGCCCGGACCGCCGCGCGGACCGCAAGGGCCGGCGACGATCACCTCGACGCTGGATTTCCAGCTATCGATCGAGGAGCGCGAAATCGTCGGCTTGGCTCAGGCGATGCCAGAGGACAAGTATTCCTTCGCGCCCACCAACGGAGAGTTCAAGGGCGTGCGCACGTTCGCGCAGCAGGTGAAGCACATCGCGACCGTGAATGACCGCTTCTTCGAAGCGATTCTTGGAATGACGCCGCCGGTGGCGCCGGACGAAAGCATCGGCTCCAACGGGCCCGATGCGATCCAGACGAAGGATCAGATCGTGCAGTACCTGAAGGATTCTTTCGTCGACGGCCACAAAGCGATCGCGACCATCACCGCCGAGAACGCCGTTACGCCGCTCAAGGACCCCGCAGTGCCGTTCCTGAGCACGCGGCTCGCGCTGGCGATCTTTGTTGACGCTCACGCCATGGATCATTACGGGCAGATCGTCGAATACTTGCGCGACAATGGCCTCGTGCCGCCGGCCAGCCAGCAGCGCCCGCCGGCAAATCCACCGGCAAAACCCTAAGAGGCATATGACGCGTCCAGCCACAGCACTGGCGGTTGTTCTCGTCGCGGCGGCGATGCTCGCGCCCGCGGCGAGGGCGGATTACGCCGTGCTGCGGTCGGGCGCCCGACTTCACGTGACGGGCTACGAGCTCAGTGGCGATCGCGTGCGGCTCGCTGTGACGGGCGGCACGGTCGAAATCGCCGCGAGCGAATTAATTGACGTCGAGCCGGAGGACCAGTTTCCCGCTCCGCCACCTGTGAATGCCGACTTCGGCGTGCGCTACGCCAACTTGATCCGCGCGTCGGCGCAAAAGCACGGCGTGGACGAAAGACTTATCGCGGGCGTCATCGGGGCCGAATCGAATTTCGATCCCAAGGCGGTTTCAAGGAAGCGAGCGCTCGGATTGATGCAGTTGCTGCCGGAGACGGCCGCGCGTTACGCGGTCGTGAATGTCTTCGAGCCAGCGCAGAACATCGAGGCGGGGACGCGTTATCTGAAGGACCTGCTCGCAAGATACAAAGGAAATCTGACGCTGGCGCTCGCAGCCTATAACGCCGGGCCCGAGACGGTGGACCGCTACGGCGGCGTCCCTCCCTTCCCCGAGACGCTGAACTACATCCGCAACATCACCGCGAAACTCGCCCAAGACGCGAACAATTCTCCGACGAAGTCGATCGCGCGTAACGCCGATTAGTTCTTATTGCGTGGCGGATTTTTCGCCGAGGCGGCGCATGCGTTCCTGGAGCTTCTTGCGGAGCGCGGCCGGAGCGTTGGGATTGAAGGCCACCAGATACCAGAGCGGCTGAGAACGGTCGCGGCTGAGCCGGGAGAGCGTGGAAGCGTCGCTATTGGGATGACGCGCGATATTCTCGCGAATCGCGGAATAGGGGTGGTGCGAGAGCCGGCCCAGTGTCTTTGCCCCGACTTTCGGGTGCTCGCTGATCAGGCGCAGCAGATAGAAATCTTCCTTGGGAGCCTGGCGAGAGAGTTGATCGAGCGCTTCGGGCTTCACTTCGGCGCTCAGAACGATGCCCACCTTTTCGTCCCAGCCGGGGTTGATGCGGTTGAGCTCCTGCGTGCGCGCGTGAATGAGCTGTTCGATCACGCGGCGCTCTTGATCGAGGCGCGCAGCCGGTAAAGCGCTGCGCTCGACGGAATCGAGCACGCGCAAGAGATGCTGCCTTTCGCCGAAAACAATCTGGGAGGTGCGCACTGCTTTCCCCTTGCTCGCATGCCGCACTAGATCGGAACGTCTCATGTCTGGATCACCCCGCAAATTGAATGGCGGCCCATCCGGAAAACATCCCGCTCTCTCGCGGCAACGAACCTGGGACAAGAATCCCACACGACCCAGTGCCGCTCGATTGCGAGCAGTATAGCTGAAAGGGACAACTCCCCCATCGGCTACTGTAGTTCCAACCCCCCGGCGACGCAAGCAGGCGCTGCAACTTCTGGATGAACGGCGTGATTATCCAGCGCGCGCGCCGGGGAGTAAAGCGAAGTCGGGGCCCGGTGTTCCGTAGCTCGCAATAGATGGTTATAGGACCACCCCTGCTCGCGCCGCTGGATGAGCGCCCAATCCGGCGCCGGTCACTTCGTTTCGAGCGGGTCGGAATGCGGTATGTCGTTGACCGCCACGCGGCGCTTGAACTTCCAGTGGCCGTTCTCCCGGACCAGCGTGTCGTCGTAGTGGCCACCGTACATGATCGTGGGCTTGTTGTCGGCTCCGGTGACGACGAAATTCCAGCGCGACCACGCCGAGGCCGTGTCGCCGTGCACGTCAATCAGGAAATTGGTCAGAAGGTGATACGTCGAGCCGGGCTTGCCCTTGGCCGTGACGCCGAGGTTCTTTTCCATCAGCGCGAGAACCCCCGCCGGCCCTTTGCCCGTGCCGAAGCCGCCAACCCATTCACCGTCCGCGGCAAACTGATTCGAGTATGCCACCAAATCGTGCGCGTCGAGGAAGCGGCCGTAATTGGTGAGCACCGTGCGGATTTCTTCGATGTCCTCCAGGCGCTGGATGCGGGCTGCAGCGGACTGCTGCGCCTGAGCGAGAATAGGCGACAGAAGGATTGCGGTCAGCAACACGCACCCAAGACGCGCGATTCGCCCCCGATACTGAATTCGCAAGATGTTCATGTGGTGGATTCCCCCTCGATCGTTGCTTGGAACAGCTGGGGCGGACGATATCACCCGTGGCGGAGGACTTCAATCAAGCTGAGACCGAAGAGGCGAGCAGATATACCGCAGAGACGCAGAGAAGCGCTGAGCGCAACCAGCCAACCGCGCTTCCTGCGCCAGGGTAGGCCTGAGCTACATTGCCGCGGCGTTAACGCAAGAACGGATTGAGTTCGCGCTCGGAGCCGATCGTGGTGACGTCGCCGTGCCCCGGATAAACGACGAGGTCGTCGGGCAGCGTGAGGAGTTTCTCGCGGATGGAAGCCAAAATTTGGGGATACGAACCGCCGGGTAGATCGGTGCGGCCGATCGAGCCGTGGAAAAGAGTATCGCCTGCCAGGAGCCGTGCGGCAGCTTTCGAATTGGCGCTGACGTTCGGGCGCTGGTCAGTGAGCGGAGCAGAGCTGGCGCTCGCTCCCACGACGAGGCTGATGCTGCCGAGCGTGTGACCCGGCGTGTGCAAGACGCGCGCCTCGTAGCCGCCCCAGCGCAGCGTGTCGCCCTCTTTGACGAAGTCTCGAATCTGCACGATCTCGGGCGTCGGAATGCCGAGCCACTGGGCCTGCATGTCGAGGCTGCGGTAAAGTCCAAGATCGGCTTCGTGGATCAGCACCGGAGCACCGGTGGCGCGATGAAGTGCGGCGAGACCGCCGACGTGATCGATGTGAGTGTGCGTGCAGACGATCGCGAGGACCTTCAGACGATGGCGGCGGAGAATCTCCAGTATGCGTTCGACATCATCGCCCGGGTCCACGACGATGGCCTCGCCAGTGGCAGGATCGCCCAGAATCGAGCAGTTGCATTGCAGCATGCCGACGGGAATCATTTCGTGGATGAGCTTTTCGGCCATCGTCCTGAAGTATACCAGCGCGAGCGATTAGGATGGCCTCGTCGTAGTTCCCGAGAATCGCTCGGCGGGCTGTTGTCCAGGAGGCAGGCCGGCCGCTACGAGAGATTCGACGCGGGCAAGCAACTCCGAGCGGCGATCCATGCTGTAGGCTGAGGAGTCCACGGCGGGGCCGTAGCGAACCACTACTTCTCCCTGACGGATCCGCCAATCCCCCTTTTTCATCAGGAACTGAGTTCCGGATATAGACACCGGCACGATGGGGACTCCGGCTTCGATGGCCACCGTGAACGCGCCCCGCTTGAACGGGCGCAGCCGGCCGTCCGCACTGCGCGTCCCTTCGGCGAAGATGGCGAAGGAGACGCCGCTCTTCAAAGTGCGCGCGGCGACGTCGAGGCTCGCGGCCGCCGCTTCCCTGTCGGAACGGTCCACCGGAACGAACTGCGCCCGGCGCATCCCAGCGGACAAGATGGGGATGCGGAAGAGCTCCTGCTTGACGAGAATCGCCACGCGGCGCGGAATCGCGGGTATGAACGCGAGCGGGTCGAGGTTGGACACATGATTGGCGGTAAAGAGGCACGCACCGGGCGGAATGTTTTCAAGGTTTTCGACGCGAACGCGGATGCCGACGATGCGATTTCCACAGCGCACCACCTTCATCGCTAGGCTGTACATAAGCTCTGGATTGCCGACGATTACGCTCCAAAGGATTAGCCACGGCAAGGCGAGAACGATGGCGAAGCCGAAATAGAGAGCCAGAAGCAGCGTTCGGATCATGGGCGGGACCAGCCGGCGGCTGGGGGACGGCATCCAGGATAACGCACCCCCGGCATATCAGTCGATGGACCCCTGGAGGAGTCCTTCGCGGATGCGGTGCTGCCGGTCGGTCGAGTGCGATACTTCTGAAATGGAGTAGGCTGCGTCCGTTTTCAGTTCGAGGCCGGCTACGCCCAGGAACTCGTTGTAAGGGATCTCGTCAACGCCGGAAACATAGCGACGGAAGAAATCCTCGAAGCTTTTCCCGGCCACTTGTTCGACCGCGGCGCGGATATCCGTGTTTTCGTCGTAGAACTTGCCCTGCTTCGCGAATTGTTCGTTCATCAGCCGGAAGACGTCGTCGAGCGACTTGTGGTTGTCGGTCGCGTCGCGAATCGCCAGATCGAGCATCGCGCCGACGATCTGCCCCTTGTCGTAATACGAGATACTGCGGTCCGGCGTATTGTAAGCATCGTATTTTTCATACCAGGCGTCGAGGCTGGATTCCTCGACGCTCTGCCATTTGTGCGCGGGACGCGTTTGGACCCGCTCGATCTGCGAGGCGAGATCGTCGTAAAACTGCTTCTTCGACCATAGCCCGGTGCGCTCCAGGGTGAAGGAGCAATACGCGTCCGTAACACCTTCGGCAAACCAGAGCGCGCGCGTGTACTGCTCCCTGGTGTAATCAACTGGCTCGAGGCTCCGAGGCCGAATTCGCTTCACGTTCCAGACGTGAAAAAACTCGTGGGCTGCGATGGAGACCGCGCCATCGAAATTCGCGGCTGCGATCGCAGTCGAGTTTGCGTGTTCCATGCCACCCCCACCGATCGCCGCCTCCGGCCCGATGTGAAAGAAGAATGTGTACTCCTGAAACGGCGGGCCGCCCATCAGATGCAGTTCGTAGGCCGTGATCCGGCGAAGCGCGTCTTCCAGCCGTCTTCGATTCCAGCTAGCTGCGTCCACGATCACGCGGAAATGAGCGTCGCCGCTCTCGAATTTGAATTGATCGAAGGTGCCTGCTTCGACGGGCGCATCCACGAGCGCGTCGTAGCTCGGCGCGACGTAAGAATTCGGCTGGGCGCCGCCAGAAAGCTCGGCGGCGAGCTTCCACCCGGCGGGAATATCCTTGAAGCTGACTTCGGTGTCTTCCGCGCGGCGGTCCGGAACATACATCAGGACTTCGGCGAGATTCATGAAAGCGTGTTTGTCGGTCAATTGCGAGCTGAAAACACCGGGGTCGTCCCACTGAATCGAGTAATTGATCTCAAAGGTGTTCCTGCCTTCCGTCCCGCAGGGTCCTGGCAGACCTAGGCGCCAAGTCTGCTTATCAAATTGATACACCTGCAGAGGTACAGCCGCCAGTGAGCGGCAGACGCCCCTGATGTCGCGAACGCGATACGAGAAATCCCGGATCTGATAGAGCGCATTCCAGGCGGGCAGTGCGACGACGACCTCGCCGGCCCGGACCGGGAGCGTCATGGTCACGTGAAATACGTGCGTCTCAGGGTGATCGAACGATATCCGGTACTCAATCGTCGCGGTGGCCGGCTTCGCTGCAAGAACAAAAAGGGCCGCCGCCATGGCCAGCCGAAGGGGCAAAAGGAGCTTCATACGCGGGAACCGGCGCGGGCGTTGAGCTTGGCGAGCAACTTGGCGGTGAGGCCGTCGAAGCCGCCATTAGACATGATGAGAACGAGGTCGCCTGCGTTCGCGCCCGCCGCGAGATGTTCAGCAATTCCGTCGGCGGAGGCAAATGCATGGGCGGTGCGGCCACGAGCGGACAATGACTCGCAGATCATTTCGGGCGAGAGGCGGTCGCTTTCAGCCAGCAACTGCGCGCGGTTCACGGGACCGAACAGGACCGCGTCAGCCAGCGCGAGAGCGTCGGATAGATCGTTCTGAAAGATTCTTCGCCGCATGGTGTTGGAGCGCGGTTCGACGGCCGCCCAAATCTTGCGACCGGGCCAGCGGGTGCGTGCGGCTTCGAGCGTGAGCCGGATGGCGGTCGGATGGTGAGCGAAATCTTCCACGACCAAAACGCCGCCCGCCTCGCCTTTGACCTCCATGCGCCGGCGGACGCTTTGAAAGGTCGCGAGAGCGCGCTCGATCGCGTCGCATTCCACTCCGCGGCCATAGGCGAGCGCGATGGCCGCAAGCGCGTCGAGGACGTTGTGACGCCCGGCAACGGGAATTCGAATGCGTGCCACTTCGTTGCCGCGATAGGCCACGCGGAATTCCGTCGCTTCGTCGTGCCATTGAAGGTCTCCCGCGCACCAGTCGCAGCCGGGTGTAAGACCGAACGTTTCGACCGGACAATACGCTTTCGCGGTGGCTTCCTTCAGGTCCGGACTCTCTCCCCAGATCAGGATGCGCCCTCGGCGCGGGACAAGATTGACCAGACGGCGAAACTGCAGCGCGATGGACGCGAGGTCGGGATAGATATCCGCGTGATCGAATTCGAGCGACGTCAGAATCAGCTCGACTGGATGGTAGTGGAGGAACTTCGGGCCCTTGTCGAAGAAGGCCGTGTCGTATTCGTCGCCTTCGATGATGAACTCTTCCCCACCCCCGAGTCCGTAGCTGCGGTCGCCGAAATTCGGCGCGACGCCACCGATCAGGAAATCGGGCCGCCTGCCGGCCGTCTGAAAAATCCATGCGAGCATGGCCGTGGTCGTGGTTTTGCCGTGCGTCCCGGCGACAACGATGGAGGTGCGCCCCGAGAGAAAATATTCCTCGAGCAGCTGCGGCATCGAGCAGTACGGAATTCGATCGTCGAGGATGCGTTCTACTTCCGGATTGCCGCGCGAAATCGCGTTGCCGATCACGGCAAGGTCGGGCGCGGGCTTCAGATTCTCTTCGCGGTAGCCTTCGTTCCAGGGAATTCCCAGCGAAGTGAGCAACGTCGAAGCGGGCGGATAGACGTTGACGTCCGAGCCGGTCACGTGGAACCCGCGCTCCTTCAGCATGCCTGCGACGGGAGCCATGGCGGCTCCGGCGATGCCGAGGAGATGGATGTGCTGCGCGGCGGGCTTGGAAAATCCGAGGCTCACGGCGCACACGCCGGTTCAAGAATGTGAAGTACACCAGGACCGGTCGCCGCAAGTTCGGCGCGGATACCCAGGGGCAGCGTCAACATCGCTCTCGAGGTATGGCCGATCGGCGCACCCCAAACGACGGGCACGTTCAACGGCGCCAGAATCCGAAGCGCGACATCGAGTACGGACTCCGAGCCCACGGGCGCGTCACATTCAGGGAAATCGCCGAGGACAATGCCCGCGACGCCTTGAAACTTACCCGCTTGCCTGAGATGCATGAAGGCGCGATCCACCTGGTAGGGCTTCATGCCGCGGTCCTCGAGAATCAGGATGGCGCCGCGAGTGTCGAGCTCCCATGGCGTGCCGAGCGTGGATTCCACCAGCGTCAAGCAGCCGCCGAGAAGCACGCCGGTGCCCCTTCCCGGGGCAATCGGCTCTCCATCGAGCTCGAGGTGCCAGCCCTGCTTGGTTTCGGTGAGGGCGGGCGCAAAACTCTCCTGGTCGTAGCCATGCGGCTTGCCTGCACCGCGATCGAAATTCGACGCGACCATCGGGCCGTAGAAGGTGACCCAGCGAAATTTCTGCCACAGATAAATCTGGAGCGAAGTGATGTCGCTCGATCCGAGAACTATTCTTGGTACGGGCGGCGCGGCCGTCAAACCTTCAAGCAGATAATTGCAACCGTATCCGCCGCGCGAGCAGAATATCGCGCGCGTCGAGGTCTCGGCGAAGGCTCCCTTCAGAGCAGATAGGCGATCAGCTGCAGAGCCCGCGAAGAAACCGTCGCGCGCCAGCAACTGTGCCAGGTCCATATGCGGCACGTAGCCGAGCCGCACCAGCTCGGCGCAACCAATTTCCAGATGATCCTCTTGCACGGGACTCGCGAGCGAAAGGACTCGAATTCCATCGCCGGGGCGAAGAGCATGTGGCTTGAGAGTTGGCAGCATCTGACGGAAACGAGAATAAAGAATTTGAGGAAACGAGTCTAGCGGTAGGAACGACCGCGGGAGTTAAGAGTTAAGGGATGAAACCGAGAAGCCGGCCCCCAGATTTCAATTGAGCGCGAACGGGACGGTCGACGAAGTACCCCCGCCAGGCGCCGGGTTCGTCACGGCGACAGTTGCCGAATTATCCATCACCGAGGCTGCAATATCCGCCGCGGGAATCAAGGCGACGAGCTGGGAAGAGCTGATGAATGCAGTCGCGCGAAATGCGCCGTTCCATAAGACAAAAGAAGAACGCGTGAAGCCCGAGCCGCTAACCCTCATCTGAAAATCGCCGCCGCCTTTGGTCGCGCTCGACGGAGAAAGCGAAGATGCAGTCGGTACCGGGTTGTCCGAGCCCGTGATCGGAAAATTGAGAGAGGGCGTGGCAGTCACGAGGTCTGGGGTGGCGACGGCGACGCTTGCCGAGCCGATACTGGCGACGTCGTCACGCGTAATCTGGGCGCTGGCCGTCGTCGGAGTCATCGGCACGATTGTCGTCACGCGAGGGCTTCCGTTCCAGGTGACGATGTCGTTCACGGCAAAGCCGGTTCCGGTGATGGTGAGCGTGAACGCCGCACTTCCTGCCTTCGCGTTGACGGGATCAAGCGGCGACGAGATCGTCAAACCAGCCTGCGGCGGCTCGATCGTAAATTTGGAGGCAAAACTCACCGGGGAGGTTCCGCCGCCCGGCGCTGGATTCGTGGCCGTGATGGTGACGCTATTCGCGGTCGTGATGTCGGACGCGAAAATCTGAACCGCAAGCTGGCCCGTGGTGACATCAAACGAAGTGGAGCGCGGAGAGCCGTTCCAATTGACGAACGTCACGCCCTGGGAATTGGACATGAAGCCCGTTCCGGCGACGGACAGGATGAAGCCTTCGCTGCCAGCAGTAATGTTCGAAGGGAATAGCCCCGACACGGTCGGCGTGGCGTTGAACGGAGGGATCTTTTGGCCGCCGCCGCAACTGCCAAGCAACACAAACGAGGCCACAACCGACGTGAACGCAACCCACCGCGAACGCTTCAAGACCTGCCTCCTAGAAAATTTCAAACGGGGATCCCGAGGCCGCTCGGCACCGGCAGCCGGGAACGCGGAACGAGGAAAACTACAGACCGTCTGCAAATCCCCCTGCTAAACAGGTACGATTGATAACACCCCGCCCGCAGCACGTCAACTCGGATTCGGAAACGACGCGATTGGTTGGCTTCCAAACCCCGGCCATCAACGCACAGGGTGCGCATCGGTGTGGGCGTGGAGCGCGCCCAGCTTCGAAAGCAGCTCGCGCTCCCTGGGGAGCGTCACGTCCGCGTCGAATTCCACCACGAAGCCGTCCGCATCCTTGCGGCTTTGCCAGCGGCGCAGCTCGATGCCCATTTGTGTGGCGATATCGTGCACGCGCTCAATCAAGTCGGCCGATTCAACTGCGGTGACGCGAAAGCTCATGATCTTGCTGTGGAGGCCGAAGCGGTCCTCGGCCTCTCCGAGGACGACCAGGGCTACGAGGAGCAGCAGCGCGGTAAAGATCGCCGTGACCGGCATTCCCGCACCGCACGCCATGCCGACGCTCGCGATCACGAAAATTGTGGCGGCGCTGGTGATGCCCAGCACCGCTCCGCGTTCCCGGATCACCACTCCCGCGCCGATGAAGCCGATGCCGGGAATGATCTGCGCCGCGATGCGCGTGTGATCCCCGCCAAAGGAACTCGCCATGGCGTAGGAGATGACGGTAAACAGCGCCGCGCCGAGCGAGATGAGCATATTCGTGCGCAGGCCAGCCGGCTTGTGCCGCAGCTCGCGCTCCAGGCCGATGATGCCGCCCAGCACCGTGGCGAGAAGGAGACGGCCGACAATGTAGGTGTTCAGATCGTGCAGCATGGCACCCCCAACAAACCACGCGCCGCGCGGGAGCTTGCCCTAAAGCTTGAACGACGTGAGCTTGGAGAACAGCCGGGCGCGTGCGGTGATCTCTTTCCGCGTGACCTTTGCGAGCCGCTCTACTCCGAAGCGCTCGACCGTGAAACTCGCCAGCACCGAGCCGTATACCATCGCGGAGCGCAGCGTCTGCTCGTTCACCCGGCCCTTGCCCGCCAGATAGCCCATGAAACCGCCGGCGAAGGTGTCTCCCGCGCCGGTGGGATCGAACACCTGCTCGAGCGGGAACGCGGGCACTGAAAACAGAAAATTCTTGTGCACCATGATCGCGCCGTGTTCGCCGCGCTTGATGATCAGCGTGCTCGGGCCCATCTTGAAGATGTGCTTGGCGGCGCGCAGCAGGTTGTGCTCGCTGGTAAGCTGACGCGTTTCGTCGTCGTTGATCGTGAGAATGTCCACGTGTTTTAGGGTCTCGCGCAACTCGGCGTTCGTGCCTTCAATCCAATAATTCATGGTGTCCAGGCCAACGAGCCTGGGTTTGCCGCGAATTTGCTTCAGCACGGAACGCTGTAGCGTAGGGTCGATGTTGCCGAGAAAAATGTACTGCGAGTCGAGATACGACCGCGGAAGCTTGGGGTCGAAAGTGGCGAACACGTTCAGGTCCGTGGCCAGCGTCGTGCGTTCGTTCATGTTCTGGCTGTAGCGCCCCGCCCAAAAGAACGACTTTCCGGCGGCGCGCTCGACACCCGCGAGATCAATCTTGCGGCCCTCGAAGACCGCTCGATCCCGGTCGGTGAAATCCTCGCCGACCACGGCGACGATCCGGACGGGCGCAAAGTGGCTCGCGGCCAGAGCGAAATAGCTCGCGGCGCCTCCGAGCGTGCGGTCAACCTTTCCATGCGGTGTTTCGATGCCATCGAATGCGACCGACCCCACAACCAGAAGTGACATGACCTCTCCGTGTACTTAGCAGACTGCGCCGGGCAATTCTCCGTTTTGGTGAATCGCCGGCGTTCGCCAGCGGACAGCCGCCACCAACTTCTTACGAGATGTATTTTCCAATGATCGGAGCGAGGCGCTTCTTCGTCGCCGCCGGAATCATCTTACGGTCGGTGACGATCGCATGCGCGAGCGCGCCGCCGCATTTGCACGCGCGCTCGACGCCCAGCGAGCGCACCGCTTCGCGGATTGCGCGCTGCACGTTGTCCGTATTGCGCCCCATATTCTTTAGAATTTCGTCCAGCGTGACCGCGTCGTGTTGCGGGTGCCAGCAATCGTAATCGGTGATCAAAGCGACGGTAGCGTAGCAGAGTTCCGCTTCGCGCGCGAGTTTGGCCTCCGTCACGCCGGTCATTCCAATCACGTCGAAACGCAGCTGCCGGTAGGTGTGCGATTCGGCCAGCGTCGAAAACGCCGGCCCTTCCATGCACACGTACGTGCCGCCGCGATGAACTTTGACATTCGTCCGCTCGCAGGCCGAAGCGAGATGTGCGGAAAGCGCGGCGCAGGTCGGCTTATCGAATCCGATGTGGGCGACGATCCCGCCGGTGAAGAAAGTGGCTATCCGACCGCGGGTGCGGTCGAAAAACTGGTCCGGGATCATGAAGTCCAGCGGAGGAAGATCCTCTCGAAGCGACCCCACGGCGCTCACGGAAATAATCCGCTCGGCTCCGAGCATTTTCAGCGCGCAGATATTCGCGCGGTAGTTGATCTCGCTCGGCGAGAAGCGGTGGCCGCGCCCGTGGCGCGAAAGAAACGCGACGCGTTGGCCCTCAAGCGTGCCTACGACGATGGCGTCCGAGGGATCGCCGAAGGGCGTCTTCACGCGCACCTCGCGCGTGTCCGTGAGGCCCGCCATTTGATACAGCCCGCTGCCGCCGATGATGGCGGTCTTGATCGCTTCTTTCTTGCCTGCCGCCTTCGATTTCCTGGTCATCTTCCTGGTCATGTTGCTGGACTGCTCCTTGGTCTGAGCCATGCGTGCTCCCGGAGTATTCCGCCGCTAATCCAGCGTCACCGGCTCGGTTTCCCATTGGCCATTGCGCTCGCGAAGATACGCCGCGGGAACGCGCGCGTCGTGCGCAAATAGTGCGAGCCAGCCCTCCTGGACAACCTCGGGAATCCATCGCTTCTTGTTCTCGAGCGTCATCATGGGGTAAAGATCGTAACCCATAATCCACGGAATCGGGAGATGCGCCGTCGTCGGCACCAAGTCCGCGAAAAGAAACGCGGTCTTTCCTCCGCCGGTCAGCTTGACGCCCTGCATGTCGGCATTGTGCCCGGGAAGCCGGATCACTTCCACGCCCGGCGCGATTTCGCGGTCGCCGTCGAGAAGGGAAAACATTCCGGCCGCCTCGAGCGGCGCGTAGTTCTCCGGAAAATAGCTGGCGCGGTCGCGCTCGTTCGGATTCATGGCGTGCTCGAATTCCCCGCGTTGCACGAAATAGCGCGCGTTTGGAAACGCGGGCACGATCTTGTCCATCTCGATGCGCGTGTTACCGCCGCAGTGGTCGAAGTGGAGATGCGTATCGAGCACGATGTCGATGTCCTCGGGACGCAAGCCGTATCGCCGGAGGCCATCGTCGAGAAACGGTCCGTCCAGCCCATAGATGTCGCGGAGTTTCGCGGTCATCTTCTCGCCCGCGCCCGTTTCGACGAGGATCCGCTTCCCGCCCGCATGAATCAGGAAGCTATTCATCGAAAGCGTGATACGGTTGCGCGCGTCCGGCTGCATTTTCTTTTCCCACATGGGGCGCGGGATCACGCCGAACATCGCGCCGCCATCGAGCAGAAGCCTCCCAGTGGAAAAAACGTGAAATTCGAGGTCGCCGAGCTTCACGCGCCGCCCCTCGAGAGAATTTCGCTGACGGCGGCGTAGGGATCCTTCTTTCGCGCGGCCACCTCCGCGGCAAGTTTTTCAAATTCCGCCGCGCTCGCGCGATTGCCCAGCACTCGCTCAACCAGCCGCGTCTCAACCAGACGCAGCAGCCACTCTTTCCAGTACGCAAGCTCGCGCGCCGGCCGGTCCGCCGACTTATTCACGTGCTCACGAAAAACCGCGATCTGGCGGGCGAGTTCGGCGACGCCTTGATTCTCCGTAGCGATAGTGCGGACCACGGGCGGCTTCCAACCGTCGCGCTCCGGCACGATTTGCAAGATAGCGCCCAGCTGTTCCTGGAACCGGCCCGCACCTTCGCGATCGGACTTGTTGATCACGAAAATGTCCGCGATCTCCATCAGGCCGGCCTTCAGGCTCTGCACGTCGTCGCCCATGCCGGGCACCAAAACCACAATCGTGCAATCCGCGAGGCGGACGATTTCAATCTCGCCCTGACCCACGCCAACCGTCTCGACCAGAATCATGTCCTTGCCCGCGGCGTCGAGCAGCAGCGTGGCGTCGCCCGTGGATTGCGCGAGGCCTCCCAGATAACCACGCGTGGCCATGGATCGAATGAAAATCCCCTCGTCGCCCGCATGGCCCTGCATGCGGACGCGGTCACCGAGAATCGCGCCGCCGGTGAACGGACTCGATGGATCCACCGCAATGATGCCCACGCTCTTTTTCTCGCTGCGATAGTGTGCCGCGAGGCGATCCACCAGCGTACTCTTCCCCGTTCCAGGAGCGCCGGTGACGCCCACGCGCCACGCGCGGCCCGTGTGCGGGAAAAGCAGACCCAGCAGCGCCTCGGCTTCGCTCGTCCGGTTCTCGATGGCGGAAACGGCGCGGGAAATCGCGCGCACATCTCCGGCGCGGACTTGCGCGGCCCAGTTTTCAAGATTCGTGGTCATGTGCGAACCGGTTGCAATCGCAAGTGCGCGCAAAATGAAATTGGGATTTTACCCTGAGTGGCTATTCGCGAGATCGATTTTCGCCCGGTGGGATGGCGCCGGCGGCGCGCGCGGAGCGGCCCGAACTCGATCCGCCCGGCTGGCCAGCGGTGTGTTCCTCGTACGCCTTGATGATGCGCTGCACCAGGTTGTGGCGCACCACGTCGCGCTCGTCGAAATATACGAGCGAGATCCCCTCGATGTCGCCGACCACGTCAATCGCTTCCACGAGTCCCGACTTGCGCGAATCCGGCAGGTCAATCTGCGTGACGTCGCCGGTGATGACGGCCTTGGAATTGAATCCCAGACGCGTGAGGAACATCTTCATTTGCTCGCTGGTCGTATTCTGCGCCTCGTCGAGAATCACGAACGAGTCGTTCAGCGTGCGGCCACGCATGAAAGCCAGGGGAGCAACTTCGATGATGCCCTTCTCCAGAAAGCTTTCGAGCTTGTCCGCTTCGAGCAGGTCGTGCAGCGCGTCGTAAAGCGGGCGCATATAGGGGTCAACTTTTTCCTGCAGCGTCCCGGGAAGAAAACCGAGGCGCTCGCCAGCTTCGACGGCCGGCCGCGCGAGGATGATCCTATTCACCTGCTTCGACATCAGCGCGGAGACGGCGAGCGCGACGGCCAAATATGTCTTTCCCGTTCCACCCGGGCCGATGGCGAAAACCATGTCGTAGGTTTCCAGCGCCTCGATGTAGCGCTTCTGGTTGGCGCTTTTCGGCACCACGCTTTTCTTGCCGAGCGCGCGCTTATGCGACGGCGAGAATGCGCCGTGCAGAGTCGAGACGGGCTGGTCCGCGGCGGTGCGCAGCAGCGCTTTCACTTCCTGGCTCGTGGGAATGCGACCCCCGAGTACGCGATCGTTGAACGCGCCGAGGATGCGGGCAGCGCGCTCGACCTGCGCCGGCTCGCCCTCGATTTCCATATCGTGATCTTTCAGGTGGGTGGTGACGCGCAGGGTGGACTCGAGAAATTTCAGGTTTTCATCGAGCGTGCCGAAGAGTTCGTTGATGCCTCCGGCGATTCGTACGGTTTGTTTCATCAAGTTTGGTGGCCGGGAAACAGCGTAACGCGGGCCGCCAACCGCGGTCAAGCTGGTGCAACATGGAGCAGCGGGGGCAGCGGATCAGTCGGTGAGCCGCGCGGACGAAACGTCGCTCGGCCTCAGTAGCCGACGTCATGAAGCCTGCCCACCCAATCCTCCTGCAGGGCCCGCTACATACAACCAGGTGATGCAGGTCACAGCATCCCACAATCATCTATCGTATGTATGATGAGAGACAAAAGATCTGAGGGCTTGTGACAGGTATATCAAGACCGTTATCCGCGCTAGGAAAGATCTGAGCTGCAGGATGGCTCGCAAGGCTGCCCCCACTGTTTTCCATCGAAGTGTTCTTCCGTTCGGCCACCTCAAACGCTGATGCCGCTGTCGTCCAATCGCTCCAGGTTCTCGAAGATGCAGATGACGCTAGTGATCTTCTGCATGCTCGTATTGGTGCCTGGTACGCCTTCGCGCGGAACAGAGTTGAAGCAGGAAACGGCGGCGGCGTTCGACCGCTACATTCGCGCTGTCGAAGTTCGGCTGGGCGACGATATAAACAGGGACCAATTCCTTGCCGTCGATCGTTTGCCTGATGCACGCCGTCAGCAGGCTTACAATCAGCTTCGACACGGCCAAATATATATTGACGAACTGCATGCCCGGGAAGGCGATCACTCGATTCGCATTCCCAGTGGCCATATCCATCACTGGGTAGGAATAATCTTCATACCCGATGCCACGCTCCCGGAAGCAATTGCCGTGCTGCACGATTACGCCAACCAGCAGGACCTTTACAAACCTCAAGTTCGCCGGTCGCAACTGATCGAGCAAAGTGGGGGCGATTCCAAGATTTACCTTCAACTTTTCAATGATGCGGTGGTTACAGTCGTCCTGAACGCTTATTTCGACGTCAACGACGTAGATTTCGGAAGCATCCGCCATCAAATCGAGGTCCGCTCCACGCGCATTGCCGAAGTTGCGAATCCGGGCAAGCCCGACGAACAGGAGCGTCCACCTGGAAACGATCACGGATACATGTGGCGCTTCAACAGCTATTGGCGAGTGGAGGAAAAGGACGGAGGCGTATATGTCCAGAACGAATCGGTGGTGTTAAGCCGGACGAGTCCGGCAGTACTCGCGTGGCTGATCAACCCGATGACCAAGAAAATCCCCCGCAACATTCTGCTCAACCTTCTGAAAGACACGCGAAATGCTGCAATGTCCTCAAAAGGTCAGATTCACAGCTCCCTGGAAACAGACCGCACCTTAGCTCACTAGCGATTTGGCGGCGGGAACTGGACCTTCGGCACCGCGCGGGAGGCTTCCGTAGCCGCGAAGTACGCGTCGTTGCGCGCGAATCCGGCCATTCCGGCGATGACGTTGTTCGGGAAGAGCGTGATGAAGGTGTTGTAAGCCTGGATGGCGTCGTCGTAGCGCTTCCGCTCGACGGCGATGCGATTCTCGGTGCCCGCCAGCTCGTCCTGCAACCGCAGGAAATTTTCGTTCGATTTGAGCTGCGGATAATTCTCGACGATGAGCAGCAAGCGGCTCAGCGCGCCATCCAGCTGTCCGTTCGCGGCGATCTTATCCTTCGGAGTCTGCGCGCCACCCAGGGCTGCGCGCGCCTTGGCGATATCGTCGTACACGGTCTGCTCCTGGGCGGCGAAACCCTTGACCGTCTCAACTAGGTTCGGAATCAGGTCGGAGCGGCGCTGGAGGACCACGTCCACCTGCGCCCAGTCGGACTTGACCGTTTCATTCAGCGTGACCATCTGATTCCGGCGCGAGATGAACATGCCGCCACAAATCAGCGCCAGAATCACCAGAACCGCGACAATTCCGAGAAATACCTTCATGGGAACCCTCCGCCGAAAGTCTATCACCGAACAACCGACTGCTATCGCGCGACCCTACACTACCCTTGCCCACACTAGAAGATACGCTCGCGCCGGCCTAGGAAGTTTCGAGCCGCCGGTCCACCTCGTTGGTCACAACCTCGACAAACTCGAGGTACGTCTGCAGCGCAGCCTCAATGTCAATTTCCTTCTCTTTGAGCTTCCCCGCGCGAAATTCCAGGATGCTATGGAATCCGGACGCGTCCGCTCCGGTGAGCGTCGCCACGCCGTCTACGGCTTCCCGCTTTCCGTGCGGCGCCGACTGGCCGAGCGCGATCAACGCGTGGCGGAACATCACGCAAAATGTCGCCACGGACGCAAGCATGATGCCGAGATGAGCCTTCTTCTTCGGCGGCGCCGCGAGTATGGCCTGCCGCAGTCGCAGCCAGTTCGTCCGCAGCTCGCGCTCCACCTGGAGGCGGTGCAACTTCATGGGAACTTCCATCTTCTCCAGAAAGTCCTCGCCGAAGAGCATGCGATGGTGCCGCTTCATATCGAACAGCTCGATCGCAAACACGTCCGCCGATCGCTCTAGCTCGTCGAACGTCAGAATCTGCGGGGCGGGATTGCGCAGGCCCATCCACCATTCCGCGACTCCGTGAAGGTGCTCGAGCTCGGGCACTGCGGCCCGATCCACCACGCACAGGATGTTCAGGTCGGAGTGCTGCCCCTGAAATTCCGCCGTTGCGCCCGAACCGTAAAGCACCACGGCCTTCAAATTCTCGCCCGCCGCCGATTTCAGCCGCGCCACCAACTCGCTCAGTTTCGTTTCCATGCCTTGAACCACCTCGCCGCGTAACAAACGCGATCAATTGCTACCGTGTCACCAGCCGCCGCTAGCTCCGCCGCCCCCAAAGCCACCCCCTCCGCCAAACCCGCCGCCCCCGAATCCACCGAAACCTCCACCGCCTCCACCGCCGAATCCGCCCCCACCGCCCCGCCCGCCACCACCCATGCTTCCGCCGATCAGGGGCCAGATCCACCATCCACTACCCATCCCTCCCCGCCCGCGAGGCCCGGCGCCGCTGCTCATGGCTCGTATCACGTAAAAAACGAAGATGACAATCATGAATATGGCGAACGGAGGGATCCGAGGGGAACCTCTCCCTTCCTCGCGGCGCGAGGGAGAAGCGCCCGTCAGCGTCACGCCCTTGTCCGTCGCAATCACATCCGCGACTCTCCGCGTCACCAGATAGAGCGCGGCGTCGTAGTTGTTGGCGCGCAAATCGGGCGTGGCTTCGCGCAGGAAACCACCGACCTTCCCGTCGGGCAGAATTGATTCCAGCGCGTACCCTACTTCGACGCGGTCCTTGTGATCGTCCGTGGCGAAAAGAATCAGGACGCCTCGGCCCGCGCCTTTCGGGCCAAGGCCGAGACGCTCGGCCAGGTCGATTGAGTAATCCTCGACGGGACGGTCGCCGAGCGACTTAATCGTGACGACCGCGATCTCCGCCTGGGTCTTCTGGCTGACTTCCGTACACAGCGACGTGAGCTCGTCGCGCCCACCTTGGCTCAAAACCCCCGCCAGATCCGTAACATACCCGGTGGCCTTGACCTGAACGGCTACCTGGTCGGCGGACTGCGCGCGGGCATTGCCGGCCGAGAAACTCAGGGCGATGGCGACGCCGGAGAGCAGCAGAATCGCGCACATCCGTTGCCGAGCGCGTTTAGGTAACCAGGGTGAAGGCATGAGCGGTTTAACCGGCTGCGCCATGGTAGTTCCTCGCTTCCTCCAGTGTCAACGAGCGCGCGGAACCGAAAGTTTCACCGCAGCGCCAATCGCCGCCCCGCGAGGGTGTGCTAGACTTATGCGTTCGCCGGTTCGAATGTGCCGGAAGTATCGCGGAATGAACTTTTTGGAGCGCCCGAGTTCCCTCCTGTACGTCCAATGGCACGGGAACAAGCATTGCTGCGGTGCCCTATGACTGGATTCTTTCTGAAACAAATTGTGCCCCCCGCACGTTTCAATAGATTGGGGTTGTGCACACGTCTCCGAAGGCCTGATATCTTGAGAGGACAAACACGATGAGTGGAAGGTTAACGCATGCGGCGATGGCTCTGTTGACGGCGGCGTCCCTGGCTCTCTCGCCGGTACTCGTACAAGCGCAGGACGCCCCCGCTCAGACGGTGCCCGCTCCAACGGTGCAGGCTCCGGCACCGGCGGCACCTGCAACTCCGCCCCCGGCTCGCAAACTAGACCTGTCCACGGGACCGAACTACTCGAAAGGGCCGCAGTGGTTCCCGAACGTGTTCGCGCCGTACACGCCGATGAACACGCCGCAGCCCATCTTGACTAATTCGCCGCGCATCGGCCAGTTGATTGACAACGGCAAGCTCGTACTCAGCCTGGACGACGCCATTTCGCTCGCGCTCGAAAACAACCTCGACATCGCCGTCCAGCGCTATACGCCCTGGCTCAATCAGGCCAGCCTGCTGCTGGCAAAATCAGGCGTCAACGGTAAGACGGTCTTCGATCCTTCGGTCACTTCGACCCTCAGCCTGGAAGAGCAGACGATTCCGGTCAATAACCCGTTTTTTGCCGGCGTCAGCGCCGGATCGGCGATCAACGACATCATCCAGCATTCTGCGGTTGCGAACTTCGCCTATACACAAGGATTCGAGCCGGGCACTCAGCTCCAGGTGACGTTCGACAATACGCGCTCCTCCACCACCTCCGCGTTTAACTCCTTTAACCCGTCCGTGCAAACCAGTTTGCAGGTTGAACTAATTCAACCTCTCCTGAATGGCTTTGGGCGAACGATCAACGACCGCTACATCATCGAGGCGAAGAACACGGTGAAGGTCGGCGAATCGCAATTCGCCCAGCAGGTGATGACCACGATCGCGGCGGTCGCGAACGACTACTGGGAACTTGTTTACGCCCGCGAGAACGTGAAAGTCCAGCAGGCTGCCGTCGGCGTGTCCCAGAAACTTTACGAAGACAACAAAAAGCAGCTGGAAATTGGGACCATGGCTCCGCTGGACGTGCTCACCGCGGAATCGCAGCTCGCTACAGACCAGCAGAACCTCATCGTCGCGCAGACGACCCAATTGCAGGACGAGACGATACTGCTCAATGCCATCACCAAAGACCCGCTCGGCGGATCGCTCGTCGGCGCGGAAATCGTTCCCACGACGCCGATATTGCCGCCGGACGTGACCGAAAACATTTCCATCCAGGATGCCGTGAAGGAAGCCTGGCAGAAGCGGCCCGAGCTTCTGCAAGCCGACCTGAACCTGAAGAACGCGACGGTTGAAGTGAAGGCAACGAAGAATCTGCTGCTGCCGACGGTAAACCTCTTCGGACTCTACAACTCGACGGGTCTCGATGGAGTCGCCACGCCGAAGGTGCTGACCGGCGCGTTCCTCGCGACGGGCGACGTTTTTGCTCCCGGCGTGGTCGGACCGGGTGGCGTAATTCCACCAGGCACGTTGCCTTCGGCGTTCGTGGGAACTCCGATTTCGGTTCCCGGAACGCCCATTCCAGCCGGCCTGACCGACAGTTGGGATCAGCTCTTCCACAGCAAGTTTCCGACCTTCGAAGGCGGTATCAACCTCACCCTTCCGATCCGCAATCGCGCCGCGCAGGCGGCCAATGCGACGGCGCAGTTGAACGAGCGCGAGCAGGATGTGTCCTACCGCCGTCTGCAGAACAGCATCTTCCTCAGCGTCCGTAACGCCCAGATCGCGCTGGAACAGGGCCGCGGGCAGGTCGCCGCAGCCTCCAAGGCTCGCGCGCTCGCTCAGCAAACCCTCGACGACGAAGAGAAGAAATACCAGCTCGGTTCGTCCACCAGCTACAACGTGGTGTTGCGCTCCCGCGACCTGACCACCGCGCAAGGCACCGAGCTTCGCGCGCGTATCAATTTGATCGAGGCTGCGGTAGCCTTCAATCAAGCCGTCGGCCGCACGCTCGAAGTCAACAACATCACCGTGGCCGACGCGCTCAAAGGTGCCGTCTCGGGCGTCCCGAATATTCCCGGCACGCCGGACGCAGACGCTCAGGCCGGCCACAGATAACATCGGGGGTGACGCGTGACGGATGAGAAAGCGCGGAAAACTGCTTCCATTCCCGCTTTCGAAGGTTCGCGAAAACCGTCACCTTCCGAGCACGCGTGGGAAGAAAACACGCTGAAGCCTGCGCTCGCAAAATCTCCTGACCGCGCCGCCGATTTCACAACCGTCTCGAGCTATCCCATCCGGCGCCTTTACACCGACGCCGACCTCGCCAATTGGAATCCGGATCGCGACCTCGGCGCTCCCGGAGCGCCGCCTTACACGCGCGGCATTCACCCGGCGATGTACCGCGAGCGCCTTTGGACCATGCGCCAGTTCGCGGGCTTCGGCTCCGCGGACGATACCAACCGCCGCTTCCGCTACCTCCTCTCGACAGGGCCAGACCGGCATTTCCGTCGCCTTCGATCTGCCTACGCTCATGGGCTACGACTCCGACCACCCGCTCGCCGAGGGCGAAGTCGGCAAGTGCGGCGTGGCCATCAGCTCGCTCGCTGACATGGAAGCGCTCTTCGATCATATTCCGCTCGCGGATGTCACCACCTCGATGACGATCAACTCGCCCGCCGCGCCCATCTGGGCGATGTATCTCGCCGTGGCCGAGAAACAGGGCGCCGACTGGCGCACAATCTCCGGCACGCTGCAAAACGACATCCTCAAGGAATACATCGCGCAAAAGGAATACATCTATCCGCCGGAGCCTTCGCTGCGCATCGTCACCGACACGATCGAATTCGGCGCGAAGCACACTCCGAAGTTCAATCCGATTTCGATCAGCGGCTACCACATTCGCGAGGCCGGCTCGACCGCCATCCAGGAGTTGGCCTTCACCCTGCGCGACGGCATCGAGTACGTCGAGAATTGCCTCCGCCGCGGGATGCAGGTGGACGATTTCGCGCCCCGGCTTTCGTTTTTCTTCAACGCGCACAACGATTTCTTCGAGGAGATCGCCAAGTACCGGGCCGCGCGCCGCATCTGGCAGAGCGTGATGCGCGAGCGCTTCGGCGCGAAGAATCCGCGCTCGTGGGCGCTTCGGTTTCACGCGCAGACCGCCGGGTGTTCGCTCACCGCGCAGCAGCCCTACAACAACGTCGTGCGCACGGCCGTGCAGGCGCTCGCGGCTGTTCTCGGCGGCACGCAATCGCTGCACACCAATTCGCTCGACGAAGCTTGGGCGCTGCCCACCGAATCCGCCGCCACCATCGCCCTGCGCACCCAGCAAATCATCGCGCACGAAAGCGGAGTCACGAACACGGCCGATCCGTTCGGCGGATCGTATTTCGTCGAGACGCTGACCAACGAGGTCGAGCGCGGCGCTCGCGACTACATCGAGCGGATCGACGCCCTTGGCGGAATGGTGGCGGCCATCGAGCGCGGTTTTCCCCAGCGCGAAATCGCCGACGCGGCCTACCGCTACCAGGTGGCCATCGATCGCAAGGAAAAGATAGTCGTCGGAGTGAACGATTACGTTGTTGACGAAAAGCCAATCGAAACGTTACATATCGACGAAACAGTCGCCCGCCGCCAGGCCGATCGCCTGCGTAAACTGCGCGCCGAGCGCTCGAATGCCGAAGTCGAGCGCCGCCTGAATTCGCTGCGCCATGCCGCTGCCGGCACCGATAACCTGATGCCTCACCTCTTCGACGCCGTAAAGGCCTACGCCACGCTGGGCGAAATCTGCGACGCCCTCCGCCAACCCTTCGGCGTGTACGAGGAAGTCGCGATCACGTAGTTGTTGCGGAGAATCCAAGCGCTGGCTGAAACGACGCTTTTCCGCTAATTTTGAAGTATTCTTGTATCCACATGCCCGAAAAGAAGATACGCGTCCTGATCGCGAAGCCCGGCCTCGACGGCCACGATCGCGGCGCCAAAGTGATCGCCCGCGCCCTCCGCGACGCCGGGATGGAAGTGATTTACACCGGCCTGCGACAGACGCCGGAAATGATCGCCTCGGCCGCCGTGCAGGAAGACGTTGACGTCATCGGCCTCTCGATTCTCTCTGGCGCCCACAACACCCTCTGCGCCCGGCTCATGGATTTGCTGCGCGCCAAGGGCATGACCGACGTCGCCGTCCTGATCGGCGGCATCATCCCCGAAGCCGATATCGCCGACCTCAAGAAAATAGGCATCGCCGAAGTTTTTCTTCCGGGGACCACGACCCAAGCCATTGTAGACTTCATTCGCCAGCGCGTTGCCGCGGCGCCGCAAGGCGATTGACGCACTCCGCGCCGCGCCAAGAGGGACATCGAGTGAAGGAATCGGTCATCGAAACGCATGTCGATCGAAAGTCGCCGGCGTTCGCGCAGAACAACCGCGCGATGGTGGACCGCCTCACGCAAATCAAGAACGAGGAAGAAAAGATCCGCCAGGGTGGCGGCGCGAAAGCCATCGAGGGCCAGCACAAGAAAGACCGCCTGACCGCCCGCGAACGCGTCGCCAAGCTGATTGACCCCAAGACCGAATTCTTCGAGCTGGGCATCTACGCCGCCCACGAGATGTACCAGGAGTGGGGCGGTGCGCCCGCCGCGGGCACGATCACTGGCCTCGGCCGCGTCGAGGGCCGGCGAGTGATGATCATCGCCAACGACGCTACCGTCAAAGCCGGCGCCTTTTTCCCCATGACCGCGAAGAAGGTGATTCGCGCGCAAAACATCGCCATCGAGAATCACATCCCTACGATTTATCTCGTCGATTCCGGCGGCGTTTTCTTACCTTTGCAGGAGGACGTTTTTCCAGACACCGACGATTTCGGCCGCGTGTTTCGCAACAACGCGGTGATGAGCGCCATGGGTATCCCGCAGATCGCCGCGATTATGGGTCTCTGTGTTGCCGGCGGCGCGTATCTGCCGGTGATGTGCGATCACATTCTGATCACCGAAGGCAGCGGGCTTTTTCTCGCGGGCCCCGCGCTGGTGCAAACGGCCATCGGACAGAAAACATCGCTCGAAGATCTCGGCGGAGCCAAGATGCACGCGCAGACCAGCGGCACCGTTGATTTCCGCGAACCCGACGACGACTCTTGCCTCCGCCGCATTCGCGCTCTCGTTGACAAAATGGGCCACCCGCCCGGCGCGCCCTTCGACCACAAGCCGCCCAAGCCCCCCGCGTATACCGCGGAGGACATCTACGGCATCGTCGCGGGTGATTCGTCGAAGCAGTACGACATGCGAGAAGTGATCGCGCGCATCGTGGACGCGAGCGAATTCGAGGAATATCGCGCCGAGCGCGGCCAGACGCTTCTGTGCGGCTACGCGCGCATCGGCGGCTGGGCCGTCGGAATCGTCGCGAACCAGAAGAAAAGCGTCAACATCACCATTCCCGGCACAGGCGAAAAGCGCATCGAATTCGGCGGCGTGATTTACACGGAGTCGGCGGACAAAGCCGCGCGCTTTATCCTCGACTGCAACCAAAACCTTGTCCCGCTGATTTTCCTGCACGACGTGAACGGCTTCATGGTGGGCAAGGAAGCGGAATGGAGCGGGATCATCCGCGCGGGCGCAAAAATGGTCAACGCCGTGGCCAATAGCGTGGTTCCAAAGATAGTCGTGATCTGCGGCGGCACCTTTGGCGCCGGCCACTACGCCATGTGCGGCAAAGCCTACGATCCACGATTTATCTTCGCCTGGCCCCTGGCGCGCTACGCCGTGATGAGCGGCGAATCCGCAGCCGGCACTCTCGTCGAGCTCAGGATCAAGCAGCTTGAGCGCGAAGGAAAGAAGCTCACCGAAAAGGACAAGAAAGAGTTGTACGAATCTATCCGCTCGACGTACGAACGCCAGACCGACGCACGCTACGCCGCCGCGCGGCTCTGGGTGGACGCCATCATTGATCCTGCGCACACGCGCGAGGCTTTGATCGAAGCGCTTGAGTCCGCGGCGCTGAATCCCCACGTCGCCGAGTTCAAAACCGGCGTTTTGCAGACATAGATGGAGACCGTTCTGCAGCCGCGCAAGCTGGGTGGCCCCGGAATGCTGGCGTTCACGCTGCTGTTCGTCGCGCCGTCCGTGCTCGCATTCTTCACCTCATACGCGCTCGTTCACCGAACATTTTACTTTGTTTCCGCGCTTTGGTTCGTCTACGAGGTATCTTTCTATCTGGGAGCCGCCGGCGCCGCATTGGCGTTTGCGATGACGGTCGCCTGCTTCGCGCGGCGAAAAATTCCGTTGGCGTTTGTATGGCTGATGGGCATTGCCGCAGTCGCAGCCGTTTTGTTCGAATGGTACGCGTCGCATATTTACCGGAACCCTTGGAGCTCGTAGACATGTCCCCATCGGCAGTCACCATCGTCGAATGCCCGCGAGACGCCTGGCAGGGTCTCACCGAAATTATTCCCACCGACACGAAGGTGGAATACCTGAAACGCCTCGTCTCGCTCGGCTTTTCACACATCGACGCCGTCAGTTTCGTCTCCCCAAAGCACGTGCCGCAGATGGCCGACAGCGAAGCGGTCATGCAAGAGCTCAGCCAAGTCAAGCTGCCGTCGGGCGAAGCGCCGGAAATCATCGGCATCGTCGTCAATGAGCAGGGCCTGGAACGCGCCCTCGCAGCGCCTGGCGTGACCACGATCGGATATCCCTATTCGATCTCGGCCTACTTCCGCCGCGCCAATGCGAACATGTCGAAACTGGAATCGCGCAATCTGGTCGGACAACTTCAGCGCCAAACGAAGGCCGCCGGGCGCAAGCTGGTTGTGTATATCTCCATGGCGTTCGGTAACCCGTACGACGAGCCTTGGGGCACGGAAATCGTCGAGGACGCGCTGGTATGGCTCAAGGACGTGGGCGTGCGGACTGTTTCGCTCGCGGACACGGTCGGCACGGCGTCGCCTGAAGATGTCGCGCACCTCTATAGCGCCGTGAAAGATTGCGTCGCGGGCTTGGAGATCGGCGTGCACTTGCACAGCCGTCCGGACGGCGCGGCCGCCAAAGTCCTTGCCGCCTACGAGGCTGGCTGCCGGCGGTTCGACGGCGCGCTCACCGGGCTTGGCGGCTGTCCGTTTGCCGGTGACCGGCTCGTGGGCAACATTCCCACCGAGACGGTGTTGACAACGCTTGCCGCGCGCGGCGTTTCGACCGGCATTGACGCGAAATCGCTCGCCATCGCTTGCGCGATCACCGGCGAGCTGCGCGAAAAGTATGCGCATCAACCCGGAGTCGCGAAACCCAATTAGCCACAGAGTCACGGAGGCGCAGAGATGGATCTGCCTCGAAGTATCGCGAAGCCCCGATCGTTCATTGTTTCCCGACATTTGTTTTGCTGTCGATCTCTGCGTATTTCTCTGCGTTCTCTGCGACTCTGCGGTGAACGCCTTTGATTTTTCTCCCCATCAGTGTTTATCTGTGTTCATCTGTGGCTACAAGAGGACTCGAATCGTGGGCTATCCAACACTGACGTATCAGTGCGAAAACGGAATCGCCACGATCGCACTGACCGTGCCCGAGAAGCGCAACGCCATCTCCTCGCAGATGGTCGTGGATCTGCTTCGCGCGCTCCAGCAGGCGGACGAAGGACCCGCGCGAGTTGTGATCATCACCGGTTCGGGTAAAGCCTTCTGCGCCGGAATGGACCTGGATGAACTACAGGTGATCGCGAAACAAACGCAGCAGAAGAACCTCGAGGACGCGCGGCGAATCTCGAAGATGTTTTATCGCCTGTACAGCTTTCCCAAGCCGATCATCGCCGCCGTGAACGGAGCCGCCGTCGCCGGCGGATGCGGGATCGCCACTCTCGCGGATTTCACGCTCGCCGTTCCCGAAGCCAAATTTGGATACACCGAGGTCAGGCTCGGATTCATGCCCGCAATGGTCGCCATATTCCTCCGCCACCAGATCGCCGACCGCCACGCGCGCGATCTTCTGCTGACCGGAAGAATTATTGACGCAGCCGAGGCATTCCGCATGGGTCTCGTCACGGAAATCGTCCCCGCCGAAAAGCTGATGGACCGCGCGCATGAACTCGCCGCTGCCTTGCTGGCCGTCAGCCCCACAGCCGTCGCGCGCACGAAGAAATTCATGCTGAGCTTTGAAGACTCCGCCATCCGCGCCGAGCTCGAAGCGGCCATCGAGGCGAATGCCGACATTCGCGCGACCCCCGATTTCCGCGAAGGTGTTTCCGCGTTTCTCGAAAAGCGCGCGCCCAAATGGGGCGGGAAGTAAACGCCCATGAAGGATTTCGCCGACGCCACCGTCCGAGTGCGCTACGCCGAGACTGACCAGATGGGCGTGGTCTATCACGCCAACTATTTCACGTGGTTCGAGGTCGGGCGCGTCGAGCTTTGCCGCCATCTCGGTTTCGAGTACAAGCAGATGGAGAGCGAGGACGACACGTTAATTGTGGTCGCCGAAGCTTCCTGTCGCTACAAGCGCCCGGCGAGATTCGACGACATCCTGGTCGTGCGCACGCGCGTCACGCGTTTCGATAAGCGCACCATGCGGTTCGCCTACGAAGTTCTTCGACAGCCGTCCGACGAACTGCTCGCGACCGGCGAAACAACGCACGTGATTTGCGATCATCTGGGCCGCCCGAAATCGATGCCGGAGAAATACCGCAAGTATTTTTCGCCCGGCCACTCGGATGGCTCCGCGCATTCCGACGGAAAGTCCAACTCTGCCTTGAAAGGTCACCGATGAGCGCACCCGATCCTGCCAAAATCGAAAGATTCCGCGAGAAACTCCGTGAGGAGTGGACCGACGAACAAACCGTAGCGGCCTGGCGCAAGTGGCAAGGGCCGCTCTCCGCATTCACTCGCGGCGCCACCGCCGCAGTGCTCGAAGCCGCGCAACTTCGCCCGGGAATGCGCGTCCTCGATCTTGCCAGCGGCGTGGGCGATCCCGCGCTTTCGATTGCGGAGGCCGTCGGGCCGTCCGGCCATGTCGTCGCAACCGATCTCGGACCGGGGATGATCGGCCTCGCGGAGGAGCTGGCGAAATCCAAGGGCCTCCGGAACGTCGAATTCCGCGTGGCGGATGTCGAGGCTCTTCCCTTTCCGGACGCGTCGTTCGATGTCGTCTCCTGCCGATTCGGCGTCATGTTTTTTCCGGAGCAGGTGAAAGCGTTTCGCGAGTGCCGGCGGGTCTTGAAGCCTGGTGGCCGCGTCTCGTTCGTCGTATGGGGCAAGCGCGAGCAGCCGTTTCTGGGAGCGACGATCGGCGTACTGATGAAGTATGTCGAGGCGCCGACGCCCGATCCTGACGCGCCGCATGCATTCATGTTCGGCGAGCGCGGCCTGCTCGAAAGCCGGCTCAAGGCCGCGGGATTCGCGGACGTGCGCGAAGAAGTGCGGACCGTCACCGGCCGCTGGGAAGGAACTCCGGAGGATTACTGGCATCAGTTCACTGAGGTCGCCGCGCCGTTTCGCCCGCTGATCGCAAAGCTCACGCCCGAAACGCGCGCCAAAGCCGAGGCCGAGATTTTCGCGGGCTTGCGAAAGCTTTCCGACGGCAAAGTCATAACCATGCCGCTCGAAATCGTGATCGGCACAGGCGTGAAAACGTGAGCCGCATCGCTATTGACGGCGAGCGCCTGACGCTGGAGAACCTCTACAGCGTCGTCTTCGACGGCGCCGAAGTGGAAATTCCACCGGCGGCGCGCGAACGAATGAACGCGTCGCGCGCCGTGATCGAGCGGCTGGTTGAGGCCGGCACCGTGGTGTACGGCGTGAACACCGGCTTCGGCAAGATGGCTTCGACGCGTGTCTCGCGCGACGAAATCCGCCAGCTCCAGCTCAATCTTGTGCGCAGTCACGCGTGCGGCGTCGGCGCGCCGCTTAGCGAACACGCGGCGCGCGCGATGCTCGTACTGCGAGCCAACGCCATCGCCAAGGGATTCTCCGGCGTCCGGCCCGTGGTTGCGGAAACGCTTGTCGCGATGCTCAATCGCGGCGTGCATCCCGTGATTCCCTCGCAAGGCTCCGTCGGCGCGTCGGGCGATCTCGCGCCGCTCGCGCATCTCGCCCAGGTGACGATTGGCGAGGGCCACGCGATTTTCCAGGGCCGCACGATGACGGGCGCGGAAGCGATGCGCGCCGCAGGAATCGCGCCGCTCGTGCTCGAAGCGAAAGAAGGCCTCGCGCTTCTCAACGGCACCCAAGCGATGCTCGCGCTCGCGGCGCTCGCCTTGCGCGAAGCAGAAATCGCGGTGGACACGGCGGACGTCGCGGCGGCGCTGTCGCTTGACGCGCTGCGCGGCAGCCCGGCGGCGTTCGACGCGCGCATCGCCCGAGTGCGGCCGCACGCGGGGCACGCGATCACCGCGCGCAACATCCAGCGGCTGAATCGCGGCAGCGAAATCCGCGAGTCACACCGCTCGCCTGACAAAGACCCGCGCGTGCAGGACCCTTACAGCCTGCGCTGCGCGCCGCAGGTTCACGGAGCGGCGCGCGACGCGCTCGCTCAGATCCGCGCGACACTCGCTATCGAACTCAACAGCGCCACGGACAATCCGCTCGTCTTTGCTGATTCCAGCGCCGGTCCGGGGGAGGGTTCCGGTGATGTCATCAGCGGCGGCAATTTTCACGGCCAGCCGCTGGCGATGGCCGCCGATCAAATGGCCGTCGCGCTCGCCACGCTCGGCGGAATTTCCGAGCGGCGCATCGAGCAGATGACCAATCCGCAGACCAGCCAGTTGCCGGCGTTTTTGGTTCGCCACGCCGGGCTGAATTCCGGCTTCATGATTCTGCAGGTCACGGCCGCGGCGCTCGCGAGCGAAATGAAACCGCTCGCTGCTCCGCATTCCGTGGATTCGATTCCCACGTCCGCGAACCAGGAAGATTACGTCTCGATGGGCATGGGCGCAGCGCGGAGGCTCGAGCCGATGCTCGCCAATCTGAAGAATATTCTCGCGATTGAATTGCTGGCGGCGTGCCAGGGGATCGATCTGCTGTCGCCGCTGCGGACCGGGCCGGAGACGCGCAAAGCGTACGACATCGTGCGCTCGCTTTCGCCGGCCGTGGATGCGGACCGCTCGCTCGCGCCGGATATCGAGGCGGTCGCGGGTGCGGTTGCGAAGGGATCGTTCGCGGCGCTACTTCGGTAGCAGCGAAAAAACGTAATTTCCACAACACCCTGCTTCCGCGTGCGGCACGCACCGCTCGTGTGGAATGCGGGAGCTTGCTCCCGCTGTCTTCGGGCGAGGCTTGCCTCGCCCGATCCGGGACGTCAGCAAATGCGCGGAGCACGCCCGGGCAAGCCCGTGCGGCAACCAGCGGCGGCAAGCCGCCGCACTCCACATGGCGCGAATGGCGAAGGCTTAGCCAAGGTCTTGCGCCGGGCACGATATATCGTGCCCCTACGAACGGCACTCGTAATTGCGATTATTTCGCCAGGGCCTTTTGCAGGAATTTGCCGAAGCGGTGGCCGGCGATATAGCTGAAGGGTTTCACACCCAGTGAGTAATGCCCGCACGGAAGATCCATCCCCTCGAAATGCACGCGCTCAAGGCGTAGCTTTGCGAGAAGCGCGTGGGTGTATTCGGGCCAGAACGTGGGGTCGTAGCGCGCGGTGATGAGGAGAAGTTTCTTCTTCGCTTCGGGCAGCCGCGCGATGTACGGAAACGGGCTGATCGGCGACCAGAAGTGGCGAAGATCGCCGTGCGAGACTCCGGCGGCGGCGATCGGCTCCCAGACGGTCTTCGTCGTGAGACCGGTGGCGACCACGTCGCCGAAATACGTCGAGGCGTGCAGGAACGCGGCCGCCTCGACCGCCGGCTCGTGACACATGGTGATAAATCCGATGGCGGAGCCGATGCTCGTGCCCAGGATCCCGAGCGGGCCGTAGCCCTGCTGCTCGAGCCAGCGCAGCGTGCGTCGAACGTCGAGGACAGCCTGGCGGCCCGCCTGCATGGTGAGGCCGATGTTCGGGCCAACGAGATGGTCGGCGCGCGGATGATCGGGGATCGCGCGGCGATCGTGATACGGCAGGCTCATCTTGACCGCCGTGAGGCCCAGCTTGTTTAGCCAGAGGCAGACGTTCTGCTGCTCTTCCCAGCGCGCGTTCCACTGCGCGAGGACGACCACGGCCGGCCCGCGCGTTCCATTTTGTGTATTGCGCGCAGGGAAAAGCTGCGCGTGGACTCGATTGTTGGCGGGCCAGGGCGAAGCGATGGCGCTGGTGAAGGTAAGCACGTTGTCCGCGAGGGCGTAGTCGTTCGCGGGCGCGACGGCGTACCAATCGTCGCTGCGGGCGACGGCATCGGCAACGTAGCGGTCGACGAATTTTCTGGGATTCGCGTCGGCGGCATCGCCGCCGATGTGCTCGACGCCCCACGCGAACGGAAGCGTGCGGCGCTTCGGCTCTTGGTCGAAGCGCATCTGCTCGTAGCGGCGGACTCTTTTTTCGTACCAGGATGGCATTGGGCGAGGATCTAAATATACCTTACGCGGCTGGGGACTGAAACTCTTGCTCGCCGGCAGGCGAATTTCCTCCCATTTTCGGGATTCGAGCCCACGCGGCGAAAAGCGCCACATCTTCAAATTTTCTCGATTAGAACCATATCCCGATACGTGTTTATCGGTGTTTTGGGGCATATCTAATATTTCATTTTTTCGATTAAGAAAATCATAGGCACCCGCAGTTTTGCGTAAACCCGGGGTGGAGCCGATGGCTTGGAGTAGCTTCGTACTGCAAAATACTCAGCCACAGGAAGCGGTAGAAGGCAAAGGCGACGGCGCAGACCAGGAGATTTGACACAGAGGGCACCGAGATCGGAACGAGGTCACGGAGAAAGACCGGAGGTCTGTGAATGTTGGCGGACGGAAGCCAAGGAATGGCGCCGGGCATCCGCACCGAATTATTGGCGGTCCGTGCCCCCTACAAAGGTGAAGAGCCGGGGCGCAGCAAGCAGCGCCCCTACGAAGAGTAAGCCGACGGCGGGAGGGGCCGAAAAACCTCAGGCCGTCCCGACAGAAGACGTCGGAACGACCTGAGCTACATAGAGGCTAGGAGGGCGTTACGTTAGCGGTTGGGGCACCGCGGCGTGGGGGCGCGGGCGCAGGCGCGGGGCGATGTGGCAAAATCCAATTGTGGCGCCCTCTACGCTCATTGGCATATTCGCGTTCGTTTTCGGGCTGATCATTGGCAGCTTCCTGAACGTCTGCATCGTGCGCATCCCGGGTGGGAAGTCCATCGTGATGCCCGCGTCGGCGTGCACGAAATGCGGCGCGGCGATACGTCCCTGGGACAATATTCCGGTGGTTAGCTGGATGTTGCTCGGCGGGAAATGCCGCACGTGCAAGACGACAATCTCGTGGATGTATCCGGTGGTCGAGCTGCTGACGGCGGTGCTTTTCTGGGCATGCTACTACGCGTTTGGGCCGACGACCGAGGCCTTGAAGTGGGCGATTTTCTCGGCGCTGATGATCGTGCTGGTGTTCACGGACATGCGCGAGAGAATACTGCCGGACGTGGTGAACTTTTCCGGATTCGCTGCAGGATTGCTGCTGAGCCTGGTGACGAAGCCTTCGGATGGGAGCGCGCTGTGGATCGCGAATCGCGTATTCAACTTCCCTCCCCCGGCGCCGGTGATCTCGCTTGCGGATGCGTTGCTGGGCGCGGCGTTCGGCAGCGGGCTGCTGTGGCTGGTGGCGGAGGCGTATTTCCGGCTGCGCGGGCGCGAAGGGATGGGGCTCGGCGACGTGAAGATGATGCTGATGGCCGGAGCGTTTCTCGGATTGAAGAGAACGCTGCTGACGATTTTGGCGGGCTCGGTGCTGGGGAGCGTGCTGGGGCTGGCGTTCATGATGGCGCGGCGGAAGGAATCGGACTACGAGCTGCCCTTCGGAACTTTTCTGGGGATGGCGGCGGTGCTGGTGATGTTTTTCGGCACGCCGCTGGTGAATTGGTATCTGTCGCTGATGATGGTGCGCTGATGGGCGCGCGGACGGAATTCCATCGAGGAGAGAGCGGGCGATGAACGTGCCGCCGATTCCGCATCCGCCGATTTCGCCGGTGGGCATGGCCGATGCGGCCGTGATGCTGGTGCTGCTGGTCGGTGCGCTGCTGGCGCTCGTGGTGATGGTGCGGAAATTTGTACGCCGCGAGTCCGCGGCGGCGCGAAATGATTGGCAGGGCCCGAAGCCGGACACGGATAATGCGTCGGCGTTCATGGCCGCGTCCATGCAGGGCGTGATCGAGAAGCTGCGAACGCAGGAAAAAGAGCTGGCGCGTCTGCACGTGCTGGCGCAGGAGCGCGCGCAGGAATCGGAACGCATGACCGAAGAAGTGACGCGGAACATGCCCACCGGTCTGCTGTTGGTTAGCGCGACCGGGGCGATCAGCTCGTCGAACCCAGCGGCGGAAGAGGCGCTGGGGCTTCGGCCGATGCGCTACCGGTCGTACAAAGAAATTCTGGGCGAAGAATCGGGACTCGCGCAGATGCTGACGGCGTGCCTGCGCGACGGGAAAACGTTTCAGCGCGGCGAGGTGGAGCACTTGACCGCGGAAGGAGATGTGCGGCGGCTGGGCGTGACGATTTCGCCGATCTACCGGCACGCGCGCGCGGCGGTGCGAAGGAACGTTTCGGACCCGCGCAGCACGCCCGAAATGAAAGTGAGCGGCGCGCTATGCCTGATGAGCGACCTAACCGAGCTGACCGCGCTGCAAAAACAGATTCGATGGAAGGAAAATCTAGCGGCGCTGGGCGAGATGTCGGCGGGCATCGCGCACGAATTCAAGAATTCGCTGGCGACGATTTCCGGATACGCGCAGATGATCCGCAGCGAGTCCAAACCAGGCGATACGCGCGACTCGGCGGAGAAGATACTCGACCAGACGCGGGCGCTGACGCACGTGGTGACGGAATTCCTGAAATTCGCCAAGCCGCTGGATATCTGCTACGAGACGGTGGCGATGGAGCCGCTGGTCGAACGCCTGGCCGAGGAACTGCAGGAATCCCTGCCGAAGTGCAAATTCGCATACGAAGGAACGTTCCTGGAACTGCCCGGCGATGAGGCGTTGCTGCGGCAGGCGCTGCTGAATCTGGCTCGCAACGGCGCGGAGTCCGCGAGTGCAGGCGGGAAATCGCCCAGCGTGACTATTTCGGGGACGCTCGAAGAACTTGGCGGCCGAAAATGGCAGCGCATCTGCGTGGCTGACAACGGGCCCGGCATTCCCGACCATGACCTGCCAAAGATATTTCTTGCCGTTCTACACAACGAAGTCGGAAGGCACGGGGCTGGGCCTGGCCGTGGTGCAGAAAGTGGCACTACAGCACGGCGGGAGCATTGAGGCGCGCAACCGTCCCGACGGCGGGGCGGAATTCCTGCTGTGGTTACCTTTGCGGCAGGAGAACGCGCCGACGCTATTCCCCTCACAGGCAGCACGCATCTAAACTGGTAGTGGGCGCGGCTCAGAGCGTGTCCGGGGAGGCATAGCTATGCGCAGAATCCTATCTTGGGCGGCAGCAGCGGCGATCATGGCGATTGCAGCTGGCGGCTGGCGCCAGCAGGCCACAGGGCAACAGAGCCAGGCGCAGGCGTCCGACGGGACCAATACGACCACGGCGCAGCCCCCTGCCCCGCAAAAGGACTCGCTGGCGGACGCGGCGCGCAAAGCGCGCGAGGCGAAGAAGGATGCGCCAAAGCCGGCCAAAGTTTTCGACAACGACAATCTCCCCGCTTCCGGCGGGATTTCGACCGTGGGAGCGGCAAAGGTACCCAAGGATGGAGACGCAGGCGCCGCGGATGCGGCCGGTGCAACTAAGCCCGCTGAGGGGGAGAAGGCGTGGAAGGAAAAATTCGCCGGTTTGCGCGCAAAGCTCGCGCGGGATCAGGCCGATCTGGACGTGATGCAGCGCGAGCTGGGCGTGCTCAACGTGCAGAACTACAGCGATCCGGTCAAAGCCATGCAGCAGGACTTGACACGCGGCGACATCAATAAGAAAACCTCGGACATCGACGCGAAACAGAAACAGATTCAAGCCGACCAGCAAGCCATTGACGACGCCACGGACGAATTGCGCAAATCCGGCGGCGACTCGGGCTGGGCGCGGTAGAGATTCCAAGCCATGGAGCCCGTCCTACTGGTCGAGGATAAAGCCGAGCTGCGCGCCATGCTTCGCAAGGCGCTGGAGCGGGCGGGCTACACCGTCGAAGAAGCTCCGGACGGAAACGCGGCGATCGACAAGGTTCGCTCGCGGCGCTACCTGATGGTCCTCACGGATTTGAAACTCCCCGGAAATTCCGGAATCGACGTGCTGCGCGAGGCGCGGCGCGTCGAACCGACGCTGCCCGTGATCATCATGACGGCGTATGGATCGGTTGAGGAAGCCGTGACGGCGATGAAGGAAGGCGCCTTCGATTTCATCCAGAAGCCCGTGGACCTCGATCATTTGAGGCTGCTGCTGGAGCGGGCGGCGAGACAACAGGAATTATTGCGCGAGAATCTGCTGCTGCGCGAGGAATACGCGGCGCGGTACGGATTTCCCCGGATCGTCGGCGAGCATCCGACGATGAAGGACGCGAGCAACATGACCCAGCGCGTGGCCGCGACCGATTCGACCGTCCTGCTGCTGGGCGAAAGCGGAACGGGCAAGGAGCTTTTTGCGCGCGCGGTCCATCACCTGAGCCCGCGGGCGGAGCAGCCGTTCGTGGCGCTGAACTGCGCGGCGATTCCCGAGGGGCTGGTCGAAAACGAGCTGTTCGGACACGAGCGCGGGGCGTATACCGGCGCGGGCGCGCGAAAGATGGGCAAGCTCGAACTAGCGCACCGCGGAACGCTGTTTCCTCGACGAAATCGGCGAGCTGCCGCTGGCGATTCAGAGCAAGCTGCTGCGCGTGCTCGAAGAGCGGAGATTCGAGCGCGTCGGCGGAACGCAGGAAATCGAAGCGAACGTGCGCATCGTCACGGCGACGAACAAGGATCTGCGCGCGGCGGTCGCGGACAAGACATTTCGCGAGGACCTCTATTTCCGCATTTCGGCGGTGCCGATCACGATTCCGCCGCTGCGCGATCGCGGCGACGACGTGATCCTGCTGGCGGAACATTTTCTCGAACGGTTCAAGCGCGAGTTCCGCAAGCCGGCGCTTGTGTTGACGGCGGACGCGCGCGCGCGTCTGCGAACATATCCGTGGCCGGGGAACGTCCGCGAACTGCAGAATGCCATCGAACGCGCGGCGATTCTAGCGAACGGCGCGGAAATTGATTCGGAATCGCTGCAATTGCCCGCCGCGAAGCCGACGCCGGAAGAATTGCCGGACGGCATGCTCGAAGAACGGTTTTTGTGGGAAGGGCCGCTCGAAGAAGTGTCGCAGCGGGCCGTCGCGCATGTGGAGCGGTTCAAGATTCAGAATGCGCTGCGGGAATCGAAGTGGAACAAGACGCGGGCAGCGGAAAAGCTCGGCGTATCCTACAAAACCCTCCTTACGAAGATCCGCGGATTGGGCCTCGAGAATTAGCCGGCGTTTTACGCCTGCCCACAGGTGCCGTGCTAAAGCACGGCGCTACACTTAAATCCTGAGACCTTTAGCCGAGTAATTGGACGAAGATTTCGTTTGATACCGTGAGGCGGTCGGGGGCGATGCGGAGGCGCGGGCCGTCGACTTCGATGAAGCCATTGGAGCGCAGGTAGTCGATGCGATCACGGAGAACTGCGAGGCGGTCGCCCAGTTGCGGGTCGAAGCTGTAATCGCGCTCGATCCTGGCGAAGTCGATGCCCTCCAGCTGACGGAGGCCGAGGTAAAACTCCTCCTGTAACGCCTGCGGTGGCACGACGGTCTCGAATTGCTCGTGCGCTGAGACGCCGCGCTCGATTAGCGTGACGTAGCGGGCGGGCTCGTGAACGTTGGCCCAGCGCGAGCCCCCGTCAAACGAGTGGGCGCCTGCGCCGAGGCCGAGGTAGGGCTCGCGGCGCCAGTATTTCAGGTTGTGCTGCGAGTGGCGGCCGGGCAAACCCCAATTCGAAATCTCGTAGTGATCGTAGCCAGCAGAGGCGAGGCGCGCGGCGGCGTAGTCGTAGAAATCGGCCATGGCGTCGTCGTCCGGTATCGTAGCCGCGCCATAGCGGCTGCCACCGGCGAGCGCTTCCTTGCCAAGGCGGCTGTCCTCGTCCACTTCGAGCATGTAGACGGAAACGTGCTCGGGCAGAATGCGCAGGAGCTGACCAACGGATGCTTCCCACGATTCGCGCGTCTGGTGCGCCAGGCCCGCGATGAGGTCCATGCTGATATTGCGGAATCCGGCGGCGCGGAGGAAGTCCGCGGCGCGATAGACGTCCTCGCGGCGATGCATGCGGCCCGCGGCCTTAAGCTCGCGGTCGTTGAAGGATTGTGCGCCGAGGCTGATGCGGTTGAAGCCGGCTGCGAGCCACGCGGCTGCCTTCTGCGGCGTGATCGTTTCGGGATCGGCTTCCAGCGTGACTTCCGTGAGTTCTGATCCGCTCGCCTGGCGGAGACTATCGAGAATCCGCGTGAGCAGAGCGGGGTCGAGAAGGCTGGGCGTGCCTCCGCCGAAGTACACGGTGTCCACGATCGGGCCGGCGCCGAGATCGGAGGTTTCGATTTCGCGGCAGATGGCGTCGGCGTAAGGCTCGAAGCGGTCGCGGGAGACCACACCCGTGTGGAAATTGCAGTAGGTGCAGCGCGTCTGGCAGAACGGGACCTGGATGTAAACGCCGAGAGTCATGGGAAGATTAGAAGTTAACACAGAGGGCGGTTCATGTAGCTCGCCTCTTATTAGAGGCGAGGCATCTTTCTCGTGCGCGCGCAAGACCCTCAGGTCCGAAGACCTGAGCTACATTACGAGATCCAGGCCGCAGGCGAAGCATCTGATAACATGGGCGCGGAGACCGAACGCTGACTATGGAAACACCGCTGATCGAGGTACATCGCGCGGCTGGCGCACGGATCGGGGAATATTCCGGCGTCGCGCTGCCGGAAGTGTTCTCCGACCTCGAACGCGAGTACGGCGCGGCGCGGGAAAGCGTCGCGCTGTTCGATACGAGCTGGCACGCTGTGCTCGAGCTGACGGGGCGCGACCGCGTGAAATACCTGCACGCGATTTCATCGAACAACATTCAGGCGCTCGAGACCGGGCACGGGACGCTCGCGCTGCTGCTGAATCCACAGGGGCGCATACAGGCCGAGATCGAAGTGTACTCTCTGCCGGAAAAGCTGCTCGTCCTATCGCACGCTTCGCTGCGGGAACAAACCATTGCGTTGCTCAAGAAATACGTCATCGGATCGCAGGTGAAGATCGAGGATTTGACCGACCAAATGGGAAGCGTCGCGATCGAGGGGCCGCGAGCGGGAGTAATTGTCGAACAGGCTTGCGGCGTGAAACTGGAGGATGTGCCCGAGATGGCCATCCGGGATTTGGCTGTCAAAGGCATTCCCTGCCAACTCGTTCGGCGGTCGAATTTTGGCGAGATGGGCGCAGAGTTCATTGCGCGGCGGGATTGCCTGGCTTCACTCTGGGAAATATTGCTGGCAGGCGTGCGCGCGCGCGGCGGCGAGCCGATCGGCATGGGAACGCTGAACGCGCTGCGTCTCGAGGCCGGCGTGCCCTGGTTCCCTGCCGACTTCAACGACGCGATGATCCCGCACGAGGCCGCACTCGAGCATACGCACATCAGCTTCAACAAGGGCTGCTACACGGGACAGGAAATCGTCGAGCGGGTGCGGACACGAGGGCACGTCAACCGGAAGCGCGTGGCGCTGAAGTTTTCGACTGTTGCGCCACCGCCGCCGGGAACGAAGCTGCGCGCGGGCGGTGCGGAAATCGGATTTGTGACCAGCGCCGCGTTTTCGCCGCACGCAAAGCCCGCCATCGGCATGGGTTACGTGCGGCGCGAACAGTTTGCGCCAGGCAGCGTGGTCGAATTCGATGGCGGAACGGCAGAAATCAGGTAATGACCGCACGACCGGCTCACCTCACCCTTCCTACGTCAGGGCAGGCAGATTGACGAACTCCAGCTCCGCGGGATGCTACGTCTTTTGCGCCTGCGCTGCCTGAGCGCGCGCCGCCTGCTGGGCTTCGCGCTGGCGCGTGAGGTGCGGGACGACACCGGCCATGCGCTCGAGGACCATCAGCTGTCCGCGATGATGCATTTCGTGCTCTTTCGCGGAAAGCAGCATGTCGAAGCGCGTCCTGGTGGCCGGCGTGGCGCCCGGCGGCATGGCCATCGTCTCGGCAAGAAACGATTCCGGCAGGCCTTCGAGATACGACGCGAACTTGTCGCCCTGCGCTTGCAGGAGCGCGATCAGTTCGGATTTCGTTCGGTGCTTGGATTCCTCGGCGAAGATCTTCTGAAACAACTCCGGGAAATTGACCTTCGACAAATCGGCAATCTTATTGCCGTGAATGTGAAGAGCGAAATCCGATCCATAGGCAATGTGCGCCAGCGTTTGCGCGATGGTCCGCGTATCGGGCGTGGCCTTGAAATCGTATTTACCTTCGGGAATATCCGTCGCGATTTGAATCGTATTCTTGCGCACCGTGCGAAACGACGCAGCCATTTCCTTTCCGCCGTAGTAATTCATTTTCGATGTTCTCCCTGAATTCGATGCCGGTCTGTAGATTGATTCGTGTTGCCGAAACAAAACGCTAGCTCTTGGTGAAATTCATGGAGCGGAGGAAGCTGCCGCGATCGGCGTCGATTTTCTTCTGAAGCTGGAAGACGGCATAGAGAAGGGCTTCGGGGCGCGGCGGGCAGCCCGGTACGTACACGTCAATGGGAATCACCTGATTGACGCCCTGCACGATGGCGTAGTTGTTGAAGACGCCGCCGGAGGTGGCGCAAGCGCCCATGGAAATGGCCCACTTGGGCTCGGGCATTTGCGCGTAAAGCTGCTTGATGATGGGCGCCATTTTCTGCGAAACGCGGCCGGCAATGATCATCAGATCAGACTGGCGCGGCGAGCCGCGAAAAACCTCGGCGCCGAAGCGCGAAATATCGTAGCGCGAGGCGGCCATAGACATCATCTCGATGGCGCAACAGGCGAGGCCAAAGGACATCGGCCAGATCGAGCTGCGGCGCGCCCAGTTGACGACCTTGTCGAGCGAAGCGAAGAGAATACCTTCGTCCTTCAGGAAATTTTCATCCTGGCCCGGCGTTTCGAGCGTGACGCCCTTTGCGAGTTCGACCGACATGGTTAGGAGCGGCTCCTATACGAGCGCGTGCTGCAATGCCCTACAACCACATTTTGCACCCTGGCGCGGAGGTTTGCAATGGAACAGACGCGGGCGGGTGAGATAGAGTTGTGCCAGTTGCGAGCACTTTCCTGGAGGCGTTATGAAATCGGAGATCTGGATTCCGTGCGCGATCGCACTGAGTTTTGCGTTGGGCATGGCACTGCAGTCGGCGCGAGGGTCGGGAGACGAAAAGGACATGCCGCGGGTGACGGGTTTCGGCGGCTTTTTCTTCAAGGCACAGAGCCCGGGGAAACTCGGGGAGTGGTATCGCGTGCACCTGGGCATCGCGCTCCAGGCAGGAGGGAAAAGCGAACACGCGCCTCAATTCTACCCGTTTGAGTGGCGCGAGAAGGGCCATCCCGACACGGTCGGCTCGACCGTCTTTTCCATTTTCCCGGCAGACACAAAGTATTTCGCGCCAAGCAACGCTCCATTCATGATGAATTTTCGCGTCGCGAATCTCGAGCGGCTGCTCGAGCAGCTGCGCAAAGAGGGCGTGACAGTAGCCGACAAGATCGACGACGAAGACAACGGCCGGTTCGGTTGGGCGATGGACCCGGAAGGCAACCGCATCGAGCTATGGGAGCCAAAGGGCGAGTGAGCTAGTGAACCTCGACCATGGCGGTGGCGGACTTTTTGTTGCCGGCGGCGTCGGTGGCGGTGAAGGTGTAGGTCGTGGTCTTCTTCGGCGAAACGCTGACACAGCGCTCAAACGCAGGCCAGACGGCGTTCGATTGCGGCTCAAGCGTCACGGACTTGGCGTTTGAAACGCTGTAGCACAGCGTGGTTGAATCGCCGCGCTGGATTACTCCGGGATACGCGTAGAAATTCAGAATCTCGAAGCGGTCGCCGCCCATGGCCTGGAAAACTTTCTGATCGTGCGAGCGTTCCGTTTCCGACGCGCGCTCCTCGATGACGCGATTGCCGTTCCAACGCATGTAAAATACGGTGCCGACATATGCCGCATCCAGGCACAGGACGACGAGGGAGCCGATTACGTACATGCGCATCCCCGCGCGCGGCGGAGCCCCCGGATTGGGATCGCTAAGCAAAGGCAACTCCCACTAATTTTGCGGCTGGGGCTGCGAAGACGGTGGCATGATCGTCCCGCCGAAGCCGGTAGGATTGGCATTCGGGTTCGCGGTCCCGATTCCCCCGGCGCCCATTGGCTGGCCGGCCGGCGCTCCCAGAGGCGAAAGCCCCTGCTGGACGGCGCGGGCCTGATCCTCGAGCGGATTCCAGATGAACTCCCAGTCTTTGTATTTCTTCCCGCCGTCGTAAACCTTGATCGAAAGCGCCTCCGAGTCGGTCCCGCCGCGGACGCCGGTCAGGAAAGCGCCAAGCACGGGGCCATCCACCGGGCCGGTCGGCTTCAGGAGCGAAAGCGGATTCACTGGCTGGTCAGAAGATGAAGACTGCCCGGGGGCGGAATTCTGTGCGCCACCCGCCGCAGAATTGTCCGTGGTCGAGCCGGGTGCCGGCTGCCCTGAAGTATTTCCGCCCGGCGCAGAATTCGGAGCATTCGCGCCGCTGGTTCCCGACGCCATGCTCGATACCGGCGTGCCGACGATCGCGCCCAGCGATGCGGTCACTGGAATCGTTCCGCCGTTCAGCTTCATCAGCGCCATCTGCTGCAGAGTCGCGTAATGGGAGCTGCCGATGATCTGTCCCGAGGCGTTTACGTAGATCAACCGCCAGGCGCCGTCCCCCGACTTGTTCATCGGGTCTTTGTAGGCCGCGTAGCGAAGGAAATGAAGCTCGGGAAGTCCGGTCTTGAGGTCATCGAGCGACTGCGGGTAATGGCCGGTCTTGCGGTAGTAGAGGCGAATGGCGCGGGTGTACTGATTGCCACGCCACACCATATCGTCCTCGCGCACGCGACGCCCCTGCGTATAGAGGTTTTGCAGGGCCACCTGGGAAGCGGCCGCCATCACCAGGACCAGGAATAGCGCCAACAGATAGGCGGAGCCGGATTCCCCGCATCGGCGACGGCGCGGAGCGCTTTCGCGAGTGCGCGAGACGCGCCTGGGCCGGGGGTCGGGCCGAGCGATCATTGATTCCCCCCTAGATCCGGAGGCTGAACGAGAGCAACCGACGCCCGTCGGCCGGTGGCGATTTCTTCGACATCGGCGGACTCGTTGCCGATGTGAAGGAGCCGGAAAGTATTCAGGAACTTGTCGCCTTCGGCCACAACCAGAACGTCATCGCCGCTGGTAAAGAATGCCACGCGCTTTCCGGAGTGCGGCTGCGAGGCATAGCCAAAAAATTCCGCGGGGACCTGCAGAGGCGGAGGAGGCGGAGGCAGCTTCGGCCCGATCGGTTGCGGGTCAACCGGAATCTGGCTCACTGGCTTGGGAATGGGAGGCGGCGCGGCCACGAAAATATTCCTGTGCGAGCCTGCGTATTCAAGCTTGCGAAGTTTATCCAGCTCATCAATGCGAAGGCCGGGTTCCTGCACGTCGAGCGGCTCGAATTTCGTATTCGCGGCAAACACGCCCGAAAGGCCGGGAACCGCCGTTCGATTGAACGCATAAAAATACGTCACCACCGCGAGCAGGAGCAACAGTCCCGCGAACACTCCGATTTTCGTGCGTTCCGACATCGCTCAGGTCCTGAAATACGTATGCAGATCGAGGTCCAACCGGATTCCACCCGTGGACGCCGAGGTCAGACGCAAACTATCCAGAAGGTAAAAATTCTTCGAGCGCTCCAATCCATTGATGAACTGAATCACCGCGGGATAGTCGGCGTCGAGGTTCGTGGTGATCTCGATCTCGGTGACGCCGCGCTCCTTAATCACTTTCTGCTTGAATGTGTAACCGGAGATCTTCACGCCTGATTTCTTGGCGATGCCGTCGAGATCGCCTTCGATTCGCGAATACCCCGTCGGTGAATCCAGGAAAGATTGCTGATAGAAATTATCGCAATCCTTCCCCGCCTGCGGCAACGAAGCGCGTATTTTTTCGCCGCGGCTGACGTCGGCGCGAAGCTTCTTCGCCTGGAGCGCCAACTGGTCGCGCTGGGCGCGCAATGCTTGCGGCTGCTGGAACGAGGCGCGCCAGAGGTAAGCGGCCAGCGCAAAGTCCAGCGCCAGAACCAGAGCGAGCGCGATTCCCACCCACAATTTCCAGGCCCGCCATGTCATATTCAGGGCTCATGTCGTCGAGTACCAGACGGTCAGGCTCAGCACGATCTTGTCGGGAGAGGTCGGCAAGTCCGAACGCTGCTCCTTTTTAACCACCAACCCCGAAAACATCTTCGACTTCTCGATCGCCTGCAGGAATTGAATCTTGCCTTCATCGGTGCTGGAGCCGATTTCAAGCGTTACCTCGGCGCGGCCGTCCACCAGACGAGGAGCGATGCTGACGACCCGCACTCCGGGAGGAAGCGTTTGCTCGAGATCCATGAATATCTTCGTCCAGGGAAAGCTGCGCTCGTCAATCAAGGAGTTCACGAACGCGGAGCGGTCGAGAATCTGCTGGGCAGAAGGTCCGCGGAAATCGGACGCGAGCGAACGCTGCCGCTGCTGATCGGCCTGAATGGAGTCTTCCCAGCGAGCCATGTCCGCATGCAGTTTCCGATTGGCGTGCCAGGACCGATATGCGGCGACCGAAAGCACCACCAGGGCAAGAACGCTAACCGTACCGATGAGCGACGCGTAGGCGAGAAACGGCCGATTGTTCGGTTGCGGCGCGGTCGAGAGATTGAGTTGAAGTTTCATCCGTAGGTATCCGGGAGCATTCCGGCGCGCTCAGGGCCTTCCGTTCATCATCCAGCCCGCGAGCGCATCCAGGCCGTGGTTCACCAGGTCTTTCGCCGATGCCTCGAGATCCTGCACACCTTCCGCTTCGGCCATTGGCCCGGCGCTGATCTTCAATTCCTCGGCCAGAGCGGCTCCGAAGATGGCTTCGCGTTCGCCAAAACCGGTGAGCCGTGCGCGGTCAATCGCGGAACCCCACGTGTCCTGATAATAGGCTACTGCGGGAAACACTTCGTCGAGCATGGCCTGCGGCTCGAGCAGCTTGGCTTCAGACGCCATCTCACTCGAGCGATACACGCACAGATTCGACCCGTGCGTGACGACGGTGGTCAGCATCTTCCCGCAGAGGCGGACCAGGAGCGTGGCCCCGCGCTCTTCCAAAAGCGGCAGCGTGGCCAGTGTCGAACCCAGGACGACCCCGGCCTGGGCGCCGAGAGATTCGATGATTTGCTCGTATTCGCGCACGATCTGCTGCCTGGCCACGGCCGTGACGATTTCCAGGTTCCCCTCGCGGCCGATTTGCCGCGTCCAGGAAACGACCGTCTCGTCCACGTCGAAGGGCACGCTTTTCTTCAATCGCCAGCGGAGGAGCGGAAGCGCGTCATTGGCATTCCGTGGAAGAGTGTCGAAGGGCAAGATGAAAACACGCACGACGAGATCGGGGACCAGCAACGCGAGAGGCGCTCCCTGGGCCGGAATCCGGGTGAAAACGCGGCGCAGCGCCGAGCGCACCGCGTCGGGCTGGGTGATGTTCGTCTCAACCGTTGAAGGCATGATCGCCCCCAGCGGCAGCGGTTCCACAGCAACGCCTTCGAGATGCCCGCGGCGATTGCCCCAGCGCGCCGCGGCCACATGCTCCGCCGCCACCTCGACAACAAGCGGAGGATGCGGCATGGCGTGCAGCCAGCGGTCCATGCGCCCGAACACGCCGCCCCGGTAAAGCTGGCCTGCAGCGCTGTTCGAAGCCGTGAAGCTAGTCAAGGAACGTCACCTTATTGATCTCGCGCAGCGTCGTGATTCCAGCGCGGACTTTCTTCAGTCCCGATTCGCGAAGAAACATCATTCCGCCGTCCCGCGCGGCCCGCTTGATTTCCGAGGTCGGACGGCGGTCAATGATCATTTCGCGGATGTGATCGGACAAATCGAGAAGCTCCGTGATGGCCGTGCGGCCGCGGTAACCGCTTCCCGAACATTCCAGGCAGCCGGCCCCTTCGCAGAATTCAACCGCGCCCCATTCGCCGGGATCGAGACCGGACTCTCTAAGGGTGGCGTGATCGTAGGAGACTTTCTTTTTGCAGTTGTCGCAGACCACGCGAACCAGCCGCTGCGCCATGATGCAGTTCAGGGCGGAGACGAAATTATAAGGCTCGACGCCCATGTTGATAAACCGGCCGATGACGTCGGTCACGTTGTTGGCGTGGACGGTGGTGAAGACGAGATGGCCGGTGAGAGCCGAATTGATGGCGATCTGCGCGGTTTCCTGGTCGCGGATTTCACCGACCATGATCTTGTCGGGGTCGTGGCGCAAAATCGAGCGCAAGCCGCGGGCGAACGTCAGCCCCTTCTTTTCGTTCACGGGAATTTGGGTGATGCCGCGGACCTGATATTCGACCGGATCCTCGATGGTGATGATCTTGTCCTCGTCGTTCTTGATTTCGTTGATCGCCGCGTAGAGCGTGGTGGTCTTTCCGGAGCCGGTGGGGCCGGTGACGAGCACCATTCCGTAAGGCTCGTGGATGTAGCGCCGGAATCGCGTGACCTCTTCGACGTCGAAACCGACCACGTCGAGTGTGAGGTTGCGAAACTTTTCGCTCAGAGTCTCTTTGTCGAGGACGCGGAGAACGGCATCCTCGCCGTGAACCGACGGCATGATGGACACGCGAAAGTCCACGAAGCGTCCTTTGTAGCGGACGCGGAAGCGTCCATCCTGCGGCACGCGGCGCTCGGCGATGTCCAGCTCGCTCATGACCTTGATGCGCGACAAGATCGTGGCGTGCCACTCCTTGGCGAGCGGCTGCATCGCGAACTGCAAAACGCCGTCAATTCGGTACTTCACGACGACTTCGGAATTGCGCGTCTCAATGTGGATGTCGCTTGCGCGCCGCTCAAGCGCCGTAAAGATCACGGTGTCCACCAGGCGAACCACGGGGCTCACGCCGGTGTCGCGCGTGAGCTTCTCCATGGAAATATTTTCTTCGCTGTCTTCTTCCTCGCTGACCACCTGAAGCGTAAAGCCCTCGGTGGCCTGGTCGAGCACGCGCTGCGACTGCTCGGTGCGTTTCAGCAGATCCCCGATTTGCGATGCGGTGGCCACCTTGATTTGAAGGCGCTTGCCGAGCAGCAGCGCGAGCTCGTCGGTGAGCTGCAACTGGCTCGGGTCCACCATGGCGACCACCAGGGTCGAATCGTGCGCCGCGAGCGGCACGAAGTTGTAGCGGAACATCAGTTCGGCGGGTATGCTGCGGAAAAGCTCCGCGTCGATCCGCTGTTCGGCGAGATCCACGAAGGGGCAGCGGTAGCGCTCCGCCAGACGGCGGGCTTGCTCGCGCTCGGCCGCGGTGTCCGCAGCGTCACTGACCGCCGGATTGTTGCTTGGTGTGGCCATCGGGTCCTATCCTCCTGCCGATCCGATCTGGAGGGAAAACATGGGCAGATACAGCGAAATCAAAACGAAGCCTATCACAACGGCCATGACCACCAAAATCACGATCGGGATCCAGGAGAGCGTGCGCTGCAACCGCGTGTCCACTTCCTCCTCGTAGAACTCAGCCACGCTGGTGAGCATCGCCGAGAGGGCGCCCGAGGCTTCGCCGACCTCGATCATCTCCAGCGCCAGGCCCGGAATCAGCTGCGTTTCCGCGAGGCTCGAATGAAGCGTCTGCCCTTCCTTGACGCGGTCGGATGCTTGTTCGACGGACGTTGAAACCAGCCGGCTGCCGATGGCCGCCGCCGATGTACGCAGCGCCGGGACCAGGGGAGTACCGCCTCCAAGCAGCGTCGCGAGCGTGCGCACGAACTGTGCGATCTGCGCCTTGATCCAGATGTCGCCGAAAACCGGAATGCGCGGCTTCAAACGATCGATGGCGATCGCACCACGCTCGGACCGCGTCCAAAGAAAGAGCGCGGCGCCGGCGGCCAGAATCACACCCACCACAACCAAGAAATAATTGCGCAACGGAAGTGCGATCGAAAGTAGGATCCGGGTGCTCGTCGGCAAAGGGACGTTTAACTCCTGATACAACCCCGCGAACTGCGGCAGGGCGTAGGTGGCCAGGTATGTGACCACAATGACGGCCACGCAAACCAATACCGACGGATAGATCAGGGCGGTAATCAGCCGGCTGCGAAAACCCGTGCTCACCCGCAGGTAGGAAATGTACTGTTCCAGCACGCCAGTGAGGTTGCCGCTTCGCTCGCCAGCTCGCGATCACCGTAATGTACACGGGCGGAAACGAACCTTGAGCGGCCATGGCTTCGGACAGCAACGCGCCCGCACGCACGCGCTGCCGGACGTCTTCCAGGATCGGGCGGAGCCGGGGGGCTGCCGCGCGTTCCGCGAGCAGGTCGAGCGCCCTCAATATTGGCAAGCCCGCACGGACGAGAGTATTGAACTGCTGATTGAATATCAGGAAATCGGCCGAACGGATCTTGCGGTCGCGGCGTGCGCCGCTGAACTGCGCCAGAATGTCGAACTGATTGCGGACGGAGAAGACGTAAAACCCCCGTTCGGCGAGCTTCTGCCTGGCTTCATCCTCGGACTGCGCCGTCTCGACCTGTTGGAAGATCCGGCCGGAGGCATCCCCGACTTTGCATACGAAATCGGCCATAGTTATCTATCGGCGCGCCTCTCCCAGAGAGGCGATTCACGCAAAGTTTAGCATACTGCGTTCAGTGCCAGGCTGAAGCCGGGAAAAACAGCCTGTCAATAGGATGTGACAACCTCGAAAATGGTGTGCCGCGCCAAACGCGCCCGAAGGTGATGGGCGCGGCAAGCAGCTATGGTAAAGTCTCCTGGATTCCAATACCCCGTGTGGCGGACTTTCCCGAGCTCAATGGAACCGATCTCGCATTTCTTTTACTCCGACCGTCTGAAACTGCAATTTTGGGACTACGGCCAGGACGGAAAGCCGGCCCTGGTGCTGGTCCACGGGGGCCTGGACCACGCGCGCAGCTGGGACTGGGTGGCGCGGTCTTTGCGCGAGCACTACCACGTATATGCGCTCGATTTGCGGGGGCACGGGAACAGCGCATGGGCGCCGGGCGCCATGTACAGCCTGATCGAACACGTTCTCGATCTCTCTGCGCTGCTGGACGTCATCGACGAATTCCCCATCCGGCTGATCGGACACTCGCTCGGAGGCATGATCGTGCTGCATTACTCAGGAGTGTATCCGGGGCGCGCTCAGAAAGCCGTCTCGATAGAGGGCTTGGGCGTGCCAGAGGACAGCAAGATCCATGGGCCGGCGTCCGAGCAGATGCGCTATTGGATCGAATCCGTCCGCAAGGCCGAAAAACGCCAGCCCAAAACCTATCCGAACCTTGCGGCGGCCGTGGCGCGAATGCAGGAAGCCAACCCACATCTTTCCGACGAAGTGGCCCGACACCTGACCCTGCACGGCACCAATTGGGATCCGGACGGATCGCTGGTATGGAAGTTCGACAATTATGCGCGCGTCTTCGCGCCCTACGGACACGGCATCGAGGATTGCATCGAGCTCTATGGGCGGATCACTTGCCCAGTTCTGTTCTTCTGGGGACTCGAAAGTTTCTTTCCCGTGCCAGAAACAGACCGGAGACTGAAAGCTCTTCGCCGTGCGCGGCTGGTCGAAGTTCCGAACGCCGGGCACTGGCTGCACCACGATCAATTGGATCCGTTCTTGCGGGAGACAACGGCGTTCCTGAAGGATTGACCGGTAAAACGCTGTTAGCGAATCGAGCCCGCGAGGGACTCTTCGTCAACGATTGCTACTCCCGGGGGCGGCTGGAAATGAAATTTCACCTCCGGGATCGCGATGTTCTCCTCCCAATTGCCAAACCGAAACTCCGTTTCCACGTGGCCGGGCTCGCGAATCACCACGCGGACAAGTTTGGCGTCCGGATCGGTTTCAAATAGCACCCGAAACGCAGGATCGCTCCCGGTAGTGTCTCGGGGAATGCAAAGCAGGACCGTATCGCCGGGCGCCGCTTGTTCTCCGAGCCCTCTTCCCTTCTCCGCATCCGCGCCGACCAGCTGAATCGAACGGCAAAGCCTGGACAGATCGGCTTTCCCTGCCAGCAGCGCGAGCGGAGTTCGCCAATCGGAGCTCTCTTTCATCTTTGCGCGGCTCGCCGTGCGGTCCGCGGGGACGTAGAACCAGGCATTCGTGCCGTCCACGATGAAGAGCTTCTGTTCCGGGGATTCGTACTCCCAGCGCATGCGGCCCGGGCGGGAGAAGTACACCGTGCCCGATTCCGCCGTTGCACCGCCGCTGCCATCCGTGTACCGCTCGAAGAAAGTCGCCTTCGAAGCGTGCGCGCATGCTGGTAGCGCGCTTCGAGCGCGCGGCGAATATCATCCGCGTCATGGGGCGAAACAAACGAGCTTGCCAGAAGGATTGCGATCGCTGTACGCAACACAGCTCAGTTTAGCAGGAAGAAGACGGCTTCGGCTGCGACGAAAAGGACGATACGCGAGACCAAAGACTACTGCAGGGGCAACAGACGCGTCGCAGGCTGCGGCGGTTCCGGGCGCAACCCCTGTGGGTCGTAGTGAATCACTCCGGGCGTATCGCTGCAAAAGCTTCGAATGCCAGTGACGCCGGGGTTGTCGGGACCGCTACTGCCAAGTAACCGGTGAAACCAGGCGCGCTGCAGCCTGGCGCCGCGATCACAACTCGCGCCCTGACCGGTGTACTGAAACGTGAAGCCACTTTTCTGATTCGGAGCAGTAGCGAGGATCGGATCAATCAAGCTCGCCTGATCGCAGGTTGCCAGCAGCCCCCCACCCAAGCTCGCGAGGGTCGGCGGATAGCCGTTTGAATAGGTGGTGTTGTAGATCAAAGACGCGGTTGTCAGCGTGCGCACATTCGTCGCAGCCGACGCTTCGTTCGCGGCCATTCGCGAGCGCAGCAGGTTGGGAATCGCGATGGCCGCTATAATCAGGATGATCGCAACGACGATGAGGAGCTCGATCAAGGAGAATCCCCGGTGGCCGTGCCGCTCGCCGTTCTTTTCGTTCGAGTTTGTTAGAGTGTACATGACCGGATTCGTCCTTCTCTCTTGACTATACTTCCCTAAGTGAAAAGAAAGCGGGAAGGAACCAATGAATCCTTCCCGCCTCGAGTCGTGCCAAAACTACTGGAGTGACGGGAATGCCTGGCAGATCGTATCGGTCGGTGCGGCCATTACTGCACCGGCGACATCGACGCGAACCACACCAGACTCGTCCGAGCAGAACGTACGCGTACCCGTTGATCCTTGTGCAACGGGATAAGCGCTCGCTCCGAAGGCATTGATGACGCCGTTAACCGGCGCAGCGCCCAATGCGGCGATGGTATAGCCGCTCTTCGGTCCACCAAGGGCAATCTGGTTGTCGATCAAGCACGCCGCGGCGGCTGTTGCAACGCACGGCGCGCCCACACCGCCCAAAGCGGCCAGAGTCGCCGCAAAACCCGTGCCCCATGTGCTGGAGTACGTCACTTCGGAAGTCACGAGCGTGCGGACGGTGCCGACCGCGGACGACTCATTGGCCGCCATACGGGCGCGAAGCAGGTTCGGAATTGCGATGGCCGCGATGATCAAGATGATCGCCACGACGATCAGCAATTCGATAAGTGAAAAACCCTTCTGTTTCTTATTCATTGTGTCTCCTAGGAGCATTGCTCCGAATCTCTCTATTTCAGTACTCCCTGGCGGGGTGTACGCCAGCATACATCGCAAGACCGATGCCAGCGGAAAGGCCGCAAGTTACTCTCGCGACACAATAGATTATACTCTCCCTTTCAATGACATACAGCAACAACCGGATCGGTTTCGCATCCTATTCATTACCTGGTCTCGGCATTCTACCTCTGAGGTTGACACTTTCTGCTTGTCAGATATGACGGAAACAGCCAAATCCGCCGTTCTCAGGCACTGGGAGACCGGCCGAACGGAGCAAGCTGACCAGAAGGACTCGGACCGCGGGAAGAGTCGCGGGTGACTTTGCGGCTGTAGGTTATCTTGGTAGGTTGGTTGAAGTGCGCGTGGCTTAATTCGCTTGCCCGCCCATATTCTTGACGGTCCGTCGTCGCAAGCAAAGAAATGGCGGGAAGGAACCGATGGTTCCTTCCCGCCTCGAGTTATGCCAAAACTACTGGAGTGAAGGCAGTGTCTGGCAGCGGTATCGGTCGGTGCGGCCATCGCTCCACCAGCCACATCGACGCGAACCACGCCAGACTCGTCCGAGCAGAACGTACGTCCGCCGGTCGAGCCTAGTGCCACTGGCCACGCGCTCGCGCCAAACGCGTTGATGACGCCATTCACGGGAGCGCTAGCCCAGAGCGGCCGACGTTATATCCGCTCTTCGGGCCACCAAGTCGCGATAGGTTATCAATCAAGCAAGACGTCGCGGCGGCCGCAGTGCAAGGCCGTCGCACCGCCCAGCACGGCCAGCGTTCGCCGCAAAACCCGTGCCGTATGTGCTGCCAGTAAGTCATTTCGGCAGTGACGAGCGTGCGGACGGTGCCGACCGCGGACGACTCATTGGCCGCCATACGGGCGCGAAGCAGGTTCGGAATTGCGATGGCCGCGATGATCAAAATGATCGCCACGACGATCAGCAATTCGATAAGTGAAAAGCCCTTCTGTTTCTTATTCATTGTCTCTCCTAGGAGCATTGCTCCGAATCTCCAATTTTTCAGTACTCCCTGGCGGGGTATACGCACAATACATGGCAAGACGGATGCCAGCCGGGCGGCATGGGTTTACTTTCGCGACACAATCACAGTATACCTCTCCCTTTCAATGACATACAGCAACGACCGAACCGGCTTTGCGGCCTGTTCACGTTCTGAGCTCGAGACACTGCCTATGAAGCTGACACTTATTGCTTATCGGCAATGACGAAAACGGCCGAATCAGCCAACCGGCGGCGATTCAGGAAGTGACGCCATGATGCGCCCGAACGATTGATTCGTTAAACACCATATTTCTTGGCGTAGTGACGGAATGAGCGGTAGGACATCTTGAGCAGCCCCGCCGCCTGCGTGCGGACCCCTCCGGAACGCTCCAGCGCGGCCAATAGATACGACCGCTCCAGCCCTTGGATGAATTCCTCCAAGCTGAGACCTTCCTGTGGAAGGCAGGGGTGATCTCCATTGTGGGTAGCGAGCGGTACGGTGTCTTGAAAATGGCTCTGGATTCGTTCCGGCAAGGCATCCACCGTGATCCGGCTGCCACTTTCCAAGGCTACAGCGCGTTCAATCGTGTTCTCGAGTTCACGGACGTTTCCCGGCCAATCGTAAACCTCGAGACGGCGCATGGCCTCCGGCTCGATGCCGTCGATCTTCTTGCTCATGGATTTCGCAAAACGGCCGAGAAACTCCCGCGCCAGTAGCGCAATATCTTCCCGGCGCTCGCGGAGCGGCGGAAGGTGAATCGGGATGACGCTCAAGCGGTAGTACAAGTCTTCGCGGAACCGGCCCTCGGCGATTTCCTTCGCGAGATCCTTGTTCGTCGCCGCGATGATGCGGACATCCACGTCGGACTCGTCCGTGCTGCCGATCGCGCGGACCTTGCCCTCTTGCAGCACGCGATAGAGCTTCACCTGCATCGTGACGCTCATATTGCCGATTTCATCCATGAAAAGCGTTCCGCCATTGGCGGCGTGAAACAGCCCGTGGCGGTTTTCATTTGCGCCGGTGAAAGCGCCTCTCACGTAGCCGAACAATTCGGATTCGAGCAGCGTCTCGGGAAAAGCCCCGCAGTTGATGGTGATGAAGGGCTTTTTCGCCCGCGCGCTGTTTTCATGGATGGCGCGCGCGACCAGCTCCTTGCCCGTGCCGCTTTCGCCGGTGATCAAGACGCGGCTCGGCTGCGGGGCGATGTTTTGAATCAGCTCGAATATGGCGCGCATCTTCGGACTGGTCCCGATCATATGATCGAGCCCGGTCAGACGGCGGAGTTCACGGCGCAGGTAGCCCGCTTCCTTCTTCAACGCGAGACTCTCGGCCACTTGTTGAACGGCGGGGCGGAGCTCGTCGAGCAATCGGTCGCCCTTGATCACGTAGCGGTCGGCGCCGAAATTCACTGCGGCGACCGCCGTGTCGATCGTGGGCACGCCGGTAATCAAAATGAATACGCTGGAAGGCGACACTTCCTTCGAGTAGCGCAGAAGCTCCACGCCGTCCATATCGGGCATGCAGATATCGGAAACGACGATATCGAAGAGCCGGGAGGCCATCAGGCGCTTGGCCGCTTCCCCGCTTGTGGCAACCTCTACTTTGTGGCCCTCTTTGCGAAAGCTGATTTCCAGCAGTTCGCAGATAGACCGTTCGTCGTCGACGATCAGTAGGTGGGCCATGGGCGACCTATGCCTTTCCCACTCAGCGGCCCAACCGGCCGCAGTTTTTCAGCCGCAAGGCGCGGGTCCGGCCGCGTCGGACGAACGAGAGCGACTCGCGCGTGGAAGTTCGACCACGAACTCCGTGCCGAGCCCGGGATTAGTCTCGACGCGGATTTGGCCTTTGTGTGCTTGAAGAATTTGATACACGATCGCGAGGCCCAGCCCAGTGCCTCCGGCGAATCCCGATTGAAATGGCTCAAAGATCCGGGCCGACGCGCGAGGGTCGAAACCACTTCCTGTGTCGCGGATGGCAATTCGCACGGTGTCCGGACCGGAATCCAAGCTCACGGTAAGGACGCCCCCTTCGGGCATGGCACGCAACGCGTTATTGCAGAGGTTCCAAAACACCTGCTTCATTGCGTCGCGATCCGCATGGGCGCGAAGCTTTCCTGCCGGAAAGTTTCGCTCAATGCGCACTTTGCCCGAAACGGATGCGTGCCGTTCGATCAGCAGAAGCGTTTCTTCGATCAGTGCCACCATGTCCAGATCCGCGAACGTGTAGGTCTTCTCGCGCGAATAGTCCAGAAATTCAGTAATGATTTGATTCAACCGCTGTGATTCCCGGCTGACGATTTGAACGAGCTTCTTGTCGTCGTCTTCCAGCGGCGCGAGGCGCGCCAGCTCCTTGAGAGCGCCTGTCATGGCCGTGAGCGGTTGGCGAATTTCGTGGGCGATGGCAGCGGAAAGCCTGCCGAGAGCAGCCATGCGCTCCTTATTGAATACTTCCCGTTCCAGGCGCTTCAGCTCGGTCAGGTCCTGAAAATTGAACACGAACCCCGCGGTTTCGTTCTGACCGGTGCGCAACGTAGAGATCGATAGACCCAGAAAACGAGTGACCCCGGAAGCCGTGGGGAATTCAATTTCCTTGCGCAATGCCAGCGGAGTCCCCTGCGCGTCGCTTTCCACCGGCCAGAATCCCGGAAAGTGATCCGCGACATTTTCGCCTCGAAGTAAACCGAATCCCTGCCCGGTAATTTCGGCCCCGGCGCGATTCACCAGCAAGATGCGGCCGTTCAAGTCGGTGGTCAGCAATCCACCGCGCATGGATTCGATGATGTCCCGGTTGAATGCCTGCAAGTCCCTCAGCTCTTCGCTTTTTTCCTCGAGCTCGACGCCCTTCTTGCGAATCGTCTGCGCCAGCAAGCTCCCCAGATAGGCCACCGCGAAGAACGCGAAGAGGTTGCTTCCCAGCCACGATTGGAGTTCGCGGGGACCCGGCATCGAATTGGCTGTCCGGGGAATCATGTTGTAGTAAGTCAGTTCGACGACGCATCCTAGCAGGACAAAACTGGCGCCACTTACGAGGAACGCTCCTCGCCGGGAAAACAAAATACTTCCCATCAAAATCGCCAGCACGTACAGGGAGGTGAAGTAGCTGTCCTGCGCGCCGCTGGAATACACGATGCCCGTGATCATCACCAGATCGATGACGATCTGAAGCGGCGCGTGCCACTGAAAGTCCGGCAGCTTGCGCTGCAGGACCACGAAAATCGCCGCAAGGACGTACCAGACGGCCGCCAAGACGAACAGAGTTGCCACGGGGAAAGGAATCGTTGTCCACTGGCGGACCGCGACGAACACCACTACGAGAAACGTAATAATCAGGAAGCGAACGCGGCCCAGCAAAGGCAGCCATTCGCTCACACTAGGCGTGAATTCCATTTCGGATTCGCTGACGTTTTCTGATCCCGGCTCGACCCTAGGGACGTAGGCGGACGCGCCGCCGCGTCTCGTTGATTCCCGTCGGGCCAAGACGCGCCGGTCTAGTGCCCGGCCAGTTTGCCGATCAACGAGAACAGCGGCAAATACATGGAAATGACCACGCCGCCGACCACGACGCCCAGAACAACAATCATGATCGGCTCGATTGCCGTCAGCATGTCTTTCACCGCCGCGTCCACTTCGTCCTCGTAAAAGTCCGCAATTTTTGAAAGCATGGCGTCCATCGCGCCGGTCTGTTCGCCGACGCCGATCATCTGCGTCACCATGCCCGGAAAGACATCCGTTTCCTTGAGCGGGTCAACCAGAGAGCGCCCGGCCTCGACGGCTTTGCGCGTCTGCGAGATCGCCTTTTCGACGACGGCATTTCCCGAGGTGCGCGCCGTGATGTCCAGACCTTCCAGGATGGGCACGCCGCTGGAGATCAGCGTTCCGAGAGTTCGCGTGAATCGCGCGACAGCGATCTTTCGAAGTACCATGCCGACCACGGGAACCTTCAGCAATAGAGAATCGATCGCCATCCGGCCCTGTGGCGTGGCGTACCAGAATTTGACAGCTACGCCGACGCCCACGACGAAGAACGCAATCAGCAGACCGTAAATACTCCCGACGAAATTGCTCATCCCGATGACGATTCGCGTGGGAAGCGGCAACTCCGCCCCCAGTCCGTTGAACAGCGTGGTGAAGATCGGCACGACTTTCCAAAGCAACAGAATGATGACGCCGCCGGCGATGCTTAACACCGCGATTGGATAGATCATCGCGGACTTCACGGCGCGCTTCAATTTGACGTTCTTCTCGATGTAGGTCGAAAGGCGTTGAAGAATGGTGTCTAGAATACCGCCCGTCTCGCCGGCTTCCACCATGTTGTAGTAGAGAGCGTCGAAGACCTTTTCGTGCTGCTTCATGGAAGTCGAAAGGGTTGCGCCGCCTTCCACCGAAGCGCGCACGCCATTCAATATCTTCTGAAAAGTCTTGTTGTCCTGCTGCCCGGCCAATATCTCCAGGCACTGGACGAGGGGCAAGCCGGCGTCAATCATCACGGAGAACTGGCGCGTGAAGATCGCGAGCTCTTTCTCATCCACGCCGGCTCCGAAGGTGGGGATGTTGAATTCCTTCCCCTTTTCCGAGAGCTTGTTGACGTTGATGTTCTCGCGACGCAGCATCGCCTTCAGCTGATCCTTGCTCTCCGCCTCGCGCTCGCCGGCCACATTCGTGCCCATGCGATTGACTCCCCGATATGTAAATACCGGCATGATCTGTTACCTCCCTCTTCGGTTACCGCCGGACTGGGACCCGGCCGCCGACTGGCGGCGAAGTCACCCCACGGTTAATTAAATCCTGTAATTCGTCTGGATTCGAAGATCTCGCAAGAGCCGTTTCCAAAGTGATTAACTTCTGGGAAAAAGCGTTCGCAAGGCTCTGGTTGAACGTCTGCATTCCAGTCTGCCCGGTGCCGGTCTGCATCGCGGAATAGATCTGGTGAATCTTGTCTTCCCGGACCAGGTTGCGGATCGCGGCGGTCGGAATCAAAACTTCCATCACCATCGCCCGGCCGCGCCCGTCAATTCTGGGCAGCAACGACTGGCAAAGAATTCCTTCGAGCACCATCGAAAGCTGGGCGCGAACCTGCGGCTGCTGGTGCGCCGGGAATACGTCCACGATACGGTTGATGGTCGAAACGGCCGAGTTCGTGTGCAGCGTGGCGAAGGTCAAGTGGCCCGTCTCGGCGATGCGCAGCGCCGATTCGATCGTTTCCAGGTCGCGCATTTCGCCGATGAGCACGACGTCGGGGTCTTCGCGCAGCGCAGCGCGCAGCGAATTTGCGAACGAATGAGTATCCGAGTGCACCTCGCGCTGATTGACCAGGCACTTCTTGTGGTTGTGGAGGAACTCGATCGGGTCCTCGATCGTGATCATGTGCTCTTCGCGCTCGTTGTTGATCTTGTCGAGCATGGCGGCGAGCGTGGTGGATTTGCCGGAGCCCGTCGGGCCGGTGACCAGCACCAGCCCGCGGGGTTTGTCGCACAACCCGCGAACCACTGCCGGAAGACCCAAGGCATCGAAACTCTTGATTTCCCACGGAATCGTCCGGAAAACCGCGGCCACGGCTCCACGCTGGTGGAAGATGTTTCCGCGGAAACGCGCCAGGCTCTTCAACCCGAACGAGAAGTCGAGCTCGAGATTTTCCTCCAGGCGGTGTTTCTGCACGTCGGTGAGCACGCTATAGGCGAGAGCTTTGGTGTCCGCCGCAGTCAGGGGCGGCATGTCGAGCGGGCGGAGTTTGCCGTGTACGCGGACGCGCGGCGCGCTGTTCGTCGAGAGATGCAGGTCGCTGCCCGACATCTCCAGCATTTTCTTCAGAAGCTCGCTCAGTGTAATGCCGGCCATTTTCTTCTCCTCGTTACAGTACGGTCTCGCGCAAGACTTCTTCCATGGTCGTCAGCCCGGCTGCCACCTTCTGCAGGCCGCTGCGCCGGAGCGTGATCATTCCCTGCTCCATGGCTTTCTTCTTGATCTCGAGTGCCGAAGCGCCGACGAGAATCAGCTCGCGCAACTCGTCGTTGATTTCCATCACTTCGTAAAGTCCCACGCGGCCTTTGTAGCCGGTGTTGTTGCAGGTCGAGCACCCCTTGCCGTGCTGCACGATCGTTTTCGAAGCCTCTTCTTGCGAGAATCCCGCCTCAATGAGCGCCGGCGCCTGAATCTGAAGCGGCTCCTTACAACTCACGCAGATGCGGCGAACCAGCCGCTGCGCGCAAATCAGGTTCACCGAGGTCGCCACGAGAAACGGCTCGATACCCATATTCATTAATCGGCTGATCGTCGAGGGGGCATCATTCGTATGCAGCGTCGATAGCACGAGGTGGCCGGTGAGCGCCGCCTTGACCGCGATTTCCGCCGTCTCGAAGTCTCGAATTTCGCCGACCAGGATGATGTTCGGGTCCTGCCGCAGGAAGGCGCGCAGCGCCGACGCGAAATTCAGCCCGATCTGCTCCTTCATCTGCACCTGGTTAATTCCGGGAAGCTGGAACTCGACGGGATCCTCGGCCGTCATGATGTTGGTTTCAGCGGTGTTCAATCGCGCGACGGATGAATAAAGCGTATTAGTCTTGCCCGAGCCCGTCGGCCCGGTGACTAGCACCATGCCGTACGGCTTCAGAATTTGGCGTTCGAATTTCGCCAGCGCTTCGGGCTCGAATCCGAGCTTGGTCATGTCGAGGCGCAGATTTTCCTTGTCGAGCAAGCGGAGAACGATCTTTTCGCCGAACAGCGTGGGGACGGTCGAAACGCGGAAGTCTAGTTCCTTCTTCTTGCCGTCCTTCAGGTACTTGATCATGATGCGGCCGTCTTGCGGCAGCCGCTTTTCGCTGATGTCCAGCTTGGACATGATCTTCATGCGGCTGGTCATCGCGTCTTTCAGCTTCAGCGGCGGGGCCATCACGTTCTGCAAAATTCCGTCAATGCGGAACCGGACGCGGAACTCCTTCTCGTACGGCTCCACGTGAATATCGCTCGCGCCGCGCTTGACCGCGTCGGTGAGGATCAGATTGCACAGCTTGATGATGGGCGCTTCTTCGGCCGCCTTGGACAGGCTGGCCAGGTCCATCTCGGTTTCTTCGGCCGCAAGCTCCAGGGCGTCCGCTTCCTCGCCCGTGAGGTCCTTCATCACCTTGTCGAGCTCTTCGACGCTCTCGACTTCCCCGTAGAACTTGTGGATGGCCTCGCTGATCGCCGTCTCCGACGCCACCACCGGCTCCACGTTGAACCCGGTCATGAACTTGATATCGTCCATGGCGAAGACGTTCGTCGGGTCCGTCATCGCGATCGTCAGAGTCGAGCCCACGCGGGACAGCGGCACGATCTGGTAGCGGACCGCTGTTTCCTGCGGGACCAGCTTGATCACCGCCGGATCGACTTCGTAGAATTTTAGGTTGATGGACGGAACGCCGTACTGGCGGGAAAGTACCGCTGTGATGTCGTCGTCGCTGACCAGGCCCAGCTTCACCAGGCAAGTTCCCAGCCGACCACCATTCTTTTTCTGGTGTTCGAGCGCCTGCTTCAGCTGATCTGCGGAGATCAGGCTGTCCTTGACGAGGATTTCACCGAGTCGTGAAGACATAGTTGTTCGCCCGCGGTACTAGAACCGCAGGAATTTGCAGAGTAGCATGCGCTCCCGCTGGAATTGGGAACCTGCTGCGGCGTTCGTAGTGAATCAGCTAACATCCGATCGGCCGCTCGCAAACCTGTACTTCCGTACAGGCTATTTTTTGCTCCTGTACGAAGGTACAGGTTGCCCAAAAACGGCATCGGCCGCGCGCAAGTTCTCATTAGCCCTCATTAAGTTCATCGGACGGATTGAACGAGACTTCAAAGACTTGCGTTGCGATGTACGGGAAGCCTCTGGCAACCGCTGAACGCGCCCACCTGCCGGCGTTTAAGCTCTAGCCTCGAGCGTCTGGGTTCTGTTACGATGACTTGAGGGCGGTTAGCTCAGCGGTTAGAGCGTCCGGTTTACACCCGGGAGGTCCTCAGTTCAAATCTGAGATCGCCCACCATCTGGTGAGCATACCGCGGGGACGTAGTTCAGTCGGTTAGAACGCTGCCCTGTCACGGCAGAGGTCGCGAGTTCGAGTCTCGTCGTCCCCGCCATTTCTTTTCAGGGAGGTACCGGACGTGACACCGGGAACTCCAGCCCACAAAATGCGATGTCTCGTACGACTTGCTGTCACTGCAGAGATTGCGAGACCCACCCAACGGACTACCGAATCGAGACCACCGCATAGGCACCTCCTTGCGCTTTGGTGGTTCGGCTGCCCTCCCGTGCTTGCGCCGCGAGTGATCGAACGCTAAAGTTCAAGGATTACACCGCGCTGCGGCAGGACCTGCGGGAGGTTTTATGAATCGGTTTAGCACTCTTCTGGCGGCGACATTTCTGTCGGCGGCCATGCCTTTAGCAAGTTCTGTGCAGGCGATGGAAATACAGCAGTTCGATAAAATGGCGGACCAGGATCAGTCAGCATACATAGCGGACTTAATCGTTGGTGCAGAAAAGGTTTTGACTGCTCAAGGCGAGCCCGACCTTGCTGCGCAGGTGAAGCATCTATTCACCACTAAGAATCCCGGTGACGCTGATACCATTGGAATGGTTGAATTTGAAATAAACCTGGCGCTGGCGCGTGTTGCCGATGTCAGAGAGTAACAAAGGATCCCAGTGCACGGCGACTTGAGGTTGAAGATGCGATGATAGTCACTCTGAAGAAGAATGGCATTGTCCTTCCGCCGGCCTTTCTGACCGTAGGCAGCAATTTCAAGCCCAAGTATCCGCAGCAGAAGAAGTAGCCGAAAGGAAGACACATGCATACTGCGACCAGATCAACCCTCATTGCGGCGTCCGTTGCCCTCCTCTTGACAAGCGCGGCGCCGGCGATGGAAATACGGTAGTTCGATAAAATGGCGGATCGGATCAGGCTGAATATATAGGCTTGCTTGTGCAGGGCGCGGAAGAAGTTTTACGGATGAGGGCAAGTCTGATCTGGCAGCGCAGGTTGGTAAGCTTTTCTTAACGATACCTGCAGGCGATAAAATGTCTTTGGGTATGACGAGTTTGAAATAAATCTGGCGCGGGCGCGTGTTGCCGATGTCAAGAGAGTAACAAAAGATCCCAGTGCACGGCGGCTTGAGGTTGAAGATGCCATGTTCGTGACCCTGAAGAAGAACGGCATTGATCTGCCGCAAGCCTTCTTCACCGTGGGCAACGGATTTAAGCCCAAGCATCCGCCGCAGAAGGAAGAATAGTCTCCGATTCCGGCTTGCCCGGCGATAAACCCCGGCCGGGCTTCACTCCCTCGCCTTCGCGCATGGTCGCTAAGGCTGGAGGCGAAGGCGATCCTGGTAACCGATATTTCCAACCCACAACTCAACCCACAAGATGCGATGTCTTTTGCGACTTGCGGGTATTTTGGCAGTCCCCGCGTCTTTGTAAGTTGTAGTAAAACTTATCCCGGGTAAACTGTCACGGCAGAGGTCGCGAGTTCGAGTCTCGTCGTCCCCGCCATTTTTCCCGCGTAGCGCGCCAGATCAGATCTCACGCAGGCCGCGAACTCCCCTCGGCTTGCTGCGGCGCCTTTGAGTAAGTCTCCCCTTCATGCTTTATGATGTTCCCTCAGCTCTGAATTCGGGAGGACGCAATAATGGACGCGGCGATTGCAGCGGTCTTGGTGGAGTACGAAAAGCGCGGCACCGAAGAGCACAAGCTCCAGTTGCAAGGCACGATGGGCCAATGGCTGGCCCGCCGCGACGAGTTCTTGCTCGCCGTCGGCCCCGCGACCGGGCAGCTCCTTAACATCCTCGCCAAGGCCGCGAAATCCCGAACCATCCTCGAGCTTGGCACTTCCTATGGCTACTCCACCGTGTGGCTCGCGGAAGCGGCGCGCGCGACCGGCGGAAAACTCATCACCATCGAGCAGGCCGCGAACAAACAGAACTACGCGCGTACCATGCTGGGGAAGGCTGGCCTCACCGCGCACGTTGATTTCCGCCTCGGCGACGCCCTCGACACAATCGCGTCGCTCAAGGGCCCTTTCGATTTCGTGTTCGTGGATCTCTGGAAGGAACTCTATATCGACTGCTTCGAACTTTTCTATCCGAAGCTTTCGCCCGGCGCCTTCGTCGCGGCGGACAACATGCTCCGGCCGGACAATTACCGCGAGGACGCTCTCAAGTATCGCAAGTACGTGCGATCGAAACCGAAGATTGACTCGCTGCTGCTGCCGATTGGAAGCGGAGTCGAGCTGAGCCGCTACAACGATCCGCTGCCCGCGTAGCGTCGAGCCAACTACGATCTTGCCAGCACGCGCGTTTCTGCTTCCCGCATCGCTTCGTAGATCTGCTCGAAGCTCTCGATGGCAAAAAGCAGGTGGTGGATGCGGTCCACCTTCACCGGCGTCGCCAGTACCTCATCGAGGCTGAAATCGCGTATCTCGCAGCCTCCTTCGATCACGTTGGTGCATTCGTTCTGCGAGCTGATCACGCCACTGCCGTAAACCTTCACCTTCGTGCCCTCGCGAATCAGGCCAAACTCGACTGTGTACCAGAAAAGTCGGCCGAGGCGCTCGAGCGTTTCCTTGTCCTTGATCCTCGCGCAGACGCTGCCGTAGTGCTGCAAAAAATCCGCGAACACCGGATGCGCGTGCATCGGTACATGCCCGAACACGTCGTGGAAGATGTCCGGCTCGGGCGTGTATCCAAGTGAATCCCGGCTGCGCAGCCAGGTTGTAGTCGGAAACATGCGCGCGTCGAGCATCTCGAAGAACGCGTCGCTCGGCAGAAACCCGCTCACCGGAGTCGCGCTCCAACCCGTTCTCGGTCTCAGCCGCGCCGAAATGGCGCTCAGATTCGGCAGCCGGTCGTCCTCCAGCCCGATGATTTTGTAGCCCTCCAGAAATTCGCGGCACGCAAACGCCTCGATCTGCGGCCGGCGCCGCCGGACGAGCTCCGCCCACACTGCATGCTGCTCGGCGGAGTACTCCTCATACCGCTGATCGCTCAGATACGGCGTTGCCGCCACGAGTGTCATTAGACCCGTTCTGCTCCGATCTCGCCCTGCCTTCGTAGCGGCCGCCTTCAGGCGGACGCTTTAGGGGGTCGGAGCTTCAGCTGTTTTGTATCATGACATGCGTTACACCGTGTATCAGGACATCCGTTACACTTCCGGGTTTTGGTTTTGTTCTCCGTTGGGAGGGCTCGGAGGGAGCCCGCAGGGCGACCGGAGAGCCCTCCCGACGGCGCGCGGGCGGACGAACGCTCGCGTCGCCCCCTGTCGGCGATCGATCTCCCGCACGTACATGTGCCGGTAGCTCACCAGCAACAGCTCTCCCACTGTCTCGACCCGCACGCGCCGCCCCGCCAGCGCTTCGCACACGAACCAGTTCCTGCCTTCCCAGTAGAGAAATCCCTTGGCGTTCAACCGCCGCACCGTGCTTCCCTCCGCATAGTCCCATTCCCGAGGCTCTGCTTGATAGCTCCTCGCGCTAGGCCGATAGCGTTCCGCCGGCCTCTTCATCCCCAACGCCTGATGCGGCCGCTCCTCGTTGTACACCCGGCGAAATTCTTCCAGCGCTTGCTCCCACTCCCTCAGCCGCTCCGGTTTTCCCCGATAGCGCATGGCCTCATCCAGCGTGCGATGGAACCGCTCCACTTTCCCCTGGGTCTGCGGATGATGCACCCGCCCGTAGATCAACCCGATCCCCTGCTCGATCAGTCGCACCGACATCCACGTTAATCCATACCCGTTCTTCGTCCCCCACCAGATGCTGCCGTGATCCATCAGCATGGCCTGCGGAACACCGTAATGCTCCATCGTCCGCACCACGCAGGGATACACCAGCTCGGCCGTGAAAGCGCGCAGGCCGTACAGCCCCACCGCATAGCGGCTGTGATCGTCCAGGATCGACAGCGGATAACACGCCGCTTCTCCGCCGCGATACTCGCCCTTGCCGTCCATCTGCCACAGCTCGTTCGGAGACGCGCGCTCGAACCGCTCCAGCGCCGGCGGATGCGAATCTTTCTTCCGCACCAGGCCGCGACGCTTCAAAATCCGATGGATGGTGATCGCTGTCAGCGGCGCGCCCTGCTCTCGCAACAGCACCTCTAGCTTCTTGGCGCCCCAGGCGTACTTCTGTCGCAGAACCACCACCCGCTCTTCGTTCTCCACGCAGGTCCGCGACGGGCTGTGCTCGGGACGTCGGCTGCGCTCGATCACCGCCGTCACGCTGCCGGCTTGCTCGAAACGCCGGCGCCAGCGATAGCCCGTCGGCCGCGAAATTCCAAACTCCCGGCACAGCGCCGCCATGCGCTCTTGCCCGCTCGCCGCCCGCACCACAAACTTCACCCGCTCCGCACTCACATCCGTCCTCCGCCACGGCATCGTTCCAGCCCTCCCTGGAACGAAACTCTACCCGTACCGGTGTAACGGATGTCCTGATACAAACTGTAACGGATGTCATGAGATCAAACAGCTTTAGCTCCGACATAAGAGTTCGCGCGCGCAGCGCGTTCCTATGCGCTGTCTCTCTCGCAACAAGCTTCTAGAGGTTTAACTCCCCGTATCGCTCGGCCACCGCCGATCCGTCCTTACGAGCCGCGCGCGCCGAATTCCCTCCGGACGAATTCCCCCAGCGTCCGGGAATCGCCAGCCCACATTTCGGGCAGCAGCCGTCCGCCAGATGATTCTCCTCCACATCGTGCCACGAGCGCCGAATCAGCAGCGTCTTGCACGACGGGCAGCTGGTGTTCCCGCCATCGCTGTGAATGTTGCCTTCGTACACGTAGTGCAATCCCGCTTCGAGCGCCGTGGCGCGCGCCGCGTGAAGCGTATCGGGCGGCGTGCGCGGCTTGTCGCGCAATTTGAAATCGGGATGGAACGCCGTGAAGTGCAGCGGCACATCCGGCCCCAGATGCTCGAGAACCCATTCGGCCAGGGCGCGCGTTTCGGCGGGCGCGTCATTCAGCGTCGGGATAATCAGATTCGTGATCTCGAACCACACATTCGTTTCGTTCTTCAGCCACTGGAGCGTGTCGAGGACGGGCTGGAGATGCGTCAGCGTCATGCGCCCGTAGAAGTTCTCAGTAAACGCCTTCAAGTCAATATTCGCCGCGTCAATGTGGTCGTAGATGTCGTGGAAAGCCTCGCGGGTGATGTAGCCGTTCGAGACCATCACCGTCTTGATGCCGGCTTCCTTCGCGGCGTGGCATATATCAACGACGTACTCGCCCCAGATCGTTGGCTCGTTGTAGGTGAACGCGATTGTCGGGCAGCCGTTGCGGATCGCGAGCTGCACCACGTCTTCGGGCGGCACGTAGGACGACCGCACCTGGTCCGCGTGCGATTTCGAGATGTCCCAGTTCTGGCAGAAAAAGCAGCCCATGTTGCAGCCCGCCGTGCCCATCGAAAATACGCGCGTCCCCGGCAGAAAATGGTTCAGCGGTTTTTTCTCGATGGGGTCAATCTGCAATGCGGCGGGATGCGCGTAACCCAGGCTGTAGAGCTTGCCGCCCTCGTTCGCGCGAATGAAGCAGAACCCAGCCTGCCCCTCGCCAATATGGCAGTGCCGCGGGCAAAGATAACAGTGCACTTTGCCGCCGGGCTCCGCCTCCCACCACCGCGCTTCGTGGAGTTCGGGAGTCTCGCCGAGAATCTTGAGATTCTGCATGTAGTGTCGCCGCTAAACATAATTATACGCCTCCTCGCGACGCCCTGCTCCGCCCCTGCCCGGCTCAAGCCAGAGTAGTCAAATGGGCGCGGGCAAAGCTCATTGGTAGCGCAGACAGATCTCCAGAATTGTTCACTTCACCTGAGGTTAGGACTACAATCCAACGAATGCGGAAGTTGCTCCGAACTCTTCATCGGCTCGCGCACAAGGCTGTTTGGCCAACAATCATTGCACTAGTAGGCGTTGGCTGGCGGGTGCTGCAGGCAACGGGCACGGTCCTTCCAGATCTGGCACTTTTCCCGTTCTTCATGTTGTTCGCATGGCTACTATTTTTGTATTACATCCTGACTGGCCCCCGAGTTATCGAGTTTTACAGCCGACAATACAGTTCGTGGGTACAAAGGCGGTGGAAGATGCCATACATAATTGCAATCGGCCTCGGTGCGGTTATCGGCGGCGCTACAGGAGCAGGGGCGTGGAGGTTGTTCACGTGGGACCGTCAAGAGACGGCGGCACTTCGGGCAAAGTCGTCTGCAACCGCATCGCAGGCTGCATCAGAGAGAACCCAAACCTCCGCTGGGGCTGGAACCAAGGATGACAACCAAAGCGAATCGCGATTTCAGAGCAGTCCAACCGAGACGTCGCATGAAGAAGGAGGGGGCCCCATCGAAAACCTGGCCCGACTCGGGTGGAATATAAAGAGGGATGACAAGGGAAATATCATCTTTGAGATCGTCACTAAGCCGCTACCGAACATGAAGGAATCGGCGGAGTACTTCCGAGCGCTTCGCAAGCCGTTCCGATTGCACCTCCAGCAGGTCCCGAGTATCGTCGGCTTCACGTTCCTGTCGGGAATCAACAATTGCGTTGGCCTCGAGATTGGTGCCAGCGACATAGACAACATGGCAGAGTTACGTGGCATGACCGGATTACGGACTCTCGTCGTTTCTCAGACACCATTTACTATCCGCAACTCACTCGACATCAGTGCCATTGCGTCACTCGTCAACCTGGAAGTGCTCACTTTGAATATGTCTCGAGTGAGCGACCTGGGACCCGTGCGCGGATTGACTAAGCTGACAACGCTCAACGTTGGTGGGTCGTTGGTCCGAGACCTGTCTCCAATTGAAGGACTGGCACTGCTGAGATCCGTAGATGTTCGAGATTCTGGTGTAACCGATGTGTCAGCACTCGACGGAAAGGATGCGCTAGAAGAGCTGAGCGTCGACGCAAAGCAAGTTCCGGGCCTCACGCAACTGAGTCGACTTCCGAAACTCAGCAGGCTAACCATAATCGCTCAAGTACCCGTTGACATGGCCGCAATCGGTACGCTCCCCAATCTAAAATCGTTGTTCATATGGGGACCACCAGTGATCGACCTCACGCCGCTGCGTAGGCTCGGAGGGTTGACGACCTTGAATGTGAGCGGCCTCGGGTTCACCACAGGTCCGTCTCAGGTGATAGATGCGGACGCCATCGGAGATCTCCAACAATTGAAAACCCTCGCACTCGGCCAATTACAAATCGACTCTTTACGGTTCTTGACTCGGAATACCAACCTAACTGAGTTGAACCTAAGTGGCTTGCCAGTTAGGTCGATAGCCGAACTGTCAAATCATCCATCCTTGAGGAGGATCTCCCTGTTTGACGTACCGGTGGTTGATATTTCTCCGCTACTGTCGATACAAAATCTCGAACAGCTAACTCTTCTCCGAACACCGGCAAGAGCCGACGTGATCTCCGAACTGCAGCGACGAGGGGTAAAAGTGACTATCAATTAAGAGCGGCTCAGGCCTTGGTGTTTGATTTTTCCGGTGGCGGGTGGCACACCCTTAAGCGTCGTTGCACTCCACTAATTCCGCTCACGCGTGACCAGTTCACACCGCACGTCCTTCAAGCCACGCAAGACATCTGAGGGGTGCCGCACTCTTCGTCTCTCAGAAGGGTGCGTCTGTCTGTTTCCTTTTCGGATCTACTCGCAGTCTCCCGCATGCAGCCGCGCCCAACTCTGGATTCTCAACTTTCCTTCTCTCTCCGACCAGCATGTCCACCTGTACTTTTTCCACCCCTCGGCACAGTCGCGACGCCTCCCGCATCGTGTAAGTCTGAAACTTGAGCCTTGAAATGACAAATCTGAGATTGGCCGCGCCTCCACAGAATCGTACCTCGAGGCGTCACACTTTTGGCCGCCCCCCATTTATCCAAAAGTCGATGTATCTTATTCGACAGGTCAACCGTGGATGATCTATTTGACGGGATCCACAGACGGGATTTCGCGACAGCGAAAAGGAGAAAACCATATGCCAAAGTACGGCAAGGCCGCAGGAAAAAGCGTCAAGAGCGCTCTGCACCGCGAGAAGCGAGGAACACTCCTCTCCGGCAGGGGAGGAAAGGGTGGCAAAGTGACCAGCCGAAAGCAGGCGATCGCCATCGGCCTCTCCGAAGCACGCAAGAAGGGCGCCAAGGTTCCGAAGAAGAAGTCGTAACAGGATCTCTAGCCGTAACGGTGCGCCGCGCATCGCGGTGCCGTTCTATTCCTTTGGCTCCCGTGTCTTGCACCTTCCCCGGCCAGCATGTCCACCTGTACTTCTACTATCCCTTCGCACAGTCGCGGCGCCTCTCGCATCGTGCCAGCCTAAAATTGGAGTCTTAATATGACAGACCTGAGATTGGCCGCGACAAGCACGAAGCCGGTGACGAGTCGGCGCGTTCGTCTGTGTGCTGCTTTGCGTCCTCGACCAATCACGAATCGCGCCTCACGAATCACGCCTTTCTAATCGACACTGCGGCGATTAGAAACGCACTTAACTCCCGCAGATCCAACGCCGAGACCATTTCTAATCGACACAGATCGGGACCTCCGCCGCGTTCCTTTTTCCGCGGTTCTACCCGGCACTGCGTGCCGAGTAGAATCACCGGTATCTCGTTCAAAACAGACAATCGCGCGGCGTTCTACTCGTCACTGGAACAAGGGGGCGCCGAAACGATTTCTAATCGACACAGATCGGGGCCCTCGCCAGCGCGATTTTCATCGCCCATCATCCCTCGTCCCTCGCCGTTCGGTGCTATAACGATGGAGAGGAGTTTCCGCCATGAATCCTAGCCATCCGGGCGACCGCCGCGAATCCCAGCCGTTAAGGCCAACCACAAAAGTGCTGACGCAGGGCTTCGACCCCAGGTTGTCCGTCGGCTCGGCGCGGCCAGCCGTTTTTCGCAGCTCGACGTACGTGTTTCCGAGTCCCGAGGCGGCGGAGCGCGCGTTTGACATCGCCAGCGGCCGCGCCCACATCGCCGAGGGCGAAGGGACCGACCTGATCTACTCGCGGTTCAATCACCCGAACGCGCAAATCCTCCAGGACCAGATCGTGAACCTCGAAGCGGACGCGACCACCGCGCTGGCGTTCAATACCGGCATGGCTGCGATCATGACTTCCCTGCTCACTTTTCTGCGCCCGGGACAATCCGTCGTTTACACGATTCCCATCTATGGCGGCACGCAGCACTTCATCCAGGATCATCTTTCGAAATGGGGCATCGCCGGGATTCCCATTTTCTCCGGGCGCGGCGATTTGCTCGCCGCCGCGATTGCGTCCGCAAAAAACCTCGGCGCGGTTTTGCTCGAGACGCCCGCCAACCCCACGCTGGTGATGACGGACATCCGGGAAGTCTGCGACGCCGTCGCGGCTCTGAAAATTCCGTCCGGCGAGACGCGCCCGCTCGTGATGGTGGACAACACGCTGCTCGGCCCCGCATTCCAGCATCCGCTCACGCTCGGCGCCGATCTCGTCGTTTATTCCGGGACGAAATATCTTTCCGGCTTCAGCGACTTGCTCGCGGGCATCGTGCTGGCGAAGGATCCGGCTCTAACCAAGAAAATCGGACCGATGCGCGGACTCTTCGGCACCATTCTTCAGCCCGATGAATGTTGGATGCTGACCGGGCGCTTGCCCACGGTGGGCCTGCGAATGACGCGCGCGAGCAAGAACGCGCAGCGGATCGCGGAGCATCTGGCCGAGCATCCGAAAACGAGCCGCGTCTATTACCCGACGCTGTTCACCGACCCCGAGCAGAAGAGAATCTTCAAGGCCCAGTGCGACTACCCCGGCGCGATGTTTTCGCTGGAATTGAAGGGCGGCAAGCCCGCCGCGTTCGATTTCCTGCGCCATCTGCAGATCGCCATGAACGCGGTTTCGCTGGGAGGCGTGGAAACGCTCGCGTGCCATCCCAAAACCACCACGCATTCCGGTTTCACGGAGCAGGAATTCGCGCAAGCCGGGATCACGGACGGCCTGGTGCGCGTGTCCGTCGGCATCGAACACTGGCGCGACCTGTTGAGCGACTTCGAGCAGGCTCTGGACGCAATCTAAACCGTGAACGGGACCCTTGAATTCACGCTGCTGATCGCGGCCGGATCGTTCCTCGCGGGACTGCTGGGATCGCTCACGGGATTGGGAGGCGGCGTAATCATCGTGCCGCTGCTGACGCTGGTCTTCGGCGTGGATATTCGCTACGCGATCGGCGCGTCGCTCGTGTCCGTGATCGCGACATCCTCCGGCGCCGCCGCCGCGTTCCTGAAAGAAGGCTTCTCCAATATTCGCGTGGGCATGTTCCTCGAGGTTGCCACGACCGTGGGCGCGCTGTGCGGCGCGTATCTTGCCACGCGCATCCCCACCGCGGCGATCGCCATCATTTTCGGAATCGTGCTGTTGTATTCCGCGTGGACGTCCATCAAACCGGTTACCGAAGTGCCCATCCAAGAGACGGAAGGCCGGTTCGCGCGACTTCTGAAATTGGACGGCACGTATCCGACGCCCGAGGGCATTCGCGCATATCACGTTCGCGGCGTGCCGCTTGGATTCGGACTGATGTATGTCGCCGGCGCGCTGTCGGGGCTGCTCGGTATCGGATCGGGCGCGGTGAAAGTGCTGGCGATGGATCGGACGATGAGCATTCCGTTCAAGGTCTCGACGACCACCAGCAATTTCATGATCGGCGTGACCGCGGCGGCAAGCGCGGGAATCTACCTGCGTCGCGGGTATCTCGACCCGGGACTGGCCATGCCCGTGATGCTGGGCGTGCTGCTCGGCGCGCTGGTGGGTGCGCGCATTCTGCCGGAGGCCAAGGTGCGCACGCTGCGAATTGTTTTCAGCATCGCTATTGCCGCGGTAGCGATCGAAATGATCTTCAAGGGCGTGAGAGGAAATCTCTAAAAATGTCCGAATCGCACGGTTTGAGCGAGAAGCGCTTCGAGAGTTTGATCGGAACACTGCTGCGCGCCGGCGTGGTTCTGGCCGCGGCGGTGGTCTTGGCCGGCGGAGTCCTCTATTTGAAGAAGTATGGGGGCGTGAAACCCGACTATCGAATCTTTCAGGGCGAGCCAATCGAACTTCGTTCCTTAAGCGGAATTTTCGGCGACGCCGTGACGTTTCATTCGCGTGGATTGATCCAGCTCGGATTGCTGATCCTGATCGCGACGCCGATTGCGCGCGTGGCGTTCTCGGTCGTTGCCTACGTGTCCGAGCGAGATTGGCTCTACACCGCCATCACGCTGCTCGTTCTCGGAATTCTGATCTACAGTCTGACCAGTGCATGAAAAACCGGAAATGCTGGACCGTGGAGTGAGCCATGGCCGTGAAAATTGAAGTCGAGCAAGTCGGCCCGGACGAGTTTCACGTTCGCCTGACCGAAGGAAAGAACGAGACTCGCCACGTCGTTACCATGAAGACGTCGGAGTACGAGCGTATCTCGGGCAAGAAAGTTTCGCCGAACCGAGCTGGTGCGGCGCGCTTTTGAATTTCTGCTCGCACGGGAACGAAAGGAAGAGATCCTCCGGAAATTCGATTTGACGATCATCGGGCAGTATTTCGCCGAGTTCGAGCAGGCTATGAAGCGCAGCCTGTCGGAAAAATGACGGCAGCGGGCAGCTCAGGGCGACTTCTTCGGCCGCAGATGGAGGACGACATTCGTTTGCTCGCCGGGCGCGACCCAAACTCCCTGGCGCCATTCGGAAACGCGCCCTTCGTAGGACGCGCGAACATCGTATTGCCCTTCCGGGAGCGATGCGAACCAGAAGCGGCCCTGACCGTTGGTGTCGACAGTTTGAAGATGGTGGCCTTCGCCAGTTTGCGCGGTAACGTGCGCTCCGACCACAGGCTTGCCATCGGCCGCCAACACCTGGCCCGCGATCGTGCCCAGCCCGGCCGGGTGTGGCGCAGCACCGGCGCCCACGGCCAGCGCCGCGCACAAAAATCCGCCGATCAATAAACTCAGTCGCATGGCAGCACCTTTCATAGAACCTTACTCCTATTCGATTCCCGGAAATTGCGATCGCTCCGCGATGGTGTCCGAAACACAAACGTCGTGGTTGGAAGTGTGCGGACAGAATTGTGGACGCCGGTGGAGGTATCGCGCCGGAGCGCTCGCGCACTACTTCGGACTTGCGGCGCCGAGCGAGGCATTGATGCGACCGGAGCGCGGCGCGGGAATCTGGTGAGCGAGATGAGGAGGCGGCGAGGGATGATTCACCTTTGAGGGCCTTCCCTGCTCTCCCATGCGACGGGGTTACCTCCAGTACCACACGCGTTCCTACACCCCGGCGGCCCGAGGGAGTATTGCTCTACGATCAAATTCGCGCCTAAGCAGGCATGTTTACAACGACATCCACGGGGAGGCCAAGTGGCGAACAGGACCCGATAGATCGAAAGTACCTGGTCAAAGGTACGGGCGGGCCATTCGCGGAGGAGTTCCAGACCGGTACAGTTTGCGTGGGGAATCGAGCGCCACAACTGGGCACGCGAAGCAGACCCGGCGCTCACTCTCACGATGACGCTGACACCACTGAGGAAGTCCAACCTCCGGCTGCGGACGAAACTTGTGCTTTCGTTCGTGCTGATCATTGCGGCGCTGAGCTGCGCCACATTGCTGGCCGTGCGTCACGTCGCGAAGAAGCACCTGCAGCAGGAAATCGTCGCCGAGACCCAAACCTCCGTTCTGACCTACCTGGCGATGCTCCACGAGCATCAACTCGCGCTGGGCCGCAAAGCGGATCTGCTGGCGACACTTGCGGACTTGACCTACTGGGACGCGCCCACTTTTCAGCAATCCACCGACAACCCTCTTGAGACGGACGGCAGCGATCTGGTGATTCTGGCGGATGACAACCACCAGATCATGATGCTGCATACAACGAATCCGCGATTTACGCCTGCCATTGCGCAGCAGCTGCTTCTCAGCTCTCTCGGCAAGAAGAGCACCTCCGATTGGTGGTACGCCGGCGGCGCGCTCTATCAGGTGGCGGTTCAGCCGGTTCACCGGCGCCCGTCTCCGGACAACATGCAGCTCGGCACGGTCGTAGTGGGGCGTGAAATCGGCTACTCCGCGATTCACAATCTGGGCCGTACTCATTCGGCCGAGCTTGCGTTCAGCTACGGCGGGAATGTTGTCAGCAGCACATTGAGCCCGCTCGACGAGCAGGAACTCGGTCAACAAGCGCACGATCTGCAGTCCTCGGCGGAAGTCCGGATCGCGAATCAGCAATTTTATGCGATCTCGGTCGGGCTCACGGATGATCCGGGGCCAACCGCGCGGTTGATTACCTTGAAATCGTACACTCGGGCCGCGGAATTCCTGGCCGAGCTGAACCGTTTGCTGATCGGACTCGGACTGCTGGCGCTCGTGACCGGGACGTGGCTGGCGCTGTTCATCTCCAACGCCTTCACGCGTCCGCTGGAAAACCTGGACAAGGGCGTGCGGGCGCTGGAGCGCGGCGACTTTGCTTTCCCGCTCGAAGCGATGGGCGGCGACGAGGTGGCGCACGTCACGCGCGCGTTCGATCAGATGCGCGGCACGCTTCAGAAAAACGAAGCACAGAAGCGGCAGCTCGAAGAAGAGCTTCGCCAATCGCAGAAGATGGAAGCGCTGGGCCGGCTGGCGGGCGGCGTCGCTCACGACTTCAACAATTTGCTCACGGTGATCAAGGGACACTCGGAGTTGATTGTCGAACGCCTGCCGGCCAAGGACCCGCTCCTCGGCAGCGGCCAGCAGATTCGCAAAGCAGCGGACCGCGCCGCTTCGCTCACGCGCCAGATGCTGGCGTTCAGCCGGCGGCAAGCGCTGGAACCGACCGTCTTCGACATGAACTCGCTGGTCGCCGACATGTACAAGCTGCTGAAGCGGCTGATTCACGAGGATATCGAATTCACGTTTCGCGCCGGAGAATCCCTCGGCCGGGTGAAGGCGGACACGGGCCAGATCGAGCAGGTGCTTCTGAATTTGGCCGTGAATGCGTCGGACGCCATGCCGCGAGGCGGAAAACTGGTGATTGAAACGAAGAACGTGGTGGTTGATCCGGACGCCGCCAAATCCCGGCCAACCGTCGAGCCCGGCTACTACGTGATGCTGGCGGTCACCGACACCGGCCATGGCATGACGCCGGAGACGAAGGCGCGCATTTTCGAGCCGTTCTTTACGACTAAGGAGCAAGGAAAAGGCACGGGGCTCGGGCTTGCGACCGTGTACGGCGTGGTGAAGCAGAGCGGCGGTTTCATCTGGGTGGATTCGACGCCCGGAAGCGGAAGCCGCTTTGAAGTCTATCTGCCGCGCGTCGAGCAAAACATTACTCCCAATCCACAAGAAGAGCTTGCGCCACCGCGCTCGCTCGCGGCCGGGACGGTGCTCCTCGCGGAAGACGAAGAGGGCGTGCGCACGCTGGCCTTCGAGTTTCTGACCGCAGCGGGTTATCGCGTCTTCGTGGCGAGCGACGGCCAGAAGGCGCTGGAAATTTCCGAGACGCTGGGCGAGCGGATCGACGTGCTGGTCACCGACGTCGTGATGCCGAAGATGCGCGGACCGGAACTGGCCAAGCGAATGCAACTCACCCGACCCGATCTGAAGGTTGTTTTCATGTCCGGATATCTGGAGCAAAACGAGGGCGGCCAGGATTTTACAGGAAGCGCTACGTTTCTTCAGAAGCCGTTTTCGAAAGACGTCCTCGTACGCCAGGTGGGCGCGAGCGCTCCGCGGCGAATCGTCTTCAGTTCCCGCCCTGCACATCGCGTAATTCGGCGTCCAATCCGAGAACTTCGCATCGAAATGAACCGCGATAGATTGCGGCCCCACTGCTGCTGCGCCCAAAATCCTAATGCACGGTGATGTTGATGGTGGCGGTGGTGCGGCCGAAGGCGTTCGTGGCGTACAGCGTATAAGTGGTGGACTGCGAGGGCGTGACGATGACGCTCGTGCCGCGCGTGGCGCCGATATCGGGGGAGACGATCAGATACGACGCGCCGCTAACGCTCCAGCTGAGCGTGACGGGAGTGCCCGCCGATACGGACTGCGAACTCGCGGTGAAGCTCGCGATCGAGGGAGCGGAACCCTGCGGGAAGCTCGAGTTCGTGTAGATCGCGTCCATTTTCACGACTTCAAAATCCTGGTTGGTGACGCTGCCGAGGTTGTGCAGGTCGTCGTTGCTCCAGCGATCGTCGGGCGCGCCGCTGATGTACATGTTCGAGCCGTTGTCGGCCATGATCAGGCCGTACTTCTTCATCGCCTTCAGGATGATCTGATTCGTGGCGGAGTACCCCGAGATATCGAAGCTGGATTTGAGACGCAGGCGCATGCCCATCGGCGCGGCGTTGGCATTCGATGAAGTCGCGGCCAAATGCGAGGCCGGCGGAGTGAACGCGGCGCGGCTGTTCTGCAGCGTGAAGCGCAACGCATGATTGATCGCGCCAGCGGCAATTTCGTCGTAGCGCGCGAGGCCCGGAAAGATGGGAAGGCCGGCGGCGTCGGCGGAGGTCCAGGCGTAGGGGCGCTGCTCGTCAGCAGTAAGGTCCCAGACGGCGGCGGAGCCGGCGTTCCAGGTCGATCCACTGGGAGCCGCGTTGTAGAGTTCGTAGAGAAAGCAGTTCGCGTTGTCGAGGATCAGCACGTGTTGATCGCCGCTGGGATTCGGGTCGCCTTCGATCGGAGCATTCAGCGGAATTGGCATCGGTCCGGGATCGCTCTCGTCGCCAAAATCGGTGAAGTTGATGGTGATGGGGCCCTGCGTCGAGTCAACGACCTGGTAGGGGATACCGATGATCGAGCCGGCAAATTGGCCGGAGCCGAAATCGGCATGCAGGCCGACGCTTCGTGCCGATGAAGTTGATGAGCGCCGACGGAATTCGGATCCACGGCCGCGCCGGAGATCTCCTTGTTCCACAGATTGTCCGCGGGGAACGGCAGGAAACCGCCGAGGCTGCCTCCCTGCCCCGGCTGCATCACGTTGCACGCGAGGGGCGGGGGCGGCGGAGGCGGCGGATTGCCGCCACCCGATGAGGTTACCTGCAGAGTCAGCGAACCGGATGCGCTGCCGCCGGGACCGGGATTCACTACGGTGACGGCGAGCATGCCTGCCGAAGCAGCGGTGCCGGTCGCGTGGAGCTGCGTCGCCGATACATAAGTTGTCGTGAGCGGGGCAGCCCGCGAGTTCGACCTGCGCGCCGCCGACGAAGTTACTTCCGGTGACTGTGATCGCAAACGCGCCTGCCGGGACGGACTCGGCGAAATGCTTGCGAGCACCGGGATCGGATTCCAGAGCGTTACGGCGCTTTGTCCTGCCGCGCTCGAATCGGCCATGCTCACGGCCTGCACGGTGACGGAGTTCGGATTCGGGACAGCAGCTGGCGCGGTGTACACGCCCGACGCGCTGATTTTGCCGGTAGCGCTCGCGCCGCCGGTGACGCCATTCACTTGCCATGTCACGGACATGTTCGATGAGCCGGTGACGGTGGCGGCGAACGGCTGCGCGGTGCCCGCGCGAAGCGTGGCTGTGCTCGGCGAAACCGAAACCTTCACTACAGGTGGCGGCGGAGGCGGAGGCGCACCGGGATTTCCCGAAGACCCGCCAACTGTGCCAGTACATGCGGCCTGGAACATGACCGCGAGCAGAACAAGAAATGGGAGGATTCGTCGCATGATGGACACACTCGCTAAGTGGACAACTATCGCGCAGTGGGCCGCCGGGAACTACTGTACGGAGGTACAGAATCGGGCCGGGGCGAAAGACCGTGATGGAAGAGCTATTGATTCAGGAGCGGGATATTCGCCGCGGGCTGGGGCGGCGGAAATGATTTGAGATAGGTATAGATATCGGTGAGGTCCTGATCGGAGACCACTTTTGCAGTGTAGGGCGGCATCTGGCCGGTGGGCGCGCGGACATAGCGAAGCACCGCCATGAGCGAAATCGCGGGTGGGCCGATGCGCGCGCCCGTGCTGGCGCCGGCTCCCTGGCGGCCGTGACATTCGTAGCAGCCATAGGCGACGAAGAGTTTTTTCCCGTTATCGGCGTTGCCCTTGAGCGATTCCGCCGACGACGCCGAAGCGGGCGCGACGGATTGCAGATAGGCGTATACGTCGGCGAGTTGGGAATCGGACGCAGTGGCCACCGGAACCGGCGGCATCTTGCCGGTCGGCTGGCGGACATAGGCGACAACGGCCGCCAGTTGCATCGGCGGAGGCGCAATCTGCGGAGCGAGAGCCGTGCCCTGCCCTTGCGCGCCATGGCACGCGACGCAGCCGGCTGATTCGAAGACGCGCTTGCCGCTTGCGATGCTCGCTGCGGACGCGTCGCCGGATTTTGCGGCCGGCGCTTGGGCATCGATGCCGCGAGCGCTGAGCATCAGTGCGAAGGCGATTGCGATCAAAGACGAGTAGCGCACAGGCCTCTCCTTAACGCGGCTGCGTAAGCACGTCAATCAGCGCGGGTTCGCCGCGCTTGACGACTTCGATGGCGCGGCGGATCGCCGGCGCGAGATCTTTCGGATCGCTGATCGGCCCCTCGGCGTGCAGGCCCAGGCCCTGCGCGAGCTTCGAATAATCGATCGGTGGATCGACGAGCACGCTGCCAATGCTCGTGTTCGTGATGCCGCGATTGTGGCGGTTGGCCATGATTTGCACCTGCATGAGCTCCTGATGATACGCGCGGTTATTGTGCATGACGATCAGGAGTGGAATGCGGTGGTGCGCCGCGGTCCAGAGCACGCCGGGGGCGAACATCAGGTCGCCATCGTTCTGGATGCTGACGGTGAGGCGGCCGTGCTTGCGATTGGCGAGAGCGGCGCCGACTGATGCCGGAGCGCCGTAGCCGACGCCGTAACCGCCTTCGGTGCCGATGTAGTGATAATGCTTGTTGAAATCCCACAGGCGCAGCGGCCAGCGGCTGACGAACTGGCAATTCGAAACGAGCGACCAATCTTCGTCCTTGATCTGCGCCCAGATTTCGGCGGACATGCGCGCCGTGCTGATCGGGCTGGCATCCCATCCCGATGTGGCCGCTTCGCGCTGCGCCTGCATGACCTGCTGGTGAGCGGTCGCAAGTTTTGCGCCGCGGTCGGCGAACGTGCGTTTGCGGTCGTCCGTAATCTGGCGCTTCACCGCCTCGATCAGCGACGGGAGCGTGGCTTCGGCGTCGGCGCCGATCGAGATATCAACGGGCGCGTAGCGCTGGAAATCCTGATAGTTGCTCTTCATGAAGAGATCGTTGGCGGTGATGCTGACGAGCTTCGCGCCGGGCTTGGTGGCCGGCCGCGTCGTGGGATTCACCTGCCCGTGTACGGAGTTCACCGTGCTCCAGAAATCGGTGAGCTCGAGACCGGCGATCACGTCGGCATTCGCGATGGCCGCTCCGCCGCGTTCCGTGTGATTCAGCGGATGGCGCGTGGGGAAATTCATTCTGCCGTTGCGGTCAACGACCGGCGCCTGCAGAAGTTCGGCGAGTTCGATCATGCTCGCGAGGCCGGCGGGAGTGCGCGCGACGCGATCGGTGACCAGCACCGGATTTTCGGCGGCGACGAGAAGCCGCGCGACTTCGGCGACCGCGCCGGAATCGCCGACCGGCGGCGACGTCATCGAGAGCTTCGGTACGCTTAAATTCGCGCCGTCGGAAACCGCGTACTCCTGCAGCTCGTGATCGGCGACCAGGGCGACGGGCATCATCGGCGGAGTGGTCGCAATTTTGTACGCGCGGACCGCCGACTCCGAAAATCCCTGGAGCGAGACGGGGCGGTCGTCCCATTTGACGAAATCGCGAATCATCGCCGCAGGGTCCTGCGCGCTGTGCGTCCAGTCCACCTGGCCGAAACGCTCGGCGGCGTCGCCAAAATTGCCGAGAATGATGTACACGGGCACGCGGTCGCAAAAGGCGTCGTAAATCGCCATGGAGGCGTGCTGCAAACCGACCGTGCCGTGGACGCAAACGAGCAGAGGCTTTCCTTCGATCTTCGCGTAGCCGTGGCCCATGGCGACCGAAGATTCCTCATGGCAGCAGGTGATGAATTCCGGAGCTTTGTTGCCGCCGTAGTTGATGAGCGATTCGTGAAGGCTGCGGAAGGTGTTGCCGGGGTTGGCGCAGAGATATTCGAAATCGAGAGTCTTGAGAACGTCCACCATGAAATCGGAGCCGGGGCGATCGACCGTCATCACCTCTGCGGCCGCGGGAGAATCCGGCGGGGCTTTCAGAAGCGGCGGTGCGCCGGCGCTGCGGGCCGGGTGGGGCGAAGAGGCGTTTGCGGCCGCGGGACTGACGACAAGCGCAGCCGTGCCTGCTGCCGCGGCCCTCAGGAAATCGCGGCGATTCACCGAATCTCTTTTCGACTTTCGCACGACGGCACCCCCTGACTTACGCGGGAGAGATTACTCCCGTACCGGAATTTGCGCATCATTCACTTCGGCACTTCAAGGGCACTTCGCGATCACTTCGCGGGCCGCATGCCCGCGCGCTGGTCGGCCACCCAGTCGAGGAAACGCTCCATCCGGGCGCGCTCGCGCCACATCAACTGAAAAAACTTCCCGGCAGTGAGGTCGGCGGCCTCGTGGCCGAAGAATGTCTCCATGCGCCACCGGATGTATGGCGACTTCCACGGAGTCAGCCGATGGCCTTTCGAGATGATCCAGTAGTAGCGCAAGGCGTTGAACATGCCAGTCGCGCAAGCGTACCATGCCACGAAGGGTTTGTTCGCGCTGTGCCGGTCTGGAGGCCGCGTATGACCGAAGAAGAAATCCAATTACTCGATTGGGTAAACTTGCCACCACGCGCAGCTCTTCTATCCCTTTGGGACTGCCTGCACGACGCGAAGCTGAGAGGCATCAGTTCGAATTTACTCGATCGCCGTCTTTCGGTGAACTTTTCGAACTCCTACATCACGGAGTTTCATGGCTTGCCTCCGGGACTTGAGTTTGCATTCCGGCTCGATGGCGTGCAGTCCGCACGCGCGTTCCACTGGGAATTGTGGCCAGGTGGTTGTTCAGTCCCGGAAGGCATTTCACGCGACGAAGAGACTCGTCTGGTCGCTGAGTACAGAGCCAAGTGGCGGGAGGACTCGTGCTCGTGGCCTGAAGTTGAATTGCGATTATCCAGAGAAAAACAAGCGCCCTACGTGATGGACGCGTCCTTCGCATCCGGAGAAACCGGCGAGGTCGCGATTCACCTGGGCGTCATGCTGACCGACGGAGAATACTACAATCTGTTTGTGCGGGCGGAGCGCCTCAGTGTAAGCCGTAGCGACAGCGAGCCCATTGATCTTGAAGGATTCATTGAGTTGGGAGAGGCGTACTGGAAGGCGTACGCCGCGAGGCCAAACAACACTGCAGGTTCCTCAGGCTAGTCGCCGGACCCACAGGCGCTCGGTGGCGGGCTTGCCGAGATGGATACGACCGGAGCCGTGGCCCGCGACGGTGAGCGACATCGTCTCGTCGTATTCGCGATCGAGTACGCGGACGCGCGCGGTGGGACGCAGGTGGCGCTGCTCGAGGAATTCAAGGAACGCGGGATCCTTCTCATACACGCGCAGGATTTCGTAGCTGTGCCCGACTTCGGTTTCCGAAAGTTTTACGGCGCCGTGTTTGCGGCGGAGACGCGACATCCCACCGAAGAGCGGCACGCCGTGCGGGCAGCGCGTATCGCGGCCGAAGCGCGCGAGAAGTAGCCGCACCACCTCGGGCGAAATGCCGTGCTCGAGACGCTCGGCCTCTTCGTGGGCGCGCGACCACTCCAGGCCGATGATTTCGGTGAGAAGCTTTTCGGCGAGCCGGTGGCGCAGGACCAGGTGCTGCGCGGCCCCCTTCCCTTTTGCGGAAAGCTCAATGCGTCCGCCGCGACGCACGTGGAGGTATCCGGCGCGAGTCATGCGCTTGAGCGCGGCGGTAACGGCAGGAGGAGTGACGCTGAGGTCCTCGGCCAGGCGCGCGCTGATCGGGACCTGCTCTTCCTGGACAATCTCCCAGATCGCTTTTAGGTAATCTTCTTGCGAGACGCTGGTTTGTTCGCGGCGCATGGCGTTGTAGCGGGTAAGTCTACCTCATCGAGGCACGCTTGCCGAATGGCCCAAGCGTCGTCAAGCATTGTCCCGGGGGGGTAGCGGTGCTACGCCCCTACGGAATCGACAACACGACCTTGCCGAACTGCTCGCGGTTTTCAAGGCGCTTGTGGGCATCGGCGGCGCGCTCAAGCGGCATCACGCAGTCAATCACGGGCTTGAGCAAGCCGCGCTTGAAAAGTTCGAGTGCCGAGTAAAGTTCCGACTTGTGTCCCATGAACGAGCCAAGAATCGAGAGCTGGCGCGCGAAAAGATAGCCGATATTTACTTTCCCTTCGAAGCCGGTCGTCGCGCCGCAGGTGACCAGTCGTCCGCCGGGCTTGAGGCTGAAGACGCTCTGCTCCCATGTGGCCTGGCCGACGTGCTCGAAGACGACGTCCACGCCGCGGCCGCCGGTGAGGTGTTTTACTTCGCGGGCGAAGTCGCCGGCGTGCAGCAGAACTTCATCGGCGCCAAGCGCTTTTGCTTTCGCAAGCTTGGGCTCGGAGCCGGCCGTGGCGATCACTCGCGCGCCCGTCGCCTTCGCGAGTTGAATCGCGGCGCTGCCCACTCCGCTGCCAGCCGCGATCACCAGCACTTCCTCCGACGGCCGCAACTGCGCGCGCGTGAAAAGCATGTGCCAGGCGGTCAGAAACACGAGCGGAATGGCGGCGGCTTCATGGAACGTGAGATTGCCCGGGATCGGGATGACGTTGACCGCGGGCGACCGCACGAATTCCGCGTAGCCGCCCGGAATCGTCGAGCCGAAGAGCGTGTATTCCTTGCAAAAACTGTCGCGGCCGGCGATGCACTGCTCGCACTGTCCGCAGGAAACTCCCGGCGCAAGCAAGATCCTGTCGCCGACGCGGACGTTCGTCACCTCCGCGCCGATTCTGGCGACTTCGCCGGAAATATCGCTGCCGGGAATGTGAGGCAGCGAAACGTTTCTGCCGGGAAGGCCGCGTCGAATCCACAGGTCGAGGTGATTGAGGGCGCAAGCACGCACGCGAACCAAAACGTCGCGCGCGCCGATGGCCGGCTCGGGCACGTCGGTGTAACGCAAAACCTCGGGACCGCCGTGCTCGGAAACAATCACCGCCTTCATGAATGCCTCCCGTTTGAAGCGCGGCACAAATTAGCATCGCGCATCTATCGGTGTCCAGCCGTTCGCAAGGAAATAGGATTAGATGTGGCAGATTGAGTTCACTGTGGTGTCAATACCGACGAGATGATCTAATGGCAGCATGTGGTCCCGTCGAGCGGCTTCGCTTCTCCTCGTAACGCTCCTGTCTGGCTTCGCCTATTCCGCACAGAAGAAGGATTCTGGAAAGCTGCTTCTGAAATTGGATGAGACAACTAACGGGCCATTTGGAGGTCAGAAATCTCGATCATGTCTGCGCCTTTATTCGGACGGTCTAGTGAATTACGCGAGTTGGTGGAATTCTGCCGCATCCGTAGTGGACAAAGAGACGGGCCAAAAAACCAGGCCCGAGCATACAGTCTCAGTAGCTCATCACCTTGAGGATGGCGACGCCGAAGAACTCGCGAGGTTCTTTCAATCGCGAGTCATAAAGAGACTTCCAGACAACTTCGGCCCACCTCATAAGCCAATTGACTACATCGAACAGATTTTGATTCAAATCACAGAACCCAACGGCAGCGCGAAACAGATTTCTACTCGCGAATTCTATGTGGCTGATTTGGAAGAGGAGTCCCGCTATCCCTCCGCACTAATCGTACTGATGAACAAGATCGATGAGATCGAACGCGAGGCAAACTCTAAAGGAACGCCAGTTGCCGTCCCGCCAGACTGTCAACTGAAGCCCGCGCAGAACTAGGCGATATATTCGACGAATTCGAGGCGATTGCCTCAAGGATCTTCGGAATAGACGCGCCGCGACTCAGCAGCAGATCCCAATGAACGCTGAAAGCCGCCGAAGATTGACATGCCACGCAGGGCAAAGTACGCTCGACGAAACGACATGGACATCTTCGAAGAAATCGTGCGGATGCGGCGGGCGGGCGAGCGCGGGGCGCTTGCGACCATCGTCCACACCAACGGCTCGATTCCGAGCTATGAAAGCTCGCGGATGCTGGTGCGCGAGGACGGCTCGATTGCCGGAACGATCGGCGGCGGCTGCGTGGAAGCGGACGTGTGGGCAGCGGCCAAGGAAGTGATCCAGGTCGAGCAGCCGCGGAAGATGACCTTCAACTTGAATCACGAAGCGGAATACGACGCGGGATTGATCTGCGGCGGCACGCTGGAAATTTTCGTCGAGCCGATTCTGCCGCAACCGACGCTTTACATTTTCGGCGGCGGGCACGTGTCGTCGGCCGTGGCGCGCGTAGCGTGCTCCGCCGGATTCTCCATCGGAATTGCGGACGATCGCACCTCATTCGCGAACCAAGAGCGGTTCCCGATGGCCGGAGAGATTTACACGACGTACGAAGAAGCGTACGAGAAGATCAAGCCGAACGCTTCAAGCTACTTGCTGATCGTGACGCGCGGGCACAAGGACGACATGCGCGTGCTGGCGTGGGCGGTGCGAACCGGGGCGCGTTATATCGGCATGATCGGCAGCAAGCGCAAGGTGCTTTCGGTTTACAAGGCGCTGGAACGCGAAGGTTTTTCAGCGGAAGAGTTCGCGCGCGTGCATGCGCCCGTGGGACTCGATATCGGCGCGCTCTCGCCGGAGGAAATCGCCGTCAGCATCGCCGCGGAATTGATCGCCGTGCGCCGCAACGCCAAGAATCTGCCGCACAAATCCGTCAAGCTCGCCCAGGCCGCAAGCCTTCACCACGACTGATTCAACTATGCGCGCCTCCGCGGTCGAACACGCTAGACCGCTCGCTGCAATCATCCTCGCCGGCGGTGAATCCCGGCGCATGGGCGTCCCCAAAGCGCTGCTTCCCTACCGCGGAAAAACCTTCGTCGAACACCTGCTTGAAGTGACGCGGCACCCGCGCGTCGGCGTGACTCGCATCGTCGTTGGCGCGCACGCGAACGAGATTCGCGAGAAGCTGAGCGCCCACGCCGTCGAGATCGTGGTGAATGCGGATTGGGCGAAGGGGCAGCTCTCCTCCATTCAGGCCGGAATCCGCAGCTTGCCCGATGGCGGCAACGACGGCATGATCCTTGCTCCCGTCGATCACCCGATCGTATCTGCCGCGCTTGTCGCACAGCTCATCGAACAATTCGATTCGAGCGGGAAGGCGATCGTCCTGCCAACCTACAAAGGGCGGCGCGGGCATCCCCTGATCTTTCGCGCGAGTCTTTATCCAGAACTCCTCGCAGCGTCCGCCGAAGTCGGCGCGAGGCAAGTTGTCTGGGCGCACGCGGACGACGTGCTGGAAGTACCGACGGAAGAGGAGGGCGTGGTCCTCAATATCAACGATCCGGCGGCACTGGAGCGCGCGATCGGCACGCCGGGCCATCCATAGAATTCGCAGTCTTGGGCTGATCTAAAGCTTTCGAGCGAGCGCGGCCACGACATCAACACAAAGCTGCGCGGCGTGAAATGACGCGGGTGGGAGCCCGCCAAGAGCCTCGGAAATCTGCTGCGGAGTAATGCCGCGCGCCTCCCCAGAAGTCTTTCCGTCTAAGAGTTCGGTGAGCACGGAACTCGCTGCAATCGCCGCGACGCAGCCTTGCGTCTTAAACCGCGCAGCGACGATGCGGCCTGCCTCCATCCGCACGGCCAGTCGCAGCACGTCCCCGCAGACAGGATTCGTGACCTCCACGGTGGCAGAGGCATCGGGCAGATCGCCCGCGTTACGCGGTTTCCCAAAATGGTCGAGAACGACTGCGTTGAACATCGGCGACAGTATAGAGCAGGGCGGCCATCGCCCGAGACGCGTATTAAAAGGGCATGGTCCGTGAATGGCTCTCCGCAAAATATCCGCGCAACCTTTCGCTTTTTCTTTGAATCTGATTGACAGGAAGGGGCTTAGCGCGATACCTTGAAGGTCCTAGCCTATGTTTCTCGTCAGGGCGCGAGGGACATCGTTTAATTCGCCTACATATTTTTCAGGAGAGACTACAGATGCGACGACTCGGATACCTTTTCACCCTTGCGATAGCCCTCGCGTTGTTTGCGACCTCCGGCTTCGCGCAGGATGGAAAGCTGAAAATCAAGGTCACGCCGAAACAGGCGTACGTTTTCGTGGATGGAAACGCGATCCGCGAAGGAAACCAATCCATATCCCTCAGCCCAGGGAAACACACCGTGGTCGTAGTGAACTACGGCTACAAAATCTCGACACAGGACGTGACGATCGAGGCGGGTAAGTCCACGCCGCTCGAGGTAAAACTCGATGCCTACGGCGGGACGGTTGCCGGTCCTTTCGGCGATGTTCAATTCTCGGGCGATGAACGCGCGGCGGTCCTCTCGAATGGCACGACGCCCGCATTTTTTGTCGGACACGAGGATGAATTCAACTGGGATTGGATCTGGCACCAGAATTTGCTGCTGCCTGCGGGCACGCACCACCTCACCGTGACTCACGCGGGAAAGACGGTATGGTCCGGCGATGTGACCGTGGTCGTTGGTAAGAAGGTTGTGGTTGACCTCTCCAAGGGCACGCAGAAGACGGTCGAATGGAAGCGCGGCGAGAGTCTGAAGGACGTGCCGCGGTTCAAGGCAGGCATCGCGAGCGCAACAGTGGCTGTGGCCCCGGTGACGGGAAGCTTCAGCTCCTCGGCGGCCAACATCAACTGCGGGCAGTCCTCGACTCTGACGTGGCAGACCTCCGAGACCGTGGACGCCAACATCAGCGGAATCGGCACGGTGGCCGCAAGCGGCAGCCAGTCGGTTTCACCGCACGCGACGACCACGTATGACTTCACGTCAGCCGGCCCCGGCGGAATCGTCAAGGGATCGAGCACGGTGAACGTCAACACAAAGGTTGACGCCACTCTGGCGGTGAATCCGTCTGAAGTTCACTACCGCAAGATCGGCGAAAAGGTCATCACCCAGGATTCTTCGACGGTGACCTGGACAACCTCGAACGCCGACAGCGTGACCGTGGACGGCCAAAAGGTCGAGCTGAACGGCAACGAGACCGTCAAGGCCGAACCCGCGGATTCATCGCAGGTACCGGACGGCGGACAGCCGCGCGACGATCGACGAAACGAAGAACTTCACGCTGAACGCCACGAACGTCTGCGGCGGATCGGCCACGCAAACGGCCGGGATGCACATCACCGGCTCAGTTGAGCCGATTCCGGCAGTCACGCTGCAGAGCATCTTCTATCCCACGGACTATCCCGACAAGAGGCATCCGCAGATCGGACTTGTCCGCAGCCAGCAGCTCGCGCTTGCAACTCTGGCCGGCGGATTCAAGAAGTATCTTGAATACGATCCGGACGCGAAGCTGTCGGTGGAAGCCCATGCGGACGAACGCGGCTCGAAGCCCTTCAACCAGGATCTGAGCGAGCGCCGCGTCGAGCGGATCAAGCAGTACCTCGTTGACCAGGGCATCTCGGCCGACAAGGTGCAGACCGCGGCTTATGGTAAAGACCAGCCCCTCGACAAGGCCACTGTCGGCACACTCGAAAGCACGAACCCGAACGCCCCGCCCAAGGCGCGGCTCAGGGACAAACGTGCCGATTGGCTCGCTTACAACCGTCGCGCGGATATCGTACTTCTGCCATCCGGCAAGAAGTCGGCGCAATTCTTCCCGCACAGCGCCGACGACTCGAAGCTGATCTGGCAGATGCCGAAGCCGCCACTGGCAAAGGTGCAGGCCGATCAGTAACCGATCCTGAAGTTAACCAGCGCGCCGGGGAGCGAAGGCTCTCCGGCGCGTTTTTGTTTCTGACGCCGCATCGCGACACCACCCTCTGGGAGTTCATGCCGTGCTCACCGTAGTCGCAGCGTTGATCGAATTCGAAGGCAAGCTGTTGGTCTGCCAGCGGCGGCGCGGCTCCCGATTCGAGCTGCAGTGGGAATTTCCCGGCGGCAAGGTCGAGTCCGGCGAATCGCTCGAAAACGCTCTCGCACGGGAGCTGCAAGAGGAATTGGGTGTCACAGCGCGAATCGGACTGGAGGTTCACCGCCTGCAGCATCAATATGCGGGAACGGGCATGCCATTCGAATTGGTCTTCTTCGCCGCAAGCGCCGCGCCCGGCGAAATCCAGAATCTGGAGTTTGAACAAATCGAATGGCGTGAGCTGAAATCGCTGCCGGAGCTGAGTTTTTTGGAGGCCGATCGCGATCTGATCGCAAAGCTAGCGAGCGGCGAGATTCAGCTGCCGCAAACCCGCTAAGTGTTCTTCGCCGGGAATATCTTGCGCACGATCATGGTGATCGGATCGTAGAACTGATCCACCACGCGTTCCTTGAGCGGGATGATCGCGTTGTCGGTGATGTGAATTTCCTCGGGGCAAACTTCCGTGCAGCACTTGGTGATGTTGCACAAGCCGATGCCCAGCTCCTCTTTCAGCAGGCGGGTGCGATCCAGACCGTCGAGCGGGTGCATCTCCAACGCCGCCACGCGGACGAAAAAGCGCGGGCCGCCGAACTGTTCCTTCTTATCGTGGTCGCGCAGCACGTGGCAGACGTCCTGGCAAAGAAAGCATTCGATGCACTTGCGGAACTCCTGCACGCGGTCTACGTCGCGCTGCTCCATTTTCCATTTCACGCCCGGCCGCGGCTGGAACGGCGGAATCTTCTTGTTCACCTTGTAATTCCACGAAACGTCGGTCACCAGGTCCCTGATCACCGGGAACGCCTTCATCGGAGATACCGTGATCGGCTGGTCCAGAGGCAGCGCGTCCATGCGCGTCTTGCACATCAGCCGGGGCTTTCCATTTACTTCCGCCGAGCACGACCCGCATTTCGCGGCCTTGCAGTTCCAGCGCACGGCGAGGTCGGGAGCCTGATGCGCCTGGATCGAATGAATGGCGTCGAGCACAACCATGCCTTCGGTGACCGGCACTTGATAGTCCACCGCCTTCCCGCCTTCCCGGTCGCCCCGGAACACCCGCAAGGTTGCGTCTGCCATTCAGAGCCTCCGCCCTTCCCTGCTTGACTTCTACTTCTCCTCCGCCATAATTTGCGCCAACTCCGCCGGCATGGCGGTGCGCGGCACCTCAAACAGCGTCATGGCGTCGCCCTTTTTCACGATCACGTGGTTCTTCTGGCCCCACGCGTCTTCGCTCTTCGGAAAATCCAGACGGCTGTGCGCGCCGCGGCTTTCCTTGCGCGCCAGCGCCGCGTGCGTACACGCCTCGGAAACGGTCAACATGCACTGCAGGTCGCGCGACAAATGCCATCCGGGATTGAACAGGCGCGAGCCTTCGACGCGCATCTTCTTCGCGCGCTCCCTCAGCTTCTCCAGTTCGACCAGCGCCTGCCGAAGATCCGCGTCCGTCCGGAAAATTCCCACCAGACGCTGCATCATGTCCTGCAAATCGTGATGAATCGTGTAGGGACTTTCGCCCTCGGCGCGGTCGAATGGCGCAAGCACCTGGCGCTCGGCTTCGTCGATCTGCGCGTTGTCGAGCGACGGCGCCGCTGTCTTCTTCGCATACTCGGCGGCAGCCAGCCCCGCGCGCCGGCCGAATACGATCAAATCCGAAAGCGAATTGCCGCCCAGGCGGTTCGCGCCGTGAAGACCGCCCGCCGCTTCTCCAGCGGCGAAAAGCCCCTTCACGGACGACTGCCCCGTTTCCGCGTCCACGCGAATTCCACCCATCATGTAGTGGCAGGTCGGCCCAACTTCCATCGGCCCTTTGGTGATATCCACGTCCGCCAGTTCCTTGAACTGGTGGTACATGCTGGGCAGCTTGCGCTTCACGTATTCCGCGGGCTTGTGCGAGATGTCGAGATACGCCCCGCCATGAGGAGTGCCGCGCCCTTCCTTCACTTCGGTGTAGATCGAGCGCGCCACCACGTCGCGCGTCGAGAGCTCCATCTTCTTCGGATCGTATTTCTCCATGAAGCGCTCGCCGTTCTTGTTGCGCAGGAGTCCACCTTCGCCGCGCACCGCTTCGGTAACCAGAATTCCCTGCACTCCCGGCGGCCAGACCATCCCAGTGGGATGAAATTGCACGAATTCCATGTCCAGTAGCTCGGCGCCTGCTTCGTAGGCCAGCGCCATTCCGTCGCCCGTGCATTCCCAGGAGTTCGACGTGATCTTCCAGGATTTCCCGATGCCGCCGGTGGCAATTACGATCGACTTCGCCTTGAACGTGACGAAACGCCCGGACTCGCGCCAGTATCCGAACGCGCCTGAAACGTGGTCGCCGTCTTTCAGCAACTTCGTGATCGTGCATTCCATGAAGACGTCGAAACCCATCTGCACGCCGCGGTCCTGCAGCGTGCGGATCATCTCCAGGCCCGTGCGGTCGCCGACGTGGCACAGCCGCCTGAACGTATGGCCGCCGAACGCGCGCTGCAGAATGTCGCCGCTCTCGGTGCGGTCGAAAAGCGCGCCCCATTGCTCGAGCTCGCGCACGCGGTCCGGAGCTTCTTGCGCGTGAAGCTGCGCCATCCGCCAGTTGTTGACGAGCTTGCCGCCGCGCATCGTGTCGCGGAAATGCGTGCGCCAGTCGTCGGCCTGGTCCAGGTTGGCCATCGCGGCGGCAAGTCCGCCCTCGGCCATCACCGTATGTGCCTTACCCAGCAGCGATTTGCATACCACGGCCACTTTGGCGCCCTGCGCCAGCGCCTCGATCGCAGCCCGGAGGCCGGCGCCGCCCGCGCCGATGATCAACACGTCGTGTTCGTGGGTTTCGTATTTGGAGTTCGCGGTCACAGCAGTCGAATGTCCTTCAGTGCGCCGCTGGCCACCAGACGGATGTAGAGATCGGTCAGGCCGACGGAGATCATGCTCACCCATGCCCAGAACATGTGGTGCTCGTTAAATTTCGTAATCCCTTGCCATGCGGTGTGGCGCGGCCCTCCGGCTACGGAGCAGGAAAAGCAATCGAGCTTGCCGCCGATCAGATGGCGGAACGAGTGGCAAGAAAACGTATACGTCGTCAGTAGGACGATGTTTACCAGCATCACCAACGTGCCGACGCCAATCCCGAATTTGCCGTCGAAATCGAACGCCACGATTGTGTCGTACCAGAGGAACACCACGAATATCACCGCGATGTAGAAAAAGTAGCGGTGCACATTCTGCAGGATGAATGGAAACGCCGTCTCGCCGCGATACTTGCGGCCGCCGCCCTCGCTTACCGCGCACGCGGGCGGGTCCAGCAGGAATCCGCGGTAAATCGCTTTGCGATAGTAATAGCAGGAGGTGCGGAAGCCCAGCGGCCCCGCGAGAATCAGAATCGCCGGCGAGAATGGCCACCAGTGATGTTGCGGATCAATAAGCGGCGAATAGAACGGCGAGAGATAAGGAAGCCCGAGCTGAAAGCATTCGTAGAACTTGCCTTCGAAGGCGCGCCAAGTGGTGTAAATGCCGAAAGCGCTTATGACGATGATGAATGGCAGATTTTCGATCCACCACGCATCGCGGCGCTGCGTACTTCCAAAACGCGTCAGTCCCTTAACACTAGAGGAATCCGCCACCCGATTGCCCGCCCCCGATCACCCATAGAGTATTCCACAAAACGGTTTTTGCAAATAACAATCGTATCGTCGCCCGATTGCGAGTGGCGGAACAATTGGAATACGATTGTCATCATCGCACGATTCGCCGCTCGCTCGACACATACGTCGACTAGTAGATCGAATATCCGCCGTCAACCACGAGCGACGCGCCGGTTACGAAATCCGATGCCGGCGCAGCCAGAAACACCGCGGCTCCTGCGCATTCGTCCGGATTGCCCCAGCGGCCCGCGGGCGTCCTTTGAACGACTTCCTGGTAGAGAGGCGTCGCTTTTATCGGCGCGGTCAACTCCGTCTCGAAAAACCCGGGAACAATCGCGTTCACCTGAATATGGTGCGGGGCAAACTCGATCGCGAGCGATTTCGTGAGTTGCACCACCGCGCCCTTCGACGAGCTATACGCGGGAACCCCTCCCGATCCAAACAGCGAGTACATGCTTGCGATATTGATGATCTTCCCCGCTTTCCGTTTCAACATGGAAAGAGCCGCCGTCTTCGAGAGCAGGAACATTGATGTCAGATTGATCTCCAGGATTTCCTGCCACCCTGCTCTGGTCTCCTCGAGGGCCGGTTTGAAAACGCCAGCACCGGCGTTGTTCACCAAGATGTGCACCGGACCGAGCGTCTTCTCGACTTGAGCGAAAGCTGCGTCGCGCTCTGAGTCCTTGGTCATGTCAACGCGCAATGCCACGGCGCGAACACCAAGCCCTTGAAGCTCCGCGAGCACCGTTGCATTTTTCGCCTCTTTGCGTCCGAAGATCGCCACGGACGCCCCTGCATTCGCAAAGCCGAGGGCCATGCTGCGGCCGAGACCGCCGTTGCCGCCGGTGACCAGCGCCACTCGGCCGGTCAGATCAAAAGGATTCTTTGCGGTCATCAAATCGCTCCTTGGTCTCGAATCAACTAAACGAGAGCTCGCCCGCCGTCAACCACGATCACCTGCCCGGTAACGAAATCAGCGGTCGCCAGATACGCGACCGCGCCGGCGATGTCGTCGCCCGTGCCGGTGCGATGCAATGGAACTCGGCGGATGTATTCCTCATCCGGCGGCTCGCCCGGAAACTGTATCGTGCCCGGCGCGACGCTGTTCACCAGAATCTCGGGCGCGAGCGCCCGCGCCAGGCAGCGGGTCAGCATGATGGACCCGGCCTTCGAAACGCAGTAGTGCGTGTAGCTGGGCCACGCGAGCAGTCCGCCGAGCGACGACAGGTTAATGATCCGCCCGCGGCCCTGCCGCTTCATGATCGGCGCCGCCGCCTGGGCGCACAGGAACTGCGATTTCAAATTCGCGTTCATAATGCCGTCCCACTGTTCGTCGGTAATGTCCTCGAATTTCGCGGAGAAGAACTCTCCGGCATTGTTGACGAGGATATCCAGCCGGCCGAACTCTTTCTCGACAGACGCGAAAAGTTTTTCAACCTCGGGGCGACGCGACACATCGGCTTCAATCGCCACTGCCTTCGCTCCCAGCGCTTGAATCTCGCGCACGGCGGACTCGGCTTCGGCCTTCGACGTTTTGTAATTCACCGCAATCCCGGCGCCTTCAGCGGCAAGGCGCAACGCTATGCTCCGCCCGATGCGCTTTGCCGCGCCAGTCACGAGCGCCACCTGTCCTTCGAGCGGTTTCTCCGGCATCTACTGGCCCTCCAAAATGCAGACGCACACATTAGCATTAGCCGGCCCTCGCCGAACACCCGCCGTTTTCCCGAGCACTGTCGTCTATGTGTACTCTGTGCCCGCTCAGTGTCCTCCGTGTTTAGTGCAGCGTTCAAAGTTTGCCGCGCGGGTCAAATCATATTCCGGTTTTGCTCGGCTCCGATTGCGTGGCGGCCCCGCCTCGGCCATAATGCGCCGGGCATTGGGAGGCGAGCGTGGCGACAGCGGAAGCGAAGAATCCGTCGAAAGACATCCCGCCGCCGGAGCCCGATCTCACTCCTTCCGAGATTATCCGGCGCGCCGAAGCGATGCGTCCGATGCTGCGCGAGCGCCAGAACGCCTGCGAAGCAGCGGGCCAGGTCTCGGAAGACACCAACGCCCAGTTCATCGCGGCCGGCTTTTATCGCATCCTTCAGCCCCGCTGCTTCGGCGGCTACGAGTTCGACCTCCCCACTTTTCTCAAGGTAATGATCGCGATCTCGCGCGGCTGCTCGGACAGCGGCTGGGTCCTGGCCCTGACCGCTGGTCACGCATTCCTGATGGCGTCGTTCCCAGAAGAAGGCCAGCGGGAGGCCTTCGGCGACAAAGGCGAATTCCGCGCGCCGAGCGTGGCGATTCCCGGCGCCGTCGCCGTTCCGGTGGAAGGCGGCTACCGCGTCAAAGGCGCATGGGACTACACCTCGGGCTGCCATCTGGCCACGCATTTTATCGGCAGCTCCGTTATCAAAAAAGATGGCGCAATCCCGGACCTCGGTGCGTTCATCCTCTTCGACCGCGATCAGTATCGAATCGAGGACAATTGGCACGTGATCGGCATGCAGGGCACCAGTTCCCGCCGCGTGATCGTTGACGAGATTTTCGTGCCCGCGCATCGCGTCCTGCTCGTGTACGACGCCATCGGCCAGTACATTCATCCGCGCCCCGGAAGCCTGCTCCATGCGAATCCCCTGTACCGCGGGAGGATCACATCGCTGTTGGTTTCTGAAATTGGCGCGGTTTCCATTGGGATTGGACGCGGCGCGCTCGACATCTACGAGGAAATTCTGCACAACAAGAAGACAAGTTTCGCTCCATTTCATGCTCGTTCTCAGGAACTCGAATACCAACGCCATTTTGGCGAAGCCCAATCGCTCGTGGATACCGCCGAGGCCGCGTTGCTGAAGATGGCGTCTGACTACAGGGAGTGCGCGCGCCGCGACGCCGAAGAAGGAATCCCCTTCTCCGACGAGGACGACCGCAGATTCCTGCAGATTGAGCAGCAAGTCATCAGGCTCTGCTGGGAAGCAGTGGATTTAATGTTCCGTACCAGCGGGACTTCCGCCGCCGCGAAGACGGCCCCGCTCGGGCGATATTTCCGCAATCTGGCCGTGATCCGAACCCATATCACCATGCAGAGCGACCATACCGCCGGCAATACCGGGCGCTTGCATTTTGGCTTGGCTCCGCTGAGCCGCCTCTAGGAAACCAAAATGACGCCATCGAGACGCGACTTCCTGAAAACGGTGGGCCTCGCCGCAGGAGCAGCATTCTTGCCGGACACGGCGGGGTTCGCACACGCCCCGGCGGGCACGCAGCCTGCGCCGCCGCCTGCCGATGGCGTCGCTGATTACACCTTGCGGATCGCCACCACTCCTGTCGAACTCGCGCCCAATCGCATCGTTTCGATCGCCACGTACAACGGCCAATTCCCCGGCCCGTTGCTGCGCTTCAAGGAAGGCCGGCAGGTCACTGTCGATGTCCACAACGACACGGACACGCCCGAACAGTTGCACTGGCACGGCCAGACGATCCCATCCGATGTTGATGGCGCCGCCGAAGAAGGATCGCCCTTCATTCCTTCGCACGGCCAACGGCGCATCGTCTTTACGCCCGCGCCAGCGGGCTTTCGCTTTTACCATTCGCACGTGCGCGCAGGGGCAAATCTTGCGGCGGGACAGTACAGCGGCCTGGTGGGACCGGTTTACATCGAGCCTAAGCACGAGCCCGGAGACTACGACCGCGAGGTCTTCCTTGTCTTGAAGGAATTCGAGCCGACCTTCAGCCGCGGAGGCGACATGGACATGGATTTTCTCTCGCCCGCGGCCGTCAACAAGGAGCTGCAGGAAACTGGAGAGACGGCCATGAAAGCGTCGCTCGCCAAGGGCATGCCGCACGGCTTTGAAGTTGGCTACGGCTCGTTCACGATCAATGGGCGGATGTTGGGCCACGGTGATCCCATTCGCGTCAAGCGCGGCGAGCGAGTTCTCTTTCACATTCTAAATGGGAGCGCCACGGAGATTCGCAGTCTCGCCATGCCAGGACACGAATTTCGCGTCGTCGCGCTCGATGGGAACCCGGTGCCGAATCCCGCCACGGTTCCCGTGCTTTGGATCGGCACCGCCGAACGCATTTCAGCTGTTGTGGAAATGAACCACCCGGGCGTATGGATCATGGGCGATCTTGCCGACGACGACCGTCACCATGGCATGGGCATCGTGATCGAATACGCCGGCCAGCGTGGCAAGACCCAATGGCTCGCTCCTGCTAAGTCGCGCTGGAATTACGCGCGCTTCGCGAAACCCGGCGCACTCGCGGCCGCTCCGGATGAGATCATCGAGATGACTTTCGCGAAAGACAACGCCGCCACGGAAGGATTCAACCGCTGGACCATCAATGGAGTTTCCTTTCCGGACACCGCCATGATGGCCCCGCCTTCCTTCCATCTGAATCGAGGCAAGCGCTACCGCATCAAAATGGCGAACGCCAGCGATGACATTCATCCGGTCCACTTGCACCGGCACAGCTTCCAATTGACGCGTCTCGCGGGAAAATCGACCGCCGGAATAATGAAAGACGTCGTGATGCTCGGCGGTTACCAGAAGGCGGAGATCGACTTTGTCGCGGACAATCCCGGACTCACGCTCTTCCATTGCCACCAGCAGCTGCATATGGATTTTGGGTTCATGACATTATTCGATTACGTCTAATTGGCGGGCACCAACGCGGAGGACGAATGAAACTCGATTTGCTGGCGATCGCGCCGCATCCGGACGACGTCGAACTCACCTGCGGCGGCACCATGATCAAAATGGCGCAGGCCGGATACCGAACGGGCATTCTCGATCTCACCCGCGGCGAGACCGGCACGCGCGGCACTCCCGAGACGCGCCTCAAGGAAGCGGCCCGCGCCGGCAAGATCATGGGAATCAAGGCGCGGCGAAATCTCGGTCTGCCGGACGCGCACCTGAAAGTGACCGACGAATACAAAGCTGCCATCGCCGCCGTGATTCGCGAATTTCAGCCGAACACCGTGATCCTGCCCTACTGGGAGGGCCGCCACCCGGACCACTACACCGCCGCGACGCTCGCCTATGAGGCCTGCTTCGTTGCCGGACTGAAGAACTATCCTCTCGAAGGAGAAGCGTTTCGCCCCTTCAAGATTCTCTACGCGGCAGCGTATGCGGATGTGCGGCCCACGTTTGCCGTGGACATCACCCGGCAGTACGACCGGCGGAGGCGGGCAATTCTCGCGTACGCATCGCAATTCCGCCCGCCCAAGAAAGAGCGGCGATCGAAGGTGGCGCTCCCGCTCGACGACCTTGAACAGCGCATGGGCCACCAAGCCCGTGACTACGGACGCATGATCGGCGTGAAATACGCGGAAGGCTTCGTGGTCAAGGAAGTGCTGCAAACCGACGACGTCGTCAAGATGCCGGTGCGATCCATGTAGAGCGGCGCCCGCATGCTCGTCGCACGAAAAGTTCGGCATGAAAAGAAAACGCCCTGGCTGGAAATCCCGCCAGGGCGTTTCTCTTTCACGGAGCTGATCGAAACCGTTAGAACTGGTTCCAGAGGTACTGGTTGTAGACCTCGTGGTGATATTGAATTTCGGGTCCCTTCACGACCGTGCCCAACAGCCGGGCGCAGCGGTCGGCGGATCCCTGTTTCAGATCTCCGTAGCGGCCCTTCACATCTTCTCCGAGCAGCGTCGTCATCCACGCCGACTTCCGGAAATCCTCCAGCGCCGTATAGATGTTGTCAGGCAGGTACCGCTTTGCCTGGCGCAGGTTCGGAATACTGGCCGTGGTGCCGTCGATCCCCGTCTTGAAAATCGTGTAGAGGACCAGATACGGATTTGCGTCCGGCGCGACCGAGCGGACTTCCACGCGCATGCTCTTGTCGTTTCCGATCGGAATCCGGACCATCGACCCGCGGTCAACCGCCGAGGCGATGATCTGGTTGGGAGCCTCGAAGTGCGGATCGAGCCGGCGGAACGCATTGACGCTGGGATTCAGCGCCAGGCAAATATCGTTGCCGTGCGACAGGATTCGATCCACGAACGACCATCCGAGAGCCGACAGCATCTCCTCCCCGGCGGGATCCCAGAACAGGTTCTTGCCGTCCTTCATGATCGATACGTTGGTGTGCATGCCGCTACCGTTCACGCCCACCACCGGCTTGGGCAGGAACGACGCGGTCATCCCCAGGCTCGTGGCCACCTGGCGGCAGATCAACTTGTACAGTTGAATCTGGTCCGCCGCAGCCACCACTTCGCCATACCCGTAGTTGATTTCGAATTGCGAAGGCGCAACTTCCGGGTGGTCCTTCTCGTTCTGGAAGCCCATGGCCCGCTGCACTTCCGCCACCGTGTCGATGAACGTGCGCAGCGCGTCGCCCGGCAGCGAGTGGTAATAGCCGCCCGTGTTGACGTACTCGAACTTGCCGGTATCGACGTAGTGCCGCTCGGCGTCCACGCCTTTGAACAGGAATCCTTCGATTTCGTTCGCCGCATTCAGCGTGTAGCCGTCGGCCTTGAACTTCGCCTCGGCAAAACCCTTCAGAATGCCGCGAATGTCGGCCGCGTAGGCACCGCCTTTTTTCTCGATGACCTCGCCGAATACCAGCACTTTGCCCGATCCGAAGAAATCGGACGGCGCCCAGTAGAACGCGCTCCAATCGATTCCCAACCGCAGATCGCTTTCCCGCTGGGCCGTGAAGCCGCGAATAGAGGAGCCGTCGAACGTCAGGTTGTCCCAGCTCTTGACCAGGAACTTCTTGTCATAGTCGAGCATGTGCAAGCGGCCCTCGAGGTCGCTGAAGCACACCGTCACAGCCTTGATGCGCTTCTCGTCGGTCAGATATTTCAACCGCTCTTCCTGCAGCTTGTGGCTCTCGACCCGGTTCTTGCGCTGCTCTTTCGCCTTGATGTTCAGATCTTCCAGCTCGCCATACGTCAGCGCCAAAAAGTTGCGAAGTTCGTTAGACATGAAGCTCCTTCAAAGTTGGAATGAACGTCTCTCAGAATGAAACTCTTATTATCGTCCCTGCGCAGAGGGCCTGCGCGGCCCCGATTTCCCCCGGAAGGGTACCGTGCCGCTCTTCAACACGTCAAATCCAAAAAGCTGATGCGACAAATCCAGAGCGCATTGCTTACGGCATTGAGAATCGGCCAAGGAGCGTAAATAAGTCATAAAGGAAAAGTACGGTTGGTCCTTCGGTTCGCCCTCCGGACCAACGACGTTGCACGGTGCCGCACCCCCGTCCGCCGCAGGAAAAGGCGTCCCGGTCGAATCTGATAGACTATTTATCGGGGCATCCAGAAACCATGAGATTGTTCGGGCGCAAGACTGCCGGTACCTCTCATTCCCGGCTCCTCCCGGCGAACGGGAGCGGGCATCTCCCCTCCGCGTCTCACCGGCTCACTCTGGACCTGGCGCGCGCCGAGACTTTTGCCTCCATGCTTGCCAATAGCCGGGCGTCCCTCGTGATCGAAGTCTCGGACCTGCTGGCCGGCATGTACATCTGCAACTGGGAGCGCCTCTCCGTGTATTGGGAAGAGGAAGATCGCGAAGAAATCGAGACCTTCTTGCGCGGCATCTGCCGGATCAGCCCTCAGAGGTGGCATTACTGGATCGAATTCTACGACGATTTGCGCCGCAAAGGAGAGCGCTGGCAACTCTGGCGCCCGCCAACCAAACTCAAGAAAACTGTCCCGCGCGAATCGCCTCTGCGGCCCTCCGCCGCGCTCGCATCCGTGCTGAAGCAAGCCGAGGAAATCGCGCCTTCTCGCGACTCGGTCGGCGGACGCAACATCCCGATCCTTACCAGCGAATGCGTCCTGCTGTGCATCCTGCGCAGCTTCGGATCGGAAGTCAGCCGGAAACTGACCGCCACTGGGCTCGACGCCGGTCGCCTGGAGCGCGAAGCGCTCTTCCCCCGCCGCGCCCCGCTGAAGTAATCAGGCAGGCTCACGCAATCGACGTCGCTTCATCTGTGATCTCTGTGTTAAGTCTTCCGGTTCCTACGATCTTCTAGGCGCTTCCTCTGTGCTCTCTGCGCCTCTGCGGTAAAGGTTTTCGCCTTTCTTCAAATGATCATCTTGAATCGCGGCCACAAAACCGCCAGCGGAGCAATCGGCCTGCGGCACACATACACGGGAACTCTCTGCTCGTTGGGCATGGCGTGTGGACTTGTAACCGTCGCGGCGCGCCGGACATCTCCAAAGTATTTGATGAACTCGTCCGAGCGTTCTCCGAAGATGATCATGCAGCCGCCGGAATATCCGCGCGGCCCCCAGTAGAAATAGCTGTTGTGCCCGCTGAGAGCCTTCGGCAAGCCGAGCGCCGGTCCGTAGTGATCGATCGCCCCAGCCTCCCCGTAGTTCCCTCCCAGAATCCCGCAATCGGCGTGATCCGTCGCAGGAACGCTTTGATAGACCTGCGCGACCGTTTCGGCCATGGTATCCCACCCAAACATGTCGGCGTAGAGCTGCGGCAGCGGGGCATACACCGCGTCGCGCTCCGTTTTCACCACGTTTGAATACGGCAGCATCTGCGAATAGCGCAGAAACGTTGCGACCGGTAGCATGGGAACGCCAAACGGCAGCGCGATCAACCCGCCAACAATGAGCAAGGAGGGAAAAGCGGCCCGCAGCCACTGCCGGGCGCTCGATTCGGAAAACTGCTCGATTGCGACTCCGCCGGCAGCCATCAGCAGCGGATAGACGGGCAGCGGGTAGTAGGATTTCCCGCCCAAAATCATGAAAATCGCCATCACGATCAAATAGGTCCACCCAAGAAAGCGAAATCGCCTCCCGCTCGTTGAGAAAAAGCACCAGGCCAAACCACCTAGCCAGACCGGGAGCGCCAGGGGATGCAGGAACGCGATCTGTTCGCCCAGAAAGCGCAGCGGAGAAATCGGAATGTTTTTATAAAGCTGCGCGTTGCGCACCACTTCAATTTGCGGCCAGCCGTGGCGCGACTCCCAGAGCAGGTTCGGAAGAAACAGCGCGAACGCGATCAGCCCGCCCATCCAGATCCATCGCGAGCGAAATAGCTGCGTCTGCCCCGACAGCACCAACCCGGCCACAATCGCAAAACCAAATACGGCCATGCTGTGCTTGTTTTCAAGCCCCAGACCCGCGACTGCGCCGAAGGCCAGCCAGAGTCGCGGAGAACCACCGAGCACGATGCGGACCCCGAGCCATGCGCAGAGCAGCCAGAAAACGGGCTCGAAAGCGTTCATTGAAAAAAAACTGTCGAAGGCAAGATACGCGGGCGCGAACAGCATGGCCGCCGCGGCGAGAAATTGGGCGAAGCGTCCGCCGCCCAATTCGCGCGTCAGCAGGCCAGTAAGAAACACAACGGCAGCTCCCGCCAGCACGGGAAGCAATCGAAGGGAGAAAAGCGAATCGCCCAGTAGATGGCGTGACAACCAAGCCACCAGCGCGATCAGCGGCGGCTGGTCCACATAGCCCCAGGCGAGGTGCTCGCCGCAGACCATGTAATACAGCTCGTCGCGGAAAAAGCCGTAGTGGCGGATTCCGGCAAATTGCACTACCAACTTTGCCAGCGCCAGGCCCGCCAGAATGACGGTGCCGCTCACCGCCGCTTCACGGGTGCGAGCGGCGGCGAGCGAGGTCCCGTCGAATTCGCTGACTCGAGTCTCGCTCATGCGGGCTGGGACATCACGAGAAAAAGCCGGCGCCGATCGTTCGCCTTGGTTTGTTTGCTCGCTGCTGAATCAATTCGCCGCGGGCGCGACAATCGCCGCCGACTTGATGCTGTCCAGATTGGGAAAATTCTTGTCGAGATAGGCTTTTCCCTGGTTCGTGATCGAACCTTGGTCGGGCCGCTCGCCATAGCCGCTATAGAGTTTCTGAACCACGTCCATTCCTGAGATCACTTTGCCGAACGGAGAGAAACCCTGGCTATCCAAAAATGTGTTGTTGCCGAAATTGATGAAAAGCTGCGTCGTGCGCGTGTTCGGGCCCGCCGTGGCGAACGTGATCATGCCCGGAGCGTTGCTCTGCTTTCCCGGATCGTCCTTGATGTTGGCGTTATGCCAGACCTTGTTGACCTCCGGGTCCGCGCTCAACCCAAATTGCACCATAAAGCCCGGTATGTTGCGGAAAAATGCGGCGTCCGTAAAATATCCGTGCTTCACCAGATTGTAAAAACGGTCGGCCCCCAGAGGTGCCCAGGCGCGCGTGACCTCGACGACGAAATCGCCCTTGGTGGTCACGAATTTTGCCTGAAACACTTCGGGTGCCTTGACGTTCAGTGTAGCCGGATGCAGCAGAGCGGGATCGCTGGTCATGTGTGTTGTCCTTGGGTGCGTCGCTGGGCTCGCTTGTCCCGCGGGTGCTGCAGGAGCCTGTCCTGCAAACGCGCACGGGGCGAAAACGGCCATCATACAAAGTGAAATCGTTGCAACGAGACGTTTCATGCGTTATTTCCTCTCTTGAACTTGGCTGCGGCCTCCACATCTTGCATCAAGCGCAGCGCGTTTCCACCGAGAATTTTCTCAATTTCCGTTTCAGAATAACCCCTCTGCAGCAGCGCCTCGGTGATCCGCGGCAGGCACGACGCATCCTCCATGCCGAAGGGCATTTCGGCGCCGTCGAAATCGGACCCGAGCCCCACGTGATCTACGCCCGCCACCTCTACCGCGTGATCGATGTGGTCCACGATCGCCGTCCAGTCCACGCGCGGCAGCTTGCCCTCGGTCACGAACGCCCGGACGATTTTATCCGATTCCAGCAGCTGGCAGGCCCCATTTTCTCCGCACCGCTTCTTCGCTTCCGTCTCGATCTGCATTTCCAACTCCGGGCGGGCTTTCTGCGCGTCGCGAAATATCCTGGCTCAGAAATCCCATATGAAAATTGATCTGAACGACGCCGCCTCTCGCAGCGAGAGCCTTGATCATTTCGTCGGATAGGTTGCGCGGAGTCCGGCAGAGCGCCTGGCAAGAGGAGTGCGATGCGAACACCGGCGCGTCACTGACGGCGAGAACGTCAGAGAGCGTCTTGTCCGACACGTGCGAGACGTCCACGATCATTCCCAGCCGGTTCATTTCGCCGATGGCCTGCTTGCCAAAGTCGCTCAGTCCATTGTGCGCGGGCTTGTCGGTGGATGCGTCGGCCCACTCCGTATTTTGCATGTGCGTCAGCGTCATGTAACTGACGCCCAGCGCCGCGAATTCGCGGAGCACGCCGAGGTCGCGGTTCATCATATGCCCGCCTTCGATCGCCGCCAGGACCGCAATCTTGCCTGTCGCCCGCGCGCGCCGTATGTCTGCCGCGGTTCTCGCCGGCGCCAAATCTTTGGGATGTGCGGCGACCTGCCGGCGAATCGCCTCGATCTGTGCGAGCGCCCGCTCGACCGCCTTCGGCCCAGTAGCTGTGCCTTTTATCCAGACCGCGAAAAAGATCGCACCCAGCCCGCCCTCGCGCATCCGGGGGATGTCCACCGACCCATCGGCGTGGCGCTCACCCAGATCGAAATCGCCATATATGAACCGCTGCGTCGTGTCCGTGTGCGTGTCTACGACCAGCGAACGAAAATGAAGCTCGCGAGCCTTGGCGGAGATTTCGGTTCGAGGATCAATCGCAAGCGACGACAAAAGCCCCCCTGCACGGCAAGTCGTGAGCGGTCCCGCCAAAGCCGCGATTGCCCGCGCGGCTTCCTCCAACTTCCGCTCCAGTTAAGGATATACCAAAACTTTCCCGTCGCCGTGGCGTTCCAGCGCCGTAGAGCGCCCAAACGCGTGTTGCATTCGGCGCACTTCCCCGCGAGTCATGCTCGGACGAAATCCGGACCGGGAGTATCCTGTATCAGACTTCGCGTCCGGACAGACACACCGAAGATGGCCAGCGAACATATTGGCGAATTGAAGAAGTGGGCGACCGACGTCGCGCGAAAGGGCGGCGACGGCGAGCCGATCCAGCTCGTTCGCGCCCAGGAATTGATCAGCAAGAATTTCGGATTGCAGACGCACGAAGTCGCCATTCTCGGCCTCACCGCGGATGGGCGCGCGCTGCGATTTCTCACGCCGCACAACCTGCGCACCGTCGGCCAGATCCCGCTCTCGAGCACGAATTCTCTGGCCGCGCGCACGGTGCGTGAAAAGACGGCCCGAGCTGATCAATCATTTTTCGGTGGTTCCCCACGCATCCGTCTTCGAAGCGGTGCCCATCGCCGATGAACAGCGCGGAGATCCCATCCAGAAGATCATGAGCTCGCCCATTCAGTCGAGCGGCAAGGTCATCGGCGTCATTCAGGTGTCCCGAAAAGGCAAAGCCATGACCGACGCCGGCCCGGATTTCACTCATCCGCAGCTCCGGGAGCTGAGATTGATCGCCGACGCCCTGGCTCCCTGCATTGTCATCTGCAATCAGGAGTGAACTCGCTCCAGCGCGCCGGTGTCCTCGTTCACACAACTGTAATTTCCCAAACACGTGAAATAAGTTGACATCGCTGCGCACGCTTGCTAATTTTCGAGCGCAGAATTTTTCGGTCCAGATTTCAGGAGGCACCGCACTCCGGCAAGACTCATGGCGTTCGTCGCGAAGAACATTTTCCTCACCAAGGGAGTCGGAAAGCACCGCGAACGCCTGTCGAGCTTCGAGCTCGCATTGCGCAACGCGGGCATTGCTGCTTGCAACATCGTTCGCGTCTCCTCCATTTTCCCGCCTTCCTGCAAACTGATTTCCCGCAGCGAAGGTCTCAAGCACCTCAAGCCCGGCCAGGTCGCCTTCACCGTCATCAGCGAGAATCAGACGCGCGAACCCCACCGCTTGATCGCCGCCGGCGTGGGCCTGGCGCTGCCCGCGGATAAATCCATGTACGGCTACCTCTCCGAGCACCACTCGTTCGGCGAGAGCGAAGAAATTGCCGGCGAATATACCGAGGAGCTCGCCGCCGAAATGCTCGCCACCACGCTCAACGTCGAGTTCGATCCCGATCTCTCCTGGGACGAAAAAAAAGAGGTCTATCGCATCTCGAATAAAATCGTCCGCACCATGAACATCACCCAATCAGCCGTCGGCGACAAACGCGGCCTGTGGACCACCGTCCTCGCCGCGGCCATCCTGCTCGGCGAAGACGACTAACCCCTGGGATCGCCAATCTCCAGATTGGCGCCTTTGCCGTTGCCTTCATGTAGCTCAGGTCTTCAGACCTGAGGCCGTTCGGCCCGACCTTTCCCTGCTGCATTGCTATTCCCTACCGTGTAGCATTCGCTCCGCTGCGCCCTTATTCTTTTGCCATTCCTTCTCCCCGCAGGTAACGTAAAAACAGCTGGTGCCGTCGGCGAACGGCGAAACGAAATCTTCCCAAGGACGCAAGAACCGACGATGAGCCGATATACCCCTGTCCCGCCCGACAACTTCTGCGGTATCCCGGAGGAATATTCCCGGTACGAATCCTCGCGCGCCGTAATTTTTCCGGTGCCGCTTGAGCGCACCACCTCGCACCAGCAGGGCGCGCGCAACGGCCCCGCCGCAATCCTGGCCGCCAGCCGCCATCTCGAGCTCTACGACGAAGAACTTCAGCTCGAGCCGTACAAAGAGATCGGCATTCACACCCTGGCCCCCATTGACACGATGGATGGCGGTCTCGGCGAGGTCATCACCGAACTTTTCACGGCCGAAACCGGCCTGCTCGACGACAGCAAGTTTCCCGTTGCTCTCGGCGGCGAACACGCGCTCACTCCGCCGCTGGTTTCCGCCGTCGCGCACAAGCACAAGAATCTTTGCGTGCTGCACATCGGCGCGCACGCCGAATTGCGCCACGAATATCAGGGCTATGCCGCGAGTCCCGCCTGCACGATGCGCCGCGTCGTCGAAGTCTGCCCGGCGATTCAAGTCGGCATCCGTTCAATTTCCGCGGAAGAAGCGCGCGCCATCCCGCAGTTGAAAACCCAGGTCTATTGGGCCAAGGACATCGCGCGCCTGCCGCTCAAAAGCTGGATCGCGAAGGTTCTCGGCGATCTCAGCCCCAACGTATATCTCACCATTGACCTCGGCGGCTTCGATCCTTCCGTCATACCGGCCACGGGCAGTCCCGAGCCGGGCGGCCTCGACTGGTATCAGGTCACGTCGCTCTTGCGCGCGGTCGCCGATCATAAGAAGATCGTCGGGATGGACGTAGTCGGCCTCTTGCCTCACCCGGGCGGCCAGGCGTCCGACTTGCTCGCGGCGAAGCTGGTCTATAAATGCCTGGGCTACATTTTCTGCCAGGGATGACAGCCTAGCCGGAAAGGCTGGCGTCATGATTCCCTTCGCGTTCGTCGCTTTGCTCCAGATGCATGACTATTACTTCGGTGTCGCCTCTCGCGGACTCATCGGCTGGATCATCATTGGATTGCTGGCGGGATGGATCGCCGGCCACCTCACGCGCGGCCGCGGTTTCGGCTGCGTCGTTGATGTGATACTCGGCCTGATCGGTGCGGTCGTCGGCGGCTGGATTTTCACGAAACTTGGAATCGTCGCCTGGGGATTCTGGGGAAGCCTCGCGGCCGCGACCATCGGAGCCGTGGTCCTCGTGGCCATCGCGCGATTGTTCGCCGGCGGCAGATCCGACTAACGCGCCGCGATAAATTGCCAAGCGACCCACACGACCGGTGCCGCCAGGATCAGGCTGTCTATGCGGTCGAGCATCCCGCCGTGTCCCGGCAACAGCGTGCCTGAATCCTTCACCACCGCGCCGCGCTTGTACGCCGATTTGATCAGGTCGCCCATCTGCCCCGCGACGTTCGCCAGGCCCGCGATCACCAGAAAGTTCATCGTCTCCGCCTGCATCCAGCGCGCGAACAAAACGGCGACCAGCAGCGACGCGATCGTATTGGCAATCGCGCCCTCCCACGTTTTCTTGGGGCTCAGCGCCGGAGCCATCGGCAGATGCCCCAGCGAGCGGCCCACGAAATAGGCCAGCATGTCGCCGGCCCAGATCAGGCACAGCGTGAAAAGAATCAGCTGGCGGCCGACGTGTTCGATTTCGTTCACGCGGACCAGATAGCTGAACGGCAGCGCCACGAACAGCATTCCCGCCGAGCTGACGCCGATCGAAGGCAGCACGTCGTGCAGCGGGCGCCGCGTCGCCAGTCCAATTCCCGCGGCGCCAAACACGAAGATCAGAAACACGAGCTCCACGGAGACCGCGCCGCGCGCGGCGTCGCGAATCAGCAAATCTCCTCCGCCGAGCGACCGCGTCTCGACCATCCCCGCCGCATACTGCGCGTAGAAAATTCCGGCGGCGCACAGCATCGTCCAATTGCGAAAGGCGTGCATGCCCATGCGTTCGCCCAGCGTGAAAAATTCGTGCAGCGCGATCAGCGCGACGCCCGCCGCCACCGCCGCGAGCAGCATCGGCGGTCCCCACCACACCACCGCCACCACGACGGGTATCAGCACGGCAGCGGTCAGAATTCGCAGGAGCATACGGGGCTCAGCCTCTCCTCGACCGCGCGTCGTGCTCGGGTTTCAAATTGCCGAGCCCGCCGTAGCGCCGTTCGCGCTTCTGGAAATCCACCAGCGCCTCCAGCAGCCGCGCGCGCGAAAAATCCGGCCACAGCGCGTCGGTCACGTAAATCTCCGCGTAGGCAATCTGCCAGAGCAGGAAATTGCTGACGCGCATTTCGCCGCTGGTGCGGATCAGCAGATCGGGATCGGGCAATCCGGCGGTGTACAGATGATCGGAAATGGTTTGCTCGTCCGCGCGAAAGGCGGAAAGGCCGTTGGCGCGCACGTGGTCGAGCATGGCGTTGAACGCGTCCGCCAGCTCGGCGCGCCCGCCGTAATTCAGCGCGACGACCAGCTTCATGCCCGTGTTGCGCGCGGTCTGGCGCATCGCGTCGGCGATGTCCTTGCGGACGCCTTCGGGAAGCTCCGCGGACCGCCCGATCACCAGCAGGCGAATATTGTTCTTCTGAATCGTCGGCAGCTCGCGCTTCAGGTATTCGCGCAGCAGGCGCATCAGGAAATCCACTTCCGCCTGCGGCCGGCGCCAGTTTTCCAGCGAGAACGCGTACAGAGTGAGGCAAGGAAGGTGCAGGCGGGCGCACGTTTCGATTATTACGCGCGCGGCCTTCACTCCGGCGCGATGCCCGGCGACGCGCGGCAGATGCCGCCGCTGGGCCCAGCGCCCGTTGCCGTCCATGATCACGGCGAGGTGATTCGGAAGCCGCTTGGGGTCGAGTTTTTCGAGAAGCTCCGCTTCTTCGCGGCTGGCGGGTTTCAAAAGATCGTTGTTTTTCACGGGAAACCGCTCAAGGCGTGTCCGCGAGCGAAAGTAGCATACCGACCTGCCATCCGCAACGGCAGCTGCATTTGTCCAGCCGGGAAGATTCCTGACACTTCTGACCGGGGACATGCCTGACACTTTTTCCTCGGGTGCATCGAGGGGAAGGGATGCAAGGGAAGGGGAAGCTTCCCCTACCCTGCCCCAGCCCCGGAAATATTCTTTCCTTTGAATGGGGCACGATCACCCGTGTGTGGCTTTCGAAGCGCGCATTCGGAATCTCGTATAGTACACGGTTAGAACGATCGTCCATCGGCAACACGACGGCTCCTCCGTCAGCGCCTCGCTTAAAAACACGTGCCCGCCCTTCCAGCGAAACTGGCCCCGCTCCGCCACGCGCCGCACCTGGAAAGCGCTGCCATACTCCGGCTCGGGCACGCGCGCCGGATAGGATCGTCCTGACCGCCGGTCTCCGAACCCGGTGTTTGCATGCCCCAGCGCTTCAGGCGGGCCGCTCCTCGTTGTATTCGCGGCGATTGCGGTCGTAGGCCCGCTGCTGTGCCCGTGGGTCCGCCGCGGCGGCGAAGCCGTTTCCGTTTCAGCGTGCGTTGCATCCGCTCGTGCCGCCCGTTCTGTTCCGGATGCCCGGCGGCGATCCGCTCCGGCACGATCCCCAGCTTCATCCACCACACCGCCAGCCGTGACAATCCAGCGATCGCCCGCGATGCAAACGGCGCACCGTTATCGGTGCGAATCGCTTGGGGCAGACCGCACTCGCGAAACGCCGCCTCGAAGATCGCTCGCACCTGCTCCGTGTTGGTCTTTTCCACCTGCTGGCAACGCAACAGGTAACGGCTGCACGCGTCGCTGATCGTCAACGGATCCACCCGCTTCGCCGTCTTGCGTTTCAAACCAGCCTTTGAAATCGGCGCACCACACCCGGTTGGGCGCGTCGGCCGAGGCAAACGGTTCGGTGTAAGGCGGCGTCCGTCGCCGCTTCTTGCGCGGCACCACCAGCCCCTCCCGCGCCACCATCGCGCCGATCGTGCTCGCCGCCGGCCACGCTCTGTTGGGAGCTTCCCGCTCCAACACCCGTTTCAGTTTCCGCGGCCCCCAGCTCATGTGCGCACGCCGCAACTCCAACACCGCTTCCTCAACCCGCTCCGGCGTCTGGTTCGGGTGACGCTGGGGCGCCCGACCTCGGTCTCGCAGCGCTTCCAGCCCTCCCTGCTCGTATCGCCGCAGCCAATAGTAGCCGGTCTCCCGCGCGATGTCGTAGATTGCACATAAGTCCGTCATCGTATGCAGACCACGCTCATACTCCAAAACGAACCGCATCCTCTCGTCCACCACACTGCTCGCTTTCCAGGGCATCTCTCTGCTTCTACACGCTCTGCTCACTCGCAGTGTCAGGAATCTCCCCGGTCTAATCTGTCAGGAATGTCCCCGGTCTGTACCCGTATCTTGTGGCACAGACCGGATTGTCTGTGACAAAACCCAGAAATCGCCACCTCGCGAATTTTCTCGATTAGAACGGGTCGCCATGGCGTGTTTATAAGGGTTTTGACGGGATTCTAATTCTCATATTTCTCGATTAGAAATTCATAGGCCGGAAATTTGGTCGGCGGAAGCCCTCCGCTCTCGGTCGTAGGGGCGTCCGCCGCGGCGGAGTGCGCCCGCCTTTGACGTCACTTTGTAGCGGCCGTCTTTCAGACGGGCGCATTTTCTCACGCCCTTACGTTGTCATCCCGACAGACGCCTGCCTTTGGCGGACGAGGGATCTGCTTTCGCCGTGGCGGGCTTCTCTCCCGTCGCGACTGATCTCCCAGACTCGACTCGCCGTCGACACTGGGAGCCCTGATCTTCACTTTTCAAAGAGCATCCAGCCCTCGTCAAGAGGGCGGTACACATATTCGACTTTCGGGCGTGGCCGTGCGGGCCCGACTTACGCTACATTGAAACGGATGAAAATGTCAAGCGATGCATGTGGACTCTTGTGGAGAATACGATGCCGGCCGGCATCGGCTTGTCACTATGCTAGGTGCAGCAGGACGTCGTGCCAGGACGGTGTTTCGCAAATGCCAGAGCCCATCTGACAGAGGATTCTCCAATTCTCGGGCATGGGCCAAGTCTACGCGAAACTACCGTAGATCATCGACTTGCTCGATCACGATATGAATCGCCATGACTTTCTTGACACCATGCTCGGCCGATGTCTCCGTGTCACGACCTATCAGAACATTGCGCTGGACACGCATCTACAAGGCGCGCTCCCGGAATCGCTAGTCTTGAATTTTCGTAGCGCAGAGCCTCATCAAGTCTTCTCACTGTCGATGACTCCAGCAAGCGTTGCGAGGTGCGGGAGAACTGTAACATTTGCGGCGTCTGAATTGGCGTTTATCAATGTGCTTCCGCCGAGCGGAAGAATCACGACCCGGTGGTCCTTCCGTAATGTCGAAGGAATCTGCTGAACCTTCGTTGCGTCAGTCACCCCTTAACGATTTCGATCTGAATCCCCCGGTCTCGATAACCCGCGACTCCAATTCGTATAGGGTTTCATGAAAAGTTGACGCGTTGACTCGAAGTTTCCGGACCTCAGGTTCGCCCTCTCATTATCCTTCGCACAGACCAACTTCGATAGACGCTAACGCGCCAAGCATATTGTGAGTCTAACAAGAACCCGTTGCGGCAATCAACTCCGGTTCGCCAAGACACTGGTACCACCTTCAAGAGGCGATGCACGATTCTGCTCTGACTCATCTTCAGGATCAAGGCGGCCTACAAGTGCTCTTAAGAGCGAACTATGAGGAATGCTTCGAGCCCCGCCAAGTTCGGTCAATTTGAGCTTCCGTCATAAACGCTTTTTGACTTATGACGGCGAACGTGGATAGACTCGAGACGTTGAAACGACGGGAAATTCATGAGGATCGTCATTTGAGCCGCACTAGCCTCCCGATGTATTCGGACTTATGGGTCACGCCATTCGTGATATACGCCTGCCCCCTATGGTAGTAGTCGTTCTTACCCTTCGACGTTGATGGCATTCGGACCGGGCCTACGTAGAGCGCCGCAGACAAGATCTGCAAAAGCCCTCTAAGGAGTCGAAGATCAGCTACTGTCGTTCAGGGGCGCGCAATCGATGGCCGCCCTACGCCAGTTGAGTAGCATGTTCGTCCGGATAGCATCCTGGAATGTGTGCGGTCCAAGTCCTGCTACTCCGAGAAAGGAACAATTGAATCTCGGTCGGAACGTGTCCAGCAATTGCGGCGTCGGGTGAGTCCGGGTGCACGACGACTCGAATCTCTATGTCGCGCTCATTCTTGTTGTGGAATATTTCGTTCAACTTCGAAACCGCGGAGAATTGTTCAGGATCTCATCCACCTTCTTGACGGATTTGTCATTCTACGCTGCCAAAGGACAAGCGCGAGAACAGTGGTCTCAATTCGTAGAAGAATCTGAGGAGGGAGGATTTACCCGAGTTGTTAACGCCGCAACGGACTGAATCCATCGGTGATGGTTTTACGCGCGCTTTTCGTCTGGAAAGCACCGAAAGTTCTTTACCGTAAGTTCTATATCCACGAACATTCCTTCTAGGTTAGATAATCGGAATATAGCGGAATGGTACAGCATTGGACCGCTTGGCCTGAAACCCGAACTCCACAGGGCCTCGCGGGCAAACCTAACTGCCATTCTTCTGTGCTGGTTATCGTCTCCCGCGCATTTCACCCTCGCCTCCCTCGGCTTTCCTTACATAAGTTTCTTTATTAAACAGCCATTGCAAAAAGAATTACTGAGTCGGGGCAGAATTTTGTCCCGCTGCAAGACGTGTCTGTGTTGCCGCCCTCGTGACGAGGGTTGGATGCTCTTTGAAAAGTGAATATGCACGTGGCGACGGGCGAACAGCCGGTCCCTCGTCCGCCAAAGGCAGGCGTTGTCGGGATGACATCGTGAGCGCACAAGAAAAGGCGCCCGCCTACCCTTCAACCTCGCCACCGGCGAGGATTCAGGGCAAGAAGGCGGCCGCTACAAAACCAACGCCGACAAGCCCACGGGTGGCTCCGTCCCTGCCTCGCTGAATTCGTGCCACCCTGCCTCGATTTCTAATCGACACTAGGCGATTAGAAACGCGTCTAACTGTTTGAAAATGCGGAATGGGGACCCGTTCTAATCGACATGGATCGGGGGCAATCGAAGGCCGAAAATCGACACGTTCGTTCCCGCCGCAGGCGGCACCTCAGTGCAAGAAATCGGAAAGCGAGAAGCAGGTCCCTCGTCGGCCAAAGACAGGCCTCTGTCGGGATGACAGCGTGAAGGCGCGAAAAGCAAAGGCACCCGCCTACCCTTCAACCTCGCCACCGGCGAGGATTCAGGGCAAGAAGGCGGCCGCTACGAAATCAATGTCAACGACCACGGTGAAACCTCCGCGATTAACCGTCACACCATGCCGAGTCATTTCTCGCCTAACTCATTGAAAACAAAGAAAAGTGGTACCGGCGAAGTGTCACACTTTTTCAAGACAGGGCTCCCAGTGTCGACGGCGAGTCGAGCCTGGGAGATTAGCCCCCTGGGATCGCCAATCTCCCGATTGGCGTTTCTTGCGGACGCTAAGACGGCAACGCCTGCCGCGCTGAAGGCCGCGGCGCTACATTTGGACCTCGGACAAGGCGCCCGTCTGAAAGACGGCCGCTACAACGGCAACAGCGGGCGCAGCGAGCAGCGCCCCTACGAAGGCAACGGCAAAGCGAAGATGCCCGCCTTCAGGCGGCCGCTACAAGGTCAACGTCAGGACTACGGCGAGCCGGCGGAGCCGGGAATGAAGATCGAGGTGTAGACGAGCACCAGCGTCAGGGCGATCATGACTATGCTCGAGCCCCAGGCGATGATGTTGAAGCCGAGCGAGTTGGTGTGGTCGCCCATCAGGTCGCGGCGGTTGATCAGCATCAAAATGAAAATCAGCACGACGGGAAGCCATATGCCGTTGCCCACCTGCGAGTAAATCAGAATCTTCCACAGCGGCGCCCGGGGAATCAGGATGATCGCCGCGCTCACCACGATCTGAAAAGTGTAGAGCGAATAAAACGTCGGGGCTTCCTTGAATTTGCGGTCAAGCCCGGCTTCGAAGCCGAGTCCTTCGCAGATCACGTGCGCGGTCGAGAGCGGCAGAATCGACGCGGCGAAGAGCGACGCGTTCAGCAGGCCGAAAGCGAAGAGCAGGCCCGCCCATTTGCCCGCCAGAGGAACCAGAGCCTCCGCAGCCTCCGCGGCGCTGGAAATATTCGTCAACCCGTGCAGGTTCAGAGTGGCCGCGCAAGCGACGATGATGAAAAACACGATCACCATGCAGGACACGCTGCCGACCAGAACGTCCAGCCGGGCGTGCTTGTACTGGCGCGGCCCGATGCGCTTTTCGACGAAGCCCGCCTGCATATAGAAGAATTGCCACGGCGCGATCGTGGTTCCCACCAGCCCGATCATCATCAGAAGGTAAGGCGAGTTCATATGGACCGATGGAAGCACGGTTTCCTTGGCCGCGAAGAGCCAATCCGGCTTGGCGAGAAACGCCGACACGATGTAGGTGAGATAGAACATGCACGCGACCAGGAAAATCTTCTCCACGATCCGGTACGTGCCATAGACAACGAGCAGCCAGACGATGATCGCGGCCAGCGGCACGGAAACATACTTGCTGACGTGCAAGATTTGAGACGCGGCGGCCACGCCCGAAAACTCCGCGACCGTATTGAAGAGATTCACGAAAAAGGCCGCGACCATGACGAAAAACGTGGAGCGGAATCCGAACTCCTCGCGAATCAGGTCGGCCAGGCCTTTTCCGGTGATGACGCCCATGCGCGCGCACATCTCTCCGCTGACGTACAGCGCGATGGTCATGGGGATCAGGGACCAAAGCAGCGTGTAGCCGAATTGCGCGCCCGCCGCCGAATAGACGCTGATGCCGCCGGCGTCGTTGTCCACGTTGGACGTGATGATGCCCGGACCGACGACGGCCAGAAACAGGGCGAGGCGCCGGCGCACCGTCCGCGTCCGGTGGTTGAAGTCCTTTGCGCGGCCGGCCAGCCGCGAGAAGGTGTCCGTCAATGTGATCCAGGTGTTCATGGTGATGCGAAAAACTTAGCGTGTAGCGTTTAGGGTGTAGCGTTTACAGCTTGGCGCGCATGCGGCTGACGATGTCGTCCACGGTGATCGCGCCCAACGGGCACATTCAGGTCGTTGACCACGGCGAGGCTGCGCAAATTGTATTTGTCGAACATCTCGAACACTTCCTTGTCGCTGGCATCGGTCTTGACCGATACGAGAGGTTCAAACGCCAGCTCGGCCATGCGCTGCTCGCCATCGGCCAGAATCAGGCGCGCGACCGGCACGGTGCCGGCGAGCGAGGCGTCGCGGTTGATGAGGACCACGTTGTCGAGCTGTTCGAGCGAGACATCGTGGAAGCGGATGTAGTCCACGACCTCGCCGCGCGTGGCGTCCTCGCCGACGACCACGATTTCGGTGTTCATCATTCCGCCGGCGGTGTTTTCGTCGAAGCGCATCAGCTCCTTCACTTCGTGCGCTTCGCGGTGCTCCATTTCCTCGAGAACTTCCTTCGACTTCGCGGGCTCGAGGCTCTGGATCAGGTCGGCGGCTTCGTCCGGATTCATTTCCTCGATGATGTCGGCGGCCCTTTCGGGATCGAGCTTTTCGACCACCTGCGTCTGGAGACGCTTGTCGAGTTCCGCGATCGTTTCCGCGGCGGTCTCCTCATCGAGCGAGTTGATGATGGACTGGCGCTCGGCGGGCGAGATTTCCTCCATGATGTCGGCGAGATCGGCGGGATGGAGTTCCGCGAGCTTGTCGCTGGACATCCGGAGCTTCACGCGCCGCAGAGGGTCGGGCTCGATCAGGTTGACGAATTCCCAGAGGATGGTCCGCCGCGGCAGCTTCTGCTGAATGCGGCGGATGCCCATCGGGGGAACGATCCCTTGGAGCAGGCGGCGAACGGCTCCGGGAAGGCCGACGTCCACCTGGGTGATCCGGAGCTCGGTGTTTGCGTTCACGCGATGGTCGGCAAGTTCGACGTCGTTGACGCGGACGACCTTGCGGCCGTTGGTGTCAATGATCTGCTGGTCGAGCAGGTCCTTCTGCACGGCGAGCCAGGCTTCGTTGGGGTGATAGAGCTCGAGAGCGGATTCGTCGGTCGAGAGCTTCAGGCGGCCGGGGGCCACGGAGGCGATCTGGTCGTAGCGCACCACCAGCGGGCGGTATTGCCCGCGGCCGATCAGGAAGCGCGAGATGCGGTTCGGCTGCTCGTCGGGAACGATGAACATCTCCTTGACGCGGCCGACAAAATTGCCGAAGGAATCGTAGGTTTCGGCGCCGAGGATTTCGGTTGCGTGAACCATGTGATGCTCCTTCTTAGTGTTTCCAAACGCGCGAGAAGCTATCGCCAACCCTTCGTCACGTTGTTCCCCAGGGTGGCGACTGATCTCCCAAGCGCCACTTACCGTGGCCTTGGGAGCCCTGCTATTCGAATTGCCAAAAAAAAAGCCCGGGACCGGCAACGCAACCCGGCCACGGGCGGACGGAAAACAGCCGTCGGCTCAGCTCAGGCCGGGCCTGGCCTCCCTGTTCCCATACACCCAATCGGCGCGCGAGCGGAGCGCTCCAGGTACAACCCGGGAACAGCGATCGAAAACGAGCGCGAAAGCAGGCGCGTGGTGTCCGCCACAGCGGACGCGGCGACTACCGTCAGGCTCCGAATTGGGCGAACGCAATTCCATGACGACGCGTTTATCCCCGTTCGACTAGTAAAGGCAGACGGAAAGTTTGTCAAGCAAAGAGTGACTGATTTGCGGATTTTTAACGCGAGAAGAGCATATTTCGCGGAATTCTGCCGCGGCGGCGGCATTCGGCGGCGTAGAGGTCCCAATACGTGGCGAGAATGTAGTCGCGCGGCGAAAATCCGATGGCGCGAGCAACGCGATCGATGGCTTCGGGCCGGCCCTCGATCTCGAGAAAAACGCCCACGGGCGTTTCGTCCAGGTCCAGATGCAGGCCGGGCAGGCGGAAAGTGGTGCGGAATTTCTCGTAGAGGAACCCCGGGCGGAATCCCAGTGAGCGGAGTTTGGCCGGCCAGCCCCGCGGGGATCGCACGACCAGTTCCCTTTCGAGCTTTTCTTTGTAGCGCGATCGGCCGGAATCCGGGGCCGGACTTTTCGAGGTGATCACCACCCGCGGAAGTCCGCCCGGAGTGAGCGTCGAGGGAGCCGGAGTCTCGAGGCGAACTCGCAGAAGGCGACCCCGGCTGCGAAAATCGGAATCGGGTGTGTCGTAGAGCACGTTGCGTTCGAGCACACGGCCGTGGCAGCGGGCCCGAAGGCGCCCGAGCTTGTGGATCAATGCGGCAAGATCGGTGACGCGGAGCTTGATTTCGGTTTCGCGGACGGTCGGGCGGCGCGCGGGCATGGCTGAGTATAACGTGGGCGCGAGCGAGCAGAGCCGGATGATACGGATATCCGAAGACGGACAGCATCGTAAATTGAAGGAACCCGCCCAGAAACTTTCCTCAGGGGCTAAACAGATTACGCAAGAAAGCAATACAGAGCGTCCTCAGGCGCTGAAGCACATCGAGGACAAGCCACTTTTCTGTTCGAGCTGAAGCTCCGACCCCCTAAAGTGCTTCTTTTTTCCGCAAGCTGCAAAGCCACGACCCACAAAGGTTTTCGAGTTCCCACACAGACTCTGAAAGTCCTTCAATCGTCCCTCCGGGACTACAGGCTCTTTTCGCTCTCGTCCCGGTACTACGCTGCGCTTCGTGCCGGGCTAATTACAATCGCCGCTCCGCGGCTGATGATCGCCGTCGAGCCGTCCACAGAGTTGTCACACAGACTCTGAAGCTCCGCCCCCTAAAGAACAGTGATCGACAGAAATCCAGATCAGGACACCGCCGGAAGAGGAAGAATCTTGCTAAGCCGTGGGCGAGCCAGCATAATCGCTTCACTGCCGGGAGATCGCGCGCGTTTATGACGGAACCCACCACACCGTTGATGCAGCAGTATCACGCCGTGAAGAAGCAGCATCCGACGGCGCTGCTGCTATTTCGGCCTGGGTGATTTCTACGAGCTGTTTTACGACGATGCGGTGCTTGCTTCGCGCATCCTGCAGATCACGCTCACGGCGCGAAACAAGGAAAAGGGCGAGCCGGTCCCCATGTGCGGCGTTCCCTACCATGCCGCTGAGAACTACATCGCGCGGCTGATTCGCGCGGGACACAAAGTGGCCATCTGCGAACAGATGGAGGAACCCGGTCCGGGGAAAAAACTGGTGCGGCGTGAGGTGATTCGAGTTTTGACGCCGGGGACGGCGATGGGCACGTCGCTGGTGGACCCCAAGGAAAACAATTTCCTCGCGGCGGTGGCGCGCAGCGCGGCAGCGAGCGCCGCTGCAGTTGGAAGCGCGCGGGCGGCGAGCCGCCAGACGGAATCGCGGATCGGGCTCGCGTATGTGGACCTCTCGACCGGCGAATTCCGGGCGACGGAGTTTGGGGGCGAGAAAGCCGAAGCGCGGCTGCGCGACGAGCTCGAGATCCTGCGTCCCCGGGAAATATTGCTGGCGCGACCGACCACGCTTTTTCCGGACGAGCGACGCTCGAATCCCACGCTTTTCGAGTCCCAGGGCAAGACCGTCGAAACGCGTCTCGATGACTGGGTTTTTGAGAGCAACTACGCGACGCGGCAGCTCGAATCGCACTTTCGCGTGGTAGCACTCGAGGGATTCGGGCTGACCGGGCATCCGCAGGCGACGGCGGCGGCGGGAGCGATCGTTCACTATCTCCGCGAGACATCCGCCATCGTAGCCCGGAAGCCGGAGGACGCCGCAAAGATTCCCAGCCTGCGTCCCGCGGGCACGGGCCTGGAACACCTGAACCGCATCGCATTCTACGAACAGCAGAACGCCATGATCCTCGACCAGATCACGGCGCGAAATCTGGAGCTGGTCGAGCCGGCGCCGGGAGACGACGCGTCCGCAACTCTGGTCGGCGCGATTGACGAGACGGCGACCGGCATGGGCGCGCGCCTGCTGCGATCGTGGATCTTGCGGCCGGAGATTTCACTCGGTGAGATCGAAGAGCGGCTCGATGCCGTGGCCAAACTGAAATCGGGCACGATCGTGCGCGAGGAGCTTCACAAGGAGCTTGAAGGAATCCTCGATCTGGAGCGATTGATGAGCCGCATCACGCTCGGTGTAGCGACGCCGCGAGACTTGATCGCGCTACTGGCATCGCTCGACAAAATCCCGAGCGTTCGGGGATTACTTCAGGGAGAGGACGCATCAGAGCAAGTAAGAGACACGGCTGAGACGGCTGCAACAAGCCGGACGACCAGCCAAGGCAGGCTGCGCGCGCTGCGCGAGGAAATGGATGAGCTCGCGGACGTCCGCGACATCATCGCGCGCGGGATTGCCGACGACCCTCCGGCCATGCCGAACGATCCGGGCGTGATTCGCCGCGGATTCCACGCCGAGCTCGACGAGCTGCGCGACATCCTGAAGCTGGGCCGCCAGACAATCGCGGCGATGGAAGAGCGCGAGCGAAGGCGAACGGGCATCGCGTCGCTCAAGATCCGCTACAACCAGGTGTTCGGCTATTACATTGAGGTGTCGAAGCCGAATCTTCCGCTGGTACCAGCCGACTACGAACGCAAGCAGACTCTGGTCAACGCCGAGAGGTTCACCTCAAGCGAGCTTGCCGGGTATGAACGCAAGGTGCTCTCCGCCGAGGAGCGCGTGCTCGAAATCGAACGCCGACTTTACGGCGAAATCCGCGAATCCATCGCGCGTGCGGCAGGCCGCCTGCGGCGCTCCGCCGCCGCAATCGCGCAGCTCGACGTGCTGGTGAATTTCGCGCGCATCGCGGCGGCGCGCCACTATTCGCGCCCGGAGTTCACGGAGGAGCAGGTCGCGCGGAAGGGCGCGCGCGGCGCGCTGATGGTGGCCGGAGGACGGCATCCGGTGATCGAAAAATTGCTTGAGGAGCGCGGGGAGCGATTCGTGCCGAACGATCTGTATCTCGGCGAGGAATCGCCGTTCCTGCTGCTTATCACCGGGCCGAATATGGGCGGAAAGTCCACTTACCTGCGGCAAACGGCGCTGATTTCGATCCTGGCGCAGATGGGATCGTTCGTGCCCGCGGTGCAGGCGAAGCTGCCGCTGCTCGACCGCGTTTTCACGCGTATCGGTGCTTCGGACAATTTGGCGCGCGGGCGTTCCACGTTCCTGGTGGAGATGAGCGAAGTGGCGGCGATACTGAATACGGCCACTCCGGCGAGCCTGGTGCTGCTCGACGAGGTGGGACGCGGCACGGCGACGTTCGACGGGCTTTCGATCGCGTGGGCGGTGGTCGAATCGCTGCACGCGGGCGCGCGGCCGAGGACGCTTTTTGCGACGCATTACCACGAGCTGACGGACCTCGAACAATTGCTGCCCGGAGTGAAAAACGTCCACGTATCGGTGGAGGAGGCCGGAAGCGAGATCGTGTTTCTGAGGCGAGTGGAGCCGGGGAACGCCGACAAAAGCTACGGCATTGAGGTCGCGCGACTGGCCGGGCTGCCGAACGACGTGATCGTGCGCGCCCGGGAAATATTGCGGCGGCACGAACGGAGCGAAGAAAAATTGACGCGGGAGCTTTCTCCCGGAGGGGCTCCAGGCGGAGCGCCGGGCGCGGCCCCACCCGAACCGCAGCAGGCCAGCTTTACCGCGATTGATGAACCTGTTCTCGAAGCGTTGCGCAATGCGGACTTGAATCAGCTGACGCCGATCGAGGCGCTGAATCTTCTCGCGGCGCTGCAGAAACAGTTGCAGTGAGGCGTGCGATATGACGGACCGCGCGATGAGAGTCCTCGGGATGATGTCCGGGACGTCGGCGGATGGAATTGACACCGCACTCGTGCGCATTTCCGGCGCGCCGCCCGGCCTTTCGGCTCAACTTGAAGGCCATTTTCATGTTCCCTTCCCTCCCTATCTGCGCGAGCGAATCCTACGGCTCGCCAACGGAGCGGCAACCACCACGGCGGAAATCAGCGAGCTGAATTTTCTGCTCGGCGAGGAGCTCGGGCGCGCGGCCATCGCGGCGTGCAAGAAATGGCGCGTGCCGCTGAGGGAAGTGTCGCTGATCGGCTCGCACGGGCAGACGGTTTTTCACATGGGCGCGGCGGCACATTTTCAGGGAAAAGTGCGGCGGGCGTCCACCCTGCAGCTCGGGGATATCAGCCTCATAGCCCAGCGAACGGGGCTTCCGACGGTCGGAGATTTTCGTCCGGCGGACATGGCGGCCGGCGGGCAGGGAGCGCCGCTGATTCCATTTGCCGACTATCTGCTTTACGGAGACTCGCTGCGCGGCCGCGTGGCGCTGAATATCGGCGGGATTGCCAACGTCACTGTGATTCCCGCTCACGCGCAGCCGAGCGACGTGTTCGCGTTCGATACCGGGCCGGGAAACATGATCGTAGATGCGCTGGTCGAGTGGACCACGCACGGCCGCGCCGAGTTTGACCGGGACGCACGCATCGCGTTGAGCGGGCGGACGATTTCCGAGTTGCTGGTGCGATTGATGCGCGAGCCGTACCTGCGGGAAAAACCGCCCAAGTCTACGGGGCGCGAACAGTTCGGGCTGGCGTTCGCGCAGGGCCTTGTGGCGTGGGGCAAGCGGCATCACGCCGGCCCCGCGGACCTGGTGCGCACGGCCACGATCTTTACGTCCATGTCCATCGCCGACGCGTTCCGCAGATTCATCCTGCCGCGCGCGCATGTGGAGGAGCTGATCGTCGCCGGAGGAGGCGCGCAAAACCCGTTGATGATGGCTCAGCTCGCGGCTTCGCTGCCTGGCATCGAGGTGGTACCGGCGAGCCGGTTCGGTGTGCCGCCGGAAGCCAAGGAAGCGTTCGGATTTGCTCTGCTGGCTTTCGAAACCTACCACGGCCGGCCCGGCAATCTACCGTCCGCGACCGGCGCCAAGCATCCGGTGGTTCTCGGCAAGATCGCGCAGGCCGGAAAAAGCCAGCCCCGGGGGAATCGTTGATCGTCGCGGCGCCAAGAAGTGTGCATGGGAGATTCAAAATCGGAATTTCAGCGGCTGAACAGACCGCGGGAAGAGATTTCCCAATCCTTACGGATTGGGCTAACTTCTGCCGCGCCTACGGCGCTCGGAACATTGTGCTTCGACAAATGAAGGGATCGCTCACTGCGTCTTTTCCCGCGCGCTGTAAGACCACGACCCGCAAGGAATCTGGGGCTTTTAGGCGGACGCTAGAGCCGTCCGAGCGCTGGCGAAGGATGGCGTTTGCGTGCGCGGTGTTGGTCGTGGCGTTTCTTTCCGGATGCGGGAAGACGCGGGACGCGAAGGATGCGGGCACGGTTAATTTCCTGATCGAGTCCATGCCCATCAGCCTCGATCCGCGGATCGGCACGGACGCGCAATCCGAGCATCTCCACGCACTGATCTTTGACAGCCTGGTGGCGCGAGACGCGCAGATGAACGTCGTGCCGGACCTCGCGACGTCATGGGAAACGCCCGACCCGCTGACGTACGTATTTCATCTGCGGCGCGGCGTAAGATTCCACGACGGGCGGGCGCTCACGTCGGCCGACGTGAAGTTCACTTTAGATTCCGTCCTTTCCGGTGCGGTGGCGTCGCCCAAGCGCGGAACTTTCCCAATGGTCGAATCCGTCGAGGCGCCGGACGAATACACGGTGGTTTTTCGCCTGCGTGAGCCATTTTCATCATTTCTGTGGAACTTGACGCGGCCGGGGATTGGAATTGTGCCGGCCGGATCCGGTAAGGAAGAAGCCCGCAGCCCGGTCGGCACGGGGCCGTTTCGCGTGGTCAGCGTGGCCCAGGACGAAGAGATTGTGCTCGAGCGGAATCCGGATTACTTCGGCGGCGCGCCGAAAATCGAGCGCGTGCGATTCCGGATCGTGCCGGAGGCAATCGTCCGCGCTTTGGAACTGCGCAAGGGCAGCGCGGACATCGGCGGCGTGAATTCGCTGACGCCGGACATGGTGCTGGCGCTGACGAAGACGCCGGAGCTCATTGCGGAGGAGCAGCCGGGCACGCAGTTTGCCTACATCGCGCTAAATTTCGACGATCCCATTCTGGCGCACCGCGAAGTGCGGCAGGCGCTGGCCTATGCCACGGACCGCGCGACGCTGATTCGGTATCTCCTGCGAGGGCAGGCGCGGCCGGCATCGAGCCTGCTGCCGCCGAACCATTGGGCATACGAGCCGAGCGTGCGGCGTTACGACTACGACCCGGCGCAGGCGGAAAAACTGCTGGATGCGGCGGGCTACGCGCGCGGCGCGGACGGAGTGCGCATCCATCTCACGCTGAAGACTTCGACCGAGGAGTCGACGCGACTGCTTGGCCAGGCGCTTGTAGATCAATGGAGCAAGGTCGGAGTGGCGCTGCAACTGAGGCCGCTCGAAAACGCGACGTTTCAATCGGATATCGGACGAGGGAGTTTCCAGCTTTACACGTTGCGCTGGATTGGCGCCAACAGCGACCCGGATATTTTTCGCTACGTGTTCAGTTCGAAACGGATGCCGCCCGACGGCGCGAACCGCGGGCACTATCGCAATCCCGCGCTCGACGCACTGATCGACCAGCAGCGCGTGGAAATGGACACGGAGAAACGGAAGGCGATCCTGTCACAGATACAGAAGATCGTTGCGGAAGACGAACCGTATATCGACTTGTGGTACGTGGACAACGTCTGCGTGCATCGCGACCGAGTGACAGGAATCGCAATTCAGCCGGATGGGGGCTATGACTTCCTGGACTCGGCGGATTTGAAGTAGCGGCTGGGACGCAGCGGCGGAAAGTTAAAGGTAGGCGCGACCATCCACCAGCCGGCGCGCTGATCCCACCAGACCAAGACAATCCCGGTCAGCACCAGGAGCACGGCAGCCACGTTCCGCTTCCGGACTGACGACAAGCTAAGTTCGTCCCTGGGAGCATTCCGGGGATGCACGACAACCATCAAAGGCGGCCGCGCCTTTCCGAAACGATCGAAGATCTCGCAGCATAAGTCCGGATGTTGTTGCACCTTGGCTTCGCAAAACTGGCGGGCGTCCTCGATGCTATCGAACAGAAGAAAGGTGCTGTCGCGAAACCGCGCGAAAGGAGCGCCTTCCGATGAAAGCGGAGCTTCCGATCCCCAGCGACGAAAGAATACGGCGCATTGGGACGGCGTGACGAGGGCGTTCCACTCGCGTGGCTGACGGGAGTCGTCGTATACCTTTATTTCGCGCATTCGTATACGCTGGCTAGGCCGACCGAGAACGAATCGAAGCGGTTCCGGCGGCGCCGGCTGCGTAAACCACTAGCTGAAGACTTTCTCGATTGCGGAATTGGGAATCGCGCCTTCGCGTGCGATCGACCAACTGTCGCCGTCGATGCGCACGATGGTCGAGGCGAGAGTGCCGCCGGTGTCACCCGCGTCTAGGATCAGCGGCACGCGGTCGCCGAGCTGCTCGACGATCTGGCTCGGATTGGTGCACGAAGGATGGCTTGAAAGATTCGCGCTCGTGCCCGTGACGGGCCCATCAGCAGATTGAATGAGTGCGGTGGCGATTCGCGAATCGGGCCAGCGCAGAGCCACGCGGCCGGTGTTGCCGGTGACTTTGAGCGGGAGCCGATGTGTGGCCTCGACGACCAGGGTCAGCGCGCCGGGCCAGAATTTGTGCGCCAGGGTCAGAAAAGCGTCGGGCACGTCGCGTACGAGCGTGACAGCTTGTTCGATGGAATTGACCAGGATCGGAAGCGCGCGCGTTTCGGGGCGGCCCTTCAGCAGAAACACCCGCTCGACTGCGTAAAGATTGAACGGATCGGCGGATAGGCTGTAGAAGGTGTCGGTCGGAATGGCGATGACGCGGCCGCGCCGAATGAAACTGGCGGCGTATTCAATGACGTGCGACTCGGGCTCTTCCGGAGAGATCTTGAGGATTTCGGAGGACAATGTTCGTATCGGCGCGCAACGCCGTGACCCGAATGCAAAGTAGCATAGCCGCCGCAGAGGATGCAAGACTCACGACTGCAATATGTTACGCGCGGTGCTATCGAACAGTTACAAGGGCGGACACTTAATCGCGGCTTAGTCTGACGGTTGCAGCACGTCCGGGCAAGCCCGGACGGCAAACAGCGGCGGCAAGCCGCCGCACTCCACAAAAGGCTGGAAGGCGCGTTTGCCAGCGCTGTTGTAACTAGATTAGCCTAGGAGCGGGCGCGAAAATGGCGGACGTGATCACGAGTCGCGACAACAAGTGGCTGAAGCAGTTTCGCGCCGCGCTGCGCGGAACCGGCCCGCGCGACGGCGAGCCGATCGGAGTCGAGGGCCCGAAGATGGTGGAAGAGGCGTTGCGCTCGGGGCTGGAAGCGGAAGCGCTGCTGGTGAGCGAGGCCGGGGAGCGCGAAGCCGGACGGATCCTGGACGCGGCGAGCGCGAGCGAAATGGGCATCCCGCGATCGCGAGTGCTGCGCACGACGAACAAGCTTTTCGAGGGCGTGGCCGGCACGGATACTCCGCAGGGAGTCGCGGCGCTTTTTCGGCAGCGCGCATGGGGATTTGACGACATCCTGCGCGGGCCGTGCGCGATGCGCGAGAGTTCTCCGCTCGTAATCGTGCTGGCGGCGGTGCAAGATCCCGGAAACGTAGGCACGATACTGCGGTCGGCGGAAGCATTCGGCGCGACCGGCGCCGTGGCGGCGCGAGGCACGGCGGACCCGTGGTCGCCGAAGGCGTTGCGGGCGTCGGCGGGTTCGGCGCTGCGTCTGCCGGTGTTGCGCGGCATTGCGATTCCGGTGCTGCTCGCGCAATTGAAGATGGCCGGAGTGAAAATCTACGCGGCGACTTCCGCGTCGGCGGATCACGGGAGTGAAGCGGATCTCCGAGAGCCCGCGGCAATATTTGTGGGCAACGAAAGCAGCGGCGTTCCGGCCGAAGTCGAACGCGCCGCCGACGCGCTGATCTCGATCCCCATGGCGGCGGAGGTTGAATCGCTCAACGCCGGGGTGGCGGCATCGCTGGTGCTGTATGAAGCGGCGAGGCAACGGAATTCAGCAGTGAGGGGCGAGGAATAGCGGACGATGGGACTTTTTCGCGCGATCGAGCCGGAGGAAGCGCCGCAAGCGGGGCGACCGCTCGCGGACAGGATGCGTCCGCAGACGCTCGACGAATTCATCGGGCAGGAAGACCTGCTGGGGCCCGGCAAGCCGCTGCGCACGCAGATCGAACGGGACGAGCTCGGCTCGATGCTTCTGTGGGGCCCGCCCGGGTGCGGGAAGACGACTCTCGCGCGCATCATCGCGCGGCGCACCAAGAGCGAGTTCATTCCCTTCAGCGCGGTGCTGGCCGGCATCAAGGAAATCAAGGAAGTGATGTCCAGGGCCGAGGGCGCGCGGCGCTACGGCCGCCGGACGATCGTGTTCGTGGATGAGATGCACCGCTTCAATCGCGCGCAGCAGGACGCGTTCCTACCACACGTGGAGGCCGGGAATATTCTGCTGATCGGCGCGACCACGGAAAATCCTTCGTTCGAGGTGATTGCGCCGCTGCTTTCGCGGATGAAGGTGTACGTGCTGCGGGCGCTGGCCGAGGGGCAGATTGTCGCGCTGCTGCGGCGTGCGATCGAAGATCCGGAGCGCGGGATGGGAACGCAGCAGGTCGAAGCGAGCGATAAGCTGCTCGGGCGCATCGCCATCCTTGCGAATGGCGACGCGCGCGCGGCGTACAACACATTGGAAGCGCTTGTGCTGGGGACCGAGCCGGGCGCGGACGGCCGGCGGGCGCTGTCGGAGGCGCGGCTCGAGGACGTGCTGCAACGAAAGCTTCTGCCATACGACAAATCCGGCGAAGAACACTACAACCTGATCTCGGCGCTGCACAAATCGGTGCGGAATTCCGATCCGGACGCGGCGCTTTACTGGCTGGCGCGCATGCTCGAATCCGGCGAAGACCCGCTTTACCTCGCGCGACGCATGGTGCGGATGGCGAGCGAGGATATCGGCCTCGCCGAGCCGGGAGCGCTGGCGGTGACGATCGCGGCAAAGGAAGCGTTCGATTTTATCGGCCCGCCGGAGGGCAATTTGGCGCTCGCCCAGGCCGCCGTTTACCTGTCGCTCGCGCCGAAATCGAACGCACTCTACACCGGCTACGGGGCGGTTCATAGAGATTTGCAAAACACGATCGCGGAACCCGTGCCGCTGCATCTAAGGAATGCGGTAACAGGACTGATGGGCAACCTGGGGTACGGAAAAGATTATCAGTATGCGCACGACGCGGAGGAAAAAGTGACGGACATGACGTGCCTGCCGGAAAGCCTGGCGGGCCGCACCTACTACAAGCCGACCGACCAGGGATTCGAGGCGCGAATCCGCCAGAGGCTTGAGGAAATCCGGCGGATCAAGACCAAGCCACGAGAGACGAGGCGCGGCGAGTGAGGGAAAACATCCGAGGTGACAGCTGCGTTCGTAAAATCTCGGCACGCGCCGCAGTGTTCGCGGCGATGGCGTTGGGCGCGATCTTTCTGACGGGTCCGGCGCCGCTGTTCGCGCAGGACAGTCCGAAGTATGTGATTGACGAGGATTGTCAGGCGTTTGATATCGCACCGGACAATTCCATCGTGTACGCTGTGCCGCGCATCAAAGGCGTCAAGCGGTTGATTATCGAGCGTGACGACATATATGTGGCCTCAGGGCCAGGCAAGGCTCGAAAGATCGTCGAAGCCGACAAGTTCATGCCCTTCCCTCCTCCGGCCGGCTACGTCGTCAATTCGCTGGCATGGTCGCCGGACGGCCAGCGCATCGCCGTCAATATGACGCTTCAGGAACCGCCTCCCGGTTGGGACGTCAAAAACGAAAAGAAGAAGGGCGAGCTGGACGAGTCGGAAGTCGAGCCACCGCTCACGGGAATCGGCGGGGGCAGGGCCATCGCCCTGCTGGATGCGGAAGGCCACGAAATTAAAGTGGCCGGCTCGAAGACCCGGTTCATCGAAGGAGGGGCGGCGGCAACGTGGCTGGCCGATGGAAAATCGGTCGTTTACTTGACCGGCGGAGGACCCTACACGATCACGCGTGTGAATCCCTCGGACGGACAGACGACGGCGCTCTTCGGCGGGCACACGTTCAATATGGTCATTTGGGACGCCAAGAGAAACCGCGCGTTCGCGGTGGGAGACAATCTGAGCATTCACGGGCGACTGACGCTCGTGCAACTCGATCTGCTGCACGAGACCGTCACCGAGGTTACGCAGCTTGAAAATTACCAAACCGGGTTGAGCTTGTCTCCTTCGGGCACGAAGGTCGGCTACTTCGAGGATGGCGACTGGGTTGACGTGGTCGATATCGTGCACCCGTCGGCGCCGCTCCGCCTGCGCGTAGGATTCGGGCGCTTCGGCTGGAGCCGCGACGAGCGGCGCATCCTGCTAAAGCGCGGAGCGGACGACCGGTCGAATATTCTTCTGTGGGTGGGGCTGTACGATGGGACGTTCGCTTCCATCCTGCACGATTTGCAGTTTCGCGACTTCCAAATCTCGCCCGACGGGCAAACCATTGCGGTAACGATTCCCGGGAAGCGGGTGCTGAAGGTTTATGCGCTGCAGTGATTCGGGCGCGCCTCAGGGGCTAAAGCCCACTTCTTTTGCTGATTTTTATGTCGGAGCTGAATCTCCGACCCCCTAAAAACCCCTACCAAACGGGTCCTACCGGAATCTTAGTGTAGCCTGAACCGCTTGATGTGTTCCTTCAGGATGCAGGCGTTCATGATGACGAACAGGCCGGAGCTGCGGGCGCGCTCGGCAGCTTGCGCATTGATCACGCCCTCCTGCATCCACACGCCGCGGGCGCCGATGCGGATCGCGGATTCAACGATCTCGGGAACAAATTCCGAGCGGCGAAAAACATCCACGATGTCCACGTGCTCGGGGATGTCCTCCAGTCGCGCGTAAGACTTCTCTCCCAGAACTTCCTTCTCGTTGGGATTCACCGGAATCACGCGGTAGCCGGCGGATTGAAGGTACGCGGCCACGCCAAAACTCGGGCGGTACCCGCGGCCGGATAGGCCGACGACGGCGATGGTGCGGCTGGCCTTGAGAATTTCACTGGTAGGGTCGCCGGCGACAGCCGGCGACGGATAACTAGCGCCTGGATGGGAATCCTCTGAGAGCTTGCTCATCCGAGTCCTTTCAAGTGCGTTTCGATTTTGGGCGCGGCCACCGCCGCGTGCCTGCGAACATACCGGGCGCAGATACCCCGGGCGCGAAGGCCAAAATCGCGCACACACGGAACCAGCGCGCCGCACCGGCGCGTTAGCCCGAAATCGTCCTTCTGAACGGCCTTGGGAAAATCCCCCCTGAGATGCATACATCATACCCAATTACTGCTAAAAGAAAAGCGCGGTTAGTTCGAGGACTTGCGGGGAAATCGCCGTGGTCTGCGCTCGGGACGCTTGCGCGCCGCCGGCTTTCGTACTGCGGCGATCTCGTCCAGTTTGTGCTTGAGGGCGACGAGCTCCGCCGGCGATAGCGGGCGGTAGTGTCCGGCGACCAGCTTATCGAGCTCGAGATTTGCGATCCGCGTGCGCTTCATCTTCTCGACCGGATGGCCCGTCTGAAAGAGTTTGTTGCGCAGAGCGTCCCGGCGCGCGTCCGAAAGCGTGATTTCGTACCAGGGCGCATCCTTGCCGCGAATCCGCGAGATGCGCGCACCGGTTGTCCGCGCGAGCGTTTCAATTTCGGCGAAGGTCAGAAGCGTCTTGAGCTTCAACTGATACGTTTGGGGCAGATGGTGCGCCTGCAGGATGCGGTTCGCCAGATCGCCGTCGTTGGTGAGGAACACCAGCCCCGAGGAGTGGTACTCGAGCCGCCCCACGGGAAAGACCCGCTCGGGGATTCCGTGCAGCAGATCGCGCAGCGAGGGGCGGCCTTCGGGATCGCTCAGCGTCGAAACGAACTCGGGCGGCTTGTGCAGCAGCAAATAGACGCGGTCCGTCTCCGGCCGCAGCAGCTTGCCGGCGACTTTGATGTGGTCGCGCGATTCGTCGGCCTTGGTGCCGAGTTCGGTGACCACCCGCCCGTTCACGGTAACCAGGCCCGAAGAAATAATCTCTTCGGCGCGGCGGCGCGAAGCGATCCCCGCGCGAGCGATGATTTTTTGCAGGCGTTCTTCCATGGCGTTCGCGGCGTCCAAGCCGCAGCACATACAGCTTAACGGAAATGGCGCGGATGGCGAAGGACTACGGTTATAGCTAGGGCTGCTGGCAGTGGCAGAGCTTCCACATGTAGTCGAAAAACCCGCGGGCGCTGGAATCGACGGGCACTTCGCCCGAATAGGCGGGCGCACTTCCGCCCAAGTCAATCTGCGCGCGAGTGCCGCCGGGCTTCCTGAGCGTGAGCACGAAATTCGGCCTGTCGCTAAAAGTGATGTCGTTGGTCACCAGGGTTCCGGCGTCGCAGTGGTAGTGCCGGCCAAAAAGATCGCCGAAAAGAGCCTGAGCTCCCAGATCAAGGCTAAGGTCACCGTGGTAGGTCACGCTGTCGCCAGTCCAATCGAGCATGCCTGACGCGCCAGTGGATGCGCGGAAGACGATATGCGTCGGCGGCGGAGCGGCGACTGCGGCAGCCGGCGCCGGATTTGGCGGCGGTGGCGCGGGCGCGCCGGCCGCGACAGGCATGCTGCCAAACTGGTGCGGATGCGCCGGGACGTCCACGGAACCAACGGCGCCGGAGGGCACGTCCAAGACCGCGAAGCGCAGCCTGCGATTCTCCGGCTTCGCGTCGTAGTCGAAAATGTTGCGAATTCCCGTGGACTTCCAGCCCTGATAGACCGCCTCGGGCACCGGCCGCGAAAGGTCACGGGGGTAAATCTGAAACGAATCGCCTTTCGGAGTGTATTCGCAGATCGCCATTTGAAGATTCAGTTGCCGCGACGCGCCGCCCGGCACGAGGGTCAGCGAGTTCGGCGAAATCGTCAGCAAATATCGGGCTGCGCCCGCGTCGGCTGGACCTTGTTGTTTTGGCGCGATCGATTCCACCGTCAGGGAAACCGCCGTTGAGGACAACGGATCAATACAAACTTGCTGGAGGATCTTCTCCGGACTCTGCCGGGCGAGCGCGCCCGGTTCGGTGGCGAAATAACCCGTTCGGTACCGCAGCTTGATCCCGTGCTGGTTGGACTTCACCGCGATTTTGTGAAACTTGCCGTCCCATTTGACATTCTCGGGATAGTAGGCGAGTTCGTAGTAGGCCGAACTGTCGTCCAGCGCGCCCTGGACGCAGCCGGAAAGATCGTTCGTGTTCACGCAGGTCTTCCCGCCGGTTTGTTCGGCAATCTGCTGCATGGTGGCCTGCGTGTCGATGCGGGTGTTGTTTTCCCGCCCGAGCTGGCCTCCGAAACCGCCGCCCGGATTTCTGGGGTCTATTTGGGGATTGGAGCTGGCCGAGGTGATCTGATTGGCTTCGAGGCCGCGCGCGTCCACCGGATAGACGGCGATGCGCGCGTCCGTAAGCGCCTGCGAAGCCTTTCGAATCTTGTCCGAGTAATCGGCGGTTCCCTGGAACGGGTCGGCGCCGAAATCCGAGGAGGGCGCAATCCAGTCCGGAAACGATTCCGAGAACCAGAGGAGATTCTTGCGGCCAGGATAGCCTCCGAGGAATTTTGCGATCGAGACCATCGCGTCGGTGGTTTCATCCACGCGAATGGCCATCTGCGCTTCGAATGTAGTCTTCTCGAAATCCTCGAGGGCCTGGATGGCCGGCGTTTCGTTTCCGCCGTTTTGATCGAGCGCGACATTCGAGGGACTGTCGGCGTCGTCTTGCGCGCTTCTCTCGATATCCGGCGACCGGAGAGTCCTATCGACGGCCGCCCGCAGCAGCGCGGGATCAGTGGTGAAGTTCTGCACCACATGCAAAGTATGGCCCAGCACGAACACGGCGATGGGCGTCGAGGCCGGAAGAGTCTTCAACAGCATCACCATGTGCCGGTGAACTTCCGACTGGTTTTGGATATTCGTGTTGAGCGCGTCCATCAACATCACGGTGGGCGGCACGCGCATCTTCTCCGGCAGAAGATTTGTGTAGATGTACGGCGCAGCGGGCGGAGCGATCAAGCCGCCGGAAGGAGCCGCGCTGGAATTCGCCGACGCATCAACGAAACTGAATTGGACGACCTTCTGCTGTCCGGCGTGCTCTTCGCTGACTTCAAAATCCTCGGGCTTGAGGCCGCGCATCACGTTGCCGTGCGAGTCGGTAGCCACCACATCCACGGTGATCAGGCGGGTGTTGGTCTTGAGCGTGCCGGCGGCGGTTGGTTGCTGCGCGGCGGGGGCATTTTGCTGCGGAACAGCGACTAGGGGTGGCGGAGTATTCTGTTGCGGCCCCGGAGGGGCTTGTGCCTGGGCGGTCACAGCGAGCACCGCGAGGGTCGCAAGGAATCTTAATGTGCGCATGAAATGCTCGTTAGGAGTGCTCGGAGGTGCCGGCAGCCGCGGTCCGCGCCTGCTCGGAGGATTCCAGCGCGTCGTCGGCGAGTTCACCGAGGTCGTTGGTTTCACCGGACTCGCGAATTTGGGCGGCCTCCGCCGATTCGTCTGACGCGGCGGCGGCCACTTCGGGTTCATTCGGAGCGATGCCGGAGTCCGAACCGAGCGCCGCCTGCGCGAGCTGCTCGAATTCTTTCAGGCTCGGCAGCTCGTCCAGATCGGAAAGGCCGAAACGCATCATGAACTGCTTGGACGTGCGATAGAGGATGGGCCGGCCGATCACTTCCTTGCGGCCGGCCGTGGTGATGAGGCGCTTTTCGAGCAGCGTCTTGATCACGCCGCCGACATGCACGCCGCGAATCTCGTTGATCTCCGGCACCGTGGCGGGCTGCTTGTAGGCGATCACGGCGAGCGTTTCGAGCGCCGGCATGGTCAGGCGGAGCGGCGGCTGCAAGCTCTTGATGAATTTGCGCACCACGTCGTGATGCTGCGGCTTGGTGTAGAACTTCCAGCCGCCCGCGACCTTGCGGACTTCGATCCCGCGCTCGTCGGTCTGATACGACGCGACGAGGAGATCGAGCGCCGCGCGGGCCACGGTCTTCTCGACGCCAAGTGCGTTCGCGATCTGATCGAGCGTGGCAGGCTCGTCCGCCGCGTAGATGATGGATTCGACCGCGGCTTTAATTTGTTCCGCTGCGGAAGGCGCTGTTTCCTCGGGCGTGGCGGCTTTGATTTCTTCGGGTGTCGTGGTCACAGGTACTGCTCCTCGATTTTGGACATCGCGTCGGGACCGGCAAAGACCGCGTCGAACATTTTGTGCTTGCGCAGGCCGATGTCCGAGAAAAGCTCCGACTGCACCAGAATCACGGCCTGCATGCGCACCATTTCCAGCACGGCGAGCAGCGCTACGATCATCGCATTGCGCGTCGCACACGTCTCAAAAAAACCAATCAGCGAGACCGGATCATCGGTCGCCGTCAGGCGCTGGCGCAGCAAGTCCATCATCTGCGCGATGGTGACGGTTTCGTGGTGCAGCTCGAATTTCGTGACCGTCTTGCGCCGCTCGAGCACTTCGTGGAACGTCTTGATCAGGTCCACCAGCGAGACCACCATCTCGCCTTCGATCGCGTCGCCGGTGTAGAGAGCTCGGTCCGGGCGCGACCATACGTGCGCCTCGATCTGCTGCTTTTCGTACAAGAGCTGCGCGGCGTTCTTGAATTTTTCGTGTTCGAGCAGGCGATGCACCAGCTCGTCGCGCGGATCCTGCTCTTCGGGACCGGCGAGCGGGTCGGCCGGAAGCAGCATCTTCGATTTGATGTGGATCAGCGTCGCGGCCATGTAGATGAAGTCGGCCGAGACGTCTATATCCAGCTGTTCGAGCTGGTGGAGGTAATCGAGGTACTGCTCGGTGATTTTGGCGATGGGAATGTCGTGGATGTCCATCTCCTGCTTGCGGATCAGATCGAGCAGGAGATCGAGCGGGCCTTCGTACGCCGGCAAATTGATGCGATAGGGTGATGGTGATGCCATTCGCTAGCCTTCGCTCCTAATGTAGCAAAGAGGGCACAGCAAGCAGCGCCCCTACGAGTTCGATTTCGACGTCGCGGATGATTTTCGCGCCTCGTCCCACTGGAAGATCGCGTTGCGCACGCGCTTCATGGTGCGCTTCGCGGTCGCGTGGGCCTTCTTCCCGCCGGCGTCGAGGATACCCCAAACTTTTTCCGGATGCGCCTCGAATTCTTTGCGGCGTGCCTGAACAGGCTCGATCCAGGTGACCAGATTTTCCGCCATCAGCTTCTTGCAATCCACGCAGCCGATCGCGGCGGTGCGGCACTCGCTGTCAATTCGCGAGACCAGCTCGCGGGAAGAAAACAATTTGTGCCAGGCGAACACGGGACAGACCTCGGGCCGGCCCGGATCCGTGCGCTTCGCGCGCTGGGGGTCCGTCATCATGTTCCGCACCTTCGCACGGATCTCATCCGGTGGATCGGAGAGCCAGATCGCGTTGCCGTAGGACTTCGCCATGCGGCGGCCGTCGAGGCCGGGCAGGCGTGGCGTTTCGGTCAGCAAATGCCCGGGCTCTTGTATGACATGTCTCAGTTTGAAGAATCTTGGCGTCGGGACCGAGTTTCTCGCGGAAATTCTCATATCCCCACTCGGTCACGCCTCTACGCGCGGCCTCCAGAAATTCCCGACGACTGAAATCGTCAGTGCCTCCTGTTGGACTATGTGCCCCCTGGGTTGATCGAGACGTGTGGCGGGAAGCTTTGCCCTTATTCGGTTTCGCGTTTCGAGATCGCCGAAAACGTCCTCACTAACCGTGAGTCCGAATGTAAAGTTAAAAGCTCGTGTAATCTCGCGAGTCAGTTCGACGTGCGGCACCTGGTCTTCGCCGACGGGAACGAGCAACTCGACGCGCGGCTCACCGTACATGACGATGTCGGCAGCCTGCAGCAGCGGATAGCCGAGAAAACCGTAGGTGCCGAGGTCGCGCTCCTTCAGATTCTCGATCTGCTCCTTGTAGGTTGGGACGCGCTCGAGCCACGAAAGCGGTGTAATCATGGAAAGCAGCAGATGCAGCTCGGCATGCTCCAGCACGCTCGACTGAATGAACATCGTGGATTTCGCGGGATCGAGGCCGACGGAAAGCCAGTCCATCGCCACTTGCAGCGTGTTTTCAGCGATGGAAGAGGTGTCTTCGTAATGCGTGGTCAGCGCATGCCAATCGGCAACGAAGAAAAAACAGTCATATTCTTCCTGGAGTTTCAGCCAATTCTGGAGAGCGCCGAAATAATGGCCCAGGTGCAGACGCCCGGTGGGCCGCATGCCGCTCAGGACTCGTTTGCGCTTCGCCACTCTAAGGTCGATCCCCCCGGCGCAGAAATTGGAAAAGAGAAAATGGAAAATAGGAAAGCTGATGCTAGCACATTCCGCCAAGCGCCCCGCGACCGCCGCGCCGTGGCTTCTCGCTATTTGCCTTTAATCGAAATCAGCTCCACGTCAAAGACGAGCGTCTGGTCCGGGCCGATGGCTCCGCCCGCTCCGCGCTTCCCGTAGGCGAGATCGGGTGGAATGAACAGCTGCCACTTCGAGCCCACAGGCATCAGCTGCAGCGCTTCGGTCCAGCCCTTAATCACGCCGCCGACCGGAAACTCAGCCGGCTGGCCGCGTTTGTAGGAGCTGTCGAACTCCGTGCCATTGATGAACGTGCCCCGGTAGTTGCACACGACGGTATCTTCTTTCGCCGGCTTCGCGCCGGTGCCGGCCGTCAAGATCTTGTACTGCAAACCGCTGGGCAGTGTGACCACGCCGTCTTTGGTCTTGTTGGCTGCCAGAAACGCTTCGCCTTCCTTCATGTTCGCCTCCCCCGCCTTCTGCGCTTCTTCGTCCTGCTTCTTCGTAACTTCGCCTCGCAGATCCTTGAGCGCGGCATCCAATTCGGCATCGCTCAAGAGCGGCTTGGCGCCAGAGAGTGCGTCCTTCATGCCGCGGAGCAGGCTCGCCGAGTCCAGGTCCAGCCCTTGCTTATGGAAACTGCTCCCAACGTTTAGCCCGAGCGCGTAGCTCTGTTTTTCCTTTTCCGTCGCCAGAGTCGCCGGAACTGCGCTCTTCGCCGGGGCCGCTTGTCCGGTCTTAGCCGCTGGTATTGGGGGCGTCTTGGCTACCGGAGCTTTTTGCGGATTTGCGGCCGGAGCCGGTTGGCTACCCGCCGCGGGAGATTGTTGCGCTTGGGCAGTGCCCAAAAGTATCAATCCAACCGCCAGTACGTTGACCGCCAAGATAAGAGGTTTTTGCATGGACGTATTGTCACATTGGTTTGTGAGTTGCGCAAACGCGGGATTGTCCGTCTTGTAACCTTGCTCGCCACCCACCGTTGTCATCCCGAGCCCGCCGCAGCGGGCGAGGGATCTCTCTTCGATGTCGCTGCCTGGCGGGGACTTCACACGAAGAGGGATTCCTCGGCCAAACTGCGGCCTCGGAATGACAGACTCGTCGCGTGCACTACAGTTTCAGCAATTCGCGCAGCCGCTTGGTCTGCGCGCGGGAGACGGGAATTTCGCTCGCCCTCTTGTCGTTCATCTTCAACATGTAGCTCGATTTGAACCACGGCACGACTTCTCTGATGTGGTTGATGTTGATCAGGTAGGAGCGGTGCGGGCGCCAGAAAACGGCGGGGTCGAGCGTTTCCATCAACTCGTCAACCGTGCGGTAATTCGACACGCCCTCGGTCTCGCGCGAAAAAATGGTGATGGCGCCGTCCTGGATCGAGGCGTAGATCATGTCGTCCGCGTCAATCAGGATCATGCGCGATTGCGATTTCACGAGGAGCTTTACCGGATGCTCCTGCCGCCGCCTCGGCGCGTCCGCCCCGAGCTGGCTGACAAGTGTTTCCAACCGCTGAACGGGCGACGTATGCGCCTCGATCATTTTTTTAGCTCGCTCGAGGGCCTTCGCGACGCGCGCCTTGTCGAACGGCTTGAGGACGTAATCCACGGCGCTCACTTCGAATGCTTGGACGGCGTAGTGATCGTAGGCCGTGGCGAAGACGATTTGCGGGAGGCGCAGCTTGCGCTCCACGAGCTTCTTGATCACGCCGAAACCGTCCAGGCCCGGCATTTCCACGTCCAGGAAGACCAGGTCGGGATCGTGTTCCTTGATCAACGCGACGGCCTCGAGGCCATTCTTGCCCTGCGCGACGATGTTGATTTCGGGAAAGCCCTTCAGCAGAAAGGCGAGTTCGTCGCGCGCCGGGCGTTCGTCGTCCACGATGATCGTGTTAATTGCCATAGATTCGCCTGCGAAAGTATAGCAAAAGCATACGGAGCCACGGATAAACACTGATGAAATAGACGACAAAAGCAATAGACCAGAACAAAGGCAAAAGCAGAGACAAAACTGTGGACCAAAACGTTGCTGCCCGATTTGGGGAAAATCTTGGCATCAGGCAGAGCGGAGTGTGCGGTAGAATTGCGCGAGCGACGCCACCAAGGAGCAGCCGTGAGGAAGCGCAAGCGCGGTAAGGCGGGCCGGGCAAGAATCGTCAGCAGCAAAGTACTGTTTCGGGGACGCGTGTTCACTCTGAAGCGCGATCGGGTGGTCGAACCGGGCGGCGTGGTGACGACACGCGAATTGATCGCGCACGCGGGATCGGTCGTCGTGCTGCCCGTTCTCACCGACGGGCGCATCGTGCTGATCCGGCAGTATCGCCACGCCGCGGGCCAGTATTTGTGGGAGCTGGTGGCGGGGCACAAGGAGCCTAACGAAAGCGTCGCTACCGGCGTTCACCGCGAATTGCTGGAGGAGACTGGCTACACGGCGCGCCGCATTCGCAAGCTGTTCGAGATATTCCCGTCTCCCGGCCTGCTCGGCGAGCGCATGGACATATTTCTGGCCGAGGGTTTGACGAAGGGTAAGGCTCAACCCGAAGACGACGAAAGAATCACGCAGAAAATCGTCACACTGCGCGAGGCCGAGAAATGGATTCGCTCGGGCAAGATTTGCGATGCGAAATCCATCGCGGGGATTTTATACTACGCGCGATTCGTGGCCGGCTGAGCGTCACGTTGACATTGGGGACCTGGAGAAGCGGCGATGGAAAATAGAGACGTCGCAAAGATATTGCGCGAGACGGCGCAGCTACTCGAAATTGACGGCGCGATCATCGGGCGCTACCGCAGCTACGAAAAAGTAGCCGAGTTGCTCGACGGCCTGCCGGAGCGCATCGAAGAAATCGCCACAGACGACAAGAAGCTCAAGGAGCTGCCGGGCATCGGCGAAGGAATGGCCGAGCACATCCACGAAATTCTCAAGACGGGCGACTACAGCCTGCGCAAGAAGCTGCTGAAGAAATATCCGCCCACGATTCTGGATCTGCTCGATCTGCAATCGCTCGGCCCGAAGAAAGTCGCTTTTCTCTGGAGTAATTTCAAGGTCGCCACCGTCGACGGAGTTGCAAAACTCGCGCGCGAAGGCAAGCTGCGCGACCTGCCCCATTTTGGCGAGAAGAGCGAACAAAATATCCTCAAAGCCGCCGAGCAGTTCAAGAACCTATCAGGCTCCGGCCGCGTGCGCATCAACGTGGCCGACGAGGAAGCGCAAAAGCTGGTTGCCTACATCGCGAAGGCGGGTGACGCGGTTGAGTCGGTGACGCCGGCCGGTTCCCTACGCCGCGGCCGGGAGACCATCGGCGACATTGACCTGCTGGTGACCATGCGCCCGGGCCATGACAAACAGAAAGACATTGATGCCGTGGCCGCGCAAGTCTTGAAATATCCGGAAATCGAGCAGAAGCTCGCGCACGGCGAGAACAAGGTGAGCTTCGTTCTCAGCGGCGGCCTTCAAGTGGATGTCCGGCTGCTCGAGAAGAAAAGCTTCGGCGCGGCGCTGCTCTATTTCACCGGATCGAAGGCGCACAACGTGGCGCTTCGCGGTCGCGCCAACGATATGGGCTGGACGCTCAACGAGTATGCCCTGACGACGCTGAAGGGCGGCAAGGTCGTCGCCAGCAAGACCGAAGAGGAAATCTATTCGAAGCTGAAGCTCGCGTACATCGAACCGGAGCTGCGGGAAATGACGGGCGAAATCGAAGCGGCGGAACACGGCAAGCTGCCGAAGCTCGTGGCGCTCGAGGATATTCGCGGCGATCTGCAGATGCACACCACCGCGTCGGACGGCAAGAATTCGATCGAGGAGATGGGCCAGGCGGCGCGGGATCTCGGGTACGACTACATCGCGCTGACCGACCATTCGCAGGCGGTGACCGTCGCGAACGGCCTGGACGAAAAGCGCACGCTCGAGCAAATCAAGAAGATCCACGCGGCGAAGGTGCCGGGCATCCGTCTGCTCGCGGGCAGCGAAGTGGACATCAAGAAAGACGGCACGCTCGATCTCGAGGACCACGTGCTCGCCCAGCTGGACGTGGTGGTCGCCTCCGTGCACTCCTACATGAACATGGAGCGCGCGGAAATGACGGAGCGGCTGCTGGCCGCCGTGGAAAATCCCTACACGCAAATCGTCGCCCATCCCACGGGAAGGCTAGTGCTCCGGCGGGAAGCGTTTGAATACGACATGGAAGCGGTTCTCGACGCGTGCGCAAAACACGGAGTGGCGATGGAGTGCAATGCGTTCCCGGATCGGCTCGACCTGCGCGACGTCCATCTGCGGATGGCGAAGCAGCGCGGCGTGAAAATCGTGATTTCAACCGACTCCCATTCGACCCGCCACCTGCTCTATATGAAATATGGGGTCGAAACCGCGCGGCGCGGCTGGATCGAAAAAAAGGACGTGATCAACACGCTGCCGCTGGAAGATTTTCTCGCGGCGCTCCGGCCCAAGCCGCACGCCGCGAAAGCGAAAGCCGCCAAACGAAAATCCGCGTAGGGTTTGCCTTACACGGAATAGGAAACGGCGCCGTCGTCCACCGGGCCGATGGGCTTGGCTTTCGTCGCAACCGACGGAGATTTTGCTCCCCGCCGCATGGCTACAATTCCTGTCCGCACCACTTCGAGCAGGCCAAACGGATGCAGCAGCTCGAGCAGCCGGTCCACCTTTTCCTCGCCTCCGGTCAACTCCACCGTGATCGAGTCCGCGGCGATATCCAGCACCCGCGCCTTAAAGACGGTGGCGAGCTCAAGCACTTGCGAGCGCGTCTCGCGCGTCGCCGCCACCTTCACCAGCGCCAAATCGCGCAGCAGCGCCGGGTGGTGGGTCACGTCGTCCACCAGCAGCACGTTCACGAGCTTGTACACGTTGGCGACGATGCGGCGCGCCTGGTCTTCATCGGCGTCGGTGACAATCGTCATGCGCGACACCTCGGGTTTCTCCGTGCGGCCAACGGTGAGCGAATCAATATTGAACGCGCGGCGGCGGAACAGCGACACCACGCGCGACAGCACTCCGGGTTTGTTTTCAACGTAAACAACAATCGTATGGAGCATGGCTGTCCTATTCGTCCTCGGCCGTTTCGACCAGCGGATTCGGACGGCGGATCATTTCGTTGAGCGCCGCGCCGGCCGCGACCATCGGGTAAACCGTATCTTCCTGCTCGACCTTGAAATCAATCAGCACGGGCCCTTCGTGCGCGTGCGCGGCACGCACGGCCGGCACCACGTCCGCCCTTTTCTGCACAACCACGCTGCGAATGCCGTAGGCCTCGCCCAGCTTCGAGAAATTTGGATTCAGCAGCGGCGTCGCCTCGTAATTCCGGTCGTAGAAGAATTCCTGCCACTGGCGGACCATGCCGAGATAACCGTTGTTGATGATGGCGATGTTCACTTTCAGATTTTCCTGCACGATGGTGGCAAGCTCGGCCATGGTCATCTGGAAGCCGCCATCGCCCACGATGACCCATACATCCGCATCCGGCCGCGCCACCTTCGCTCCGATGGCCGCGGGCAATGCGAAGCCCATAGTCCCCAGGCCGCCGGAGGTAATCAGCGAACGCGAGCGCTCGTGCTTGTAATATTGCGCCTCCCACATCTGGTGCTGGCCGACGTCAGTAACGATGATCGTGTCCCGTTCGCGCGTTTCGTGCCACAGGTCGTTGATCACGTGCGCGGCGTAGAGATGGCCGTTGTCGGGGAGATTCTGAATGTCCCGGACGGCGGAATCGCCCTTCAGGCTGCGAATGTGCTCGATCCAGTCCGTGTGGTTCGCCGGTTCGACCTGCGGAAGCAGCTCCAGCAGGATTTTCCGCAAATCTCCCACGAGCGCGACGTCCACTTTGACGTTCTTGTTGATCTCGGCGGGATCAATATCGATATGAATCTTCTTTGCGTTCGGCGCGTAGGTCTTCAGCGTGCCGGTCACGCGATCGTCAAAGCGCATGCCGAACGCCAGCAGCAGGTCGGCTTCCTGAATGGTTTTGTTGACCCACGCTTCGCCGTGCATACCCATCATGCCGAGATTCAGGAAGTGCGAAGCCGGCAGCGTGCCGAGTCCCAGCAGCGTGAGCGCCACGGGAATACAGGTGAGCTCGGCGAAGGCTTTCACTTCGTGCTCCGATCCGGAGACGAGGACCCCGTGACCGGCCAGAATCAGCGGGCGCTTCGCCTGCCGAATCAACGCCAGCGCCTTTTCATACTCCGCCTTCGCGGGCGAGAGATCGGGCCGGTATCCGCGCATTTTCGGCGCGGCGCCCTCCCAATCGAGTTCGCATGTGCTCTGCTGCGCGTCCTTGGTGATGTCGATCAGCACCGGTCCCGGACGCCCGGATTTGGCCACGTACATGGCTTCGCGGACGGCGTGCGCGATTTCATCCGCGCGAGTGACGAGATAATTGTGCTTGGTGATGGGCAGCGTGACGCCGGTAATGTCGGTTTCCTGGAACGCGTCGGAACCGAGCAGCTTGCTGCCGACTTGCCCGGTGATGCACACGATGGGCGACGAGTCCATCATGGCCGTGGCAATACCGGTCACCATGTTAGTGGCGCCCGGACCCGAAGTCGCGACGGCGACTCCCACCTCGCCCGTGGCGCGGGCATAACCGTCGGCCATGTGCGTGGCGCCCTGTTCGTGACGCACCAGAATGTGGCGAATCGAGCTGTAGCGCAGCGCGTCGTACGCCGGCAGGATCGCCCCGCCCGGATATCCGAAGACGGTTTTCACGCCTTCGCGCTCCAGACACTCCCAAAGAATTCGCGCGCCGGTCATTGCTGTCGGTTTTTCAGTGGCCTTGGCGCTGGCCTTCTCACTTGCTTTGCCGCTGCCCATCGTCGTCTCTCCTCAGTTCACCAAAAGTAGTGCCAAACTCTCGCCCGAAAAAAATAAAACCCACCTTGCCAGCGTCTCTGGCGGGTGGGTTTCTTGAGCTTTTGATTTCTTGTGACTCAGCTCAGCGATGCCCTCCTGGCAGAGACGCACACACGAGTCGGACTACTACAATTTCAAGGGCAAGAAGGCCGAGTTTTGCGCCGCTGTTCACGTGTTCGCGTCCAGTCCACTGAGCGCCCTGGTCACCAGGGCCGCTGACGCAGTTAAGTTACCCCCTGGCAGCTTCCCATGTCAAGGAAGTCTTCTCGTGGTGATTCTCGCTAGAACGGCGCGGCAAATTGCATGGAATCGCTGATGACCAGTTGGACTTGCGTAGTACCCCGGTCCTATTGGCTGCCGCAATTCCCACCGGTAATGTGTGATTCAGACATAAGCATCTCTCGGAGAGTGGATATGTCCGCAGCAACATGGACTCAACTGAAGCCCTCTAGCGCGCCAGCGCGGAAGTCGCCGCAAGACGCTCGAACCAGGAAGCGCCTGAAGGTCTCGCTGCCGGTGCATGTGTGCCCGTTTGACGCTCGATTCGCGGAGATCGAGGACGTTGGCCAGGTGGTGGACTTCACGCGCGACGGGCTGTACTTCAAGACGGCCATGCCCCACTACTTCGTGGGGATGCGGCTGATCGTCACATTCCCTTTCGGCGAGAAGGTCTCGGCTCACAGGAAATTCCTCGCTTCGGTCGTCCGGTTGGAGCACCTCGAGAACGACAGCCGGGGGATCGCGGTTCGGTTCCTGCTGTAAAGCTCTGTCGAGCTTCCTCGTGGGACATAGACGCCCTTAATTCAGGAATTAGCCGGGCGGTGGGCCTAAATCTAATTGAATCGCCCCCAGAATCGCGTCCGCTGGCAGGATGATTGGCTTTTGGGCAAGGTGTCGGGGGATGGGGCTTGTCAGTCGTCGGACCTCCCGCGACAATGGGGCAGTATTGACCGATCGGCCCGCCACTTACGGAGCCTCGAAATCAGCAATAAAACGATAACTGGAAAGCAGGAAACAACCATCATGTATGACCAAGGCCACAAGAGCCAACCTCACGGCAAAGAAACCGGCACGAGCGAAGCCGACCGCCGAAATACGGATCGGCACCCGTTTACGGCTTCGGCCGAGGTCGTGGAGCTGGGATCCGGGGCGAAGTTCTCGACAAGGACCACCGATCTCGGCCCGGGCGGCTGCTTCGTGGATACGATGGTTCCTTTTCCGGTTGGAGCGAACGTTCGGGTCAGCGTTCACAAGGGCAAGACCAATTTCGAAACCGGCGGCGTCGTTGTCTATTCGCAGGCTGGACTGGGTATGGGCATCGCCTTCGACAGCATGGAGCCTCAACAGCGCCAGGCCCTCGACAAATGGCTTGCGGAACTCACTGGGGGACGGCAAGCATCCGTGCACGACTCCACCTATGCGCCGAACAAGCCGGGAATGGCCCGCGGCGGGGACCGCGCGACCTTAGTTCGGCTGATACAACTGATGATTACCAAAGGCATCCTTACGGAGGCAGAAGGCTCCTCCGTCCTAATCGATCCCCTGCTCTAGGACGCTGGCTATCAGTAAGTTATAGAACGAGGTAGTCCTAGGACTACTTCAGCGCGACAGGCATGCAGCTTTTTCCCACTCTAGGAAATTTTTCCTCGGCCAAGTTCATATTGAACTGCACTGGAATCTCGTAAGCCGCATCTAATCAATAGAAGAGTAGGTCTGGTAGCTGGCAGAGTTCGTGCATCTCATTTGGCTTAGAGGGGGGCCTATGGGAGAACGCAGAAAAGCAAGAAGGTACGAGGTTTACCTTCCATTGCAGGTATGTACATCCCGCCTTCGTCCCGCCGAGTTCCACACGGCTCAGCTTCGGGACATTTCCCGATCGGGGATCTACTTTCATTCGGGTGTCGCACTCGAGCCCGGCACCGCCATGGAGCTGACGTTTGCGCTGCCGACAGAGAAAGACCGCGGCGCATCCGTGCTCGTCCGCGCCAGCGCCAAGGCCCTGCGCGTTTCGGAACTCAAGGGCGAATTGACGCCTGTTTACGGAGTGGCGGCCACAATCGACCGAATTGATTTTGTCCGTCCGGTTGTCGCGCACGTTGCCGCCTAAAGCAGCCGATTCTCCACTTCCCGCCGCATAGTTCGAGTCTTACTTCCAGTCGCCAGGCCTTCGCGCATCGTCACTATTTTCTATTCTCAAGTGCTTCGTCCACAATTCGCTACAATAGGCCGCGCTGTCGCGCCTACATTCGATGCCACGCCATCACGAGTCCGACACTGTGCGGGATCTCGAACGCGGGATCCTGCGGGCGCTCTGCGGCAGTGCCAGCACTCCGGCTGCTTGGGACGAACTGACGAGCCAATTGGCGGACCACACATGGCAAGAACCGGAGCATCAGGTAGTGTACGAAGCGCTGCGGCAAATTCGGAGCCGCGATCCGAAAACGCGCCGCGAGCAGCTCCCCGCGCAAGCTACGCGGATGGGATTCCCTGACGTGGAATGGACCGCGTATCTTTCGGCTGAAGGTGATGAGAAAACGGATCCCAAACAACTGATCGCGCGGTTGAAAGCCGCGACGGCGGACCGGCCGCGACAAGCCTAATTCTTGGCGGCCAGCTCGAAATCAATGAAGCGGTCGAGCGTCTCCACATCTCCGCCTACGAGTGGGCGCCCGTTAACGTAGACCGTCGGCGTGCTGCTGACGTCGAGCGCCACACCATCGGCGTGGTTGGCGTCAACGGCCTTCTCGGCATCAGGCGACGAGAGGCAGGCTTTGAACGTGTCCACATTCAGACCGGCCTGCGTGGCGAAGTCCACGAGTTTGTCCCAGACATTTTCGGCGGAGAGCACGTCCTGATTGTCGAAGATAGAGTCGTGAACCTTCCAGAAAGCCGCTGGCGACTGCTCGAAAGCGCAGCGACCGCCGAGAGCGGCCGTCTGCGCCCACGGATGAATCGTGGTGAGCGGAAAATCCTTGTAGACGATCCGCACTTGCGGATAACGCGCTTCCACGGCCTTCAGCGCTTCGTACAATTCTCGGCAATGCGGGCATTCAAAATCGCTGAACTCCACCAGCGTGACGCGTGCGTCGGCCGGCCCCTTGGACGGATTCCCCTCGAGGTGCGCCTTCTCGCGGTTGGCCGCAAAAGGATCGGCGGAGATGTCATACATTTCGCCGCGCAGAAGCGTCTTGCCGTCCTTGCTGACGAAGACTTCGCCGGTTTGAATCTGTTCGCCCAGCGTCACCTGAATGGGAACCACATAAAAAGCCGGCGAGACGGATGGGCCGAGCGGACCCAACGTCACTTTGATGTCGGGAGCCCAACCAAAGAAGTGGCGGACAAACGCCTCCGCGGACTTGAGCAGGCGCGCCTGCTCCGGAGAAACGGAGACTGGCGCCGCTGCCGCCGGGACCGATGCCGCCGGGGTCTGGCCGGCGCATGGGATCGCCGCGATCAATAACGCGAACGCGCTGAGAGCTGCTGATCTGACCGACATCGGATGAAACCTCCCGCGAAGCGGCACCCAAAGATTATCAAAGACAATTCAGCATAAAGAAAAACGGAGAGAAGAGCAAAAAGGAAAAGTGAGTGCGCCGAAACATATGGCGGGATCTAGGCTGATGCCAGTTTACCGGCGAGCCAGTCGCCGACCTGTCGCGTGGTGAGTAAGCCGCCGAGATCCGAGGTTGTCTTGCCCTCGCGAATCGCGGCGCGCACCGCGTCTTCGATGGCCTGCGCCTCTGCCGTCCAACCGACATACGTACACATCATCCCAGCCGCCAATGCCGCTCCCATCGGATTCGCGATATTCTTCCCGGCGATGTCCGGCGCCGAACCGTGAACCGGCTCGAACAACGAGACCCGCCCCGGATGAATGTTCCCGGAAGGCGCGATCCCCAGCCCGCCGATCAGCGCCGCGCCCAGGTCGCTTGCTATGTCGCCGAAGAGATTGCAGGTCACGATCACCTGAAACTGCGCGGGGTCCCGGACCATTTGCAGCAACAGATTGTCGATGTACATGTGGCTCGCTTCGATTTCGGAATAATCTCCGCGGACCTCGGCGAAGACTCGCGTCCAGAGGTTGTGCCCATAGGCCAGCGCGTTCGATTTGTCGCTCATGCACACCCGACGGTAGCCGCGGCGACGGGCGAAGTCGAATGCGTAACGCAGAATGCGCTCAACGCCCTTGCGCGTATTGATGTCCTCCTGCGTGGCGATTTCGTCAGCGGTTCCCTTCTTGAAAAATCCGCCCATCCCGGCGTAAAGCCCTTCGGTATTTTCGCGGATCACGTGGAAATGAATGTCCTTCTCCGAGCGGCCCTTGAGAGGCGTGAGATTTTGCTCGAAAAGCACGCAGGGACGCTCGTTTACGTACAGATCGAGCTGGAAGCGCAGGCCCAGGAGAATGTCGGCGCCGTGCTGGTTTCCGGGGACTCGCGGATCGCCCAGTGCGCCAAGCAGAATGGCGTCAAAGTCGCGCCGAAACATTTCGGGGGCATCGGGCGGGAGGGTTGTGCCGTCCCGCAAGTAACGGTCCGCGCCCCAATCGAATTCGGTGAGCGCGATTTCTCTGCCACCGGCAGTCGCGGCGGCCTTCAGTACCTTGATGGCTTCCGGAATCACTTCCTTGCCGATGCCGTCGCCCGGGATGATGGCAATGCGTTTTGCGGAACGAGAGCGCTGGTGCATGACCGTCGCGGAACGTAACACGCGAGTTGGGCAGTGTCAACGAACGGACAATTCACTCCAACCCTCGCCACAGACAGCGATGGAGCAGCCAGCAGCTCCGCGACGGCCGGTGCAGTTGCTAGAACTGAACGTGGTGTGCTTGCAAAGGCATCCAATTGGCCGTAACGTAAATTGAAGGTAGTTCGTCGGATACATTGCTTGCTCGTAGCGAGTTCGGCCCCGCGCCCGGCGATCGGCAAATCAGGAAGGAAGAAAATCGCGAATTTCGGTTCGGCGAAACGTTCTCCATGTCAATCGCTGGGAAAACTTCAGGCTTCTCTGAGCTAGTCGTGGGCGAGGCCTGCTTGGTTCACAAAGCGCTTCTTCCTCGAGAGCCCCTTCACGGGCCTGACTACGAGATCACCTATCTCGTCCGAACATTCAGCGAAGTGGGCGGCGACTTCCTGGACTACTTCTGCATGTCCGACGGGAAGCTGGGGATCTACATGGGCGACGTGGTTGGAAAGGGACTGCCGGCGGCCATGTACGCGGCGCTCGCCGTGGGAGGCTTGCGCTCGATCCGAAAAACAGGCGAAGAACCGGCGGCGGTGTTGGAACTGTTCAATAAGTGCCTGATGGTGCGCCCGATACCAGCCCGATACTGCGCCAGCCAATACGCCGTCTTCGATCCGGCGACGCTCGAGCTTCGGGTCGCCAACGCAGGATTGCCGCTTCCGCTGCATCTGTGGGCCAACGGGTCCTGCGCGATCGGCGAGGGCGGCCTGCCGTCAGGACTATTTGATTTCGCGACCTATCAGCAATCCACCGTGCGGCTCGCGCCGGGCGATGCTGTTCTATTCGCCACCGACGGTCTTGTCGAAGCCACCGGACCTGACGGTGATCAGTTTGGCCCCTCGCGCCTCGGTGATCTTTGCACGATGCTGGACAACGAATCGCCCGATCTATTTCTCCGTTCTCTTTTCGACGCGATCGAACAGTTCACTGGGGGGCAATCGAGCGATGACATGACGGCGGCCGTGCTCAAAATACGGTCCGAGCCAGCGCCGGCTGCCGGTACTCGATAGGAATCGGGAGATTGGGAATGCGCCGCCTGCTGCTGATCGACGATGACGAATCCATGAGGAAGCTCCTGCGAATTCAGCTGGAGGGCTCCTACCAGATTACCGATACCTCGGATCCCGAACAGGGCATCGTGCTCGCGCTGCAAGAAAAGCCCGATGCCATCCTGCTGGACCTGATGATGCCCCGATATTCCGGCTTCGAGATCTGCCAGACACTCTCCTCCCTTAGCTTCACGCAGAAGATTCCCATCTTCATCGTTTCCGGAGAATCGAGCGCGCGTTACGCAGGTTTTTGCAGAAACCTGGGCGCCAGGGGCTTTTTTCAGAAGCCCGTGGACTTCGACCATCTGCGCAAGGAACTGGCCGTGGTTACGGAAGGCGGAGGCGCCGTGAGCCGCGCCGAACCCCGCGTTCGTATCCGCGCGGCGCTGAAACTCACGGGATCGGATTCCGCGGGAGCGCCTCTGGATGTGACTATCATGACCGAGAGCGTGTCGGCAAAAGGTTTTCGCTGCGCATGCCGGGCCAGCCTGAAGCAAGGCGCCGTGGTCGCAGTCTATCTCGCGGCGATCGGGGCGCAGTTTATCGGAAACGCCAGGGTTGTCCGCGTGGACGGAGGCGGAACAGCGGGGCAATCCTGCGATTTTCAGTTCAACGAGAAGCCGCTCGATTGGGTCCTTCCTCAATAGGTGCTTGCCGGCGCATCCGGCCTGTCTCGTCCCTCTGGCCTCTGGTTCACCGAAGTCGCGCCCCAGCCCGAAAATGTTGCCTGAATGGGAAACCGGTATATACTTTCGGCGGGCCGGGCGGTCCCCAGGGAATCTCCGGCTAATGGGTGGGTTCCAACAGGGATTCATGCGGCGAAGCTGTCGCCGCGAATAACCGAACTTCGATCTCAACCATAATTCTGAGGAGGCAGCAGATGAAGAAGTTTCTCGTACTGGCAGGACTCGTGGCGGCGCTGGCGTTGCCGTCGCTTGCGGCAACAAGCACTTGGAATCTGGATCCCATGCATTCGAATGCGCAGTTTATGGTTCGGCATCTGGGCATTTCCAACGTGCAGGGCGAATTCACCAAGATCAGCGGACAGGTTGTGCTCGATGATGCGGACGTTACCAAATCAACTGTCAATGTGACCATTGACGTCGCCTCTGTTGACACGCGCGTGTCGCGACGTGACGATGACCTGAAGAGTCCGAACTTCTTCGATGTCGCCAAGTACCCGAACATCACCTTTAAATCGACGAAGATCACGAAGGCGGGCGATGGCAAGCTCATGGTCACTGGCGACCTCACGATCAAGGATGTGACCAAGGAAGTGACGCTGGACGTCGCTGGCCCCAGTGCTATCGACACTCACATGGGAACGCGACGCGGTTTCGCCGCCAGCACCAAGATCAATCGCCAGGACTTCCACGTCAGCGCCGATCCTGGAATGGTAGGCGATGAAATCACCATCCAGATTGACTGCGAAATGGTTCTTCCGGCTCCACCGAAACCGTAGTTCGCGAAATCAGGTAGGCTTTTTGTGCACGATCAAAGGCGGCGTCGCTTGCGGCGCCGCCTTTCTTTTGCGCGCGCGGCGACGACGGGATCTAGATTCTCTGCCGGCGTTCCCGGGCGGAAGCGTGCTCGGCGAGATACACGCCTAAAAGCACGAGCGCGCCGCTTTCAAGCAATCGCGCAGTCGGACGCTCGCCAAGCAGCGGAATCGACAGCAGGACCACCACGACCGGCTGAAGATAGTTCACCACCACGACGCGCGAAGCCTCCATGTGGCGCAGCAGCCAGTAAAAAAGCAGATAGCCGCCCACCGCGCTGCACGTCACCATGTAGAACAATCCTGCCCATCCCGCCAAACCTACGCTCGACCAATTGAGCCGGCTTCCCTGCCGCAGCGCTAGCGGAAGCCAAATAATCGCCGCGATCGTCGCGTTAAAGGTATTCATGGAAATCGTGTCGTACGCGCCGGCCACTCGCTTGGCGAGCACGGTATAAATCGAATAGCCGAGCGTGCCCGCGAGAGTGATCAGGTCGCCGAGCAGCAAGGGAGAATGCAGCGGCGAACCGCCGTCGGTTTCAAGCACCAGCACGCCGGAAAATGAAATCAGCATGCCAAGAATCTTTCCCGCCGTTAGCGTTTCCAGGCGCATCGCCGAGGCCATCGCCAGAATCAGAATCGGTCCGAGCGCGACGACGATCGCGGAATGCGCGGACGTGGTGAGCGAGAGCCCGATGACAAAACTTCCCTGATTGATGGCAAAGCCGAAAACTCCGAGATAGGCGAATGTCCACAGGTCGTGCGCCCGCAGCGGCGTGCGTGTGCGCCGGCTAAAATAGACCGCGAGCAGCACCAGGGCGGACGCTTGAAAGCGGAATGACGCGAGAGTCAGCGCGTCGAGATGCTTCAGCGTGATTTTTCCGACAATGTAATTGATCGACCACGCAAACAGGACAGCGACGAGACCAAGCGCGAGGAGAAAAGAACTCGGGCGCGACCTGGACGCGCCGATCGATGACGGGGCCGCGACACTCACGAGCTATTCCAGTACCTCGCGCCGCTTGGTGAGCGATTCGATGCGGTCCAGTCGCGGCGCATAGCCGATTCCGGGCGCGGTGGGAACATGAATCGTTCCCTGGCGCGTCACCTCCACTTCCGGCTCAATGATGTCCTCCGCCCAGTAGCGGCGGCTGGCGGAAACATCACCCGGCAGCGAAAAATTCGCGAGTGACGACATCGCGATGTTGTGCGCGCGGCCGATCCCCGATTCGAGCATGCCCCCGCACCACACGGGAATTGCGTTCGCCTGGCACAGATCGTGAATCCGGCGGGCGGAGACGTGGCCCCCGACTCGGCCGAGTTTGATGTTGATGATGCGGCAAGCGCCGGTCTCGATCGCGGCTCGCGCGTGCTCGACATCGTGAATGCACTCATCGAGGCAGATCGGCGTCTCAAGCTGCCGCTGAAGCTGCGCGTGGGAGTAGATGTCGTCCCAGCCGAGCGGCTGCTCGATCATGATCAGGTAGTAGGCGTCGAGCGCCTTGAGCAACGCCACGTCTTCGAGGCGATACGCGGAGTTGGCGTCCACCATCAACCGGATGCTCGGGAACCGTTCGCGGAGCACGCGTACCGGTTCGACGTCGAGGCCCGGCTTGATTTTGATCTTGATTCGCTGATAGCCGGCGGCGAGCGCATCCTCCACCTTCGCGACGAGCCCGGTTATCGTTGGCTGAATTCCTATGGACACGCCGCACGGAATCTGGTCGCGCGTGCCGCCCAGAAGCTTTGCCAGCGGCAGGTTCTTCTGCTTCGCTTCGGCGTCCCAGAAGGCCGTTTCGATCGCGGCCTTGGCCATGTTGTGTCCGCGGACCGGCGCAAGCAAATCCCAAACGTCCGACGCCGCGGCGATCTCCCTTCCCTTCAGCATCGGCCACGCATAATCGCGCAGGATCAGCCACGCCGTCTCGACCGTTTCGTAGGAATAGAACGGATTCTCGCCGGCCGTGCACTCGCCCCAGGCGGAGACTCCGTCAATGTCCGCTTCGACCAGCAGGATTCGGCGAAGATCCGATGTGCCGAAGCTGGTCTGAAACGGCGAGAGCAGTCGCAGATGAATTTCGCGAAGCGTGATCTTCCGGAGTCGCATGCTCGCCTTTCAGTCCTTGGTCATTTCGGAAATATGTAGCCCGGCGATCGCGGCGGCCGGCTCGAGCAAATAATCCGTTTCGGCGCCGCGCGATTCGACACCCGTCGCGACGTAGCCTTTCGCGAACCAGGTCTGAAACTGCTCGCGGGCTAGGGTCTGCATACGGGCGGCGGCAGCGCGGTCGGTTTCCCTGATTTCGGCGATGTTCGCCGGAACCGACAAGCGTTCCGTAGAGCCTTTCATCGGCGGCACGTCGTCCGCGAGGATGGACTTCACGCGGTCCGATCCCAGCCACCATTCCGCGACGAGCCGGTCCGTTGGCAGGCCGCCGTGCAGCGGGCTTCCGGTTACGCCGTAACAGTCTGGAATATACCGCCGGGCCACGGCGCCGAGGCGCACCAGATTAAAGTGCCCGTTCTTGAGATCGAGTGGATCGAAAGTCCATTCGATGAGGTCAATGCCGCGTTTGAGAGCGTCCTGGCGCTGAAACAGTTTCAATCGCCGGCCAACTCCCCGGTCGCGAAACTCCGGAAGGACCGCGGTCATGTGCGAGTGCAGATAAGCCTTGCCCGAACGCATGGCAGCCAGCGCCAAAGTAAAACCCGCCATTTTGCCCTCGTGAAACGCTCCCAGCACCTGGCCGCCCGTATGATGCGCGACGACGAACAGTGCAGACGGCACGGCGATCTCCTCGCCCCATACGGAATGTTCGAGGCGGACGCATTCTTCGTATTCCGCGAGAGTCGAGCAGTGGCGGACTTCGATTTCGCGCGTGGCGCTCACTTCCGGCATACGCTACTTGCCCGCCTTCGCTTCATTCCACAATTCTTCCATGCGTTCGCGCGGCAAATCGGCGAAGCGGTGGCCTTCGCGGGCCGCGGCGGATTCCATCCATTGGAAACGCTGCTTGAATTTGCGATTCGCGCTCTTCAGCGCAATCTCGGGATCCACACCCAGAAACCGCGCGACGTTCACTCCCACGAAAAGCAGATCGCCGACCTCTTCCTCGAGCCGAGCGCTGGGCTTGGTTGCGCCGCCACGGCCCGGTGGCGCCACCGCCGCGAGTTCGCGCTTTTCCTCATCGAGCTTGTCGAAGATGCCGCCCAGGTTTTCCCAATCAAAGCCCACGTGCGACGCACGGCGCGTGAGTTGATACGCTTCCAGCACCGCAGGAAGCGAACGCGGAACGCCTCCGAGAATCGAATCGGCGGCGCTGTTTCCTGCCATTTTTCCCTTCGCGCTGCGTTCTTCTGCGCGTTCTTCGGCCTTGATCTGCTCCCAACTCTTCAGCACTTCCGCCGAAGTACCGGCCTTCGTGTTACCGAAAACATGCGGATGGCGGCGGACCATCTTTGCGTGCACGGATTCGATCACTTCCGATATCGTGAAACTGCCGGTCTCTTCGGCGAGAATCGCGTGAAAAACAACCTGAAGCAGCAAGTCGCCCAGTTCAGAGGAAAACTTGCGAGGGTCGCCCGACTCCATCGCATCGAGAACCTCGTAGGTCTCCTCGATCAGGAATTTGCGGAGCGATTCATGAGTCTGCTCGCGATCCCACGGACACCCGTTCGCGCCGCGGAGCCGCGCCTGCAGCGCGACCAGCTTCGCAAACCATTTCCCGGCAGCACGGTCGCGCGCGGTGATCGCTATCCGCGCCCGGTTGGGCGCACGGCGGCGCCGCGCGCCCTTCGGCAGCCTCCGCTTCGATGATTGTTTCCGCCGGCGCATGATGAATTCGGAGGCGTGCCGATCCGTTGCCGCGCCTCGCGACACGCCAATTTACAGTGACGATTCGCGCGTAACAAGGGAAGAGTGCGCGCCGTCGACAACTGCGCCAATCCATTTTGGCGCATTGACGCGGGCCGCCGCGCCGTCACATACTTGCGCCGCTCTAGCAACGTCTGAATCGCATTTTCGGTGAAGGAGCCTGTCCTTGACTCATCGCGCCGCGATCTTGTTCTGCCTTGTGCTGTTGATTAGCGCGGCGCTTGTGCCCGCGCCGGCTTTCGCGCAAAAGTCGTGCGATAGCCTGGCAACCCTCACGCTCGCGAACACGACAATCACGTCGGCCACTTCCGTCGCGGCAGGCGCATTCAAACCGCCCGCCGGTCCCGGGCAACCAGCTCCCACCGACCCCCTGCCTGCATTCTGCCGCGTGGCGGCCACCGCGAAGCCGACCGCCGACTCGGAGATTCGATTTGAAGTCTGGCTGCCGGCTTCCGGCTGGAATGGGAAGTTCGAGCAGGTTGGCAACGGTGGCTTCGCGGGCGTCATTCCTCTGGCCTCGATGGCCGTACCGCTGCTGGGCGGGTACGCGACAGCCGGCACCGATGACGGACACATTGGCGGTACAGACGGTTCCTGGGCGCTCGGCCACCCCGAGAAGCTGATCGATTTCGGCTATCGCGCGGTCCACGAAACTTCCGTGCAGGCGAAGGCCATCGTGCGCGCATATTACGGCAAAGACCTCGCGCGCTCGTATTTTGTCGGCTGTTCGGACGGCGGCCGCGAAGCGCTGATGGAGGCGCAACGTTTTCCCGATGATTTTATCGGCATCGTCGCCGGCGCCCCCGCCAACTTTTGGACCCACCTGCTCGTCGGTGCGATCTGGAACGAGCAAGCGCTACGGAATGACCCTCCCAGCTATGTTCCGCCAAGCAAGTTGCCGGCAATTCAGAACGCGGCGCTCGCCGCCTGCGACGCCCTTGACGGGGTGAAGGATGGCGTGATTGGAAATCCTCGGCGCTGCCACTTCGATCCTGCAGTGATTCAGTGCAAGGACGCGGAGGGCCCGGATTGCCTGACAGCGCCGCAGGTCGCGACGGTGCGGAAGATTTACGCGGGGCCAAGGAATCCCCGAACCGGCGCGCAAATATTTCCGGGGTTTTCGCCCGGGACGGAGGCCGTTCCTGGAAATTGGGCGCTCTGGATCTCGGGAAGCTCGGCGGCGCAACCGACACTACAGGACTTTTTCGGGAATACGTTTTACGCCGACATGGTTTTCGACGATCCGAAGTGGGATTTTCACAGCTTCAATTTCGACAGCGACGTTAAAACCGCCGACGACAAGACGGCCGGGATTCTCAACTCGACCGATCCCGACCTCACGAAATTCAAAGCGCGCGGCGGCAAGCTGATTCAGTACCACGGCTGGGGAGACGCGGCGATTCCCCCGCAGAACAGTGTCGACTACTTCGAACGCGTGCAGTCCGCGATGGGAACGACGGCCCGCGAGCGCGATCTGGGCGCGACGGGGGATTTCTACCGTCTTTTCATGGTACCGGGGATGTCCCATTGCGCCGGCGGCGTTGGCGCAACAGCTTTCGGCAACGTGCCAACCGCGTTACACGATCCTGAGCACGACGTAGTGGCGGCGCTGGACCGCTGGGTTGAGAAAGGGACGGCGCCCGATCACATTATCGCGGCGGGATTCGACGGCGATCCGGCGAAGGGCGTGGTGATGACGCGGCCGTTGTGTCCGTACCCCGAGGAAGCCGTTTACAAGGGCACGGGCGACACAAACAGCGCAGCCAACTTCACTTGCCAGACTCGCCACAAACGATAGCGTCGTCCAACACGGCTCGAGTCACCGCCCGCCGCTCCGCATCGGCTTGCCTTGTCGCCAGCAGATGCGGATGTTAGACTTTTCTCTCACGGTCAACATCCAACACGGCGCTGCCTCCCAAAGACGCGGCAGCCGTTTTCCAAGCACTTCCGAGACTCGAGGGCACCCAGCGTGGCTGATCCCAAGCAAGAAGAAGGCTTCAAAGTCGTAGACCGGCGGCATTTCACCGAGACGGGCGACTTGCGCGAAGGCGCGGTCGAGCAGGAGCGTCGCGAGGAAGAGGCGGCGGCAAAGGCCGCCATCGCGCAAGCTGCCGCGAAAGCAAAGGCCGCTCCGGCGCCTCCGGAGCCAACTGCCGCGAGCCCACTTGCCGTGGAGGCTCCCGCCGAGACCGTCGCGTCGTCGCGCAGTTTTCAGATGCTGGTGGATTTTATGACGCGCAACGCGGCTGCGATGATGGGCGGCATGGCCGATCCGCAAACCGGCCAGGCGTATGTGGACCTCGAGGGAGCCCGCGAGGTGATTGACATGCTCGACGCGCTGCGCGACAAAACGCGCGGCAACCTCGCCAAGGCGGACGACGAGTTGCTGGTTGAAGTGGTCGGCAGCTTGAAGCTCACGTTTATGGAAATCTCGAAAGCGGCGGCCGAGGCGATGGCCAAGAAGAACGCCAAAAAGTGACGATCCGACCAGGATCGTCATCCTGAATCCGACGCTTTTGCCTTGGTCGGCTGAAGGATCTCTCTTCACGATCCGGTTCGGATCTTCGTCGTAACTCCCGTCTCCCACCTAGCTTGTTCTCACTGCGAACGTGTAAAATCCTTCCTCTGAGTTCATGTCCTCAATTCAACTGACCGTGCTCGGATCGGGAACATCCATGGGCGTGCCGACCCTCGGATGCCACTGCGCCGTCTGCGAGTCCACCGACCCGCACGACCAGCGCACGCGCCCCTCGATCCTGCTCGCCTACGGCGGACGCAACGTCGTGATCGACACCACGCCGGATTTCCGGTTCCAGGCCATGCGCGCCGGAATCGACCGCTTGGACGCGGTCGTTTACACGCACGGGCACGCCGATCACATCCTGGGGCTCGACGACATTCGGCCTTTTAATTTGAAGCAACGAGGCGCCGTGCCGATCTATGCCTCCGCCGACACGCTGGCGATCCTGAAGCGCCAGTTCTCCTACATTTTCGAAGAGGCGCAGCCCGGCACCACCATCCCGCTGATCGACCTGCACACGATCGACGGGCCATTCGATCTTTTCGGCGCGCATTTCGTGCCGATCCCGGCAATCCACGGCACGCAGCCCGTCCTCGGTTTCCGCCTGGGGAAAATGGCCTACCTGACCGACTTCAGCGAGGTGCCGGAACGCTCGAAGGCCCTGCTTCGCGGGCTCGATGATTTCATTCTCGACGCGCTGCGCTACGTCCCCCACCCCACGCATTCCACCGTCGAACAATCGCTCGCTCTGGTCAAGGAACTGAAGCCGAAGCGCGCATGGTTCACGCACATCTGTCACGACCTCGGCCACGTGGAAGCCAATGCCAAGCTGCCGGAGCACGTTCGGCTATCGTACGACGGACTGCAATTCGAGGTCGAACTCTGATGGCGTTTGGCGTCGTGCATTCCGCCCAGGAGTGGGTGGCGCGGTTCGGCAATTCCGGAAAGCGCTCCGTCGTCACCATCGGCAATTTCGACGGCGTCCACCTGGGCCATCAGAGGATTTTGCACACGGTACTCGATCAAGCTCGCCGGTCGGATGCGTTGGCGGCGATGCTGACCTTTTACCCCCATCCGGCGAAGGTTCTGCGGCCGGCCGAAGCCCCCGCCCTGCTCCAGACGCTCGAACAGCGACTCGCGGCGATCAACGCCACCGGAATTAATGCCGTGCTGGTGCTGCGCTTCGACGCGGAACTCTCAAACGTCAGCCCCGAAGATTTTGTCCGGCGCTTTCTCCTGGATTCGATGGCCGTGCAAGCGGTTCTCGTGGGCGGCAATTTCCGGTTCGGGCATCGGGGAGCCGGAGATGTAACGCTGCTCGGCGAACTGGGCCGGCAATGGGGATTCGCGGTCGAAATCGTGCCGCCGGTGATCGAACGCGGAGTCGTGGTTTCCAGCACGGCGATACGAAGCGCGATTCGCGACGGGCGCGTGGACGAGGCGCGCAACATGCTCGGACGGCCGTACGCGCTCGAAGGCCAGATACGCACCGGCACCGGGCAGGGGCGAAAACTCGTCGTACCCACGTTGAACCTGGCGACCGATCAGGAAGTGCTCCCCCAAACAGGCGTGTACGCCACAGAGGCTGTCGTCGCGGGGAAATCCTACCGCGCGGCGACCAACGTCGGCATGCGGCCCACCTTCGACGGCGCGCGGATCACCATCGAATCGCATCTGCTCGATTTCACCGAAAATTTGACCAGCGGCAAGCTCGAAGTGCGCTTCTGGCATCGCCTGCGCGATGAGCGCAAATTTTCCGGCCCCCCAGAGCTGCGCGAGCAAGTCCTCAAGGATATCGAGCAGGCAAAGGAGTATTTCCAGGCGGCGAAGGAAATTAGAGCCAAGACCGCGCAGCCGGTGAATCTCTTCCGAGGTGAAACTGAGGCAGGGTCAATCAACGGAATCACGAGTTACGAATCACAAGTTACGAGTCACGAACCACGAGTCACAAATCACTAACCACCACTCACGCTCTTCCCCCTGCAATCGTCGCAAACGCCGCCAATCTCCGTACGCGCAACGCTGATTTCGATGCCGCAGTCGCGAGAGATCTGTTTCTTCAGGTCCTCGTAGAGCGGGCTTTCGACCTCGCGGACTTTACCGCAGCGAATGCAGGCGACGTGGATATGGTCGCGCGGCCCGTGGCTCTCGTAATAATGGCGATGTCCGCGCAGATGCAGCAGGTCGAGCTCGTCAATCAGACCAAACCCTTTCAGAAGGTCGAGAGTTCGATACACCGTGACGCGCGTAATGTCCGCGTCGATCTTCTGCGCCTGTTCGAGGATTTCGGCGGCGTCCATGTGGCGCGCCGCGGACTCCATCACCTGTAGCACGACGCGCCGCTGGCGCGTCAGCCGAATTCCGCGCGAGCTCAACTCCTTCTGTAGACGGCCTGCTGGCTCGTTATCGTTGATGCGCTCGCCGGTCGATACACGGTGTAAAGGAGTGGCTGACATTGTCTCAACCACAATTGTACCAAAAACGGCTTTCCGGTCCTCGTGGGAATGTGATCCAGCCGCAGGCGGGCGCCCGCGACTGCGTCCTAGTGGTGAGCCTGAATGATCCTCATGATGTCGCTGTACATCACGAAGGCGAAAAGGCCTAGAAGAAACACGAGGCCGACCTGTACGAATCGCTCCTTGAACGCGATGCTCAAATCGCGGCGCATCACGCCCTCGATCGCCAGCATCAGGACGTGGCCTCCGTCGAGGATCGGAATCGGCAAAAGGTTGAGCAAGCCAAGGTTCAGGCTGATCACCGCCGTCAGGAACAGCAGGTCTACCGGGCCGCGCTTCGCTGCTCTCCCAGACTCGCGCGCGATTCCGATGACGCCCTGCAAATCGCGCACGGAAACCTTGCCGCTGGCCAGGCCGCCGAGAACATTCCCAATCTGGCGAACTCCGTTTACCGTGGAACCGGCGCTATTCCTCGCCGACGCAAAAAATGACTCCCGCTCATAATAATCCTGCGTGCCGGGCAACACTCCCACCTGCCACACCATCTTGCCGTCCGGATCCATCGTCCGCGCCGGAGTGACGGCGAGCGGCATGTCCTTGCCATTTCGCGACACGGCGAAGCGAATTTCGCGGCCTTCGGAATTGTGGACGGCGTCCACAAACTGGGGCCACGTGACCACGGGCTGGCCGTCTATGGAAGTTACGACGTCACCGGACTGCAATCCCGCTTTGTCCGCCGGCGTGCCCGGGAGGACTTCGTCGAGCACAGCACGCATGGCGGGATAGCCGAACAGATCATCGGAGGTTGCTAGCGCAGGAACCGGAATGGTTAGATCTTTCTCCGCGCCGCCGCGCGAAACAACCACAGCAAGCGAATCGCCCGGCTTCGCGTTCTGGGCCTGCGTGAAAACATCTCTCCACGCCGGTGTCTTTACGCCGTTCACTTGGACGATGCGGTCCCCGGCCTGCACACCCGTCGGCGATGCATCATGTGGGACTGCCACCACGTCCGCAGGCTGGCGGAAGTAACTGGGCGTGGGAATCCCGACCAGCCAGAAAACCCCCATGAAAACCACAAACGTGAGAAGTATGTTCATCGCCGGTCCGGCAATGGCAATCAGACAGCGTTGCCATCGCGGACGCGAAAGGAACTCGTAAGCTGCTCCGGTGCGCTCCTCGACAGGGTTGTCGCCCGCCATGCGCACGTAACCGCCGAGCGGCAACCCGCTGATGCGGTAATCGGTGTCGCCGCGCTTTACTCCCCAGAGGCGCGGCCCGAATCCGATGGAAAACACGTCCACGCGCACACCGCACCATTTCGCGACGATGAAGTGGCCCCATTCGTGGAGCAGAACGAGGATGCCGAGTACGATGCCGCCGGCGATTAGAATCCTGAGTGTATCCATCATGATCTCTCTGTATTTTACAGGAAAGCCAGCGCGTTTCGAAATGCGTCCTTTGCCGCCCCGGGGCCTAAAGCCAAACAACTAGAATCGCCCGCCGGCGCTACCGCTTGCGATCCACGGCCAGACGCGCCAGACGCCGTGCCTCTGCATCGACTGCCAGCACGTCATCCACGCTGTGCATCGCGCCGCGCGGCATCTGCTCCAGCACGCGCTCGATCACCGCCGCAATACCCGGGAACGAGAGCCTCCGCTCCAGAAACGCCGCCACGGCGATTTCGTCCGCCGCATTCAGCGCGCACGGCAAAGGCCCACCCTGGCGCGCCGCCTCCCTCGCCAGTTCGAAGCAGCGGAACTTCCGCGGAGGCACGTCCTCAAAGTCCAGCCTTCGCAGCGCGGACCAGTCCAGCGCGCATTCATTAGATGCAACTCGCTCCGGATAAGTTAGCGCATATTGAATAGGCATGCGCATGTCGGTGGGTCCAAGTTGCGCCAGGATCGAGCCGTCCACGAATTCAACCATCGAGTGAATTGTGGATTGCGGGTGGATCACCACCCGAATCTTGTCCAGATCCATGCCGAAGAGCCATTTCGCCTCGATTACTTCGAAACCCTTGTTCATCAGCGTGGCGGAATCAATGGTGATCCGCTGGCCCATCTTCCAATTAGGGTGCGCCAGGGCTTGCTTGGGCGTCACCTTGGCCATCCGCGAGACGGGCGTCTTGCGAAATGGCCCGCCGGACGCCGTCAGGATCAATCGCCGCACCTCGCGATAGCTGCCTGCGCGCAGACACTGGTGAATTGCGTTGTGCTCGCTATCCACTGGGAGCAGCGCAACGCCTCGTCTCGCGACCGCCGCCATCACCACTTCCCCGGCAGCCACCAGCACTTCCTTGTTCGCGAGCGCGATGTCCTTGCCCTGCTCGATGGCCTGGTAAGTCGCGCGCAAGCCGACCACTCCAACCGCTGCCGATACCACCGTCTGAGCCTCGGGGTGCGTCGCCACCCGTTCGATGCCCTCCGCGCCCGACAAAATTTCAGGCGGCGCCGTCTTGCCGCCTCGCGCCTTCAGCATCGCGCGCAGTTTTACGGCGCCTGCTTCCGTCCCAACCGAGACAAGCTTCGGCCGGTGCCGCGCGATCTGCTCGGCAACCACGGCAATGTTCGATCCCGCCGCCAGCGCCACCACCTCGAACGCCCCGGGCAAGGAATCAACGACGCTGAGGCATTGGCGGCCAATCGAGCCGGTCGAACCGAGAATGGCGATTCGTTTCATCTCTGCTTCAAATCTCCTCAAATAGCGCAGCCAATCTTACAGGCTTTCGAGGAATTTGCGAATGCTCGCTGGACGAAATCTGCACGAATGTGTCGCGTCCGCATAGCGGATTCGTGTGAAGACGACCAAGGGTGATTCGCGCCCGGTGACCGGTCAGCGAGTTAACCAAACATTACCGTAAACGACTTTATTCTGCAGGTCTCGAGTGACTTCTCCCCGGCGGGTCGTTTTCACGGGCCTGGGGTGACCGCTTCGCACCAGTTGTGCCCTCAATAACTTGTGGCAATGGCGGAGGATGTAATCTACAGGCATGGCGATGCCCGTGAAGAGATTGAAATTCGCCCTCTCCGTTCCCGGCGACACGATGTACCTGCGCGCGCAAACTTCGGCGGCGCAGGCCACCGCAGATCGTCTTGGCGTGGATTTGGAAGTCGTGAGCGCGCAGATGGACGCGGTCGATCAGGGCCAGCACTTGGTCGATTTGGTGCATTCGCGAACTTCTCGGCCGGATGGAATCCTCGTCGAGCCAGTGAGCGCCGCCGGATTGCCGCGCGTAGCCGAGGCCGCTGTTGCAGCGGGCATCGGTTGGGTCGTCAGCAATGCGCACGTTGACTACATTGGAGCGCTTCGCAAGAACTCCAAGGTTTCGGTCTTTCAAATCTCACAAGATCACGTGGAAGTGGGCCGTATTCAAGGGCAACAGATCGGCGCGATACTGCCCGGCGGCGGCTCGGTTCTCTATCTTCGCGGACCGCAGATGAGTTGGTGGGCCACGAAAAGATTCGAGGGCATGGAGAGCGCCAAGCCAAGAAACGTGGAAGTGAGGAGCTTGAAAATACTCGCTGCTTCCGCGGAGGGCGCCTATAACGCCGTGTGTTCGTGGATGAATCTGACCAGGCAGCGTCCCGAGGGCACTCAATTGATCGTGTCGCAAAACGTCGACTTCATTACCGGAGCCAGGCAAGCGTTCGAGACGACTGCCTCCGGGCCTGAGCGAGCAAGATGGCTGGCCCTGCCGTGCGCCGGCGTGGGAGTTGAGAATAGAAGCAAGCCGCTGGTGGATGAGGGCGCGTTGTGCGCCGCTGTGGTGACTTCCTTGACGCTCGACAGAGCCGTGGAAATGCTGGCACGGGCGATGACAGGCGGTTTGCAGCCACCGGAACACACATTCGTGGACGCGTACTCCTATCCCAGCATCGAAGCACTCGCAAAGAAGTGGAAGGCAAGCCAACAATCCCCCCAACCGGCTCACTCGTGATACGTCGGATTACGGGAAAACTGGTTGATCAACTTCTCGCGAGCTGAACCGCGTCCCGGACTCCTGCCATCTATCTTCCCGACACATTGTAGTGGTAGATTGTTGCCCCAGCGCGACACCCCGCGCCGAGAATCCAGCCACGAAGGAGAGTTTCCAAAGATGAAAGCCACGCACCGAGTTTCACGCGCCGCGTTCGTCGTCGCGCTTTTCTTGACGCTGAGCATCGCCGCGCCCACCGCTCTCGCCAAGTACGATTCCTACCACAGTGCGCTCGGACAATTGCGCGCCGCTCGCGCCTATATCGAGCACCCCGATAGCGGCCAGCTTCACGACCAGGAAAAGAACGCCCTCGCCGAAATCGACGCGGCCATTGCCGAGGTCAAATCCGTCGCCGACGACGGCAAGAGCCTCGACAACCATCCCTCCATCGATTCGAACGCGCGTTGGATTGCCAAGCTCAACAAGGCGGTCGAGCAACTCAACAAGGCGCATGACAACGTCGCCAAGGAAGACGACACTTCCGGCGCCCGGGAACGCGCCGTGGATCATATCGGCAAGGCGCGTAAGTTTGTCATCCAGGCGATCGCTCTCGAACAGTAGCGTTCCGCCAAAGCTGACAACCGATTTCGCGGGGCACGCGGCATGCGCGCTCGGCAACCGCCGTGTCCCGCATTTGGTCTTTCCTTTCTCCGTGCTCTCTGCGCATTCTCGGTGCCCTCTGTGGTAAGCCTCAAGTTTTTCTCTCGGTTCTCTGCGCCTCTGCGGTGAATCTTGGGTTTGCCCAACATCGGCTTCTAGCGCTGCCGCTGTGATACGATGACACCTGAAGTTCCAAGGAAAACGAGAAACTTGAGCACCTCTTCGACTGCATCTTCGTTGTGGGCCATTCCGCTGGGCGGGTTGGGCGAATTCGGCATGAACATGATGGCCCTCCGCTTCGGCGACGACATCATCGTCATTGACGCCGGCCTGATGTTCCCCGAGCAGGAACTTCTCGGCGTGGACATCGTCATCCCGGATATCACCTACCTGAAGCAGAACAAGCGCATGGTGCGCGCCATCATCCTCACCCACGCGCACGAAGACCACATCGGCGCAATCCCTTACATCCTTGGCGACCTGAACGTCCCGGTATACGGCACGCAATTCACGCTCGCGCTCGTGCGAAAAAAGCTCGAAGAACATGCCCTCCTCGATTCGGCGAAGCTCAACGAAGTCGCGCCCGGCGAGATCACCAAGATCGGGCCGTTCCAGATCGAATACCTGCACGTGACCCATAGCACGATCGATTGCGTCGCGCTCGCAATCCGCACCCCGGTTGGAATCATCATCCACACCGGCGATTACAAAATGGATCCCACTCCCGTGGATGGAAAGCCTTTCGACCTGCACGCCTTCGCACGCTACGGTCAGGAAGGAGTGCTCGCGCTCTTCAGCGACAGCACCAACGTCGAGCGCACGGGGTTCACGCCCTCGGAGCGCGCCGTCGTCGTGCGCATGGAAGAGCTGTTCCGCGCCGCTCCTGAAAAAGTCGTCGTCTCCTGTTTTTCCAGCTCGATCCACCGCATCCAGCAAGTGATTGACGTCGCGCGCGGCGTGGGACGCAAAGTCGGTTTCGTCGGGCGCAGCATGGTGGACAACGTCGAGATCGCGCACGGCCTCGGCAAATTGCGTATTCCGGACGGCAGCATCGTCCGGCCACAGGATATCCGCGGCTTCGACGCCAAAAAGCTCGTCGTGCTCGCCAGCGGCACCCAGGCCGAACCCATGTCCGCGCTCTCGCGCATCTCCGTGGATAACCACCGCCTGATGAGCATCTCCCAAAACGATACGGTCATCCTTTCCGCGCGCATCATTCCCGGCAACGAAAAGGCCATTTTTCGCATGATCGACCACCTCTTCCGCCGCCGCGTGCTCGTTTACTACGAAGGCGGCCGCAACGCTCCCATTCACGTTTCCGGCCACGCCAGCCAGGAAGAGATGAAAATTCTTCTGCAGCTCGTGCGACCGAAATATTTCATCCCCATGCACGGCGAGTATCGCCAGCTTTTCCAGCATGCCGCGCTTGCGGAGCAGGTCGGCGCGGTTTCCGGCCAGATTTTTCTCCTTGAGAGCGGTCATCCCGTCGAATTCACGGCCGATGGCCAGGCATCGCAGCGAGAGCCCGTTCCCGCCGGCCGCGTGATGGTGGATTCAGGCTCGCTCGAGGAAATCGAGGATGTGGTGATCCGCGAAAGGCGGCACCTTTCCGAAGATGGCGTGGTGGTGGCGATCATCGCCATTGACAAGCACACGGGCCTGCTGGAAGGCGCGCCCGAGGTCGTCACGCGCGGATTTCTCCCCAGTGACGACGGCCAGGAGATTCTGGCCAAAGCGCGCGAAGTTATCCTGAAAACGGTCGAGCAATCCAGCCCCGAGGAAAAAATGGACTGGAGCATCGTCAAGGAGAAGATCCGCGTGGATCTGAAGCGCTACCTCAACAAGCAGACCGCCAAGCGCCCGCTCATTCTCCCCGTCATCCTCGAAGTGTAGGGGGGCCGCCGCGCTCTCTCTGGTTTCTTTGTTTTCGCTGCATTCTCTGCGCCTCGGCGGTGAATCTTTTCGTTTCCTGTTGTAGTTTCTGGTTTGTCGGTGTCTTGGTTCTTCTCCATGATCTCTGTGTTAATGTTCCGCCTTTCCGGTTTAATCTTAGTCGGCGCCCATGGAAATCACGCTCCGCAGCTATACCTCCTCCGACTTCGAGACCCTCTACCGAATTGACCAGAAGTGTTACGAACGTGAGATCGCCTATTCGAAGCCCGAACTGCAAAGCTATCTGTGCCTCCCAGGCGGCGATTGCGTGATCGCGGAGGTCGCCGGACAAGTCGCCGGATTCCTGATTACCGCCCACGAGGATACATTCGGCTACATCGTCACGATTGACGTTCTCGAATCCCACCGGCGCCACGGCGTCGCAACGCGAATGTTGGCGGCAGCCGAGCGCCGACTGCTCGCCGCCGGCGCCACCGAGATCGAGCTTGAGACCGCAACTGACAATGCAGCCGCAATTGCCTTCTGGCAAAAGCACGGATATCTTGTTCGCGGAACAAAAAAGGACTACTACCCGAACGGCCGCGACGCCTGGCACATGACCAAATCGCTGGAGGAAGCTTGAATCAATATCTGCTGTCCGTCATCTTGGGAATCATCGAAGGTCTCACGGAATACTTGCCCGTCAGCTCCACCGCGCACCTGCGCATCGCCGAAGCCCTTCTCCATGTCTCTTTGACCAGCGGCTACTGGAAGATGTACACCATCGTCATCCAGCTCGGCGCGATTCTCTGTCTGCCCCTCTATTTCCGCGCTCGCATCGCGAAATTTCTTTCCACGTTTCCGCGCGGCGAGCGTGGCGACCGCACCGTTCTCACTCATCCGCTCAGCCTGACGATCGTTGCTTTCGTGGTTACCGCGATTCCCTCGCTCCTGCTGTCGAAAGTCATCGGAAAGCATTTGGAGAATTTGCGCATCATGGGCGCGGCCCTGGTGATCGGCGGAATCGTCATGTGGATCGTGGACTCGATGAACGCGAAATCCGAAGCCGCCGGACAGGGCGCGCCGCAGGGACGCATTCACACCTGGCACATGGAAGAAATGAGCCTAGGCCAGGCAGTGTGGATCGGTGCGTGCGAAATTCTCTCCGCCGTCTTCCCGGGGACGTCGCGCTCCATGTCCACCATCACCGCCGGACAGCTCGCGGGAATGTCGCGCGCCTCCGCTCTCGAGTTTTCATTTTTTCTCTCCATGCCCGTCATGGCCGCCGCAACCCTGTACGACCTTCTCAAATCTCTCGTAGGCAAGGGCGATAATTCTCTGGGCGTTTCGGGAGGCCTGGGCGTCTCGGCAATTGACCATCAAGGTTGGGTCGTCCTGGCGATCGGCTTCGTCGTCTCCTTCATCGTCGCCTATGCCTCCGTCGCCTGGTTCATGTCCTGGGTCCGCCGCCACGGATTCGTGCCCTTCGCCATCTACCGCATCATCGCCGGCTGCGCGCTCCTCGTTTGGATATCAAGGCTCGCAAGCTAGCGCCTGCCTGACGACTCCGTTTCTGGTTTCCGAGTCGATCGGCTAAACCGGAGCGCGTTCTTCCTCGGCCGCAGAGTACAATCCGTAGTCGCGCGAGTGCGTAACGCCGCCGGAGGTAAGGATGTCACATTGGTCCCGAGTATGCCTCTCCCTGCTGTTCATCGTTTCACCGTCTTCGCACGCGCAAGAGGAACACAACCACGGCGTACCCGAGAAACTGGGAAGAGTATCGTTTCCGATTTCCTGCCTACCGACCGTTCAGCAGCAGTTCGACCGAGGCGTTGCGCTCCTTCACTCGTTTGCATACACCCCCGCCGAAAATGTGTTCCGGGGTGTGGTGGAACTGGATCCTCGGTGCGCAATGGCGCATTGGAGCATCGCCATGACGTACTTTCACCAGCTTTGGGACCCACCCCTTTCATCCGCCACGATTTCGACTGCGCTACGGGAAATCCAGATGGCCCGACAACTAAAGGTTGCCTCCGAACGCGAGCGCAAATTCATCAACGCGCTCAGCTTGATATATCAGGACGCAGACACCGTTCCGTACCGCACGCGAGCGTTGAACTATGAGCGCGCGATGCGTGAGCTGGCGGCAGAAAATCTGAAAGATACCGAATCACAGGTGTTCTGCGCACTCGCGCTCCTGGCAAGCGCATCGCCCGCGGACAAGACGCATGCGAATCAAAAGCGGGCAGCCGATTTGCTCGAGCCGCTCTATCTCGCCTACCCTGACCACCCGGGAATCCCGCATTACCTAATCCACGCTTACGACAATGCAGAACTCGCACCGAGAGGCCTTGCCGCGGCAAGGGCTTACTCCAAGATTGCGCCTTCGGCGCCACATGCATTGCACATGCCGTCGCATATCTTCACGCGACTCGGCTTGTGGGACGACTCCATCGCTTCCAACCTCGCGGCCAGGGCTGCCGCACACCAGCAAGGCGATGCAGGCGAAGAGCTGCACGCGATGGATTATCTCGAGTACGCCTACCTGCAAACTGGACGTGACGCAGACGCGGCTGAGGTCGTTCGGCAACTTGGAAACATGCCAGGGCTGGATAGCGAGGATTTCAAAATAGGATACGCTTCTACTGCGATGCCAGTTCGCTACGCGATTGAACGGAGTCGATGGACCGACGCTGCGAACATCGTTCCACCAACGGCAGCCCCGCCCCATGTTGTCGCGATTGCAGTTTGGGCACGCGGGATCGGACTCGCTCGGACCGGGCGGGCTGCGGAGGCTCAAACAGAAACCGATAAATTGCGGCGGATTGACGCGGAGCTTCGTACTTCAGGTAACGACTATTGGGCCACTCAGGTAGGTATTCTAGCGCGCGAAGTCATGGCGTGGTCGGCCCAGGCGAATAGCAACCTGGAAGAGGCTCTGGCGTTGATGCGCCAGGCAGCCGATGAGGAGGACGCGACCGAGAAGCTCCCGGTGACGCCGGGGCCGATCGTTCCAGCCCGCGAGCAGCTCGGCTACTTGCTGCTGCAGCAGAATCACCCGGGCCTTGCGTCAAAAGAATTTGCGACCGCCCTCGCAAACGCTCCCGGACGCCGCGGGGCTCTGCAGGGTGCCGCGCGCGCGGCGGAACTCTCCAGCCAGAAATAGATCTACGTGACCGTCTTTCGGGGCGACTGTTCCACGTCTAGTCCCGAGTTTTCTATTGCCATTCTTCCTGCCGGCCCGGAAAACGCAGGAAGGCCAGTCACACCTTTCTTGTACTTTCGTCCAGTTTCGCGAGCGCTCGCTTCACGCTACGATGGATGTGGCTCCATGCTCGATGAACTAAAACCTCGAAAAAGACACCCGCCGCCGCGACGCGACGACGCACTCCTGCGCCCACTGGGTTTTGCCCTCGAGATTCCCCCGATATGGTTTTCTAATCGAGAAATCCAATTATTAGAATATGACAAAGACCCTTGTAAACCGGGGTGCGCGCCACGTTCTAATCGAGAAAATTCGCGAGTAGCCGTTTTCGCCCTTCGACGCGAATTCCTGGCCCCGCCGGCGCATTGCGCTGCTGGAACACGCGCCACCCAATACCACTGTTCACCGCCGAATCCCGTTTGCTATAGTCATCGCCGTACTCGCGTTCCTCCGAATGGGTCCCGCGCGACAGCGCCCACGCGACCCAGCCCTGAGGCGTCGCGGTTGCTGCGGTGGTGTCTGCGCCGGCAGCCCGCGCGTCTCTTGCGACGCGGCCTTCCCACGATAGCCCTAGGAGATTTCAGTGCGCGTTCTCACACCAACTGACAACAAACGCTTCAACGAAATGATCGGCTTCGTCGGCCTAAGCCTGGCGGTCTTGCTGGCTCTGAGCCTGCTTTCGTATTCGCCGCACGACGCATCTTTCAACGTCTCGGCGGCGCCTCCGAGCTCCGGCCCGGCGCGCAACTGGATTGGGCCCGTGGGCGCGCATACCGCCGATCTGTTCTTCCAACTCGCCGGCTACGGCGCGTTTCTGTTTCCGATTGGGATGTTTTTGGTGGCCATGCGCTGGTTCCGCAGCCAGCTGATGGAGGCGCCGACCGCAAAGCTAATCGGCTGGGGATTGCTGCTGCTTTCGCTTTCCGCGGAAATGACTCTCGTGCACGTTCCCGACGTTCGCGGCGCGTTGCCGGCAGGAGGCCTGCTCGGCAAGCTGCTCGCGGAGGGATTACGCGCGGCTCTCAATCCGGTGGGCGCGAACCTCGTCTCGATCGCCACTTTGTTGACGGCTCTTTTCCTGACCACCAGTTTTTCGTTCAGCGCCGCTGCCTCCTGGGTGAAGAAGCCCACGGCCAGCGAAGGCATCATCGGCCAGTGGATGGCGCGTGTGAAGGCCTGGCGCGAAGAGCGCGAGTCGGTGCGCCTGCGCAAGCAGGTCGAGGACATCAAGATTGCGGGCCGGCGTCCGGTCACGCAGCAGCGCGTTTCGACCAAAGAAATCGAGGAGGACGAAGAAGAAGAGTCTCTCGATAAAAATCCCGCGCAAGGCGAACGCGGACCCCACGTGATCCAGTTCCACGATCCCGCGCCACCGCCCTCGCCCAAAAAGAGCGCTTCCGAACCGAAGATCTCGCACGGAAAGACCAACTTCAAGCTGCCCCCGGCCAGCCTGCTGCGCACCGCCGAGCGCGGCGAGAAGATGGACGAAGCCGAACTGAAAGAGTGCGCCCGCGCCATCGAGCAGAAATGCTCGGAATTCGAAGTCGGCGGCCATATCACCCAGATCAATCCCGGCCCGGTCGTCACCACATTCGAGTTCAAGCCCGAAGCGGGAATCAAGTACAGCCGGATCACGGGCCTCGGCGAGGACCTGTGCCTCGCGTTGCGCGCCGAATCTATTTTGATCGAGCGCATCCCTGGAAAATCCACCGTCGGAATCGAAGTGCCCAACGCGCGGAGGGAAACCATCGCATTGCGCGACGTGATCGAGTCGCCCGAGTTCTCGCATTCATCGTCGAAGCTCGCGCTTCCGTTGGGAAAAGACTTGATCGGCCGGATCCGCGCGGCGGACCTGACCCAGATGCCTCACCTGCTGATCGCCGGCTCGACCGGGACCGGCAAAAGCGTCTTCATCAATTCCCTGCTGATGGGCATGCTCTATAAATCCACGCCCGACGAACTAAAACTCGTCCTGGTGGACCCGAAGCGCCTCGAGCTGGGGCTCTATGCCGACATCCCGCACCTCTACACGCCGGTCGTGACCGACGCGAAAGTGGCGGCCAACGTCCTGCGAAACGCGACCCGCGAGATGGAGCGGCGGCTAAAACTCCTCGCGCAGCGCAGCGTGCGAAATATCGAGCAGTACAACCGCACATTCGAGAAGGGGCAATCGCTTTCGCTCTTTGAAAACGCTGAGGAAGAAGAGCATCGCCCGCTGCCCTACATCGTGATCGTGATTGACGAGCTGGCCGACCTGATGATGGTGGACACCAACGGCGTCGAGGAATCCATCACGCGCCTCGCGCAAATGGCCCGCGCGGTGGGAATCCACCTGATCCTCGCGACGCAGCGGCCGTCGGTGGACGTCATCACCGGCTTGATCAAAGCCAATTTCCCCGCGCGCATATCCTTCCGCGTGGCCAGCAAGGTTGACTCGCGAACCATTCTCGATACCAACGGCTCCGAATCGCTCCTCGGCAAGGGCGACATGCTCTATCTGCCTGCGGGATCGTCCCGGCTGCACCGCATCCACGGCCCGTACGTCCACGAGAACGAAGTCGCGGCCGTCTGCGAATTCTGGCGCGATCAGGCCAAGGCGATTTACAACGAGGAACTCCTCAAACCGCCGAGGGATGAAAATATCGTTGGCGGCTTGGGGGGAGACGGCGGCGAGGGTGGAGAAGAAGTGGACGACGATCTCTACCAGGACGCCGTGCGCGTCTGCTGCGAAATGGGCCGCGCTTCGACCTCGACGCTTCAGCGCCGCCTGCGCATCGGCTATGGCCGCGCCGCGCGCTTGATTGACCTCATGGAGAAGGACGGCATCGTCGGCCCCGCCGACGGCTCCAAACCCCGCGAAGTCCTCAAAACCAAAGACTGGATGAAAGAATTCGACGACTCGACGAGATAGGTCCGAGGGGCGTGGACTCAGGGCCGTGGGTTGAGGTCGAAGTTGGGGTTCCCATTTTCTATTTTCCCTTTTCCATTTTCTGCCTTCCGTCTTTTTCTCCTCTGTGTCTCCGTGCCTCTGTGGCAGATTCCATCAGGCGGTTTTCCCTTTCCAGTGCCGCGCCTTTTCCGTAGAATCGTTTGCTGTACCGGTGCCGAGGTAGCTCACCGGTAGAGCGCGGCCCTGAAAAGGCCGGCGTAGGCAGTTCAACTCTGCCCCTCGGCACCATTTCTCTTCCAATTGTCGTCAGACCTACCAACAGGCGGGAACGGGGCGCGATCCCGATATTGCCGAGAGGCGTTTATCTCTGGGCGAGGGGCTGGGTCACGCCGAGTTGCGTCAGGAACCCGAGCGCGTCGGTGGATTGCCAAGTCTCCACACATTTTCCGGCGCGGAAAAGATGAATCACCATGCCGGCAGATATGATCAACTTCGAGGTGGGGGCGATCCCCATGTACGCGCCTTTGTGCGTTCCGTAAAACGTGTAACGGTTCGCGACTTTTTCGCCTTCCGCGATTAGATCTTCGCTCGCGAGGCGCATGTCCGGGAATCCTTCGCGCAACACCGAGTAATAGTCCCGCAGTCCCCCGACTCCAGGCTTCAGTTTCCGCGACAATCCGTGGAACATGACGGCCTTATCAAACATTTCGAGGTCTTTCGCGTTGAAGCGCGCGATGGCGCGATTCACGCTCTCAACATTTTCCTTTGCGGGCATGGGTCACCATTGGGCCGGAACCGGGCCAGAACTGAGACTGGGGAACCTCGCACGGGCAATCCAGCAAGAGTCTCACTTCGGCGGCTTTGAGTCGCTCTCCGTCAAATTCCTCCAGAGCAGGTAACTTGGAACGGCGACGGCGGCGGTCGCAATAATGTAGAAGCCGATTTTGTGGCGCATGTAGGGGCGTTGCTGCTGTTGGTCCGCGGCCGCTTCGTCGCGGCAGCCTAGGGCGAGACTGTCTTCGAAGGTCACGTCCGCCGATTTACCTTCCGGAATCGTGCGAAGCTCCCCGCCATTGTCCAGAGTGAGATCGCCGCGCATAGCGGAGATCACCAATTCCCTGGGCCCTTTGAACGTCACTTCGCCGGCCGCTGCCGCTCCCCCAACAGCACGCACGATTCCTGCGGGCGTCCGAATCGCGATGTCGCCGGAGGCGGGTTCGGAGAAGCCCACGGTTCCGCTGCTGGTTATGACCTGAATTTCGCTTCCGTCGTCCTCAAGCGCCGCAGCGCTCCCAGAGGAAAGATAGACCTGGCCCGCGCCTACCCGCACGCGCAGCGCGCCGCCCTGGTCCGTATCCAAGGCATCGCAGGAATAGATATCGGCGCCCATCACCGCGTTCGCGCTGTCAATGTGCGCAAGATTGGTTTGAGACACGACGCCCAGCACCCTTCGGTGCGCCCCGAACGCGGGCGAACTCCACAGGGCCGCGAAACACAATGAAATCAGGCAAAAGCGCGCAGCATGACGCATTCGCTTCCTCCGAGAGGTACGATCCAATGTGTTCTCGAAGCGCTCCAGGGTCAATTGGAAGCAGCGGGGGAGTTGTCACAATTGCAACAGAAGAAAGGGGTTGCGGCCAGCCCGGTTCACCGATGCGACGATCTAGGGACTGAGCCGCCTAGGCCCACTGACGAAGGGATTGTCGCGCTCATAGAAGCGGAGCCGGCGGTGGGCGGCGCGCGAAATCCCGATGCGTGTGCTGATTCCGATCGCGCCCACCGGACGCGCGGCGCTGCCGAGCCAGAGAGCGCTCGTCCGGGAGCAGAGATCAACGCCATCGAAGCGCTTGTCGATGCTCATCGCGGCGGCAAGGCGGCCCGGGCCGCGGGCGAGATCAAGCAGACGTAACACGCCTCGGTGGCGCTGCATCAACGGAATCCCATCCAGCGGATCGAGCGCGCGGATCAGGACTCCCGCGCCTACGTTGGGAAGTTCGCCTGCCACGTTGAAGAGCCAGCACGACCCGTACGTGAATCGAACGTAGGCGGTGCCGGGCGCGAGATAAAGCGAGTTATTGGCGCGCGAGCGACCGGTAAAGGCGTGACCGGCCGGATCGCCCGGCGGATAGGCTTCCGTTTCGACAATGCGTCCGCTCAACCTGCCATGCGGCAGGTCGTGGACGAGCGTCTTCCCGATCAGGAACCGCGCGAGTTTCACCGTGTCCACCGGCAACTCCGCGCGGCGAAGCCGCCGGATGGGAGGAGATTTGCTGGTTGGAATGCGCTCGTCCATGAGATTGCCGCGCTCAATTGAATGCGAATTGCGGCCGAGTTGTTTTACCATAGGTCGCTTACCATCGGCCGCTGATCAGAATTCGGGGGGAACGCAACCATGGCAATTGCCTGCTCGCACGTGAAAGACATTCGCAAAGTCAAACCAAGCGCTCAGGGGTGCGAAGAATGTCTCAAGACTGGCGACAGCTGGGTGCATCTGCGGCTGTGTCTCACGTGCGGCCACGTGGGTTGCTGCGACAGCTCGAAGAACAAGCACGCCACGAAGCATTTTCATGCCGTGCATCACCCCATCATGCAGTCCATCGAACCGGGAGAGGACTGGCGGTGGTGCTACGCGGACAACATGGAAGTTTGAGGGCGGACGGAGGCGCGATGGCCAGTAAAGCAATCCTGTCGGGGCTGCCGAAAGAAGAGGCGTGGCCGGCGCTGCCGCTCGCGGAGTGGAGCGCGACGCGCGAAACGCTGCACATGTGGTTGCAGATGGTGGGAAAGCTGCGCCTAGCGCTCAGCCCGCGCCTAAATCACTGGTGGGAGGCGACGCTCTACGTGAGCGCGCGGGGACTGACGACTTCCGCGGTTCCCTATCAGCTGGGCGTCTTCGAAGCCGAGTTCGATTTCATCGGCAGCGTGCTGCGATTCACGACCAGCCGTAACGAAACGAAGGCGATCCCGCTAGTGCGGCGAAGCGTGGCCGATTTCTACGAAGAGTTCAAAACGATCCTCGCGACGCTGCGCATCGACGCGAAAATCTGGCCGATGCCCGTCGAAGTCCCGAATCCGATCCGTTTCGATCAGGATACGATTCACGCTACCTATGATTCCACGCAGGTTCTCCGTTTCTGGCGGGTGCTGACGACGGTGGACGCGATCTGCAAGGAATTCCGTTCGCGATTTATCGGCAAGGCCAGCCCGGTGCACTTTTTTTGGGGCAGCTTCGACCTGGCGGCAAGTCGCTTTTCAGGCCGCCGCGCGCCCGAGCGTCCGGGAGCCGACGCCATGACGCGCGAAGCGTATTCGCACGAGGTTAGCAGCGTGGGATGGTGGCCGGGGAACGGCGGATTCGACGCGCCGATGTTTTATTCCTACGCGTCGCCGGAACCGACCGGCTTCCGCGAAACCAAGGTTCGTCCAGCGCAGGCCTACTACGACGCCAAGATCGGCGAATTCCTGCTGCCCTACGACGCCGCGAGAAAGTCCGCCGATCCCGCGGGCGCGGTGATGGACTTTTTTCAGAGCACGTACGAAGCCGCTGCAAACCTTGGGAACTGGGACCGCGCGGCATTGGAAAAATGAACCTAGCAAGTTGTTGGACAAGAGTCTTGTCGCGAAAAGGGGGAGAAGAGGCAGATCCCTCACACCATCCGCGCAAGGGGAGGCTGGGTTCGGAATGACAGGTGGAGGACTTGCAGCAAGCTGGTAAGTTTGTCAGCGCGTCGAGACGGAAGGCAAAAGAGGAACCGGAGACAGCGCACGCGTTTGCGGGCGAGCGGCTTGCGCCAGTACGGACAGATGCCGGGCCAGGAAATGCCTTTGCGCGCGGCGGCCCCAGGCGCGGACGAAATAGTAGTTCAGCGCGCCCGCGGCTCCGGCGCTGAACACCGGTACGATTCGCCCCGCCCACTTCTCCGCGACTTCGGCGCCAACCTTGACCGCTATGCGGTCGATGATCCGCGGAACGAGCCGCTCGACGGCCTGCTTCTCGAGAAAATCGCGCCCCAGATCCAATCCGGCCGCACTGGCCGCCGCGATCCACAAATTGACGGTTTCTTCCTCGGTCGAGTATTCGAAGCCATAGAGCAAACTCAGCTTCTGGAGCATTCGCAACGTGATCGCCGCGAGAATGCCCATGTCCGGGACGACGGTCAGGAAACCGCCGAGTCCGAGGCCCGCGCCCTCAAGCACGGCCATGCGGGACGCCGACTTGATCGTGCCGGCCGCAATCGGGTCGAGCAGTTGCGGGCCGAGCTGAAACATCTCCTGCCAGGACTGGACCGGCAGCCGATGGGCGCGCTGCAGGTGGCGGAGGTACTTCCGCTCGTCTACCTGCACCTGGCTGTAGGCGCGGCGAAATCCGGCGCCTGCAGCGGCGCTGAACAGTTGGACGAGCGACGACGATTCTCGATGTTTAGCCATCGCAAAAGACCTGCAAATACCCTTTAGGGCGTGAAGCCGCCCCCCAGCAAACAATTCTACTGCGGATTCTCAGCCGCCAGTAGTCTTGCGTTCGAGTAGGGAGTACAGAACGGGCATCACGAGGAGGGTGATGAAAGTGGAGAGTAGCAGGCCGCCAATCACGGCGAGCGCGAGCGGCTTTTGCAACTCCGCGCCGGACCCGATGCCGAGGGCCAGAGGCAGCAGGCCGAAAAGTGTGGCAAGCGTGGTCATCAGGATGGGGCGAACGCGAATCTTGCCTGCGGCCACGAGTGCTTCGGCCAGAGGCATCTTGTCTTCCAGGTGCAGCTTCTGAACGTACTCGAAGAGAATAATTCCGTTTTTCACTACAAGCCCGACCATGAGAATGATGCCCATGAACGAAGAGACGTTGAGCGCCGTGCGCGTGATCCACAGCATGGCGAACACGCCGACAAGCGAGAGCGGCGCGGCGGAAAGAATAATCAGGGCCGGCATGAAGGCGCGAAACTGAATCACCAGGACGATGAAAACGGCGCCGAGCGCCAGAGCCAACACGTACAGCAGATCGTGGAACGAGGCCTGCTGGCTTTCGTACTGGCCGCCGATTTCGTAGGAAGTTCCCGTGGGCAGCGTGATGCCGTCCATCATCTTCTTGACGTCGCCGATTGCGCCGCCGAGATCGCGGTTTTCCAGGCGCGCGGTCAGCGTGACCATCAGCCGCTGATTTTCCCGCAACAATTGATTGTCGCCATGAACCTGCTCGACCTGCGCGAACGACGAGAGCGGAACGATCTGTTTCGACGGCGTCAGGACAGGAAACTGCTGGACGTTGGAATAGTTATAGCGGAACTCGTCGGGAAAGCGCACGCGAATGTCCACGGCTCGGTCGGACTCGCGAAGCTGCGTTTCCGTCAGGCCCAGCAGCCCGGCGCTGACTTGCTGCGTGACCTGCTCGGCCGTGAGCCCTGCGCGCCCCGCGAGCGCGGGATCCACGTGAAAAACGATTTCGGGATTGCCTTTCTGCAGGCCCTTGAAATCCACAACGCCCGGAATTTTCACGAGACGCGGACTGATATCGCCGGCGACCTTCTCAAGCGTACCCATATCGTTGCCAAAGAGCTTAATTTCGACGGGCTCGGGGGAGCCTTCGAGGTCGCCCAGCATGTCCTGGAGAATCTGGGTGAATTCGACGTCCACCCCGGAAATATTCTGCGCGATTTGTAGGCGCAGATCCTCCATCACCTCCTGGGTGCTACGTTTACGGGCGGAACGCGGCTTCATCTTGACGAGAATGTCGCTTTTGTTCTGCTCCGTGGCGAAGAGGCCCAATTCCGCGCCGGTGCGGCGCGAGAAGGAGTCCGTCTCCGGCATTTTCGCGATGCGCTGCTCGATTTGCTGGAGAATGCGATTCGTTTCATCGAGGGACGTGCCGGCAGGAGTCAAACAATCGAGGACGTAGCCGCCTTCGTCCATTTCCGGCAGGAAGCCAGTGTCCAGGTTCATAAATAAAACAACGCCGAGCAGAACACAACCCAGCGCGGCGCCTAAGGCGATCGGTCGATGATTCAAGGCCCAACGAACGGCTCGTTCGTACACCCGATTCACGGGCTCGATGAATCTGGCAGCCTTATCCGCGTGAACCGCCGAGCCCGAAAGATACCGCTGCGAGAGCAGAGGAATCACCGTAAGGGCAAACACGAGCGAGAGAAGAACCGATACACCGAGCGTGAGGCAAAGCGCCGAAAAGAATTCGCCCACAACGCCCTTCAGCAGGCTGAGCGGCAAGAAGACAATCAGAGTCGTCGCCGTCGAGCCGACCACCGCGCCGACGAGTTCCTGCGTGCCGCGCTCCGCCGCAATTTCGAGCGGCTGGCCAAGGCCGCGATGGCGGTAGATGTTTTCGATGATGACGACGGCATCGTCAATGATCAACCCGATGGCAATCGCCAGCCCGCCGAGCGACATCAGGTTGAGCGTGCCGCCAAAGAGCTTCAGGAAGAAAAATGTGCCGATCACGGAAAGGGGCAGCGAAGTGGCGGCGACGAGAGTGGTGCGCCCATCACGCAGAAACAAGAAAAGGATGGCCACGGCGAGCAGCGCGCCGATCAGGATGGCGTCCCGCACGCTCGCGATGGACTCCGAGACGAATTCCGCAAGGTCGTACACCACCTTAATACTCAGGGTCTTGGGAATGGCGGAACCGAGATTGCGCACTTGATCCTTGACCTGCCGCGCAAGCTGAAGAATGTTGCCGCCAATCTGCCGCGAAATATTGATCAGGGCGGCGGGTTGGCCATTCCCCGTGATCAAGGTCCGGCGATCCGCTACTCCGTAGCGAACCTCGGCCAGATCGCGGACGCGGATCGGCGCGCCGCTGTCAATGGCGACCACGGCGTTGCGGATGTCGTCGAGGTTCGCGAACTGGCTGGTGGCGAGAACGAGATATTGCGAGTAGTCCTTGGAGAGCCGGCCGACCGAAGTCACCTGATTCGTGGCGCGGAGCTCGTTCGCCACATCCACCAGAGACAGCCGGTGCGCGAGCATCTTCTGCGGATCGACGACCACTGAGACTTCGCGCGTGTCAGTCCCCTGCACCTGGATGGTGCCCACCCCCGGCACGCGGCTGAAAAGCGGCCGCAGAATGTAGTACGCGTCATCGCGCAGATCCGCGTCGGGGACGTTGCCGCTTAGGATGAGGCTGAGGACAGGAAAGACCGCGGGCGAGACGCGCTCGACATCAATTTCCGCGTCCGGCGGCAACGACGCGCGCGCCTGGCTGACGCGCGCCTGCACGAGCTGAAGCGAGTACTGCATGTCGGTGTCGGCCTGAAAAAGAACTGAGATTTCGGTGTTGCCGCGGATGGTCTTCGAATCAACGCGCCGCACGCCGGGTGTGGTGCTGACCGATTCCTCAATCGGGCGCGTCACGGTGAGCAGCATGGTGTCCGGCGCGAGGTCGCCTGCGCGCGCGAGAACCACGATCCGCGGAAAATTCAACTCGGGGTAGATGTTGCTGGGCAGCTGAAATACGGCCGCGGCACCGGCGATGCTGAGAAACACGGTGAGCAGATACACCGCGTAGCGGTTCTCGCGGCAGAAGCGGACCACGTTCATGGGTTCGACTGCGGCTTGATCTGGATTTTGGCCTGGTCGGCAAGGCCGTAGCCGCCCGCAAGGATCACGCTGTCGCCCTCTTTCACGGCGCCGTCGGCCAGCTCAACGCGATCCTTAGTTTCGATTCCGATTTTCACGGGCACGGCCGTCGCGGAATCCTGCTGGACGATGAACACGCGCGCCTGCCCGGTCCGATCGCGATAGACGGCTTCCGCAGGAACGGTGAGGGCGCGGGCGTGCGTGTCCACGGCAATTTCCGCGCTCAAGAAAATTCCCATGCGCAGCAGCCCGTTCGGATTTGGCACGCGTATGCGCACCAGGCCGACTCCGGTTGTGGGATCAACGGCCGGCGAGATCGCCTCCACGCGACCCTGAAATTTCTGCCCAGGCACTGATTCGCTGGTGACGTAAACGATTTCGCCGGGATGCATCTTCGCGAGGTACATCGCCGGAGCATTGCCGAGGAATTCAATTTCCTGGAGGTTCGCGACTTCGACGATGGGCTGAGCGGCGGTGCCGTCCACCTGCTCGCCCACGCTGACGAATCGCTTCGCGACTGCGCCGTTGAGCGGCGAGACGATTTCGCAGCGCGCCACTTGCAGTTTCGCCAGCTCGAGTGCGGCTTCCGCCTGTTTCATGGCGGCTGCGGCCACGCTCTCCTGCGTCCGCGCATCTTCGAGCTCTTTGCGCGCCACGATGCCGCGCTGGAACAGGTCTTCATCGCGCGTGCGCGAGAGCTGCGCGTTGTCGAAGTTGGCCTTCGCCTGTTGCGCGCCGGCCTCGGCCTGCTGGAGCTGCGAACGGTAAGAGCGGTCATCGAGCTTGGCCACGACCTGCCCGGCCCGTACGCGGTCTCCTTCCGCGACGGTCAGCTCCGCGATTCGGCCTGGGACGAGCGCGCTGACGCGCACGTCACCATTGGGCAGAGCGGAGGCGGTCCCGTTCAGCGAGAGCGTCTGGGAGATATCGGAGCGCGCCACGCGCGTAAGCGTGACTTCGGACTTTGCCGAGGTGTCCGCGCTTTCATCGGCCGATTGTTGCGAGCAGCCGGCCGCCAGAATCGCGCAGAAGCCTGCCGCGAAACAGAGACGCTGCACGCGAGTTTGTCGAAAATTCATCGTGGATCTCGTTCAGTCGAGCGGAGCGCCGACCGCCTCCTCAAGTTGCGAAATCGCGGATTGCACCGCGAGCAGGCTATCGAGATAATCCCGCTCGACCTGCCGCACGTCGCGCTGGGCGCCGAGCACGGTCATGATGTTCGCCTTACCGGCGCGATAACTTTCTTCCGTCATCTCTTCCAGTTGCCGGGACGACGGCAGAATCGTTTGACGGTACAGCTGCGCCTGGGTTTCGCGAGCTTCGAGCTCGAAGTAGGCGGATTCAACCTTGGCATCCACCGCCCGGCGGGCCGCTGCAAGCGCGGCGTCCAGCGCGCGCGCATTCGCGATGGATTGCGAGATCTCGCCTTGATTGTGCGAAAAAATCGGAAGCTCGATCGAGAGCTGGCCGCGTGGCCCCACCTCGTAGCCTCCCGTGTTGGTGCCGGGGCCGCCCGGCGCGTTAAAGTCGGCTCCAAACTGCAGGCCGAGATTCGGTATGCGCTCCGCCTCGAACAGGGCTTTGCGGCTCTGCTCGATTTTTGCTTCCTGACTGATCCGCGCGATTTCCGCGTTCGAGGCTCCGGCGCGAGCGAGGACGTCTTCGAGCGCGGGCGTCGGCGGTAGCACGGCAAACGGGTCGCCCAGGTCCCAATCGGTGGTGGCGGCTTCGTTCAAGAGCGCGTTCAAACCGCTGAGCGCCACTTTTTCCTCCTGCTGCGCCACCTGACGATTCGCCTGCGCGCGCGCGGCCTCGAGTTCGGCTTGGGTCACTTCGAGCTGCGGAATATCGCCGGCGTCAAAGCGCGCTTTGGAGATATCGTGCAGCCGCTCGGCAAGTTTCACCGCGCCGTCCTGTTGGGCCGTCACCGCGCGGGCGTGCGCCAGACCAAAAAATGCGTCCCGGACGCTGCGGCGCAACTGCCGCTCCAGAGCCGAGATGTCGGCCTCCGTGAGCGCGCTTTCCTGACGCGCGACTTCGATCCGCCGCTCGCGCTTTGGTCCGATTTCCAGCGGCTGGTCAATTAGCGCGGTTTCATGCGGCGTGTCTCGCGCGGCCCCAAAACTCAGCGTGGGATTGGGGCGTTCTCCAGCAATGCGCACTCCCGCCGATGCCACCGCACGCTTCGCCCGCGCCGCTGCGAGATCGAGATTCTGCTTTTCGGCGAGATCGATCGCGGCGGCCACGGTTAACCTTTGCGGCGCTTGTGGCGCCTGCTGCGTCTGCCGCGCCCAGGCCGGAGACGCAATGGTAGCGCCGATCAACATCGGCAGAAGTAGCATTCGGCTGGGTGTCACCCGTTGATCTCCCAAATGATTTTCGCACGGAACCGGCGCGCATCGCGCGACCCGATCGTCGAGGACCAGCCAATGTTAACCTGTCTGTCTTCCCGCGCCGACACCATTTCCACACCTACAAGCGTACCCAAATGATCACGCTGCCTGCGCTGAAGCGATTATTAATTCTCATTAAGGTTGCGCCGACACGACCACGATCAGAATGGCCAGCCGAGGTTCTGCATTGGTATGAGGACATATGCGCATGACGGACGAAGCTGCGGATAAGTTTCGCCTGTGACCGCCAGCGTAACCGCGAACTTCGAACCGGTTCCTGTTGAAGTACCGCTTAGAACGTTGCTTTCAAGCCCAGCAGCACCTCGCGAGCGCCGCCGGTCCCGTTGATTGGGTTGCCGTCACTTGGCTGCCCTCCGGATTGGCCGAAAAGGAACGGGAGGTTCACAAGACCACCCGTAAACCCAAGAGAATAGGGATGGTTGTTGAGGACGTTGAAGCCCGAAATGCTGGCCTGCAGACCGAGTCGCTCGCCGATCTTCCACGTCTTACGGATCGACAAATCCCACTCATGGAATGGTGCGCCGATAAGCTGGCCCGTCCGCATGTTCCCGAAAGTTCCTTGAGCCGGTGGAACGATCACTGACTTCCCGTTGGGCGACACATAGCATCCGCCCGTAGACGATCGTAAGGGAAGCTAATCCGCTCGAGACCCGGAACCGAAGGGTTCACCGGCTCCGCGTTTGCCGCCGCTATGCAGGCTGCCGCCTCCGGACTGGGATTTCCGAGATTTATGTCACCGCACCCAAAAAAGGCAAAAGCGGTGAATCCGAGACAAGTTGGGGCCGTTGTTGTTCCAAGCTTAAAATCGCTTGCTTTTCCGAAAAGAGACCACGGTTCGGGGGTGCCGCCGAAAAGCCCTCTGTTGTCGTTGACTCCAGCGAAGTCGTTACTGCCATCGAGACCCCTAAAGGGCTGTCCGCTTTGCACGTTGATCGCGCTGGAGATCTGCCAACCCTCCAGCATCTGCGCCGGTGACTTCATCCCCGGAATCGCGTAAACCAGCGTAACGCCCAGGTCGTGCTTGGGGGTCGTAAGTCCATAGTCGCACGATACGCACTGACTGTTCGTTATGTATGGATCGTTGCCGCCCTTTGGAGTGGCCAAGTCCCTCGAGAACGTATAGCCCGCATTCAGCGTCAGCCCGTGGAAATTCCGCTGAACGAAGGTGACTTGTAGTGCGTGATAGTTGGAAAACCCGGCCGGACCGTATACAAAGATGCCGTTGAACCAGGGGAACTGGCTGAAATACGGCTGCCGTTGCTGCACGCCGGCCCCGTCTCCCGGTGTAGCCTGGTTGATGTTGATCTCGCTTGCCAGATCGTACGTGTGAGTGCCCACATAGTTCACCGTCAGCGAAGTGCTAACCCCAAAGGAGTGCTGAATGCCCAGCGTCCACGTGTACATGGGGGACCGGGCCTGAGACGTGTTCATCGACAATCCGCCGCCGGGCAGCCTGACGACGGTGCCCCTCGCCTTCAGCGTGCATGGCGAGGGCGTGGTGCCACCCGGCGTTTTGATCTCGTCGATGCCGGTGCCGCAGGCCACGTCAGTGTTTAGATTGGCGGGGAACACTGGTGTGTTAAGCGCCCAGCTCAACGAGGCACCCGGGATGGACGGTACAGCGGTCCTGACGGCCTGCGGATTCGAGGACGCCGGAAACACCAGGCCACTGCCGTCATAGAGTGCGGCCCCCGTGGGAATGGTGTTGAGACCCGCGCCGAAACTCTGCGCGATCAAGTCGTCCACCTGGGGCGTATCGTAACTGACGCCCATGCCCGCCCGAAGCACCGTGGTTCCCTTGCCCGTGATATCCCACGCAAAGCCCGCTCGGGGGGCAAAAGCCTTGTGAAAGGCCTGATAAAGAGGGGCGCCCATCTGTTGGACCATGCCCGTGGGGGAAGACGCATTGAAGTTGCCGGCGCTGTTATTGTCCACCAGAATCGCCGGCTCCAACTCGTAGCGCAGGCCCAGGTTCACGGTCACTCTCGAATTCAGCCGGAAATCATCCGAAAAGTACAAGGCTTCCCGGTTAAATCCAAGACTGGTCAGTTCTTGCTGTGGGTTGACCAGGATTTGGTTGCCGTCGCCGAGTGCTCCAGCAAGGAAATCCTGAAGATCCGTCGAGCACTCGTTAAGCGGGGGGTTGGGGCCCAAGCACGCCGGAACCGAAAACGCGCTGGTTCCCGTTAAAATTGAGAACGCCATCAAGAAAACCGGGAGCGCCGATCCCACGGAACCTGCTGTGATGGAACTCGAATCCGAACCTGAAATTGTGCTTGCCGTGCGTATAGGAAACGTTGTCGTACGCCGTATAGGTATATTGGAACACGCCCTGATCGCTGATGAAGAAGGACAGCGCGCCAAAGCTGGGAAAGCCACTCTGGTAAAATTCACAGCCGGGAATCCGCAGAACGGAGACGGAGGATTCGCTCCGGAAACGAAACCAAGCGCCGTATAATTCGGCTGGCCGACGTTTCCTGTCGAAAAGTTCCCCCCGACGCACTCCGCGTTGCCATCCGCCAGGTTGTACCGGTTGTAGCCAAACCGGACGTCGTTCACCCAGGTTGGAATTCGGCACATAGGTCCACACCGCGCGCATCATTTGCGTGCGGCTGGTGTTCAGGTTGTTCCAGAACGACGGTTCGCCGGCGTTCGGCGTGGAAGTAATCGCCTGGCCAAAGAAATACTCGCCATTGATTGAGTTTCGGTCGTTGAGGTGATAATCGACTTTTCCCAGCACGTTGTTCGAATGGCCGGAGGAATCCCCCGGCACGCCGACACCTGACGTGTTGGTCCCACTGTATCTGAATACGCCCTTGGTCCCGCAAGTGGCTGCTGCGTTGGGCGCCACGCCGGCGACGGTACAGTCCGACAGATTCAAGCTCAATTGACTCGGCAAAACGCCATGGTTGTTGATCATGTCGTCGATCGCAAACGGCACGCTGGCAAAATTTCCCGCCACGAACGCAGTAGTCGGCAGGGTTACGCTGGCCGCGGTTCCAACTTTGTAGCGCATTCCATCGAAGGCGGCGAAGTAAAACAACTTATCCTTCTTGATTGGACCGCCGAAAGATCCGCCGAACTGCTTGAGATCATCATCCTGCTTTGGCGCGCCGTTCAGATAAGGGTTCTTCGCATCCAAATTGTTATTGCGGCCGAATCCGTACGCGCTGCCATGGATCGTATTCGTCCCGGATTTTAGACCGACGTTGACCACGGCGCCTTGAAACCACCCGAATTCCGCGGGGGGATTGGTCATCACGTTGACTTCCTGAACCGCATCCTGGGGCAGGATCGTCAGTTCGTCGGTGCTGGTGGCCGCGCCGATGAGAGGTCCGGAGTTGACGAATATATTGCTGTTCTCCACGCCGTCGAGCATGTAGTAATTGCCCTGGCCACCGGCGCCGTTGGTTTGGTAGTTCGGCGAATTTCCGCCCGGGTTCCCATGGATTCCCGGCTGGAAGTCGAGCACCTTGGTGTACAGCCCGCCGTTAATCGGCAACTGGCTGAGCTGGGCGGCTTTCCACCGTGCTGGATAGCACTTCGTTGCTGGTGTCCACGAGCGGCACGGCTTCCGTCACCGTCACCGTCTGGGTCTGAGCGCCCGGCTGCATTGCCAGGTCTACGCGGACAGCTTGACCAACCCCGACCGAGATGCCTGTGCGGTTCAGCGTCTGGAAGCCCGTGAACTGCGCGCGCACGGAGTAGCTGCCGGGGGTCAGGCTCGTAGCGGAATACTCGCCAGCACTATCCGTGGTCAGAGTCCGCGAGACGCCCCGTTCCACGTCGGTGACAGTCACGTTCGCGCCTGCAATGACTCCGCCGCTTGCGTCCGTTACGGTTCCGGCAATACTTCCGAGATTCAATTGTGCAAAAGCAGGGAGACAGAGTAGCAACACTCCCAGCCCAAGACCTAACGCCTGAAATCCTGCCTTGGTACGGAGATACCGCAATCCGAAAAACGAGAAGAACGTGTCCATATTCTCCCCCCACGACTTCTTCGCAAACTTTAGCGGCACCAAAAGTCTCCTTCGCCCGCATAGGCGACTACGCTGACGCACGCGCTGAACCTGACGGACTTCGAGGGACTCGACTCACCATGTTGCGATTTCTCAAATTCAGGTGCTGGAAGCAAATGAATGTCTGTCCACCCGCCGGGCTACAACTGATGGCGCGAAGCATATCGAAGCCACGGCCTTGCGAACCTGAATCGATGATTAATTCTTTTTAATATTGACTGCGGCGCTATCGTCTTCCGAATTGGTAGTTCGCGAGGCTAAGGAGTAAGGACGAGGGACATTTTGCCGGACTACGCGGCGGGGGGCATTTCGCCGGTTACCGGCAGTATGATCGTAAACGTCGAGCCGCGTCCGGGCAGCGTGTCACATTCGATCTTGCCGCCGTGAGCGTTTGCAATCGCTTGCGCGATTGCCAGTCCCAGGCCGCCGCTACGCGCTTCCACCGAATCCGATCCCGTTGCTCGGTAGAATCGTTCAAAGATGTGGGGCACGTGCTCAGGAGAAATCCCAATACCCTGATCTTGAAATTGCACGCGGGCGGAACCGTTCACGCGGCTCAGATTGACCTTGATTCGCGTGTTGGGCGGCGAATACTTCACCGCATTCTCCAGGAAGACGAGGAAAAGGTCGCGCAAAAACGATTCATCGCCTCTCGACGCGATCTCCAGTTGCAAATTCTGCTCGATGGATATGCCTTTGGAGCGGGCCAGAGGCACGGCGATTTCGCAGGCTTCCTCCAAAACCTCGTTCATGTAGAGGGCGTCGTTCGCGACCCGCAGCTGTCCTGCGTCCGCCATCGAGAGAGTGAACAAGCCCTCGACAATATGACTCAGGTGGCGCAACTCGCCGTGGATCACTTCCAAGGCCTTCTGGTATTCCGCGGGCTCTCTGCGTTCTGACAGCAGCAACTCAGTCTCTCCCTGCAGGACCGCCAGGGGCGTGCGCATCTCGTGGGAAGCATTCGACACAAATTGCCGCAATTGCTGGATAGCGGCGATGACGCGCGCGAAGAGTTCGTTAAATGTCGCGGCAAGGTGCCCGAGTTCGTCCGGTGAGTTCGAAACCAGCCGCGGCGTCTTCATGTCTACCCGGCCAGGTTCCGCGATTGCCCGGGTCAACCGCGCGGCATGTTCGGTCAGCTCGGCAATGGGCGACAGGCTTCGGCCGACATACCACGCGGAGATGGCTCCTGTAAACAGCAGGCTGACCGGAAGAAAAATCATGAGCACTCGGCGAAAATGAGCGAGAACGATGTCGATATCGCGGGTGGGCCCCGCAATCGCCAGCACCACGGGTTGCTTCACGAGCTGAAACGGAATCAGCTCCATGCGCAGCGAGCCGCGAGCGCCTCTTACGGTCCGAAAAATCGGTTCCTTGTCTGTGAAATTTACGCTGCCGACGTCGATCGGATGCTCGCGCCAGTTCCGGGACATATTGAGGGGGTGACCCGTAGCATCGAGCAATTCCAGATACTGATCCGGCAAGTCGAGTTGAAACACGTCCTCTTCAGGGGCATTCGTAGCAAGGTCCGCTACCATGGGGCTCGCGGCCTCGCTGAGTTCACGATCGAGTTGCGCGCGAAGCTCGCGAGCGAATATCGAATAAATGATGGCGTACGTGCTGAGTAGAAGGCCGCCCACCACCATGCAGAACAGCAGCATCATCCGAAATCTAAGTGAGCGTCCGCGCATGTTCTACCGCTCGGGCATTCCGAGCCGGTAACCGGTTCCCCGAACGGTTTGAATCAATTTCACTGGATGCTCCTGGTCGATCTTCTGGCGCAGGCGGTTGATGTAAACCTCGACGATATTGGTCTCGGTGTCGAAGCCGTACGACCAGACGTGCTCGATGATTTCGGATCGAAGAACTGCATCGGGAGAACGCACCATCAGCAGCTCCAGTAACGCGTACTCCTTGAGCGTGAGTTGAATCTGCTGGTCGCCGCGCTTGACGGCTCTTCGCGGCCGGTCCAGTTCAAGATCGGCCGTGTGCAGCTTCGGCCCGCCCTTGTGGAATCCGCGGCGCGTGAGCGCTCGCACGCGAGCGTGAAGCTCCGCGAGAGCGAATGGCTTCGTCAGATAATCGTCGGCCCCGGCATCGAGACCTTCCACTCTTTGCTCCACCAGGCTCCGCGCCGTCAGCATGAGCACGGGCATTTCGAGGCCCGCCTCTCGGATTTCCCTGCACACTTCGACGCCACTCAATCTTGGCAGGCGAAGGTCGAGCAGAACGAGATCGTAGGTCAGCCGCGCGACAAGGCCCAGAGCCTTCTCGCCGGTTTCCGCAACATCCACCGTGTACGAATTTTCTCGAAGTGAACGGGCGATGAAGCTCGCAACTTTTCGTTCGTCTTCCACCAACAGGAGCCGCATGCAGGCCCTCCTCGCCACCGGATTCGACAGGCGGTGGCATCGCCGACGCAGATGGCGATCAACGGGTGCCGGACCCAACGGCGACTACGCCACTGGCGCGGATGTTAGGGCCATATCGCGGACGGTGTCAACCACCGGCATACATCCTCGCGCTGCTCCGAATTAGGAATTAGGAATGGATTTGCAAATGGTGGCGGGATGCCGCATCATGTTTTGCTTCGGTCCATCCGGCGCATCGCTCAAGGTTTAGCGTGCGCGTACGAGAGCCCGCAAGAAGTGCTGCGGCCTCGCTCAAGAAAAACCGGCGTCACCATCTTCGAACGATCAGGGGGGAACGGAATGCGCAGGCCCGCGAGTATTGCTCCGCCAAAGGGAAAACTGGGAGTGCTGCTCCCCGGAATGGGAGCTGTCAGCACCACGTTCATGGCGGGAGTCGAGCTCGTCCGGCGCGGCGAATCCGTGCCCGTGGGATCGCTCACGCAGCTGGGCACCGTCCGCCTCGGCAAGCGGACCGAAGGCCGCACTCCGAAGATTAAGGACTTGGTGCCGCTCGCGAAACTCGAGGATCTGGTTTTTGGCGGCTGGGACGTGTTTCCCGATGACGCCTATCAGGCGGCTGTGAAGGCGGGCGTGCTCGACGCGAAAGATCTGACAAAGGTACAGAAATTCCTGAAGACCATCAAGCCGATGAAGGCTGCGTTCGATCAGAATTTCGTCAAGAAGCTGCAGGGCACGAACGTCAAGAAGGGCAAGACGAAATTCGATCTCGCCGAGCAGATTCGCGAAGACATTCGCAATTTCAAGAAAAAGAACAAGTGTGACCGGCTGGTCATGGTGTGGTGCGCATCCACCGAAGTGTTTTTGAAGGCGGAGGATGTGCACAAAGACCTGCCATCATTCGAAAACGCGATGAAGGCGAATCATCCGGCGATCGCGCCTTCGATGCTCTACGCCTACGCGGCCATCAGTGAAGGCGTTCCGTTCGCCAACGGCGCGCCGAATCTGACTGTGGACATTCCCGCGCTCGAGGAATACGCGAAAGCGAAAAATGTGCCGATCGGCGGCAAGGATTTCAAGACCGGTCAAACTATGCTTAAGACGGTGCTGGCGCCGGCTTTCAAGGCGCGCATGCTGGGACTGAATGGCTGGTTCTCGACCAACATTCTGGGCAACCGCGACGGCGAAGTGCTCGAAGATCCCGGCTCGTTCAAGACCAAGGAAGAATCCAAGCTTGGCGCGCTCGAATACATTTTGCAGCCGAGTATCTATCCGGAACTCTACGGCAAGATTCACCACAAGGTACGCATCAACTACTATCCTCCGCGCGGAGACAACAAAGAAGGCTGGGACAACATCGACATCTTCGGCTGGCTCGGCTATCCCATGCAGATCAAAGTGGATTTCCTGTGCCGCGATTCGATTCTCGCCGCGCCGATCGTTCTCGACCTCGCGCTCTTCTTCGATCTCGCCCAGCGCGCGGGCATGCGCGGCATTCAGGAATGGCTGAGCTTCTACTTCAAGTCTCCCATGTGCGCCCGCGAGCTTTACCCCGAGCACGACCTCTTCATCCAGTCCATGAAGCTGAAGAACACGCTGCGCTGGATGGTGGGCGAGGACCTCATCACGCACTTAGGCGCGGAATATTACGATTGAAATGGAGTTACGAGCTTAGACGCGAGCGTTGGCAGCCTGAGGGATCATTTTCAGGAAATACTCGTGCACGGTCGTATCGTCCGTCAATTCGGGATGAAACGTCGCGGCCATCACGCGGCCTTCGCGAACCATCACGGGATGCCCCGCATCCTCCGCAAGAACCTCAATTCCCTGCCCGACCGATTCAATGATCGGCGCGCGGATGAAAACCATCTCGAGCGGCTCTTTGCGCAGCTTGGTCTTGGCCATGTGGACGTCGCTCGCAAGCTGCCGGCCGTAGCCGTTGCGCAGGATCGCGATGTCGAGCAGGCCGAGCGACGCTTGCGCGGGCCCGTGGACCTCACGCGCGAGTAATATCGCTCCGGCGCAAGTGCCGAAAAACGCGCCGCCCTTCGCGCCAAATCGTTTGAGCGCGTCGAAGAGGCCTTCCTCGGTCATCACCTTCAGTTGCGTGCTGCTTTCGCCGCCCGGAAGAATTACGCCGTCAACATTCGCGAGGTCTTCGGGACGCCGGACGTACGTATGCGCGACGCCCAAGCGGTTGAGCGCCTGTGCGTGAGCCTCGTAGTCACCTTGAATGGCGAGTATTCCGATATTCATGCGAGTAAACCCCGTTGCAGCCACGGATAAACACTGATCAACACAGATGGGGAAAAGGTCTGACCAGAAGAACCCAGTATTTATCTGCGTCTATCTGTGTTCATCAACGGCAAAAAAACGCGGGCTACCATCCCCGCGTCTGCAGCAAATCCTTCTCTTCGATCTGGCGGACGTCGAGACCCTTCATCGCTTCGCCAAGTTCTTCCGATGCTTCCAGAACGGCCTTGGCGTCCTTGTAGTGCGTGGTCGCCTTGACGATCGCGCGCGCGCGCTGCGCCGGGTCGCTCGATTTGAAAATTCCCGAGCCGACGAACACGGATTCCGCGCCGAGCTGCATCACCAGCGCCGCGTCCGCCGGAGTCGCAATGCCGCCCGCGGAGAAATTCGGCACGGGCAGCTTCCCGTTCTTCGCCACCCAGGCGACCAGCTCGAATGGCGCGCCCAGTTCTTTCGCCTCGTGCATCAGCTCTTCCTCGCCCAGCGTCGTCAGCTTTTTCATGTGACCGACGATCGCGCGCATATGCCGCACCGCCTCGACGATATTCCCGGAGCCGGCTTCACCCTTCGTGCGAATCATGGCCGCGCCTTCGCCGATACGCCGCAGCGCCTCGCCCAGATTGCGCGCGCCGCAAACGAACGGCACCTTGAAGCCGTGCTTCCACACGTGGTGCTCTTCGTCCGCCGGAGTCAGCACTTCGCTTTCGTCGATGTAATCCACCTCCAGCGCCTCGAGCACCTGCGCCTCGGCAAAATGGCCGATGCGAACCTTGGCCATCACCGGAATGGATACCGTGTCCATGATTTCGCGGATCATGCGCGGAGCGGCCATGCGCGCCACGCCACCGTCCTTGCGGATGTCGGAGGGAACGCGTTCCAGCGCCATCACCGAGCAAGCGCCCGCATCCTCTGCAATCTTTGCCTGCTCGGCGTTGGTCACGTCCATGATCACGCCGCCCTTCAGCATTTCCGCCAGCCCGACTTTCACTCGCCACAAATTGTTGTTCATCAGGTCCATGATGTTTCCCCTTTCAATTTCAAGTCGCGCGCGTAGGCTCCGCCGCTGCCTGACGGAATCGCGCCGGATCAATCTCCACGAATTTTCCGCGCCCCCGGGCCAGCACCGCGCCCGAAGAATTTCGAATCTCGCCTTGCCGCATCCGCAGCCGCCCGTTTCTTTCGGTTTCCCAGCCCTCGACTGTCAAATCCTCGCCCACCGGCACCGGTTTCAGATATTCCACCGTCAGCTCTCCCGTCACCGCGACGTCCTTCTCGAAGCGGCTCACCTTCGCCATCACTTCGTCGAGCAGTGTGGCCACAATTCCGCCATGAACAATGCCCGGGCCGCCCTGATACTCGGCCCCGAGGCGAAACACACCTCGAATCCGGCGTGCGACATCGTCCTGCTCGAATGCCAGCTGCATGCCGCGCGCATTCGCGCCGCCGCAGCCGAAACAGTGGTTCTCGAGATTGGGTTTCAGCAGCATCAGTTGCCGCGAACGCCTTTCCTGGGATCGCCAATCTCCCGATTGGCCCCCTCCCACAAATTCTTGGCCGGTCACTGCCCATCCGTCTCACTCGCCCGCCATTGCTCTTGTAGGGGCGCTGCTTGCCGCGCCCCAGCGCACAGCTATATCATCGCCACGCGCGTGCGGAACTCGTCTCGAGCGCCGCGCTGCCGCTTGCGAAGCTCGGCTTCCAGCAGCTCGGCCAGCTTTTCGATTCCCTGCGCGATTCTTTTCTCGTCCACGGCGGCGAAACCCAGACGCAAAGTATTCGGCCGGTGCTGTTGCGAATAGAAATATCGCCCGGGCAAGAATAGTATTCCGCGCTCGCGGGCGTGAATCAGCAGCTCGCCTGCATCGAACCCCGGCGGCAACGTCACCCAGAGCGTCATGCCGCCCTCGGGATGCGTCCACGACGTCCCGTCCGGCATATGCTTTTCGAGCGCGTCCTCCATCGCCGCCAGGCGGCTCCGATACATCTTTCGCATCTTCGCGAGATGCTTCGCGAAATACCCGCGGCGCATGAACTCCGCCATCGCCGCTTGTGAAAGCTGGTCCGTGTGCAGGTCAGTGGATTGCTTGACCAGGCGCAGGCGCTCGACCGCGCTCTCGGCTCCGATGCACCAGCCGACGCGGAGGCCTGGGAATGCCGTCTTCGAAAAGCTGTCGATGTGAATCACATTCCCCGCGGTGTCCAGCATTTTGAGCGAAGGCACCGCATTGCCGCGAACGCGCAAGCGCGCGTAGATTCCGTCCTCGACCACCGGCACCTGGTAGTGCGCGGCGAGTTCGAGAAGGCGCCGGCGCTCGGCCAAAGGCAAAACCGTTCCCGTCGGATTGTGGAAATCCGGCGTGATGAGAAGGAATTTCACGCGGTTCTGCAGGAGAACCGTTTCGAGCGCGTCCACGTCGAGACCGACGTGACCCGTGCGGGCCGGATCTGTCTCCACGCCGACGGCCAGCGTGCGGACACGCGCCCCGGCCAGAATCGCGATGGCGCCGGGATAGCCTGGATTTTCGAGCGCCACAGAATCGCCGGGACGCAGGAAGGCTTTGCAAACCAGGTCAATTGCCTGCTGGCAGCCGTCCGTGATCAGCAGCTGCTCTCCGCGGACGTTCAATCCCTCGCTGCGAAATAAACTGAGCAGTTCGCGCTTGAGCGGTTCGTAGCCGTCGGTCGAGCCGAGCTGCAAAATTCGGCCTCCGTCGCGGCGGAGCACGTCGTTGGTGCAGCGGCGGAACTCCTCCAGCGGAAAACATTCCGCATCGGGTCGCGCTACTGTGAACGCGATCGCGCCCGGAGGCACCTCCGGCATCATGCGGCTCAAGCTCTCTTCGCCGCGATCATCCGCAAACAAGGCTTCCCAGCGCATGCCTCCGCCGTTCCCGTTCGAGCGCGGCGGTGGCGAGAACTGCTTCGCCGGCGTGCCGCAAATGTATGTGCCGCGGCCGACGTGACCGTTGATCAGCCCTTCGGATTCAAGCTCGGCATACGCGTTCGCCACAGTCGTCCGGTGTACGCCAAGTTGGCCAGCCAGTTCGCGGCTCGCCGGAATGCGGTCGCCGGAGCGTAGCTCGCCGGAGTGCACCAGCGCGCGAAGTTGATCGCGCAACTGCACGTACAGGGGAATGTGGCTTTCAGGCTGCAAATGTAGTGGAAGCATTGGCCCCATCCTACGGGCCAATATAGAGTACTTCGGCGAGCAGTAAAGAGCCAATATGTCTTTTCGCCCGATTTTTCGTGGAAGGTCTATTCGCTGAAGAGCTTCGACTGCGCGTCGACGATCGCGCGAATGTCTCGCGTGGCCCGCGGCGACCGCCGCGCCACGCCTACCACGCCCAGCACCTTCATCTCCGCCAGGGCTGTGCGCGGTATGAACATGTGCAGCACGTTGCCGTGGAGATCCGGCGGCGTGAGCCGCACACCGGTATCCAGCAGATCGAGCAGGTTATTCGAGACGATACCTTCCATGGCATCCTCGTCCCGAAACCGCAGGCGCACCCACAGCCCGTCGAGTTTTGGCCGGCTCAGGAATGTCTTCCGCTCCGGCTCGAACGGCTCCTTAAACTCGCGCACAAAATAAACGGATTTCACGTCGTTGAGGCGGATCGACTTCTGCTCCCCATCCATCGTGAGCAGCTCGATCTCATCCGCGGTCCCAAGCGTGGCGGGATTCAGGTAGCCGCGGACGGCGGCCCGGCTCAGCAAGAGAACCACGACCTTCTTGTGCGTCGAGCTGGGAGCGCGGTTTTTCACAGCTTGCAGGCCCTTTTTGGGGCGAGGAATGTTGCTAACTCCTCGCAGACTATGTTATCTTTATGACGGTTTTTGTCAAGTTGTTGTTGCTTAAAGGGTTAGCTCCGGAGCTCTGGCGATAGGAAGCACACCACAGCTCCTTGAATGGGCCTCCATTGCAGGCTTGGCCACGGATATCAGCTGGATTTGCAGATACTTACGTGATCAGAGGGGTGGCTCTCCCCTTCGGGACAACGTCGGCCGCTGGCTCCTTCGTCCCGGCTTTTCGTATGCGCAATCTGGTACGCAGTGGAACAGGCGTCGGGTTGCTCGGCGCGCCCTGCATTCCCGCGAGCCAGAGCGATCCGGGCCGTCCTTTCGCGCTGCTGAGATGAACGGAAGGGCAAGAACGTGGAAGCGGATATTCGCACATTCCTGAATTGCCTGCGTGTCGAGAAGGGCCTTTCAGACAACACCATCCAGGCCTACCGCCGCGATATGGTGAAATTTGCGGCCTTTGCAACCTCGCGCAACCTTGCGACGAAGGATGTGCGCCGGGGCGATGTCGTCGATTTTCTTGGCTCCCTCTATCGCAAGGGCTTGGATAGCCGTTCGGTGGCGCGCCATCTCGTGACCATCCGGCATTTTTTTCGCTTTTCGCTCATGGAAGGCCACGTGGACGACGACCCGGCGGCCACGATCGAATCGCCGCGATTCCGCCAAAGCCTTCCCGAGTTTCTGAGCGTCGAAGAAGTGGACCGGCTTCTCGCGCAGCCCGACACGTCCGCGATGGTCGGGATGCGCGACCGCGCCATGATCGAGTTGATGTACTCCTGCGGGTTGCGCGTCTCGGAACTCTGCGGCCTGCGCGTGGCCGACCTTCAGGCCGAGGCAGGATGCCTGCGATGCATCGGCAAGGGAAACAAGGAGCGGCTGGTTCCGGTGGGCCGGCAGGCGCTGGAAGCCGTTCAGCGATATCTCCGCGGCAGCCGGCCCAAGCTGCTTTGCGAGGGCTCGTCGCCCTATCTCTTTTTGAATCAGAAGGGCCGGAAAGTGGACCGGATCGCGTATTGGAAGACGCTCGGGCAGTATGGCCGCAAAGCGGGGCTACGGAAGGCTCTGACGCCTCACATGTTGCGCCATAGTTTCGCCACGCATCTGCTCGATCGCGGGGCCGATTTGCGCTCCGTGCAGATGATGCTCGGCCACTCGGATATCTCGACCACGCAGATCTACACGCATGTCGTCGAGGAAAGATTGAAACAGGTTTATAAGGCGCACCACCCGCGCGCCTGAATATTCCGGCGGGGCCAGCGAGAAGGAGCACCACCTCATGCCCGATTACATGTACTTGCTCGAAAGCAGGCTCTCGCCCGAGCAGCGCGCCGCGCTCGAGCGCGTGCAGGAACTTTCGCGCTCGCAGGAAATCAACGTGTATCTCTCCGGCAGCGCGATCCGCGACCTCATTTCCGGCCAGCCGATCCGCGACCTCGATTTCACGGTGGAAGGAAATCCCGTCCGCATGGTGCGCGAGCTGGAAAAGGGCGGCGCGCGCGTCGTCTGGGAAAACGAGAAGCTCCGCCACTATGAAATGATTTTCGCGGGGGACGCGGATGGCTCCATTTCGTCGGCCCGCGACGACGTATACGACCGGCCCGGAGCGAAACCCGAGATTCGCTTCGCGGGAATCACGGAAGATCTTCGGCGGCGCGATTTCTCGTTCAACGCCATCGCCATCTCGCTGAACGCACAGTCGCGAGGGCTGCTGCTCGACCCGACCAACGGACTGGCCGATCTCGAACGGCAGGAAGTCCGCGCGCTTTCCATTCACGCGTTCACGAACCAGCCGGTCCGGCTGATGAGCATCCTGCGTTACTGCGCCCGCATGGGATCGAAAATGGAGACGCGCACCGAGGAATGGTTCGAACTGGCGATGGAGCGCCGCCTCTACGAAAACATCGAGGGCGCCGACGCCGGCCACGAAGTTCGCGCACTCGCGCGCGAAGAAAATCCGACCGCGACTCTCAAGCAATGGGAATCGCGCGGCCTGCTGGCCTCAATCCATCCGAGGCTGCAGAAGCGCAAGCCCGACTACGACAGCCTGAACAAGCTTACCCGCGTTCGGAGCAATTTTCTCTCCGTTGGAATCCGTCCGCGCATGCAGGTCGCGGTCACCGGCTACGTGCTCGGCCGGCTGAAATCGCGCGAGGCCGCGGCGGCGCTGCGGAATATGGAGTTTCGATCCGCGGAGGTGGAGGCGATCGCGCACCTCGTTCCCGAAGCGCAGAAAGTCGTGAAGATTCTCAAGAGCCGCAAAACGAATTCGGCTCGCGACGCTTATTTCTATCTCGCTTCCGTGCCGCCCGAAATGCTCGTCTTCATCGAGGTCGAACTGCCGAATCCCCGCGCCGTCTCGAAGATTCGCAATTACATCCAGAAATGGCGGCCGATACGCCAGGCGCTGCCGCTGGGCGAACTCGACGCGCTGGGCGTGCCGCGCGGCCCGAAGTTCGACAAGATCATCGAGCAGCTTTTTGAAATGCAGCTTCGCGGCAGGGCGCGCTCGCCAGAGGACCGCACCAAAGCACTTCGGAATCTCGCGGGAATCAAGGAAGAACCGAAGAAAAAGGAAGAGAAGGAAAAGAAGAAGCCCACCAAGGGCAAGGAAACCGCTCCTGCTGCGACAGCGCCCGAGGCAAAGGACGCGAAGATTACGAAAGACGCAAAGCCGGGCGACAAGCGCGCGCAGCAAGCCGCGCCAACCGCAGCGCCTCCGCCGGCGAAGACTCCTTCCGAGCGGGACGAAGCCGCCGCAGTCAGCGGCCGCCGCCATCGGCGCGCGAGCCCAGGCCAAGCACGACGACGCGGCCAAGGCGCATCGCGCGGCGCACAAACTGGCGCGGCCTGCGCATTCGAAACCGAAAACGCCTCCCGCGAAAAAGGCCCGCGGCCGGTGAGACTCCGATGAATCGAGCAGAGATGACGTCCCGCGCCGATGAATCGTATGACGGGGACTTCGCTCGATAGGTTTGCCACAGCGGCTTTCATGATCGTGAATCGCCAGCGCAATGTTCGCGTTTCCGTCAAGGACCTGGGAGAATTCGTCTCCCGCGCGCGCCGCGCTCTTCGCCTGCCCGTCGAATCGGTCACTGTCTGCCTGGTCACGAATTCCGAAATCGCGCGGTGGAATCGAACGTATCGCGGCAAACGCGGAACAACCGACGTGTTGTCGTTTTCGGCGGATGCGGAGCAAGAGAGGCAAAGGACGCAGAGGAAGCATAGGAGACCGCCTGCTAACCGTAACCGGTTCGTGTCCTCTACTTCCTCTGCCTCTTCTGCCTCCTATCTCGGAGACATCGCGATCGCTCCGGCGGTCGCGCGGCGGAACGCGCGCCGCTTCGGGCGGACGTTCGGCGAGGAGATGCGCATCCTGATTCTTCATGGCATGCTTCACCTGATGGGCTACGATCACGAAACCGACAGCGGCCAAATGGACCGCCGCGAGCGGCGTCTGCGGCGCGCGCTGGGGCTGGCTTAGATGGTCGAAATTCTTCTCTATACCGTTTGCATGCTCGCTTTGACGGCGGGACTCGTGGTCGCGTCGTATTTCGACCGCGTGTATCGCGAGCTGGGCCACGCCTCCCGAGGAAAGATTCACGATCACCTCGACGCTTTCGAAACGGAGATCGAGCCGCGCTTCAAGATGGAGCGGCCGCGGGCAGCGCTGGCGTTCAGCCTTCTCGCGCGATTGTGGATCGTGCTGGTGGCAACAATTACGGTCCTCGGGGCCGTGTACTTTGAGCCGGACCGGTGGCAAACCGCGCTCGAAATTGTGATTTTGCTTGGCGCCGAGGTCGTGGTCGCCATGCAATTGCTTCCCCTGTTGCTGCTCGCGGGAACGAGCGGCCAGTGGGCCGCCCCGCTGGTTCCGGCAATGCGATTGTCGCTGTGGCTCATCTGGCCGATTCTCGCGGTGCTCGATCTGACGGTTTCCGTTCTGCGAATCTCCGAGGACGAGCCGAGCGCGCCGGTGGCCGAGCAGCAGGCGATCGAAGCGCTGGTGGACGCGGCCACGGAGGAAGGAATTATCGAGCAGGACGAGGCCCGGCTAATCGAGCAGGTGATCGAATTCGGCGACAAGCGAGTGCGCGACGTGATGACGCCGCGGCCCGACGTGGTCGCCATCTCATCCAAAGCGACGCTCGAAGAACTCCGCAAGCGCGTGGTCGAGACCAAACTGTCTCGGCTGCCGGTGTACGAAAAAACGATGGACGACATCGCGGGCATCGTGGTGGCGCGGGACATGCTGGAAGTTCCCGACCGCGACGCGGGGAAGCGCACCGTGCGTGAGCTGATGCGGCCGGCGTTGTTTATCCCGGAGATGAAATTCGGCTCCGAGCTGCTGAAGGAAATGCAGCGCAAGAACCAGCAGATGGCCATCGTGATCGACGAATACGGATTGCTCGCCGGAGTGGTGACGATCGAAGATCTGGTGGAAGAGATTGTGGGCGAAATCGGCGAGGAAGACCGCCGCCCCGCGCCGGACGTGATTCGCGAAAGCGGCGGCACGATGGTTCTGCGCGGAAGCGTGCCCGTGGAGAAGATCGCCGAACTTTTCGGCGTGCCACTGGAAACTGCCGCGCAACATTCGAACGTGACGACGATTGCAGGGCTGCTGAACAGCGTCGCGGGGCACGTGCCCCGGACCGGCGAGGTCATCGAATTCGACAGGCTGCGTTTCGAGGTCCTGGAAGCGAACCAACGCAAAGTTTTGCGGGTCCGCGCGAGACGCGCCACAGCCGCGCCGATTTCCACCGCCCGCGCGGTATAGGAAAACAGTCTCGTGCCGCGAATTCGCCCTTCATTTCTTGTGACACCTTGCAGGGCCTCGATCGTTTGTTTTCAACGAGTTAGGCCAGAGCTTACCTGACACCCTGTGACGGGTAAGCTCCCCCAGATTGCGCGGAAAATTTGGGAGGGGCCGCGCAACTTGGACCGTCTCACAGCCAGCGAACGCGCGGACTTCGCCATGAATTGCAGGCGGGAGCTGCATGCAATCACCTTCCGCCGCTCTTTGTTTCGTGGACCAAAGATTCAACGTCGTTTCCTTTCCGAGGCGAAGGTCCGCCCAACCAAAACTAGCACGACGGGAATTCGGATTTGTCAAGCAGCGCCTGTGGACTTTGGAGAGGGGGGAAACGAGGATAAGCTGATTCAATCGCGTGACACAAAGTCCCGGTCCGAAAGATCAAGGAGAAGGCGCCCGCCTAAAGGCGGCCGCTACGAAACCAGTGGTGGATGGCACGCACTTGCCAAGAATCTGCGCCGGGCGTAGCGATGCTACGCCCCTACGAACCGCTGCTAATTGCGAAACGCGCCGCCAAGGAACTTTGCCGGGCACGACATGTCGTGCCCCTACGAAGAAGCTCGGAGGCGAGCGACTTCTTCGCGGAGTTCGCGTAGCTCGCGCTGCAACTCAGGCAGGCGGTTGAAGACGGCGACAGATTTTCGCCACGCGAGATTGTCCATGGCGGGATAGCCGGAATAGATCGCGCCGGGCGGAACGTCGGCAGGGACGCCGGACTGGGATGAAATTGTGGCGCCATCGCCGATGGTCAGATGGCCGGCGGTGCCGACCTGGCCCGCGAGAATGCAGCGGTTGCCCACGTTGGTAGAGCCGGCCAGGCCCGCCTGGCCGCAGAGCAGCGTGTCTTCGCCGACTTTGCACGAGTGGCCGACCTGGACGAGATTGTCGATCTTGGTGCCGCGGCCAATTTGCGTTTCCCCGACGGTGGCGCGGTCGATTGCGGCGTGGGTTTGGATTTCGACGTCGTCGCCGATGACGGTAATGCCCGCCTGACGCATCTTGTGCCAGTGGCCGCTGGCTTCGCGCGCAAAGCCGAAACCGTCGCTGCCGACGACGACGCCGTTTTGCAGCAGCACGCGATGGCCGAGGCGGCAGCCTTCGCGGACGCAGGCGTGCGCGTGGGCGAAGAAATTGTCGCCGATGCGCGCGCCGCGATAGATCGAGACGAAACTGTGCAAGACCGCATGGTTCCCGATTTCGACATCCTCGTCCACGAAACAGAACGGGCCGATGTGCGCACCTACTCCGATTTTGGCCGAGCCGGCGATGACCGCCGTGGGATGCACGCTCGGCGCGTAGTGCGGAGCGGGATGAAACAGCTCGATGGCGCGGGCGAAATCGAGATACGGATTTGCCGAACGGAGCGCCGCCATGCGCGGGCGGGCCTCCCCAGGAGCGAGAAGGATCGCGGAGGCGCGGGTCGTTTCGAGCGCGGAGCGGTATTTGCGGTTGACGAGGAACGTCAGCTCGCCCGCGTGCGCTTCCTCGATCCCGGCAACGCCGGTGATTTCGAGGTCTTCATCGCCCTCGACAGTGCAACCGAGTTTTTCGGCGATCTCTCCGAGTTTCATGACGGTCTCCTCGCGACGAATCGAAAGCGCATTGCAGCCACTGATGAACACCGATAAACGCAGATAGGCAGGTGAAAAGTTAACAGTTGAAAGTTGAAAGTACAAACGGAAGAGAGGCGTGCGTCGCGCGCGCTCGTCGGGTATGTGGTTGCCAATTTCGAATCCGGACTCAACACAGAGTTCACGGAGGAGTGCACAGCGAGCACCGAGATTCCACAGACTCGGGAGCGTTGGTCGTATGCTCGCGGACTGAAGCAATCAGCGCTCGCACCTGCAGCACGCCCGGGCAGAGCCCGGGCGAGAAGCAGCGGCAGCAAGCCGAAGACTCGACATACGGGCGGCTACTTCGTCGCCGAATCTTTTGCGCCTTCCTTCAGCAATTTGGCGAGCGCGGCGGGGTCGAGGTCGTCCAATCGCTTGAAGCGCACGCAGCACTTGCCGATATTGGCCTTGGGGAGAGCCTTCTTATAATGCTCGACAACGTCTGCCGTGCCGTCGGGTGCGGAGATATACAGCGAAATGTAGCTCGCGTTGCTGGCCAGGCCGATCCGAAACCAATCGGCTTCGCGTCCGCCGGCATACTTCAAGCGGCAGTGACCGTAGGCGAGCATCCCGGACTGAATGAATGGCTCGAATTTCGTGGCTTTGCGGATGAGCTTGTCGAGCGCGGCGACGTCGGATTTACGCGGCCCTTTGAGCTTCGCGATGTACTGGGCTGGAGTTGATACCTTAAGCTGGCCTTTCATGGCGCAAAAGACTAGCACCTAGAAATGGCGCAGTAAAGTTCAGGTCCCGACGCACGAAGCAGATTTCGCCTTTCGCCAAACTTCTCGATCGCCGCACAACCTTTAGCGCTTGTGCGTCTGTGCGTAATCGATGGCGAATTGCTTAAGCGCGGGATTCGTCATGCCGAGCGCAGTCGCTTCCTTCGAGGCACGTTCGACGTCCCAATGATCAACCACCATGCGCTTGATAAACCACATCGTGGCCGCGCGACCGCCGCCCGCACAGTGAATGAACGCCGGCTCGCTGCCCTTCGTCGGTGATCGCATCCAGAAACTTGTCCGCCACCGCGGGATCGGGCGCAGCGCCATTGAACGGGATGCTGTAGTAGCGGATGTCGGCAGCTTTCGCGGCAGCGGCCTCTGCTTCGAGGTCCGCGCCGGGCTCGGTGGCTTGGCGTAGATTGATGATCGAGACGAAACCGAACTTCTTGATTTCGGGCACGACGTCGGCTTTGATCGCACCGGCGCAGGCGACGGTGGTCTCGAGGCGATGGAAGTTGGTGATGCCGTCAACTGTTGGTGCGCTGACCTCTTGCGCACGGGCCGGCGACACTGACGTCCAAGCAGCCGCAATCAAACCCGCCGCAATCAGGAAACGTGAATTCATGGCAGACCTCCTCAGATGGAACTCGATCATTCTACTCCTGCAAAGGGCGCACTGGAGTCGAGGTTACGACTTGCCGAGGAGTTGGCGGGCGATGACGAGGCGCTGGATTTCGCTGGTGCCTTCGCCGATGGTACAGAGCTTTACATCGCGGTAGAACTTTTCCGCGGGGTAATCCTTGGTGAAGCCGTAGCCGCCGTGAATCTGGACCGCTTCGTTGGCCACGCGCACGGCGACTTCTCCGGCATAGAGCTTGGCCATGCTGGATTCGCGGGTGATGCGGGCGTCGTGGTCGCCGGAGGCGATGGCGCGGTCGGCGAGCCATGCGGCGCGATAGGTGAGCAGGCGCGCCGCTTCGATCTGCGTGGCCATGTCCGCGAGCTTGAACTGAATGGCCTGAAATTCGGCGATCGGCTTGCCGAATTGCTTGCGTTGTTTTGCATAGCGCACGGAACATTCATAGGCGCCCTGCGCCATGCCGAGGCCGAGCGACGCGATCGAAATGCGTCCGCCATCCAGAATTTGCAGGCTGTTGACGAAGCCTTCGCCTTCCGCGCCGAGGAGATTTTCGGCGGGCACGCGGCAATCGGTGAAGACGACCTCGCTGGTGTCGCTGGCGCGCAGGCCGAGCTTGTTTTCTTTCTTGCCGGGACGAAAGCCGGGAGTTCCCTTCTCGATGATGAACGCAGAGATGCCGTGGTGTTTCTTCGAGGTGTCGGTGACGGCCATGGCGACGCAAACGTCGGCGTGGTGGCCGTTGGTGGTGAAGGTCTTCGCGCCGTTGAGGGTCCAGGAGCCGCCTTTTCGTGCGGCGACGGTGCGCGTGCCGCCGGCGTCGGAGCCCGCCTCCGGCTCAGTGAGCGACCAGCAGCCGAGCTTCTTGCCCCGCGCCAACGGGACGACGTATTTCTGCTTCTGCGCCTCGGTGCCGAATTTGTAGATGTGGTTCGTGCAGAGAGAATTATGCGCCGCGACGATGATGCCGATCGAGCCGTCCACGCGGGACAGCTCCTCGATGATGATGGCGTACTCGAGATAGCCCATGCCCGCGCCGCCGTACTGCTCGGGAAAAATCACGCCGAGAAAACCCATGTCGGCGAGCTTGGGAATGATTTCCGAGGGAAATGTCGAGGCTTCGTCCCACTCCATCACGTGGGGCGCTATTTCGCCTTCGGCAAATTCGCGGACGGTGCGGCGAAGCTGCTGCTGCTCGTCGGTGAGCGAGAACTCCACGATACGTTTATATCATGGCGGCGCTGGCGCGAACTGCGGGGTAGCCACAGATGAACACAGATAAACACTGATGACTGCCAACACATGAAAGGCAAGAACTGAGATGAACGACGACTGGGCCCCTACAGCGCGAGGGAGGCGACGCCGGAGCGGCGGCCGACGGAGCGCAGGACGAGGTCGGCGAGGGCGCGGATCAGGAGCGGAGAATCGTTGAGCGCGGGCATCATGTGGAAGTCGTGGATGCCGAGGGAATGGGCTTGCTCGCGCGCTTCGATATCGATTTCGTGCAGCGTCTCGATGTGTTCGGTGAGGAACGAAATCGGAATCACGAGCATGCGGTGCTGGCCCTCGCGCGCCATGCGCTCGATGGTGCCGGTGAGCGAAGGCGTAAGCCATTTCTGCGGGCCGACGCGGCTTTGAAAGCACAGAAAATGCGGGTTCGACCATGCGCCCAGCTCGCGCACCAACTGAACGGTCGCGGCGATGTGCTGCGGGTACGGGTCGCCCTTCTCGACCAGCGCCATCGGAAGGCCGTGCGCGCTGAACACGAGATGGACTTCCTCGGGGCGCGGGAGCTGCTGCAGGACGCTGTTGACGCGCTCGACGATTGCGGCCACGTAGTCCGGATGATCGAAGAAATGGTCGATGAGATGAACCGGCACTTTCGGCTTATAGAGGCGGTTCCACTCCTTCAAGCTGCTGCCGGTCGTGGCAAAGGAATAGTGCGGGTAGAGCGGCAGAAGCACGAGCTCGTCGAAGGGAGCGCTGTCGAGCGCGGCGATGGCCTGAGCAGTGTCCGGACGCCAGTAGCGCATGGCCACGATGGTGCGCGCGGAAATATGCGGGCGCAGCGCCACTTCGAGAGCGCGCGCCTGCTGCTCGGTGAGGCGGCTGATCGGCGAGCCTCCGCCGATCGCGGCGTATCGCTGGGCGGCGGCTTTCGAGCGCGTCGTCGAGATCAGCTTCGCCAGCGGCTTGCGCGCGAGAAACGATCCCGGGAAATTAATGATGTCGGGATCGCAGAAAAGATTGTAGAGAAACGGCTCGACGGCGGACTGCGAGTCCGGGCCTCCGAGCTGAAACAAGACGACGGCGATCTCTTTTGCGGCGGGCATGGTCTCGATAGCCAGATATTAAGATGCCACAAGAGAAGCACGCGACTCCACTAAAACCATCGCGTCCCGAGAGGCCCGAGTTCCACGCCCGAGAGTTTCGAGGGCGAATCAGCCCGGCGAAGCGTTATTGACGCCTCTGGGGAAACTGTCTACATTCGTAAGGTGCCCGTCAAGAAGGTACAAGTCGGCCAGGTTTGGAAGAAGAACGACACGGGCGATTCCTTTCTCGTCACAAAAATCTACAACGAAGCGCTGACCTCGTTTGCCGTCCTGCGCAAAACCGGGTCCGAGAGCGAGCCGCCCATGAGAGTGAAGGTCGCGCACACGGGCGGGACGGCCGATCTGCCGGGCTTCAGCTACACTCAGCAATCCGACGACTTCTAGCGTTTTCTCCTCCGCATAGGTTTGCGTATCCGATTGAGCGAAGCTGGATTAGAATGGGTTTCACATGGCTGCCTCGTCCGGGTCAAACTTCGTTCACCTTCATCTCCACACGGATTACTCTCTACTCGACGGCGCGTGCGAAATCGGCGAACTGACGGCGGAGGCCGCGCGACGCGGGATGCCCGCCGTCGCAGTGACCGACCACGGCAACCTGTTTGCCGCGGCGAATTTCTATCACCAGGCGACCACGCACGGCGTCAAGCCGATCATCGGATGCGAGGTCTACGTCGCGCCGGACAATCACAAGAATCGCGGGGCCGAAGCGGAGCGCTCGAATCATCTGGTCTTGCTGTGCGAGAACGACGAGGGCTACCGCAACCTGATCCAGCTCGTCTCGACGGGATATCTCGACGGCTTCTACTACAAGCCGCGCGTAGATCACGAGCTACTGGCGCGACACAGCAAGGGATTGATCGCGCTTTCCGCATGCCTGCGCGGCGAAGTGGCCGAGGCGCTGGTGAACGAAAAATACGACCAGGCGCGCAAGAACGCGTACCGGCTGCGGGACATTTTCGGCAAGGGCAATTTCTTCCTCGAAGTGCAGGATCAGGGGCATGGAAATCGAGACGCGGATTAATCGCGATCTCGTCAATCTTTCGCGCGAGACGGGCATCCCGCTGGTCGCGACGAACGATACCCACTACCTCACGCAATCGGACTCCCACGCGCAAGAAGTGCTGATGTGCATCCAGACCGGGCAAAACGATGAGCGACGGCCAGCGGATGAAGTTCGCGACGGACCAATTTTATTTCAAGACGGCGGAGGAAATGGCGCACGTGTTCCGCGAGCTGCCCGACGCGGTCTCGCGGACGGTCGCGATCGCCGAGCGCTGCAACGTGAAGATCCAGCGCGTCAGCAATCCCTTCCCCGAATTCCCGGTTCCGGAAGGGCACACCACCGATTCGTATTTCGAGAAGGTCGCTCGCGAAGGCTTTTCATCGCGGGCCGTACAGCTTGAACGGCTGTCGCGTGAAAATCGGCTGCGGCATTCGCTCTCCGATTACGAAAGCCGCCTGAACGCGGAAATCGAAGATGATCCAGAAGATGCGCTTCGCGGGCTACTTCCTGATCGTATGGGATTTCATCCGCTACGCCCGCGCGCAGGAAGTTCCCGTGGGACCGGGGCGCGGCTCGGCGGCGGGCAGCCTGGTCAGCTACGCACTGCAAATCACGGACGTGGACCCGTTGCAGTACGACCTGCTGTTCGAGCGCTTTCTGAATCCGGAGCGCGTTTCGATGCCCGATATCGATATCGATTTCTGCATGCGGCGGCGCGGCGAAGTAATTGATTACGTCCGCCGGACTTACGGCGAGAAGAGCGTCGCACAAATCATCACGTTTGGAACCATGGCGGCCAAGGCGGTCCTCAAGGACGCGGGGCGCGCACTCGACATGCCTTACGGCGAAGTGGACAAGATCGCGAAGATGATTCCCACGACGCTGAACATCGAGCTCGAGGACGCGCTCAAGCAGACGCCGCAGCTCGAATCGCTGCGGAAAACGGACGACCGCGTGAAAGAACTGGTGGAAGTGGCGCTGCGCCTCGAAGGGCTCACGCGGCACGCGTCCACCCACGCCGCGGGCGTGGTGATTTCGCCGCAGCCGCTCACCGAAATCGTTCCGCTGTATAAGTCGAGCAAGGATGAAATCACGACGCAGTACGACATGAACGCGCTCGAGCGTATCGGCCTGCTGAAGATGGATTTCCTCGGACTGACCACGCTCACGGTGCTCGATGACGCCGTCCGCCTGATCGAGCAGAATCGCGGAGTGAAGCTCGATCTTCCGGCGCTGCCGCTCGACGACGCTCCTACGTACGCGCTCTTTGCGCGCGGGGACACCACGGGAATCTTCCAGTTTGAATCGCACGGCATGCGCGACATTTTGAGACGTTATCAGCCGACGCGCCTCGAGGATCTGACCGCGCTCAATGCGCTGTACCGCCCCGGGCCGATTCAGGGCGGGATGATCGCCGGACTTCATTGCGCGAAAGCACGGCGAGAAGAAAGTCACCTACGATCTGCCGGAGCTTGAGGAAATTCTTTCCGAGACGTGGGGCGTAATTCTCTATCAGGAACAAGTGATGCAGATCGCGAACCGCCTGGCGGGGTTCTCGCTGGGCGATGCGGACCTGCTGCGCCGCGCCATGGGCAAAAAGAAGCCCGAGGAGATGGCCGCGCAGCGCGAGAAATTCCTGACCGGCTGCCAGGCGCGCAAAGTGCCGGTAGAAAAAGGCCACGAAAATCTTCGATCTGATGGCGGAGTTCGCCGGCTACGGATTCAACAAGTCGCACTCCTGCGCCTACGCGCTGCTGGCGTATCAAACGGCGTGGCTCAAGACGCATTATCCGGTTGAATTCATGGCCGCCATGCTCACTTCGGAAACAGGAAACACCGAGAAAGTGGTGAAGTTCATCAACGAGGCGCGCAGCATGGGCATCACGGTGCTGCCGCCGGACGTGAATTCGAGCGCCATCAATTTCACCCCGGTGGGCGATTCGATCCGATTCGGTCTGACGGCGATCAAGAATGTGGGCGAGAACACCGTGAAAGGAATTCTGGCCGCGCGCGAAACGCTGGGGCGGTTCACGAGCTTTTTTGAATTCTGCGAATCGGTGGATTCGCGGCTGATGAACAAGCGCGTGCTCGAAAGCCTGGTGCGCGCCGGAGCGCTGGACGGGCTGGGCGCGCACCGCGCGACAGATGATTTCCGTGATCGATCGGGCGATCGAACGCGCGCAGAAATTGCAGCGCGCCAAGGAGAGCGGCCAACACGGACTTTTCGGCGGGGGCTCCTCGTCGTCCGCGCCTCCTCCGCCCGAGGCTTTGCCGGATGTTGACGAATGGCCGGAGCACGAGCTCCTCGCGGCCGAATACTCGACCCTGGGCTTTTACATTTCCGGACACCCGCTCGACAAATACGCAGGCCGGTTGCAGGACCTCAAGGCGATTGATCTCTCGACGCTCGAAGGACGCCGCAACGGCGAAGATATCGTGGTGGCCGGGATCATCGTGCAGTTGCGCCCGATGCGTTCGCGGCGCGGCGCGCGCTGGGCGATTCTGACGCTGCAGGACCGCACGGGCGTGATCGAAGCGCTGGTTTTCCCCGAGGCGTTTCAAAAATTGGAGCCGATCCTGAAAGCGGCGACGCCGCTGCTGGTGAAGGGGCGCATCACGGTCGAGGACGTGGGGACGCGGGTGATCGTCTCGGACGCGCGTCTGCTCGATCAGGTGCGTGACCCGGTCGCGAACGGAGCCGCGCAGACGATAGGAGCGCCCAGCCTGCTGCGGGTGCGCGTAAGCCGCAGCGCGATGGACACGACCATCATCAACCAGTTGCATGAGCTGTTCGCCAGCCGCCCCGGTCGCTGCCGGATTGCCTTTGAGCTCGTCCAGGACGATGGCAGCGAAGCGACGATTGACGCGGGCAGCGCGGTCCGCGCGGATCGCGAACTTGTCGAGCGGGTGCGCGAACTCTGCGGCAGCGATTCCGTGGTAGTGCAATGAGCGAGACGCCGGAGCAAAAAGAGAAACACAAGCTTGCTCGCGAGCGGTTGCGCCGCCTGCGCGCGCTGGCGAGACTACGAAGGCTGCAAGAAAGGGCCAACGAGCGCGCCGCGAAGGCCGCGCTGGCTGCTCCATCCGCGCCGGCCGCGAAACCGCGGCCGGCCGCCGCCCGCCACCCAATGAAATTGGTCTGAATCCGCGCGACGGTCAGCGTAACGAACAGCGCCAGATCGAAATCAACGCGCTCGAGCGCGACATCGCCGAGCTGAGCCGCTTGACCGATCCGGGCGACGCGACCTCCGGCGAAATCGACCGCATCCGCCGCGAGGTCGAGGAGCTCAAACACGATTTTTACGCGCATCTGGCGTCCTGGCAGCGAGTGCAGCTGGCGCGCCATCCGCAGCGGCCTTACACGGACGATTTCATTCGCCTGCTGTTTGAGAACTTCAGCGAAATTCATGGCGACCGCAATTTCGCGGACGACCCCGCGCTGATCGCCGGCATGGCTTGGTTCAACGGGCGGCCCGTGCTGGTCGTGGGCAACCAGAAGGGGCGGGACACGAAGCAGCGCGTGGCGCGCAATTTCGGCCAGGCGAAGCCGGAAGGCTATCGCAAGGCCCTGCGCGCAATGCAGATTGCCGCGAAATACCGGCGGCCGATTCTTGTTTTCGTGGACACGCCGGGCGCGTATCCGGGCATTGATGCCGAGGAGCGCGGGCAGGCCCAGGCGATCGCGAACAATATCCGCGAAATGTCGCGCCTGCCGGTACCGATCGTGGTGGCGATCACGGGCGAAGGCGGCTCCGGCGGCGCGCTGGCGATCGCCATCGGCGACCGCATCCTGATGCTGGAAAATTCGATTTACTCCGTCATTTCGCCGGAAGGCTGCGCGTCCATCATGTGGCACGATTCGACCAAGGCGGAACTGGCGGCGGAGGCCTTGAAGATCACATCGCCCGACCTGCTGCAGCTGAAGCTCGTCGATGAAATCGTCCCCGAACCCGAAGGCGGCGCCCATACGGATCACGCCGCCACGGCGAAGCTCTTGGCGCCGGTTCTTTCTCGCGCGCTCGACGAACTCTCGCGGCTCTCGCCCGAAGCACTTCTCCAGCAGCGCTACGACAAGTTCCGCCACATGGGCCAGTTCTTCACCTGATTGCAGGGCATTGCAATTCAACTATCTACGCTGGCGTCATCTTCTGCGTACTACGCATTCTCGCCAGCCGCAGAACTTCGAACTGACCCACTGCAACGAGGTGCCGAGTCCTCGTCTCTTATTCCGCCATTAGAGCATTGGGCACGCCCTGCCCGGTTCCCGTTGCCCGCCGCCGCCCACTCGTTTAGGTTTGATTAACGGGGGATCCGTTCCATGGCTGAAGGCGAGGCACCGCTAATGTCGGAGGTATTTCGACCGTATGAGAGGCTCGTGGAAATCACGATCCTGGGAAAGACGTTCCTGGTTCCGGAGCGGAATTCCCTGCTTCGCGCCTTTCAATTCATCAGCCCCGGGACGATTCCCTATGGACGTTTCTGCTGGAATCAGGAATGCCAGTACTGCCGCGTGAACTGCCAGCTCTCCGACGACGACCAGGCCCGCCCCATTCTGAGCTGCAAGTTCATCGTCTCGGAAGGCATGAACATCTCCGACCTCGCACCGGAGCTGGTGGGCTGCCTGCGCACGAAACTCGGCCAGAGCCCAAGTTGTAACGGCAGACGCCGCCGAAGGCACGGACGGCTCGAACGGCTCCAACGGCTCCAACGGCTCCAACGGCACGAACGAACCGAACGGCCAATAATGCCTGCCAGACGGCTTAAGTCCCGGAAAATTTGATGAGCAGTTTCAGCGTACTCGTCGCCGACGATTCGCCGATCTATCGAAAGCTCGTGGAACATGCGCTGGCGGAGGATTCCTGCCCGGTGTCGTTTGCGAGCAGCGGACACCAGGCCATCGAGATATTCGAACGGGAGCATCCCGACCTGGTCATCACCGATTGGGTGATGCCCGATCTCACGGGCATCGAACTTTGCCAGCGAATCCGCACGGGCGCTCAATCTTCCTACACGTACATCATCATCCTGACCAGCAACGCGGAAAAGGAAAACGTGGTCAAGGGGCTCTCCGCGGGCGCGGATGACTACCTGACCAAGCCCTTCCATCGCGACGAACTCCTAGCGCGCGTTCACGTGGGCCGGAGGCTAATTGATCTCCACCGGCAGATCGAAGCGAAGAACCGGCTTCTGGAGGAGCTGGCGCTCACCGATCCCCTCACGGGCCTCCCGAATCGCCGCGCGATTGAAGACTGGTCCGCACGCCAGCTGAGCGGCGCCGCCCGGCACGGCTTTCCAATGTGGGTCGTGCTAATTGATCTCGACCACTTCAAGAGCGTGAACGACACCTACGGACACGATGCTGGGGACACGGTGCTAAAGAAATTTGGTGAAGTGCTCAGGGACAACACAAGGCTCTCGGATATCTCCGGCCGAATCGGCGGTGAAGAGTTTCTGCTCGTCCTTACACATGCGGACGAGAAAAACGTGCTGGTGGTGGTGGATCGCATTCGCAAACAGCTCGCGGCGGAGCAATTCGAATGGAACGGCTCGGTGATCAACGTGACGGCAAGCTTTGGCGCCGCGGGATTTTCGGGTAAGAAAGCGCCCGAATTCAGTCACCTCGTGAAACAGGCTGATGCAGCGCTCTACCGCGCAAAAGATCTCGGACGCAACCGCATCGAATTCGAACCCGTACTTTCCTTCTGAAGTTACCTCGAGTCTGACTTCCCTCAACGAACGTACGCGCTTGCCAGCAATTCCCGCTCCGTGCCAAGCTGGCGGCCGGGCCGGGAGGGCCACGAATGCCAATTTGCGATGGTTGCGGCGCGCAGGTGAACGATGCGCACATTCGGCAGCGCATCGAGCGACTGGAGATGGCGACGCGCTTTCGCCCGGTGCACATCTCTGTGCTATTGATCGACGCCGCCCCGCCCGCGCGCTTCGAGGACTATTTTTATCGGGCGACGAGCGATCGCGCGGAACGCTCGCCCGCGTCGCGCGCGTATTTCGACAATTTGGTGAAATGCGCAGGCGCGGTGCCAGGTCCTGGCATGACCGAAGAGGCCGCGCTCGCCGAATTCCAGCGCCACGGATTCTTCCTGATTGGCGCGATTGAATGCGCCGTTGAAGGCGACGGTGAACTCGCCAAGGCAATCGAACGAGCTGCGCCTATGGTAATTAGGCGCGTGAAGGTCTCCTACAAACCCAAGTCCGTCGCGTTCTTGTCTCCTGCCACGGAGGCACTCATTCCCCTGTTTCAGGCAAACGACTGGGCGGACCGCCTGATTCTCGATCACGGCAGACCGTTTGCCGATTTTCTTTCGACTGGCCGCCTGGCCAGGGCACTCGGTGGAAAGGACACAGACTGAAGCGGCGTTGGGCGATTGTGTTAGACTTTGTGGTGCCAGCCGACAAGCAGATGGGGGTACAACAATGAAAGCGCGCAAGAAATTCCTAGTGGGTTCGGGGATTATTGTCGCCACGCTGCTGGCGCTGGCCTACGTCGGCTACACGCAGAGCAAAACCTACTACCACACGATTTCCGAACTGCCGACCTTGCAAGGTTCGACGCTTCACCAACGCATGCGGGTTTCCGGCAACGTCCGCGCGGGATCGATTTCACACCGCGACGGAAGGGTCAACTTCGTGCTCGAGGAACAGGGCAAGGACCTCTCGGTCAGCTACATTGGCAACGATCCCCTTCCCGATACGTTCAAAGACGGCGCGCAGGCGCTCGTCGAAGGCCGCCTGATGCCGGAAGGCGGATTCGTCGCGGAGCAGGTGCAGGCCAAGTGCGCCTCGAAGTACGAGGCCGCCCCCGTCGGCGCGCCAGTGGCCAGCGACAAGAATATCGGCAAGGGCTAACATTCCCAGGGGGAATCCGCTTGGATATTTTCGGATCGTTTGCGCTGCTTCTCGCGTTTCTGGTCACCGTGTACGCGTTCGTGGCCGGAATCGTGGGAATCGTCACGCGCCGAACGCTGGTCACGAAGAGCGCGCGAAACGCGGGCATGGCCGTCTTTGGACTGATCACGCTGGCCGTCGCCTCGCTCGAGTATTTCTTCTTCACGGATAATTTTTCGCTCGCCTACGTCGCGGCGCATAGCAACCATGCCCTGCCCCTCTACTACAAATTTTCGGCTCTGTGGGCGGGACAGGAAGGCTCGCTGCTTTGGTGGAGCTGGCTGCTTTCGATCTACGTGTTCCTCGCGCTTTTCCTGAATCGCAAGAAGCATCCGGAGCTGATGCCCTACGTGGGCGTCACGCTGGCGGGAGTGCAGACGTTCTTCCTGGTGCTGAACAATTTCGTCGCCAGCCCGTTTCACGTGATCGCCAGCGCCGATTCCGCGGGCGTGATGCACATGGCGAAACTATCGGAAGGCAGCGGGCTGAATCCGCTGCTGCAATACCCCGAGATGGTGATTCATCCGCCGATGCTTTATCTCGGCTACACCGGATTCACCATACCGTTCGCGTTTGCGATGGCGGCGCTGCTGGGACGCTATCCCGGCGAGAAATGGATTCACATCACGCGCCGCTGGACCATGGTCGCGTGGTGCTTTCAGGGCATCGGCGTGCTGCTCGGCGCGCACTGGGCCTACGCGGTGCTTGGCTGGGGAGGTTACTGGGCGTGGGATCCGGTCGAAAACGCGGCGCTGCTGCCCTGGATTACGGGCACGGCGTTCCTGCATTCGGTGATGATGCAGGAGAAGCGCGGGATGATGAAGGTCTGGAACGTGTGGCTGGTCTTCGTGACGTTCATGCTCTGCATCCTGGGGACGTCGCTGACACGGACCGGGATCGTCAGCTCGGTGCACGCGTTCGCGGAATCCTCCATTGGCGGATGGTTTTTCGGCTTCCTTGGGATCGTGCTCGTCGTGTGCCTCGCAGCGTGGTACAAGAATCGCGATTACCTGCGCAGCGACAATCAGCTGGATTCGCTTGTATCGCGCGAATCGAGTTTCCTGTTCAACAATCTGATCCTGCTGGCCGCGTGCTTCGCGGTTCTTTGGGGAACGCTCTTCCCGGTGCTCTCGGAATGGGTGACCGGCAGCAAGATCAGCGTGGGTCCGCCCTTCTTCAACAAAGTGAACGTGCCGATCGCGCTGTTTCTACTGTTTCTCACCGGCGTGGGGCCTTTGCTGGCGTGGCGCAAGACCTCGGTTGACGCGCTGCGGCGCAATTTCGCATGGCCGCTGGTAGGCGGACTCATCGCGGGCGCGGCAGGATTCGCGTTCGGCTTCCGCAGTTTCTACCCGCTGGTCTGCCTGATACTTTCCGTGTTCGTCACGCTGACGATATTTTCGGAGTTCTATCGCGGCGCACGAGTGATCGCGTCGCGCGACAGCTCAAACTTGATCACGGCGGTCGGCGAACTCACCATGCGCAACACGCGGCGGTACGGCGGCTACGTGGTTCACTTCGCGATGGTGCTGATCTTCGTGGGGATCGCAGGCTCCGCCTTCAATCAGGATATCCAGAAGGAATTGAACGTCGGCCAGAGCCTTACGATCGGCCCGTACACGATCCTGTGCCAGAACTTCGACCAGCCGTCGAACGACAACTACCAATCCGATCGCGCCACGCTGGAAGTTTTCCGCAACGGCCGCTCCGAGATGATGCTCTACCCCGAGCGCCGATTGTTCCTGGCGAGCCAGGTGACTGAAACGATCGTCGCGAACGAAAGCACTCCTGTGCACGACCTCTACGTGGTGTATGCGGGCCGCAGCCCGGACACCAACCTGCCCGTCATTCACGCCTATCTGAATCCGCTGGTGAAATGGATATGGTTTGGCGGCATCGTCCTGGTTCTGGGGACGGTCCTGGCGATGATTCCGAACCGGCGCGCGGCCATCGTCCTGCGAGCCGCAACGGAAAGCAGCTGGGGTGAAGCGATGGCGCAGGGAGCAAGCGGATCGCCTGCCACCAGTCCTGCGAGAAGCGCGCCCATACGCCGCTCCGACTCCAATGATTGACGCCATGAAGGGCACGAAGCGCTATCGGCTCGGGATGAGGGCCGCGGCAGCTTTGTTCTTGGCCATGATTTTCGTGGCAGCCGCGCCTACTTCGCGCGCGGAGGACTCACCTCGCGCCAAAGCCCTGAGCAAGAAAGTGATGTGCATGTGCGGCGGGTGCAACGATACGGCCGGCACGTGCAATCACACCGGCGGCGCCTTCTCGGGGCCATGCGATACGGCGAAGGCGATGCAGAAGGAAGTCGCGCAGCGCGTGGACCGCGGAGACTCGGACGACCTGATCTTACAATCCTTCGTTCAGGAGTACGGCCCGACGGTTCTTCCCGATCCGCCCAAGAAGGGTTTTACGTGGCTCGTCTGGATCGCTCCGGTCGTCGCGCCCCTTCTCGCGCTTTTTCTGATCTGGGAAGTTGTGCGCCGATGGCGGCGTCGCGTGGCGCTCGCGCCCGCCGGCGGACCGCCGATTTCGGCCGAATTGCTCGATCGCGCCCGACGCGAAGTGGACAAGGACTCCGATGAGTAGCGTTGATATTGCCGTCGCCTGCGTGCTGCTGGCGCTGGCGACGATGATTTTTGTCTTCGGCGTGCGACTGGAACCCTCGGACGCGGCGCCGCATCGCACGAAGCTCGATCATCTGATGGAGCGGCGCGACGCCATCTACGAGAACCTGCGGGACCTTCGCTTCGAGCATCGCGCCGGAAAATTCTCCGAGGCGGATTACGACGAAATCAAGCAGTCGCTCGAGATCGAAGCCGCGCGCGTCCTGGCCGATATGGATACGTTGACCGGCAGCACTCCGACGCCCGCGACGCGGCAAGCCGCGTCCGAAAAAGGGCGGCGCTCATGATCCTTCGCCGCTGCGCGTTGTTGATTTCCTCGTCCGTGCTGTTCTGTATGCTCACGTCTTCTGCGTTCGCCGGCACAGTGACGGGCACGGTCCGCAACGGCACCACGGGAAAGCCCGCCGCGGGCGTGGAAATGATCCTGATCCAATTGCAGGGCGGGATGCAGCCCGTCGCCAATACGAAGACCGATGCCGACGGGCACTACAAATTCGACCATCCCGGACTGGGCGCCGGGCCGATGCTGATCCGCGCCGTGTATCGCGGGGTGAACTATCACGAGCCGGCCACACCCGATAAGACGACGGTGGACATGCAGGTGTTCGAACCGACCGACAAGCCGAGCGCCATTTCGGTCACGGTCCACGCGGTCATCGTGCAGCCAAACGGCTCGGAGCTTGCGGTCACAGAGGAATACAACGTCTCGAACAAGACCCAGCCGCCGCTTGCCTATTATCGCGCCGACGGCGATTTCATTTTTTCGCTTCCCGAGGGCGCCGAGCTGGGCAACGTTGCCGCGGGTGCTGCGTCGGGCGGCATGCCCGTGGTGCAGAGCCCTGTGAATAAGGGAAAAAATTCGCACTCGATCGCGTATACCTTTCGCCCGGGCGACAGCCAGGTGAGCCTGACCTATAAGCTGCCGTATCCCGGCAATCAGACGAGCATTCCCATCATTTCCCGTTACCCGGTCGAGCATCTCGGGGTCTTCGCGCCACCGACGGTACAAATTTCGGGCGGCGGTTTTACGGCCGCCGGGCAGGCTCAGGGATTCAGCGCTTACACCCGCGATTCCGTTGCCGCGAACACACCGCTCTTGGTTTCCGTTTCGGGCACCGCACCACCCCCCGCACCGGAGGGCGCCGCTGCGGGAAACGCGCCAGGCGACGACACTCAAAATCCATCGGTCAACTCGAGAATCGAAACGGGAACCGAAGCTCCGGTCGCGAGTGTTACGACGCTCCCCGCTCGTCTGGATAGCTTGAAGTGGATCATCGTCGGCGGATTCGTCGCGCTTTTCGCGCTCGGCTCGATTTACGTGTCGCGCCAGCCCGCAAGCTGCGGTTGCGGAGGCTGCTTCGGTCAAGATCCCTGCCGCACCTCCCTCTCCGGCAAAGGCGCCCGGCTCGGGCCAACCCGCCCCTTACAGCTCGGGCACCGCGAGTGCTTCCGCGGGTGTTGCGGCTAACCTCGACCGCGAAGTCCGCGGCAGCCTCGACGAACTGAAAGACGTTTTGTTCCGCCTCGAACTGCGCCGCGAAGCCGGCACGATCTCGGAAGCCGATTACACGCGTGAACGCGATCGCGTCCAGAAGTCGCTGCGCGATCTGGTGAAAGGCTGAGCGAATTGTCCGGCACCCTGTCCACCCCGGTGGCATCGCGCGCCGGAACGCCTCCCTCCTCCGCAATGCCTTCGGCCTTCAGCCTGGGAGTTTCTTTCGACCGCGTGGAGAAGCGCTTCGGCTCGCTACTCGCTCTTCGCGGGGTCTCGCTCGATATTTCAGCGGGCGAATTCGTCGCGCTGCTCGGTCCCAATGGCGCGGGGAAGACAACGCTCCTGCGCATCGCCGCGGTGCTTTCGACACCGACGAGCGGCCAAGTCGCATTCACCGCGAGCGAGTCGGGAGAAGCGCCGCGGGGGCTGATCGGCATGGTCGGCCACAGCACGCTGCTCTACGACGAACTGACGGCGGCGGAAAATCTGACGTTCTTCGCGCAGCTCTACGACCTGCAAGACATTCCCACGCGGGTCACGCAGGCGCTGGAATCCTGCGGGCTGGCGTCGCGAGCCGGGAGCATCGTGCGCACGTTTTCGCGCGGCATGCGGCAGCGCCTGGCGATTGCGCGCGCCCTGCTGCACGGCCCGCGACTGCTGCTGCTGGACGAGCCCGCGGCGGGACTCGACCGGCAGGGCCTCGCGTGGTTCGGTGAAACGCTCGCGCGGCTTCGCGATAGCGGCACAACGGTGGTGATGAGCACGCACGCGCGCAACGAATCGCTCGACCTGGCCACTCGCGCCATTTCGCTGGCGGGCGGGCGCGTCGACCGTGATAGTGGACCGGGCGGGGATCCGCGCCCGCTGCTGGCCGCCCTTCGCTCCGAAGCCTGAGATGACAACCGCGCGCGCCGCCACCATCGTGTTGACCAAGGAACTTCGCATGGAGTTCCGCGCGCGCGAACTACTGAGCACCACGGTCGTTTTCGCGCTGGTTGTGGTAGTGCTTTTCAGCTTTGCGTTTGATCCCACGGCTGGCGAATCCCGGCGCTACGGCCCCGGACTCTTGTGGATCGCGTTTCTATTCGCAGGCTCGCTGATGCTGAATCCGTCGTTTGCGCGAGAACAATCGAACCAGACGCTGGACGCCCTGCGCATGGCCCCGGTTTCGCCGTTCGCGATATTGCTGGGGAAAATGCTGGCGAACCTGATTTTTCTTGGCGTCGCCGAAGTGATCCTCGTTCCCGTTTTCGCGGTGCTCTACAACATTTCGATCGCGGGCATTGTAGGCCGGCTGGCGCTTGTCCTGGTGCTTGGCACGCTGGGGCTGGTGGTCACCGGCACCGTGTTTTCCGCCGTCGCCGCGCACGCCCGCATGCGTGAACTGTTGCTGCCGCTGCTGCTGCTTCCACTTCTTGCGCCGCTGCTGATTGCCGCGGTGGAGGCGACTGCCTCGCTGTTTGCAGAACAGCCGGCGCTGGACCGCGCGTGGCTCGCATTCCTGGGTGGATTTGATATCGTGTTTCTTACTGCTTCGTGGCTGCTTGCGGATTTTCTGCTGGAGGAATGAGGTGAGGTTCAAGCGATGAAGGGACGCAGCGTCATCACCGTGGTCTCCGCCGCGCTGATCTTCTTTGCCGGCTACGCGGCGCTTTTTATTGCGCCGGACGAGAGCACGATGCACGAGATCCAGCGGGTATTTTACTTCCATCTCGGCAGCTGGATGGCGATGTTCACCGCGCTCTCGCTGGCCTTCGTCGCGAACGTGGCGTGGCTGGTGACGCGCAAGCCCCAATGGGACTGGCTCGGCGTCGCCTCGGTCGAAGTGGGAGTCGTTTCCTGCACCGCTGGATTGATCACGGGAGTTCTCTGGGGTCGCCCGGCATGGGGCATCTGGTGGACGTGGGACGCGCGCCTGACGACCGCGTTCATTCTGTGGATCCTCTACATCTCGTACCTGCTGCTGCGCGGATTAATTGAGGAGCCGCAGCGCCGCGCTTCCCTTTCCGCGATTTTCGGCATTTTTGCCTTCCTCGACGCGCCGCTCGTTTACGCGTCGAACCGTCTGTGGCGCACGCAGCACCCCTCGCCCGTGATTTTGGGCGGGGAAAATTCGGGTCTCGATCCCACGATGGGGAAGGTCCTGATCGTTTGCATCGTGGCCATTATGGTGGTGATGATCCTCGTCCTCGTGGATCGTTACCGGCTCGAGCGTCTGCGGCACGAGCTTGACGAACTTCGGCTCGCCGCCGATGCTCGTGGCTTTGGCTCGGACTCGGGCTCAAGCTCCGTGCTTACAAAGGGGTTACCGTGAGAAATTTCCATTTTCTTCTGGCTGCATGGATGGCCGTCTGGGCGGTCTTTTTCGGCTACGAATTGTCCGTGGCGAGCCGGGTCGCCAAGCTTCGCGACGACATCGAGCGGCTGAAGCAGCAACTTCGCGAGGGCTGACCGGCGGCATCGTCGTCGGAGATCGGCCAGCTTCGGGCCGGCTGCGTGAAACCGCAAAGAAACCATCTGACGACTCGTGCCATCCAACCGGCTGTGTGCAAGGGCCCGGCCGCAGGGGTGTATAATGCGGGCAGGCTCCTTCCGGAGGTCACGATGAGGAAATCCTTTGCGGCTCAGTGGACGGCGTTGCTCCTGGCGGCGTCGATGATAGCGCTTCCCGCCGCGGCGGCCCCGCAAGTGCAGCCGCCACCCACGCAGGCGCCAGCCCCGCCGTCAGCTCCTGCGGGTCAGCCCGTCACCCAGAAGGACAATCCCAACGTGAAAGCCGGAAGCGAGGCGGACGTCAACGCCATCGGCAATCGCAAGGTGGGACACGGTCCCGAAATCTATTCGCTCGAGCACGACATCGCGCTGGGGAAGCAACTGTCCCAGGAGGTAGAGAAGAGCGCGAAGTTCATCGACGACCCGGTGGTGATCGAATACGTGAATCGCGTGGGACAGAACCTGGTGCGAAATTCCGACGCGCAGGTGCCGTTCACGATCAAGGTGATCGATTCCGACGTGGTGAACGCGTTCGCGCTTCCTGGCGGATTTTTCTACGTGAATAGCGGCCTGATTCTGCACGCGGATGAGGAATCGGAACTCGCGGGAGTGATGGCGCATGAAATCGCCCATGTTTGCGCCCGCCACGGAACGAGGGAACAGACCAAGAGCACGATCGTCCAGCTGGCCTCGATTCCGGCGATGATTTTTATCCCCTATAGCTGGGCCGGGTACGCCATCTATCAGGGCATGAACTTCGCGATCCCGCTGACGTTCCTGAAGTTCTCGCGCGGCGACGAAGCGGAGGCCGATTACCTGGGTTTGCAGTACATGTATAAGGCCGGTTACGACCCGAATTCCTTCGTTTCCTTCTTCGAGAAAGTGCAGTCGGACGAAAAGAAGGAGCCGGGAACGATCCCCAAAGTCTTTTCGACGCATCCGCCAACGCCGGATCGAATCGAGAACATCCAGAAGGAAATCGCCACGATCCTGCCCGCGCGGGATCAGTACATCGTCTCGACTTCGGAGTTCGACACGGTGAAGGCGCGCCTCCAGCTGATCGAGGCAAATATCAAGGTGAAGGATGCGAATCCGAACAAGCCTACGCTGCGCAAGAAGACGGCGCAGAACAAGGGCGGAAACACAGCGCCTCCCGATCCGAACAGCACGTCGAGCGGCGGCAGTTCGACTTCATCGCCCGATCAGACTTCGACGGACGACAGCGACCGCCCGACGCTCAAGCACCGAACCGACGACCCGCAGCAACCGTGAGAACCAGTCAATAATTGATCGTCGAGAGATTGCAGGCAGGGCACCCGGTTCGACGCCGGGTGCCTTTTTTGTTTTGGCGCGAAATTAGGAATGGGCCAGTGATGCACGATCGGACTGCGGGCTGTGAATTTCTCAGTGGGCGTGGATTTCGGCGACGCCGAGGCGTTTGAGTCCTTCGGAGTAATACTTGCGATAGAGGATGTCCCATTCCTCGCTGCCTTCGAGGATTTCTTTCTTCTGCGAGGCGATCTTTGCGCGGACTTCCGTATCCACCTGTTCTTCGAGCTTCAACAGCGAGATAAGAATAGTGACGATTTCCTGGCGGATCGTGTCGCGGTCCTCGACGAAGTCCACGCTCGGACTGGAAACCAGGAAGTCGATGACCCGGTGAGAAAGTCTGACTGTCTTTTCGCGGCTCAGTCGCATGTGGGCGGCCTCCTCATCGGAGGATGAGTTTCCTTTCCCTGGCGAGCTGGCTCTTGATTTTCTTGAACATCTCCTGGTAGGAGGCCCCGGTGCGGCGCATTTCGTCGGAGTATTTGGCGAGGATCTCGCGCGCTTCCTCATTCAAGCGGTCTTCGATCGTCACTTCGTCGGCCATGACCTGGCGGACCTGCTGCGAAAGACTATCCACGTCCTTTGTTTCGATCATCTTGGCGGCAACCAGGCGCTTTACGATTTCCTTGGCCATGTAGCCGACGTAATCTCTGGAAAGAAGCATTCCGCATGTCTCCGCGCCATAACAGCAGGCCATTCAGTCTAATGGTTGAACGGAGAAAGTTCAAGGCAACGTGCAACGAGCGGTTGGAAGGGCAACGCCTAAAGCGAGGCGGAAAGTTCCCTAGCGAAGCGAAGGGCCGCGTCAGCGGGCTGGTCGGTCGCGACCAAGGCGGTCAGGCGAGAGGTCTCAAACGACGAGAGGTGCTCGCCACCGGCGTCGCAAATGCGCAGTAACCTGCCATTTGCGAAGCCCCGGATCGGGCCCGCGAGCTTTTCGCCATTGCGAGCGCGCAGAAAGAGCGAAAATTCCCGCGTGCCGTCCGAGTAAACGATGTGAAGGAACAGGCGGTCATCCAAGCGGCAAATCTTCGCGCGCTCCAGATGGTATCCGGACGCCAACGCCAGAGGCACCGAATCCGAAATCCCCTGCTGTTCCGCGAGCGCCGCGATTTTCGCGGGATCGGTGAGCCAGCGGCGAGGTTGTTGCTCGAGAACTTCCAAGTGGTGGTCCGTAGCAGCGTCGGCATAGACGCGAGCAACGTGGGCTGGCATCAAAAGATAGCCCGCCGCGATCACCAGCAGAGCCGCCGCAATTCCCATGGCTGCCGTCACCCAACGGCGAGGCCTTGGCTGCAATTGCGGAACGAGCCCACCCGCGGAATCAGCGGCAATCAACTCGCGGATGCGGCGGTTCACGCGCGACACATCCAACTCCTCGGCGATGAGGACTTCGCGCAATCGGGCGTCAAGGCGCGCCTGCGTTTCAAGTTCCCGCATGCACGCGGGGCAAGTTTTCAGATGAGCGTCGACCTCCGCGGCACGCTGCGAGTCGACTTCACCGGCGATATACAGCGGCGCCAGTTCCGAGATGTCAGAACAGTGCATCACATTTCTCTCTCTGCGCGTCCCGCGCCTGCGCGTGCTTCCCAAACCTTGGGCTCCGCAGGCAGAAGGCGCTCACGCAGTGCCCGCCGCGCGCGACTGAGCCGCGACATCACCGTGCCGATGGGCACGGACAAAATTTCCGCCATCTCCCGGCACGTAAAACCCTCCACGACAGCCAGCAGGAGCACCGTCCGATGCTCGTCCGAAAGCTCGCCGAGCGCGTACGAAACCTCTGCCGTGTCCACCAGGGACAACCCAGTTGGGCAACGCGGTTCGATCTCACGACCCGGTGCGTCGAGCGAGACCAGGATAGGAGCGGCGCTGATCTGTCTCCCTTGGGCGTAGAACGCGTTGAACAGGATTCGGAACAGCCAGGCCCGCATGTTGGTGCCGGTCTGAAACTGGTCGAAACTGCGCCACGCCCGAAAAAACGTTTCCTGCACCAGATCTTCGGCCGCTGCCGTATCGGAGGCCAGACGCCGTGCCACCCGGAGCAAGCTCCTCGAGTGTGGCATCGCAGTCCGTTCGAATTCACCTTGCCGCGCAGTCACAGTGGTGGCCATCCCGTCGAGAATGAGGGCAGGCAAAGCCCGGAAGAAACCCGCCTGCCCCCATAAATACCACGGCACGTGGCTGCGACGCTACCTCGGTTATTTCTGCAGATCGGCCAGCGCTGCGAGGACTTCCTCGCTGTGCCCGGTCGGATTGACCTTGATGAATTCCTTCACGATCTTGCCGCTCGGGTCGATTAGAAACGTGTTCCGCGCAGCGACGGTGCCGAGTTGTGGCGCCTGCGGGATGGTCATCGTGGATCCGTACTTGGTCACGACTTCCTTGTTCGCATCGGAGAGTAACTTGAAGGCCATGCCGTCCTTGGCGCACCATTCCTTGTGCGATTCGACGGTGTCCACGCTGACGCCCACGATGACGGCGTTGATCGCGTCATACTTTGCCTGATCGCGTTGAAAGCCGTGCGCTTCAATTGTGCAGCCGGGTGTCTGGTCCTTCGGGTAAAAGTACAGGACCACCCACTTACCGCGGAAACTGTGAAGGCTGATCGGCGTGCCTTCCTGAGAATTCAAAGTGAAATCGGGAGCGACGCTGCCAACCGCCGGCAGCGGCTGTTCATCCGCGTGAATCGCCGGAGAATGGATCGCCGGGTAAGCCATTGCGAGCAGTGCAATCGCAAGAAACAAGTACGGAAGTGTGCGTAGTGCTGCGCTTCGCGAATTCTTCATCTCGGGGTTCTCCTCATGGTCGAGTGCGCCGCCTGTGGCAGCTCGTGCACCTACTATAACGCCCGCAAGCTCGAATTTCATCCCTCGATGGCGGGGCCATGTGCATGCCCGGGGCACACGCACTTCTGCTATTCTAGACCTTCCGGAGCGCCCTCACGGGTAGTCCGAGAGACGAAAACTTCACTCCAAGGATCCTTTCATCGTGAACTCCTCGACGACGTCTGAACGCAGCACGAAGCGGGCATTCAATTTCAATGCAGGCCCGGGGGCGCTACCGCTGCCCGTGCTCGAGCGCATGCGCGAAGAGCTGCTGGATTATCGGGGCACCGGCATGTCCGTTATGGAAATGAGTCACCGGTCGCCCGAATTCGAGGCCATCAGCGAAAACGCCGAACGGGCACTGCGCCGAATACTCGGAATTCCAGAGGACTATGCGGTCGTGTTCCTGCAGGGCGGCGGCAGTCTGCAGTTTGCGATGGTGCCGATGAATCTGTATCAGGCCGGCAAGGCAGTGGACGTGCTGCACACCGGTTCGTGGACCGCAAAGGCAATTGAGGAGCTAAAGAAAATCGCGCAGTACCGCTTAGCGGCTTCCACCGAGACGGAAAAGTTCACGCGCGTGCCGCGAAGCAACGAAATCACGCTCGCACCGGATGCCTCCTATGTGGCGATGTGCACGAACAACACGATTGAGGGAACGCAGTGGAGCCAGATTCCCGTCACGGGCAGCGTTCCTCTGGTGGCGGACATGTCCTCGGACATCGCCTCGAAACCCGTGGACGTGCGACAATTTGGGCTGATCTTCGCCGGCGCACAGAAGAATCTGGGACCCGCGGGAGCCACGATCGTGATCGTCCGGCGTGACCTGGCCGAACGCGCGAACGACAAGATTGCCAAGATTCTGCAGTACCGCACCCACATCAAGGAGCGCTCGCTTTATCACACGCCCTCGACTTTCGCCATCTACGCCATTGGTCTGGTGCTCGAATGGCTCGAGGCTCAGGGCGGGGTAGCCGCGATCGAAAAGCGGAACGAGGCCAAGGCGGATCTTCTGTACGGCACGATTGACGCCAGCGGCTATTACAGGTGCCCCGTGGAGCGAGAATCGCGCTCGAAGATGAACATCGTTTTCCGCATCGCCGGCGGAGATGAGGCCGTCGAGGCGAGGTTTGTGAAAGAGTCTGAAGCCGCGGGGATTGTGGGTGTCAAAGGGCACCGGTCGGTCGGCGGCATGCGTGCTTCTCTGTACAATGCCGTCAGCCCGGAAGCGGTCGAAGCGCTTACCAGCTTTATGCGGGAGTTTGAGCGCAAGAACGGCTGAGAAGAGCTTGATTTGGATACCTTTTGGCCCTGCGGACGCTAAACCACAACAGTGTGGCTTGAATACAACACCTTAGCTTGACTTGTCGCGTCACCGCCGTTATCGTGTGGTTTCCATGAGCAACACCGATCTACGGCAGACGGCGCACCGTGGCGGCACCGAACCAGTCAGGACCGGTCGTCGTCGGGCGACGCGCACCGAGACCGGACGCATCTCTGCGATCCGGCCAGTCCCCAGCGATAAGCCTCCGCTCGACGAATACTACAACTCCCTTTTCACGGCGTTTGGCCCGCAGCACTGGTGGCCGGGGAAGTCCCCGTTCGAAGTGATTGTCGGCGCAATCCTCACTCAAAACACCTCCTGGACCAACGTGGAGAGCGCCATCTCGAATCTGCGCCGCGAGGGACTGTTGTCCCCGACGGCAATCGAGCAAGTTCCCCTACGGCGCCTGCAGAGCCTGATCCGGCCGTCCGGCTATTTCCGACAGAAAGCGCGCAAACTGAAAGCATTTTGCGGATTCCTGCGCGCGGAATTTGGCGGCTCGCTCAAAAGGATGTTCGAGGCGCCGACGCTGATGCTGCGCGAAAAGCTGTTAGGGGTATTCGGGATCGGCCCGGAAACAGCCGATTCCATTTTGCTCTATGCGGGCGATCACGCCGTCTTCGTGGTGGACGCCTATACGAGGCGATTGCTCTCACGCCACGGCTGGAGCCACGAAAAAGCAAAGTACGACGACGTCCGCTGGATGTTCGAGAGTCAGTTTCCAGGTAATGCGAAGCGGTTCAACGAGTTTCATGCCCTCATCGTGAACACAGGAAAGACATTTTGTCGCACGCGCGATCCGCTCTGCGGCGAGTGCCCACTGGGACGCTATCTCGAGGAGGGCCGGTAGCGTGAAGCAGCGGCGCAAGAGCCGTCTATGGCTGACGATCGGCGGCGTCGTGGTGGTGTTGCTGACGGCAGCCGTTTTCACGCTGGGATCCCTCAACATTCCGCTGCGCCCACAGCAGGGGAACGAATTCGTCGTTTTCTTCGCGCTTTCGACCATTATCGTCGCGGCGCTGCTGGTTTTTTCGCTGATTTTGACGCGCAGCCTGGTGCGGCTGTGGGCCGAGCGGCGCAGCGGGCAGCTAGGATCGCGGTTCAAAGTAAAAATGGTGCTGGGCGCGATGGGCGTGTCGCTGATACCCGTAGGTCTTTTGTTTTTTTTCAGTTATGCGCTGGTGAACCGGACGCTGAATAACTGGTTCCCGCGACCGCTTGAAATAGCCAACGAGCAAAGCCAGATCCTTCTGACGCATTTCGAAACCACGGAGTTCGAACGGCTGAACCATCTGGCCGCGGCGGCGGCGATTCATGGGACGCTCGATGAAGATTTTCTCAACCACAATCACGCCATCGATATTTCCTGGGTGACGGACGCGAGCGGAAAAGTGACATCGAGCCTCGACTTCACGAAGCAGCCGGACCCTGGACCGGCTGCGCAAGGCAGCTCCGGTGCAGTGACGGTGTCCGTTGCGCCCGAATCGATCCAGACGATTCGAAGCGGCGCGCGCGTATGGAAGATTAACGGCGAGCTTTACCTTGCCGGCAGCGCCCCATTGAAGGACGGTACGTTGTATGTGGCGCGCCACCTGCCGAGCGATTTTTCGGAACGCTATGCCGCGATCGAATCGCAGACCGACATCTACCGCCAGCAGAAGCAGCAGCTGCGGGCGTACAAACGCGAAATTCTGCTGTGGCTCATGTTGGTTACGTTGCTTCTTCTGTTTACGACAACGTGGGTTGCGCTGTTTCTGTCGAAGCAAGTCACGGTGCCGATTCAGGCTCTGGCCGAGGCCACGCGGGAGATTTCACGCGGAAATTTCGATCACCAAATCGACGTGCAGGCTCAGGACGAACTGGGGACGCTGGTGCGCTCGTTCAACCGCATGAGCGAGCAGCTCGGCGAGGGGCGGCGGCAGATCAATGACTTCACGCAGAGCCTCGAACAGGCGATCGAAGAACGCGAGCGGCGGCGCAAGCTCATGGAGGCAATCCTCGAAAATATTCCGACGGGCGTTGTCTCACTTGATGCATCGGGCGAGATCGCCCGAGTAAATACTGCGGTCGTGACGATCCTGGGTGAATCGGCGCGCCGCGCGCATTCGCTGGCGGATCTGGTCGGAGAAGAGGCAGCGCGAGCCGTGCTGCACCTGATGCGGCGGTCACTTCGGATGGGCGCTGCTTCGAGCGAAATCGAAATCGCGACCGGCGGCCGTTTGGTGCGCACGGCGGTGACGGTGACGTCGCTGGGCCCACGGCGGTCCAATCCCGGATTCATCGTCGTGATTGACGACCTGACCGACCTTTTGCAGGCGCAAAAAGCGGCCGCGTGGCAGGAGGTCGCGCAGCGGATCGCGCACGAAATCAAGAACCCGCTGACGCCTATCCAGCTTTCCGCGCAGCGCCTGTTGCGGTATCTGGACCGCGCGGCTGCGGCGAACCCGGCGGCACAGCGCACGGAATTCGAGAAATTGTCAGCCGAGTGCGCGGGACTGATCGAGCGCGAGGTGCAGACACTCGAATCTCTCGTGGATGAATTTTCGCAGTTCGCGCGGTTTCCGGCTGCGCGGCTTGCGCCGGCCGATTTGAACTCCATCGTCCAAAGTGCGCTCGGACTCTTTCAGGGCCGCCTCGACGGAATCGTCGTCTCGACCGATCTGGCAGGCTCGCTTCCCTCCGTGAAGGCCGACCCAGAGCTGATCCGCCAGGTCGTGGCCAACCTGATCGACAACGCGGCGGAGTCCATGGAAGGCGCGCCGATCCGTCGTTTGCGCGTGTCCACTCGCACAGAAAGCGACGGGGACGCGGTCGTCATCGAGATTTCCGACAGCGGCCACGGAATTTCACCCGAGGACAAGGAAAAACTGTTTCTGCCTCATTTTTCGACCAAAGGCCGCGGCACGGGACTCGGCCTGGCGATTGCGAGCCGGATCATTGCCGAGCACAACGGGACGATTCGGGTCGAGGACAACATGCCCGCCGGCGCGCGGTTTTTGATCCGCTTCCCTGCCGCCGAAGTCGGAATCTCCACGCAAGCGAGCTGAGGCCCCTGACGGAATCATGGCCAGCATACTGATCGTTGACGACGAAAACGGCATCCGCGAATCGCTGGGCGCACTCCTGCGCGACGAAGGCTACGAAGTCGAGGCTGTCGCGTCCGGCGAAGAATGTCTGGAGCGAATCGAGCGGCACACGTTCGACCTGATCCTGCTCGACATCTGGCTCCCCAAGATGGACGGCCTGGAAACGCTCGAGCGCATACAAGCGCAGGACGGCGCGCCGGTGGTGGTAATGATTTCCGGGCACGGGAGTATCGAAGGCGCGGTGCGCGCCACCAAGCTCGGAGCCTTCGATTTCGTCGAGAAGCCGCTTTCGCTTGAAAAGATCGTCGTGGTCGTGCGTAACGCGCTGGAATACGTGCGCCTGGAGGATGAGAACCGCCGCCTGCGCGCCGAGCTCGAGGAGCGGCACCAGATCCTGGGCGCGAGCGTGCCTATGAAGGCGCTTCGCCAGCAGATCGCGCTCACCGCGCCAACTACCGGCCGCGTGCTTATATACGGCGAAAGCGGCACCGGCAAGGAGCTGGTCGCGCGCGCGCTCCACGCCAGCAGCCAGCGCAACGAGAAACCGTTTGTGGAGGTCAACTGCGCGGCGATTCCGGAAGAGCTGATCGAATCGGAAATGTTCGGCCATCGCAAGGGCAGCTTCACGGGCGCCAGCGAAGACAAGGTGGGGAAGTTTCAGAAGGCCGACGGCGGAACGCTGTTTCTTGACGAAGTCGGCGACATGAGCCTGAAGACGCAGTCGAAGGTCCTGCGCGTGCTGGAAGAGCAGCGCGTCGAGCCGCTCGGGTCAAACGTGCCGGTGACGGTGGACGTCCGCGTGATCGCCGCGACAAACAAGAAACTCGAAGAGGAGATCGGCCGCAACGCGTTTCGCGAGGATCTCTTTTACCGGCTCAACGTGATTCCCTTCTACGTTCCCGCCCTGCGCGAGAGGACTGAGGACATTCCGATTCTTGCGGCGCACTTCCTGAAGGAATTCTGCGAGGCGTACGGCAAGAAGCCGAAGGAATTCACGGCTGCCGCGATGGAAGTGCTGCTGATGTATCCGTGGCCGGGCAACGTGCGGGAACTGCGCAATCTGGTCGAGAGGCTGGTGATTATCTGCCCGTCGCCGCGCATCGAGCCGCACCATCTGCCGCCCGAGCTATTTCGCGGCGCGTCGAAGAGTCCCCAAAAACCTTACGAAAGCCTCCATGAGGCGCGCTCGGCCTACGAACGCGAGTTTGTCCTGCGCAAGCTCGAAGAGAACCGCTGGAATATGACCAAGGCGGCCGCGGCGCTCGGCCTCGAGCGCAGTCATCTTTACCGCAAGATGCGCTCGCTCGGCATCGCGCCTTCGAAGGCGTCGTGAAGCGAATGGGGAAACCATCCATGCGAAATTGGAGTTTGTGTATCGCGCTCGTCCTGAGCATTCTCTTCATCGGCGCCTCCTCCGGCCAAGAGCCGGCCGGCGCACAGATCGAAGCGCCGAAGGCGCCCTTCGTCGTCTTCCTCGGAACGGGCACTCCCGGCCCTACGCCGAACCGCCAGGGGCCAAGTCTGGCCGTGGTTGCCGGGGATAAGGCCTATCTTGTGGATGTCGGCGTTGGCGTGGTGCGACAGGCAAACGCCGCGTTTGCGAATGGAATCCGGGCGCTCAATCCGCGGGGGCTCGGCGTCGCGTTTGTTTCTCACCTGCACTCGGACCACACCCTCGGACTGCCCGACTTGATTCTGACTCCCTGGGTGATGGGACGGGCAACTCCACTTGAACTATACGGGCCGCCGGGAATCTCGGCGATGGCGGAGAACATTCTCAAGGCATACGCGGAAGACATTCATATCCGTACGACCGGGCTCGAGCACGCGAACTTGACCGGGCACAACGTGATCGCGCATGAAATAAAGCCGGGCGTCGTATTTCAGGACGCCAACGTCAAAGTCACTGCGTTCGCTGTGCGGCACGGAAGCTGGCCGCTCGCTCTCGGGTACCGGTTCGATGCGAGCGGCAAGAGCATCGTCTATTCCGGAGATACGGCTCCCGCGGAAAGCGTGGTGCAAGCCTGCAACGGATGCGACCTTCTGATCCACGAAGTATATTTCGGCTTGCCCGCGAACGCCGTGCATCCGCCTGAAAAATGGGCGCAATACATGGCGGCGTTTCATACGTCGGCTTCCGAACTCGCCGACATCGCCACGCGCGCACATGCCAAAGCGCTCGTGACGACGCACCTTGCGTTCATGGGTAATGCAACCGAGGCAGACCTGCTTGAGGCGCTGAAGAAGGGTTATGGCGGCAAGGTCGTTGTCGCCCACGATCTCGAAGTGGTCAGCCCCTAAAGTTCCGTTTGTTCTTGCTGCATTTCGCCGAGTTGTTCGAGTTGCCGGTGCCAATCCAGCTGGCGGACGAGCACGGCATTCTGGCGCCAGTTGGGCTGTACCTTTACGAAAAGCTCGAGAAAGATGTGGGCGCCTAAGATAGTTTCGATCTCCTTGCGCGCCTGCGTGCCGATCTTCTTCATCGTCTCGCCGCGCTTGCCGATCAGAATTCCCTTCTGCCCTTCGCGTTCGACGTAAAGCGTCGCCCGAATCTTGACCAGTTCCTTCTTTTCCTCAAAGGTGTCAACCAGCACGGCGATGGCGTGCGGCACCTCTTCGCGGGTCGCTAGGATCGCTTTTTCACGAATCAATTCGGCGGCGAGAAATCGCTCCGGCTGATCGGTGAATTGATCCGGCGGAAAATAGGGCGGCGATTCGGGCAACCGCGCGAGCCAGCCATCCACCAGCGCCGGACAGCCCTCCCCCGTCAGCGCGGAAATGGGAAAAACCTCCGCGAAATCGTACAGACCGGCGTACTTCTCGATTAGAGGAAGCAGAAGCTGCCTGCGAACGCGATCCACTTTGTTGAGCAGCAGGAAGGTTGGTCCGTGGAAGCGCCGCACCCACTCGAGCGAAAATTGGTCCCCCGCGCCGAAATCCTCCGAGGCGTCCACGATCAGCGAAAGCACGTCCACGCCTTCGAGCGCGTGTTGTGCTTCGTCCATCATCTGGCGGCTGAGCACATTTTTCGCCTGGTGGATTCCGGGCGTGTCAATCAACACAATCTGCGCGTCGTCGCGGTTCAAGATGCCCTGAATGCGATTGCGCGTGGTCTGCGGCCGCGGCGAGACGATCGCGACTTTGCGGCCCACGAGCGCGTTCACGAGTGTTGACTTGCCCGCGTTCGGGCGGCCCACAATCGCAACGAATCCAGATCGGAAGGACATGCAGACTGAATTGTACGCTAGCTGGGCCGGCGCGGCTCCACAGGTGCGGTAATTTCTTCTAGTGGCCCCGGTTTACGCGGCGGAGTGGGAGGCGCGGAAGGGGTCGAGAACTGCAGTTTCATCGCCGGATCGCCAAAGAGAATCCATGTGCGGCGCACGTCCGCGTCCACGATTCCAGTCTTGGCGTTCAGAATCGCCTTGCCGATTGGCAGGGTCGGATTGGCCTTCCATCCGCCCAGGAGAGCCTGATCCATGGTCGCCTGCGGAGCAGCGTCAGTGAATCCCGACGAAGCCCACACCGCTACGGCTCCTCCGTTCGGCGCCAGCATGAGCGAAGTCGAAAGGCTCGTCTGATACACATCGTGAAAGAATCCGTTGAGGCAGTCCATCAGCAGATACACGGGCAAACGCTCGCCATTCGACAGGCTCGCAGCCGTGGAATCGTCAAAGAAATCGGCGAAGGACCATTGCTCTTCCGATCCGTGGCCGATGTAGTTCACCAGCAACGATCCATTGTTCAGCGCTCCCAGGATCTGCTGCTTGATCGCAGTGGGATCCTGGCCATCGGCGAGGATTTTCGTCACCTCAAGCGACGCCGGCATATCCGCCGCCGGCGACATTCGCCGCGGTCGTGAAGTCTGCGCCAATATTTTGGTCCGCAATCACGAGTGCCTGCTGGTTCCAGCTTCCCGAAGTCGCCGCCGCGTTCGTAGCCCACAATCTTGGAGACGACCAGCGCCGCATCCGCTGGCGTGCTGACGGGCAACCGCCCGGTGGGTATCGTCGCGAAACCGGTCTGCTTGAAATCGGTCAGCCAATCGTCGGAAGCCGTCTTGAACGCAGCCGTTTCGATTAGCCTGGTGGGAACAAAATCGTTCTCGCCAAAGCCGAGATAGTTGCGCGGGTCAAACGACGCGTCGCCCACCAGGAGAACTGCCTGCGGATGAGTACGCCAGCTGGTTGCCGCAAGCTGCAAGTAATTCTGCAGCGCGAACGGGCTTCGTTCGCCGTAGTTGAACGCGTCGAATAGCTGATCGGTCGTCACCACGTTCACGGAAATCCCCCGCGTTTCGTGGAGCTTCACCAGCGGGGCGATGCTGGCAACAAAATCCGGATGAGCGATCACTACCATGTCCGCGCCCGATTGCGGCCGATCGAGCGAATTCGGCGCGTGGAACGCCAGGCCCGCCGGCGCGGAGGTCTGATCTTCGGAGAAAGCGAGCAGCGTGCGCTCCGCGCCTCGATAACCTGGCACCATGAGCGTGATGCCGAAGCTCGATCCATCGGACGCGACGGGGCCGGTCAGTTGAGCGATCGCGAGCGGATCGGTGATGTCGAGCACGTGAATCTGCGCGCTCGAGAATCCGTTGACGCGCACGGTATCGCCTGCTGACGCCGTCGCGCGCAGCCAATTGGAATCCGCCGTGTACGTGTGCGCGTAGTGCAGGGCGATGGACTGAACTAGGCTGACGTCGTTATCTCCATCCAGCGCCGTCAGCGTGACTGTATTCGCGCCGTTCTGCAGCAAGCTATTGCTAATGGCGAAAGTGTTCGTCACGTTAGATTGATTGGCGAAATCCATCTCGCCGACCGGCGCGCCGTTGAAAGCGATCGAGACACTGTGCGCCTGGGCGTCCGTCACGCCTTGCAGCGTTACGTCCATGGTAACCGGACAGGCTCGATGTGGGATCGATGTGAGCGACCGTAATGGCTTGATCCACCGGGTCTGTCGTCACCGTGGCGCCAAAGAAGTTGTCGTTGTTCTCACCGTTGAGGAGCGCAGCGAAATAAATGGTGCGCTGCTCGAACAGCACCGTGAACGGGAAGCTCTGCGCGCTCGGGGCGCCTCTTCCAGGCGAAGGCACCTCCGTTATTCTCTTGCCCGGGCGCGCCCCCCGCACCAACCAATAGACGCGCGTGCCCGAAAATGGCGTGTCGATGCCGGTTCCGTAGAATTCAATGCTGTCGTTCGGGCCGAGTGGACCAAACTGTCTTCCGAGAATGAGCATCGGCTGCTCGATTCCTTCCGCGTAAAGTTGCAGCGTGCGGGCGTCCACGCCTGGCGGAAGCCCCGCCGCGACGAGCTGATTGCGCGAGACCTGATACCATCCTTCGCTCGTGACCGATATCTTGACCGCGGGATCTCCGTTGAGCGAAACGGGCGATTCACCCGGCGCGAGCTGCGGTATTAGCGGACGCGGCGTCCTGAGCACGCGCGTGACTTGCGCAGGAGCGCGCAGTCGAGGCCGCGACGGCGAGCGTCTGATTCACTTGGCTCAGCAGACGCGCCTGCGCGACAGGCTCTGAATCCGCGGAAATCGAATCAGCATAGACGGGCCCATGCAACGTGTGCGTGCCGTTGAGATCCACGTCCTCGAGCCAGTATGCCGACTGCAGCCCGCCTTGGGCGTCAATCCACTGATATGTCTTCGCGCGGTGCTGCGGCCGTCCGCCGCGCATCAGCAGCGCCGAACCGGCGATCAGCGACGGATCAATCCGATGGCGGCCCTGCGCGTCTTCGCGGTACAAGTGGAATCCCAGATTTCGACTCTCTTCGCGCGTCCGCCACTCCAGCAGCACTCCGCCTCCCGGGCGGGACTGCGCCTGGAACGACGTCAATTCCACCGTGGTGGGCGATTGAATCGTAGTGATGGCGGTCGAAGAATTGTTCGTCGAGTTCGGATCGCTCGTCGTGGTAGCCACCGTCGCAGTGTTGGAGGAAAGAGTCGCCGAGCTGAACGTCGCGGCATTCACGTTGATCGTGATGATCACCAGCCCGCCCACGTTCATCGTCCCCAAGTTGCAACTTACAGTAGTAGTTCCGGAACAGGTCCCCTGCGACGCCGGGATCGAGACGGAAGTAAACGTCACCTCACCCGGCAGAACATCCGTAACCGTGACGCCTTGTGCTACGGCCGGTCCGTTATTCGTCACCTGCAGCGTGTACGTCAGGTTGGTTCCTTGATCGACAGGTTCTGGCGACGCGGTCTTAATAATCGCTACGTCGGCCTGGGTTGGCGAAGCTACGTTGGAAGTCGTCGACGCGGAGTTGTTCGCGTTAGTCGGATCCGAGGTACCGGACGATGACACCATCGCGGAGTTCGTAATGGCCGTTCCGGGTGCTGTGCCGGCAGTCACCTTCAGGATCATCGTAAACGTCGCCGTCGTGTTCGCTCCGACGGAAGAATTCGTGCAATTCTGAAACCCGCCCGATGGCGCCGGGCACGCCCATCCGGCCGGCGTGGTGATCGAAACAAACGATGTACTTGGCGGAAGCGTGTCCTGCATGGTGACGTTTGTGGCTGTCGCCGGCCCGTTGTTCGTCACCGTAATCGTGTAAGTGAGGTTGTTTCCCGCGAGGACCGGGTTCGGCGTGCCAGTCTTCGTGAGAGCGAGGTCCGCTTGACCCGCAGTCGCAACGACCGTTGTGACGGTTGCTATGTTGTTCGACGGATTTGGATCGGTTGTCGCTGCTGACACCGTCGCGGTATCTGTGATGATTGTTCCAGAAGGGGTCGCGGCGCCAACTTTTACGACGACGGTGAACGTGGTCGATGCTCCAGAGGCAAACGTAGGAATCGTGCAGGAAATCGACGAACCTGAGCAAGTCCAGCCGGCGGTTCCCGAAGTCGCCGCAACCGATACAAACGAGGTGTTCGCCGGCAGAGCCTCTGTGAACGCCACCGTGCTCGATGTGGCGGGCCCGTTGTTCGTGACCACGACGGTATAGGTGATGTTGTTGCCCGCCAGCACCGGATTGGGCGAACCCACATTGGTGATCAGCAAGTTGGCGGTGTTCGCGGCGCCGACGATGGTCAAGACGGTCGCGGAATTATTCGTAAGTATTGGATCATTGGTATCCGACGTCGCCGAGATCGTGTCCGCAATCTGCGTGCCGGTGGCCGTGCCGCCGTTAACCTTCACCACCACCGTGAATGTTGCCGCTCCAGGCGCGCCAGCAGGTATGTCCGCGTCGGTACAATTGATGACGCCTGTGGCACCTGCGGCGGGGGCCGAACAACTCCATCCGGCGGCGCCCGCACCCGAAATCACGATCGATTGAAATGTCGTATTCGCCGGAACAACTTCCGTCATCGCGGCGTCGATCCCGTCAACCGGCCCGTTGTTCGTCACGGTCTGCGTGTAGGTAATGTTGTTGCCCGGAACCACGGGGCTCGGCGCGCCCGAATTGGTGACGGCTAGGTCGGCAGCTGCGCAGTACGCTCCGGATTGCGCGCCGGGGTTTCCCTGCACAGGCGAACCGGAGGAAAAGATTCCGGGCATGCCGGGGGTTGCGCCGTAGGCATCGTCGGCCAGAGTGGACCATCCGGGAGCCCCGCCGCTGACGTTAGCGCTGGCTGGAGCCGAGGAAGTGAAGATCACACCGCCGCCGCCTCCCGCGCCAGGCCCGTGACGGTTTCCCGGAAACGTGCCAGGGGCCTGTTCCGGCCAGGTGACGCCGCCGTTTCCACCGACCGCAGAGACCGTCAGACCGGAAATGCCGCCGTTATTTGTGAGCACGATGATCGTCCCGCCTGCGCCACCGCCGCCACCTCCATCGTTTTCCGTTTCAAGCGCCTGCTGGCCATTTGAGGTGATGGTGCCGGTACCCGTAATCGTGCCTGCATGGATGATCACGATTCCGCCGCCGGCCGTACCGCTGCTGGCGATGCCGGTGCATAGCGCGCCGCAACCGTTGTTGCCGGTGTCAGTGACCGGATTCCAGAACGAGCCGTTGTTCGTGGTGCCGGCGCCGCCACCGCCGCCCATCACGACTGCGTTGGTCGAAGCAGGAAATGCCGCTCCGCCGAAACCTCCAAAAATGCCTGCACTATTCCAGCCAAATCCGCCTATACCGCCCGCGCCGCCGTTTCCGCCGCCGCCGCCGCCGTCGTTTTGGTCGTTTGCCGTCGGGTGTGCGTCGGTCCCGCCTCCGCCGGCGTTGCCCGGAGCGCCGCGCGCGAAGCTACCGGCGGGATATCCTTCATTGCCGGTGTTGATTAACGTAGTCAGAGTCCTATTGGCAACCGTCTTGGGCGTGCCGGCGATTCCCTCTCCCTTGGGTGCGTTTGTCGTTTGCGTCGAAAGCGTCACATAATCCGTGCTCAGGGGCGTCGGAGGGGTAGTGGCTGCGCCGAGAATCTGTCCCGCGCCGCCACGGAAGCCTTGCGCATCAACCGCCACGACGCCGCCAAGCGTGAGATGCGTGGCAACATCCAGCGCCAGGACACCTCCGACGGAACCGTTCCAGGACAAACCGTCCAGAGTCGAGCTCAACACCGCGGTCGTGTACTGCGGAACGCGAATCACTTGAAATGTCGATTGCCCGGCTGTCGGATTCGTGGTCGGAGACGCCGCTGCCTGTACATACGTGTTCACCAACCCGCCATTGTTCCCCGCACCAGTGAACGAAAGCGTGCCGCCGCCGACTGCCAAACTCGATGTCGCGGTCACATACTCGAAAAGTCCGCTGCTGCCCAGGCTGGTCGATCCCGATCCCGGATCGCCGGGAACACCGTCTCCGTAGACGCTGGAATTCGTCGAGTTGATCGTCGCGTTTTGCATCTGGATGATCAGCAGACGATCACCGATCGCAACGGGCGTCTGAGCGGCAGGTGCGCCTGCGGCTGCACCCAGGACAATCGAGGTCGAGCCCGCCGCCGCACCCGTGACGCCAGCGCCCGGTGGAAAATATGTGTTCACGACTCCGGTCAGCGTTCCTCCGGCGCCGTCTCTTCCGGGTGTCGAGCAAACCAGCGGCTGCACAACGGTCAAGATCGTCGCGGAATTGTTGGCGCTAACGGGATCAGTACCCGTTGTCGAAACTGTCGCGCTGTTCGTCATCGAGGTAGCCGTGCTGGAAGCCGTGCCGCTCACCGTAATCGTGATCGGCGCGCCGAGCGGATATGCCACCGTGCCCAAATTGCACGTGATCGTTCCGGAGACCACTCCTCCGCAGCTGCCAGCCGTTGTCGTTGCCGAAGCGCCTGTGAGCGACGCTGGCAACGTATCCACAACTGAAGCACCCGCACCGGACGATAAACCAAGGTTCCGGATTTGAATGGTGTAGCTGATCGGCGACGAAACAAAAACCGGCGTCGAGGAAGGCGACATGGATAGCGCGAGATCGGAGTCGCCGGAGGTTTCGACCAACACCGACGTGATTGTCGAGTTGTTGGAGGCGACCGAATCCGTCGTCGCCGAAGTCACGTCGGCCGAATTCACAATCGTCGTACCCGCCGCGGGAGCGGGTGGCGTGGGCCCCGGATCAATCGTCACGACGAATGTAAATGCCGTCGTCGTGGTTCCACTCGTCAATGGCGAACCATCCGTGCAGACCACCTGACCCGTGTTGCCCGCCGTCGGCGAGGTGCACGTCCAACCCGCTGGGGCCGTTATGGAAGTGAAGGTTGTATTCGGCGGTGTCTCTTGGTAAAGAACTGCCGTGGTGGCGGAGCTCGGGCCGTTGTTCGTGACCGTTTCTGTATAGGTAATTGTCGAGCCCGGCGCAGCTGTTGTCGCAGACGCAACCTGGGTCATCGCGAGGTCCGCACCGATTACTGTGACGGACGCAGAGCCGTTGTTGGTGCCACCCCCGGACGGACCGGTCCAGTTCACCGTCACGTTGTTCGTAATCGTCGATCCACCAGGCGCTTCCGGCGTCGCCTTAACGATAAGGGTGAAAGTCAGAGTTGCATTGCCAGCGACGTTTGCCGTCGCGGTGCACGTGATCGTCCCTGTTCCGCCGACAGCTGGCAGCGTGCCGCACGTCCAGCCGGAAGCGGGTTGCGTCATCGACACGAATGTGGTGTTTGGCGGCGTCGTTTGCGTCAGCGACGCGCCGGTCGCGGCGGTGCCCGTCGTATTCTGGACGGTTTGAGTGAATGTAATGTTCGCGCCCGTCGCCACGGGATTTGGAGCGCCGGCGTCCGTCACCGTGAGCGTGGTCTGCGCCGCTGCCGGCGCGGCTTGCAAGAAAAGCGCGAAGATCATGAAGAGCGCAGGAGCTAGCGCCGTGCGGTAGCGCTTCGCCCTCAGCGTGACCGCGCAAAGTAAACGATGCGCTTGCTTGCGAAGGCCATGCAGCGCGGCGGTTCCTGGCCTCTCCAGCGAAATGACCCTTCCCTCACGCTCGATCGCGACTACCTTCCCGAGCAGCTTCCCCGCCGGGGCATCGTTCTCCCGGCCCGCATCCCCGCGCGTGATCAATGCACCGGTCGATTGGTCCCACCCAATCACTCGATGCAACACAAATCCCCGGTCTCCGCGCGTCAGCGCGATATCGCCGCGCCGGGGCTTCCCGGCCGAAATGGGCGCGACCACCACGGTGTCGCCATCCAAGATGTTTGGCTGCATGCTCCGCCCATCCGCGCGGAAGCGCACCCTCAAGCCGCCGTCGAGCGCGGCCTCGCACACCACCGTGAACTGCCGCGAATCGCGCTTTTCCGATGTCTCAAGCACCCTCACGGCAAATCGCCTCCACTGCGCTGATGTCTGGAAGGAATCGGAAGATGGAACACGGCGTTTCTCGCGCCACGCGGTCCAGGAATCGCAGCGTGAATTGCAGCCCTTTTTGCGAATGGTGCGGCACGAAGCTGCGCGTGAACAGCTCCGCCGCAGCGCGTCCGGGAGAAAGCGAAACAAGTTCCGTCTTGTTGCTGTGTTCCAGCAGGTAAAGCTTGGAAAGCGGGGCGGATTCAGGAGAAGCGATGCCCGCATCGCCGTGCCATGGCGTGCCGTACATCCAGATTCGCCCGTCGCGCGCGCGAAGAATGATCCGGTCATCGCTTAGGACATGAGCGTTCGGCTGGGATTTCCATAGCCGCGCCGTCGTGCTCTTCCCCGCCCCCGAATGCCCCAAAAAGAGGTGCCCTTTCCCGGCATCATCCACGATTCCCACCGCGTGCATTTCCACGCCTTCTCCGCACGCCAGGCGGTGAATCATCAACAGCTCGTCGAGCGGGTACTCCAGCGGGTAGATCGCCTTGCGCGCATCGAAATACGGACGGAACAAAACGAGATGCCCGCGCTTGAAATCCGGATCGAACCACGCAGCCTTGTACGGCGAGGCGCCAAGATACGGCGTCGAAAAATAGAAACGATATCCATCCGACTCCTCGAACAGCCGCCATAGGCCTCCGGAATTGAAGAGCGGCTCTCCGGAAGGAATCTCCAGGTTCTCGGTCCACTCCACGCGTATTTGAATGTCGCCCATGCTCGGCTCGACGACGAAATCGCGCAGGCCCGGATCAAGCGTCATCTCGATGTCCTCGTCGCTGAACAGGCCGAAGCCCGTCCCGCCCACGCGAAAGGCGAGCCGCTGCGTCGTTTTCACCTTCGATGACGCGAAGGCCCCGGGGCAAGCAATGTCTGTTTGTGCGATTGGCATCGGGGTTCTCGGCTTCGTCAGGATCCGGGTGTCCGGCAGAATAGGGCGCCGCATGAGCTGTTGCCGGGCCCGGCTACGCCGGATACTTTGCAATGGCCAAGGACGGCTTCGTCTGGCCGTAAACTCACGCGAATGATCCGGGGAGTCTCGTAGGACTTCCGTTCGTTCTTCTCGGATTGATTCCCTTCGCTCATCCCCTCGCCGTTTGTACCTATCATGCGTGATTCGTCGCGCACGATCCGCAGCCGCCGCTCGCGCATCCCCCGGAAGGTTGCAGCACGTTGAACGCAGGAGGAGGCGTCTTGCCTCCGGCCCACAGGCTTGGGTCTGATTCTTGTTTTTGAATGCGCTGGGCCGAGGCCAGAAGTTCGTCGTGCACATCGCCGGACTTGCAGCACGTGCAATCGCCGTGCTCGGGCACGTCAAAACCAAGCGCGTAGGCGCGCAGATGCGCGACCTGGCAAAGAAAATCCACGGGCGATTCGGCATCGCCGTTCTCGAGTTCGCCGTTGGCCGGGCACATGCCGCAGATCGAGCGAATCTTGCACCGGTCGCAGATCGTTGGGCGCGTGCGCGGTTGATTGCGAATCTCCAGCAATGGGCCCTCCCACCCCTCGCGAAAACCCTTGCTCCGGATGTTGTAGTCCTGCTGGTGCGAGATCACGCAAATGCTCATCTCGCCGGTCGGATCGATGGCGCAGCCGTTCATTCCCCCACCGCAGAAATACCGGTGATTGTCGTCCGGCGTTTCCACCAGGGGCGTGGCTAGATCCCGCTCGATGAGCCGGCCGTATTCATGAGCGCGCTTGGGATCGTAGTAGTCCAGCGCAACCACTTCCTCTGGGGTCATCCGGACGGCAATCGGGCTTTGCGAGCAGTCCACTCGCGGATTGATCAGCGAATCGAATTTGAATTCGACGTGGAAGTCTTCCTCGGCCATGCGCTTCATTTCGTACACTTCGTGCTGGTTCACGCTCGTCGGCACCGTTTTCAGTTTCAGCGGCAAGCCGCGATCGAGAAGCAGCCGAATTCCGCGCAGGCAGCGGTCGTAGGATCCCGGCACCTGCGTCAGTTTTTCGTAGGTCTCGCGCGTGGCTCCGTAGAGCGTGATCTCGATCACAAAAGGCCGCCACTCCGCTAGATAATCCGCGATCCGCGGCGTAATCAGCGTCCCGTTCGTAAATAAGGTGACTAGGAAGCCACGCTTCTTGGCTTCCGTATAAATGTCCAGGAAATCCTTGCGCCCGAAAATCTCGCCGCCCGTGTAGCAGATCCAGAGGCAGCCTGCGGCGGACATTTCATCCAACAGCTTGCAATGCTCTTCGAGGGTGAGTTCCTGCGCGCGCGCCGCCGCGTCGTTCATCGGCAGGTTGTTGTAGCAGTGGAGGCATTCGAGCGGACAGCGCCGCGTCACCTCAATCGACACTTCCACGGGTGTGCGTCGGCCAAAGTGGCGCTCGTGTATTGCGCGGCTAAATGTCGCGTAGGTTGCTTCGTTCATCCCAAGCCCCGGCTGCCCATCCGCGGTTCTACGAATCCGATCAGCGAAGCTCGATCAATCCCGCCTCGGTCAGATCCGCCAGAAATCTCTCGGTGTCCGTCGCCGCCTTTTCCTCGGAGAGTCCATACTCCGACTGAAGGTGCGCGGCCAACTCCGATGCGTTGCGGTTCGCCTCTATCATTCCCCACAACGTTGTGCCGGTTTCGTTGAACGTGTAGATCGAGTCCATGTCCGCCGCGCCGCGCCGGATTGGCACTACGATCGCCTCGTTCGCCACCACACGCGATACCACGTTCCGGCTAGGTTGTATGTTCTTGCCCACGGCCTGCATCAAAGGCGACATGCTTTTCCCCTATAACCGCCGGTATCGGCGCTTGCCGCGGCCCCGAACAGAGACGGAGCACTGCGAGCGCTGCTCATATTAAGAAGCAGACTTGCGTTACCTAAGGTAGGGGGTACGTCCTCGGACCGACAACTACAAATTGGAATAGAAGTGCCAAAATGACACTAGATACGGGTCAACACGCCTCATTTGCGCCCAAGAGAGGCTTTATCTCCTCGATATGTGGCGCATCCCACATTGGAGATGCGCAGCTAACAACGCAGGTCTGCTTCTTTGGCGATGCGGGTTCCGACTTGTGCAGGTAAGGGGGGACTAGTGGTGCGAGCCGCCGGTAAGCTCACGGACGATATCGCCCACGAATCCTTTGGCGTCCCCGAAGAGCATCAATGTCTTATCGAAGTAATACAGCGGGTTATCGATTCCAGCAAATCCAGGACTCATGCTGCGCTTGATGACCATTACGGTCCGGGCCTTGTCCACGTCCATAATGGGCATTCCGTAGATCGGGCTGCTCGTGTCGCTACGGGCTGCGGGGTTGGTCACGTCGTTCGCCCCGATGATCAGAGCGACGTCGGTTTGCGGGAGATCGGAATTGATATCGTCCATCTCCATCAGCCGGTCGTAGGGGATGTCCGCTTCGGCCAGCAGGACATTCATGTGTCCCGGCATGCGGCCCGCAACCGGATGAATCCCGAATCTCACATCCACGCCCCTTTTGGTCAGGGCATCGAAGAGCTCGCGCACCTTGTGCTGGGCCTGCGCCACGGCCATGCCGTAGCCCGGGACGATCACGACTTTGTTTGCAGCGGCCAATATCCCCGCCGCCTCTTCCGCGGTCGCGCTCCGTACGGTCTTCGCTTCCGCCGCGCCTGCAGCGGCCGCCTGCACTTGCCCGAAGGCGCCGAAAAGCACGTTCGTGAACGACCGGTTCATCGCTTTCGACATGATCACGGACAGAATGAGGCCGGAGGACCCGTCGAGAGCGCCCGCAACAATCAATAGTTTGCTGTTGAGTACGAATCCCATCGCCGCGGCAGAAAGCCCGGCATAGGAGTTCAACAGCGAGATCACCGTCGGCATGTCCGCTCCGCCGATCGGGACGATCAGCATTATGCCGAACAGCAGCGAAATCCCGACCATGACCGGGAAAAGTACCGCGTGCAGCGGATTCAGCACCAGCGTCACCGCGATCCCGACTGCGACTGTCAGCATGGCAAGGTTTACCAAATTTTGCCCTTTGTATGTGACGGGGCGCTGGGGAATAAACGAAAGCTCCTGTAGTTTCCCGGCGGCCATCAGGCTGCCTGTGAACGTCAGCCCCCCCAGGATCACTTCCAGCGATAGCACCGACATCGTGAATTTCGGGACACTCGATCGATGCAAGTAATACTCCGCCGTGCCCACCAGCGTGACACAGCACGCGCCAAACGCATGGCTGAGCGCGGTCCGCTGCGGCACCGCGGTCATCTGCACCAACCCAAGCGGCACGCCGATGATTGCCCCCAGCACCAGCGCGACGGCGACCCACTGATAGTCGATGATTCCACGCTCGAATAGAGTTCCGCCGATCGCCAGCGCCATTCCTATTTCGCCCGCCAGAACTCCGCGGCGAGCCGTGGTCGGCGCGCTCAGCCACATCAGCGAAAAAACGAAGAGCGCAGTCGCGATCAGGTAAACAATCTCAATGAGGAAATGCGCGGGAAGTGTCATGTTCAGGATTTTTGTGGCCGGCTGGACTTGAACATCTTCAGCATGCGATCGGTGATCAAGAACCCGCCGACGATATTGCTCGTGGCCGCCACGATGGCGATCATTCCGAGCCAGAACGCCAGTTTGCTCTCGTGCCTCCCGGCCAGCAGAATCGCTCCCACAACGGCAATGGCGTCCAGCGCGTTGGTAAGGGACATCAGCGGCGTGTGCAGCAGCGGCGACACGCGCTTGATTACTTGAAACCCTACAAAACCCGCCAGCATGAATACGAAGAGACTGTTGATTAAGACGTCCCCCGACATGGTCCCTTCTCCTTTTGGTCCGCTACGCTGCTATTTACGTCCCGCCCTGCGCGACCAGCGCCGGCAGCGAAAAGAACTCCCTCACTCGCGCGTTCACCACTTCTCCACCCCGCGTCAGCATCGTCTCTCGCGTAATCTCGTCCGCAGGATTCAGATTCAGCTTGCCGTCCTTGACCAGGTGCGCCAGAAACGCCGTCACGTTGCGCGCGTAGAGCGAACTTGCGTGGTACGGCACGGTGCTCGCCAGATTGATCTTGCCGATGATCGTGACGCCGTTCACGCTGATCGTTTCTTCCGCCCGTGTCAGCTCGCAGTTCCCGCCGCGCTCCGCCGCCAGATCCACGATCACCGACCCCGGCACCATTGCGCGCACCATCTCCGCGGTCACCAGCGTCGGCGCCTTCTTCCCGGGCACCACCGCGGTGGTAATCACCACGTCGTTTTCCGCCACCACGCGCCCGATCAACTCGCGCTGCTTCGCATAGAACGCCTCGTCCTGCGCGGTCGCATATCCGCGCGCATCCTCAGCATTCTTCGCCTCAATCGGCAATTCGACGAAACGCGCGCCCAGGCTCTGCACCTGCTCCTTCACCGCCGGCCGCAGATCGTAGGCCGACACCACTGCCCCAAGCCGCCGCGCCGTGGCGATCGCCTGGAGTCCCGCCACGCCGACGCCCAGAATCAGCACCCGCGCGGGCGTGATCGTGCCCGCCGCAGTCGTGAGCATGGGATAAAACCGCGGAAGCACATCCGCCGCGATCAGCACCGCCTTATATCCGCACGCCGTCGCCATGGACGAAAGCGCGTCCATGCTCTGTGCGCGCGTCGTCCGCGGCATCAGCTCGACCGAAAAAGACATCACGCCCGCGCCGGCAATCTCTTGAAGAATTTCGCGAGATCCAAGCGGCCGCAGAAATCCGATCAGAACCTGATCCCGCCGCATCAGCGGCAAATCCGCCTTGCCCGTCTTGTCATTCGAGCCATAGCACAGCACCTGAGCGATGATATCCGCTGTGCCGAATACAGCCTTTCGATCGGGAGCGATCTTCGCGCCTTTTTCTGCGTACTGCGCGTCCGGGTAGCCGGCCTCGACGCCCGCGCCCGCCTCGACGACGACTTCCAAACCAACCTTCTTCAGGTTCGGAATCACCGCGGGGACCAGAGCGACTCGCCGCTCGCCCGGAAAACTCTCTTTGGGTACACCTACAATCACGAAAACCTCTCTCTTCTTTTTCCCTTCTTCGACAATCTGCGCGCCGCTCGCCCGAAAGGACTTACCGAAGTGGCCCGTGGAACCGCCGCATCCCAAATCGCGACGCGCTCGTTTCCAGGACCTCCTATTCTATGCATTGCTGGCCGCAAGTCTAGCGGAACGTTTTCGATTTGGGACGTGCGGAGGGTATCACCAATTTGGCGCGGAGGGAGTGGAAGAAACGAGCGAGGGCAATCGTTCGGCTTCGCGCTCGTTCGCGGCTACTGCGTTTGCGCTGCGCCGCCGGGCGAGTCAACGCTGTCGCCGATCGCGTCGCCATTCACAACGAGCTCGACCCTGCGATTCTGCTGGCGTCCTTCCGGCGTGTCGTTTGTGGCGACGGGCTTCGTCTTGCCGAATCCGCGCGCGGTCACTGCGCCGGCGGGCACCATCTCGTTAACCAGATATTCGCGCACGGACTGCGCGCGCTGTTCGGAAAGCCGCTGGTTGAAATCGTCGCTGCCCACGCTGTCCGTATGCCCTTCCACCTGCACTTTCAGCGCGGGATACGCCAGCAGGATGCCCGAGATTTTCGCGAGCTTTTCGCGCGCTCCGGGCTTCAGCGTGTAGCTGCCCGTGTCGAACAGCACGTCGGACATGTTCACAATCAGCCCGCGAACGGTATCGTGCGTCTGCAGGATGCTGCTCAATTGCTGCAAGAGCTGCTTGCGCAGCTCGGCCTTCTCGGACTCCGCTTGCGCCGCGGCTTGTCTCGCTCGCTCGGCATCGGCTTCCGCGGCGGCTTTTTGCTGCGCGGCCATTTGCTGTGCCTGCGCGGCCTGTTGCGCCGCCTGCGCTGCGGTCGCCTCCGCCTCGCCCTTTTGCTGGGCGGCGAGCGCTGCCGCTTTTTCCGCCTCTTGCTGCTGAGCGAGAGCGGCGGCACGGGCTGCTTCTGCTTCGGCCTTGTCGCGTGCCGCCTTTGCCTGCTCGAGCTGCGCTTCGAGTTTCGCTTTCTCGGCGTCCGCGGCTTGCTGCTTGGCCAGAGCTTCGCGCGCTTCCGCCGCCTTGCGCTCCGCTTCCTGCCGCTCTTCATCGAGCCGCTTGATGGTGATGGATCGCGCGTCTTGCGCGGTCTGCACCGCTTCGCGCGCGGTCATGTCCACGCTCTTGCGCGGCGACTTGTGCTTCTGCGAGTCCTCCGCCTGCTGGAGAAGCTGCTGCGCCTTCTGAAAGCTCGCCGCCGCGTATTTGTCGGAGCCCGCCGCCTGCGCGATCTGCACGGCATTGCGCGCCTCGTAGAGACTCAGCGGAATGCGCGGATCCATGCGCGTCGGCTCATTTCCCGTCGTGATCGTCGAATAGTCGCCGCGTTGCAGCAGGTCGAACTTCGCGTCTACCTCTTCCACGCTTCCTTCCGTGTCCGGCCGGACCGAATTCTCCATCACCACCACATCGCTCGGCTGCGTCACCGCGAAATACGGCTCCGCTGTCACGATCATCGCAAACGCCTGAAACGCCGCCGCGCCGTCAACTTTCGCCTTCGCGCCTTCGAGCTCCAGTTCGCCCAGATTCGACGCGCGGCCCTCCGGCGTCACCGCCCACAACACGTAGGTCAGAAATTGCGGGCCGTACTGCGACGCGGGAGAGAGTTTGTCGAATTTCGCGGACACGCTGATTACGCCCTTTTTGCCTTCGACCTTCGCTTCGCCTTTCGCGAACGGCATCAGCACGGTGCCCTTGAAATCGATGGGCGTCGAACCTTTTGCATGGCTGTAGTTGATCGCTTTCGTCGTTCGCGCCACCACCGTCACGCGATACAGCGGGCTCGACTGGCTTCCCTGATCTTGTGACGTCGTCTGGCCCGGAGAAGTCGTTTGTCCTGGCGCGTTCGCCTGTGTTTGCGTTGTCGCCGGCTGCTGGGCCTGGACCACCCACCAGCCCGGCGCCAGCGCCACACCGAGCAGCGCCCCCAGCGAAACTACGAGACGAATCTTGTTTTCACGGCTCTTCATACAGGCTCCCCAAGTTCGACGAACATCTTCGATTGCGTTTTCCAAGCGTAGCAGGAGGCGCAGAACGCGACGCGCGTGGGTGCGCGCCCTGTGCCCAATTTGGCAGCCACCATGCGCGCGGAGTCGTTCGCCTATATCGTTTGACAACCGGGTACCGCGGGACTATGTTCTGCGCAAACCCAAGCCCTGGATCGGGCTACGCGATTCTGAGATTTATTGCGAGGTGGTCCGTGACGAACACACCAGCCCTAGGCTATCTTGAACTCCGCAAAAGATTTGCGCGTGCGAGCTTCGTGCTCTTAGCCGCAGCCGCGCTTCTCGCCCTTCCCGCTCGACTGCTCGTGGCGCAAGGTACGACACCCCGCGTGACGGCCGTGGATCCCCGCTTCCGGCAAGGCGAACGATATGGTAACCGTGACCGGGGAAAGTCTGGAGAAAAGCCACGTGTCCGCCGTATTTCTTTCCGACGACAAAGACGATCACAAAGTCTCGGTCGTCTCGCAGGCTGCGGACAAGATCGTAATCAAGGTTCCGGAAGTGAAGCCCGGCGATTACAACGTTTCGATTCAATCAGGCAATGCGATTTTCATCCAGCCCGTCCGCTTCACCGTTCAGTGATGTCGTTTATGGTGTGATTCTGAACGGAGTGAGGAACTCTGCTCGGTATCGCCGGTTTTCCACGGTGATGCTGAACTACATTTCACGCGCGATTGTTATTCCTCTCGCGCCTCATTCTGTGCCTCCGTGGCAGTTTTTCTCCTACTTCGCCGACGCCAGAATCAACTTCTGCACGCGCCAATTCAATAGCTCCGCCACATACAGCTCGTTCTCCGACGGGCACGCCATCTCGTGAATCCAACCAAACTGCTTCAGCTGCTTGCCCGATTCTCCCAGCACGCCGAGAACTTTTCCATCCAGGCTCAGCTTGTAGATTCGCCCGGGAAACGCATCCGAGCTGAACAGCACTTGATGCGGCCCCGGCGTAATGCAAATCGCCCACGGCGCGCCGGGCGCCATTGTTCCCGTCGTCGCCTTTGGCCTGGCGCCGATTGCCGGGCGAGCATCCGGCGGCACGGGCACGTCAATAGTAATCTGCCTCAGAAACTTTCCTTCGCCGTCGAACACCTGTATCCGCCGGTTCCCGCGATCCGCCACATAGACGTTTCCCTGGGCATCGGTCGCGATGCTGTGCGGCGTGTTGAATTGTCCCGGCGCATCGCCGGGCTCGCCCCACGACTTAATCCAGTTGCCATCCTTATCCACCTTGGCGACTCGCGAATTGACGTAGCCGTCGCTGATGTATGAATTCCCCGCCGCGTCCCACGCCACATCGGTCACCTGCCGGAACATCCCGTCCACCGGCGGCAACGGCGGGCGCACGTGCTTCAGCGGACCGGTGCCCTCATCCGAGGCTTCCTGCTTGCGCCCGAAGACCATTGCCACGCGGCCCGCCGGAGTGAACTTGATCACCATGTCCGAGCCCTTGTCCGTCACCCATATATTGTCTTGCGGATCGATCTTGACCGTATGCGCGAACGACCACGCGTAAAGGTTATGCCCGATTTCGCGCACGAAGCGCCCGTCCGCCCCGAATTCCAGAAGTTGCGCGGCGCTCGCGCCATAGGCCGCTCCCGTCGTATTGCCGCGCGAAAAGACGAACACGTGCCCTTTGGAATTCACGGCCACGCCGGCGACTTCGCCCAAATACAAATCCGCCGGCAACTTCAGAAAGTCCGGAACCGAGCGGTACGAAATCTCCGGCACCGCCGCCGGCGTCGCCGTATCCGCCTGCTGCGCGAAAGCACTCCCGGCCAACACAAAGATCAGAACAAGAATAATTCGTGGTCTCATGATCTCCCTCACTCGGCGGGAGTATACCCCCGCTGTCGCGCAATGCACCTCGATCATCCGCCGTCGATGGTCTCGTAGGGGCGCTGCTTGCTGCGCCCGGCGCACATGCTTGGCTTTGATGAGCTATTCGCGCTGGTTGCGTAGCGGCCGACCTTTAGGCGGGCGCCTTTGCGTTTGATTTTCGCCCTGAGATTTGATCGTTCCTTATCGTTCGCGGCTCGCATTAATCCGGCAGATTTGGTTTCTCAACTCAAGGAGGGTTGCCGTACGATCTACCCATCGCCAATTCCGGTGAGCGCAGGAGAAGTCCGTGACCGATCTCAATCCCCAGGCCAAGCAGATGGCCGACGAATCGATGGTTCGCACTCTCGACGCCCAGGCACGCGCGATTTGGCCGCAGGAAATACAGTTCATCCGCCGCTACGCGCTCCCAGCCATGCCACGCATACTCGAAGCCGGCTGCGGCACCGGAGAGGCGGCATCCCGGCTGGCCGAACTCTTTCCGCAAGCCCGTGTGCTCGGAGTCGATATCATCGACCACCATCTCGATCTTGCGCGTTCGCGCTATGCGAGCCTCGCGCCACGGCTGACGTTCGAGCACCAGTCCATCTATGGCCTCGAAGCCGCCGATCGCAGCTTCGACCTCACCGTATGCCGCCACGTGCTGCACTCGATTCCCCATCCCGACCGCGTGATCGCCGAGCTCGCGCGAGTCACCCGCCCCGGAGGCTACCTGCACTTTATCCCCGAGGACTACGGGATGCTGCACTTTCAGCGCGGCCCGCTCGATCCCCGCGATTTTTGGCATGTGGTCGCTCCCGCCTTCTCGTCCGGCACCAACGCGGACCTCTTCCTCGGTCGCAACATCTTTGGAATTCTCGCCGCGATGAAACTGGAGGAGATCACTGTGGATTACGTCGTCGTTGATACGCTGCGCGTGCCAAGGGAAACATTTGCGGCGATCCTGGAGGCCTGGCGCGACGGCTATGTGGAGTCCATCGCCGAACTGACGCCGATCTCGCGCGACTCAGCGGTCGCTTACTTTAATCAGATGATCGCCAACGTGCGCAACCCACTCGGGTACGCCGTCTGGATGGTTCCGGTGGTGAGCGCGCGAATTCCAACGGCTACGTCCCAATGACCGCGACTGCATTTGTTATAGCAACCTTGCTCTGACGATCGCGTTTATTACCTATAGGGGTGTTCGTAAATGAATGCTCCGATGGCACGAAGCGCACAAGTTACTCAGGTTCTCTTCCGCATCGTCGCCGAGCCGGCTACGCAACTGAATGTGATGAACTTGGAGGTTATTCATGCAGCCGCAAGATTGGCAGCGCCAACCGTCTCGCTCTAGGATCTTGCGATGAAGTTCCCGTCCTAGAGCCTGAGGCAATCGAGTCGTCAACGGCGGGCGTCGCAAAGTATTAAACGTCACGAGTGTTCCGCTTACTCTTGCTCAGTGACTCTCCGCTGCTTTGTAGCTCCGGAAGCAACGCAAGGAGCCGATCGAGTGAAAGTATCAAGTGCGTCTGAGTCGCCCGTGTTCGATGTTCGCACCCGCCAGAAAATCAGCACAAATCATCTCTAGCATGTAGCCTCGCGATTTGTCGCTTCCCAGCATCAGAGCCTGCGGTTTCAAGGGCCTGCTCGATCACCGGCAGCTGGCTCTTGTACACCTTGAAATAGATTATTTCCCAGGGCTCTGTCTCTTTGCCCGTCAGGTGTCGCTCGACCTCCCGCTTGAATTCCTCCTTCGGTAGTTCCTTGGCTTTGTGCAACCAGGTTGCACAATCGAACTGTCTTCCCATCCCTGCGCGCCACCTTGGCCATCTCCGCCGCCTTGCTCCAGCCTACTTCTCGTGAGCCGTGGCTTCGGGATCTTCGGTCAGATTCTCGTGGATGGCCATCAGGTAGTAGGCCTTGCGGCGCGATTCCGGGAATCGCTTCTCAAGGAACTCATCAAACGACTTCAGGTTTTCCAGCCTCCAGTACTGTCCTGCCCGAACCTCACACAGATACTGCCCGAGCTCGACGAACCGCACGTCTCGTTCCCGCTCCTTGGTCTTCTCCCAGGCCAGGATCTCGTCGATCTTGTCCAGGACAAACAGGGCCCGCCGGCGATCGAGTTTCGGGCTCCATCGGTAATCCGTTAGTCCACAAGTTCGTCAAGCCAATCAAGGTCGCTCGCTCCTGGTCGACGAATCAGGTTGACGTCGATCAACTGCTGGTTGTTCAGGCAGAGCCCCAGATGAGAACAGCTGACACAGCCGTTCTGAGGGAAGCGAATCCCGCTGTGGGAAGGAAACTGACCAGTTTCGACTTGGCCGACCGTCGTCTCGACCAGCCGACCGAACTCCCGGCGCTGTTCTTCCGAGATCGATGCTTTCAGGTATTGGATCTCGGGCGCTGCTTTCGCACGAACACAACGAATGCAACATCGGAGATGCCGCTGATCCAGGAATAGCAAATGAGCTGAGGATCGAGCGACAGCAGTCCTTCGGGCTCTTCGGTATAACGACTGGTCGTGGTCTTCCAATCGATCAAGCACTCCTTGCCATCGAGCGTACCGAGAGCGTCAATGTAGGAAACGAACTCGTTGTTTCCGGGCAGGGTTCGGAGCAGCTTCACTTGCAGGTTCTCTTGGGGCTGGAGAATCTGAACGCGATCATCCTGTGCGAACTTCTGGAGCAGATGGACTCCCTGGTGGACCAAGCGATCCCAGGATTCTCCTTTCCGGTATTCGAACGGAGCATCGCGAAACGCACCCCATTCCTTGAACAGAACCGCGGTGCAGTCCTCTCGACGGAAGTAAGCGCCGAGCGCGGTTTCAAAGCAGCGGCCGAAGACCATGGCCGCGCGCGTGTCTTTTTCCCGCCAGCCATCGAGATACCGATAGCGATAGCTGCGCGGACAACGAAGGTACTGGCTGATCTGTGTGTAGCTGTAAGTCATTGGAATTGCCCTTCTCCCCACGAATTCTCTTGCCGTGATCCTGCGACAGGCTTTCCCACTCAGTGGCGGGAGCAAATCCATCGAGATTCAGAAAGCTCCGGCCGGCCAGTGTTTTGCGCGAAGTGCGGACTACCCCGTTGAGTCCAACCAGAGCTTTTTCATCCACTTCGTCTCGGCCGAGCAAATCTGTGTCGTATCCGAAATCACGAAGGAACCAATTGAGTCTCCAAAGAGCCTTCGGAGTGCAATAGAGCCGGCCTGAAATGCAGCGGGAGCGAAATTCCTCTGGTTCGAGAACGGCAAAGCGGATCAAGAAACACGGCTTTTGCGGATGCCACCTGTAATTCACGTGGTCTACGCGAACCAGAAACATTCCTTCGAGAAAATCCTCAGCGTTCTTGGATTCGGTATTGAGGCCTGGAATATGTCGCTTCATGACTTCACCGCCTCGGTGCTGCATAGCTGTTCAGCTTGCAAATCAGGCCATCTCGATCCTTGGCTGCCTGGTCAGCCAAGGTCGTGATGAAGGACTCGACCAAGTCCCGGCCAGCATCGCGCAGGACCTCAGTTCCACAGAAATCAGCGGCGTAACGCTTAACTCGGACGGGATCGAGCTCGTACTTTCGGATCAGAAGGCAGAGCTGGTCCCGGAGGCGAGGGTGGCCGTTGTTCGAACCGTTTGAACTGTGAGAGCCATTCGAACGCGGCGATGCGGCGATGGGCCTTGGTGGACCGGAGAACGATCCCAACTCTTCGACAGAACAGAGTCCAATGCCATAAGCCTTCCGAAGGGCCCGGTCGACCGCTCGGGTCTCGGCCATGCGCATCTCGGCGCCCCGAACGAGAGCGGAAACATTGGTGGGGTCGGCATCCCCGTAGCCGACGAAACCTCTGGAGCTTGGAGTTTTGTAGACCGTCGCCTTGAACACCCAACGGTTGGCGATTGGGTCGGATACGTCCTTTTGAAGGGAAGTCCGGATACCGTGGCATCGCCTGCGTTGAGCAGTGCGAAGCAAGCCGCGTGCGTTACGTACCAGCGCCCATCAATTTGCTGGAGGTCACCCAGTGCCACAGACAGGCCGTATTTGTCTGTGAGCTCTTCGAGCCCTTGCAAAAGCGTCGCTGAAAGCTCTCCCCAGGTCGTTTGGGCCAAATCATTGTTCTTTCGAACTAGTCCGGGATTTTCTTTCATTGCGTCTCCTTTCTCTATACTAAGCGCTTAGCATATGCTAAGCGCTTAGTATTGTCAAGTATTTCGTCCTTGATTTGTGGTTCTCTGCAGACATATCGTTTCTATTGGGTATGCCCGAAAAGAAAGACAAGAACCCGCACGCAGTTCACTTAGGACAACTCGGCGGTAAGGCGCGTATCAAGAAAATCACACCCGAGAAACGTCAGGAAATTGCGAGAAATGCCGCTCGTGCTAGGTGGGCAAAGGAAAGGAAGAAGAAACAACCTTTGAGCTGATTAGCCTAGGTCCGATGGAGGTGCGCAGGTATTGGCGGAAATTCCTGAGCCGGGACATCGTTCGACTGCGCGGCCAAAATGCAGGATGTGGTATTTGAAGGGGTCTTGGCTACGAATTGCGACAGTATGGGACGGCGGCGTTAGTGATTCCCTGTTCCTGCCCTGATCGTTCGATATTCGGACTCGTTTCAAACTTCGTTCTCGTCGCTAAGATATTCTTCAACGACAACTTACGTCTTCAACGATAGGCTCGACGGCGACATGTTCCCTGTATTTTTCGCTGTTCGCAGGGAATTTGAGCGGAGAAAACTTCGGGCGCCACACCATTCTGTTCCTGGGAAGGAGCGGGGGTACCGGTCGGGGTATTATGATGTCGCGATGTAGCGCAGGTATGCTGTCATCCCATCAACTCGAAAGACTCGAAAATTACCAAACGAACTCAGCTAAGTCTTCTAATCTTCGCAACTTGGCCACTAAAGAGCTTGTCGTTGTACAGGCTTTTCCGTCAGCGAAGGTGCAAATTTAGGTCTGGATGTGTCGCCGCGATACGCGCCCGCGCCAAAAAGCTTATTAGAAGTATCGATACCCTCGGAACGTGAACTCTAAAGACTAGCGAGGCTTGGACCGAGCGAACAGCCTTAGTCGCTCGACCGAGGCGGAATCTGTCCAACGGCTGCAAGCTTCGGTGTCCAACGCTTCCGGTTCCCTGCTTCAAGTAGATGCGACCTGATTCCTGAAGATTATGGGATGCTGCATTTCCAGCGTGGCCCGCTCGATCCGCGCCCAACACTGACCTGCTAATCGGCCGCATCATCGTTGGGATTCTTGCCGCGATGAACCTCGAGGAGATCGCGGTCGATTACGTCGTTGTTGATACGCTGCGCATCCCGCGCGAGACGTTCGACGCCATCCTCGAAGCGGGGCGCGACGGGTATTCCGAGTCAATCGGTCAACTGTCGCCGATCACGCGCGAGTCAGCCGTCGCATACTTTAACTCAGATGACCGCCAACGTGCGAAACGCAATCGGTTACGCCGTCTGGATGGTCCCGATGGTGAGCGCGCGAATGCCTTACGCCTAGTCTTTAGTGGCACAGACAATCCTGTCTGTGCGCTTCGGGGTACAGACCGGGCACATACTTGACAGAATAGACCGGGCAGATTGTTGACAGTGCTGAGTTCGCAGCGCGGGTGTGCTAGAACTGAGGGCATGCCTTGGAAAACGAGCAGTGTGATGGAGGAGCGAGCGCGGTTTGTCCTGGAGTGGGAGCGCGGTGAGTACACGATGAGCGAGTTGTGTGCGATCTACGGGGTTTCACGCGAGACCGGCTACGTGTGGTGGAGGCGGTATCGAGCAGACCGGACTGGCGGAGTTGTGCGATCGCGGTCGGGCGCCGCAGCGGCATCCCAACCAGACGCCGGAGCCGAGATCGAGGAAGCGGTGCTGGAGTTGCGGCAGGCACACATGAGTTGGGGAGCCGCGGAAGCTGAAGCGGGTGCTGGAGCGCGAGCAGCCGGAAGACGCGTGGCCGGCGGCCAGCACGATCGGGGACGATGCTGGCGCGCGAGGGGCTGGTGATCGCGCGGGCAAGAAGCGGCGCGGACGCAGCCCTACACGCGACCGTTTGCCGCGGCCGACGGAACCCAACCGGGTGTGGTGCGCCGACTTCAAGGGCTGGTTCCGCACGCGGGACGGCGAGCGCATCGATCCGCTGACCATCAGCGACGCGCACAGTCGCTATCTGCTGCGCTGCCAGGCGGTGGAGAAGACCGACACGGCGCGGGTGCAAGCCATCTTCGAGGCGGCGTTTCGCGAGTACGGGCTGCCGCAGGCGATTCGCAGCGACAACGGCGCGCCGTTTGCCTCGCGGGCCGTCGCCGGATTGTCGCGGCTGGCGGTGTGGTGGATGAAGCTGGGCATCGTGCCGGAGCGGATCGCCGCCGGGCATCCGGAGCAGAACGGACGGCACGAGCGCATGCATCGCACGCTTGAAGCAGGAGACGGCTGCGCCGCCAGCGGCCAACCGCGGGCGCAGCAGCGCGGCTTCGATCATTCCGCCAGCGAGTACAACCAGCAGCGTCCGCACGAAGCGCTGGCGATGCAGACCCCGGCGTCGGTGTATCGTGTCGTCGCCGCGTCTGTTATCCGGCGCGCGTGCCCGAGCCGGAGTATGGCAGCGCGATCCAGTGCGGCGGGTGGAGGAGCGGGGCCAGTTCTCCTGGAAGCACCAGGACGTGTTTCTCAGCGAGGCCCTGACGGGGGAGCGGATCGGCTTGCTGCCGATCGACGATCGCTTCTTCACCATTTACTTTGCGAGATTCCCGATTGGGCGCTTCGACAGCCACGCACGGGTGATCGTGCCGCAGTCAAAGCGCAAGGATTTCTCCACAGATGAGGCAGGGGAAGGGGAAGCGTCCCCTTCCCCTGCATCCCCATCCCCTCAACGCACCCGACGCAGAAAGTGTCAACTATGTCCCCGGTCTAAACTGTCAGGTATCTTCCCGGCTGGACATTCGGCGTCGTTCTTGTAGGGGCACGATGTATCGTGCCCGGCACACTTTCTTGGCGTTCGCGAGCCATCCGTTGCGCCTGAGCTTGGAGTTTCTCCCCCTTCGCGACGGCCGTTGCTTTGATAATAGTCCTCTCATATGTCAGCCTAAATTGTCATGACATCGGCACCACAATTCGCCCGCACATTGCTAATTGCGTTCGCATCTCTCGCCGCAGTTCCCTCCACGTGGGGATGGGGATGCAAAGGACACGAAATTGTGGCTTTGATAGCCGAGGCGCATCTCAATTCCCACGCGCGCGCGATCGCACTGAAAATTCTCGCCGACGGCCCCATCAGCTCATCGCTCTCCCGGTATTGCAAAGAGCCCGGCCTCGATTCGTTCGTCGGCTCTTCCACGTGGGCCGACGACGAACGCGCGATCGTGCCCGATACCGCGCCGTGGCACTTCATTGATATCCCTCGCGGCGCTCCCAAGAGCAGCATGGCCCAATATTGCCCGCCCGCGACGGGTTGCGTCACGGCCGCGCTCGCGAACCAGTTGAGAATTCTCCGCGATCCCAATTCAACAGTTGAGGCCCGCGCCGATGCCCTGCGATACGTCATTCACTTCGTAGGCGACGTTCACCAGCCGCTGCACGACACGACGAACAACGACCGCGGCGGCAACTGCGTCCCCGTCGCATTCTTCGGCCACTCACCGCGGGAAACCAATCCCACTCAGGAAAGCTATGCTCCGAATCTCCACGAAGTCTGGGACGTCGAAATCATCGAACGATTCTTGAATGGGCAGTCTTTGCAACAGGCGGCGAAGGGCCTGGACCGAACATTTCGCGCGAGGATTCCCGCATGGCAATCGAAGCCTGCGGATTTCACGTCCTGGGCGTGGGAGAGCCATCAAAAGGCGGAGAGCACGGCGTACGGACGCCTGCCCGTGACAGTCGCGATCGAGACTCCGCGCTCCATCGAGAGCTGCGCGGACGACGATCACGTCTCGACTCGCATGTTGCACCTCAACGAAAATCTGGACGCCGCCTACCAGGACGCCGCCGCGCCCGTCGCGCAGGAGCTACTCGCCAAAGCCGGAATTCGCCTCGCCGCGCTTCTCAACTCGATCTGGCCCTGACCGCTTCCCGTCAGAAGAAAAGTCCACAGGCGGACTTCCTTGCGCTCCCCTCGAGTCCTGTTAGTCTGAGCGTAGATGCGAGAATTACATGCAACTCGAAAGATGGACGCGACGCTGCTGCTGATGATGGCCAGCATGGAGTACGGCGGCTTGGGCCGAGGTATGAGGGGCCACTTGACCGTCGCGAACATTTCTAATCGCCAAACTGCGAAGTTGACGGGGCTCCTAAGCCTCAGAAAACAAAGGGAGACGACCAAGCCTAATCGCCAAAGAACACGAAAACGCTGTTGCACTGGTTTGTCCGCCGGAACCCAACCCCTGGATTGGTTCTCCAAAATTTCGCGAAGTAACAGTAGAATATTAGGCATCCCGAAGGAGACGGACAGGCCATGATGCGTGTAGGTCTTATCGGCTGGCGAGGAATGGTTGGCAGCGTCCTGCTGCAGAGAATGCGGGAGGAGGGCGACTTCGCTCGCCTCGAGCCAATCTTCTTCTCCACATCGAATGTAGGCGGCGTCGCGCCGAACGAAGCGAACGGCGCCGGCCTGAAGGACGCGAAGAACCTCGCCGAGCTATCCGCCTGCGATGTCCTGATCACCTGTCATGTGGACGAATATACGAAAGAGGTTCACGCGCCGCTGCGGCAAAGCGGTTGGAAGGGCTATTGGATTGACGCTTCTTCGACTCTGCGCATGAGCGACGACACGGTCATCATTCTTGACCCGGTGAACTCCGACGTGATTCAGGACGGCCTCCGCCGCGGACTCCGCAATTTCGCCGGCGGAAACTGCACCACCAGCTTGATGCTGATGGCGGTGAACGGGCTGTTCAAAGCGGGCTTGATCGAATGGATCACGACGATGACCTACCAGGCCGCGTCCGGCGCCGGAGCCGCTTACATGCTCGAGCTTGTCGAACAGATGGAGTGCCTCACCAATCCGACGCGCGAAAATCCGTCCGAGAGCGCCCTTGAAGTGGATCGCATGATGATCGCGGCCCAGCGGGCAGCAGAGCTCCCGATGAAGCAGTTCGGGGTGCCTCTCGCCGGCAGCCTGATCCCCTGGATCTCAGGTGAAATGCCCGGCGGCCAGACCAAGGAAGAGTGGAAGGGCATGGCTGAAACCAACAAGATTCTAGGTCTCCGCCCGCCGGTGCCCGTGGACGGCATTTGCGTGCGCGTGGGAACCATGCGATGTCACAGTGCGGCGCTGTGTATCAAACTCACCAAGGATGTTCCATTGAGCGATGTCGAAACCATCCTGGCGAGCGGCAATCCTTGGGTGCGGGTGATCCCGAACACCAAGGAGTCCACGCTGCGCTGCCTCACTCCCACGGCGGTTTCCGGCACTTTGAACGTTCCCATCGGCCGCCTGCACAAACTGAATCTCGGGCCCGAATATCTCGGCGCGTTCACCGTCGGCGACCAGCTTCTATGGGGCGCCGCCGAACCTCTCCGCCGCATGCTCGGTATTCTCCGTGAACACCTCGGCGCAGGTGTATAATTCCGCGGCCCTCGGATGAAACGAAACGGCCCCGTCACACGTAGTAGCACCCAGGAGGTGTACATGCACCGAAAGATTCTGGCAATTTCATTCGCGGTCGCCGCTCTCGCGCTGCCCAGCCTTGCGCAGGACTCGAAATTGAACGGCACTTGGAAACTCAATAACGCCAAGAGCAACTTCGGCCAGTTCCCGCCCCCGACCAGCGAAACCGACACGCTCACCATCAAGGGCAACGAGTTCAAGCAGGAGTCCACCAGCGTTACCGCCCGAGGCGAACAGAAGGCCATGCGCTCCTGCACAGTCGATGGCAAGGAAGTGACTCTGACTCCCGACGACACGCGCGTTCAGCTGGGCGCGATCAAGCTGTCAAAGATGCAGTGCTCGTGGGAGGGAAATGCGGTCGTCTTCCTTGAAACTGCAAGCCTCAACGGCAGCGCGCTGACGGATAAGCTGACGTTCTCGCCTTCCGACGACGGCAAGACGATGACCATGGATTCGCACATCACGGCCGCGCAGCCTTTCTCTGATCGCAAGCTCGTGTACGACAAGACCGACGGCTCCGCAGCCATGGCGGATCCTCCCGCGGGACAAATGGCGGCTACCCCCGGCGCCGCTTCCATGATGCATCTCGGCAGCGCGCAACCGAACTTCACCGGCACGTGGAAATTGAATGTTCCAAAAAGCGACTTCGGCCAGATACCTCCACCGGCCAGCCAGACGGACACGATCGAAGACAACGAGCCTTCCGTCAAGATAGCGGAAGATCAAAAGGGCGGCATGATGGGCGACCTAAACCTGACCACCACGCTCAGCACCGATGGGAAGGAAACCACGTCACCGGGTATGGGAGGCGCCCCGGTCACCAGCACGGCGCACTGGGATGGCGTCGCGCTGGTCGTTGATTCCAAGGCCAGCTTTCAGGGCAGCGACATCAAAATCAAGGACACCTACACGCTCAGCTCCGATGGAAAGACGCTCACGGAAGTCACTCACGTTGAATCGGGAATGGGAAATTTCGATTCGACCAGCGTGTACGACAAGCAATAGCCAATCAGGATAGATCTACGTAGCAACCGCGGCGCGCTCTCTCAATGGGAGCGCGCTTCGCGTTTCGGGCCGCAAAATCTGCCGCGCCGTGTTTGTGAACTCGAGCACGGCCGCCGCCTTCTCGGATTTCCGCCAGACCATGTGAACCTGTACCGACGCGCCCGGCTCGTCGAGCGGCACTACGGCGACTTCGCTTCCCGGCGCGGGCCGGCACGCGGTCTCATCCGGAATAATCCGAATCCCCTTGCGGCAGGTCAGCAGGAGCGCCTGAAGGTCGTTGTTGGGAACCAGCTCCACGGCGACGGAACTTATGATCGGGTTGACGCCAGCCGCCGTGTAGAGTTCAAGAGTTTTGTCGTACAGGCCCGGAGCTATTTTACGATCGAAGAGCAGGAGCGTCTGGTCCGCGAGATCTTTCACGCGGAGGGATTTGCGTTTGGCCAGCGGGTTCGCCTTGCCGATGTAAACGACCAACTTCTCCTCGAACAGGAATTCGGAATTCAGCTCCGGCGAGTCGAGGCATGGTCGAAGAAAGGCGACGTCGATATCGCCGTCCAAGAGACTGCGGTACTGCGCGTGGGAAAGAATGTCCAGGCATTGCACATCGACGGCGGGATACTGCTTGGCGTGCTCGATCAGCGCGCGTCCCACACGCTCGCCGAGAGCGGGCCCGACTCCGATCCGTACGAGTCCGGCCGAGCCGCATTTCGCCATGCGGAGCGAATCGGCCATTCGCGCGGCCTGCGTCACAAGCGCTTTGGCTTCGCGCAGAAAGAGCCGCCCCGCGTCGGAAAGAGTGACATGTTTGCGATCGCGCACAAACAACGGCGCGTCGAATTCTTCCTCAAGTTGGTGAATTTGGCGGCTGAGCGGCGGCACGGTGATATGCAGCTGTCGCGCAGCCTTCGAAAAACTTAGGTTTTCTGCAACCGCGATGAAGTACCGCAGCTGACGAAGCTCCATTGGGTCCCACCCCTTGCTTCGAGCTTATATTCCGAATCGGTAACAGATGCAATCAAAATAAGAAATAGACATCCTTGGCGGATCAGGTATTAGTGACGCATGTGGTTGGGGTGGACGTACTCTGATTCCCGATTTGAATGGCTTTCATACTTCGCCGGTTGCGGGTGTATTCCTATTCCGTCATCTGTAGAAGTTCGTTAAGACTCGATTTGGAGTGAGACTTTCTTGGGGGGAGTGATGAACACACGGTTTGCGGGACGGAAGTTTGTGGTTGCTCTGCTCGTTTGCTTCGCTGTGATTCTGCTGGGCGCGTCGATGGCACACGCCCAATCCGGCGGAACCGGCGCGATTACCGGTACGCTGACGGATCCGCAGGGCCGCGCCGTCCCGAATGCTACGGTGACGGTTACCAACGTCGGAACGAACCAGGAACGCACCACGACCACGGGATCGGATGGCCAGTACAAATTTTCATCGCTGAGTCCCGGCACGTATCGGCTGAAGATCGGCGCCGCAGGATTCAAGACCTCCGAGGTCTCGGGAGTGACGGTCACCACCACGGAAACGACCACCGTAGACAAGGTGTTGGAAGTCGGCGCAGTGACGCAGACCGTCACGGTTGAGAGCAGTGTCGAAACATTGCAGACGGAAAGCTCGACGCTCGGGACCACGGTTACGGGCGCCAACATTGCCGCTCTCCCGATGGCGAACGGCAATTACACAGAGATTCTGAGCCTCACGGCAGGGACGACGGCGAGCGTCGACAATGCAACATCCCTTGGCAAGGGCACGCAGGACATCAGTGCGAACGGCGTCGATCCTGGTTCGAACAATTTTCAAATGGATGGCGTTGCGGTCAACAATATCGCTAACTCGGGGAGCTCGAACGACGGCACGATCTACACCGGCATTCCGGTTCCCAGCCCGGACGCGATCGGCGAATTCAAGATCCAGACTTCCACGTACGATGCGAGCTACGGACGCAACCCCGGCGCGAACGTGAACGTAACCACGAAATCCGGCACGAACGAGTTCCATGGGTCGGGATTCGAGTTTTTCCGCAATACGGTTCTCAATGCCAACGACTTCTTCCTGAAGCAGGCTCAGGCGGCAAACAATCCCCCTGTCAATGAGAGGGCACCGTTTGACCAAAACCAGTTCGGTGCCTCGATCGGCGGCCCGATCAAGAAGGACAAACTCTTCTTCTTCTTCAGTTACCGCGGCACGCGCTCCAAAAATGCTTCAGCTCCACAAGGGAAGGACTTCGGTGCGGCGTTGGGGGCTCCTTTTGATGGAGAAACCGGCCTTCCGATCCTCAACAGCTTCTTCGACATTAGCAACCCGGAGGGAGCCAACGGGCGCGGCAGTTGCCCGTCGCCTGCTCAGCTTGGAGTTGCGCCCAACACACCCGACTTCAGCAGCATCAGCGAAAATTGCAGCGAGCAGGCGGTGACTTTCGCCAACGCCATGGGCATCAACGACCAGAACATCGTTGGGCTTCGAATGTTCCAGCTGACCACGGGCACGGCGAAGCATCCGACTGCGGGGGGTGTGCCGAACAACTACTACATACCTTCTCCGGTGACGTATCCGCAATTTTGCGACGTTGCGACAGGCCTTTGCAACTTCAACATTCCAGCGATCTATACCGAGAACCAATACGTCGCCAACGGCGATTGGATCATCAACAGCAAGCACACGCTCAGCACCAAGTACTTCTACACCCACAACCCGTACACGACATTCTTGGGTCAAGGGGGTGGCAACCTGCCGGGTACACCTGAGGGCGTTCTTTTCGGCAACCACGCCGCCGTAGCGAAGCTGACGTCTCTAGTCACCAGCAACTTCGTGAATGAGGCGCGCGTGTCGTTCCAGCAAAATGTGAACGCAGCGACCGTCGCGGTACCGCCGGGCGGTTGCCCGGGTGCGGATAAACTACCCGCTCCCTTCGGATGCGGTTCTCCAAACGAACTGGGAATGCAATCGGAGGTCCCAAACTTCTACGAGCCGCCTGCGTTCCTCAACATTGGCAGCGGATACAGCATGTTTGGAGGTCTGCTTCCCGACAAGGGCCCGACGAACCAGCTGCAGGCGGCGGACCAGATTTCCTGGTCGCACGGTAAGCACAGTATCCGTGCGGGCTTCGAATACGAGTGGACGAATTGGCCTCTAGAGGATCCCGGCCTGCAGCAGGGCCTGGTGCTCATATTTGGCGACAGCGCCTTTCTCGGCGACGCCAGCAATGCTGATGGCCTTTTTAACGTGGGATGTTTGTTCTGCGTGAAGTCCACTTCAGGGGACCCCAACAAGTCTGGTGTGCTTCACTTCTACCAAGTCAACAACATGAACTCGTATGTGTTGGACGACTGGAAGGTGAACTCCAAGCTAACGATCAATGCGGGCTTGCGCTGGGAGTTCGATGGTCAATTGACCGATAAGTACGGCCACCTTACGCAGGTGTGGCTCGACCGCATGGCGCCGAATGCCATCATCGCGAACTGCACAGCCCCGCTCTCGAGTCCGGCCTGTGATGCTGCCGGCGTTCAGCAGTATGCGGTTCCCAAGAACTTCCGCAACGCAGGCTACGGGCTGCCGCCCGACGGTGTGGGGTTTGCCAAGAACAACAACACGTTGGAAGGGCACGCACCGTACAGCAATCTCGCTCCCCGATTGGGCTTCGCCTGGCAACCGCTCAGCAACGGCAAGCTGGTCATTCGCGGCGGAGCGGGCATCTTCTATGACCGCATCGGATTGGACCGTGTCGTGCATGCGTTCGAACAGGGCTACCCGTACGCCGCAACGTATGACTTTGGCTCTGGGAGTCCTCGAGGGACGGCTTCGTCGCTGGCAGTGCCGTTCGCTCCAATAGCCTTGGTGTGCGTGCCAAACGATCCAGGCTGCAATCCCCCCGCCGGCCAGGTGAACAATGGGCTCGGCTTCGCGCCACGATACGCCGATCCTTCGACCGCAAACCAGTCTGTCGCTGCCTGCTTCAATCCGGCTCCGTACGGTTTCTTCACCCCGCAATGTGCGCTAACCGACGGGTTCCAGATTAACTCAGGGCTGAACACTCCGCTCCTGCCGAGGACGATCCACACACCACTCGTGCAGGAGTACACCCTGGGCTTCCAGTACGAATTCGCGCATCAGTGGGTGCTGGAAGTGGGCTATGTGGGATCCAAAGGAATCAACCTCACCGATTACAATCACAATCACAACGGGGCCACTCTATTCAGCCCGTGCAATCCGGTCGGCAGCATTTGCGCCACCGATCCGTACGGCTTGTGCCAACCAACAGGAACTGACACCTCTTCCACACCGGTGTGCAACACAGTCAACAACGCGTCGTTCCGAACTCCGGTTTTGGGCTACGAGCCGATCGGCTTGCAGCAATCGGATTTCAACGGAAGTTCGAACTACAACAGCCTGCAAGTAACGGTGCGGCACCAGTTCGGCCACGGGCTTACCATGCAGGCAGCCTACACGTGGGATAAGAACATGTCGGACGTCTTCTTCGGCAACTCCGCGAACATCAACGACGCCCTCGCCCTCAAAACAAAGCCCAGTCCGAATGGGCCACCACACGGGCAGTGGGGTCCGGTCTCGTTCGATCGCTTCCAGCGGCTCGTGGTCAACTACAGCTACGACCTGCCGTTCGGAAAGAGCATGTCCGGTTTGGAAGGTAAACTGATCAACGGCTGGAATGTCTCGGGCGTGACGATAGCGCAAACCGGCAATCCCCTTACGTTCGTCGGCGGGGGCAGCGGAGGAGCGTACGGCACGAACCAGCAGCTTATCTTCGAGGGCGTTACGACTGCGGAGGTCTGCCCCGGCCAGCAGCTGAAGAACGGCGGCGGCGCGAGATCGCACGTCGTCGGCGGCACTGGCTATTTCAACACAGCAGCCTTCGCCTGCTCGGCGCCGGTGGTGCCATTCGGCGACCCCGGATTTGGCCCCCCCGGCCCATTCCAGATCGCTCCGGCGACCGATTACGGCAACTCCGCAGTTGGCATCGCGACGGGGCCCGGCCAGTTCAACTGGGACATATCGATCGTCAAGAACACGCAAATCACGGAGCGGGTACGGATGCAGTTCCGGTCCGACCTCTACAACGCATTCAATCACACGCAGTTCGCGCCCCCGCAGGGCACGAACTTCGGCACGGTCGGGTTCGAGAACGCCGGGAACTTTACGAGTCCCTTCGATCCCACGGGGAATTTCATAACGGCCACAAGCGTGAATCCGAGGCTGATTCAGTTCGGCGTGCACTTCTTCTTCTAAACCGCAAGTCGCGGCGAAGTTGCCACGGCTCGAAACGAATTGCCGCTCGCGTCAGGCTGGACCCGGAATTCCAGCCTGACGCGATCGCGGCAGCGAATGCACCACCCCTAGTACCACCCCGGGAGCCCGGCGCGGAGATTTCGGTCTTCGCGCCTGGTGACCGCCTCCTCCCCGCAATTCTCGATTCGCAGCGTCATATTTGTGCTCGTGTGAAACAACTTTTCGCGGCCTGTCTGCCGGTGGGCAGATGTAAACTCTGGGCCGAACCGGATCGGTCGAGCGCAAGGAAGGGTGGGGCCCATGACAGCGCCGTCTCGCACGCCGTCGGCTGAGGCATTGAACGCGCGAAAAGCGTTCTACGATCAAATTGGCAAGCAGCATCTCGCGCCGCTTTGGGAGCGCGTGAGCGGCCTCGTCATGCGCTCACCGCAACCGGCTGCCCGGCCCGTCCACTGGAAATACTCCTCGGTTCGCGCGCATTTGCTCCAGGCGGGATCGTTGCTGTCCGCCGAAGAGGCGGAGCGGCGCGTGCTGATTTTCGAAAACCCCGGCCTGCCCGGACAATCGAAAATCACCGGTTCCCTCTTCAGCGGCCTGCAACTGCTGATGCCTGCAGAGAAAGCGCACGCGCACCGTCACACCGCCAGCGCGTTGTTGCCGTCCGAGATCCCGTCGCACGATTGAGCAAATGCCAGGGTGCGGCTGTCCGTTGACACTCGCGCGCGCTGGCAGGTAGCATTCCAACAGGAGCGATCGAACGCCCAATGCAAATCTTTGATCTCGACGCTTTGCGCGCCACGCCGCTGAACCGCGATCCCTACGAATTCGTCATCGTTCCGGGCTTTGTGAAGTCGGAGGCGCTTGAAAAGATCAACGCCGATTTCCCGACGATCGAGCACGCGGGAAGTTTTCCGCTGGATCATCTGGAATTTGGGCCGGCGTTTCAGGCCATGATTGACGCCCTCGAGTCCGAGGAATTCCGCAAGGCGTTTGAGGAGAAATTTCAGATCGATCTGTCGAATCGGCCGACCACCATTACCGTTCGCGGTCGCTGCGACACGCACGACGGCAAGATTCATCACGACTCCGCGAGCAAAATCATCACCATCCTGCTCTACATGAATCCCGCATGGGACAATTCTGGCGGGCGCCTGCGTCTGCTCCGCTCGCGTGACAGCATCGAGGACGTCGCCACGGAGGCGCCGGCTGCCGGTGGAGCACTGGTCGCGTTTCTGCGCTCCGATCATTCCTGGCACGGCCATCTGCCGTTCATCGGCGAGCGCCGCGTGATCCAATTCAACTGGGTCACCGACAACGAGAGCCAGCGCTTCGCCATCTTCCGCCACCGCGTTTCCGCCTCGGTGAAGCAGTTGCTCAGTTTCGGCAAGTCCTCCAAGGAACCTCGCCCCGTCACCCCCGGCCGAATGTGACGCGCCTCCACGCCATCAGGATCTTGAGACCTATCGCCCGGGCGTAAAAATCAAACGCATGAAAAAGAAAACGGCCGGCACCCGATCGGCGCCAGCCGTTGTGCATTGCAGCGAGTTATGGGTTAGCGATTACCGACGGCCTCCGCGGTGGGATCCGCCTCCACCGTGGAAACCTCCTCCACCGTGAAAACCACCACCGCCGTGGACGTCGCCACCGCCGCCACCATGAAATCCTCGGCCGCCACGGACTGCGCCACCGCCGTGGAAATCGCCGCCGCGGAACCCGCGTTCGCCACGGAATCCGCCGCTGAATTCCGCGCCGAGCAGCGACCGTCGGAATCCACGCCGTCCCCAGTAGCCGGGCCTCCCGTAAAAGCCGCGGCCATAGAAGCCATGGAACCATGGACCGGCGCCGATAAACACGCCGCCGTTAAAATACTCAGGACCGTAGTACCCATAAGGCGCGCACGCGTAAGGAGCGAACCCGTAGTAGCCATACGTGCAGACCGGAGCGGGACCGACATAGAGCGGCCCAACCTGAACCGCGAACTGCGCATGGGCGCTACCCACCGCAAAAACAAAGATTCCGAGTAGAACCAGGTATTTTAGGTATCGCATATCGAAACCTCCTTGCCAGCTAATGCCGCGCCGCTCGTGCCGACGCTCACTCTGTACAAGGCAAGGGGGGTGCCAAAGTCAACCATGCGACCGGCACAATAAGTCATCTGCGCTCCGTTACTTAGACGTATAGCGCGAAAACGGTGTGATTTGAAATCGGGGAGTGGTGGCTGGAATCCACCGGAACTGCTGCTATTCAACCACGCGGCCGAGCGGACATTGTTTTGCCTCCCGGCGCGCTATTGCTCCCACATTGAATAATAAACTCAGAACGGGCGCCGGCAACTGATTTGAAAGTGTGCAAGGAAAAATGGTGCGCCCGCGGTGATTCGAACACCGGACCGTCTGGTTCGTAGATTGAACAGACCCTATTGTAAGTTTTGGTCAGCCTTGCTTTTCTGCAACTTACGAAGTGTGCTTACACAAGAAATCGACAGTTTTTGCTCCCAAGTTGCTCCCTCGCCAGTTTTCGCCGATTCTGCTCGTCGGCGGCTATCGTCAATCGAATTTGGGCTAGAACATGACCTTCTGGTCCCCGGACTAGAAAGTCGGCGTGATGCCATCTGCCTACGGTCCCAATACCCACTTGTCTGGTTACCGCTGCCGGCTCAGACGGTCGACGCAACACCATCTAATCAGTTGATGCGACAATACTTCCCCGGAAGAAGCGATCTGTCGGCCGTACTCGGTCAGAACCTCGCCAGGGTAGTGTTCCGGCTGATCTAACCCTAGCGAGCGATTTGGCCTTTGTTTTCAATACAAGTTGGGTTCGACCTGAGTGTTGCGTCGACCCATTGAGACCACCGCGTTAATCAGGAGTTAGTCTTCGGAATCCCGATGAAGGCTCCCGTCGTGAGAAATTAGTTGTTTGATTGGCGGGGCACGGTTACGATGCCGCAGTCAGAGCCGGAATGGTAAATTCTGGGTTACCGCCAATCGTCCCAATCCAGAAAGAGGAGAACGATGCGTCGAATCAGCTTACTAAGAGATTGTGCGCTTGTTCTTTGTTGTACGCTGCTCGTGGTTCCGATCGTTTCGGGACGCACTGCGCAGCCGCCGGCGGCTCCCGCGGGGCAGGGTATTCCAACGCAAGGTCAAGTTCACTTCTACTTCTGCGCGTCGAATCAAATTGGCCGGGGGCACACGGCCTACATCAGCAATATTTTTGCGGTCTCCAAGCAGAATTCGCCTCCCATCGAAAATGAGTATCTGGGATTCCTAAAGAAGAGATATTCATATCCGGCGAGAGAAACGGCGTGCTTCGACGGCTATCAGACCGAGGAAGAGGCCCGGGCCGCCCGGCAGACGCGGATTAAACAGTTCGATCAGATTGAAGACAAGGTCGTCGAAACGCCTTGGACGTATTCCGCAGCGTTGAGCGACGATGAAATCCACCCACAGCCGACACGAGTCTCTCCGCCCCCGGCCCCTTCTTCGCGCGTACAGGGAGCGGTCCCCAAGGCCGCGCCTGCCGCAACTGCTGCGCAACCATCGGCGTCGGCGGCTGCGGCGGCGGGACAGAGCGTTCCCGCGCAAGCGCAAAACCGACAGGATCTCCCCTACATTTGCTCAGCCACGTTATCCGACCGGCAGACTTCCCGCACCACCTTCTACCGCACGGGTGTGTTTCAGTCCGCTGCGAGCCCGAACGATGCATGGGACACGTATGTCAGAAAGACCTATCACCATACGGATTATGCTACGATCCAATGCATTCGCGCCCCCTCAGATCCAGCCGGGCAACAGTACACCCTGACCTATATGGAGCAGTCGCCGCAGGCTCATAAGGCGGAGATCGTTCACGTGGATTGGAAGTACACGCCGGATCAGGCCGCGCCTGCCGCAACTGCTGCGCAACCGTCGGCGACGGCTGCGGCGGGACAAGGCACGCCCCCGGTTGGTCTCGTCGCCAACTACTACTGTTTTGCGAATTTTGACCAAAACAGCCCAAACAATTATGCCAGCGGTCTTTACGCAGGCCCGAAGAGTGTCAACACAGTTATCATGGCGAAAGACTTCGCTCAGTTTGTCAAGGAAAAGTATCAGAGTGGCGAGAGAGGCAAGAAGGTGACTGGGGATTGCTATAACGCACCAATCGATAAAGCGGTTGCCGAAGCAGGGAAGGCCCAATTTGAATCAAGATGGAGATCTGACAACAAGTGGATCGAAACCGGATGGAAACCTACAACAACCCCAGTTGCTTCCGATAAAGGTAAACCCTACTACTGCTTCGGTTATAACAATAATAAGAGCCTCTATTTCAGCGATACTTTTGAAGTGCCGCCAAACACCCCGGCAAATCCCGTGATCGTAGACTTCGGTCAGTTCCTCACTGAAAAGTATGGCTTATCATTTAGGACGGGCTGGGCTGGGGGGATACGTTGCTCGTGGGGTGACAAGGCCAAGTTCGTGCCGGAGCCAGGCATGGCAGGGTACAAGATTATCGAAACTGGATGGAAACCCAAAAGCCTCCCGCCACCGTACACAGGGCCTTAACATGAAACATATCGACATCTATAACCGGAAGTGTCCTCGCTCAGCCTGAAATGGAGAGGTGACGTGACGTTCTTCCGCAAGTGAAGATTCCGCCCTTACGGGGAGGGGATTTTCATGCTGCAACACGCGCCCGCGCCAGGTTTCTTTCAAATTCTGTCATTCCTATGCTGATTTGATCACCAGTCAACGTTGTTGCAAAGAGCGTATGGACCATGAAACCCCATCGCGCCGCCACCGGAGTTGGGGAGCCATTGACCCAAACCATTTGCAGCGGAGCGGGCCGATATTCGGCTCGTGGCTCCCAATCCATAACCGGCACCCAAACCAGAATTCCAGTCCGTTGCGGTTTGTTCGACTTCATCCAATCTCGATTCCAGGTCGTCGAGCCTACTCGCGACGCTTTCCAGATCATCCTCCCGGTTTGTGCTCACGGCATTCTCCCAGTCTGCCTTCGTCCACTGTGCCCCGGGCGTCTTCGACACTCATCCCGTCCGGCACGTAAAGCGTCCGCACGAGCTTCCCGCTTCCGTTGTAGTCTCCGATCCAAGGCGTAGCGTCCGGCTTCGTATTATCTGCGCGGAGGCGTGGGATGTTTATGACTATTTCCAGCCGCTGACGCACATCTCGCTTCTGTTGGGCGAGCATCCGTGCGGCTGCGCGAGATTTGGGCGACCCCATCGGCCCCCCCCAGGCTTCATTGCTCCGCTCCCGCGACGTGAACAATCTCCGTCACTCCGTCTTCCCACTTGCGATGCTGCGGCGCGGCCTGTTTACCGGCCGCTTGGCTGTGTGGTCGGATAACCGGACATCTTGGTGCCAGTACCGGCTTTTCCGATGGTACGTTAATCAGGCATGTGTTCTTTTTTCGAATGGCCCTGTGGATGTCACATATGTGAGGACCATCACATACAGGCAGCGTCCCGAGGGCAGAGCATTCAATCTCCCAGTCGGCATTCCACACTGCCCTTTTCTAGGAGGCTACCATGAAACGATTAATCCTGTGCGCGGCCAGCCTCGTGGCGTTCTCGGCCGCGACTTTGCCCCTACTGGCGGATGATTTGATGCAAGCAGCTCAACAAAACTTCAAACCGATCCCTTCAGCGGTCCCAGCCGTGAAGGGCAATACCGTCACGCGTGAAAAGGTTGAGCTTGGCAAAATGCTGTTCTTTGATCCGCGGCTGTCGGCCAGCCAAATCATCAGTTGTGACTCATGCCACAACATAGGTACCGGTGGCGTGGATGCTGGACCCACATCGATCGGCCACGCTTGGCAAAAAGGGCCGCGCCGGGCGCCGACCGTCTTGAACGCCGTCTTCAACATCGCTCAGTTCTGGGATGGCAGAGCCGAGGATCTGAAAGCGCAGGCCAAGGGGCCGATCCAGGCGGGCGTCGAAATGAACGCCACACCCGCTGTCGTAGAGACGACATTAAAATCAATGCCACGCTATGTCGAGCAGTTCAAAAAAGCCTTTCCTCCGGAGGCTTCACCCGTAACCTTCGACAACATCGCCAAGGCGCTAGAGGCGTTTGAAGCGACACTGATAACCCCTGGATCCCGTTTTGATCAGTTCCTCGAAGGCGACGCCAATGCTTTGAACGCGCAGGAAAAGGAGGGCCTGAAACTCTTCATGGATAAGGGCTGCTCGGCCTGCCACAACGGGATCAACGTGGGTGGCATGGCTTATTTCCCCTTTGGCGTGGTCGAAAAGCCCGGTGCGGACGTCCTGCCGCCAAACGACAAGGGGCGATTCGTCGTAACCAAAACAGCCAGCGACGAGTATGTTTTCCGCGCGAGCCCGCTGCGCAACGTGGCGTTGAGAGCACCTTACTTTCATTCCGGCCAAGTCTGGAGCCTGAAGCAGGCGGTGGCCATCATGGGCGCCAGCCAGCTCGGGCAGAACCTGACCGATCAAAACGAAAACGCTATCGTCGCGTTCCTGCAAACGCTCACGGGCGAGCAACCGCGGGTTGAGTTGCCGCTTCTGCCGCCCAGGACGGATGCGACGCCGCTGCCAAAGCAGTAGGTCGGCCAATCTACCGCCCCGGCCAAGTCGTCGGATTCTGCTGGCCGTGCTCTCAGGCTCGCGGCGAGGAGAGATCTTGGGCCTTCGATGGAAGTGCGTCGATTTCGCCGAAGATTCGATCCGCGTCGCCGAGTTCAGTTACGAAGGCAAGCCGTCAGCGCCAAAAACCCAGGCATCCAGGCGGATCGTATTTCTGGACCGCGTTGTTCTGGATGCGCTCGCAGCAATTCGGCCTGCGCATTGTCAGCCTGAGGACTTCGTTTTCCATACAGAGCGGGGCACACCGCTGAACCCTAACAACGTGCTCAACCGGACGCTTCATCCTGCCTGCAAAAAGGCGGGCATCCCTCGCATCAGTTGGCACAATTTCAGGTACACGTACTCGACCTGGACAAATCCAAGCGGGGAGCGTATCAAGACCTTGCAATCGCAATTCGGGCATACGAACTCGCGTATGACGCTGGATGTGTATACGCAGCCGATGCCCGGCGCACAGAAGGAGCTCGCAGGCAAAATCGCTCGGGTTTTGCTCCCAGTTGCTCCCAAATCGGAGAATCAGGATCAGAGGAATGGAGTGCTACTCAATTGAAAGCAAAAGAGAAAGAGTGGTGCGCCCGCGGTGATTCGAACACCGGACCTTCTGGTTCGTAGCCAGACGCTCTATCCAGCTGAGCTACGGGCGCACTCGCAAGCAGTAACGAGGTGCAACCGAAAAATTGTATCACAGCTGTGAAGACGCGGGAGCCACTCCCAGGAGCCGCACCCGTGTGAACGTTTGCAGCGATCTTCAGTTTGGCCGCAGGAAATGAAGGAAGAGTGTGAGGTGCCGCCGCACGTCGCTGGTGATCAGGAAATGCTCGCGGACGTGCTCGTGTCCGTTTTCACCGAGCCTCTGCGCGATCGCAGGATTCGACAGCAGGAAGCGGACCTGATACGCCGTCCCTTCGATCGAATGCGCCAGCATGCCAGTGTGCTTGTGAATGACCTGTGATGGAATTCCGCCGACGGCCGACGCCACCACCGGCTTCTTCTTCCACAAACCTTCGGTGACCGTAAGGCCGAATCCTTCGCGCAGGCTTTTTTGCACGATGATCGTCGAAGCGCGCTGCAGCGCATTGATTTCCGGAGCGCTCGAGGGCGGCAAGTCCAGGATGTGGATGTCGCTGTCCTTTCCTGCCGCCTCGCGCACTTCGGCCAGCACGGCATCGCCCTCGGGATCATCGGACGCCCCTCCGCCGGCGAGCACAAGCTGGCAATCCGTGTAGCGCTTTACGATCTGATAGGCGCGCACGACACCGACCGGATCCTTCAGGCGATCGAATCGGGAAATCTGGGTGATGATCGGGCGGCGAGGATCAATGTCAAATCGCGCAAGCGTTTGCTCGATGAATTTGGGGTCAAGATCGCGATTTTTCTCGGACAGCGGATCAATCGAGGGATAAAACAAATACTGCGGAATCGGAAGCTGGCGCGAAAATGCGGGCGATGAAAAGATGGCGCTATCGAACCGGTTCACGAAGGGCGCCAGGAAGTTCCAGACTTTCTGGTTCGGTTGGGACAAATCAATATGGCAGCGCCAGGTCCAGTGGCCGCGATCTTTCGGCCGAGCGTCAATCAAGGCCACCGGCTGCGGGTCGTGGATCATGGTGAAGTCGCAATCGAAATGCAGCCGCGCGCAATTCTGTTCCGCATTGGCAAGAAAGGTCTTGAAGCTCTCGTCCGAGAGCCGGTAACTTTCGCCGTGCAGCGCGTTGTGAAATGCTTTCGTGACGGCGTAGAAGTCCTCGCCGCCCGTGATGACATCCCAGCGCACGCCGATCTCCAACTCCTGCATCAGCGGCACCATGCGGTTTAGGATTTCTGCCACTCCGCCACCAACCGCCGTGGAGTTGACCATCTGGACCGAGCGCCCGCGCAGGCGCGCCGCCAGGGTCCGCAACTCGGCCACTTCGGCGCCGCCGATTATCGACTCGTAATCGTCGAGATTGTTCACGCGTGCCTTCACGAGGGTTTGCGTCATCGGGCGAGTTCTCCTTCCACAAGGTGGAGGATTCTTGAGCGAGCACTGTCGAGCGTGGTCGTATAGATATCGATTTGATCCACCTTGCGGGCCAAGTCTATGAGACCCATCTCCTGCGAAAGCCACCGCGAGAAATCGTTCGTGCGCAACTGCAGCCGCAGACGCGAAGTGATGAAGTGAAACTGAAGCGACCCGTGCGCCAAATCCTTTAGGCCGTCCCGAAATTCCTCGAGAGTCCACGCCTCCCTGCCCAGCGGGACCTTCTCCTCAACCGTCTCGCAGAAAAAGAACCTTTCAAAGGCAGCTTGCGACGCGGTGCCCGAGTTGCCGCGGCAATATTCCTGCACGACCTTCCTCAAATCGTTCCGCAAGTCCACGACCGAAACATAGTCGCGGATGTCCACCGTCGCCATTTGCTCGGCCAGCGCGGGGCGGTTGCAAGAGCCCAGGACCCACTGCGCGAAATCGTTGGAAAAACCTTCCGTCAGAAAATGGTGGCGGCCAAGGCTCTGAAATGTGTGATAAAAGATCGACGCATCGCTGCAATCGGCAAGCCCTTGCTCCAGTTCAAGCAGATTCGCGGCCGCCTGATTTCCGATGCGCACCAGGTAAGATGCTGTCGCAAACTGAAATGCTTCGGTCGCCTTCAAGTTAGCTCCTTTTCCATCCGCGCGAGCAGACGCAACACGTCCGCCGGGGTGCGCACATAGTATCGCGCGCAGGTGGTAGGCTCGCGTCCCACTCGCACGGTGTTCTGATTGGGCAGGACCGCGAAAGCCATCTCGTCGGTCCCGTCGTCGCCCATGTAAACGACCGCAATGTCAGTGGGAAGCTTGCGGAGCACATCTTCGACGGCGGCGGACTTCCCGGGAATCTCCCTCGGCAAGATTTCCCATACGCGGCTGCCGTTCAAGATGTGAAGAGCATCGCCCCACGTCGCCACGAGATCGGCCAAAGCCGCGTCGGCACGTGCGAAAGCCGGCGCGTCTGCATCACGATGATGAACGGAAAAACTGAGCCCCTTGTCTTCGATCCAGATGCCCCGGATTACGCCGAGATGCAGCCGCGCCGCCCGCTTGGCACTCTGAAGGGCAGCGCGCGCCTTGCTGCTGAGCGTCGCCAATTTCCCGTCCCGCTCGGCGCCGTGCAGCCCAAAGTAGTGGAGGCCATTCACGTTAACTAAACGCCGCAGATCTTTCAGGCTTCGGCCGCTGACGATCGCAACAAAAACGTTAGTGTGCGTAACAAGTCGCTGGAGGATGCGTCCGGCCTGGGCGGGCATTCGAACGTCACCGGGACGGTTCCGCAGGTTTACCAGAGTCCCGTCAAAATCAAGAAAGAACGCCCACCGCTTCGCGGCCCGCAGCCGAGATTGAATCTCGGGCCAGGCGCGAAATGCGGGACGAGCAACATCGCGGGGATCCGGGACCGCCCGCATCGCTTCAGGTCTCGCGACCGGAGTTCGGGTTTGTACGCCCACGAATGTGTCGCTTTCCTCCGTGAGAGATCTCGCCGACGAACTCTTCGTTGAAGGGAAGCTTCGCATGTCACGCATATCGGCGTGACCGTTCCGCCAAGGTCGACTCGACCTCGTCAATGCGTATCTCCGAAAGCTCGGCGATCAGATTCCCCGCCCAGCGATAGACGTTGTGTTCCTTGACAATGTGGCGCATGCGTCGCATGCGGTTGTGGCGGTCGTCCGAATCCATTTCCAGAGCAACGTGAATCGCGTCGGCCACCTGATCTGTATCGTAGGGGTTGATGATCAGCGCATCGCGCATTTCGCGGGCTGCGCCCGTGAATTGGCTCAGGATAAGCGCGCCTTCTTCGTCCTCGCGCGCGGCCACGAATTCCTTGGCCACCAGGTTCATACCGTCGTGGAGCGACGTGACCATGCAGAAGTCCGCCGCGCGGTAGTACGGCAGAATCTCTTCATGGCTGTGATGACGGATCAGCAAAGCAATGGGTCGCCAGGCCGCTTCAGCGAAGCGCGAATTAATTCGTGCCGCCTCGGCCTCAACCTCCGCCAATAGATCGTGGTAGCGGGGAATGTTGGTGCGGCTGGGCGCTCCGATTTGGACGAACGTAAAGCTTGCCTCGATACGACGGCCATTTTTCGAGGAATCTTTCAATGCCTCGAAAGCGTTCGACAATTCCCTTCGTGTAATCCACGCGGTCCACGCCAACGCCGAGAAAGCTCGCCTGGATGCCCAGTTTCTTCAACAGCGAAGCCCGCAACTCATAGGGCGAGGGGACGTTTGCGCCGGTCTCGGATTGCGATTCACGAAAATCAACGCTGATGGGGAACGGGCGCACCAGCGTGACGTGATCGCGACGCTTGACTGCGAAGCGCTCCCACTCGATTCGCGACTCAAGCGCCGCATCGACCGTCTCGAGAAAATTATTACAGTGCGCTTGCGTGTGGAAGCCGACCAGATCGGCGCCCAGCAGACCGTCGAGCAATTCGCGCTGCCACGGGCAGATCCCGAATGCCTCCGGATTGGGCCAGGGGATGTGCCAGAAAATCGCGACGCGAACATCGGGGCGCGCTTCCTTGACCATCCTCGGAAGAAGCGCGAAATGATAATCCTGCACGAGGAGGAGCGCGTGTTTCGCGCCTTCCATCTCTTCGAGCACGGCGTCCGCGAACTTGCGGTTGGCGTCCTGATAACTTTGCCAATCGGATGTCCGAAAGGTCGGGCGCGTGTGCGCAATGTGGCACAAAGGCCAGAGCCCCTCGTTCGCAAATCCGTAGTAGTAGCCCTGCTCCTCTTCCTTCGTGAGCCAGACTCGCCGGAGCGCATATTCCGGTCTGTCGGGAGGAACGCGCAGGCGGTCGCGATTGTCAACGGTCTCGCGGTCCGCATCCCCCGAGCCATGGGCCACCCAGGTGCCGTCGCAGGCGCGCAGGATGGGCTCGAGCGCCGTCACCAAACCGCTCGCTGGAACGAACGCTTCGATGTTTTTCCCACGGCGAACGTGCATGTACGGCTCGCGATTGGAAACAACGAACAGCGAACCCCGAACTTTGTTATGCACGCTGGCCCGCAGTCGCTCCGGCGTCCATAGCGACTCTCCCGTCTCGCGCAGGCGCGCTTCTTCCTCGGCGGCCGCTCTGGCTTCCGACAGACTACGGGCAAAGTTCACAACCTCTTGCGAAAATGGCGCCAGAAAATCTTCTTTCGGCAGCAAGGGGCGCGGGCGGATACGACCGCCGCGCAGGTCCTTCATCCATTGGGCCGTCCGCGAGATCGGCAGGACGATCGTCCAGCGGATGATTAGAACAGTGACGAAGACGATCAGCAGCACCTGAGCAATGACGTGCCACACGGTCTCTCGCCAGATGCGCTCGCTTTGCGCCTCGATATAACTCGCATCGTGGAAGATTGCGAGAACGCCCGAAAACGACGACTCGTTTCGCAGCGGCGAGTAATACGCGTGCATCGGTCTGTCGCCGAGCCGAAGGAATTCACTGACTGCCTGTCCATCCTTCTTCGCGCGGTCCAGGGGAACGGGTGGCGGCGTGAATTGATTTGCCAGGCTGGAGCTTTCGGCCAGCACATTGCCGTCCGCGTCGTAAACGATTACGCCCGCGAGCTGTTGTTGATTTTCAAATCGCTCCACGATGCGCCGGAGCTGCCCGCGGGAATCACGCTCGATGGCCGGCTCGATAATTTCCTGAAGGCTCTCAGCAAGGATTGCGGCTCTTCGCTCCAGATCGGTGCGCAGTCCGCGCTTCTCCGCGCGCACTTCATTCCTGGAAATGAAGAACGTGACGAGCGTAATCCCGATGACTAGAAAAAGGATCAACCGGAGGCTGAGTCTCACGATATCTCCCTCGCAGATTTCGATTTGGAAAAGTGACCGATACCGCTGGAGGAGAGGCAAACTCACGCGCCGCTCTCTCCTCCCACGGCAGACGGAAAGATTAGGCGGTGGCAGCTTCGATGCTCTGAACGCGAATCAGGTTATTCGAGGCGTCCAGGGTGCCGATGATCCTCACCTTCTTGCCGTCGAACTTGCTGGCGGACTTCTGATCGTCCAACTGATAGGAAGACTTGCTGCTGTCGTCGGTGAAGACGAACTGGTCTCCCGTTTTCTTGATGGTTCCGGTGAACGTCGAAAGCGCAGGGGCTGGATAGTTCTGATTCTGCGAGAGCTTCAACGAGTGGGATGGAGATGTGAGTGGGCTTGCTTTCGGCGCCTGTGCTGCGATGGCGACTCCGAACGCCAACGTGGCCGCGGCCACGATCCAACGATTTCCCTTCATAGCTCACCTCGATTAAGAGTGTGGCTGGAGGTTATGGCATGAAGCACGACGCGTTCCATACCGAACGCCTTTATGTCCTGTGATCTCAACACTTAGAGAGGAGCATTCGTCACAGCACCGGAAGAAATGTCGAAGCGCTCGAAGATTTTGCTCGACGACCGGGAATACGGCGGGCCGAATCTGATGTATGAAACGGCGGCGTTATCCGAGCGTGGAATCGGGAAGCGAGGACGGCCGGATATCCGGCGCGGGACGATTCGATCGCGTCGCCGCCGGCTTTTCTTTCCGGCGCGCCAGGCGAAGGCGCAGCCGATCCATGTACACGTAAACCACCGGAGTGGTGAACAGTGTCAGCATCTGGCTCACGATCAGGCCGCCGACGATGCTGATGCCCAGCGGCCGCCGCAATTCGGAACCTGTTCCGGTGCCGAGCGCTAGAGGCAGGCCTCCCAGCAACGCCGCCATCGTGGTCATCATAATCGGGCGAAAACGCAGCAAGCACGCCTTGTAAATCGCTTGTACGGGCGGCTTCCCTTCCCTGCGTTCCGTCTCCAGAGCAAAATCAATCATCATGATCGCGTTCTTCACCACGAGGCCAATCAACAGAATGATCCCGATCATGGCGATCACGCTCAGATCCATGCGGCAGATCAGGAGCGCGAGGATGGCACCCGCGCCGGCAGACGGGAGCGTGGAAAGTATCGTCACCGGGTGAATGTAACTTTCGTAAAGAATTCCGAGAACGATGTACACGGTGATCAGCGCCGCGAGAATCAGCAGCGGTTCGTTTGCAAGCGAGGCTTGAAACGCCTGAGCCGTGCCTTGAAAGGTCGCTCGGATCGAGCCGGGAAGTCCGATTTCGCGGGCCGCCGCTTCGACTTCCTTCACTGCGTTTCCCAGCGAAACGCCCGGCGCCAGATTGAACGAAAGCGTCACCGCGGGATACTGGCCCTGATGGTTCACGGCCAGCACGGACGTGCGCGGCAGAAATTGGGCAAACGTGCCGAGCGGTACCTCCGTCCCATTCGATGATTTGACGTAGATACCCTTGAGCGCATCCGGATTCTGTTGGAAGGCCGAGTCCACTTCCATCACCAGGTGATATTCGTTCAGCTGCGTGAATACCGTCGAGACTTGCCGCTGCCCAAATGCGTCGTAGAGCGTGTTGTCGATCGTCTGCGCGTCGATCCCGAGCCGGGAGGCCGTGTCGCGATCAATCACCAGCTGCGCCTGAAGTCCCCTGTTCTGCTGGTCCGTCGAAACATCCTTCAAATCAGGCAAGGTCTTCAGCTTGTCCATCATCCGCGGCGCCCATGTTTCCAGGTCCGCCAAATTCTCGGTCTCCAGCGTGAATTGATACTGGGCATTGCTCGACCGTCCGCCGACGCGAATATCCTGCTGCGCCTGAAGAAAAAGCGTCGCACCGGGCACGACAGAAAGCTTCTTGCGTAGCCGCCCGATTACCTCGTCCGCGCTGATCTTCCGGTCAGCGAGTTGCTTGAGGGAGATAAACATCCGGCCCGTATTGATCGCGCCGCCGCCGACGAAGGAAATCATGCTGTTGACGGCAGGGTCGGCCATCACGATATCGCTGAATTGCCGCTGCTTCACCCGCATGGCATCGAAGGAAATGTCCTGCGACGCCTGAATCGAGCCGCCGAGCGCGCCCGTATCCTGCTGCGGGAAGAATCCTTTGGGAATCACAATGAAAAGGATCACGTTCACGCAGATGGTTGCGATGGTCACGCCGAGCGTCAGAGGCTGGTGATTGAGTACCCACCGGAGCCCCCGTTCATACGCAGCGGCGAGGCGATCGAATCCCCGCTCGCTCAGCCGGTAAATCCAGTTGTGCCCTTCCTTGCTGATCGGCCGCAGAAATTTCGCGCACATCATGGGCGTCGCCGTCAACGAAACGGCCAGCGAGAGCAAGATCGTCACGCACAACGTGAGGGCAAATTCGCGGAATAAGCGCCCGACGATGCCGCCCATCAGCAAGATGGGAATAAAAACAGCGATCAGCGACAGGCTCATCGAAAGCACCGTCGAGCCAATCTCCTTCGAGCCGCGCAGCGCAGCTTGGAGCGGCGAAAGGCCGGTCTCGTGATACCGCGTGATGTTCTCGATTACAACGATAGCGTCGTCCACCACGAAGCCGGTCGAGATCGTCAGCGCCATCAGCGACAGGTTGTCGATCGAGTAGCCGAGCAAATACATCGCCCCGCACGTCCCCACGAGAGACACCGGTACGGCGATCGCAGGAATCAGCGTTGACCAGACGTTTCGCAGGAAAATGAAAATGACGAGAATTACCAGCACCACGGTGATCAGCAGCGTGATTTGGATGTCCGTAACGGACGCGCGAATTGTGGTAGTGCGGTCCGACGCGACCACAACCTCGATTGAAGCCGGAATGGATGCTTGCAGCAGCGGCAGAGCGTCGCGAATCCGCTGCACCGTTCCGACGATATTGGCGCCCGGCTGGCGATAAACCTGGAGCACGATGCACTGCTTGCCGTTTTCAAGCCCCGCGGTGCGTATATCCTCGACCGAGTCGCGCACCGTCGCAATATCGCCGACTCGCACCGGCGCCCCGTTGCGATATGCGACCACCAGCGAGCGATAGTGATTGGCGTCGAATAATTGGTCGTTGTCGGTCAGCGTCCAGCGGACCAGCCCGTTCGACACATCTCCCTTCGGCTCGTTTGAATTCACCTGTCCCAGAACGGTTCGCAGATCTTCCAGGCCGATGCCGTAGTTGGCCAGGATGGCCGGGTTCAATTCGACGCGCACGGCCGGACGGGCGCTTCCACCGACGGTCACCTGGCCAACGCCCTTTATCTGCGATAGCTTCTGCGCGATGATCGAATCGGCCACATCATAGAGACGGCTTAGCGGCAGCACGTCCGACCTTACCGCCGCGATAATGACGGGCGAGTCTGCCGGATTTATTTTTCTGTAGGTCGGTCGGCTGGGAAGGTTCGCCGGCAATTGCCCGGAGGCGGCGTTGATGGCCGCTTGCACGTCACGCGCGGCGGCGTTGATATCCCGGTTGAGGTCGAATTGCAGCGTAATCGACGTCGAGCCGGCCAGGCTGCCCGACGTCATTTCGGTGATTCCCGCAATCTTTCCGAATTGGCGCTCGAGCGGCGTCGCCACGGACGACGCCATGATTTCCGGACTGGCTCCCGGCAAGCCCGCAAAAACCGATATCGTCGGAAACTCCACTTGAGGTAACGGCGCCACGGGGAGCAGGCGGTAGGAGACAGCGCCCGCCATCACGATCCCGGCAGTCAGCAACGACGTCGCGATCGGTCTGCGAATGAATGGAGCGGAGAAATTCATCTAGGTCGCAGTGCGCCTCCCTCAATCCGCCGTGGCTTCCGATTCGGCGGGATTGCCTACACGGTAGCGTCCCAGCCGCCGCGCAAGCCGGTCAAATGCCAGATAAACGACCGGGGTTGTGTAGAGCGTCAGAACCTGGCTAATCAACAAGCCACCGACGATGCTGATGCCGAGTGGGCGGCGCAATTCCGAGCCTGTTCCCGTGCCCAGAGCGAGAGGCACACCGCCGAGCAGCGCCGCCATGGTGGTCATGATAATCGGGCGGAATCGCAGCAGGCACGCCTGGTGAATCGCCTCCTCCGGAGACTTCCCTTCCTTGCGTTCCGCATCGAGCGCGAAATCAATCATCATGATGGCGTTCTTCTGGACAATGCCGATCAGCAAGATGATGCCGATCAGCGCGATCACGCTGAAGTCAGTCCGGCAGACCAGCAGCGCCAGAATTGCTCCCACGCCAGCGGAAGGAAGCGTCGAAAGAATTGTCACGGGGTGAATGTAACTTTCGTACAGAACTCCCAGAACGATATAGACGGTGATCAGCGCCGCGAGAATCAGCAGCGGCTCGTTCGCAAGCGAAGCTTGAAACGCTTCCGCCATTCCTTGAAAGCTCGGGTGCACCGAGACCGGCAAATTGATCTGCTGTTCCGCTTTCTTGATCGCATCCACCGCGTCGCCGAGTGAAGCTCCGGGGGCGAGGTTGAAGGACAGGGTCACGACGGGAAACTGGCCTTGATGGTTTACCGCGAGCGCCGAAGTCCTCTGCTCGATACGAGTGAAGGCACCGAGAGGCACCTGCGTGCCGTTCGATGACTTCACGTAGATGTCTTTCAGAGCGTCGGGATTCTGCTGAAAGCGCGGGTCCACCTCCAGGATCACGTGATACTGATTCAACTGCGTGAAAATCGTGGAGACTTGCCGCTGGCCGAACGCGTCGTAGAGAGTGTTGTCAATCGCCGCCGGCAAAATGCCCAGTCGCGCGGCGGTATCGCGGTCAATTACGAGATTTGCCTCCAGCCCATGATCTTGCTGGTCGGTGGCGATGTCGCGCAACTGGGGCAAGGATTTGAGCTTGTCGGCAAGTTTGGGAGCCCAATCGGAAAGCTCCTTCGCGTCGGCGTCCTCGATCGAATACTGATATTGCGTCCGGCTCACACGGTCTTCGATGCTCAGGTCCTGCACCGGCTGCATGAAGAGCGTGATTCCCTCGACCTGCGCCAGCTCCGGCTGCAGCCGGCGAATGATTTCGGAAGCGCTCGATTTTCGGTCATCGCGGGGCTTCAAGTTGATCTGAATGCGGCCGCTATTGGGCGTCATGTTCGTGCCATCCACTCCGATAAACGACGACAAGCTCACCACATCCGGATCCTTCAGGATGACCGCGGCCAGCGCCTGCTGTCGCTCGGACATCGCCGAAAACGAAATGGCCTGTTGAGCGTCCGACACGCCGAGGATCACGCCGGTGTCCTGCACCGGGAAGAAGCCCTTGGGCACGTAGTAATAGAGGAGGATCGTCAGAGCGAGAGTCGAGACCGTGACGACCAGCGTCGCCGGCTGGTGCCGCAGCACGACTTGCAGCGTCTGGTCATACCCGCGGATGAGGCGGTTGACGAAATTTTCCGATGCCTGGTAAAAGCGGCTCTGCTGCGAGCTTTCTCTCCGGTGCAACAGCTTGGCGCACATCATCGGCGTCAGTGTCAGCGAGACGCAGGCGGAAACCAGGATCGTCACGCCGAGCGTGACCGCAAACTCGCGGAACAGGCGCCCCACGATGTCGCCCATGAACAAAAGCGGAATCAACACAGCGATCAGCGAGACGGTCAGCGAGAGAATCGTGAATCCGATCTGTTCGGAACCCTTCAAGGCCGCTTCCAGCGGCGAATGACCTTCTTCGATGAACCGGGCGATGTTTTCAATCATTACAATCGCGTCGTCCACCACAAACCCAGTTGAAATTGTGAGCGCCATCAGCGACAGGTTGTCCAGGCTGTAGCCCGCCAGATACATCACCCCGAAAGTGCCCACAATCGAAAGCGGCACGGCGACGCTCGGAATAATCGTGGCCGCGATGCTCCGCAGGAAGAGGAACATCACCATCACCACCAGCCCAATTGTCAGCATCAACTCGAATTGGACGTCCTTCACCGAGGCCCGGATCGTCGTGGTGCGATCCGTCAATATGGTCACTTGAATCGAAGAAGGCAGCGAACCCTGCAAGCGTGGAAGGAGTTTCTTGATGCTGTCCGCGACGCCGATAATGTTCGTTCCCGGCTGGCGCTGGATATTGAGGATGACCGCCGGCTTCGCATTCATCCACGCGGCCTGCGTGTTCGTTTCGGCTCCGTCAACCACGTTGGCCACATCCGACAGGCGTATCGGCCCGCCGTTCTTGTAGGCGACGATCAGCGGCCGATACGTATCGCTTGAAAGAAGCTGGTCGTTGTCCTGGATGGTGAACTGCTGGCGCGGGCCGTTCAGATTTCCCTTGGCTTGGTCAACGTTCGCGCTTCCGAGCGCCGTGCGGAGATCCTCGAGGCTCAATCCGTAGGAGGCCAGGGCGGTGGGATTGGCCTGGACCCGCACGGCGGGCTTCTGGCCGCCGCTGATCGTCACCAATCCCACGCCGGACAATTGCGAAATCTTCTGCGCGAGATTCGTGTCGGCGAAGTCCTCGACCTTGGAGAGCGGCAGCGTGTCGGACGTGAGCGCGAGCGTGAGGACCGGCGTATCCGCCGGATTCACCTTGCTGTAAACGGGAGGATTCGGCAGGTCGCGCGGCAGGTAGGTCGTGGCCGCATTGATCGCGGCCTGCACTTCCTGTTCAGCCACATCAATGTCTTCTTTCAAATCGAATTGCAGCGTGATCAGCGAGCCGCCAAACGAGCTCGTCGAGGTCATCTGCGTCAGCCCGGGCACTTCTCCGAACTGCCGCTCCAGCGGAGTGGTCACCGACGAAGCCATCACGTCCGGGCTTGCTCCGGGATAGAACGTCAGGACCTGGATCGTCGGATAGTCAACCTGCGGAAGCGCGGAGACGGGAAGCTGTAAATATCCCACCGCTCCGGCCAGCAGGACGCCCACCATAAGTAAAGCCGTCGCAACCGGACGAACGATGAACGGACTGGAGATACTCACGGGGTGGATCCCGGAGATGAATTCCCGGTGGGAGCGCGACTCGAAGCCGCTTGGTGGGGACTGACCGCCGCCCCGGACTGGAGTTTGTCCGCTCCGTCCACGACAACTTGCTCCCCTTCCTTCAGGCCCTGCGTGATCACGGACACATTGCCTTCGGTGAAATCCACCTGCACGGGACGAACCTCGGCGGCGTTGTTCGAGTCGATCACGTAGACAAAGGAATCCTGAACGCCTTTTTGGATCGCGGCGGATGAAACGACGATGGCGTCCTTCTTGACGCTCAGATACAGACGGACGTTTACGAACTGATTCGGCCAGAGCGACATATCCTGATTATCGAACTGCGACTTGAATTTGAGCGTTCCGGTAGTTTGATCGATCTGGTTGTCGAGCGTGATGAGTTTTCCGGTGGCGAGCATCGCCTTGTTGTCGCGCGCGTAGGCCTCGACCGAAAGTTGCCGCTTCTTCATTTCCGAAACCACTTGCGGAACGTTGTCCTCCGGCAGAGTGAACAAGACCGCCACGGGCTGCACCTGCGTGATCACCAGCATTCCGTTGGCATCCCCGGCGTGAACGATGTTCCCCACGTCCACCAGCCGCAGTCCCACGCGCCCTGCGATCGGCGAAGTGATCCGGCAATAAGTCAGTTGCAATTTCTGATTGTCAATCTGGGCTTTGTCCGATTGGATCGAGCCGTCGAACTGGCCAACGGTTGCTTGCTGGGAGTCGAGCTGCTGCCGCGGGATCACTCCCGCTTGCCAGAGCTGCTGGTAGCGGGCCAGATTTACCCTCGCGTCGTTTTGCGACGCGATGTCCTTCGCCAGCTGCCCCTCGGCCTGGCTCAGCGCCACCTGAAACGGACGCGGGTCAATCTCCGCGAGCACATCGCCCGCGTGGACGAATTGCCCCTCCGTGAAGTTCACCTTCATGAGCTCCCCGTCCACACGCGAGTGCACGGTGACAGTGTTGAAAGCCGTCACGGAACCCAGGCCGGTGAGGTAGTAGGGCATGTCCCGCTTCTGGACTGTGGTGACTCCCACGGAAACCGGCTGCGTCGTTGAGGAATCCTTCGAGGCGGCCTGTGAGCGCGAGTGCATCTGGTATGCGACTACTACGCCAATGATGACTATCAGCAGCAGTACCCATCGCCAAACGTGACTCTTATTCCCGCTGTTCGCACGCGGCGGATCAGCCGGCTCACGGCCTTCCAAGTTCGAAATGTTCGATCCCGACATGATTCCCTCGCGCCCTATTTTTCCACAGTTCTTAGACGTTGAGCAGCCTTTCGGGGATACACGGAAGTCGCCGCGAGCGCCGCGATGGCTACCTTGACCGAGCCTTGAGCGTCCAGTAGAATTGCCCGGATGGATCGTTGCACAAACGCCGCGGTTTGCTCGGAGCCTTGTTGTGCCGGCTCAATCGCCGCCGGTGCTCGATCCGAATAGTTTAGCCACCATCGGATGTGACGAGCCCGCTGACCGGCGCCAAGTCTGGTAAGCGGGCTTTTTGTTTACCCAAGAAAGGTATGGACGGCAATCCGGCAATGACACAGATGGCCAAAGGCAAAGTTTATCTGGTCGGCGCCGGCCCCGGCGACCCGGACCTGCTGACGGTCAAGGCCCAGCGGCTCATCGCTCGCGCCGCCCTGATTCTGCATGACGATCTAGTGCCCCCAGCGATCCTTGCGTTGGCCGCGCCGCAAGCCGAAGTCGCGAGCGTCGGCAAGCGCTACGGAGCCAAAGGAGCGAGCCAGCCCGAAATCAACGCTCGGATGATCGAATCCGCGCGCCGCGGCTTGGAGGTCGTTCGGCTGAAGGGCGGAGACCCTGGAATCTTCGGACGCCTGGCCGAGGAAATTGACGCGCTCGAAGCGGCCGGCGTGCCGTTCGAAGTCGTCCCCGGAATCACCGCAGGCATCGCTGCTGCCGCGTCTCTCGGCGTCTCGCTCACCGATCGGCGGAAAGCGGCGCGAGTCGTGGTCGTCACCAATCATCAGGCACCCAGCGAGCAGGGCTCCCAGTCAACCGACTGGCATGGCCTCATTCGCGACGATTCGACGCTGGTGATCTACATGCCGGGGCACGACTTTGCCAACCTGCGCGAGGAACTTCTCGCGGCCGGCTGCGCTCCGGACATGCCCGCTGCGATCGTGTCGCGCGCCAGCGCTCCCGATCAGCGCTACTGCTTCACGATTGTCGGTGAACTCGCGAAGCTGCCGCGCATGGATTCGCCGGCCGTCCTCCTGATTGGGCGTTCGCTCGACCGCGCGCATCGGCGCTCCAGCGCGGAAGCTGCGCTCGCGCTCGACGAGGCGGATTTGATTCTCTCCTCCCCGTAACATTCGATCCGCGCCCCGCGGGCCGAGCCTCCCTGCTTGTATCTCTGCCAAACGAATTCCGCGCGCTTCGTGCTAGATTCGACATGAATTCGCCGGGGATTCCCACTCTTCGGGGAGCCGCCTCTCGAGATGCTCGACCGCAAACGATCGGCCGTGGACTGGATTGACGCCGTATGGCTGGTCTTCATCATCGGTCTGGCCTTTCTGCCCCCCATCAACGAAGTCCACAAGCAGCTGATCCTGATCGCATTCGCGCTGCTCCAATTTTTCGAAGGCAAGCTGATCGCCCGTTTGCCGCGCGAGGGTGCCACGATCAGCATCGGCATCAAAATTGTACTCGCCACGTTGCTGCTCGATCACACCGGCGAAATGGGAATCAACAGCCCCTACTATCCCATTTACTACTTGCCAGTCATCACGGCAGCGATCTACTACGGACCCATCGGCACGCTGCTGTGGAGCTCGCTTGCTTCCCTCGCCTACTGCTCGTTTCTAATTTCCGCGCTCGCGGAATATGAGCTGACACCGGAAGCGGAAGGCCTGCTGGCTCTCCGCATTCTTTTCTTTTTCCTCGTCGCGATTCTGGTGAACCGCTTCGTGGTTGAAAATCGCCGGCAAGTCGCGCGGTATCAGGCGCTCTCGCAGACGCTGGAGGAAACCAATCGCCAATTGCGGCGCGCCGAAGACGACGCGCGCCGGTCCGAGCGCCTCGCCGCTCTCGGTCAAATGTCCGCGGGGCTGGCGCACGAAATCCGCAATCCCCTGGGCGTGATCAAGGGGTCGGCGGAAATGCTCGTGCAAAAGCTAAAGGACGCCCAGCCGCTCGCGAGCGAACTCGCCGGCTATATTTCTTCCGAAGTGAACCGGATCAACACCCTGGTGGCGCGGTTTCTGGATTTCGCCCGGCCATCGAACCTCGACCTGCGGCCCGTGCAAATCGCCGGTATTCTCGATCGCGCGCTGGAGTCCGTTCAAACTCAGTTGCCCGATGTAAAGGTCCGCGTCGAGCGCCACTACGCAGCGGGTGTGCCGGATATCCTGGTGGACGAACAACTGTGCGAGAGCGTCTTCGCGAATCTGATTCAAAACGCGTATCAGGCGATGAGTGCGCCAAGGGGTGGCGATGGCGACGGCGGCGAGCGCGTCCTACGCCTCTCCGTCGCGCGAGAGACCTCCAACGGCAGATCGGGCGCCCGCGTCACGGTGGAAGACACCGGCCCGGGCGTGCCGGCCGAAATGCGCGAGCAGATATTCAACCCGTTCTACACGTCGAAAAAGGACGGCGTGGGGCTTGGCTTGGCAATCGTCGCCAAGATTGTGGACGGCCATCGCGGCTGGATCAAACTCGACGACACTTTTTCGCCCGGCGCGCGATTTCATGTATTCCTCCCGAGCTCGCCCGCATGATTCGCCCCTGGGATCGCCAATCTCCCGATTGGCGCCTTTCCCCGGCTGCTTGGCGCGATCGGCGCCTTCGGGATTCGCCGTCCAATCACGGTCGTCATCCCGATTTCCTTTAGCGGCGAGGGCGATCTCTTCCCGCTTGAAAATCACGTCCATATATCGGATAGACTCTAGACTGCGCCTATGAAACCGGAGAAGCCGTCAATCTTGATCGTCGAAGACGAGCCGAAAATGCGGCGCTTGCTCGAACTTCAGCTCGCCGAAGAGGGATTTCACGCCCGCACGTCCCCCGACGCGGAAACGGGCCTGCAACTCCTCGGCAAGGAACCCTTTGACGTGGTCGTCACAGATTTCAAGCTGCCCGGCATGAGCGGCCTGGAATTTCTTCACGCCGTTAAGCGCGTCAACGCGGAATTGCCCGTGGTGATCATGACCGCCTACGGCACCGTCGAGTCGGCCGTGGATGCCATGAAGGCCGGCGCGAGTGATTACGTATTGAAACCGTTCTCGCTTGCCGAGCTGGTTCTGATAATCCGCAAGGAGCTTGCGACGCATCGCCTGCGCCAGGAAAACCGCGACCTGCGCGAAGCCCTCGGCCACCGCTACGAATATAAGAATATCGTCGCGCGCAGCGACAAAATGCAAGCCGTGCTCGCGCTCGTCGAACGCGTCGCGCCCACGAACGCAACCGTTCTCATCGGCGGCGAAAGCGGCGTTGGCAAAGATCTGATCGCCCGCGCGATTCACGAACATTCCCAGCGCGCCTCCGGACCATTCGTCAAGATCAACAGCACCGCGATTCCCGAAACTCTTCTCGAAAGCGAGCTTTTTGGCTATGAGAAAGGCGCATTTACCGGCGCCACTTCGAATAAGCCCGGAAAATTCGAGCTCGCGGACAAAGGCACGCTGTTCCTCGATGAAATTGGCGACGTGCCGGCGGCGATTCAGGTGAAGCTGCTGCGCGTCCTCCAGGATCGCGAATTCGAGCGCCTCGGCAGTACCAGAACGCACAAAGTGGACGTCCGTATGGTCGCGGCCACAAACCGCGATCTCCGCGCCGCGCTGGAAGAGGGCACGTTCCGCGAGGACCTCTACTACCGCCTCAATGTGGTCGCCATTGATATCCCGCCCCTGCGCGATCACAAGGAAGATATTCCGGCGCTGGCGGAACTTTTTCTGGAGAAAAGCGCGCGCGAATCCGGCAAGGCAGTTCGCGGAATCACGCCGCAAGCGATGAAGCTGCTCATGGATTTTCACTGGCCCGGAAACGTTCGCGAGCTTCAGAATGTTTTGGAGCGCGCCGTCACTCTCTCTTCGGGCGCGACGCTCGATGTCGGGGATATTCATATCGACGGCCCACCCCGTCGCGTTTCCGCCGATTCCGCGCCGGTTCTTCCCGACGGAATGACGCTCGAGCAATGGGAAGAGGAACTCCTGCGCGAGGCGCTTCGCCGCGCAAACGGCAACAAGAGCCAAGCCGCGCGCGCCCTCGGCCTTTCGCGTAACGCACTGCGCTACCGCCTCTCGAAAATGGGCGTCTCCGATCCTCCAGAGAAGGAATGAACGCCGGTTCTTCGGTGGCTGAAAACCACCACGCTCCGCTTCAAATCCACCAACCTAGAACGACGCCTTCGCATCAGTATCCCGCGCACCATCCACTGCAAGCCTCTGTGTCTAATAGTGTTACGCCTCCGTCCCAAGAATTCATGACTTTGGCACCGGCCCTGCAATACACCGGTTGGACTCGCAGATTTTGGGGCCATGATCCGGGGAGGTGCAGAATGAAAAGTCATCTGGCAAGTTTGGCGGCGCTGAGTCTCCTGACGCTGGGGCTGACGCCCGCGAGCGCGTTGGGTCAGGCGCCTCCACCGCCTTCCGGCTCTTCGAACCAGCAAGATGACCCCTACGCCAGCTCAGGCGGCGGCACCGCCACACAGGCGCAGCCCGCAGGAAGAAGCTGGACCGGGCGTCGCCCGCGTCAGCTACATTCACGGAGACGTTTCGTCCCAGCGCGGCGACAACGGCGACTGGGTCGCGGTCACCCAAAATTCTCCCATCTCTCAAGGCGATCGCGTGGCGACCGGACCGAATTCCCGCGCGGAACTTCAACTCGACTACGCCAATATTCTGCGCATGTCATCCAGCGCAACCGCAAACATTACAAATCTTTCCCGCACCGGCATTCAGGTCCAGATCGGTCAAGGTCTCGTCACCTTCTCCGTACGGAATGGCAGCGAAGCGAATTCCGAGATCGATACGCCGAACGCATCGATCCACCCGTCGGGCCCCGGTCAATTTCGAATCCTTGTGAATTCCGACGCCGAGACCCAGGTGATCGTTCGCCAGGGTTCCGCCGACATCTCAACCTCTGAGGGCAGCACCCACGTGGATCAGGGGCAGATGATTACCGTGGCGGGAACAGATAGCCCGCAATACAAGACCGAGTCCGCATTGGGCAGGGATGACTGGGATTCGTGGAACAATGATCGCGATCACAGAATCAACAACGCCTCGAGTTGGGGTAAGACCAACCGCTATTACACGGGTTCGGAAGATCTCGACACCTACGGCACTTGGAGCGAAGTTCCCGACTACGGTCCCGTGTGGATGCCCGCGCAGACTGGTCCCGACTGGGCTCCGTATCGGGATGGCCGCTGGGTTTATGAACCGTATTATGGCTGGACGTGGGTTTCCTACGAGCCGTGGGGCTGGGCGCCCTATCACTACGGACGCTGGTTCGTTTACGGCGATCGCTGGGCATGGTGGCCCGGACCCGTCGTGGGTTACCCCGGCTACTATCCGATTTGGTCGCCGGCGTATGTCTCCTTCTTCGGTTTTGGCGGAGGCGGCTTTGGCGTCGGGTTCGGAGTCGGTTTCGGATTCGGTCGGTTTGGTTGGCTGCCGTGCGGCCCCGGCGACTGGTACCACCCGTGGTTCGGCCGGTATGGCGGCCGCTACAACACGGTCAACATTCGAAACTACAATAATTTCCACGACGGTTTCCGGCCGCTTGGCGGCGGTCGCGGGCGACAGTTCTCAAACATCAATCAGGCGATGTCGAACTCGCGCGTGCGCGGCGGCGTCTCTTCGATGGCCGGCAATGAATTCGGACGCGGCTCCGTTTCCAGGCACCAGGCGGGCATCAGTGAAGCGTCGTTCCGTCAGGGCAGCGTGATGACCGGCAGGGTGCCCGTCACGCCGTCGCGGGAAAGCTTTAGCCCGTCCGGCCGCGCGGCAAATCCGTCGGCGATCCGCGGCGCAAGCCCCAGTACACAGCGCTTCTTTAGCGGCGGTTCCAGAGCGAACGGCACGGCCGGGTCGCGTTCGTTTGGAAACGCGAACGCGGGAGCAAGATCGCAATCCGGATTCGGCGGCAATCGCTCGAACGGCTCGGTGAATTCTCAGTCGCCGCGGTCGTTCGGCAACGCGGGCAACGGCGGCCCGGCAGCGCAATCCAATCGGCCGGGATGGCAGCATTTCACGCCGCCGCAGTCCGGCACATCGAACCGTTCGGGGCAGGGCTTCGGTGCAAATAATCGCGGGGCGATCAATAACAATTCTCCGACGCGGTTCGTTTTCATCTCCTTCGCGCGAATCGTCGCAAGGAAGCCAGGCCGGAAATCGGGGTTCGTGGCAACATTTTACCCCGCCCACGCAGACGTCACGAGGGGGCTCCTCTAATTCATACAATTCATACTCTCGTCCTCCTCTTAATATGAGGCAGCCCATCGTGGCGCCCCGTGGCGGATCTCGAGGATATAGTTCGAATCCGAGCGGAAACAGCCCCAATGGATCGAACGCACCGCGTGGCTCGTTTAATGCGCCTCGCGGCGGATTCAGTGCGCCGAGTGGCGGGTATAGTGGGCCGCGCGGTGGATACAGCGCTCCCAATGGAAGCTACAACGCGCCGCGTGGCGGATATAGCGCTCCCCGTGGAACCTATAGTGCTCCGCGTGGCGGCAACAGCGGCGGCGGAAACACTGGTGGAGGATTCCACGGCGGTGGCAATGGCGGAGGACGTTCCGGTGGCGGTGGCGGGCACTCCGGTGGCGGGCACGGCGGCGGTGGGCGCCACTAAACGGCAGGAGGCACGAAACGTCATGTCAAACTTACGCGTAATCGCATGGCTCGCGTGGCTGACGGCATCTGCATGGCTGACGCGGTACAATGAGCCATCAAGGGAACGGGCACGATAGGAGGCACGTCATGCGGAAGATCATCTCGCTCTTCACACTCGCGCTGTTTGTTACAGGACTCGTAGCCGCTGTTCCGAAGCCCGCCGCGGCGCAGGATGAAGACCCTCCCGGCCGCGTTGCGCGCCTCAACTATATTCAGGGCTCCGTTTCCTATCAGGTGTCGGGTGACCAGGACTGGGTGCAGGCCGATCCGAATCGGCCGCTCACGACGGGCGACAGTCTTTGGGCGGACAAGAACTCGCGAGGCGAAGTCCACATCGGCAGCACCGCGATTCGCCTGTCGAGCGAAACCGGAATTTCATTTCTGACGCTGGACGACCGCACGGTTCAGATCCAGCTGGCGCAGGGAACCATCGAGGTTCACGTGCGAAATGTCGAATCCGGCGATGCTTTCGAAATTGATACGCCGAACCTCGCCTTCACTATTGATCGCGGAGGCGAATACCGCATCCAGACTGATCCCAACGGAGATTCCACCGTGATTGTCGTCCGCGAGGGCGCGGGCGAAGTGACCGGCGGAGGAGATTCCTGGGATCTGCGCGATGGACGGATGTACACCTTCGAAGGCACGGACCAGCTTTCCTACGAAGCTTCCGGCGCTCCCGGCTACGACGATTTCGAAGACTGGTGCGAGTCGCGCGATCAACGTGAAAACAGTTCCGCCTCGGCCAGATACGTTTCCCGCGATGTGGATGGATATTACGACCTCGACGAATACGGCGACTGGCACACCGATCCCGACTACGGCGCCGTATGGGTGCCGCGAGGTGTTGATGCCGGATGGGCGCCCTATCAAACGGGCCACTGGGTCTTTGTAGCACCGTGGGGCTGGACGTGGGTGGACGCGGAGCCGTGGGGCTTTGCGCCGTTCCACTACGGCCGCTGGGCATTCGTGGGAGGCTACTGGGGATGGGTCCCGGGGCCGATCGTCGTGCGGCCGATGTATGCGCCCGCGCTGGTTGCGTTCGTGGGAGGCGGCGGATTCGGCGTCTCCGTCTCTTTCGGCGGAGGAATGTCAGGCGTAGGTTGGTTCCCGCTCGGCCCGCGTGACGTGTTCGTTCCCGGCTATCGCTGCAGCCCGCGATACGTACAGAACGTGAACATAACCAACACGCGGGTCATCAACGTTACGCAGGTCACCAACGTGTACAACAATCACAACGCGACGGTCATCAACAACTATACCTACGCGCGCAACCAGAGAGCCGTCACCGCTGTTTCACGGGAGACCTTCGTGAATGCGCGGCCCGTTTCCGGCGCTACGGTTCGCGTGTCTGCCGATCAGATTCGGGGCGCGCGAATCGTCGAGACTTCGCCGATCGCGCCGACGCGGACAAGCTACATCTCATCCACCGCGAGAGTTTCAACCAATCGGCCCGCGGTTCCATTCACGCAGCGAGCCGTGGTTGCGCGGCTGAATCCGGCGGTTTCGCGCCCGGTTGTCCAACCGTCGGCCAGTGGAAATGACAATCGCAATGGCAGGTTCGGCCGGGACCAGGGCAATCCGCAATACAATCGCGGAAATAACAACCTGAACAATGGTCAACAGCCCGCGCGCGGAAACACTCCTCCGCCAGTGAACAACGGGAATAACGCCCAGCAGCCCGCGCGAGGAAACATTCCGCCACCGGCGGTCGTAAACCCCAACACCAACAACGGCCCGGAGTCCCCGCGTGGAAACAATCCGCCGCCAGCCGCCGTGAACAACAATAGTAATCCGCCGCAAAACCAACAGCAGCCGCGAGATGGCTACCGGCCGTTCCAGAGACCCGCCGGTGACACCAGTTCGCAGCCGGCTGGAGCGAACAACAACGGTGGCAGCGGGAACCGCAATAGAAACAACGCGAACATCCCCTCGAACAACAACCAGAACAACAACGTCAATACGAACAGCGCAAACAGCCAGAACAATCGTGGCGCGAATCGCAACGACCAAACGACGCAAGGCGACCAGCGTCCAGCGGTTCGATTCACACCGCCGGTAAAGGCCCGCGACGAGAACTACGACGTGCATCCGCCGCTGCACCAAAGCCAGGCGCAAGCACCGGCAAAACAAGAACAAAGGCCGGAACAGAAACCGAACAAGGAAAACAAGAAAGAAGACGACACGAAGGATAACAAGCACTAAGCCCAGGCAATATGGTCAGGTGCGTCGCGGCGGCTCCGAGAAATCGGGGCCGCCTTTTTTTTCGCAACCGTACTGTCTCGCGGGGGACGCGCTTCAGTTTCGAACTATGGTGACGGGGGGACGCCGGTGCGGGCGCATTGGTCGCGGCTGGCGGCGCGGCGATAGGATTCGGCGACGCAGGCGCTTGCTCAAGCGCGAGGTAGGCGCGGCCAAAAGCGGATTGCTGCGTGCCGGCGGCGATTGCGACGGCCTGCACGGTATAGCGTCCCGAAGGTAATTTGGCGAGCGGCAGGCTGATGCGGTAGGACGCCGTGCGCGTCTTCGCGTCAACGGCGGTGGGTGCGAGCAGAGGCGTGGCGTTCACCTGCACGCCGCCGCGAAAGAACACCAGCCCGGCGCGGAGCGTGCTGGGATCGAATGCGTCGGCTTTGTCCGTCTTTTCCGGATAATACGCCTGGAAGAAAACGTAGAGCGTCTGCTGCTGGGTGAAGAAGCGCGTGACGCTCGGGACGATTTTCTCGCCTTCCATCTCGAGCGGCGACGCGGCGATTTGCGCGTGCGTTCCCTGCCCTCGCGTCTGAACCTCCGATGATTTCGCGACCGGTACAAGCTGGCTCGATAGCAGCACGGAGCTGAGGCTCATCCGCGCGGCCGAGCGCTGGGGCACCATGAGGGCCTGCTCGAATGTGCCAATTTTCCCGGATTCATTTTCGCGCGCGAGGAATTTCAGCCGGTACGAGCCGGGCGCGAGCACCACGCCGCCCTGATACACCAGGTTGCTGCGATTCACCTGCTGAAACCGCTGCTCGTCGAGATGAACCGTGATCGTGTCGCGCAACTGAGAAACACTTTGTCCCGAGGGCACGGCGAGAACCTCGGCGGCAAAATCGAATGCGGCCTCGCGGCGGTCGTGCTTCTGGGCCCAGTCGAGCGCGCTCGAGGAAAGCTTCGCGGAAATGGGAACGTACACCTGCTGGTCACTCAAGCGGAACATCGAGGTCTCGACCGCGATCGGCAGATCTACTTCCGGGCTCTCCGAACGCATGGCGTCCGCAAGCTGCTTTTCGCGGTCTTCCTTTTCGAGATGCTGAAAATCGCGCGGCGCGTAATAGCCGCTGCGATAGCGGACGTGCGTTCCGGGCGCGTTGACCTTCACGCGGATGGCGTGCCAGCTGCCGTCGCGTTTCACGCCGGCCGGGAGATCGTAGCCGACCAGGTAGTATCCGCTGTTGTCCTGCTGGATCTTCGGGAAGGCGTCGCTCAGGTCGCCGAGGTCGAAAAAGACCTTGCCGCCCGTGTCGGTTGAGAGCGTGGCAAGAGTGTCGCGCGAATTCTCGCGCTGATCGGTCTGGTGGTAAACGGATGCGCCGCTGAACATCGAAGTTCCGGTCGCGGCGTTCACGGTGACGTCGCCTCCGGGAGGAGTGGCGAACATCCCGCGCGCGTCAATCGAGTAGATGGAGACGTCGGCGCGATTGGCGGCATCGGTGACGGCGCGCAACTCGGCGCGATTTTCCTCGCCTGTCTGCGTGATCCCGCCCGTGAATTCAACCAGCGCCTTTCGTCCGGGAATTCCCGCCAGCACATTCGCGAGGCCTTCGACGGCCGCAAGCTTCTGGTCGGTGTTGAACACGTTGAATTCGGTTTCGTCGGGCGTGTACGCCGCGCCGGTATATTCCTGAACGTCGTACTCGCCGTTTTGGGCGGCGGCGTAGAGCGGGTTCGCGATTTGCGAGGCCGCACCGGGAACCAGCTGAGCGATAGCCTTGTCGAGCGTGACGCGATTGTTGGTGAAATTCGCGAGTACCGCGAGGCGCGTGCTGAACACCACAACGGAGACGAGATCGGCGGGCGTCATCTGCTGCTTTAGAAATTTCCGCGCTGCCGCGTGCGCGCGGAGAATGTCGTCTGTCTCCATTGAGGTCATGTCGAAGAACAGGACGATCATGCGGCGATCGCGGACCGTGTCCGTGACGGTTTCGGCGCCGGGCCCCTGGTTATCCACGGGCACGACAATCGGCTTGGTGTTGTCCTCGGACGCGGTCTCGATTTTTTCGATATCCGAGTAGGAGAAGCTGGAAATCTTCTGCTGCTTGCCGTCGTCGGTGACCTCGAATTGATCGGCGCGCAATCCCTTGATCGGCTTCCTGGAACCGTCGGTGACCTCGACATCGAGGCGCACAACATTGGACTGCGCGCGGAGAACGAACGTGGTATTCGTTGGTGGAGTCCGTTGCTGGGCTGGCGCCGGAGACGGTTGCTTCTGCGCGGACGCAGAAACGGGAGCGAAAAAGAGGCCCCCAATCGCCAAAATGGCCTTCGCGCGAAGAAAAACACCCCCCTTGATTTTTTCTCGATTAGAACCGTGTCGAGCGCCCTGTTTACAAGGGTTTTCGAGGGATTCTAATAATTGGATTTCTCGATTAGAAATCGAAAAGCGGCCTGCAAACGCGGACGCGTCGATAGAGTCCGCGAAAAACGGCAGTGAAGAGTGTCCCCAGACGCTAAAGCGCGTTGAACACCAGGTCTTTATGTCGGAGCTAAAGCTCCGACCCCCTAGAATGCGCGCTTTTCCCGCAGGCTGTGTAGACGAGAGTCTCCACATGCTCCGGGGCGATTTCGGCCGCGGCGCCTGCGAATGCTCCGAGTTTTGCGACAACTTTTCCATCCTATCTATGTTAGTCCTCGCGTTTCCGAGCGCAAGGACCTTGTTGATGTAAAGAATTCTTCGCGGCTTCAGTCAATCGTCCCTCCGGGACTGCCGGGGCTTTTCGCTTTTCGTTCTTCCCGGTACTGCGCTGCGCTTCGTGCCGGGCCAATTACGGCCGCCGCTCCGCGGCTCAATGGCGGCGTCGAACTGGCGCGCCGTCGCCAAGCATTTACGCCCGGCACGATATATCGTGCCCCTACAGAAGCAGACTCACCGCCGTTGCCGTGCAGAATCGCGCGGCTTGCCAAGGGTTCGAGCAAAGACGCCAATCTGGAGATCGGCGATCCCAGGGCGCTAGAAGTTAAAGCGGGCCTGCATGGCCATGGTGCGCATCGAGGCTGCGCTGGTCACGCGGCCAAAAAGAGAAAATCCGGAGCCTGTTCCGCTGGCGGCGCCACAAACAATTCCGGCGGCGTTGCCGGTCCCCGGCCCGGTTCCCGTGGCCCCGAAGCAAGGAAGGACGGTGCCGATGCCGTTGAAGTTCGCGGTGTTGGTGAGATTCTGGATCTGCCAACTCAGGTTCAGCGTGTGGCGCCGATCCGGTCCAAACCGAAACGTCTTTGCCAAGGACATATTCCAATTGAAACTGCACGGGCCTTCGACGGCGCCGCGCGGCTCGTCGCCATAGGCCAAATTTCCGTTTGCGTCCGTTGGCAAATCGAAAACGCCGGCATTGAAGTAGGCCGCCGGGGAGCCGCCACAAATTCCCGTGTTCGGATTGCCGGTGATATTGGGGCGCAGTGAGAAATTGGCGCCGGTACCGTTGTCGGATGCGACGCCACCCAGCAGGACGGTGAAAGGCGTGCCCGTCTGCCATGTGAAAATATTTTGCAGACGCCAATCGCCGAACGCGCGCTCTTTCCAACCGCGATTGGCCCAGCGGCTCCTCTGGCCAAAGGGAAGCTCCCACATCGAAACGGCGCGGAATTGGTGGCGCACGTCGAACGTGGACAGCCCATACTCGCCGTGCAGATTGCCGTCCTGCTGCTCGACGGTGGCCGATCCGCCGCCGATGGAGCTGGCGTCGTCGAGCGATTTCCCATACGTGTAAATTCCCTGCAACATCACTCCGTGAGTGAGGCGATGGACCACGCGCACCTGGAGCGCGTTGTAGATGGAGTTGGCGCCGGACTGATCGAAGGTGAAACCGGTGGCGTTTTTGTCGATGCGATTCGCCTGAATTTCGTCCGAAGGCGTGCCGAGCGGGGCGCGATTGGGCGCGCGCAGGATATCGAGATCGGTTCCCTTCGTGCCGGTGTAGGTTAGATCCAAAATCCAACTGGGCGACAGGGTGGTCTCCGTGCCGAGGTTCCAGATCTGAGCATAGCCGTTCTTATAGAAGGGATCGGCCGCCTGGGTATTCGAGATGAAGCCGCTGCCCTGCTCGTTCTGAAATCCGTTCTGGAAAGTTAGAGGCGCGGTCGAAGTGGTGGTCAAAGTCTGAACGGTAGCGACCGGCGATTGATAGGCAAGCTCGCGCGCGAGCGTGTTGTAGATCGCCTCGTTGTAGAAGATGGAATAGCCGGCGCGGACGACGGTCTTGGGCTTGATGAACTTCGGTTGCCAGGCGAGGCCGACGCGCGGCTCGAGATTCCCATAATTTCCGTGAACCAGAGCGCGCGGGAGGCCCGGAGCCGAGAGATTGGTCTGGCCGTGCGCGACGCGAGCGATATCAGCGAGGTTCGAAATATCCAGATTCACAAGATTGTCGTTCAGCTCGACCGGCGGAGTAACCGCTTCGTAGCGCAGGCCATATTGAAACGTAAAGGTTTTGCTGACCCGCCAATCGTCCTGCGCGAAGGCGGACACGCCCCAACTGCGGAGGTAGAGGTTCGGGTTGCCGAATTGTTCCGTGGTATTGAACGGAAGGCCGAGCAGAAGATCTGCAAAATCGTTGCCGGTGGCAAGACCCGTGAAAACGAAGCCGCCGCGCGGATTGGGATTGGACTGGGTATTCAATTGAATGCGGCGCAGCTCGCCGCCGAACGTCATGCTGTGCTTCACGTGCGTCCAAGTGAGAGCTGTCGGAAACTCGCAGGGTCTGATTGCGGACCAGCGACGGAACGGGATCATTGAGGCCGGAGAAATTCGTGAAGCCGATTTGCGGGATGCCGAAATCAATCGGCGAGAGGGACACGCCGGTGATGCCGAGAATTCCCGCGATGTCCGTGCCGAATGAATTGTCGCTGAGCAGCTCGATGCGATTGCGGTTCCAATTCAGGTGCAGACTCTCGACCAGGCGCGGCGACCAATTGTGAGACAGCCCGAGGTCCACACTCTGGCTGCGCGTGGACTGGCGGCCGCCGATGTCCGCGAAGTTGCTGAGCGTGCGGGAGCGCTGCGAATTGAAGCTGTAGCCGCCGTTCACGTTGAATTTCGCGTTGATGGTGTGCAGGACGCGCGTGCTAAAGATGTCGCTATTGAGCGGCGTGGTGGATTGCAGGAGATAGTTCTGTCCCGTGGCGCTCGGCAAGTTTGGCGGGGGAATGAAGGCGAGCAGCCCCTGCACGGCGGCGTTGTTTGCGAACTCGCTCGTGGGGATTTGCTGGCAGCCGGCACCGGCGGAGGGAAACGGAGTGGTCGTAAACGCCTCGAAAATCGTCGGGCCGCAGAACAGGCCGCCCCGCTCAGCGATCGTTGGCACCGTGGAAAATGTGTTGACCGGATTCTTGGCGGTATCGTGCTGATAGTTGACGAAGAAATATGTCTTGTCGCTGCCGTTGTAGATATGCGGAATATTCAGCGGGCCGCCGACGGTACCGCCCACGCGTTCGTCGTAGCTGTCGATCTTGGGAGAATTCGCTCCGGTGATCGAAAACGGTTTCGCGTCGAACGCGGAGTTCGTGTAGCGGTCGAATACCGTGAATCGGACGCGATTGACTTGCTGGCGAAGCAATCTGCCTACGGCTGCGCCGTTGAGGGCGCCGCGGCCACCACCGATCCACCGAATCCGCCTCCGCCGCCGAATACCCCTCCCTGCTGGCCGAATCCACCAACACCACCGCCGGGACCTCCCGGACCTTGCCCGCCTGGGCCGCCTGGGCCGAATCCGCCCGCAGATTGTGCCAAACCGGCAAATCCGCCTGGCCCGCCGAAACCACCTGCCGAAAGGCCCTGGCCGACCGTGCCTTGCAGCAAGAACGAATCGGAGGAGGAGCCACCGCCGGATGAAGCTGCAAGACTCGGCTGCGCCCCCGCATTTGGCCCTACCGAGGCTTCCTCGCCTTGTCCGCTCGCTGCCTCGCCCGTCAGATCGGTCTGCTGAAATCCGCCTGTCGCCAGGCCTTCACGAACTGCGTTCAGAAGACCAGGAGGAAGCTGCTGTCCGCGTCCGCCATTTCTGCCGCGGCTGCCCGGCGCTGCCGGCCCTGGCGCATTCGTGGCGCTGGGCTGGCCGCCTCCCGGAGGCACACCGGGACCTTGACCGGAGCCCTGACCCGAACCAGGAACGGCGCCGGGGCCAAAACGGCGGCCCGCTGGTCGGGAAGGCGCGGAAGATTCCGGTGGCGCGGCGAGCTCGGCGAGAGTGGCCACACGGAGCACCAGTTGAAGCGGTGGCGGCGCCGGACCTCCGCCGAACTGCAGATCGAGAGACGCGGGCACGAATCCAAGCTGGGATGCTTCGACCCTGTAGTGACCCGCCGGGAGAGCGGGAAATTCGAACCTGCCGGACTCGTCGGTCCAGCTGACGAAAACTTTCCTGGTGTCGGTATTCACGAGGCGCAGCGTGGCTCCCGGAACCGGAGAGCCATCGGCGGTGTGCACGGACCCGGCTGCCGTGGCGGCGGGCACGGAAGCCTGAGCGGATGCTTCAGCGGAGGCCTGCGGTTGCGTCTGTGGCGCCGGCGCGGAAACAGCCGCGGGAATTGCGAGAAAGAGCGCGGAGAGCCACGCGATCGTCAGGCGGATAATTTTCGGGCAGATCAGGTAGCGCAACACCGTTCTCTCAGCTTACGGAATCCGCACGCGACTGTAATAATTCTCTTCGACGGTGTCACGCACGCGCAGGTTACCCGCCCGACGGCGCGGGATCGTAAACGAGACGGAAGGTCACCGGCTTCTTGAGCCGCGGACTCTCCATTTTCGTCGTCACGAAAAGCTGCTTCCTGTCAGGAGACAACTCATACGTGCGCGTGGTGCTGCTGCCTTCGCGCCTGCCCGGCGTAACCGCAACGAGCTGGGTGCCTTGCCACTGCGCCGCGGGAGGAGCGCTCGCGCTGTCGCTGTTGGTGTGCGCGCTCGATCCACTCGATCCGCTACCGGCAGGAGCTGTCGAGGAGCTGTTCGACGGGTTCGACGACGATCCGGTGGATGGATTTGCGTGCGAGGAATCGGTAGCTGAATAGAGCGCGAGCACGCGGCCGGATTCGCCTGTCACTTTCGCGGACGAAGCGGTCTGCTCGATGGTGATCTGCGAGAGATCGTTCATGGCGTTGCCCGAGCCTTCTTGGCCGCCGCGCCTGCCGCCGCCTGCGCCTTGACCACCGCCTCCCCTGCCACCCCAGCCGCCGCCACCGCCCATTCCTCCGCCACCACCCATGCCGCCACCCATGCCAACGTGAACACGTCCACCTCCGCCACCTTGCCCACCTTGGCCTCCGGAGTTGCCGGACTGCTGCATCGTCTCGCGAGGATCGTCGCTCTCGTCCTTGTTCAGCGCCCAGGTGCCGGAAAGGTTGGGCTTGCCGCCGATCTCAGCGGGCGCCGCGGCTCGCGGCGATGGCGGAGGCTGGTCAGAAGGTGCAGCTGCGGGAAGCGGTCCTGCTGACGCGCCCTGAGCGCGGGCGCGGCTTGCCGGAAGCAGAAGCGCGGCCGCCGCGAAAATGGTGAGGATGATCCACCACAAGAACAACTCTCCTAGATTTTTCGGCTTCTCGTTATTGAGCGCTGCCGTGGTCATTGAGGACCTCCTGCGAAGTGGCATGTGCAAGGTTCCGATTCGCGCGGCTTTGTTTGGCGCGCCCTCCGCACGGTGATGATTCCTTTCACGGCACGCGATAGTTCCAAAAGCTGAGGGAATGCTTTCCAGCCCGCCGCGTCCTCTTGTATGATGCCACTCAGCATGCTTCCGTTCACACGACGACCGTGCAAGCCGCGTCCGCATCACCCTCGGGGTTAACCCCCGGTGCGCCCGCGCGGGCGCGAGCAGCAGGCCGATGGAATGCGGAAATCTTCCCAACGAAGTAGCCCGATTCAAAAGCGCGAAAGGGGAACAAATCAAATGGCACACTCGGGAACCCAAATGCGGCTGGCCGTGCTGGGCGCGGGGAAAATGGGCGGCATCTTGATTGAGGCGTTCGTGAAGCAGGGGCTCGTCGCGCCCCAAAACATTTTCGCGACCGTGCAGCATGCCGCAGCCGAGCGCAAGAACGCCTCCAAGCTGCCTGTGACCCTGAGCAATAACAATCGCGCGGCGGCGAAAAAGGCGGACGTAATTTTTCTGTGCGTGAAGCCGCAGACCGTGGGCCAGGTGGTGGACGAAATTCGCGGGGAGCTGAACGATAAGAAGCTGGTGATTTCAATTGCGGCGTCGGTGCCGACCGACTACATCGAGAGGCGGCTGCGCGGGAAAGTTCCCGTGATTCGCGCCATGCCGAACACGCCGTCGGTGGTCGGCGCGGGGATTACGGCGATCGCAACCGGGAAATTCGCAGGGCCAAAGGACGTGGAAACGGCGCGAAAACTTTTCGACGCGGTAGGCAGAACCGTGGTCGTGGACGAAAAACACATGGACGCGGTGACAGGATTGTCGGCGAGCGGGCCGGCGTTTATCTACATCATTCTGGAATCGCTGGCAGAGGGCGGCGTGAAAGTGGGGCTATCGAGGGAACTCGCGACGCTGCTTGCCGCACAGATGACGCTGGGCGCGGCGAAAATGGTCATCGAGACCGGGCACCATCCGGCGCTGCTGAAAGATACGGTGACGACTCCCGCGGGCTGCACGATTGACGGCATTCTCGAACTCGAGGAGGGCGGATTGCGCGTCACGCTAATCAAGGCGGTGGTGAAAGCCGCGCAGCGCGCCAAGGAATTGCTGGTAACGGACGAAAAGGCCTAGCTCTTCATCAAGAGCACGTTCACCGCCTTGACGACGACCTCGACCTTGTCGCCTTTCTTGATTCCGAGTTCCTTCAGTGATTCGAGCGTCATCACCGAGGCCATCGCGGATGATGCGGGAATATTGAGCTTCACCAGGCACATCACGCTGCCCTTCTTGATCTGCGTCACTTTGCCGACGATGCGGTTGCGCGCTCCCACTTTCATGTCTTCCTCCTGTGGAATATGGCCGCGTTCAACGCGACCGGAAGATCGTTTCCGATCGTGTGAAGAACTGTGGTCGAATAGACCGGTCCTCGGCTCTTAGGGAATCGAGAGGATATTGCCTTCGCGCACGGCGGTGGCTGTCTCCTGGCCATCGAACCTGTAGACCACAATCAGGACCTTGTCCGCGCCCGGCGCTGGGTCTCCACCCATCGAGCCATTGTTTACGTTCGCCGTAAACCCGCGTCCGCGCGCGTTGCTGCGCAGAAGCTCGGTCACGTTGGCCATTCTGCCCTGCACGCCGTAATAACCCCGAATGATCGAGAGACCTCTCCAGTCGTCGCGGTCGTTACCGCGGTCGCTCCTGCCGTCGTTTCTGCCGCGGTCGTCCCAGTCATTTCTCGGGACTACGAACACGCTTGCGTCAACGAAACCGCCTTCGCGGTAGTCGAATTCATGCTCCTGATTTCTCCCGTTTCTCGCGAAGATGTGCAGCGACTTATCCTTGCCCTGCGCCGGGTCGCCCCCCATGGTCTGGTTGTTCACCGCGATGCGGCCGTTCACGCCACCGCGCGACAGCAGGTCCAACAGAAGATTGGTGACATCCATGCGCTGATCCTTATAACCGTAGTCGGCTCGCACGATCTGCCAGCCATCATCATTTTGGCCCGCCGCATTTGCACCAAAAACAGCGGCTCCAAGTATGAGCAGAATCGCCGCGACCGGTAGGTTGAGCCATCGCTTCGAGGACTTCATGTGTTGTTCCTCCTGCGGCCACCTGCCGCTTGTCCCAACTGTAACCTCGCTGCTGAGACGCGAAATCTCTTATTGACGGCTGCTTGACCAAAACGCATACAGTCCCAGACCGGTTTCGCGATGGGAGAGGAAGCGGAATGGCTTTCTTTGCAAGGGGCGGGAGTTGCGGCTAGGATGGGGACATGGAGATTGATCGCAAGGCGTTTCTCGACAGCCTGGGAGGCGCAGACGGCGTGAAGCGCATGGACGCCGAGGCGCGCGCCGACGCGCTTGAGAATCGCATGATGTCTGAATTGAACTCAGCGGTGACTGCAAAAAAATATCCGACCGCGGCGGAAGTCGAGGCGCAGATCGAAACGCGCCCGTATCGCGCGGGGGCGGGCTTTTTGATCGTGCCGCGCGGCGACGGCAATGTGAAAAGACTTCCGCCCATGCCGGCCAATCCCACGCTGCAGGATTACTTCAGGCTGCGATTTACCGACACCGCCAATCACGTGTTGCAGAGCGCGAACCTGGCGATGAAGAACGGCATGTCGGAAGAGATCGTCCTCGCGTGCCTGCTTCACGACGTGGTGCAGGAAATCATGCGCACGGATCATGGATGGTGGGGCGCGCAACTATTCGAGCCTTACGTCTCGGAGAAAGTCGCGTTCGCGATTCGCTATCACCAGGCGCTGCGATACTACGCCGATCCCTCGGTAGGCTACGAATACCCCGATCTCTACCGGGAATTGTTCGGCGCGGATTACGTCCCGCCGCCGTATATCGAAGCGACCTACCAGATGGTCCGCAAACACAAGTGGTACATGGAGCCGCGCATGGTCGCGGTGAACGACTTGTATGCGTTTGATCCGAATGTGGTGGTGACAATCGAGCCGTTCCTCGACATCGTCGGGCGCCATTTCAAGCAGCCGAAAGAGGGATTGGGGAATGACGGCAGCCCGGTCGCTCACATGTGGCGCACGATTTCGCGACCCGATCAGCCTCTGTAGAAGAATCAGCGAAACATGAACGGCGTGCAGGGCGCGCCTTGTGGCGGCAATGCGAAGAGAGTCCCAGGGCTAAACCCCGTTTCAGGCTGCCGCATTTTTCGCGGGGTTGAAACCCCGCGCTTCCACCCAGCGGTGCCGCGCGTGTGGTGCGGGCGATTTCGCGTTGATCCTTACTGCCGAACAACGCCAGCAGGGTGCTGGTGCTACGAAGAGCCTACTGTGCAGGAGAGATTCGCGCGGAGGCGTGGATCTCGACGTTCACCGTGTCGCTGACGTGGAGGAGAAACGTGCTCGGATTCTTGAGTCCCCATTTCACGTAGGGGACGGCAAACTGCGTGGAAGCCTGCAAAGCCCCGCCCGCGCCCGGCTGCACTGAAAACGTGAGCGTGACCGGCTCGTCCTGGCCGTGGAGGCGGATGACGCCGGACACCTCGACCTGAGAGGATCCTGCTTTTGGAATCGCGCCCTTGATTTGCGCCGGGGTGAAAACAATCTCCGGAAATTTGGCGCTTTCGAGAATTTGCGCGTGCATGTTCTTGTCGCGCGAAGTGTTGTCGGTGTTTCCGCTGGTCGCATCAATCACGATAGCGCCGCTGACATGCCCCGTCGCGGGGTCCCAGTGAATCTCCCCATTCTTCAATTTAAACGTCCCGTGAACCGTATGCATCGTGGCTGCCAGCGTGAATTCAATTTTCGTGGCGGCGGGGTCGACTGTGACGACCAGTTGCTGGGCGCGTAGCGGAGACGCGGTGGCAACCAAAATCGTTGAAGCACAAAAAATCAAATACTCCCACTTCCGACGAGAGAAGCTCGCACCGAGTTTTCTGGATTGGCTCACGCCCGTAGAACCCGCCAAGCGAGATTTACGATTTCGGGCGCTTTCAGTGATTCGGCCGACTTCTGGGTGTGAACCGAGATCATTTCAGCGAAAACGCTCGGCCGCACGGAGAAGAGCCGGAGGACTTTGCGGCGCAGCCAGACGCTCGAGTTCATAACAAGCAGCAACCGCGTCATGCGCATCGCGGCAAGAGTCAGGTGATTGTGCGCGGTTTGATAGGCAGCAAGATTTCCCGCGGCAAGTGCGCCGGCGAGAAGATCGGCCTGCTGAAGCGCGAGACTCACACCTTGTCCCGAAACGGCATCGACCGTGCAGCCTGCATCACCCACCAGCGCAATATTTCTGCGAACAACTCGTCGCGCGCTCCGGAACGCGAGCACCGAACCGGCCTCTGTGGATGTGGGCGCGGCGCCGCGCAGACGCGCGGCAACCTCCGGAAACAGACCGAGCGCCGGCTCTATGCGCATTTTTGGCTCGTCCACAAACAAGGAGACACAGATTTCGTCTTTGCCGGTGGGAGTCACGACCATTTGCGATCGCCGGGCCCAATGAACCTCCACGAGATTCGTCCAGGGCGCGACGGAATAGTGACGGCGAAACCCGAAGCGGCGTTCAATCGTCCAACGCGATCCCAGATGCGCGAAGGCGCGGACCGAGGAGTTTTGTCCATCGGCTCCAATCAGATATCGAAACGGTAAGAATCGGCCGTCAATTCCCGCGCCGCGAGATTCCAGGCTTGAAACGTGCGCCCCCCAGAGTAATTCGACGCCGCATGCTTCGGCACGATCGATGAGCAACTGGTGGAGAACCGTGCGCCGCAGGCCGAGGGCTTGGCCTTGCGCTATCGATGCAGTGACGGAATGGGAGTCGTCGACAAAACGAAAGCCTTCAAACGGATGGCCAAGGCTGGAGTGAAGATGGACGCCAAGAGTGCGCAGAGCGTCGACGGCCTGCGGCAGCAGTCCTTCACCGCAGGGCTTGTTTATGGGAGGCTTTCTGGAGTCGACGACGGTAACGCGGAAGCCTTTTTGGGCGCACGCAATGGCAGCTGCCAGGCCTGCCGGCCCGCCCCCCACAACCAAAATATCAGGCTGCACGAAACGGCTCCGGCACGAAATCCAAAAGTGTGTATTCAGCCAGCGCGTCTTTTTCCGATGCCCTTACCAGCGCAAGAGAAGCATCTCCGAGCAGAATCCGGGGCCCATGGCGGCGAGAATACTCAGCGATCCAGGCTTCGGACGCCGATGCCGGTAAACATCCTCGAGAACGAGGAGGACGGACGTGGATGAAATATTGCCCACCTTGCGTAAACATTCCCACGACGCCTCCAGATCCTTTTCCGTAAGGTCCAGCGCCGTAGCGGTGGCTTCGAGCACCTTCGGGCCGCCGGTGTGCATGATCCAGCTCTGGATATCGCTGCGACGGTAACCCTGCTCCGCGAGAAACTCGTCCACATCCTGGCCCAGATGCTTCACCACCGTATCCGGAACTTCCGGTGACAGTACGATGTGAAAACCCTTCTCGGAGATGTCCCAGCCCATCACGCGCTCGGTATTCGGGTAGAAGACGGACTTGGTGGCCAGGATTTCCGGCCCGTCCGATTCCACTTCATCTCCAACTACGATGGTCGCGGCGGCGCCGTCGCCAAAGAGCATCGCCGAGATCAGGTGCGCCATCGAAATGTCGTCCCGCTGGAGCGTGAGAGAACATAGCTCGACGGACAACAGCGCGGCCGATTGATCCGGATAGGCGCGAACATAGTCGGCGGCCCGGGAAATTCCCGCGGCGCCGGCCACACAGCCAAGCCCGAAGATCGGGATGCGCCTGATATTCGGCGACAGGCCCATACGATTGATGAGCCGCGCGTCCAGCGACGGTGCCGCTATTCCAGTCACCGATGTAACGAAAATCGCGCCCAGGTCCCGCGGCTCGACTCCAGCGCCGACCAGCGCGTGGCACAGCGCTTTCTCGCCCAGCTCCAGCCCCATCTCGATCCATACGTTGTTGGCCTCGCCCCACGTCTGCATTTGATTGTGGTAAAAATCGAGCGGGCGCACGGTGAACCGCCCATCCACCTTCATGCTCTCGTCCAGGCGGTCGAGAATTCCCGGCTGAACCAGACGATCCTTCCAATAGGCCTTGAGTGCGCCGACGAGAACTTCCTGTTTGTGGTAATACTTGGGAAAAGCGCTAGCGACTCCGGCGATTCTCATGAATGCAGCTCCTCGGGCATCCGCCCGTGCGGAGGGCATCAAACTCATAAACGCAGATCGAGTGCATTTTCATCCCGATCGGTTGAATTTGGCCCCTTATTTGAATCTGAAGAACCCTTGCTACGTACGAGTGCCCTTCTCAAGCGAGTCAGCGACGAGCGCCTCGTTCGACCCCGGCTCAAGCGATTCCTACATTAGCCGATAACATCCGGCGGCCGTCCTGTGGCGTTGACGGGAATGCTCATCTAATACCTACGTCCGACACTGGGTTGTGAGCCCGCCGTTGGCGGGATGCGAGAGAGGCCACGGTAAAGGTACGCTGCGCAACCCAAAGAACTGCCGAGAAGCAGAACTCCAAACCGACCCGAAAGCAAGCAAATCTTTCCCACGCCGAACAGTGCGCAATATACCATGGCGCAGCCCACAATCCAGTCCCGAAGATTGCGCCCAAGGTCGTGAACCGGCACCACTTCGGGGACGATTTGAGCGATGGGTCCCCACCCTAACACGTCCGGGCGGACGCGCCGGTAGAACCGCACGAGCGTGTCGCGAGGTTCAGCGGGCGTCAGCAATGTGACGAGCACCCACGCGGCCGTCGTGGTCAACGTAGTGACCAGCGTCTGCTTCGCGAAGACGGCGGGTTCGGAGCCGTGAAAAGGAGCCACCCAACGAATCGATAGGGAAACGATGAGAGCCGTGGTCATCGCGGCGATTTCACTCCAGGCATTCACGCGCCACCAATACCAGCGCAGCAGATATACGCTGCCGGTTCCTGCGCCGACCTCGAGGAGCACTTCCCAGCCGGAACGGATCGTGGCGAGCTCCCAGGAGACGCACGCGGCGAGCACGACGAGCAGGACCGTCACCCAGCGCGAAACCACGACGTAGTGGCGCTCGGGCGCGGCACGTTGCACGAATCGCCGGTAGAAATCCGAGACCAGATACGAGCTTCCCCAATTGAGGTGCGTGGCGATTGTGGACATGAAGGCCGCGAGAAATCCGGCGACGAGGAGCCCGCGTGCGGCGCGAGGCAAATGTTCCACGGCAAGCAGGATGTAACCCGCTTCAGGATGCGCGAGCTGCGGATAAAGAACCACCACCGCCATCGCCGCCAGGATCCATGGCCAGGTGCGCAGCGCGTAGTGCGCGAAGTTGAACCAGAGAACGGAAAGCAATCCATCGCGCTCGTTGCGCGCGCTGAGGATTCGCTGCGCGACGTATCCCCCGCCCCCCGGCTCCGATCCCGGATACCAGAACGCCCACCACTGCACGCCGAGATAGACGCAAAACGTGATGACCGGAATGGTCCACAGAGATTCGCTCGCGAACCCGCGCGAGAAATCCGGGAAAAATGAAGTGACGTTGGACGAGTTCGGTCCGGCCGCTGCGTGAAGAGCGTCAAGTTTCGCGAGAAGCGCGTGCATTCCACCGGCGGCGGACACGCCATACCACGCCACCGCGATGACGACGCCCATTTTGAGAACAAACTGAAACAGATCGGTCCAGAGAACTCCCCAGAGACCTCCCAGCGCGACATAGATTCCCGTGAATGGGACCAGGAACAAAACGCACAGGGCCAGCGCCGCGCGATCGCTGATGCCGAGAACAACGGAGGCGATCGTGGTCATCGCTTTCGTCACCCAGCCGAGGATTACGCAGTTAACCAGGAGGCCAAGGTAGAGCGCGCGAAATCCGCGAAGAAAAGCGCCCGGTTTGCCGGCATAGCGCATCTCCGCGAATTCGACGTCCGTCAGGAGACCGGCGCGCACCCATAATCGTGCGAACAGAAAGACCGTCATCATGCCCGCGGGCAGCATGCTCCACCAAATCCAGTTCCCGGCGATGCCGTTGCGGTAGACGAGGCCGGTGACGACAAGAGGAGTGTCGGCCGCGAAGGTGGTGGCGACCATGGACGTGCCGATCAGCCACCAGGGGGCGCTCCGCCCGGAAACGAAGTAATCCGCGGTGCTGCCGCTCGAGCGGCGCCGAAAATAGAGACCCTGGATGAGCGTGAACAAAAGATAGGACGCGACGACAACCCAATCGGTGAGTGCTAGTTTCATTCTCCGCGCAGAGCGCGGCCTAGTGTGTTCGAGGATGCCGCAAGAGTCAAAGAGAATGCGGAACGGAAATTACGGATACCCAAAAGAAAAACCCCGGATCTGAGGGGAGCAGATCCGGGGGTCGGGGCACTGAGAGGGACAACTGGGCCGACAAACTTTTCTCGGGCTGACTTCCCGCGAATGGCGCTAGTAGTTCAGGTGCCGCAGGAACATCGTCAGCCGGAACACCAATTGCAAACTAAGTACGATGAGCGTGTCGCGAATCGCCGCCGCTTTCTCTGCGATCGAGATGCCCTCGAATCCGCCAGTGCGAGCCATCTCGGCGACTGTATCGCCGCGATCCGCGTTCCAATCGTTGCCGGTGAGTGCGCTCACGACATTCCTCTAGTTGAGAACGTAAACGGGGTTGTCGTGCTCGACGCCAACCACCATGGTCTTGAAAATGTCTACATCCCAGCTGTCGGCGATGCGCAATCGGACGACTTCGGTCGTCTCGGACAGCAACCGCCCACGGAGCGGTACGCGAAGAGTTCCTGCAACCACTCGAAGAATCACCGGCTGCCCCATCCAGACTTCGAATCCACCTTGCATCGTCGTGGCCTCCTCAGGTTGTGTGCCTCGAACAATTGGATTCTCGAACGGGGGGACAACCTGACCAATGGTACAGGGGGCTAAGAATGGTAGGATCGAAGTACTATAACGAAGCGGGTCGGCCGATGGAGAGGCAGATGGCGTTTTCGTTGTTGTAAATGCTGGAGTTAGGGGCGGACAGTCGAACCACTAGGACGAGAATTCAAGCTCATGATCGAAATCCTTCGTCATTTGCTGTCGCAATTATACGACGTCCGCGGGCTCATCGAATGGGGCGGAACGCTCCTGGTTTGCGTGATCGTTTTCATCGAAACGGGAATGTTCGTGGGGTTCTTTCTGCCCGGCGATTCCCTGCTGGTGACAGCGGGCGTGTTTGCAGGGGCGGGACACATGAAGCTGGCCTCGCTGCTTTCGCTGGTGACCTTATGTTCGATTGCGGGCGACCAGTTGGGCTACCTGATCGGCTGGAAAGCAGGCGCGAACCTTTATCGGCGCGAAGACTCTCGGTTCTTCAAGAAGAAGCACCTCGAGCGTGCGCACGAGTTCTACGAGAAGTTCGGCGGAAAGACGATCGTCATTGCGCGGTTCATTCCAATCATCCGAACGTTCTGTCCGCCGGTCGCCGGAGCGGCGAAAATGAGCTACGCGCGCTATCTGGCATACGACATTGTCGGCGGATTCCTCTGGGTATGGAGCATGGTGCTGGTGGGATATACGCTTGGGCGAACGGTCCCGAACGTTGACAAGCGCATTCACTACATCATCGGCGTGGTAATCGTAGTCTCGTTGATGCCCGCGGCATATCACGCCTGGAAGGCGCACCGCTCCAACGCAACGACCTCTGTGAAGAGAACTCCAGCGGAATAGCGTCACTGTAAAGGCAAGACGGGGAGCCTGGCAGCTCCCCGCCTTGTTCACTCGCTAGGCCGCAGCGGAGCTGAAAGCCCCGCCAACGGTTCGCGTCGCAGGAGCGATGTGACCAACGGAGTCGAGGAAAAATGCCCGGCGGAGTCGTGCCTCCCCGTGCATTGGCTCCCACAAAGCCACTCATACGCCCGTCACAGGTCCTGCGCAAGCAGAAAATCTCGCAGCGAAGGTCGGCTGAGATGCGTCTCCGAAAGCGTCGGCGGCGGTCGGATCTGGCGCCAACCTGGCCTGCTTATCAGAACTGCCGCGCGAGGATGCCGGTCGCTATCGGAGTCGCGTCCTGATCGAACAGCAGCGCCGTATTGTCGTCGATCAGATAATAAATAAGTTTGAAGGTCGATGCCGGATTCGACGTGGCCAGCGTCGCGGTGCCGCGGCCATTTGCGGCAGCCGCACCGACCGAACTGCCCGTGGCGGTAATCGGATCCGCAAGCGAAACCGCGCTGAAAATGTTGATGTCGAGATTTCCGCGGGTGATCGCCGTTGTGCTCAGCGTGACTTGCCCGGATGCATCCGGTTGGTACAAAGAGGCGTCATCGTGGAATATGCCCTGGCCGGTTAATCCGATCGCGAAACTTCCGCCCGGCAGCGAGACGGTTGCGGAACACGCTGCCGCTGGCGGCACACACTGCTGGTAGGCCGTGCCTGTAGACAGCGCGTTGGAATCGATTTCGAGCATCAAAGCCGTTCCTTGCGATGTCTGGTAGACCGCGAATTCGCTGGTGCTGGAATTGGGCAACGCCGGGCAAGCGCCTGTGCCGGTAAACATCTTGAGATCGATTCGGCCCGTGGTCGCGTCCGTGGTGTACGAGGAACATGAATTGATCGTCGGACCGGCATTGTACGTGCCGCCGCTATTGCCGTCGAAAACTCCACCGGAAATTCCGCCGCTTCCACTCGAAGTGAAAACGCCCCCTGCCGCGTATGCCCCGAGGACCGAAGGCTTCCCGCTTACGGGCACCATGGTGTTCCCACCGCCGGTGAAAACGTAATTGCCGGCTGTCAGCGCCGAAGGTCCCGCCGGCGCGCTGAACATGTCTCCCGCGACGTACGCTTTCCTATCGATCTCGATCAGATGTAGCCGCGTGACAAAATCAGGGCCGTTCGGATTCGCCGGGGCATCCACGGCATAAAACGCGTACTCACGCGAACCGGTCGTTGTGCTCGTAAGCGTAAGAGTCCCGCGCCCGGTTCCCCGAAAAACCGGATCGAACAGATACGTGCCGTGGAGAGACGTATCACTTGTCGTCACGACACCGCCAGAGATACCGTTATCGTTGACATCGAGAATCGTATTCGTCTGCGCAATTCCCCCGGAACCATCCGCGGTGAACTTCCCCGCCATTCCCAATGCATTGAAAGCGCTGTCGGCGCCCAATGCGCTGAAGACGTAGGGACCGGTGATCACGGATGCCGCATTCGAAAGGGCATCCAAACTCTGCTGGTCAATCGTTCCGCCGCCAGCGGTATTCGCGTCGAACAGAGTCATCTGACCGTGCTGGCTGGTCGTCAGCGCAAATTGCCACGTGTCGGGCCCCTGCCCGGTGCTGATCTTCGCGTTGACGCGCCCATCGGGCCCCACCACGTAAGTGCCACTGAGGGAAACCTGGGTCGCGACTCCCGTCAGGAAGCTGTCCACGTCTTCGACGCCGCTGAGAATCTTGCCATTGCCGTCCGCGACAAAACTTCCCGCCACAGCCAAGAAACCAGACTGGTCATTCCCTGTGTAGGAAAACGCGTAGGGTCCGTTAAGAGAATGATCGGAATAAACAATCGTCACGGTGGAGGTCGCCGGAGCGGTGGCGGCAGGGTCCGTGGCCGTGACGGTGATCGTGCCGCCCGGCGGAGGACTCAGCGGCGCCGTGTAGACGCCGCTGGAATCAATCGAACCATAAATCGCTGTGTCGGTTGACGGCGTCACTGTCCAAGTCGCATTACTGTCCGTCAAGCCGTTCAGCAACGCGGAAAACTGATGAACGCCACCCGCCGGAACCGTTACCGAGGTCGGAGTCACGGTGAGACCCGAGCCGGCCCCTACGGTGACGATGGCGGTGTTGGACGTAACTGTGGGAGACGTCGTAGTCGTGCTGGTGGTGGTCTGCGTAGCCACGGCGGTGATACTCACTTGACCCACCTGCGTGACTCCAGGAGTGGCGGTGGTGGGCACCGACCCCGGCGCCGTGTACACACCCAACAACTGATTGTCGGTCGAGGGCACAATCGAGCCCACGGTCGCCAGGTTTCCGTTCGCGATACCGTTTACTTCCCACGTGACGGTGGTGGTCGTCGAAGTTGACGAGTCGGAGAGTTTCACGACAGCGGTAAACTGAGTGGTGGTATTCAACGGGACCGTGATCGTTGTGGGGGTGATCGTCACCGACGTCACGGTGGTCTTGCCGCCGCCGCTACCTCCGCCGCAGCCCTGCAGACTCCAGACGCCAACCAGCATCAGCGCAATCAGGGCGAGAGCACGAGTTCCCGCCGATGGCCGATGCCGCCCGTCGCATGGACGGCGGACGCTCCCTGCCGAAATACTCCTTCCGATCGCGCTCGCCATCTGCATAGCCTTCAGGCTGTTCATCGAGAAGTCGTCTCCAAGGGGGATGAAAGAGTGTAGCGTGATTCCGCAGCGACGGAAAAAGGTTCCATTTTCTTCAGGAACGGCTGTGGCGGGCAAGCTCCGCACGGATCTGACGACATGCAGGCCAACCCACCCCGGATTGCTGCAAACACCCGGATAGGAAGATGTAAGTGCAGGAGATTTGGTTGTCACGCAAACCCCGGCGTTTCTTGGGCGACCCGGAGAGAAATTCCTACTTGAGGAAGAGGCCTTCGCGAACCTGATCGCGGCCGACGAAGGTCTTCGAGGAGCGAAACTCGGCAAACAGGCCGAGGATTTCGCGATTCTGAAATACGTGGGAATGCACGGCCAGGGTGGGCGCAGTAATAAGTTCCAGGGTCTGGCTATCAACCACGCGATAACGATGAAAACGCTCCGTGGGGCGGCTGTGAAACAACGCCAGCATCGCTCCGCCGGGATGAAGCAAAAGCGACAGGCGCTCCATCAAGCGGGGCGCCACCTCTGGGTCGAAGTAGTCCAGCAGGTCCCAAGCCAGGACGCCGTGAAAGCTTCGTTCCGGGTATTGGAGTGCGGTCTCGAGAAACTTATCCGCGAGCACAGCCGGCGATACCCTCTGCGTGTCGGCACCCACGGGAGCCGCTCGAAATCCTTCTTCCTCGTCGGTGAGAAAATCTTTCCACACCCGGAGCAGGTCCTCCGTCGAAACGCGATAGCCCTTCTCCACAAAGAAGCTGACCGTAGATTGCCATACGGGACCAAGATCGAGGACGCGCCCATGGGGCACGTCGCTAATGAGCCAGAGAAATTCCTTCAGGCCGTTGGAAATACGGAGATTGGCGGACGGACCGATGGAGACAGCGGGGCCCGGCTTTATCGGCGCCGCGCCGGTCGCCGCACCTGCGGCACCCGGACGGGTTTTTGCCATCCAGTTCATGAATTACCTTACTCGACCTTTACGCTGGCCGCCACCGGCTGAAGAACCTCGGAATCCTGCTCCCTCGCGGGCGCCACAGACTCGCGGGCAGGGCTCGTGCGAATGGTTTCCACTTTGCCGCGGAGTCGCGCTCCGTCGTCAATCCCGATGCGCGGCGTGAGAACGCTTCCCGTCACGCGACTGGTAGCGCCGAAATGCGCTCTTTCTCCGGCCTTCAGGTTTCCCTGCACGGTGCCGTCCACAAAGATTTCGCGAGCCTCAATGTCGGCCTGGACCTTGCCATTTGGACCTACCGTCACGCGCGCATTTCCCAGGCGAATCTTACCCAGCACTTCGCCGTCAATGTATAGATCGGAATTCCCCGAGAATTCTCCATTAATTTTCAAGCCCGAGCTGATTTTGGACGTAGCCCCACCCGCCGGCGTGGCTGCGGATTCCCTGGCAGGCGCGGACGGACAGCCGCGGAGATACGAGCGGCGCTGACGCAGGCTGGTTATAGGACTGTGAAGACGGCTTGACCTCTGGCGTCTTACTCCACATGAAAACCTCCCCAGTATTTTTAGGGACGCTGCGCCGGGTGGCAGCCATCCTCGATGATGGGGAAACTATAGTACAGCCGCAACTACCTGTAAACAAGCACCGTACCGGAAACGTCCAAACCGGCAACCATCGGCTGAGGGTGCTCCAAAGCGGCGGAACCCGACGTCTGCACATCACTGTGACGCATTTCCCACATTGCCACTAACATCCCCACCAATTCGTGCGCGAAGATCTTGATTCCCAATCTGGAACGCCACCAGCTTTCGGGATCGAAGTCGGAGTCGCGTGCGGCCACCACGCGGAGGACTGTCCCGGGCGGGAAAGTTCGCTCGCAGATGTATCGCGACCGGCGCGTGTGAAAGTTCGATGTGACCAGAATAATTCGCTTCCAGCCACGGGAGGAAATGAGCTGGCTGATTGCGAAGGCCTCTTCGCGCGTGTCTTCCGCGCGATGGTCGAGCCGAACGATTGCGGTTGCGGGAACGCCATGGTCGGTGAGATCGCGCGCCTCCAGCTCGGCGATGCTGGCGTAGGGTCGCAGGTACCGGCCGCTCGCCACAACTCGTGGCGCCCACCCGGCCTTGAGAAGATCGGCGGCGCGCGCGGCGCGGTCGCCGCCGTAGTTGTCGTCGCCCAGTATCACGATAGCGTCGGAGGCCACGGGGCCTTCGTCCACGGTCCAGAAACTCCCAGCCATCCGCATCAGCGGATGGCGCGCAAGATAAACAAGAAAAATCAGGAAAAGGAAGCCCATCAAGAATATCAATCGAAAGAAAATTCCGCCGCGCTGCGATGCACGAGGACGGTGGGTGCGTGGAAGGGCTGGCATTACTTCCCAGGGTCAAGCTGACGCAGGCGTTCGGCGGCCTGCTCCGGCAGCGTGCCGTTGAAATAGACTTCCTTGATGCTGTAGGACTTGCTGCGAGTCTCGACGATTGGCAGGATTTCGATGTGCCAATGATAGTCGCCCGCAATGGTCGCCCAGTAGTCGCTCAACTCGCCCTTGGTCTGCAGCGTGTTCGGCGCGGTGTGCAGGACCATATGGTAGCTGCCGCTGATCTGCAACAGGCGGCGCAGAGTGCGGCCGAGCAGGGTCGCCAAGTCCCGGCGCTTTTCACCGGGCGAAGGAACCTCGAACTGGTGGGAATGGGTCCGCGGGATCAGCCAAGTCTCGTAGGGAACGCGGGAAGCGTAGGGACAAACCGCGTAGTAATCGCCCACGCTATCCACGATGCGCTTCTTCTGGCGAATTTCCTGCCTGAGGATGTCGCAGAAGACACAACGGTCGCGGTCGCGGTACCATTCGCGCGCGGAACGAAGCTCGTAAAGAATGCGGCGCGGCACGAATGTGGTAGCGGAAAGCTGCGAGTGCGAATGCGGCCACTCCTCCCCGGCCGCCGGCCCTTGATTCTTAAAGACGGCCACGTACTTGAAGCGGGCGTCGCGCTTCAAGTCCTCGATCCGCAACGCATAGGCCTCCAGCACGCGTTCGATCTCTTCGTCCGTTAGCTGCGTCAAGGTGCGCGAGTGGACCGGCGTCTCGACGATGATTTCATGCGCCCCGATCGCAGCCATGCGATCAAAGATTCCGTCGGCGTTGCGCGCGGGGTCGCCCTCGATGCGGTACAGCGGACGAAAATGCGGATACGCGCGAACCTGCCAATTTCCACGAGCCGGCAATTCCAGCAGCACGCGCGCATTGAGGCGGTTTTCGGGACACAAGGGGCATGGCTCGGCCCGCTCCTTTTCCCGCTCCGGATGTCCGACCACAACCCAGCTGCGCGTGATGGGGTCTTTGCGAAGTTCCATTGGTCCCTATGCGGACGACGTGGAGGTCATCTTATAACGAAGCCTCGCCGGACGACAAAGACAACCGCCCGGCGGCTGTGAGCCAGATTGAAAAACCCAGCCGTAATCAGCGAGCGCTGGTCCGGTTCGCGCGTCTATCAGGCATGTGGATTGAAGCGTCCGAAAGTACGGTCTGATCGCTTCGAGTTCCGGACTAGTCGTTCAGGATTACGCTGCGGAGGCCACTGTGGACCGTCATTTCTCTGCTGTTGTAATCGATAAAGCCAAGCTTCCTGAACTTATTCATGAAGAGATTGATCCGCGACCGGGTTGTGCCGACCATTTGTGCCAAGTTTTCATGATTGATCCCGGGAACTACAGTTTCGGTCTTGCTCTCCTTGTTGAAATGGGACAGCAACAGGAGAATCCGAGCCAGACGCTTCTCGGTAGAGTTGAAAAGCTGGTCGACGAGGTCCGCTTCGTATCGGATGATGCGGGAAAGCAGATGAGCGACAAATAATTCCGCGAGCCCCTGCTCTTCGTGGAGCATTCGTGCCATGATCGGCTTCTCAACCCTGATAAGAGCGCAATCTCCCACTGAAATAGCCGTTGCCACGCGCAACGGCTGACCTGCCAGGCATCCTTCACCGAAGAATTCACCGGAGCCCAGAGTGCCGACAATCGCTTCCTTGCCTTCGAAGGATGTAACCGCGAGCTTCACCTTGCCTCGTAGGAGAAAGAGCACGGAATCCGCAGGCGCTCCTTGCACGAAGATGCTGTCGTCCGCACCGTACTCTAAAACGGTTTTCCCCCTGGAGATTCCAGTCAGGAGGGTTTCCCAATCGGCAGTCGGGCGTTTCTTGTCCGCTGCAACGGGCGCGTTCTTCTTATCGACAGGCAAGCTCTTCCTCCGAGCCATAACGACCGAATTTCCCATCACTCCCGTATCTTCAGGTCCAGTCCGAAGAGTACTTGGTTTTGGTCCGACAGGTCCCCAATGAGCCTTCGCAGCGGACGCGGGAGCCGTTTAATGAGCGTGGGCACCGCCACAATCTGCTCGTCTCTGGCCAGATTCGCCTGCAAGCAAATGTCGATAATTTCCAGGTCATACCGACCATTCAAGTGCTGCTCACAAACCTGCTTGATATTCTCTACAGCCAGCTTTGATTTCAACGTGGATCCGTTTATGTACAAACGCAAGACGTACTTTACCTCGAGAGAATCGGAGCCAGGCCGCCCCATCTCCCCGGGTGATATGGGTTTTCGCTTTCCCGCCGGGCGGGTCTTTTTGGAGGGCTTTTTCACGTGGACCTTTCTGAGCTTGGTCAGACTATTGGTTGCAGCGCCAAGCCAATCAACGTCCGCTCGGTGTTGGACAGGTCTCCAATGATCTTTCGGACAGGCCCCGGAAGATCTCTTACCAGGGTCGGAACTGCTACGATCTGGTCGCCGCGCGCCATATCCGGATTCTCCAAAATATCTATCACTTCGATCCGATAGCAGCCCTTCAAGTGTTTTTCACACAGCACCTTGAGGTTGGCAAAGGCGCGAATCGATTTGGGAGTCTGGCCCGCGACGTAGAGCCGCAGCTTCCAAAATTCCGGTTTCTGGGGCGTCGATTTGCGAGGCCGCGCCGGAGTTTTTGTCTTGGTTTTCGACATTTAGCGTTTCCGCGCGGCTCGCGCGCCCCCCACCTTTTTGTAGGCGGAGGTGTCCGCTTCCCGGCTCCGCACCATCTGCCCGCGGTCCTGCAACACTTCCTCGGCGAGTAGTTTCGATTCGGAGATGCTCTGTTTAATAACTTCTTCCTCCACTTCAAACTCTGCCCTGAGCATGGTCATGCGAGCCTCAAAGATCTGGCGCTTGCGATCGAGTTCGCGTCGGCGGGTCTCCTGTTCTTGCTGGCGGAACGTGACCACGGCTTTCTCCCGCCCTTCCTGCGACACCCGGGCGGAACCGGTCAGCACGCCCTCCGGTCCGAGGTATACGTCCAGCATTCGGAGGCCGTCGTTGGTGAGCACGAATTCGCGAATCTGGTTGGAATGCTCCATGCCTCGCGATTTCAGCACGTAGAGTGCGCGGTTGCGCTCTCCGCCGACCTCGATGGCTTTCAGCAGGAGCCAAGTGTCCATCAGGGAGGAAACGTCCGCCTCGCTGGCTTCCAGGGAGCCGCCTGCCGCCGTCAAACTCGTGAAAATCGCGGTGATCTGCTTGGTCTTCAGAAAATCGACAAGCCGCGTGAGCATGGACCGCACTTCGTTCAGGGTGCTGACCATGAGCAGATTGGTAATCGGGTCCACCACCACGATGCTGGGCTGGAAGCTGGAGATGTGTTTGTGGGTCACGAGCAGGACTTCTTCGATCCCCCCGTAGGTGGGACGCGCCGCATGAAATTGCAGGAGCCCTTTGCGGACCCATGGCTCGAGATCGATGCCGATCGAGCGCATATTGCGAACGACCTGCCGGGGTGATTCCTCGAACGCGAAATACAAACAGCGCTCGCCGCGGCGGCAGGCCGCATCCACGAAATGTGCCGCCACGCTGGTTTTGCCGGTTCCGGAGGTGCCAGAGAGCAGAATGCTGCTGCCCTGATAAAAGCCCTTGCCGCCCATCATGCCATCCAACCGGTCAATGCCAGTCGAGACTCGTATGGCGGACGCCGCATGGTCCAGGCCCAGCGAGGAGATCGGCAGAACTGAAATGCCGTGTTCGTCGATGAGGAACGGATACTCGTTCGTACCGTGGGTCGATCCCCGGTACTTAACGACGCGCAGGCGACGGGTCGAGATCTCCTCCCGGATACGATGGTCCAGGACGATCACGCAGTCTGAGACGAACTCCTCGATGCCGTGCCGGGTCAGCTTGTCCGGCCGGTCCCGCTCGGCGGTAATGACCGTGGTCAATTTCTTTTGCTTCAGCCAGTCGAACAGGCGGCGGATTTCAGCCCGCAGGATACCTGGGTTTGGCATCTCGCCGAAGAGCGCTTCAATGGTGTCCAGGACGATTCGCCTCGCCCCGACCCTCTGGACAGCGTCGGCAATTCGAATGAAGAGGCCATCGAGGTCATACTCCCCGGTTTCAGCAATCTCACTTCGGGAGATGTGCACGTGGTCCAGGAACAGCTTCTTCTCGGCCACCAGGCGGTCCAGGTCGAAACCCAGTGAAGCGGCGTTTTGGGTCAGGTCCGGGATCGTTTCCTCGAACGACATGAACACGCCGGGTTCGTCGTATTGCGTGGCACCCCGAACCAGGAACTCCAGTCCGAACAGTGTCTTTCCGGAACCGGCGCCTCCACTGACAAGAGTGGGACGCCCGTTTGGCAACCCTCCCCCCGTGATTTCGTCCAACCCCTGGATTCCGGTCGACGCTTTCGGCAGCGTTTTGGAAGATGGTTGCCTTGCTTTCTGCTTTTGTGTCATTTGTTTTGTCCTGGCCCGGGTGATCTACGGCGGGTGGGCAATAGCGTCATGGCCCCTCCTCGCGGGTCGCCCTTATCAAAGGGGTACAAAGGGGCCACTCGTTCCCTTCATAGACTGCTTTTCTAGAGAAGCAGTCGCAGATTATGCAAGACTTTACCAGGATACGCTAGCGCCTGACCATGCACGCCGCTGAAGAGGAAGCGGATGCAACAGCGGTTTGGCGGCTTCTCGCGTAACCGGTACCATTCGCCCAGCGGCTAGATTTATTTCTCCTTCGCGTGCAGACATTGCTGCGCGCGGCTTTGCCATTTCATTCTTCACGCTGGCAAGCGTCGCGTTGCCGGGTTACTTCTTAACTTTATTGTGCAATATCAACCCATCCTGACATCGAGATGCAAACAATGCAGTCCCATTTCGCACAGTTCCGAAACATACGGGCTGCTGCAATGACGTACTAACTCGTGGTAAGTCGGATTACCGGAGAAGTCCGGTTACCGCTGAAGCCGGATGTACTTGAGAATCGGATACTTGCACTGACATGGGTTTGTGGCAGCATTCGGTCCATGGTCGGCATCTAAGTATATGGAGTAGGTAGGAGGTGGATATGAAGGGTGATTGGGCTTCCCTAGAGCCTGTTGAAACCTCCCACGAAGTGTCGGCTCATGGGCGCTGTTCAGCCGGGGCGACTTAAAGAGTTCGCCAGCTAATTTGGCGGGCGCACCGGCGAGTTCCGGATTCCCCCGGCGAACGCTCACAGGCTCGGGGTCGAGAGTACGGGTTCAGATGCAGGGGCGGCGAAAGCCGCCCCTTGCCATTTTGAGCCCCAATTTAACCGGAGACTCGCGACCAGGATTTCACCTTCAGAATGTGGGCAAAAAACCCTCGTTCAGCCGGTTTGCTACTTTGCCTGCAACGACTCCAAATACTTACTCATGTTCGAGATCCGCAAAGTAACGATGTCTTGATGCCCTCCGCTCATGGTGTGGAAAACGGGGCCCCAGACAGGCATTTCCTGATCGCCATGTGCCGCGAGTGTCTCCTGACCTCGTAGGATACTTGCCACCCTCGGGCCAGGAAATTTTCCATTGTTCCGCTTGGCGAGAGTCGTCAGGTCGGATGGAGCTGACTTCAATGCGGTGGCAGCAGGGCCGTCGCCTTTGCCGTCCTTACCGTGGCACGCAGCGCAGTAGCTCTTGTACATTTCGCTGCCCGAAGCCGCCGATGTTACCGGAGCCGCTTCGTGCTTGATTTCTGTGCTCGTTTGCTGCGCGATGGAACAGAGCGCAACTGCTGCAAGGAGTCCGGGTACGCACAGTTTGTGAATCGTGTTCATGATTTTCTCCTGTCACTGCGACCATTCTCCGGGGTCAAATCATGTCAATCGCCCTGCGATAATGGTCCTCGCCAAAGAGTAACGCAGTGAATAAGTATCACATTTCTATAGATAACCGCAGAACAATACCGCGACAGCTTATGTTCGGCCCCTTCCTCCCGAGCCTTTGGTCGTCAAGCAACCACACTCTACTCGGGTCGAGGGAGCCGACAGTGTTATGAAATCAAGTGGTTCATCAACATCCAGACAAAGAAACTGGGCCTGAGAAGCGGCGCTTCCTCTGCGCGCCTCGCAAATTTACCCACTGGCCTGCGCACGCACCGGGCGGCAGCGTGAAAAAAAACTGCATTCGCCAGCGAAACGGAAGGGTTTCTAGTTTACACTGCGCACCAACCGCCGTCGGGCGGTGTGCCACGGGGGCATAGAAACTGGGCGGCGACATCGATCGGGAGAGTTTTTGAGCACTCTTTCTGCCAGCGCTTCCACAAGTGCGACTGACGGCATAGGAATTCCCCGCGTACGGAAGATGACCGTCGTGCCGATGATCGCGGCCACCTATTTCATGGTGGCGGGTGGCCCGTACGGCCTGGAAGACATCGTTCAGAAGACAGGCTATCAGGCCACGCTGCTGATCCTGCTGATTACCCCCCTACTATGGAGCATCCCCACGGCGATGATGGTCAGCGAGCTCGCGACCTCCATTCCCGAAGAAGGCGGCTTCTACATCTGGGTGCGGCGCGGCATGGGGCGCTTCATGGGCTATCAGGAGACGTGGCTCACCATGGCCGGCAGCGTCTTCGAGATGGCGCTGTATCCGAATCTTTTTGTAGCGTACGTCGGACGGTTCGCGCCGGGAATGGTGGCGGGCTACCGCGGGCTGGCGATCGGCTTCGCGATGATCGCCATGTGCGCCGCATGGAACATCTTCGGCTCTCGCGCGGTGGCCGATGGCTCCGTGGTGTTGAACGTGGCTCTGCTCGCACCGTTCGCGCTGTTGGTCGTCATCGCCATGACCCACAGCCATTCGTACGCAGCCGGCGCCGTCCCGCTGCGCCACGCCGATTTTCTGGGCGGCATCCTAATCGCCATGTGGAATTACATGGGCTGGGACAATCTCTCCACGATCGCGGGCGAAGTGGAGGCGCCGCAGCGTACCTATACGCGCGCGATGCTGGGCGCGGTCGTGCTGGTCGTTGCGGGCTACCTGCTACCCGTGGCGGCGGTGGCTCACATCGGACTCGATCCGAATAGTTGGGCGACGGGAGGGTGGGTGGATGTTGGCCGCATCGTCGGCGGCCAGGCGCTGGCGTTCGCGATCACGCTCGCGGGAGTGCTGGGGGCGGTCGGATCGTTCGGAGCGCTGATGATGTCGTTCACGCGGCTACCCGTGGTGATGGCCGAGGACGGCTATCTTCCGAAAATTTTCGCCCGCAGGCACGCTCGCACCGGCGCACCGTGGGTTGCCGTGATCGCTTGCGCGCTATTCTGGGCGCTGTGCTACCCGCTCGGATTCGAGCGGAGCCTCATCCTCGATGTGTTGCTCACCGGGCTGAGTATTCTGCTGGAGTTCTGGGCGCTGGTCGCGCTGCGGATCCGCGAGCCGAATCTTGCGCGGCCGTACCGCGTGCCGGGCGGCATGTTCGGGGCGATTCTAATCGGCCTGCCTCCCCTCGCGCTCATCGTTACCGCGCTAGTGCGCAATAGCAAGGAGTCCGTCGGCAGCACGAACGAACTCGTGATTGGCGCCGCGGTCGTGGTCGCCGGCATCGCCATGTATTTTCTCACCCGCATCTTTCAGCGCAAGAAGGCAGCCTAATCTCGAGGCACGCGGAATGACCGAAGCCCACCAAGCGGACGAAGTATTCATGCACGCGGCGCTCGAAGAGGCGCAAGCGGCGGCGGCGCGCGGCGAAGTGCCCGTGGGAGCCGTGCTGGTGGCCGAAGACCGTGTCGTCGCTCGCTCCGGAAATCGCACCATCGCTGATTGCGATCCGACGGCGCACGCCGAAATCATCGCGCTGCGCGAGGCCGCGAAATCCATCGGCAACTATCGCTTGCTGGGCGCGACGCTCTACGTGACGATCGAGCCGTGCGCGATGTGCGCCGGAGCCATGGTGCAGGCGCGGATCGCCCGGCTGGTTTACGGCGCGGATGACGCGAAGGGCGGCGCGGTGCGCTCCTGCTTCTCGATCCTCGATCACCCGCAGATCAATCATCACGTCGAGGTCACCAGCGGAGTGTTGGCGGAGGAGGCTGCGGCGTTGCTGAGGAATTTCTTCGCTGCGCGGCGGTAATTTCAGGCTCGAGCGCGAAGCGGTTCGGCAAAATCGCATGCCCGCCGAAGACTCAAAAGAGTTTTTTCGGGAGTAGATACGTGAACCCCGCGAACGCCTCCCAGTGTGTCGATGTGCTCGTCAATCCCCGGCTGAAGCCCGCATCGAACACCAGGTTCTTTCTTGCTGTGTACCCTGCAGCCCATAGATTCCCGACGGCGTTGCCGCGCAGGAATGGTTGCGTGAAGTGCCAGATCTCGCCAGAGAGTGAAAATCTTCCGGCTATGGGATGCGAGATCGAAAGCGTCTGGCCAAATTGGGTCCGGCGCCTCGCGCCGTCCACGGCTTCGTTGAATAGCACGTTTGTGTCGTAGTGAAATCCCTTCACATCCGCGCTAGCTAAAACCACGAGGGAATTCGTCGTGCTGCCGGTGTCCAGGTCGGGCGCATCGCCGCCGTAGACGCGGTGGAAATAGCTCATGGCGATGGTGGGTTTGACGCCCCCGCCCGGTAACAGGACGATTTGTGCTCCCAGCAAGACGTCGCCCGGACCATTGGCGCTGATTCCACCAGTAACGGAATGAACGACTGGCTCCGAGCTGGCCAGCAACTCCAGGCGCGGCGCTACCGAAAATTTCATCACTTCTTCCAGTGCATACCTTGACGAGAACTCGCCGGAATCGCTCGCGCCGAGCATGCCCGTTTCAAACTGAAGATAGCCAACCGGAGTGAGTGTGGCCGGGGTTGAAACGGTGGGCCGCCCCGGATTCGCTTCCGGCTGATCAGGCGCCGGGGACTGCGCGGCCGCCGATTGCGCGCCCGCTGGTCGCGCGAATGCGCCGCCGGCGAGTGCGAGACAAAACACAAGCAGCATCACCGGTCTGTCTCGAGACATCTGAATTCTGCGCTCCAGGAAATCGAGTGATTGCTACGATCGACAAAAGGCTAAACGCACGGAGACGCCAACAACCTCGAACTTGCCCCCAACTCGCTCAAATTTGAAGCATGAATTCCTTGGATGTGGTGGCAATTGGGGCCGTTTGGGGGATCGTTATGAGCCCTTCTGGCCCAACGAGCCGGATTCGGCGCTCTCCCGGAATTCGAAAGACAAGAAAATGGCGGAGAGGGTGGGATTCGAACCCACGGTTGAGTTTCCCCAACACTCGCTTTCGAGGCGAGCTCTTTCGACCGCTCAGACACCTCTCCGCGTCGTAGCTTAGCAAACGACCCGAGAGGTCACAACTCGCTTCAGAGATCCGCTTCCGGCGGGGCGGTGCCCGGGCGCGAGTGGTACCCCATTAGTGGTGTCCAGAATCTATTGACACCGCAAGATCGGGCGCGTAAATTGACGTTGTAGTTCTGAGGAGGCAACCGTGCGTTTCAATATTCTCGCTGGTGCCCGCTCCTGCCTGATCGCAATCCTTGTCGTAGGCCTGCTCAACCTTCCCGTGCCCGTGATGGCTGCGAGTTCGAAACCGCTGGGGATGGTGGTGGCCACAGAACATGCCCGCCTCGACAATGCCAATGCCGCGATCGGCGCTGATATCTATTCCGGCGACGCTCTGGCGACCGATGTGGGCGGCTCGCTGCGCATGAAAGTCGGCCCGAGCCAGGTTTATCTTCTCTCCGCCAGCTCAGCGACGCTCGTGCCCCAAGAGAACAGAGTCCAGGCGAAAGTCGAACACGGAACGGTAGGCTTTTCGACGGCGTCTCCTGAACAGCTGGAGATCGGCACCCCGCTCGGCGTGATTCGCGGAGCGAATAGTCAGCGCGTTTTCGGGCAGGTGGCCGTTCTGAGCACGACGAAGATGCAAATCAGCGCGTACGAAGGGACTCTTCTGGTCGTCGCCGCCAACGGCGAACAAAAGACCATCGAGCAAGGCCAGACATATGAAGCTACGCTCGCGGCTGATCCCGAACCCGGCGGCGCCCAGGACAGAGCTGGCGTTGGCGGAACCGGAATCAACTGGAGGCATGTTGCTTTCGTGTCGATCGTTGCCGGGGCTATCGGAGGCACTGCTCTCGCACTCTGGCTCGAGCAGTCGGAAAGCTGCTCCAATCCGCCTTGCCGTGACTAAAGTTGGTCCTCACACGATTTTCTGGAAGGGCGTCCTAACCTGTCTTCCACGACATCTGAATTTGAATGTGCCCTCTATTCGCGTGGTAATTTCCCGACGAGGGGAAGAAATCTTGGGACCCGTTTGCAGTAATCCGCATACTCCGCCCCAAAACGAGCGCCCATCTCTTGCTCCTCAAACGAAATAGCCACTAGCATCAGTAGGAGCCACGCGGCAGCCACCATCCACATTGCGGGAGTACCCGCGAGAAAACACGCGCCAAGAATTGCCAGGAACGACGCCGTATAGCGCGGATGACGGATCCGCGAGTAAATTCCGCCGCGCTCGATCTCTCCGCCGCCGGAAAGTTCGGTCTTCCCCACCAGTCGCGCTGTCCCCAAGTCGCGATGGACGCGCCAGAAGATCCAGGCTTCAAAAACAATCAGCGCCAGCCCGATGGCCAGCGCGCCAGCGGGAGGCCAGTCGGAACGAAACAGCTTCCGGTGATACACGATCATCGCGACGGTCACCGGCAACCAGGAACACGATAGACCCACGACGTAAACAAGACGCGCATGGCACCGCCAGAAATTCACCTGCGGATGCACGACGAACCAGTAGAGCGGGATCGGCAATTGCAGGAACAAAACAACGGCGGCGAGCCAGCCCGGCAGGGTCACACGCGCATCTTAGTTGAACCGGCGCGAGCACCACAATCTCTTTCGAGCCCGCGCACTTCTTTGCTTGCGACGTCTCCCGCGAAAGGCGCGATGCAGCGCGCGCAAATTCCCTTCCCATGGATATAATGAGGAGCTTACCAAAGTTGATTCCACTCGTCGGAGAAGGAATGACTCAGGCGTCCCAACATCAAGGACACGCATCCACGGCCATTGGTTGCGCACTGCTTCTGGCGGCAGCTTTGGCGATTCCATCCGCCGGCCGCGCGGACGAGCCTTACGCTCGCACCCGCGATTACGATCTGCAAGACATCCGAACGCATTTGTGGTTCGACATCGAGCAGCGTCAGGTGCGGGGCGAGGTGACCGAGAGCGTCGCGGCGCTGCGTGACAACGTCGCTGAACTCAAGTTGGATTCGGTGGGTCTGACGATTGAGAGCGTGATGGTGGACGGCCGGACGGCCAAGTTCTCAGTGACCCCGAACAAGCTCGTTGTGACGCTCGACCGTCCCGCGACGCGCGGGGAGCGGCATGAAATCTTCATTCATTACAGGTGCCAGCCAAAGAAGGGCCTCTATTTTGTCCTCCCCGACAAGAATTATCCGGAGCAACCCAGGGAAATCTGGACGCAAGGCGAAGCCGAGGACACGCGCTACTACATCCCGCTCTACGATTATCCGAACGACCGCACCACGTCGGAGATGCTATTGACCGTCCCCGCCGCGTGGATCACCGTGTCAAACGGCCGGCTTGTGGGAGTCAAGGACGAGCCCGACGGCGCGAAAACATGGGACTGGAAGCAGTCAGAACCGCTCTCCACATATCTGATTTCCATGGTCGCGGGTGAATTTGTGGAACGCGACGACTCCTGGCATGGGATTCAACTGCGCTATGTGGTGCCTCGCGGCCAGGAATCAACCATCGAGCCAACTTTCAACCGCACGAAGGAAATGCTCGATTATTTTTCCAGCAAGCTCGGCGTGCCTTATCCCTGGGCGCAGTATGCGCAGACGTCGGTAGACAATTTCGTCGAGACGGGAATGGAGAACACGAGCGCGACAACACTAACGACCCACTCACTGGTGAATCCGAAACTCGCGCCGGAGGAACGCACCGGACCGGACGTCGTGAATTCGCACGAGTTGGCGCATCAATGGTTCGGTGATCTGATCACCTGCAAGGACTGGGCAAATCTTTGGCTGAATGAAGGTTTTGCCGATTACTTCCAATTCGTCTGGACCGAGCGGCGCTATGGCGCGGATGACGCCGATTTTGAATTCTGGCGCGACCAAAACCAATGGATCCGGCAGACGCGGAACTATGCGATGCCGATCGTCAGCCGCGAATTCCAGGACTCGACCGAATATGAAGGCAACGTTTACGACAAGGCCGGCTGGGTCCTGCGGATGCTGCGGGAGAAGCTCGGAGACGATGATTTCTTTCGCGCCCTCCACCACTACCTGGAGGTGAACCGCGGGCAAAACGTGGTGACAGCCGATCTGCAAAAGGCAATCGAGCAGGCCACATCGGTCAACGTGGACAAATTTTTCGATCAATGGGTATATGGAGCAGGAGCCCCGAAATTCAGAGTGAGTTACACCTACGATCCGGCCGCGCGTGAGCTGAAATTCACCGTGGAGCAGACGCAGAAAATCGAAGGGCATGTCGGCTTATTCGATGTGCCGGTCGAAGTGGAAATCGCCACCGCGAATGGCCGCGCGACACATTCGATCGAAGTCAGCGAAGCCAGCCAGACGTTTACTATCCCGGCTGATAGCGCCCCGCAGATGGTGATTTTCGACAAAGGCGACAGAATTTTGAAGGCTGTCGATTTCAAGAAAGATGCGGCGCTGCTGAGCTATCAACTAAAGAACGCAGAGACAACTCCGGACCGCGCGGAAGCCGCGGTGACTCTGGGCAACGTGCATGACGATCCGAACGCAGTCGCCGCTCTCGGCGATGCGGCACAGCACGATCCCTTCTGGGGAGTGCGCGTGGAGGCCCTGCAGGGACTGGGCAGGATCGGCGGCGCGGAGGCGGAAAAATATGTGCTCGCCGAGGCGAGCGACCCGACGCCGTGGGTGCGCGACGTGGCCGTGCGCGAGTTGGGGACTTTCAAGGATGACGCGACGCTGCCTGCAAGGCTTTCGAATATTGCCGCCACCGACCCGGCCTATCGCGTGCGAACGGCGGCGCTCGGCGCCCTCGCGGCAATCAAGTCGCCGAACGCTTTCGACATACTTTCCGCCGCAGCCAAATCGGATTCCCCCGATGACACGATTCGCGAGGCATCGCTCCGCGCGCTCGGCAGGCTCGGCGATGTCCGCGCCGTCCCCCTATTGACGGGTTGGAGCGTGGTTGGCAAACCGATGAGTACGCGACAGGCGGCGATCGGTGCGCTCGCGGGGCTCGATAAGACCAACAAGGACATTACGCGCCTGCTGATCTCCTATCTCAGCGAGCCATATTTTGAGGCGAGGCTTTCGGCGATCTTCGCTCTCGGCGAGCGCGGCGACGCGGACGCCATCGCCCCGCTGGAAGAAATGCTGAAGAACGGCGAGCTCACGCAGGCGATTGGACCCTACATCGAATTGTCTTTACGCTTATTGAAAGCGCAGCCAGCCGCAAAGTAACTACGATGGCGCGCCCGGCTCCGCCAGAAGTATTCGCAAATCGCGCAGATTGTTGCCGGTCGGTCCGGTAACAACGGCATCGCCTAGCCGGTCAAAGAAACTCGCGGAGTCACTGCGCCGCAAAAAGTCGCCCGGGTCAAGGCCCGCGGCCCGGGATCGCCCGAGAGTCTCGCCATCCGCCACCGCGCCCGCCGCGATGCTGTTTCCGTCGATTCCGTCGGTCCCGGCGCTCAGCACCGCAATCCCTCTCTCCGCGATCTTTGCGACGCAGGCGAGAACGAAGGCCGAGTTGCGTCCACCAACTCCATTGCCGGCGACGGGACTGCTCAGCTCGCCATCGCACAGAACCGCCACGTGCCGATTCGGATTTGCTTTCGCATGAGCCGCGAGCTGATCGAGCAGATAGTCCACAGCTTTCTCAACCGGCCAGTTGTCCGTCGAATCGTCGCAGACGCACAGGTAGCCCTCCGCCTCGCACGCGTGATGCGCGGCGTGGAGCAGCTCATGCGCGCCCAGCAGGAGGGCGAAATGGGAACGCGCAAAGGCGGAATCGCCGGCCTTCGGCGTCTCGCCGAGCGTGTGATTCTCGAACGCAGCGCGGAGCGACGCGGGAAGCTTTTCGATGAGCTTGTACTCGCGGGCGATGCGCTCGGCGTCGCGAATGGTGGTCGGGTCCGGAAGCGTTGGTCCCGACGCCAGCGCGGATTCCTGCCCTTGGGGCACGTCGCTGATGGCCAACGTGAGTTTCATGGAACGCGGCGCGGCGGCGGCCAGGCGCCCGCCTTTCGTGGCAGAGAGATGCTTGCGGATTGCGTTGATTTCGTCGATCGGCGCGCCGCAGGTGACCAGCGCCGCATAAAGCCGATCGAAATCCGCCAGCGTCACGGAAGGATCGAGCGGCTGTTCGACCAGCGAAGAACCGCCGCCGGAAATCAAAAAGAAGATCAGGGTGCGCTCGTCGCAGCGTTTCAGGCGGTCAAGAATTGCCCGGCCCGCCGCAAAGCTGCTCTCGTTGGGCACGGGATGACCGCCCCGGAAAACTTGCCATCCAGGCAGCTGGACCGGTACAGCCGCGGGAACCACGAGAATTCCTTCGGGCGCGAATTCCGGACCGAGGACGCGGACCAGACCCTGGGCCATGGCATACGAGGCTTTTCCGTACGCGATGGCCACGATGGATTTGAACTCACGGAGGTCGATTGAATTAGTGCCGGCGCGAATGGACGAACCGCTGCGGGCGAGCTTTCTTTCAACCGTCGCGGGAATGTCAATCACCGCGAGAGTCTCTCGAAAAATGCGCTGAGCCGCCTGCTTCACGCCTTCTCAATCGCGGCAGCGCCCGCGCGCGCCACGTCGACGTCTTGATCTTCCGTTCCCGCGCTTGCGCCGACCGCGCCGACCACTTGGCCATCCACAATCAGCGGCACTCCGCCACGAATTGGCGTCACACCAGATGGACTCGCAATCGCCAGGCCCAATGCGAGCGGCAGATTCACTTGGTCGCCCGCCATCGGGGGGCCCGTGGGACCGCGCCGCAATGCAGCGGCCTGCGCCTTGACCATTGAAATCGCGATGGACGATGGTCTCGCGCCGTCCATCCGTTCAAAGACGAGAAGATGGCCTCCGTCATCTACGACGGCGACGTCCATCGGTACGCGAATTTCCTCGGCGCGCCGCTGGGCCGCGGCAAGCACGGCGCGTGCGCCTTCGAGCGTTAGTTTCGGATGATTGCGGGTGACAAGTGCCATTTCGGATCCCTCCATGGGTCAGAGGCCTAGCGCGTCCGCATTCAGAGCGTTCGGCGGACGGCGGCCTTCGAATACTGCAGCGGCGTTGGTTGCCGCCACCACAGCCATATTGGTGCGGGTATCAATCGTGGCGCTGGCGATGTGCGGCGCGAGGATCACATCCTTGCGAGCGATCAGCGCCGGGTTGACCTTGGGCTCATGCTCGTACACGTCGAGTGCCGCGCCGGCGATTTTCTTTTGCTCGAGTGCAGCGGCAAGCGCCGCTTCATCCACCACCGGCCCGCGCGACGTGTTGATGAGATACGCGGTGCGCTTCATTTTATCGAACGCCGCGGCTGAAAGCAGGTGGCGCGTCTCGGGAAGCAGCGGGACGTGAAGCGAGACGAAGTCGGATTCGCCGAGCAGCCGGTCGAGGCCGGCAAACTCGGCGCGCAATTCCCTTTCGACCTCGAGCGCCGCGCGATTCGCATCGTGGTAGAGCACGCGCATCTGAAAACCCAGCGCGCGGCGGGCCAGGCCGCGGCCGATCCGGCCGAATCCGATAATGCCGAGGGTCTTGCCCCAAACGTCGCCGCCGAGAAGCTGATCGAGATCCCATCCCGGCCAGGTGCCTGAGCGCATCCACGCATCACCCTCGACGAGCCGCCGCGCGACCGCCATCAGCAGCGTCCACGCGAAATCGGCGGTCGTCTCATCGAGCACGCCCGGAGTGTTCGCGGCCACGACTTTATGGCGCGTGCAGGCCGGGACATCGATATTGTCGTAGCCAACCGAGACCGTGGCGGCCACCCGAAGTTTCGGCGACGCTGCGAGCAGTTCCTCGTCCACTTTTTCGGTGAGCAGGCAGACTAGCGCGTCCTTCTCCGCGACGCGCTTCAACAGCTCCGCGCGCGGGATGCGCTCGGGCGGCATCCAATATTCGGCGTCGAAATGACGGTCGAGGATCGCACGCGCCGCGGGGAACAGCGGCCGCGTCACAAGGGCTTTTGGCTTGCTCACCAAGTACCTCTCATAGGAAATGATTCTTTCCGGCCCAGTAGAATACACCAGTGGGTGCGGGTTCAAGCAGAGCGCGGCAGATTCTCGATGCGGCGTCGTGGCAGATCGCGGATGCGAGGCTCGTTGACGCTTGCCGCCGCGGGCGACTATAGTGGCCGCAGGCGCGAGTGAAGCAGAGTTCCCGCGCGATGCCAATGGATTTGCGACTCCTCCACGATCTCAGGAAACTATTGGGCCCGCGCGGCGTCCTGCACGAACCCGAGGACTTGATGTTGTATGAGTACGACGGCTCGGTCGAGGTAGCGCGGCCCGATTGTGTGGTCTTCCCTCGCGCGACCGCGGAGGTCGTCGAAATCGTCCGGCTCGCGAGCCGTCACAAAGTTCCGCTGGTTGGGCGCGGCACGGGAACCGGCCTATCGGGCGGCGCGATTGCCCGCCACGGCGGTATCATCACGTCCTTTGCGCGAATGAACCGCATCGTCGAGATTGACGCCGAAAACCAGCGCGCGACGGTCCAACCCGGCGTGGTGAATTCCGACCTGAGCGTGGCGGTCGAGCATCTCGGCCTTCATTTTGCGCCGGACCCCTCGAGCCAGAAGGCTTGCACGATCGGCGGAAATGTTTCCGAAAACTCCGGCGGGCCGCACACGCTTGCCTACGGCGTGACGGTGAATCATGTCCTCTCGCTTGAAATCGTGTTGCCGAGCGGCGAGCTGATGCGTCTCGGCAGCCCGGCGCTGGACCCGCCCGGCTACGATCTCACGGGCCTTTTCGTCGGCTCCGAGGGAACGTTCGGCCTGGTCACGGAAATCACCGTGAAGCTCACGCGGAATCCGGAAGCGGTCAAGACTTTGCTCGCCGTCTTTGACTCCGTTGACGACGCCACCGAAACGGTCGCCGAGATTACCGCGCGCGGAATCACGCCGGCGGCGTGCGAAATGCTGGATGGATGGACCATTCGCGCGGTCGAGGATTACGTTCATGCGGGATTCCCGCTCGATTGCGCCGCCATACTACTGATCGAAGTTGATGGTTTGCTCGAAGTGGCTGAGGCGGAGGCGAAGGACGTCGCGGACGTTTGCGCATTGCATCGCGCACGCGAAGTGCGCGTGGCTCGCGACGCGCGCGAACGCGACCTTCTGTGGAAGGGCCGCAAGAACGCGTTTGGCGCGGCGGGCCGGCTGGCGCCGAGCTACTACACTCAGGATGGCGTGATTCCGCGCACGAAACTTCCGGCCACGCTGCGGCGCATCGGCGAGATCAGCAAGAAATATGGGCTGCAGATCGGCAACGTGTTTCACGCGGGCGACGGCAACTTGCACCCCATCATTCTTTTCGACGAGCGCAACGAACAGCAATTCCGTGACACGATTCGCGCGGGCGATGAAATCATCGAATTCTGCATCCAGATGGGCGGCTCGATCACCGGCGAGCACGGAGTCGGAATGGAAAAGGACCGGCTGATGCCGCTGCTCTTCAGCGAAGCCGATCTCGACCTGATGCGGCGCGTCCGCGACGTTTTCAATCCGACGGGCCTGCTCAATCCGGGTAAGATTCTCCCCACGTCCAAAGGATGCGGCGAAATTTACGTGCGCCCGCGCCCGGCATTGGCCGCGCCCTCCGCATGAGCGGCGGCAGCGCCATGTTTTTTTCGCGACTGGCAGAGCTTGTCGGCCCTTCCCACGTGACGAGCGATCCGGCGGAAATCGCCAAGTATCAAATTGACGGCAAGTCGCCTGCGGCGGTGGTGCGTCCTGCCTCCAGCGAAGAAGTCGCGGAGATCGTGAAATTCGCGGCGGCCGAAAAGCTCGCGATTGTTCCCACGGGTGCACGGACGAAACTCGGGATCGGAATGCCGCCCCGAAGATTCGATCTCGCGCTCGATATGACGCGCATGGATCGCATCGTCGCCTACGATCCGGGCGATCTCACTCTCAGCGTCGAGCCAGGAATCCCTCTGCACAAGATTGCCGGCACGCTCGCGGAACACAGGCAATTTCTGCCACTCGCCGTCCCGTTCATGGATCGCGCGACGGCGGGCGGCACGATCGCGTCCGGCGTCGATTCCCCGCTGCGGCAAATCTACGGCACGGCGCGAGACTTCGTCCTGGGAATGGAGTTCGTCACCGGCGACGGAGTCACGGCGAAGAGCGGCGGGCGCGTGGTAAAGAATGTCGCGGGATACGATATGCACAAACTGATGATCGGGGCGCTGGGTACATTGGGTGTCATCACCCAGATTAATTTCCGCACGTTTCCGCTACCGCGAGCGGTTCGGACATGCGTGGCGACGTTTCGCGGGCCAACTGCGGCGTGTGAGTTCAGGCATGGCATCGCTCGATCGGCGCTTCGTCCGCAGAGCGTCGAGATCCTCGCGGCGGGCGCGGGATGCGGTCCCTTGCTCGGCCGGCGCGCGGCGGTTTCGTTCGAGGACGATCGCTGGTCGGTCGTGGTCTCATTCGCGGGCGACGAGGCGGTTCTCGACCGCACCCGGCGCGAATTGCAGGGGCTCGCGCGGGGCATGAATCAGAACTCGCTCGAATCGTTTACGGAGCTGCGCGCGAACCCGGCGGAAAATGTGAACCGCTATATCGCCGACTTGCCCGCCGCGATCCTCGAGTACTCGCCGGCTGCGGCGATCTTCAAAGTGAGCGCGCTGCCGATGGACATGGCGGGGCTTGCAGCCGACATTCAGGGCATCGAGGTTCCGTGGCTGGTCATGATGCGCGGCCTCGGCGTGACGTATCTTGCCTTGCTGCCTCCCGATCGCAGCGAGGGGTCGCTCCGGCTGTTGAACCGGGAGTGCACGCGAATTTTCAGTCTTTCGGGAAAAGCGCCGTGGGGACGCAGTGTCCTGCTGTGGTGCCCGTCCGAATTGAAACGCGAAATCAACGTTTGGGGCGCGCCCTCGGGCGATTTCGCGCTGATGCAAAAGCTGAAAAGCGTGTTCGACCCGAGCGGCATTCTCAGCCCCGGCCGATTCATGGGAGGGATCTGAAGAATGGCGGCCACCGGCCCAGTCAGCGGGTTCAGCGGCGCGGATAAGCCCGAATACGCGGACTATTCGCGCTGCGTTCACTGCGGACTTTGCCTGAATCATTGCCCCACGTATCGCCTGTGGGGCCAGGAAGCCGATTCGCCGCGCGGGCGCATTCGCCAGATGCAGCTGGTGGACGAGGGGCGGCTGGAGCTGGGCGAGGGGTTCGTCACGCACATCGATCGATGTCTCGACTGCCGCGCGTGCGAAACGGCGTGCCCGTCGGGCGTCGAATACGGCAAGCTGGTCGAAGTGGCGCGCGCCCAGATCGAGCAGCATTACCAGCGTCCGCTGGCTTCACGCGTCGCGCGCGATTTCGTATATCGCCGGCTGCTCCCGCATCCGCGACGAATTGCCGCGGCGGCGCGGGTGCTGCGCGTGTATCAGCGCACGGGACTCGCCGCGCTCGCTCGCGGCACGGGTATTCTGAAATTGCTGGGCTTGCAAGACCGCGAGCGCTTGCTTCCGAAAATCGACACGGACTTTTTCTTCGGCGACCTCGGAAAGACATTTCCTGCGAGGGGACCGCGCCGTGCGCGAGTGGCATTCTTCGCGGGCTGCGTCGCACAGGTTACGTTCAGCGAACTCAATCGCGCCACCATTCGCGTGCTGCAGGCCAATGGCTGCGAAGTGGTTGTGCCAGCCGGGCAAACTTGCTGCGGGGCGCTGCCGGCACATGCGGGCGTGCGGGATGTGGCGCGCGATTTAGCCCGCATGAACTTTGCTGCCTTTGCGGCGATGGATTTCGACGCGATCATCACCAACGCCGCCGGCTGCGGCTCGATGCTCAAGGAGTATACGCAACTGTTCCCTGCCGCCGATCCCGCGCACGAGCAAGCCGCCCAGTTCACAATCAAGGTACGCGACATCAGCGAATTTCTGGCGGATCTGGGGCTGACGGCACCTCTGCGGGAGGTCCCGCTGCGCGTCACGTATCAGGATTCCTGCCATCTGGCCCACGGCCAGAAAATTCGTGAAGCCCCGCGCAAATTGATTCGCGCCGTTCCGGGTGTGGAATTGATTGAGATGCAACTGGCGGACCAGTGCTGCGGATCGGCGGGAGTTTACAACGTGACGGAGACGGAAGCCTCGCTCGAACTGCTCGCCTTGAAGATGGATTCCGCGCGCGGAACGAAGGCACAGGCCATTGTGACGGCGAATCCCGGCTGCATCCTGCAGCTTCGAGCCGGCGCCGCGATTCACGACACGGGGCAGGAAGTGCTGCATGTGGTAGAGCTTCTCGACCGCGCCATCAGTCGCGCGAATTGATTACTTTTCTCCGACGAGATAGCGGCAGCCCTTCGGCCCCATCTGCGCGGAGTGAACTGCTCCGGCGGGAACGTCGCAACGGTCTCCCACGTGATATGTGTGCGACTCGCCGCCCATCGTAAGGGTCATTTCGCCATCGAGGATGATGTGGGCCGTTAGACCGGCGTGAGTGTGATCGGGATAGAACGCTTGCGGGACATCCTGCCAAACGAACGTGTCCGCGAATCCCTCGGATACGAGCTGCCGCCGCAATTCGTTTTCGTCCGGTAGCGCCATTTCGGTGACGGATTATAACAGGAGCGATTACGGCCAGTGCAGCAGGGAGGCGCGATTGTGGGCGAGGTGTGTGAGGGGGATCCCGCTAGCGAGCCCGACTCCACATCGTGGGCTGAACTCAATCCTGCGGCGCAGGTGGCGGCGGAGGCGGCGGTAGTTGTCCCGCCCCGTGCCGGAAGTGTTTACGCCCGCCCGGGCCGCCCTGTTTCACGGTGTAGTCGGACGGCACCTGGAATAGCGTCGCGTCGGGCTCCGTCTTCTGGATATTCGTCAGCTGAAACGTGGTCTCGCCCATGCGCGGGTCGCTGCGCTTGGTCATGACGATGGTTTGCAGCTCGGACGAATACCAGCGCTCGCTGGTAATCACGATGGGATTGGCATTGCCGATCGCGCCCGCTGGAATCGTGCGCGTGACGCGCGTGCCCTCCGCTTGGACGCCGTTGATCGTTTGCGTGCCCAGCGAAGTCGTGGTCAGGTTGCTCTGGGTGTTCGCAGTTCCCGCTCCGGCGGGCGGCTCGGTTGGCGGCGCCCATAATCCGTGCTTGCCACCGTGCCGGCGCTGCATCTTTCGCGCGACCTTTCGATCCGGCTGAAGGATGTACTGGGCACCGGCCACGCTGTCGTTGATGAACACCACGTGCGGAGCAGCCTGCCCCGATGTTCCCCAGGGGCCGATCGACGGCAAAGTCATATCGCGGCGCGTGCGGCCCTGGCCATCGCGGGCGACCGTGCCAGTGGTGGTGCGCTCGATGCGATTGCCGTCGGAGAGGACTTGTGTAGACTGCGTGGTGACCGTAGCGCTGAACGGCGCGGCCGTTACCGTCTTGGCGCCAAGATCCCCTTCGAAGCTGACGAAGGCGAAACTGTCATCCGGCGCCATTGGCCCCGGTCCAATCCGCTGATAGTAAAAAACGTTCTGGCCCGGCCCTGGCGGCGGAAGCGGCATTTCCGTTTGCGCCCGCGTACTCTCGCCAGCCACCGCGAATCCCAATAGCAAAATCGCAAGTCCGAGTGCACTCGATAGCGATAGACGCTTCATTGGTTCCTCCCTGCTAGTCACAAAATTTCTTCCGATCAAAATGACTGACGTGAGTTGTCCGGCGAAATGAGCCGGATGGCCTGCGGCGTTCCATCGGCGCTCACGACCAGGTCCGCGCGCACCGTGCCATCGCTTTCCATCGCCGCCACGGGCAATCCGAACGACGCCAGCGCGGCGCGGGGCATCTCCACGCGCACGACGGCTCCATCCTCCAGCGCCGACGGATCGTCGGCATATGGCAGCGGAACGAAATTTGTGGCGTACGCGGATTCATCCGACTGGCTGGCCACTACCTGGTTTTGCTGCAGCGATTCCGCGGGAACCGCGACTGGCGAAGCCTCAGGAACCACCGTCGGCGACGCCACAGGCGGAGCCGATATTTTCTCAGTGACGTTTGTTACCGGCGCCACGCCCGGGCCGGCCGTGGTCCGGCGGTACAGTGAGAAACCCAACGCCAGCAGGATTGCCGCCGCCGCACCGAGCGCCGCGATCTGCCGCTGCACCCTACGGCGGGATGACGCGGCCCTCTGCCGCCGAAATTCCTCGATCAGGGCAGTTCCCACGCGAGGAGACGCTTGCTGCTCGCCATTGCTTGCGGCCAGTGCGCGCAACGCGGCATCGAGCGATTCCGCGCCGGTCATCAGCGGCGCACAGTGGCTGCACGACTCCGCATGTGCAAGCGCGCTTTCACGAAGAGCGAACCCCTCTGTTCCGGGGCGTTCCAGATCGTGAACGATTTTCTGGAATTGGGAGCAATCCATAAGATTCGCCTCGTCATTCATTCGCGCGCCGCCGATTCACCCACCACCGAAGTCCGGCCCACCGAATGGGCCTCGCGAAGTTTTTCGACCAGCATCGCCCGCGCGCGATGCAGCCGGGACCGGACGGTCCCAACCGGGCATTTCAATGCCGAGGCCGCTTCCTCGTAACTCAACTCTTCGAGTTCGCAGAGGACCACGACCTCGCGGTAGTTCTCAGGCAATGTCGCCACCGCCTGGCGCACACGTCCGATGGTCTCGACGGACGTGAATGCGTCCCAGCTTGTCCCGGTCGCGAAAGTGCCGTGACCGTTTCCATTGCCATTAGCGCCATTTCCACTGGCTCCCCGGTGGAAACTTCCCACGACCGAAGCGTTCTCACGCAGATCGTCCGGATCGCCATCGAAAGCCACCAGCCGCCGGTCCTGTTCCCAGCGCTTCCGCAGGTGGTTGCGCGCGACGCCGAACAGAAATCCGCCCAGCGTTCCGCGAGCGGGATCGAATCGTTTGGGGTTGCGAATCAGAGCCATGAAGACCTCTTGGGTCACATCTTCCGCGACCGCTGGATTCCCGGTCATGTGCAGAGCGAAGCGGTAGATCGCGGGGTGCTTCTGCCGATAGACTTCGGTAAAGGCATCTTCGTCTCCGCGCGCCATCCGCCGCAGCAGAAGGGCGTCCGCAAGATCGGTCGTCTGAGTCATCTTTCGTATTATGGACGGCCCGTTCTGCTACTCGTTACATATTCCGGGACCCAGGCGAAAAGGTTCCCATTTTCTACAGTGGATGCCGAACGCACCCACTGGCCGGCACCAATGTGAGCAGCGGGCGCCCCCAACCCTGGTTCTTGACCAAAGCGTTGCGGTCCAATAACGTAGGGACCGCCAAATCCCCGACAGGAATGCCTGCGCCGCCGCGAACCGGCCCGGCACGCCACTCGGCCGCACCCAGGAGGCGCAATGCTGGAGTTTGATCCGCACGTTCTCGACGAGAAGCCTGTTCCGCCGCCGGAAGAATTCAGCAAGCGCGCGCACGTGCGATCGCTCGATGAATACCGCAAGATGTACGAGCGGGCCGAGCGCGATCCCGAAGGTTTCTGGGGTGAGCAGGCCAAACTGCTCGACTGGTTCCAGGCTCCAACGAAGGTGCTGGAGTGGGATTCCCCGCACGCGAAATGGTTCTCCGATGGGAAGCTCAACGTCGCCCACAACTGCCTCGACCGGCATCTCGAAAAGAACCACAACAAGCCCGCGCTGATCTGGGAGGGCGAAGACGGGGCGACTCTCCAATTCACCTACGCCGAGCTTCACGAGCGCGTTTGCCGGTTCGCGAACGCGCTTGTAGCGATCGGCGTCAAACCGGGTGAATGCGTGACCATCTATCTCCCGATGGTTCCCGAGCTGCCCATCGCCATGCTCGCCTGTGCGCGGATCGGCGCGCTGCATTCCGTGATCTTCGGCGGATTCAGCGCCACGGCGCTGGTGGACCGGATCGCCGACTCGCAATCGAAAGTGCTGATCACCGCCGACGGTGGCTACCGGCGCGGCAAAATCGTTCCGCTGAAGGACACGGCCGATGCGGCGCTGAAGAATTGCCCCACAATCGCAAGGTCCATCGTCGTCAAGCGCACCGGACATGATGTGGATTGGCACGAGGGGCGCGATCTCTGGTGGCACGAAATTGAGAAGGCGGCGTCGAAAGATTGCCCGGCTGAGCCGTTCGATTCCGAGCACCCGCTCTACGTCCTCTATACCAGTGGCACGACCGGCAAACCCAAAGGCGTCCTGCACACTTCCGCCGGTTACCTGCTGCAAACCACGTGGACCACTCGGCTGGTCTTCGATCTCAGGGACGACGACGTCTATTGGTGCACTGCCGACATCGGTTGGGTCACCGGGCACAGTTATATCGTTTATGGCCCGCTCTCAAATGGCGCGACGATCGTGATGTACGAAGGCGCGCCGGACCAGCCGAAGAAGGACCGCTTCTGGGAGATCGTCGAGCGCTACAAGGTGACGATCTTTTACAGCTCCGCCACGGCCGTTCGCGCGTTCATGTCCTGGGGCATGGAGTGGATCGACAAGCACGACATCAGCAGCCTGCGCCTTCTCGGCACCGTCGGCGAACCCATCAATCCGGCGGCCTGGAAATGGTATTTCGAAGCGATCGGGAAGAATCGCTGTCCGATCGTGGATACATGGTGGCAGACGGAAACCGGCGCGATAATGATTTCTCCGCTCCCCGGCGCCACGCCCACCAAGCCAGGCTCCGCCACGCTTCCGCTCCCCGGCATCATTGCGCGCGTGGTCAACATGAAGAACGAGCCGGTGCCTCCCGGCGAGACCGGCTATCTGACGATTCAAAAGCCGTGGCCCTCGATGCTGCGAACGATCTACGGCGACGACGAGCGTTATGCCCGTGAATACTGGCAGAAGATTCCCGGCGTCTATTTCGCCGGCGATGCGGCGCAGTGCGACAAGGACGGCTACATCTGGGTGCTGGGGCGCGTGGACGACGTCATTAAGGTCGCCGGCCACCGCCTGAGTTCCATGGAAATCGAAAGCGCGCTGGTGAGCCACCCGACAGTGGCGGAAGCTGCAGTCGTCGCGCGTCCGGATGAGATCAAGGGCGAAGCGATCGTCTGCTTCGTCACCCTGCGTTCGGGCCATTCTCCTTCGATCGAACTGCGCGGCCTCTTGATGGAGCACGTCTCGACAACCATTGGCACGATCGCGCGCCCCGCCGATGTGCGCTTCTGCGATATCCTGCCCAAGACGCGCAGCGGAAAAATCATGCGGCGCTTGCTGCGCGAACTCGCTCACAAGGGCGGCATCTCCGGCGACACGACCACGCTCGAAGACATGGGCGTAATCGAGCGCATCGCCAAAACACAGGGCAAGGAAGAGGAATAGCACCTCGCCGCTGCATTCAGGCAATATACCTCACGAAGTTGGGAGATCTAACCGATGCGCTTTGCGTGGATGAAAGTCTTGGCCGTTGCAGCACTGCTCGCAGCAATTCCGGCGCAGCAAACGAACGCGCAATCCGGCGCCGACTGGCCGATGTATGGACACGATCTGGCCTCCACGCGTTTCTCGCCCCTGTCGCAGATCAACGCCGACAACGTCGCGAAGCTAGCTGTCGCGTGGTCCTATCCCATGCGGCCGGGCGGCGCGGGTCCCGCCGGCGGCGCGTTCAGCCAGGTGACGCCGATCGTCGTCAACGGCGTGATGTATTTGCCCGCCGGAAACCGCGTGGTCGCGCTTGAACCCGAGACGGGCAAGGAAATATGGAGCTACCGGCGGCCGACGGGCCTGGTCTCCGCGCGCGGGGTGGCCTATTGGCCCGGCGACCGAAAGAATCCCTCCCGCATATTCTTCACCAGCGGGCACCAAATGGTGGCCCTCAACGCCAGGACGGGACAACCGGACCCCGGCTTCGGCAAGGACGGCGAGATCACCATGGACGTCCCGTTCGCTGAGGTTCCGACGATCTACAAGAATGTCGTCATCGTTGGAGCGAACGTTTATGGCCCGGGCGAAACTAATCTTCATCCGCAGGACGAGGTGGCTGCCGGAGTTCCCGGCGACTCGCGCGCGTATGACGCACGCACGGGAACAAAACTTTGGGATTTTCACGCCATCGCCCAACCCGGAGAAAAAGGCCATGACACGTGGGGCGGCGACAGCTGGAAGGGACGCGGCGGCACCAACGTCTGGTCCATGACCGTGACGGTGGATGAAAAGCGGGGCATCGTCTACATGCCGTTCGGAGGGCCCGCCGCGAACTATTACGGAGGCGATCGCCCCGGCAACAACCTTTTCTCCAACACGCTGGTGGCCGCCGACGCGAATACGGGCAAGCTGAAATGGTATTTCCAGACCGTTCACCACGAATTGTGGGATTTCGATTTGCCGCCCGAGCCTGTGTTGATGGACGTGATGCACGACGGCAAGAAAGTTCCCGCGCTGGTGCAGACGGGGAAAATCGGCTACGTGTTTGTTTTCGATCGCGTGACCGGCAAGCCGGTGTTCCCGATCGAAGAGCGCCCCGTGCCGAAAGGCGATGCGCCCGGCGAGCAATATTCTCCCACGCAGCCGTTTCCGGTGAAGCCACCGCCCGTGGCTCGCGTCACCATCAGCCGCGACGATATTGTCACGGCGGAAGACACCACACCTGAGCACGCCAAGGCCTGTCAGGAATTGTGGGACAAGAGCAACTTCTACAACGCGGGTCCCTACACACCGTGGGCCGTGCACAATTCGCCGGCGGATATCAAGCTGACCTTGATTTTCCCCGGCGCTACCGGTGGCGCAAATTGGGGCGGCGCGGCGTCCGATCCTCACATGGGATATCTGTTCGTCAACATGCAGAACGCCGGCTCGACCGGATACCTCGAGAAGAATCCGAAATACAATGCCGAAACCAAGGGCACTGAAGTTGAATACCACCGCGGCACCGGCGCCGGAAGCCAGTACGGCGGGTTCAGCGCGCCCGCGAAAGACGCGACCGGCAAGGTGATCGGCAACTGGCCATGCCAGAAACCACCATGGGAAACTCTGTCGGCCGTCAACATTAACACGGGCGAGATCGCCTGGACGGTGCCGCTGGGCATCACTGAAGAACTTCCCGAAGCGAAGCAGCATACCGGCCGATCAGGCGCTTTTGCTGGGCCGATCGCGACCGCGGGCAGTCTCGTTTTCATCGGCGCGACCAACGACAACCGTTTCCGCGCCTTCGATTCGAAGACCGGCAAGGAACTATGGTCCACCAAGCTCGCGTACACTGCGACCGCCGTACCAATCACGTATCAGGGCAAGAACGGCAAGCAGTATGTCGCCATCATGGCCGCGAGCGGAGGTAAGGGCAGCGACCAAGCCCTAATGGTGTACGCCCTGCCGTAGGCCCGTCGGGCGCCCCGATACCATTTGGGTACATCCGCGTTCCCCGTCTAATGAGTCAGCCCGATCAGCCGATGCGCTCTCTAGGGAGTCGAGGCGCCGGTGGTGTCGTGTCCCCTTGGTGTCAGCAGACGAATACTCGAGGGGGGGCTGTGAAGGGCAACAAGAACCGCCGGAGTCGTCATTCTCACGGAATCGAATCCCAGCTACATCCGAAGGCATTCGTGTTCTTTGATCGCGCGACCGGCACAAAGCGGTTCGAGATCAAGGCTGGCGCGGACGGAAGCCTGCCCGTCGAGGAAACGATCAGCCTGCTGGCGATGCAGTGCGTGGTGCGTGGGCAAACCCCGACGGACTTTCGCATCATGGTATCGATTGGCAATAGTCTAATGGATGGCCTAGCACCGCGAACGAAAAGGTTGATCCGGGTTTGCATGGCCACCGTGCTGCCTATGAATGTCAGCAAACGCCAGCAAGAAGTTCTGGGAGGAGTGCTTCAACAGCTTTCCAACAAGGAAATCGCCGCAAAATTGAACCTCGCCGAGCGCACCGTGAAATTCCACATCTCCGCCCTCCTGCAAAAGTTCCATGTCACGGGCCGCATGAGACTGATGCAAAAGGCGGGCGATATCATGCTGTCGGCCGATCGGTCGCCAGGCGAGAAAATTCTTCCGGAAATTCCCGCGATCGTTCCGGTTCGGGCAATCCCGCATCTCACCGCCCTGCTCCCGAAATTCGCTCCTCTCGTCGCCTCGGAACGAAGGGTTGGCCGCTGAATTCATCTTGGGATTTGGCCTGCGACCTGGCCTGCTTCAACCACAGCCAAAGATCACGAGATTTGAGTCACGCCCGCGTGCAGCTCACGTTGACCGTCCTGAAGAATCAGCGGCAGCAAGAAGTCCTGCAATCGCCCGCTTTCCGCCATCGTCAGTTGGTTCAGTTGAATGCCCATTTGATTCGCACCAAGGACTCGCGCCACGGACCCTAAACCCACGATGGGCTTCATATCGGGGGGCAAGGTGCAAGTTTACCCGGACGGTGGTGCCAGCGGGCACGCTACCGGGACCTGCGACCAACATCCCGTTCAAGCTAATGTCAACCGTTTCGAATTCCCATTCCTGATGTTCAAATCCGAGCTGCACCCTGGAACGGAGTTCCACGCGGCGGAACCTCCGCTTCTCCTGTTCGATGGCTCCCTGAGTGGCTCCAATCAGGTGCAGCAGGCGTGACTTATCGATTGGCTTATAAAGAAAGAAACTGGCGCCTGCCGAAAATCCTTCGGAAACAGCCGAGAGATTCTGGTCGTCGCTGACCAGTATGATGGGCGTCATTTGGTTGATACCGGGTGCCCGCGATATTCGCGTCAGCTCCGCCCCGTCGGGCGAGGGCATCCGCAAGTCGAACAAAGCGACGGCAAACTTTTCCCGCTCCAGATGTGCCACGGCTTCCGCGCTATCGGTTAAGGTCAAAACTTCCACGCCAGTCGCGCCGAGAACTCCGCGGATAAATTCGCACACCGCCGCGTCGTCGTCCACAACCAGGGCGCGCCTCTGCATAGAGTCCTCCGGATGCCTACGCAGAGCTTATCGGCCCGTAAGGCTGGTTGCTGTAGTCCGGGCAGAGGATTTCAAGTGCGGTTCTGTAGAGGCATGGCATGATTGCCGCGCCGATTTCTGGTGGGCTGTGCTCGATGTAGATGCCTGGCGAATGCCATGCGATCTGTTAGGCCGTGGGCATGGTTCCCAACGGACGCGCGCGTGACTCCTGCCCTGCCGGGAACTCAGGCTACAGATGCGGGCGAGTTAACGAAGTGCGAATCAGCGATCAGGGCCTACTTCTCGGCAGGTCCCCGCAAATTAGCCGGGTGCAGTCTTCGGAGAGAGATTCGTGCCACGTGTCAGCTGCTTGCAGTTCGGGACTGGCCGCTCGGCTTGCGCCTGTGACCAGGGATCAGCCGGGACAGAGAAACCCGGGTTCGAGGTGCGCCTTCAAAATCGAGAATATCAGCCGCGCCGTAAGGCTTTTCCCTCTCGCAGGCTCTGCATCGAAGACTGAAGACCCGTGTGGAATGTTCCTGGTCCGCCCCCTCTTCGTTCTCCTGCAGGGTCGAATCCATTTTGAGCAGAATGGCCGGCAGCGGAATAGGTTGGCGGCAAGACAGGCAGCGGACACCACGGTATGATTGCTTGGTCGCTTCTTCGATCATTTCAGACGTCTCCTCAGGGGTAAGGTTCGCCTATCGCAGGGAACCGGATAATACACCCGGTGCCCGCATCAGTCCACACCAACTCCCGCTTGCAGAAATTCCCGGTTCGTGACAGCTTCATACTCGCATGATGATGATTCGCGACGCCGGTTTCGGAAGCCTCGCGGCGAACTTCAGGCTCGCCGCAAGAACCCTCCAATCTGCGTTCAAATCGTACATCTTTACTCGACACTGCCGGACGAACAAAAATCCTCGTAACTCTCTCAAAACAAACGGCCGGGAGCAATTCCACTCGACACGGATTCGGGGGGCCGAGCAGCCATGACGGATACCTCCCGCCGCAAATTTTTGAAGATCGCGTCCGCTGGAATTGCCGGTGCAACCATGAGTATTTCAGCCGGCGCGGCGAGCGATCCGATCCTCGGCTTGATCTTTCCGCCCGCGAACACTCCGGTTCCGCCGGAGGCGCACCTGATGTATCCGTCTGGCGTTCGATTCCTGGCGACTGGCGTGGGCCTGGAGCGAATGACACCGGAGGGTTACGACCAGGTGGTCGGCCGCATCGTGCCGGCGGCGCAAAGGCTTGCCGCCGACGGAGCCAACGCCATCGCGGTGATGGGGACATCCCTGACGTTCTACAAGGGTGCCGCGTTCAATCAACAATTGAAGGAAAGCATCGCCAAAGCGACCGGGCTCCCCTCGACCACCATGAGCACGGCGATCGTCGAAGGCCTGAAAGCCGTGGGTGGCCGCCGCTTGGCGGTCGCAACCGCCTACAACGAAGAGGTGAGCCAGCGGCTGCGGGTATTTCTCGAGGAATCGGGATTCGAAGTGCTGGCGGTCAAGGGCATGGGCATCGAGAGATTCGAGGACAGGCCACCCGTGACGTCGGAAGAGCTGCTGAATTTCAGCGCCGGGGTTTGGCAGGCCGCGCCGAAGGCCGACGCCGTGCTGATCTCGTGCGGCGCGCTGAAAACGCTCGAACTTCTTGCGCCTCTCGAGCAGCGGTGCAACGTGCCGGTTGTTTCCAGCCTACCGCACGCGCTGTGGGCTGGCGTTCGCTTGCTCGGCCTCAGCGGCCGCGCGCCGGGCTACGGTACGCTGCTCTCACGGGGATAACGCGATGAAAACCCGGGGAGGGCTCTACGATTCCGTGGGCCGCATCATCTTTCCGGCCATCCTGGCGATGAATCGCCGCGGCGCAAGTCGCTCACTTGCCACCATGAGCCCGTTCTTCGTTCCCGAAATCACGCAGCTCTTGCCCTCCGCGAGTCCCTCGAGGCCGACGCGGGCGACTTTCTCCGCCGTCTCCGCGCTGCGAAACACGCGGTCGGGCTGCTGTGCCACCTCTTGGAACTCCGTGGTCGTCGTACCGGGGCAAAGCGCGCAGACTCGGACCCCGAATTCGCGCAGCTCCTCGGCGATGCCCTCGGCGAAAATCAGGTCGAATGCTTTCGTGGCGGCATACGCTGAATTGAACGGCACGGCCTGGAATCCGGCCACCGACGCCACGATCAACACGTCTCCATGTCCGCGCTTGACCATGGCGGGTACGTACAGCCGCGTCAGCTGCACCACCGCGGAACAGTTCACCTGGATCATTTCAAGCATGCGCGATTCCGAAATCTCATGGACGTACCCGAACGCGCCAAATCCGGCGTTGTTTACCAGCAGCTCGACGTCGATCCCCTTCCCGATCGTAAACGCCAAGATTTCAGCCGGTGCTTCCGGCCGGACCAGGTCCGCGGCGAACACCTCGACCTTGATACCGTGCTTCGCGGAGAGATCAGCCGCAAGCTTTTGCAGCCGATCCGTTCGCCGCGCCGTTAGGACAAGATGCGCGCCCCCAGCAGCAAGCTGTTCGGCTAGCGCCAAACCAATCCCGGCGCTCGCTCCGGTGACCGCCGCCCACTTGCCAGCCCACCTTTTGGAAGAATTGCCGGACACAAACGCCTCCTCGGTACCACGAGGCATCAAACCACAGTTGGGAATGCTTCGAAAGGAGGAAATCGAACTCGGGGCCGGATCAGGCGGCGCGATCGGTGCGGGGGAAAACGGAATTGCGGATGCGCCCACCCTGCTGTTTCAAGTGGTTGAGCAGCCGACGCGCCCAGACGAACTCCGCAGCGAGAACTCCCAAGCCAAGCAGAATCGTGAGCCAACCCGGACCCGGCGTGACGATCATGACAACGCCAACAGCGAGTAAGGTGAATCCAAAGAGAATCTTCAGAAATCGTTTTGCTTGTTGCAGACTCTTAATAAACATCTCGATGGCCCACTCCACTCGGTTAGATGTAGCCCTCACAGTTCAGGCGTTAGAATATTTCTAGCACGTGGACTGCCAACAACGGCGCGTGGGGCCGATCGCAAATTGCCTGCTAATAGTGGAGTTCGGCCGATGTCGGAACACTCAGCATCACCACTCGATTCCATTTGTAGGAGATTTTTCCCATGCGAGGGATGAAAATATGGAGTTGTTAACCGTCAACGTGGAAATTCCGAAGGACGCTAATCTGATCCTCGGTCAATCGCACTTCATCAAAACGGCGGAAGATATCTACGAAGTCGTGGTGAACACGGTGCCTGGCGCCAAGTTCGCCGTCGCATTCAACGAAGCGTCGGGCCCATGCCTGGTGCGCGTGGAATCGAACGACGAAGAGTTGCGCCGCGCGGCCGTGTCGAATGCCCAGGCGATCGGTGCAGGCCACGTCTTCGTCCTCCTGATCCGCAACGCGTATCCCATTAATCTGCTCGGCCGCGTCCGGGACTGCTACGAAGTCTGTTCGATTTTCTGCGCCACGGCAAACCCAGTGGAAGTGATCGTCGCTCAAACAGAACGAGGGCGCGCGGTCCTGGGCGTGGTGGATGGCAGCTCGCCCAAGGGTGTAGAGGGACCGGAGGACACGAAGCGCCGCCACGAATTCCTCCGCAAGATCGGCTATAAGCTTTGAGGGAAATTCGGGAGAACGAGGCGGCCGATTGGGACCGACATTGCCTCAGCTGGCTAGAATTTGTAAACGATGCCTAGAGAGATCTTGGGATTGTACTGGTGGGTGCCGAAGAAGCGCGTGCCAACCATGTCCACCTGCGCGCGATAGCCGAGCCGGCCGTGGCGGGGGTTGAGATCAACTCCGCCACCCACCTCGAAAGCGAATGCGTTTGTGCTTCCATATGCAGTCTGGGGCGTGAAGTGCGCTCCACCGACGAGGCCATGCGCCCACAACTCGATGCCGTGTCCGGCATCCACACGGTAGCGCGCTCCCACCATTCCGAGCGCCATCGTGGTATTGACCCCCGCCTCTGGAGCGAATGCAGCCGCAAATTCTCCATCCGCGCCGATGTGTCCGCCGTGGGGATAAAACACGAGCGACATGTTGAAACCGTTCAGATTGCCAGTGACGCCGGGAATTTCGTAGAAGGTGAAATGGGTATATCCCGCGTAGGCCTGCCAGTTGTAGTTCTGGAGGACTCCGTAGACGCCTTGGGGCGCGGGTTCAGGCGCGGCAGCCAGCGCGGAGGCGTTCGCACCCGGTGTGGCTGCGAGGGCGCCTGCCGCGGGACTTGCGAACGCAAACGCAGGCATGGGCGATCCCAGCAGAAGCGAGGTTCCCGAACTGACTTGCGCGTCTGCGCGAAACGCGAGAATTAGGAGGATCCCACACAGAACCGCAACCTGTCTCATCGCCTATCTCCCTCAGCCCCGCTCTGCGGGCTCCCCACCCATTTTATTAGAGCGATGTGGCGAGGGGCTGTCCACTGATTTGATGGGCCGAGACGCGAGGGAATTACCATCCCTGAGGACAGCCGCCGCGGATGGGGTGAAGCCCCGGCTCCTCCCCATCCCAGAAACAGACGAATCAGACTAGATTGGAGGCCTAGGACGCCGGGGCAGCGCGATACCGGACGAGAAGGAGCGTGATGTCGTCAGCCTGGGCGGCGCCGCGCGTAAAGGTTTCAATGGAATCAAGGACCGTCTTCTGCACGTGACCCAAGGATGCTTCGTGCAGATCGGCAAGAGCTTCGCGAAGGCGGGTACCGCCGTACATGTTGTCATCCGGGTCCATAGCCTCCGTGACCCCGTCACTGAACAGGATGATCGTATCGCCCGGCCGGATCTTCACGCGAGCAACCGAATAATTGACTCCGGGCATAAGACCGACGGGATAAGAGCCCTCACTGAAAGGCTCGTCAATCTCGCCGCGACGCAAGAGAAATGGCGAGGGATGGCCGGCGTTGATGAATTCCATTTGGCCGTCGCGATCAAGGATCCCAAGAAACATAGTGGCGTAGCGGGCGACCTCCGCGTGCTCACACAGAAAGTGATTAATGTTGTTAAACACCTGGGCGGGTTCGATGCCGATCCGCATTCCGGAGAGAGCACCCTGAAGCATGGTGGTCAGGAGCGCGGCGCCAAGTCCCTTGCCGGAAACGTCGGCGATGATGAAGGCGGTGCGATCCTCGCCCATGGAGAAGACGTCGAAGTAGTCGCCCCCAACCGTCAAGCAGGGGAGATTGATGCCGGTAACTCCGAGATGGGGGAACTCGCGGAAGTCGCGCGGAAGCAGCGCCTGCTGGATGTCCCGGGCGATGCCGATTTGCTGCTCCATACGCTCGCGCTCGCGTTCACGTTCGACGAGCCGGGCGTTGTCCAAAATGCTGGCTGCTTCGACAGCCAGAGCGTCCAAAATCCGGCGGTCGAGCTTCGAAAAAGCGGCCGGGCGGCGGGAATCGAGATAGACCACGCCGAGAAAATCGCCGCGCTTGTTCCGGACGGCGGAATCCGAAGAACTGGCTCGCGGCATGGAGTAGAGCGGAATCACCACGACGGCGCGAAGGCGCTGCGCGATGATGCTTTCCGCCGCCTGAAGGGAGGCGCCGGCCTGCGCGAGATCTTCGGTAATGATGCTTTCTTGCTGATCGAGAGCCTGCCGCAATGCCGTCTGACTGGGAGCAGCCTCCGCGGGCGAAAGCCGCGTACCGCCGCGGCCACGCGCCAGGCGAACGCGAAGTGGGCCGGAAGATTGCGCCTCGAGCAAGAGACCGCGGTCCGCATCGGTGATGGCGATGGCGTGGTCCACCATAGCGGCAAGGACCGATTCGAGCGGAAGCCTGGAATGCAAAAGCGCGGTCGCTTCGAGCAACAGGTTGAGCTTGTGAAGTCCTGCAGGGGGTGCGTCGCTGCTGGAGATACTCTCGATGCGACTGAGGAGATCCGGGATCGATGTATCAAGCAACGAAGACCGGAAAACCAGTTCATAGAAATTCTCGACTCCGAAACTGATGACGTCTCCATCTTCGAGAATGTGACGGCTGATCTTTGCGCCGTTGAGGAAAAGTCCGTGGCGTTGGCCGCGATCCTCGACGTAATAATGGCCCGCCTCGGAGACAAGCGCGGCACACTGGCGCGAAATACGCGGGTCCTTGAGCTGCAGATGCTTCGCGGTTTCATCGGAGCGGCCGATGAGAAAAGGGGTCTCGGAGATGCGTACAAAACGGCGGGAGCCGCCCGGTTCAACGATTTCGAGGCCGGTTTCGCCGCTGGCTGGAGTGTCGGACATTTAAGGTACTCAAAATGCAAATTGTAGCACGCAGGGTCTGACGGAAGCGTGTGCGGACCAGCAAGACGGAGTGCAAAGATGTTGACGTCCGCCATCGAAATGCGCGGCAGTTCACTGCGATGGTTGAATGAACCGACGTTACTTATTTCTTTGAAACGTTACTTCGAGAAGCTGCGCACGCCGTCGGCTTCTGTGTCGGAGACGTCGAAGACGGTGAGCAGCTTGGTGACCTGCAGCACTTCCTGAAACTTCGTTCCCAGTTTGCAGAGACGAACAGATGCGCCGCGCGAACCGGCACTGTGATGCACGGAAACGAGCGTGCCGAGACCGGTGCTGTCAATCATGGTGACATTTTCCAGATTCAAGAGAATTTTCGTGCGGCCCTCGGCAAGCAGGGCCTTAATTTTTTCGCGGAGCGCACCGGTTTCGTCCCCAAGCACGAGGCGCCCGTCGAGCGCGACAACGATCACGCCGTCCACTTCCCGATCGGTCATTTTCAGTGCCACGTTTGTTTCCCCTCCGCCAAAAGTGCCGCAGCATACGGACTGGAGTCAACTCTCCACGCTGTCGAGCCAGGAATCCCGAGTGGAAGCAGCAACGGGGCGGAGTATATACCGGATTTTCCGGTTGCCGCCAGCACTTGCGGCGCCGTGCCGATGTATTGGCAAAGCATGTCGCTTCGTTGACTTGTCGAGAAGCGACCCATAAGATGTTGCGCAATGCCGGGTCCCGAATCGCTTGTAGGCCAGAGTATTTCTCACTACCGCGTCGTCGAAAAACTCGGCGGCGGCGGAATGGGCGTCGTCTATAAGGCCGAGGACGTCACGCTTGGCCGCGCGGTCGCACTCAAGTTCCTGCCGGAAGACGTATCCCGCGACAAGCAAATGCTCGAACGGTTTCTCCGCGAAGCGCGCGCAGCCGCGGCCATGAATCATCCCAATATCTGCACGATCTACGAAATCGGCGAGCATGACGGGCGCAGGTTTATTGCCATGGAAATGATGCAAGGGCAGACGCTCAAGCATCGCATCGCTGGAGGAGCGATGGATACGAGCGCGCTTCTCGGCCTCGCCGAACAAATTGCCGACGCGCTCGACGCGGCGCACGGACACGGCATCATCCACCGCGACATCAAGCCCGCCAATATTTTCATCACTGAGCGCGGCCAAGCCAAGGTTCTCGACTTCGGGCTGGCGAAGCAAATACCCCAAGGCGGGCGTGGAGCATACCAAGGCGAGACGCAGGCGACTATTGACCACGTGGACCCGAACCTGACGAGTCCTGGCGTGGCGCTTGGCACAGTGGCTTATATGTCGCCCGAGCAGGCGCTTGGCCAGGAAGTGGACGCGCGCACGGACCTCTTCAGCTTCGGCGTGGTGCTTTATGAAATGGCCACGGGACGCCAGGCGTTCTCGGGGCCGACGTCCGCGGCGATCTTCGACGCGATCTTGAACCGGGCGCCGACGTCGCCGGTACGGCTGAATCCGAACTTGCCGGCGGAGCTTGAGCGCGTGATCAACAAGGCGCTCGAAAAAGATCGCACCATGCGCTATCAGCATGCATCCGATATTCGGGCGGACCTCAAACGCTTGCAGCGCGACACGGATTCGGGCCGCTCGGCGTCAGTGCTCGCGGCATCCCAACACTCGGCGGCTGCGGCCGGCGCGAGTTCGGGGGGCATCAAGCGACGTCCCTTCAAAGCAATCGCCTACGGAATCGCGGGACTGCTTGTTGCCGCAGCTCTCGGGGCGTTCGTTTACGTCCGTTATTATCACGCTCCGATGATGACGGAGAAGGATTCGATCGTCATCGCGGATTTCACGAACACGACCGGAGATCCCGTCTTCGACGGGACGCTGCGGCAGGGCCTCGCCGCGCAAATAGGGCAGTCGCCATTCTTCAACATCGTTTCCGACAACCAGGTCGCGCAAGCGCTCCAGTTGATGGAACAGCCGCCGGACGCGCGCCTGGTGACCAATGTCGCCCGCCAGGTTTGCCAGCGCACCAACGCAAAGGCTTCCATTGAAGGCTCCATCGCGAACTTAGGCAACCAGTATGTGATTGGCGTGAACGCCGTCAACTGCCTCACGGGCGAGACACTCGTACAGGAGCAGGTCACCGCAGACGGTAAAGAGAAAGTCCTCTCGGCCCTAGGCGAAGCGGCGTCCCAACTCCGCTCCAAGCTCGGCGAATCGCGATCCATACACGAGGCGTACGATTTGCCTCTCGATCAGGTGACCACACCGTCCCTAGAAGCCTTGCAGGCTTGGGGCCTCGGCACCCAGGCCTTGCTAAAGAATGATTTCCCCTCGGCCATTTCGTTTCTACAGAGAGCTGTGAACATCGATCCAAATTTCGCTCAGGCCTACGCGACCCTCGGAATAGCTTACTCCTTGGTTGGCGAAAGAAGTTCGGCGAGAGAGAACATGCGTAAGGCATATGACCTGCGTGACCGGATGAGCGAGAGAGAGAAGTTCTCTATTTCCGGCAATTACTACTTCGGCAGTGATTTGGACAAGGCGAGACAGACCTTCGAACAATGGACCAAGGTCTTTCCGCGCGACCCGCCGGCTTACTTTGGACTTCAAGGCGCTTGCGCCTTGGAGGGCAGGTGGGACGAATCGCTGGCCGCAGCCCGGGAGGCGCTGCGGCTTGACCCGACGCCGTATACTTACTATCGAGTTGCCGATGTGTACGTACGTCTCGGCCGATTGGATGAGGCCCGCGCGACGATTCAGCAGGGTGCGGCCAACCACATTGACGCTTTCACGTTCCGCGACTCGCTCTACGCCATTGCGTTCCTTCAGGGCGACTCGGCGGAAATGGCCAAGAATGCAGACGGCCCTTGGTTCGGCCCTCCGGAAGCTCCCGCTGACGCCCAAGCGAGTACGGCCGCCTATTACGGCCGCCTCGCTCATGCGCGCGATTTGGCGGATCGAGCCGTGGAGTCCGCCAAGCGGCGAGGCGCTAAGGATTTAGCAGCGCAAATCGAAATGCGCGCCGCGATTGGAGAGGCCGTCTTCGGGAACTTTGCGGAGGCAAAGAAAGCCACTCTAGACGCTGAGAATGGGCTGACAGACGTGCAGGTTGAGGAACGGGCGGCAATCGTGTTCGCACTGGCGGGCGACACGGCGGAAGCGCAGAAACTTGCCGAAGATCTGAATAGGCGCTCCCCTAACGACACAATCGTCCAGTTTAACTACCTGCCGGTTATTCGAGCTACGCTGGCGTTCAAAAGGGGAAACGCGCAGGAAGCCCTCGAAAATCTTCGCAACGCATCACCCTACGAACTATCTGCTGAGTCCCAGATGTTGCCGGTATACGTGCGCGGCCAGGTTTACCTGGAGGCGCATCACGGAGCGGAGGCCGCTGCCGAGTTTCAGAAGATCCTCGACCATCCCGGTGTCATCCTGTACTCACCCACTGCGGCTCTCGCGCACCTGGGGCTTGGCCGCGCCTACGCGCTCGCGGGGGAGAATTCCAAAGCGAAGGCCGCGTATGAGGATTTTCTGGCGCTGTGGAAGGACGCCGATCCCGATATCCCTATCTTCAAGCAAGCCAAAGCGGAATACTCGCAGTTGCAAACACAATTGCAATAGTTTGCCGGGCCCGTTGGCCGCGCCAATGTTCCAGAGACAAATTGGACTCCCTCGCCGCAACTTTTTCCGCGCCCGGTATTGACTGAAATGCAGGCCTTTTGCTACGATTTGCTCGCTGCTTAACCAGCAGCGCTTATCCAGAGTGGCTGAGGGGACAGGCCCTGCGAAGCCACAGCAACCTGGTCCGAGAACCAAGGTGCTAACTCCTGCCCCTAAAAAGGGCTCCCGAGTCGTCGAGATCGGGAGATCAGGGAGAGATAAGATCCTCAACTGACCGTTAACCGGTCATTGAAGATTCAACTCCCAAGCTGTACCTAAGAAGAGTGCGGGCCCCTGCTTCCCAGCGGCTAGCGTGCTTTTCTATTGCGGCGTGCCAAGCGACCGCGAAGGCTCTTCCGTGCGCCGCGGCGGACAGGGTTTTCGTCAGCTCGGACGTACATAGGGAGAGACACAATGAAATTCGCCACGAGAACGATCCACGCGGGCCAGCCGTCGGAGCCCGAGACGGGAGCGCTTGTCGCTCCGATCTTCCAGACTTCGACGTTCGAACAGGAATCGCCCGGCCAGGACAAGGGCTTCTCCTATTCGCGCACGAACAATCCCACGCGCCAGCGGCTGGAGACGGTGCTGGCGGAACTCGAGGGCGTGCCGTACGCGGCCGCGTTTGCTTCGGGATTGGCCGCGGAGAACGCGGTGCTGCAGGCCTACCTGCGACCGGGCGATGAAATCATCATCCCGCTCGACGTTTACGGCGGCACGTATCGCATCCTGAATAAGGTGTATCAGCCAATCGGCGTGGTCACCAAGCAGATTGATACCGGCGACTTGAAGGCCGTGGAAGCCGCTCTTTCGGCGCGAACCCGGCTGGTCTGGATCGAATCGCCTACAAACCCGCGGTTGCTGATCAGCGACATCGCAGCGATCAGCAAGCTGGCTCACGCCAGAAAGGGCTCCCAGGTCGACGGCAAGTCGAGCCTGGGAGATCGGACGCTCGTGGTGGTGGACAATACGTTCGCGACTCCCTGTTTTCAACAGCCGTTCGAACTGGGCGCGGACATCGTGGTGCACAGCGTGACGAAGTATCTCGCAGGACATTCCGACACGGTTCAGGGCGCCGCGCTCGCCAAGGAAGCGGCGGTCTTCGAGCCGATCAAGTTTCTGCAGAACGCCACGGGCGCGGTGCCTTCGCCATTCGACTGTTGGCTGACCATGCGCGGTTTGAAGACGCTCGAGCTGAGAATGCAGCGGCATGAAGAAAACGCGCTGGCGATCGCAAAAGCCTTGAACGGACATGCACTCGTCCACCGCGTCTATTTTCCCGGCCTCGCGACCCATCCGGGCCACGACATCGCGCGGCGGCAGATGACCGGTTTCGGAGGGATGGTTTCATTCGAGCTGGACGGAACCGCTTGAGGAAGTCATCGCGTTCGCGTCGTCGCGGCGGTATTTCACACTGGCCGAAAGCCTTGGTGGAGTGAAATCACTGCTGTGCCATCCGGCCACGATGACGCACGCTTCGATTCCTGCCGAAGCGCGCGCGGAGTTGGGCCTCAGCGACACGCTGCTTCGTCTGTCGCCCGGATGCGAGAACGCCGAAGATCTGGTGGAAGACTTGCTCGCGGGGCTCGCGGAAGTTGCAAGCGGGCACGCGGCGTCGCGCAAGCCGGTGACCGCACGCGGCGCGGTAGCGATCGTGCCTCGAAAAGTACCGCTGGGGAGGATCCTGGGCGTCGCATCCATCGCCGTGCGACGCGTGATTCCTGCGATGCAGGCGGGCGAGTGGAGCGAAGTCAGCGCCATCGCTTCCCGCGACCGGCGCAAAGCGGAAGAAGCCGCTCGGACGCTCGGCATCTCGAAGGCGTACGGATCGTACGAGGAGCTTCTGGCCGATCCCGAAATCGAAGCGATCTACAATCCCCTGCCCAACCATCTTCACGTCCCGTGGTCCATCCGGGCCGCGCAAGCCGGCAAGCACGTGCTGTGCGAGAAACCCCTGAGCACGAATGCATTGGAAGCGCGGAGACTGCTCGAAGCGCGCGATCGTGCGGGAGTCAAGATCGGCGAGGGATTCATGGTGCGGACCCATCCGCGATGGCTGCGCACGCGGGAACTCGTTCGCGCGGGACGCGTCGGCGATCTGCGCGTGATTTCCGGCCTATTCAGCTATCTCAATCGCGATCCGAAGAATGTCCGCAACGCCGTCGAGTTCGGCGGCGGGGCGCTCCTCGATCTCGGATGCTATCCGGTGACGCTGTCGCGGTTCATCTTTGAGCAGGAGCCGACGCGCGTGATGGGGCTCATGGAGCGCGACCCTGACATGGGAACCGACCGCCTGACTTCGGCGACACTGGAATTCCCCGCCGGACAATGCGTTTTCACGTGCAGCACCCAGATGGCGTATCACCAGCGAATGATTCTCCTTGGAACCAAAGGGCGCATCGAAATCGACAGGCCGATCAACCCTCCAACCGATCAGCCGAGCAGGATTTTGATCGACGACAATCCCGGCGACCCAACCGGCGCGGGCATTACGGCGGAAACGATTGCCACCTGCAATCAGTTCACGATTCAGGGCGACCTCTTCTCGAAGGCCATACGCGAGGGCGGCGAGATTCCCGTGCCACTCGAAGATGCGATTCAGAACATGGCCGCGATCGACGCCATTTCTCGGTCGGCGAAATCCGGGAAGTGGGAGAGGCCGTAGCTTTCCAGTTTTCTCGCCTCGTGTGGTTCTGATTTTGATATCTTTGACGGCGAAACGAGGTCTACCGCCGATGGGAATGCGCCACGACTGGACGCGAGATGAAATACGGCAGATCTACCGGCTTCCCTTCCCCGAGCTGATCTTTCAAGCGCAGGTCGCGCACCGCGAATTTCATCACCCCGAGGAAGTGCAGCTCTGCAGCCTGCTTTCGATCAAGACCGGCGGTTGCCCGGAGGATTGCGCGTACTGTTCGCAGAGCGCGCATTACAAAGCGGGTGTGGCACGGCAGGAGCTGATGAGTCCCGCCGACGTGCTGCATGCGGCCAGACGCGCGAAGGCGGAAGGCTCGACGCGATTCTGCATGGGAGCCGCCTGGCGACAAGTCTCCGAAGGCAAGGAATTCGACAGCGTGCTGGAGATGGTGCGCGGCGTTGCAGCGCTGAATATGGAGGTGTGCTGCACGCTCGGAATGTTGACCGAATCGCAGGCGCGTGCGGCTGAAGGAAGCGGGGCTGAGCGCTTACAACCACAATCTCGATACGTCGCCTGAATTCTACGGCGAAATTATCACCACTAGGGTTTACGAGGACCGTTTGCAGACGATCGCGCACGTGCGCAAGGCGGGAATAACCGTCTGCTGCGGCGGCATTCTGGGAATGGGCGAGACCGACGAAGACCGCGTCAGCCTGCTGGAGCAGCTCTCGCATCTCGATCCACACCCCGAAAGCGTTCCGATCAACATGCTGGTGCCAAATGAAGGAACGCCGCTCGGAGGCGCGCGAGAGCTTGATCCTCTGGTGATGGTGCGCATGATTGCGACGGCGCGAATACTGATGCCGGCGTCGAGAGTTCGCCTCGCGGCCGGCCGCAGAGGGCTATCACAGGAATCGGTGACGCTCTGCTTTCTCGCGGGCGCGAATTCTATTTTCACGGGCGAAAAGCTTCTGACCACGCCAAACCCCGGCGCGGATGCCGATCAGCGGCTGCTCGAAACGCTGGGCATGAGGGCCATGCAGGGTGCGTGACACGAACCCTCGAACGATCGATGAGCGAATCGCGCATGAGCTCGATGCGTTGCGCGCGCAATCGCAGTTTCGCACGCTCGATACTCCCGGCGGCGTGAATCTCAACTCGAACGACTATCTTGGGCTGGCATCGGACCCGCGGATGAAGCGAGCTGTGCTGGACGCGGTCGCGCATGCAATGACGGTTGGCTCGACCGGGTCGCGCTTGCTCTCCGGGAACGCCCGTGAATGGGAAGAAGCCGAGCGCAGCTTCGCGCAATTCGCGGGAACCGAGGCGGCGCTCTATTTCGGCTCCGGGTACGCCGCGAATGTGGGTCTGCTGACTTCGATTTTGAAGCCGGACGACACGGTTTTCTCCGATGCGCGAAACCACGCGAGCTTGATTGACGGGATCAGGCTTTCAGGCGCCGCGAAGGTCATCTATCCACATTGCGATTTGAGTTTCCTCGAGAGCGTGCTGCGCGAGCATGCGGGCGACGCGGGCGCGAAGGTAATCGTCACGGAGACCGTGTTCAGCATGGAGGGCGATATTGCGCCGATGGACGGCCTGATAAGCCTGGCCAGAAAATATGGAGCTGCGCTTGTGCTCGACGAGGCGCACGCAACCGGCGTCGTGGGGCCGAAGGGTCGAGGTGTCGCCGCCGAGCACGACTGCGAACGTGAGATTCTTGCGAGCGTGCACACGTGCGGAAAGGCGCTGGCCAGTGCGGGCGCGTTCGCCTGCGGAGGGAACGCGCTGAAAGACTATCTCGTCAACCGGGCGCGTACGTTCATCTTCAGCACCGCGATGCCACCGTATTTCGCCCGTCAGATTCAGGCGGCGGTTGATCTGGCTCGCGAAGCGGATGCCGAACGCGCGCATCTACGCCAGATCGCCTCTGCCCTGCGCGAGGAACTTTCCGCGCGAGGGTTTGACTGCGGGACGAGCGCGACCCACATCGTGCCGGTAATGCTGGGAACCAACGAAATGGCGCTCCACGTCGCGAGCGAACTGCAACGGAGCGGGTTTGCGGTGCGGGCGATCCGGCCGCCGACCGTACCCGAAGGCACCGCCCGTGTCCGCTTTTCCTTGACGAGCCGAATTACGCTCGACGAAATTCGCCGTCTCGCGCTGGCGATGGACGCGGCGTGCAAAACGCGGCATCAAGTCCTCGGCCGCGCACGCCGTTCATGCCTGAGCGTTTCTTCATCACCGGAACGGATACCGGAGTGGGCAAGACGGTCGTCTCCGCGTTGCTTTGCGCCGCGCTTGACGCGATCTACTGGAAGCCAATTCAGACCGGCACGCGCGAAGGGACCGACCGCAAGACGGTGATGCAATTGGCGCGCCTTCCGCGCGCGCGAACCTTTCCGGAAACCTATCGATTCGCGCCGCCGGTCTCGCCGCATCTGGCGGCGCGGCGCGCGGGTGGTCGTATCGAGTTGCGGCAAATCCGGGTGCCGCGACTGGCGGCGCGGGAAAAGCTGATCGTCGAGGGCGCGGGCGGCGCGCTGGTGCCCATCAACGGCACGCAGCTGATGACGGACCTGATGAAGCATCTCAGGCTGCCGGTGCTACTGGTTGCGCGGACGTCGCTTGGCACGATCAACCACACGCTGCTTTCGCTTGCGGCGCTGCGCGCCGCGCGGTTGAATATTCGTGGCGTCATTATGGTTGGTGAACCCGATCGTGAAAATCGGAATGCCATCGAACATTATGGAAATGTCGAGGTCGTCGGGATCGTTCCGCGGCTGAAGAAGATCAATCGCAGCGCGCTGCTGGAAGTATTTCGCAAGCATTTCGACTGTCAGGCTTTTCGCGCATGAGCCCCGACCTGAAGATCTGGCATCCTTTCACGCAGGAAGCACTGGACCCGCCGCCGATTCGCATCACCAAGGCCGCGGGCGTTTATCTATACACCGATGACGGCCGCAAGCTAATCGACGGCATTTCTTCGTGGTGGGTGAATCTCCACGGACACGGCCACCCGGCAATTGTCTCCGCCATCGCGGAACAGGCAGCCAAAGTGGACCACATTCTGCTGGCCGGGTTCACGCACGATGCCGTCGAGGATTTGCGCGGCGGCCTGCGAAGGATTTTGCCCGGAAATCTCGAGCACATCTTCTTTTCCGATGATGGCTCGACGGCCGTCGAAGTCGCGCTCAAGATGGCCGTCCAATATTGGACAAATGTGGGGCGTCCCGAAAAACGTTTCATCGTGGCGCTCGAACATGCGTATCACGGCGATACGGTGGGCGCGATGTCGGTCGGCGCGAATTCGGCGTTCACCGATCCCTTTCGAGAGATGCTGTTCCCTGTGCACCGCGTTCATTCGGCCTACTGCCACCGGTGTCCGGTGGGCAAGGAGCGCGGGACCTGCCGGATCGACTGCACGGACAAACTGGAGCGGCTGCTCGAGGAAAAGCACGGCGAGATCGCCGCATTGATTGTGGAACCTCTGCTGCAGGGCGCGGGCGGAATGATCGTGCATCCCGTCGAATTTCTGCAAAGGGTGCGCCAATTGTGCGACGCGCACGACGTGCTACTGATCGCGGACGAAGTGCTGACGGGCTTCGGACGCTGCGGAAAGATGTTCGCGTGCGAACTCGCGAACGTCGTTCCCGATCTCATGTGCCTGTCCAAAGGACTGACGGGTGGAATTCTGCCCATGGGCGCCACGGTTTGCACGGGTAAGATCCACGAGGCCTTTGTCGGAACGGATCGGGCGCGCACTTTTTACCATGGCCATTCCTATACCGGGAATCCGATTGCCGCGGCGGCGGGCGTGGCGAGCTTGCGAATTTTTCAGAACGAGCCGGTGTTCGAGCGCATCGGCACAATCGCGCGGATTCACTGCGAGCGGCTGGCTATGATCCGAAATCATCCCGCAGTGGGAGAGGTGCGATCCATCGGTACAATGGCGGCGGTCGAGCTGCGGGCCGATGACGCGGGCTACTTCTCCAAATTGCGGCCGAAGCTCTATCGGTTCTTTCTCGATGCCGGTGTGCTGCTGCGTCCGCTGGGCAATGTCGTGTACGTTCTTCCGCCCTACGCGATTTCACCGGATGAACTGAATTACGTGCACGACCGAATCGCGGAATCGCTCGACCTGTGCAAGGATTGATCCGGGTGCAGAGGGTTTGACACTGCGCCACGTTGAGGGTAGAAGAACACTGCGATGACCGACACGACTCGCGCCGCTGATACCAGCAAGCCCCTGATCGTAGGGATCGGGGGCACAACCCGGACTGCCTCCTCGACTGATCGCGCGCTCCGAGTGGCGTTGGAAGCGGCGGAAGAGGCGGGCGCTCGGACGTTCGTATTCGACGGGGCGTTTCTTTCCCGGCTTCCGCACTTCGCACCGGAGAATTCCGAGCGCAATGAGGAGCAGCGTCAACTGGTGGAGATGGTGCGGAAAGCTGATGGACTGATCGTTGCGAGCCCGGGCTATCACGGTGGCGTTTCGGGTTTGGTGAAGAACGCGCTTGATCTTCTCGAAGATTTGCGGGACGACGAGCGATGCTACCTCGAGGGACGGGCGGTCGGGTGCATCGTCAACGCCGCCGGCTGGCAAGCATGCGGCAGCACGCTCGCGGCTCTGCGCTCAATCGTGCATGCGCTTCGCGGATGGCCGACGCCCTTCGGTGCAACCTTGAATACGGCGGAAAAACCATTCGACGCCGCGGGTACATGCAAGGATGAAAAGGTGGCAAGGCAGCTGGCGACGGTCGGCCGTCAGGTCGTCGAGTTTGCCCAAAAGTATCGGCGGTAAGAATTGACCTAGGGGAACCCGATCAACACGTCGTATCGCCCTGCTCCCTCGGCTCACTCACTCGAACAAATGCTTAGGCTGCAACAATGGTCTTGGAATCGAGCCCAAACCGAAATACGGCCGCAACGTCCGCTCCCTCGCGCAATTGGCCGGATGGAATGACGTGCACGTGGCCCCCGTGGCGAATTGTCAGAATCACTGCGAGGTTCAATAGTTCCTCATCGCCCGGTTCTTGTTCGGCATGCACGTGTACTGTTTCCGGAGGAACGATCGATCCCCATCGATCGCCCGTCGGCGGCACGAACAAGAATCGGATCAGCCCACGGGACGCTGCGATGAGAACCTCACGCAGATTGCTCGAGGAAAGCGGCGTATTGATGTGTTCGTGGTACACGGCAAATGCACGATCCCGCGCCTTTGATCCATGGTTCTCGACGATTTGCCATGCCGCAGCGCGAAGCTCATTCAGCGAGAGAAGGTCGGGATTCCCGATGATCGGATCTTCCAACAGGTGCGGATACGTGTTCGCTGCCTTGTAAATGGGAAAGAGGTAATCGACAGTCGCCACGATCAACGGAAATTGCTGGCCTTTCAGCGAATTCACAATTCCGTGGTTGATACTACGGAAAAAATGCAGCAGCTCTTCCTTGCGATCCACGTGAGCGCCATGAAAGATGGCGCCCTTCGTGCCCGAAATCGGTGAAGCAGCCGTGTGGGATTCATAGCCATGCTCGAAACTACGTCCAGACAAATCTTCGTGCAGGTTTTCCGGAACATCCTCGACGGTTCGCTCGATGAGGCCGTGGTACGAACCTTGATAGAGTCTTACGTGCTTCTGGCTTAGGGCGAGCACGAAGAAACGATCGTTTGTCGAAATTTGAGATAGCAGCGGCCGAATGTGGAATTCGCGGCCAACCACGGCGTGCTCGGGCGTAGGCAAAGGCAGGTGATAGCAACCGAAGAAGTTATTGTTCATGAAAATGGCGAGAGTCTGAGTTCGAGGATGAATTGTTTCGCCCTCTCGCAACAGATGCCAATGCGATTTCAGGATTTCTTCCGCCGCCTCGACGGTCAGCCCATCGTGCGGGAAGCTTGCCTGGATGCTCCGAAGCAGTGCCGTCAATCGGCTGAGATCATGTTTTTCCGCATCCACCCCCAAAAGCGGCGCGGTGTAAATCGAAATGCAGGCTTGCCCGTGCTCCCTAACCAGTGCCGCATAGTCGGGATGATTGATTTCGACGTTTGAGTTCTGCTCTCGTATTTCCGCTGTCATAGCTCTGCTCCCGTACGACTAGAGTTGCTGTGCCGCAGTTCGCGCGCCAGCATTCCAACTTTTGTTGAGGACGTCGCAGACTTCCTGGTCGTTCACCTGCGCGAATTCATCGTAGAAAGGACCCACGGCCCTGAAATCGCGCGGAGTGAGCAGGCACACAACTTCATCTGACTCGGCGCCCAACATCAGCGAGGTCGACAACGGCGCCACGCCGGCAGCGACGACAACGCGGGCGGCCCCGCACCTTTTGACTCCTTCGATTGCCGCTCGCATCGTCGATCCTGTCGCGATTCCATCGTCGACCAGAATTACGGTTTGATTTCGGAGATCAGGTGCCGGACGAGTCGAGCGATAAACCGCTTCCCTGCGCCGCAGTTCCGCCTGTTCGGTGCTCACGACGCCGGCAATTTCAGCGTCGGATAGGTGGAACTCTTCAACGACATCGGGATCGATGATTTTGATCCCTCCCGTTGCGACCGCACCCAGGGCGAATTCTTCGTAGCCGGGCACTCCCAACTTTCGGACGACAAGAATGTCCAACGGTACGCGGAGTGCCGTCGCGATCGCGTATGCTACGAGCGCACCGCCTCGAGGCAAGCCAAGCACAACTACATCCGAACGATCACCATATGCCGAAAGCTTTCGCGCCAGCAATCGACCAGCTTCAGCCCGGTCATGTAGTCTCATTGTCATGGTGTTTCGTTTGGTTACTCGCTCTCAAGCCGCCTCCTTTCCCCTTTTGCGTACAATCGCAGACTGATCCGTTGATGCACAGTGACGTTCATCACACGCGAGTGTGACCGCGCGGGTGTCGGCGAGATTGATCTCAGAAGTCTCTTTCGGGAGATGTGGCCTTCGCCTGCCTCGGCTCGGAGACATTCCGTTGATACATAGTGCGCTTAGCGGCGCTCGCTAAACACGCGGCGGCCCAGTCGGTCCGTCTGACCTCGTTACCGGCTTACTTGTCGGTCCGAACGGGGGAGGTGCTTCTTCCTGAGTATTTTCGATCTGGGGAGATAGATCATATTGTTTCTGTATCGCTTCTGCCAAGGCCTTGCGAAGATCTCGTGTGTGACCGAGCCGGTATCGCTGCTCCACTTTCCGGACATCAGATGCGAGCAAATGATCGCGGAAGACTTCGCCAAGCCAAAGTGAAAAATCACCTCGCCGCGCATGTCCATCCAGCACCGACGGCGGAACTGTATTCAGTGACGACACAAACTCTTTCAGAGTCCGCGCCGGCGGCCCGACCGGCTTGTCGTCTTCTGTGAACACAAATCCTCGTCCTTCAATCAATCGCAGATCGACGTACTTTGCCTTGTGGCGAACGTGCATCGTCAGCCGGCCCGAAAGCTGAAAGCGCCGGAGTTTGCCACCCGCTTCCTCGATCCCGGGCAGTAGAACGGCTTCATCAACTGCCAATCCGCCGAAAATGGATCTCCATTCGGACTCAGCGTTTGTGCTGCCGGCCATTTCCAGTAGCGTGCTGACCTCACGAAGATCGGTCGTGCGCTTCACAACGATGCCTTCAATGGCTTTACGAAGATTCGGATGGAGGTCAGACAGGCGATAGGTGACAAGAGTGTATGCGCCCAAGTCAAAATCGATAAGATCCCGGACGTTGGGCTCATGAAGGAAATAGTGGGCCTCATCGACAACGATCCGGTGGGGCAAGCCTGTGGTCCGCCGGAGCGAAGCCAACATGGGCAAGAGCGCGTTCAGATAGTCAACCTTCTCCCGGTACGGAATGTGCGACAAGTCGACAACGGCGCTCATATAGGGATGTCGAAGCACGCGAGCCAGGTCCCTCAATTCGGCAGGCGGATTGTCACCACCGAACACCACGACACCGGGCAGCGATTCAAGCGTGCGGTAGTCGCCCTCGGCATCGATCACACACAGCGTGTAACCCTGAACGATCAGCTGTTCGCAGATGAGACCAGTCACCCAGGATTTGCCGGATCGCGGATCCCCGGCAATCAGGACATTGCGGCCGCGCATGGCCAGTGAGAGGGGATACCCGTCGTCCGTCGTACCAAGCACTAGGCGAGTCCGATCAAAGCGTTCCCGGGGCAATCGCAATTCTCTCGCTGCTTGTCGAATGTATGCGGCAACGGCGCCGGGACCATCTCCTTGCAGTACGTCGTCTGCGCTCGCCTGCAGCGCTTTGCTTCCCCAGGCTACAGCCACGCCGAATTCGCACGCCGCGAGGAGATCGTGATCATTCTCCGCGTCTCCGATTGCGATGGCGTTATGAGGCGAAAGGCGAAGCATCGTCAGGGCTTCTCGCAGACCGATGCCCTTGCTGATGGCTTGCGGAAGCACCATCAGGCGGCCACGGTTGAAGAGGATGACGAGTGGTAGTTCCAAACCCCTGATCGCTTCCAGAATCTGCGGGGCCGCACCCGCATCAGCTTCCACCACGCATTGTCCCTGGCTGAAAGCGACCCCGCGGCGACGAAGCTCTTCGAGGAACGCCGGTGGCGCTGGCTTACCGATCAACCTGGTATTCCCGCTGGGAAACGCCAGGACAGCCCCGTTTTCGCCAACTACGGCATCGACGAAATCAAGGCCCCCCGCGACCATCGTCAGGTCTGAGATGGTTCGTCCGGTTACAATAACTACGACGATCCCGCGCGACCGAACTTCTCCGATGGCAGATCTGACTTCAGGATCCAGCTGCCCGTCCCGGGCGATGGTCCCGTCATAATCAAGTGCCAGCACGCTAAATTTCATATTCGGCTTTTCTTGCGCGATGCCGCCGTGTTGACGCTATACCTCGCTTCGGTATGCAAGCACATAACAACAGCTTCGCGCTCGGAGCTGAACTCCGTGAGATGCGTCACACCAGATGATGACACGGATCATTCCGAGAAGCCGAGAGTGGACCGAATCTAATTGCGAGCCGGTAGTGGGCTATCAACCTACTGGAGTAACGACAGCGTTCTCCGGAACGATACTCACCGAAGGTTCGAGTGTAACTTCGGCAGATATCGAACGAGCTACCAGACATCCCTTCTCTGCCTTCTCCAACAGCCGGTTCGCTCGCTCTCGATCATTTTCCCGAGCGATCTTCAAAGCCGGGCGCAGCTTCACGCCGACGAATTTCCAGACGCCATCAACCCTTTCAAGGATGCCTTCCGCCTCAACCTCGAGAGAAACAAAATTGAGCTTCGACAGATCGGCGATACTTGAAAATGTGCTCACGAAGCATGTGACCACGGCGGCCACAAAGAAATGCTCGGGCGTCCAGACGCCGGATTCACCCAGGAATTCCGGCGGAGCGCTGAACTGAATGGGCTCCCGCACAGACTCGGTCGAGACCTCACCCGAACGTGTTTTCGTGGATTTTGCCCGAACGTGATAACTATGCGCGGTGTCCATCGTTACCTCCTGAACGTTTCGAGACGTCCGTCTCCATCGATGGCAAAGGACGCGAACGCATCTCTCGGTTCTGTACCCGGAAGTTCCCACCCATCAGCACGTCACAAGATTCGCTCCATCCGTATGAGCGCCTACGCGCACTTTCTAGGCTCCGGATCGCTTACCGCGCCATCGTCTGTATCTGTACGCCCCTGAATCGCGTGAGGGATGTGACGCTCATCACCAATGGAAGTGATTGAACGCTTAGCTGGCAACGGAATGGTCCGATGAAACGTCGGATCGAAAGGCGGCAATCACATTGGCGAGAAATTCTTTATGGCGGAGAGGGTGGGATTCGAACCCACGGTTGAGTTTCCCCAACACACGCTTTCCAAGCGTGCTCCTTAAACCGCTCGGACACCTCTCCGCACGATGAGGCTTCAGCAGCCTAACAAATTGGCGGCAGCGCGGCAAACTGCGGAATTTGGCGCGCCGCTGCCGAGAACAAATCCTTAAGATGTCTGCTACACTTTCTCGAACTAATCCGGGGTAGTGCAATTGGTAGCACGCCAGCCTTTGGAGCTGGTTATCCTGGTTCGAGTCCAGGCCCCGGAGCCATTTCCGCCGTTTGCAGAAGCCGCGCTCATATTGCAATAACGTCCCCGCGCGGATCGTATCGCGAGCAGCCAGGGATCACGCAGATCGCCTGACCGGCCAACCGATTCGTTTCGACGAGGGGGACGCCACATGTCAAACGCCACCGCAAAACTTTCCGCCGAAGACCGGCTCGACATCATGGAGTTTTTCGCGAAATACGCCTGGGCGATCGATTCCGGCGACGCCGAGGGCGTGTTGAAATGCTTCGCGGAAGACGCGCTTTTCGATCACCTGTGGCAAGGAAAGATGGTCGGGCACGAAAAGATTCGCCGGGCGTTCGAGGAGCTTTGGTACGACCGCCCGAGCTGGTGGATCGGGCGGCAGCACCTGGCGAATCATTTTGTGATCGAGCGGGAGGGCGAAGGGGCGCGCGTGAAAGCGTTCTTCTCGATCCTGCAGTACAACGTAGAGTACCGCACGAATTTCGTTTTTGGAATCGGGACGTGGGACAACTTCTGCGTGAAGCGCGGCGGCCGGTGGGTATTCCAGTCGCTCAAGGTGAATACATGGATGGACCCGAACACCGTGCTATGGGTCGGCGACGATCGAGCGACCACATCCGGGCCCAAGATCGCCGCGGACGCGTTGCCAGCCTATGCGGCGCAAGCACCGCCTAAAGTGGGCGTTCGCTAGCAGGGGTAGCGCGGCGCGGTGCACCGTCGCTGAGCGTAAAGTCTTCGGACAGATTATCTGAAGGAACTCAAGCCGCCGAGCGCGGCGACCTCCGCGCGGGCTGAGCCTTCTTCACCAAGTGAAGCCGGTTGGTCTTGTTGAATTCCGAAGCGCGACGAAGCAAGATTTCGAACTCGCGGTCAGACAGAGATGCCTTCAGCACTGAAGTGCCTGGTTTCACGACTTGCCGCCCTCCCACCGCACAATTTCCAATAAAAGGGCCGTGTAATGAGCGAAGGCTATTCCCCGCTCAAAATCCTGTCAAGTAATTTTCAATCGATACGGGATAGCAACGCCGCGGGAGGGCGATGGCGTGGGATGGCCGCCGCCGCGTCTCGCTCAACCTAAAGGAATCGTGGAGAGCAGCGCGGGCAACGCCAGGACCAAAAACACACCGCTGAGAGCGTAGGTGCACACCGACGCCAATCCCAATGGAAGAATAGCGAGGAGGGCGGGGTCGCGGCGGTTTCGATACATGTCGAACAATATTCCGATCGCGCGAATCTGCATCCACATCGCCAGAGGCGCAAAGAGCAATACAGGCCATACGCTGGCCGGTCCCGTGGGTCCAAATCGCGCCGCAGTTAGCATCGGGAATACAAACACCATCGGGGGCAGCGTCAGCGCGGCTGCCTTCAGCCACAATTTCGTTCTATCTTCCATAACCAGCAGCCTACCGTATGCTTGCTAAATCAAGCAGACGGCCGTCGAGGCCCGTCGCGAAAGAACCAACGTTAATCGCGTAACGGGCCCCGGGACCGACAGCTAGGCGATGAAGCCAGCCCGCCGCTCGTGCGCGGGATCGGGACACCCGCCACCGTAGGGGGATGGCGAACTACGAACCCTCTAGGTTGATTTCCCGGGCAACCGCACACGACGTTGGTGTATCTTACTGCTCGGGTGCATCCTCCGCACCCAGACCGCTGCGCCAGCGGCAATCCCCACGAAACGGGGACGTCCGGAATTTGCGCCGGGGAACCACCCCGAGCACCTATCCGGAGTTTCAACCTTCGCGAAAGTAATTCTCTCTTTTGCACCGGTTCATCCCGCACGGAAACCAACGCGTTTCCGTCCGGGACACAGGAGGATTCAATGAAGCGTTTCATCACTCTTTGCGCCGTGCTCTCTTTGGCCCTATGGTTGAGCCCGGCGGTTTACGCGCAAGCGAATCAAATCATTCCCGGCACGCAGGTGCGGCTCACGCTGGTCAACGGACTCAGCACCAGCGTCGCCCACAGTGGCGACCCTTTCACCGCGATCGTTGCGGAACCCGTGTTCGCGGGCAACCAGATGATCCTGCCCGCGGGAGCCAAGGTTCACGGCACAATCACGACCGTCGAGCGCCCCAAACTGTTCTCGATGTTCCGAGGCGGAGCCTCGATGAACCTGGCTTTCAGCTCCATCGAAGTCGAGAGCCGGATCTTCCCCGTGAAGATGAGCATCCTTTCCATTTACAGCGCCGGAGCGGACACTTCGAAGCGACGGAAGGACCTGAAAACGGTCGAGGGCGAGGTCGTGCAGCAAAACCACGATGTCAAAGGCGATGTCGAGGCCGTAGCCATCGGAACGGCGGGCGGTTCGACCGTCGGGCTGATCTTCAGCCACGTACTGCGCGGCACGGTATTTGGACTGGTCGGCGGGGGCGCCTACATCGCCGCGAGGAAAGGCAAGGAAGTGGACCTCCCGGCGCAGACGGGGATGACGGTGCGGATGGATTCAACCGTCTCGCTTCCCGCGTCTCTGCTGCATAACGCGTCGTACACGTCCGGCGGCAACTGAACCGCGTCGTTTTCACGCGAATTCACCGGTTGTTCGTTTACTGGCTTGATTGATTGGCGAGGCGAGGCAGCAGGTCGCTCTACGCGCTGGCTCTGGCGCTAGCGGCTTGCTTGCCCGCGCTCTTGAGGAAACGATAGAGGCTGGTGCGACCGATGCCGAGCACGCGCGCGGCGCGCACGCGATTGCCGTTGCATGTCTCGAGCACCCGTTGAATGTGAATGCGGCGCATTTCACTCAGCGGCAACGGCCGCCAATCCTGGTCCGGCGATGCGGCCACACCCTGTGATTTCCGTAGATGCTCTGATAATTCGTCGAGCGTTCTGGTGAGCCGTGCGGAGTCGAGTGGCTTGCACAAGTAATCGTAGGCGCCATGCTTAATGGCCTCGATCGCCTCATCGACGGAATGGACTGCGGACATCAGAATCACGTGGATTCCGCGATCTTTCTGGAGGGCTTTCTCGAGCAACGCCAACCCATCCGTCCCGGCCACTTGGCAGTCGGCGACAATCACCCGGCACCTTCCCGCACGGATTTTCTCGAGTGCTTCCCCAGGATTCAGTGCGCCCACCGTGGTGAATCCAGCTCTCTCAAGCAGGCCCCTCGCGTGGGCCAGTTGATTTGGATCGCCATCCAGAACGCAGACTGGCAGATTCCTCCTCGTCGGTGGAGTCGCCGCAGTTTGGATCGGAACGCTCATTGGACATCACTAGGCAAGGGGTGTGCCAGAGCGGTCACGGCGCCGGCACAGGCAGGATCTTGCCGCCACGGTGAGAGATGCAATCGAACACCTACTCATAAAGCTTCTGGATTGAGGGCTTTGATTCGATATCTGCCGCTTCGGCAAAGCGCGGCGAAACTAAACCTTCAGAGAATTGTGCGTCCCGTGGACCGCCTCAGGTTCCGAAGTGGAACTGCAGTTTCAAACGGGGCCAGACCCGAAAAGTAAATTAGTGGGGCGGTCCGACCTCTGCGGCCCGAATCAAACACGCTGTCGAATCAGCCCCAGCGCGAGCCCGGGTACAAAACCGCAAGGCTGAGCCGGAAAATGGATGCGAAGATTCGGTCGTAGACCACCCATGCGAGCACGAGTCCCATCATCCCGAACCCTTGATTGCGCGTCCAATCGAGGAAACGTACCGCAGCGCCTTCGCCCATGAGTAGTGTGACGCCGGTGTGTCCATCGAGCGGCGGAACTGGCAAGAGATTGAACGTTCCGAGGAGCACGTTGAGAACAAAAAGTATGCTCAGGAACGTCGCTGCGAACTCTGCTGCTCCCGGCATCGTCGCTTCGGTGATGTGCGTAAATCCAACCGACTCGGGCATGCGGAGAAATCCGAATGCCATCCCTCCCCGAATTCCGAGAGCCGCGACGATTGCGAGCGTGAAATTCGCCGCCGGTCCCGCCAGCGCCATCCACGCAGCGCGATGAGGATGACTGCGCTGCCAGTCGGGATCGTAGGGCGCGCTCGCCCAGCCGAACATCCAGTGCGGGGGAAGAATGTAGGTGAGAATCGGCACGACCACCATGCCGAAAGGCGCGCGTCGAATGTGCGGCACCGGATTCAGACTCGCTTGCCCGCCGTGAAACGCAGTAGGATCGCCGCCGAGGTGGGCGACGAGCGAGTGCGCGCCTTCGTGGCACGTTGTGGAAAAGAGAAACACGATGTACCAGATCATTCCGAGGGCGATGAAATCGGGAGCCATACGCGACGCAAGACTAGAACGTCGACGCGGGTTTCGCAAGCGACGATGCGGCAAGCTTTCGCGCGGCGCGGACAATTTCCAGTCGGGCCAACTTCTTTCGCGCTGCAGATCGGTATGCTAGACTCCGCGAAGCGGTCGTGCCGCAAGAAAAGTTGCGGCGCAGACCGGCGATCGGTGGAACTTCGGGCTCTGTGCAACGATTCCCCGCAAACCCCGCCAGGCCCGGAAGGGAGCAACGGTAGCGGGTCAGCTTCGTGTGCCGCGGATCACCCGAAGTTCCTCTCATCGCCGCCGGCTGACTCCGGTCGAAAGACCGAAAACGGGATCGAATGAGCTACAAAGTTATAGCGCGAAAATATCGCCCTCAAACGTTCGCTGAAATCGTGGGGCAGCAGCACGTGACGCGGACGCTCGCGAACGCGATCGAGTCGAACCGTGTGGCGCACGCCTACATTTTTTCCGGCGTGCGTGGCGTGGGCAAGACGACGGCCGCGCGCATTCTGGCAAAGGCGTTGAACTGCGCGAAGGGCCCGACGGCCCAGCCCGATGGCACGTGCGATTCCTGCCGCGAGATTTCGGCGGGAACGTCTCTCGACGTCCTCGAAATCGACGCCGCCTCGAACCGTGGAATCGATCAGATCCGCGAGCTGCGGGAAATGGTGCGCTACGCGCCCGCGGCGAGCCGCTACAAGGTCGTGATCCTCGACGAAGCCCATCAGCTGACGGACGAGGCGTCGAACGCGCTGCTGAAAACGCTTGAGGAACCGCCCGAGCGCGTCGTGTTCATCCTGGCCACCACCCGCGCCGAAGATCTTGTCGAGACGATCAAATCGCGCGCGCAATTATTTCAATTTCGCGCGCTGACGTTTCAGGAGATCTCCGGTCAGATCGAGCGAATCGTGAAGGCGGAAGATCTCCAGATTGAGTCGGGTGCCGTGGCGGTGCTCGCACGGGCTGCGGAAGGCAGCTTGCGCGACGGGCTCTCGCTGCTCGAGCAGGCGATGGCGTATGCAGGCGATTCAATTTCGGACGCGCAGGTGCGCGAGCTGCTCGGCGTGGTCGCGGAAAGCGTGCTGGACGATCTCGTCGGAGCGATTGCGGCGCAGTCCTCCGAACGCGCGCTCGGGCTGGTGCATCGGCTGATCGCCGACGGTCAAAATCTGCAGCATTTCTGCCGCGAAGCCATTCGCCATTTCCGCAACCTGCTGGTGGCCCGCGTGTGCGGCGCGGATTCGGACCTTGTCGCGGCGCCCACGGACGAACGCCCGCGCCTGGCGGAGCACGCCGCTCAATTCAGCGAAGAAGACCTCACGCGTTTCTTCAATATTCTGCTCGAGACGGATGACGACCTGCGGCGCAAGCCGGACGCTCGGCTGCATCTCGAACTGGGTCTGCTGCGACTCATCAACGCGCAACGGCTCGCGCCGCTCGAAGAACTTCTCGGCGAACTTCGTGGCGAAGTGCGCGGCGAGCAGCGTACCGCTAAAACAATCCCAACGCCGCCGAGCGCGCCGCGAGCCACCGCTCCGGCTCAATCTGTCTCGGTTTCTTCGTCGGGCGCAGCGGCTGTGCGCATGGCGCCGGCGCCTGAAGTGAAACTCTCCGTCGCGCCGTCCGCACCGCCGGAACGCATCGCGTCAAATGTTCCCGTGCCGATGTCGCCGCCTCGCATTATCGCGCGCGCGGCGGAAGACGGTACAGGCGGATTGGCTTCGGCGCAGCTGGAAGCGGTCAAAGCAATGCTGCAAAGTTCCAGATTGCTGTCGTCTTTTCTCGAACACGCCACGCGCAGCGAAATCGAAGCCGGCGAGTTCCGACTTTTCTTCTCCACCGAGAATCGCACGCTCACGGAGATGTTGCCGCGCGAAGCGATGGAGCGATTGCGCACAGCCGTGCAGGAAGTGGTGGGCCAGCCGTTGCGCGTCTGTGTTAAACTGGATTCCGGGCGAGCAGGAGTGGGACGCACTTCGGAGTTGCGCGCCCGGTTTGAAGAAGATCCGATCGTTAGGGCGATGCTGGAAAAATTTGGCGGCCAGATTTCGAGAGTCAAACGCCCGGGCGAGGAATAACCCATGGAAGTAAAAGCATTGCAGCAGATGCTCTCGCAGTTCCGGCAAGTGCAGGAGACGCTCGAGAAGCGCATTGACGGGCTGAGCGTTGAAGCGTCGGCCGGAGGCGGCATGGTGTCCGTCAAGATGAACGGCCAGAAGCAGCTGACCGAAGTTCGCATCGAGCCGGAAATTTTCAAGGCGAAAGATCAGGAGATGTTGCAGGAATTGGTTCTGGCCGCTGTGAACGAAGCCACGCGGCGTGTGGACGAAGAACTATCCAAGCAGGTGAAAGACCTGACGGGCAGCGTGCCCGGAATTATGGGCCTGAAAATCCCCGGCCTGTTCTGAACATAAGCTTTCTGCGATAACTTCGAATCCCTCCCGTTTCACTCTTCCAGCAGGATATCTGTGCCCCAAAAAAGAAAGAGGCGGAGCCGCGGCCCCACCTCTTTCAAGACTTAGATTGCAATCGCCGTTATCGCGCTGGCGGCGGTCCAAACTGAAAGCCGGGCTGGTGGTGAAACAATCCGATCAGCACGGTGCCGGTGAGGACGTGGCCTTCCATCGCTTTCTGAACGTCGTCGCGGCTCGCGCCCTTTTGCAGATCAAGAGTTGAATCGAGCGCGAAGAGCTCAAACGTGTAGTGGTGCACAGGGCCCGAAGGCGCGCAGGGGCCGAAGAACATCGGCTGGCCCGTGACGTTGCCGGCCTGAACACCGACGGTCGAATCCGCTTTCACTCCCTCGGGAAGCGACGTGGCATCACCCGGAATATTGAAGATCATCCAGTGCGTGATGTCGTCGAAAGACTTCCGCGCGTGCGCGTCGGGATCATGCAGCAGCAGAACGAAGCTCTTGGTGCCCGGCGGCGTGCCGGTCCACGCCAGCGGCGGCGATGTCATGTTCGCAGGCTGCGTCATCGTTTTTCCGTCCGGCGAACACGTGTATTTGTCCGGGATCGTCCCACCATCGGAAATCGCCGTGCTGGTAAGCTGCAGAGGCGGTGGTGGCGCCGGGCGCGCAGCAGCACCTCCGGCCGGTGGAGGCCCTTGTTGCGCCAGCGCCGGAGCCATGCCGGCTGCCAGCAAAAGTGTCACGATAGTGAGCAGTCGCACAATTCTCATTTGCATTCCGTCTTTCCTCCCTTGTCCGCTGCTGGAAGCACTCCAGAGTCGGTTCCCCACGATCCCACCAGAAAGCGCACGATTGTAACTCCCGCAGAGTCGCGCGCGCAATGAATCATCCAAATCTAAGACGGCGCGCCGGGAGGCCGCGTTTCAATTCTGGCGAAAGCGGACGCGACTCTGCGATAATGCATTTGCATGCCTGATTTTGCTCCTTCCGTCACGCGATTGATCGACGAGCTGAAGCGCCTGCCCGGCATCGGGCAGAAAACGGCGCAGCGGCTCGCTTTTTTTCTGTTGCGCGCGGACCGCGGACAAGCGCTCGCGCTTTCCGACGCCATCCGCGAAGCCAAGGAAAAAGTCCGCGAATGCTCGATCTGCAATAACATCACCGATAGCGATCCCTGCCTTTTCTGCACCAGCGCCACACGCGACAAGAGCATCATCTGCGTGGTCGAAGAAGCGACGAATATCCAGGCTGTCGAGAAAACGCGGCAGTTCAACGGACTCTATCACGTGCTCGGTGGCGCCCTTTCGCCGCTACAGGGCGTCGGGCCGGACCAGTTAAAGATTCGGAGTCTCATCGAGCGGCTCAAGGGCGGCACGGTCGAGGAGATTATTGTGGCCACAAACCCCACGGCAGAAGGCGAAGCGACCTCCGTTTATCTTTCGAAGCTGATCAAACCGTTGGGCGTCCGCGTCACGCGCATCGCCATGGGCATTCCGGTAGGCTCGGATCTCGAATACGCCGACGAAGTCACCATGATGAAAGCGATGGAAGGCCGCCGCGACGTCTAGTTTTCCCGCGGCACCGCTTGCTTCCCCGGCGCGGCAGGCGTATACAAAAGCCATTGACCAGCGGAGGCGCGCGATGCCCTCATTCGACCGCTACATGGCGCAGTACGACCACGAACACACCAACCCATGGAATAAGATCCTGCACGGTATCGGGATCCCGGTCATCATCGCGGGAATTGTTCTGGCGGCTTTGACTTTCTGGCGCACCGGCCTAGCGCTCTTTGTCGGCGGATGGATTCTGCTCTTCGCCGGCCACCGCATCGAGGGCAACAAGCCGGCGTTTTTTCAGGGCGTCATCTATTTTCTCGTGGGACCAATCTGGATTGCCAAGGAACTGAAGGACGCGCTATTTGGATCGTCGCGGCGGTCAACCACGGCGCCCTAGCACTTGGTCCTTTGATTTTTCGATTGTTCGGCGCTCAATGCGCCCTTGCCGATCAGCCGCATCCGGGGCAGTCGTTCGTCAGGCGCGAAAGGCCGAAGTTACCCTTTCGCAGCACCACCCCAGCGCCGGGCACCGCCGTGAAACGCGAGTGCTACCCTTAAAACTTACCCTTGGGAGGAGTACGTGGTCGAGTCGTTGCCATTGGATGACGCCGGTACACAGAAGCGCCGCAGCACGCGCATTGTGCAGGCCGTGCCGATCACGGTAGCGGGTGTGGACGCGCTCGGCCAGCCCTTCAAGGAACGCACCACGACCGTGATGGTCAACTGTCACGGCTGCAAGTACCAGTCGAAACATTACGTTCCCAAGAATTCGACAATCAAGCTGGAGATTCCCCATCCCGACGCCTCGCTCCCGGCACGCACCATTCAAGGCCGCGTGGTTTGGGTCCAGCGACCTCGAGCCGTACGCGAGCTCTTTCAGATTGGCCTCGAATTCGAGAGTGCGGGAAATATTTGGGGGATCGCCTTCCCGCCGGAGGATTGGTTCGCCTATCCAGGCGACGAGGCGTCGAGCGCTTCCGCGCCGCCCGAATTTTCCGTTGCCCCCGAGACAAAGTCATCCGCCGCGCCTGCAACGAAGGCGCCGGAAACGATCATGGAGCCGCCCGCTCACGCGGCGAGCGTTACCTCTCATCCGGCTACACCTGCCGCCGAGAGCAAAGTCCACGTGATGCCGGGCCCAGTTCCTGCGCCCACGCAAGCGCCTGCGACGTCCCAAGAATCGCAACTCGCGACCGCGCGACAGATGGCCAAAATGGTCGCGGAAGCCAAAGACACGCTCGACAAGACGCTTAAGCGGGGCGCGCAATCGGCGATCAACGACGAAATGACCGTCGTTCGCCAGCAGCTGGACGCTCAGCTCCACGATGCTGTCGAGCGAGCGATCAAGGTTTCGATGGAGCGCGTTTCCGAGTCGGCGGTGAAGAAAGTTGTCCAGCAGGCGGCGGAACGCACGGCCGCCATCGTGGAAGAAGCGCGCAAGGCGAGCGACACCAATGCGGAGAATCTGGACGCGAAGGTTCGCCAGGCCGTCGAGCAAGCCGTCAGCAATGTGGCCGATCAGGCAGCGCAGCAGGCCGCCGAGCAAGCGGCTGCACACAATCTGCAGCACGCCGTGGAAGAAGCGGTCGAACGCGTAGTTTCACAGAGGGAGGCCGCATCTCCATCTCTTGGAATTCTTTCGTCGCCCGAAGCGGCGCGGCAGCATCTCGATCAGTGGAAGCGAGATCTGGAAGAGACAGCGCAAAGCGTTCGCGCCCAGACGGTCGAGGGAGCGCACGCGGATGCCGCCGCGGCCAAGCAGCGCTGGAACGAAGAATTTGAAGCCGCATTGACGGGGGCATCGCAGAACCTCGAGCACAAGATCGGAGAAGCATCGCAGGCTGCGCTGGCGCAGGCGGAACGCGACCTCGCCGAACGCCAGTCAGGCATCCGCGCTTCGCTCGACGAAGCCGTTGCCAGCGCGCAGGCTAAGATCGAATCACTCGGTTCCGGACTCGAGCAAGAACGCGCACGTATGGAAGACGGCAAAGGCTCGACTCGAGGACGCGGCCCGGACCACGATCGACGAGACTCGTCGTAACCTCGATGACATCGCCGCCGTGCAGCATCAGGAAGCCGTGCGCCAAGCCGATCGGGCCATTGCCGAGCGCGCGCAACAAATGGAGCCGATGCTCCGAAATTCGGCGCAGCAGGTGCTCGAAAAGCTTTCCGGCGAACTCGATCAAAAGTTGGCGCCAAAGATCGACGAAGCGCATCGGGCCGCTTCAGGACTAACCGAAGCCGGCGAGCAAGCAACAAGGCTTCAGAACGCCCTTCGCGAACAGGTCCAGCAAGCTAACGACCAAGCCGCTCAGATCGAAACAATGGTCCGCGAGCACGCGCGCAAAGTTGCCGAGCAGGCCGCGCATATTCAGGTGACCACGCGCGACCAAGTCCAGCGGGAATCCCAGCAGGCTGTGCAGGAATCGCTGGAGAAGCTCCGACAGGAGTCGGCGAAGATCCCCGATGAATTCGAGCGCTCCGTTCGCGCCACTCTTTCCAAGGTCGAAGAAGAATTCGAGCAAAAAAGCACGGAGGCGCAGCACGAGACGTACGAAGCGCTTTCGAAAGCGGCCGACTGGTATCAGAAGAAAGCGCATACCACGATGCAGTCTTCGCTCGAGAAGGCTGTTGAGCAATCCACCTCCGCTCTGCGCGGCCGCGCGGCCGAAATCTCGAGCCTCGTGGCATCCGAACTCGACCACTACCGCCGGTCTTACGTGGAGCACAGCCAGGCGGAAATAGAAGAGGCTGCAAAAGAAGTCGTGGATCGCGAACGGGCCAAGCTGGGGGAAAACGCGGAAATCGCGCACGCCGGCTTCACCGACCGCGTGCAGCAGGTGACGGGCGAATCGCTTCGCCGGTTCGAAGAGGCTTCGCGCCAAGCGCTGGAGAAGGCGCGCTCCGACATGGAGTACAACCGCGAAGGTTCGCTCACTGCATTTCAGAAGAGCATCGAAGAAAAGATGATACAGAGCGTCGAGCAGGCGCAGGTACATCTTCAGGCGCAGTTCGGCCCGATGATCGAAGCGCTCGAAGCAAACCGCCAGAAGCAGCACCAGGAATGGATGCAGCAACTGAAGAAATCCACCGACGAGTCAATCGATCAGTACAAAGCGCGCCTCGAGAATGCTTCCAATTCATGGCTGCTCGCCTCCGCCACGACGCTGGGACAGCATTCGCAGACGGTTCTCGATACGCTCGCCAAGGCCGCCGAAAAGCGCATGCGGGAGAGCATCGCCGGAGTATTGTCCGGGATGGGCGACACCTTGAAGGACCGCCTGATGGGAATCTCCACGGATATGAGCGCCGAAGATGACGACGAAGACTCCCCCGCCAAGAAGTAGGTCCCGCTCGGCTTCAAACTTTCGCAGGAATCTTCCCTCCCCGCACCCACAAACCTCCAACCCTGATTTCGAATTCCAGTGGTAGCCCCGCTATAATGGCCGCTATGGCGAATCACTCGTATCTGAACGTCTGGTGCAAGGATTTTCCCGAAGAGTTCATCCTGGAACGTCTGGGCGGGTTCCTCGAGACAGTTCCCTTCTCCGCGACGAAGCCGGGATTCACGTATCTGGCCATCCGCGCGGTTGATCCTTCCGAGACCGCGGTTGTGGAACAGGACTTGCGCGCGGTGCCGCACGATGCAGCGGGAATCATTGAGCTCGTGCGGGAGCAGCTTCACAGCGATACCTCCTACGAGATCGGCTGCCACTGGGACCTCGCGCTCTTTGACGCGGTCACCGGAAAATCGAAGGCCGAGCCACAGCCGGTCGAAATTCTTTGCCGAGGTGAGGACTTCGACAGCGGATTCTGGCGCGAGAGCGGCCATTTCGAAGTGAATCTCGGTTTCGAGCACTTCTTCACCGGCCACGCCGGCTTGCTCGGCATGCGGCCCGGGCCGAAGGGGACCCGCGCACAGCCCCGAAGAGGCACGCTTTCTGGAAGCGATGGCCTGGCCCGAAAACCTGGAAAAGTATCAGCAGCAAACACGCGAAAACATCCGCAAGCTCCAGGACTGGGTCCGCAGGATCGAGAGCGCGTTGCCTGTAGAGAAGGTGCGGCTGTGGTCGGAAGGCGAGGAGAACTTTGAGGCCCGTCTCGACGAAATTGTGGCCGCACGTTAGCGCGCAACGCCCCTTTCGCAGAGGGGTGCGACGCGATAGAATGACCGCATTCGTATCAAATTGGGTGGATTCAAGGATGCCGCCAATCACATGGTTTGAATGCGGATATCCGGCTGAAAACGAATCCGAATTCGCTGCATCCGCGTCTAACGCCAGTAGTCACCGATGAGTGCCATCGCACAACCCGTCAGCACAACTGCAGCCCGGCCCGAACGCAAGCCTTCGGGTTGGTCTCAGCTGAAGCTGCTCCTCCCCTACGTCTTTCACTACAAACGCATGGTGGCCGTCGGACTGCTGGCCCTGGCGTTGACCGGGCTGGCCGGGGCGCTGCCGCAATTGATTATCGGCGCGATCACGGATTGCCTGCAGGCGTCGCCACTGCCGCTTTCGACGCTGTCGGGGACAGCGCGCGCCCTTCTCCATCCACTTTTCGCGTTCTACGCGCCGATGAGCCGCCATGCGGTCGGTCTCTACTGCATCATCCTCGTCGTGGTCATGCTCGTGAAAGGGTTTTTCTCTTTCTGGACGAGATGGATTCTGATCGGCGTCTCCCGCGAGATCGAATACGATTTGCGAAACGACCTCCTGACTCGGCTTCTCGTCCTCGATCCGGAGTTCTATTCGCGAAATCGCACCGGCGATCTGATGTCGCGGGTCACAAACGATCTAAACGCCGTGCGCATGGTTCTGGGGCCCGGGATCATGTACACGGCGAACACGATTGCCACGAGCGTCCTAGCGGTTTACTTCATGACCAAACTTTCGGTCCCGCTAACGTTGTGGGTCTTGCTGCCCGTGCCCCTCGTGGTGGTGTCCGTGTGGTATTTCGGCCAGGTGATTCACCGGCTTTCCGTACAGATTCAGGCCGCGCTCGGCGTGCTTTCCACCAGAGCGCAGGAAAATCTTACGGGCGTGCGAGTGATTCGCGCTTACGTGCAGGAAAAACCGGAAATCGAGTCTTTCGACCGGGCGAACAGGGACTACGTGGACACGAATATCAAGCTCATCGGCAGCTGGAGCCTCTTCTTCCCCGCTCTGGCGGCGCTCATCGGCTTGACGATCATGATTTTGCTCGGCATGGGCGGCGTAGAGGTCGTCGATCATCGCGTTTCCCTGGGTACGTTTCTGGCGTTCTATTCATTCTTGATCCAGCTTGTTTTCCCGATGATCGCGATCGGATTCGTGACGAATATTTTCCAGCGGGGAGCGGCTTCGATGGGCCGGCTGAATTACGTGTTGAATGCCCAGCCAAACATTCAGGACGCGCCTCCTTCCCGAACCGAAGCGCCGAAGGGCTCCGCCGGCGGAAATGGCCGGGGCCATGAATCTGGCTCTGACGAATCGCGCGGCGGCCAATCGGACATTCGCGGAGAGATCGAATTCCGCCATCTCACGTTCTCCTATCCGACCGGGCCGACCGGCGCGCCGGGCCCCGCGGTCCTGCGCGACATCAATCTGCGTGTCCCGGCCGGTTCGACCCTGGCCATCGTCGGCCCCACGGGAAGCGGAAAATCCACGCTCGCTGCGTTGATTGCACGCTTGTGGGAAGCTCCGCCCGGAACCGTGCTGATCGATGGTCGCCCCATCCGCGAGTATTCACTCGAGGTATTGCGCCGGTCCATTGGATTCGTGCCTCAGGATACGTTTCTCTTCAGCGAAACTTTGCGAGAAAACATCGCCTTCGGCGTCGAAGACTCCGCCGAGGAGCACATCCTCGAAGCGGTCGAGATCGCGGGCATCGCGGGAGAAATTCAAAGTTTCCCCGCTCGCTTCGACACAATGGTCGGCGAGCGCGGAATCACTTTGTCCGGCGGGCAGAAACAGCGGACATCGCTAGCCCGAGCCATCCTTCGCCAGCCTCGAATTCTCGTGCTCGACGATTCCCTGTCGAGCGTTGATACCGACACCGAAGAACGCATCCTCCGCGGACTGCGGGAGGTCATGCGGCAGAGAACCACGATTCTGATCGCGCACCGCATTTCGACCGTCAAGGGCGCGGATCAGATCATCGTAATGCGCGACGGCCAGGTGATCGAGCGCGGCTCGCACGACGAACTGCTTTCGCTCGGCGGTTATTACGCAGATTTGTATCAGAAACAGTTGCTCGAAGAAGAGCTGGAACGCGAATGAGCGACTTCCGCGAAGAAGAAAAACTCGGAAAACTTTACGACACGCAGATCACGCGGCGTTTGATGAAGTATCTGTGGCCGTACCGGTGGCAGGTCGTGGTCGCCGTATCCATGACGCTTGGGGTCGCGTTCATGGGCAGCCTCGGGCCCTACCTTTTCCACATTGCGGTGGATCACTTCATCGTGCCCGGCGCGGCGCATTCCATCCCGAGAAACATTGCGGTCATCGGCATCGTTTGGCTCGTCCTGGCATACCTGGGCTCGCTCCTCGCGAATTTCGGCCTGCAATACGCGCAGGTGCGAATCATGCAATCCGTCGGCCAGAAGACGATGTACGACCTGCGCAAGGAAATCTTCGAACATCTCCAGCGCCTCCCCATGAGTTTCTTCGATAGCAGCCCGGTCGGCCGACTGGTGACCCGCGCGACCACCGACGTGGACGCACTGAACGACCTTTTTGCCTCGGGTGTCGTTGCCATGCTGAACGATTTCGTGCAGCTATTTGGCCTGGCGGTTTTCCTGCTGGCGTGGCATCCGCTTCTCGCCCTGGCGACGCTTTCCCCCCTTCCTTTCATGATTGTGCTGACGTACTTCTTCCGCAACCGGGTTCGCGATGCCAACCGCGGCATCCGCACGGCAATCGCCCGGATCAACGGATTCCTGCAGGAACACATCAGCGGGATGTCCATCGTCCAGCTCTTCAATCGTGAGACGCAAAGCCCGCAAGCAATTCGCGGAGCTGAACCGCATCCACATGGAGGCATATAAGGACGCGATTGACGCTTTTTCGTTCTTCTTCCCCGCGGTTGAGTTCCTCAGTATGAGCGGTATCGCGCTGCTTTTCTGGGTGGCTGGTGTGCGTGTCGTCGGCGGCACCATTGCGGTTGGTGTTCTCATCTCATTCATGATGTACGCTCAGAGTTTCTTCCGGCCGATTCAGGATCTCAGCGAAAAATTCAATATTCTGCAGGCGGCCATGGCGGCTTCCGAGCGAGTGTTTAAGCTGCTCGACGAGCCTGTAACGATCACTTCGCCCGCGACTGTTCGCACGCTTGCCGCCCCACGCGGCGAGATCGAATTCCGCAACGTATGGTTCGCGTACACCGGCGGGGCAAATCCCACGGACGAAAACTGGGTCTTGCGAGACGTTTCCTTCCGCGTCGAACCCGGTCAGACGCTCGCGATCGTGGGACACACGGGCGCCGGCAAGACCACGATTATTCAGCTTCTCCTGCGCTTCTACGACATCCAGCGCGGCCATATCCTGCTCGATGGCGTGGATATTCGCGAGATGGATCTGCACGAATTGCGCCGTATGTTCGGCATCGTGCTCCAGGATCCCTTCCTTTTCACCGGGACGCTGGAATCAAATGTCCGCCTGGGAACCGCAAAGATTGACCGCGCGGCGACCGAGCGAGCCCTTAAGGAAGTCGGGCTCGGACCATTTGTCGCGTCACTCGCTCAGGGGGTGGAGACGCCCGTCACCGAGCGCGGTGGCACGCTTTCCGTAGGGCAGCGCCAGCTTGTAAGCTTTGCGCGCGCCCTCGCGCACGATCCGAAATTCCTGATTCTCGACGAGGCCACCTCGAGCGTGGATACGAAGACGGAGCTTCTCATCCGCGAAGCGCTCGACCGCCTGCTCACCGGGCGCACATCCGTGGTGATCGCGCACCGCCTGAGCACGATCCAGCACGCGCACCGCATCCTCGTGTTCCACAAGGGCCGCTTGCGCGAACAAGGCTCGCACCAGGAACTCCTGCTGGTCCGCGGGATTTATTATCGCCTCTACCAGCTCCAATACAAGGAGCAGGAGTTGGAGGTATCTGTCCCGGGCGGGGCGGTGCCCGGTTTCCCGCAGCCGCCTGAGCCCATGACCGCCGACGACTGACGCCGCGCCTCTCGCATGACGCCACCTCAAATCCTAATCTCCGCCGGGGAAGCTTCCAGCGACATGTACGCGGCGCGCCTTGCCATCGCCTTGCGCGAACGCACCGGAGCGAAATTTTTCGGAATGGGTGGGCCGCGAATGGCCGAGGCGGGCGTCGAACTGCTCGCCGACTATCACGAGGTCGCCGTCGTTGGCATTGCGGAAGTGCTGCACAAGATTCCGTCCGTGTTCCGCGTGCAGCGCATGCTGGCGCGCGAAGCCGTTCGCAGAAAAGCGTCTCTCGCAATCCTTGTGGACTCTCCGGGAACGCACATGGGCGTCGCGCGCCGGCTGAAAAATCATGGTATTCCGGTGGGCTACTTCATCGGCCCTCAAGTGTGGGCTTGGCGCGCTGGCCGCGTCCGGATCGTCAAGCGCCGCGTCAAGCGCATGGTCGTGATTTTCCCGTTCGAAGAAAAAATCTACCGCGATGCGGGCGTGCCCGTGGATTTCGTCGGCCATCCCTTGGCCGACGTCGTGAAACCCACCATGACTCGCGCGGAATTCGCGGCACGCCACGGTCTGGCGGCGGACCGGCCCATTGTGGCGTTATTGCCCGGCAGCCGCGGCAGCGAAATCACCCGGAATTTTCCCATCATCCTCGAGGCGTGCGAACGTCTGACGCTGGAAATGAGCAAAGATTCCGCGCCGCAATTCGTACACGCGGCGGCGCCCGGACTCGCACCGGTCTTATCTTCCACCGGGGGCGGACGGTCCGGCGTGATCGTGAAACGGATTGAGGGCGAAACATACGACACGCTCGCCGCGGCCGATTGCGCCATTGTCGCCAGCGGCACGGCGACGGTCGAAGCCGCGCTGCTGGGAACCCCGATGGTCGTGGTTTACCGCGTTGCTCCGCTCACGGCTTTCATCCTCAGCAGAATGGTCCATACTCCATTCTTCAGCATGGTGAATTTGGTGGCTGGGCGCCGCGTCGTTCCCGAGCTGATTCAGGACGATTTCACCCCCGCCGCCGTGGCATCCGAGGTTCGACGCCTCCTGGAATCCCGTGAAGCCCGCGAGGAGATGAAGGCGGGACTGGCCATCGTGCGTACGCGCCTGGGTTCGGGTGGCGCCATCGAGCGCGCTGCCGATGTGTTTGCTCACATGCTGTAGAGGGTTGGGCGCGGGCAACTGCGGACGAATATCTGGTATCTTAGATAAGCGGAAGGTAACCGTCCTTTTCGAGAGAGGCTCTCCTTTTGCTCAAGATCTATCGATGGCCCGCTGTTCTGACGCTGTCCGTGTTGGCCGCAGCGTCCGCGATGGCACAGGCTCCCCACTCCTTTCCTTTCCGCGCGACAAATTACGACGTGGAAGTGTTCCTTCACCCGGAGGATCAGACCATCCAGGCGCAGGCCACCGTGGATTTCATCGCCGATCAGGTCGCGAAAACGGTGCTCGTCGAATTGCATCCGGACTTGCACGTGACGTCCGTGAAGATGGCTGGGCAGCCCGTCACTTTTGCGCGAGACAATAATTCCCCGCTGCTGCTGACTGTGGCGCTTCCCAGCACCGCGACGCCGGGAAAACAAATCACGCTGACATTTGACTACTCCGGGCCGGTTTCAAGCGAGGAAGACAGCCCCACCAAAGGAATTCGCTTCGCATCGGTGGAAAAAACCGCCGCGTATCTCCTGTTGCCCGCCCGCTGGTTTCCGCTGACCAACTATCCGTCCAACCGTTATACGGGCAAGTTTCACCTGATCGTGCCAAATACCTTCGCCGTGGCGGGCACCGGCAAGGCGGATCCGCCGACGATGCAACCCGGAATCGGAATTGGCGCACCGGGTCAGGCGTCGTACGTCTTCCACTGTGATAAGCCCGGACCCAACGGATCATTCGTCGCCGGCAATTTGCAATTAACGCCGGCGCCTGCGGAAGGCTATCAGTTTTCCTTTTACACTCCGCCTTCGCAGACCGCTACGGTGACCTCTTATGCGGGCTCGCTCGCGCAGATTATGAGCTATTTCGCCGACACGTTCGGTCCCCTATCGGGCTCGCAGGGTGGCCCGCCCAGCCTGACCGTCGTCCAAATGCCGGATGGTTCGCTGCCTGGATACTCGGCTCCGGGCCTTCTGCTGATTAGCGCACGGCAATGGACGTCCAGGGCCAACGAGCGGATGCTTTCGCAGCTTGCGGCTGGCCAGTGGTGGGGCGATCGAGTTCTGCCAGCCACTGCCGCGGACGTTTGGATCACTGACGGACTCTCGCGTTACGCTGAGGCCATGTACGCGGAACAATCTGGCGGCGTCGCCGCACTCAACAAGGCGCTCGAAGATTTCGCGGTAGGCGCTCTGATGTTTGAAGACGCGAACACGATTTCCGAGGCTGACCGCATCGGCGCATACTCGGACCCCTACCGGTCGATCGTGGCGGACAAGGGCGCCATGGTTTTTCACATGTTGCGCGCGGAATTGGGCGACGATGCGTTCACGTCTCTGCTGAAGGACTTCTATAAACAGCATGAAGGCAAGACCGCGACGATTGACAGCTTCGAAAGGCTGACCGCAACCAAAGTGCCGCCCGCAAAGGCCGGCGAACCGCCGCTCAATCTCGTTTCCTTCTTCTCGCAATGGCTGAATTCAACCGGCGTGCCGGAATTCACGCTCCAATACATCGTGTATCGCACGCCGAAGGGATTTCAGGTCATTGGCACAATCCATCAGGAACTCGATACGTTTCGCATGCCGGTCGAAGTTAAAGTGGAGACCGAGGGCAATCCGGAGTTCAAGAAAATTCTGGTCACCGGCACCACCTCGCAATTCAAGCTGGAGACGTTCGGACGGCCCAAGCCCAACGGCATCACGATTGACCCAAACAACAACCTGCTGAAATCGAGCCCGCGCCTGCGCGTTCACGCCACGATTTCGCGAGGCGAAGCGCTGGCAACGCTCGGCAAATATTACGAGGCCATACAGGAATACCAGCGCGCGCTCGACGTCCAGCCGACCAATTCTCTCGCCCACTTCCGCATGGGCGAGGCGATGTTTTACCAGAAAAATTATCAGGCCGCCGCCAACGCGTTTCGCGCTGCTCTCGGCGGGGATCTCGACCCCAAGTGGGTCGAAGTCTGGGGCCACATCTACATGGGCAAGATTTACGACGTGCTGGGTCAGCGGGAACGCGCCGTCAACGAGTACAACCTCGCGCAGCACTCCAAGGACGACACCGCCGGCGCGCAGTCCGAGGCCGCCCGGTACATGCAAAAACCTTACAACGGCGACAACTCCTCGCCACCGGCCACGGCCACAGCCAGCGGGAATCCCGCGCAGGTTCCTGCCGCGGCGACTGCGGACTCCGCATCGGATAAGCAGCCCACGCTCAAGAAACGCACCGATAGCAACTAGCAGCGCCGCGAGATAGAATTTCCTGCTAAAGGTCGGACGAATGGCGCCCAACCCTGTCGCAAATCACTACGAAACCTTGCTCGCCGAGCACTACACCTGGATGTTCGGCGCCAGCTTCGATCAGAAAGTTTCCGAGCAGCGAGCTTTGCTCGAACTTCTCGGCGTAACCGCTCCATCTGGCGGCTCAACGGGCGTTGCGCTCGATCTCGGCTGTGGCTCCGGCTTCCAGTCGGTGGCGCTCGCGGATATCGGTTTTCGTCAGGTTATCGCCGTGGACACGAGTGCGAAGCTCCTGGCTGAGCTCGAAACGCATCGCGCCGGCCGTGCCATCCAGACGTTGCTCGCCGATCTCGGCGCGCTTCAGAATCTCGCCAAACCGGAAAGCGCGGACCTGGTCGCCTGCATGGGCGACACATTGACACACCTTCCCGGAAAGGATGAGGTCCGCAAACTTTTTGCGGATTCCTACCGGATTCTGGTTCCGGGCGGCGCGGTCGTCCTCACGTTTCGAGATCTGACGCTCACGGCATCGGGACTCGACCGTTTCATTCCCGTGCGCAGCGATGCGGATAGAATCATGACCTGCTTCCTCGAATACGAGTCGCCCGAAACCGTCGTGGTGCATGATCTGATCCACGTGCGCAATGGATCCGAATGGGCCCTACACAAAAGCAGCTATCGCAAGCTTCGACTGGCGCCGAAATGGGTTTGTGACGAACTGACTGCGGCGGGCTTCCGGGTGCAGCGTAACCAGCAGGCGGGGCGTCTCTGGGCAATTACTGCTACGAAGGAACGTTAAGATTTATCCCGTGTCTCCATCTCGGCAAATGCCTTTTCGAATGCGCCAAGGGCCTCGCCGTCGAACAATACGAAGACAATCCTTTCGAGCGAAGTCGGCCCTTCGAAGTGTTTCGCTGCCTCCCGCAACATGATTTCGGCGCATTCGCTCATCGGAAATCCGCCGATCCCCGCGCCCACCGCAGGAAACGCAATCGTCTTAAGTCCATTCTGCGCGGCGATTCGAAGGGCGTGAGCCGTCGAGCTCCGGAGCGACTGCGCGGATGTGCCCCCGCCGAGTTGCATGCTCGCCGCATGAATCACGTGGCGCGTCTTCAGTTTGCCCGCCGACGTGATCGCTGCGCCGCCGACGGGGATCGTGCCGATTTTGTCGCACTCCGCTTGAATGCGCGGCCCGCCCTTGCGGCGGATCGCTCCGGCGAGGCCGCCGCCGAGTTGGAGGTCATTGTTGGCGGCATTCACGATGGCGTCCACATCCATTTCCGTGATGTCGCCCTGCCGGATTTCAATTCGCTCGCCGAGCTTCATTCGAGATGGCATCTCCTGATGGCGGGGGAAAAGGTGCCGCGGACGTTCGTGGCGCCTAAAGCCGGGCCATGCCCTCTTCGTCGAATCCGACCACGACTCTCCCGCCTGCAACCACCACGGGACGGCGGATCAAATTCGGCTCCTTGGCCATCATGCGAATCGCTTCGCGGCGCGTGGGCGGATTGAGCTTCATCTTCTTCCGCCGGAAGAGCTCGTTGCGGCTGTTCAGGAACTGTGTGTAGTCGCGATTGCCGATCAATTTTTCGAGCTCCGCCGAACTCAGCCGTTCTTTGGCCAGATCGCGGAAATAGAGCTGGAACCCGCGCTTTTCCATGAAGCTCCGCGCCTTGCGGCAGGTCGTGCAATTCGGCTTGTGCAGGAACCGCGCTCTTTTTCCCGCTTTTCCCGGCCGCTTGGCGGCCTTGCTTCGGGCGACAGCCATCTCTTGCCTCCTCAGTATCGCGGCACAAGCGGATCGATTTCCGTCGTCCAGCGATCGATTCCGCCGGCCATGGACCGCGCGCCTTCGACTCCTTGCGAACGCAGCCACGCAGCGGCATCAAGGCTGCGCATTCCATGATGACAGAAGAAGACGATCTCGCGCGCCTCTGCCAGGTGCGGCAGGTTTGCGGGAATCTCGCGCAGCGGAATCAGCACCGCGCCTTCGATGCGCGCAGTCTCGTGTTCCCATTTCTCGCGCACGTCCACAAAAAGGAATTTGTCGCCGCGCTCCAGGCGCTCGCTCACTTCGCGCGGCGTTACCTCGATGTTCCCAGGCAAATCCTCTGCCATGAATGCGTGCGGCTCCGTTTTGCTCGCGTGTGATTTGAGTCTTAGTGCCCGCGGAAGATTGGCGCGCGCTTCTCGAAGAATGCATTCAGGCCCTCGGCGCAATCGTCCGAAACGAAGCAATGCATCTGCAGGCGGTTTTCTTCCTCGATCGCCTGCTCCAGTTCTGCATGCGCGTCGCCGACCATGGTGCGCTTCACGTCGCGGAATGCCAGCGGCGGGCCGGCCGCCACGCGTTCGGCAAGCTTTCGCGTCTCCTCGTCGAATGTCGCCTGCGGAAACACGCTGGCTACAATTCCGATCCTGCGCGCCTCCTCCGCCGAAAGCCGTTCCGCGGTGTAAAACAACTCCGACGCGCGCGATAGGCCGACGAGCCGAGGCAGAAAAAACGTGGCGCCGAAATCCGGATACAGCCCCAATTGCCCGAACGCCTGCATGAAGATTGCCGGCTCCGAAGCGATCCGCAGGTCGCACGCCAGCGCCAGGCTCATTCCTCCGCCTGCCGCCGGACCGTTCACCGCCGCGATCACGACCTTCGGCATGGACGCGATGGCCAGGCAGATTTCCTTGCCCATCTCCAGCATCGCTTCAAACTCATGCACGGCTCGGCGCGTCCGCGCATCGCGCATGTAGTTGATGTCGCCGCCCGAGCAAAATCCGCGGCCGGCCCCGGTCAGAACAACGGCCCGCACGGTTTTGTCTTCTCCTGCCCGCAGCAGGCCTTGGACGAGCCCCCGGCACAATTCGGGATTCAAGGCGTTCAGCTTCTCAGGCCGGTTCAACCGTAAAGTCAGAACCGCGCCCGAGCGCTCTTCGAGGACCAACGGACTCGTGGCTTGTTGAGTTGCGCTCATCGCGGTCAATCTCCAGGGCGCCTGCCCCGCGGCAGCCTAATCCTTTAGACCCTTCAACAACACCGCCAGTTTCTTGAAGTATCGTTTTTTCACCGCGAGATTCGCTCCGGCATTCTGGCCGCTCGTGGACGGCAGCACGAACACGCGCGCCCCGTAGAGCAGTTCCTTCTGCAAGCCAAGCTTGCAGGGCCGTCCGGTGAATTTCTCGTACACCATCTTGCCGTTGAACGCGATCACGCGCGGCCGCAGCTCTTCCAGTTTTTGCGCCAGCAGCACGCGGCCTTCGGCGAACTCCCGCCGCTCGAGTTCCTCGATCCCGCGCGTCGGCCGCTTCACCAGATCGGTCATGCCGATGCCGAACTCGAGCATCCGTCGATCGTCTTCGTAGCCGATGGGTTCCGGGATCACGCCCGACTCATACAGGATCGGCCAAAAATGATTGTTGCGCCCCGCGTAGTAGTGTCCCACGCGCGCCGAGCGGTCGCCCGGATTGGCGCCCACCAGGATCATTTTCATGCCTTTGCGGAGATAATCGGGCAGCGTCCTCATCGAGTTTCTTGGGTTCTCCGAGCCGGTCCTACATCGCGTGCAGTCCCCGGTCCTCTTGCCTTGCTGGATGGGCCAGCGGCACCGAAAACTCGCCACCGCGACTGAGTTGGAGCACTTTCGCTTCGCTCGGTATCATAATACATTCCCGGCGGCAAGGCCCCGAAAGCTGTGGCAGCGGTGTCGTTTGACCGGGCGGAAGGTTAGAATCCAAGCTGAACGCAGAGGACTAAGAAGACACCGTGCGCACCGAGGGCGCCTGAATAGCTTCCTCGTAGCGAGCCGGTCCGAATGGAACCCCCGCCAAAGCTGTGCTAACATTTTGTGATGGAAAAATCTTCCATGGGCTCACCGAAACTCAACCCGGTCGCGCGACGCCCGCTTCCCTCGCAGGTGGTGAAGGACGACGAATCCGCTTTGGTCGCGGCGGCGAAGGCGGGCGATATCTCCGCGTTTGAGACGCTCGTGGGCCGCTACGAGCGCAAAATCTTCCGCCTCACTCAAAACATCACCCAGAATCGCGAGGACGCCGAGGACGCCATGCAGGAGGCGTTCCTCAAGTCGTTTGAACACCTCCAGTCCTTTGAGGGCAACTCCCGCTTTTACACCTGGCTGGTCCGCATCGCGGTGAACCAGGCGCTGATGAAGCTCCGCAAGCGCCGCCCCAATGTCGTTTCGCTTGACGAAGAAATTGATACGGGCGAGGACCTGGTGCCCCGCGAGGTGGAAGACTGGGGCCCGTCTCCCGCGGACCGCTACGCGCAGACCGAACTTTCCGAGATTCTCACCAAGGTTATCGGAGAACTTGACCCGCCATTCCGAATCGTTTTCCAGTTGCGGGACATCGAAGAATTGTCCACCGAGGAGACGGCCGAAGCGCTTGGGCTTTCCGTGCCCGCGGTCAAGTCGCGGCTGTTGCGGGCCCGATTGAAGTTGCGTCAATCGCTGAACCAATACTTTCGGCGGGGAGAAAATCAGTGAAGTGCAAAACGATTATCAGCGAGCTCGCGGATTATCTGGACGAAGCGCTCGACCCCATCCTGCGCGCCTCGATTGAAGAGCATCTTGGCAAGTGCAAGGATTGTCGGATCGTCGTGGACACCTGCAAGCAGACGATTGAAATTTTCTGCGACTCCGAGCCCGCCCCCCTGCCTCAAACAACTCGTTTGCGACTCCACGAAGCCCTTGCCAAACGCCTTCGCCGCGTCCGCGCTTAGACGCCGCTCATAGCCGCCCGGCAATTTCCCTACTGGAACATGGGAACTTCCCGCCCCATGCCGCGCTCGCGCGCCAATTCGTAAATCCGGCCCGCGACCACGATGTCTTCAATGGCAATTCCATTCGATTTGAAAAGCGTGATTTGATCTCGGCCCGAGCGGCCGGCGGCCTTTCCTGAAACAATGTCCGAAAGCTCCCGGACCGCCGCCCACCGCTGCGCGTCCTCGCCGAAAGCCTGGATCAGATCCCCGGCCTCCATCTTCGATTGCTCGACCGAATCCGCGGCGATCACATCCGCCCGCCGAACGGCCTCTCCATCCAGCTCGCATTTCTCGGCGAAATTCACTCCGATCGCATTGACATGCACGCCAGGCGAGAGCCAGCGTCCTTCAACCACGGGTTTCGTCGATGTCGTGGACGTGACCACAATGTCGGCGCCTCGCACCGCTTCCTCGGCGGATCCCACAGCCGTCACCGGCACGCCAATTCGCACCGTCATGTCCTTCGCGAATTTCTCTCGCCGCTCGGGATTGCGGCCGAACGCGCGCACCTGATTCAGATTCCGCGCCAGCGCGACGGCTTCCAATTGCGTGCGCGCCTGCAGGCCCGTGCCAACGATCCCGAGAGTCCTCGCGTCGGCCCGCGCCAGCACCCGCGTCGCCACTCCGCTCGCCGCCCCCGTCCGCATTTGCCCCAAATAGTTCGCTTCGATCAGCGCCAGAAGTTCACCCGACTCTCCGCTGAATAGCGGCACCAGAAATCGCGCGCCGCTCGGCGAAACCGTGTAGATCTTCAGCCCCAGATAGCCGCCGGCCGAATCCGACGCGGCCATATAGTTCAACAAGCCCTTCCCCGTCAGCCGAAGCCTTCGCCGCGGATGGGAAACCGCCGTCCCGTCCGCCAACCGGCGAAAGGACTCCTCCACCAACTCAATCGCCAGCTTCATTGTCAGAATGGCTTGCACATCTGCTTCGGTCAGCAACAACGGCATCGGAGCTACCTCTCTTCAGCGGGAAAACAGGATGCACGGGGAAAATATCAGAAGTTGAGCCGATAGCGAAGCACGCGCGCCTCGGGCCGGTCCAGCACGAGCAGCTCCTTGCGCGGACTCACCGCAAGCGACGGTGCCGAGCGGTTGCCCTGGCCGAGTTCGGGCGCGAGATCAATATCCAGCTTCGGGCGGCCGTCCACGCTCCATACGTGCAGCATACGTCCATCGGCGTCCATCACGAAAATGTAACCGAGCCCAACGGCGAACTGATCGCTCAGCCGGCGATCGACCCCGTCTGCTCTGGCATCCACTTGCGACGCAAACTGTCCCTCGTTCGAAAAGCGTAGGATGTGGTTTGCCGAGGCGTCCACCAGGTACAGGTAACCGTCCGGGCCCACGGCCATCGCCCGCGGTCGAACCCTGATATTCGGAACGTTCGCCGCCGGCTGCCAGTTTCGCAGCAGCCGAAAACGGGGAGTGTAGGTGAAAACTCGGCCCGCGTCTGCATCCAGAATATGAATCAGGCCGTCGTCGCCAACGGCGACGCCCAGCAAATTTTCCTTGTTCGGGCGGCTTTTCAGCCGCAGTTCCCGATATCGGTCGCCGCCCGGCAGAAAAACAAACGTGCTTCCGCGCCCAACGTCCGTCACGTAAATCGCGCCGCCGCTGTCAACCGTGATCTCCTCCGGATACTTCAGCCGCGGCTCCTCGAAGGCCAGCAGCGGCCGCCCTTGCCATGTGAATTTGTCGACGAAGTGGGTTCCCGCATCTGCAAAATAGATATTCCCAAGCGAATCGGTCGCAATGTCAGTCGGCTCGTCCAGTTGACCGGGATTGTTGCCTCTCACGCCCCAGGCGGCGATGTATGTAATCGAGAAGGGCGGCGGCGCCTGGGCTTGCGCGCGGCTGTCGGCCTGCGAGCAGCCTCCCAGCACGCAGACGAACGCCAGCGCCGTCATGATCGCCAAGAACGAGACTCCGTCGCGCATCTGGACCGCTCTATCCATGGGTATGCTTCCGCTTCACGGACGTCTCGCCCGGCTCCCTCACCCGCCGGACGACCGTCTGGTGCATTTGGTAGCGCCGCTGTTGCGACGCTCCCGTGCTCCAATCCTCAAACGAAAACGACGCGTCGCCACCCGGCGCCAGCGTCAGTTTCACCGGCAGTTTTCCGCAGAGGTCGCTTGCGACGAACGCGGTCTCATATCGCTGGCTCTGCTTGCCCCATGTGAATACGCGCATCTGCGTGAAGTCGCACGGCTGGCCCTCCGGGCCTCGCGTACCAACAACAAGATATTGCGGCCGGGCACCGCCGGATAAATCGGCCACGCGATTCAGCTCAAACCACGCCGCGATGCGCATCCCGGCGGAGCTCGCGTAGTCCGGCAGCGGCGCGGGAACTTCGAGGTCCACGAATCTGCCGAGAATCCATCCGGCCACGGTGCTCTGATCGGCCAGGTGCGCGCGCACAAGCCACCAGTCTTCCTTCCTCGTGGCCGCCGGCGCGTCTGCATTGTCCCCGTCGTCGCCGTGTGTGGGCTGCGGTGCCGGCGCCATCGCGGCCGCCGGCACTTCCACCGCCTGCCGCTCGAACAGTTCCACCGGAATTCCTTTGCCGATCTGGCGCAGGCGCGGGGATTCGCGCCCGGGCACGATGTGCAGATTGCTCAGCACGCGTGTATGTCCGTGCCCTTCCACAGGCGAAGCCGTGGCCCTGGCTTCCAGGTCCTGCATCTTCTGCCAAACGTCCACCGAGAGCAGATCGCTCTGCGCCACCCATCCGGTCAAACCCTTCGTGGTGCGTACCTTCGCCTGTTGCTGGAAGTGGTCCAGCACGTCCAGTCGGTCGCCGTATTTGAGCGTGCCGATGGCCTCGCGAATTTCCGCGCTCGTATCCCAGAGAATCACCTGGCGATTCGCCGCGTAGGCCACTTCGAGAACGGGCTTCGAATGGTGAAATCGCAGGTAGGCGGCGATGCAGATCACCAGGACCACGACGAAGCCCACCTGCAGCTTTCGGATCACGAGCGGCACTCACACTTGATTTTCACGCTGAATCTGAATTCTACACCAACGGCAACTCCCGCCCGCGGGAGGTGCGCAGAAATAAACTGCCAATGTGTCGCAAGAGGTGCGGGTGCGCGGCGTTCTGCTACAATCCGGCACTGTCGTTCCGGTCTTTCCGTTTTCACCGCCAAGGAGAATTCGAATGCAGTATCCTCGACAAATTGAAGCCCCTCGCCCTGCTGCTCCTGCGCGTGGCGATCGGCGTAATCTTTGTCTACCACGGCTATCCGAAATTATTCGGACACACGCGGGACGCCATGCAGAACTTCGCGCATATGGGTTTTCCAGGGTATTTCGTCTATATCGCCGGGGTGATCGAGTTTTTCGGCGGGTGCATGCTGATCGCGGGGCTATTTACGAGAATCGCGGGACTCTTGCTGGCTGGCGAAATGGCCGTAGGTCTGTGGCGGGTCCACAACATCATCTCGAACCCGATGGCCGTGCATAACTACGAGCTACCGCTCATGCTCGCCGTTTCCACGTTTACCCTCGCGACCGTCGGCGCCGGGCTCATCTCATTCGATCAGGCGCTTTTCCGCGAAGGCCGCTCGTCTCCCCGCAAGGCAAAAGGTCGAGACTGATTCTCGCCTTCCGAAGCGGTCACACTACGCAGGCTGCGCCGAATGTGGCGCGCTCGCCGGAGGAGGCGCCGCCGGCATCGGATACGGTGCCTTCGGCATAACCAGCCACGCGACGAAGTAGCCGATAAACGCAGGCACGACCGGCACCGGCATCAGCACCAGCAGCACCCATATCACCCGCACGAGTGTGGAATCAATTTCCAGGTATTCGGCGATGCCGCCGCATACGCCTGCAATCTTGCAATCCACCACCGACCGCATCAGCCGCTTGGCCGCCGGCGCTGGACCCTGGGGCCACGCATATTGCCGCGCCCCGCACAAATAGCAGAAATTCGAATTATCGGCGATATCCCTCCGGCAATTTCCGCAAGTCATGATGGGTACCTCCAAGGCGCTGGACCGACATCTCGCGCCCTCGTAACTAAGTACGAGCCAACCCCCCTAAAAGTTTCCCGCGCAACTAAACAGCCCCGTTCGAACGGCGCCCCCAAGCCGCGGAGCGGCGGCCGTAATTAGCCCGGCACGAAGCGAAGCGCAGTGCCGGGAAAGAAGAGAGAAACAATGCCAAGTCCCGGAGGGACGATTGACCGCCTTACTTCAACGACAGTCCGCAGCCTCGCCACCGAAGCTCCCACACGACTCAAACCCAACGCAGCCCCTAATACGCCGCGAGATCGCGAACTGCCCGGACGATATCCGCCGTTTGCGGCAGAATCGCGTCCTCCAGCGACGGGTGATACGCGCAGAACGTGTCCGTCGCGGCAACGCGCCGCACCGGAGCGTCTAATTCGCCGAAAAGTTCGTCCCCAATGCGCGCTGCGATTTCAGCGCCGTAGCCCCACGAGCGCATATCTTCATACGCGACGATTACGCGGTTCGTCTTCGTCACGCTCGCCGCGATCGCTTCCCAATCGTATGGGCTGAGTGACCGGAGATCGATGATCTCCGTCGAAACTCCCTCGCGCTGCAATTCCAACGCCGCCACCTCCGCGCGATGCACCACGGCGCCGTAGGTGATGACGCTCACGTCCGTACCCTCTCGCGCCACGCGCGCCTTGCCGAACGGCACCGTGTAATCTGCTCCCGGATAGGGCGAGCGGTTGTACGGCTGCCTGTAAAGGTGCTTGTGCTCGAGGAACATCACCGGATCATCCGACCGTATCGCGGTGCGCAGCAGCCCGCAAAGGTCCAGCGCCGTCGAAGGCATCACCACGCGCAATCCCGGAGTGTGCGTGAACATCACTTCGCCGCACTGGCTGTGGTAGATCCCGCCGCCCGTCAGATATCCGCCGATCGCCACGCGGATCACCGCCGGGCACTTGAAATGTCCCGCCGACCGCCATCGCAGATTCGACAGCTCGTTGCGGAATTGCATCATCGCCGGCCATATGTAGTCGAAAAACTGAATCTCCGCCACCGGCTTCAGCCCGCGAACCGCCATCCCCAGCGCCCGGCCGACAATTCCCGCCTCGGCGATCGGCGTATTGAACACGCGCATCGAACCGTACCGACGCTGCAGTCCCGCCGTCGCCTTGAAGACGCCGCCCTTCCCTTTCACAATCGGCAGACCCTCTTCGCGCGAGCAGTCCGCCACATCTTCGCCGAAAACAACAATGCGATCGTCGCCCGCCATTTCGTCCGTCAGCGTCGCCGACACCATTTCGACCATCGTCTTGCTCTTGGCGATCGTCCCGCCGCCGGTTTGACCCGCAAATTTCGGCGCGACCTCAAACTGCGCCCCCGCCGGATCGATGTCCGGCGAATAGACGTTCACATAAATGGAATCCGCTGCCGCCGGCTTGGCTGCAAGCGCGCGGTCGGTCGCCTCCAGAACCTGGCGATCCACGTCCGCTTCGATCGCCTCCATTTCGCTTTCATCGAGAATCCCTTCGCGCACCAGGAACAGCCCAAACTTGGGCACCGGGTCGCGCCTGGCCTCGGCATCGCGCTCCTCGGGAGTCTTGTAGAGCTTCTCGTCGTCGGATAGTGAATGTGAGTACGGACGTATCACGTGCGCATGGACCATGGCGGGTCCCCGCCGCGCGCGGCAATGCGCCACGGCACGCGCCCAGTGCCGCATAGCTTTCCAGCGGATCCGTGCCGTCGCACTCTTCGATCAAAAAATGCGGGAAATTAGCGGCGAGCTTGGAGATATTGCCGCCGGCCGTCTGCACTTCGACGGGCACCGAAATCGCGTAGCCATTGTCCTCGATCAAGAACAGCACCGGGACTCGGCGCAAAGACGCTGCGTTTAGCGCCTCGAAGAACTCGCCCTCGCTCGTCGAGCCGTCGCCTCCGGAAACGAGAGCAATCTCATCTCGGTAGTGGCTCAGCCTCTCGCCGAGCGGCGCTTTGCGCGCCCGGTCGAGCGCTTTCGGGAACTTGTCGTAGTAGAGCGACGCTTCCGCCGCGCCCACTGCGTGCAGCCACTGCATTCCCGTCGACGAAGCGCTCGGCACGATATTCGCTCGCCGGCTGCCCCAGTGGGAGGGCATTTGCCGCCCGCCGGACGCAGGGTCGTCTGCCGCACCGACCGCCTGCAGCAGCATGTCGTCCGGCGTTACGCCCAGCGTCAACGCCAGCGCGCGGTCGCGATAGTAGGGGAAAAACCAGTCGTAGCCCGGCTTCAGCAGCAGCCCTGCGGCCACGAGAATCGCCTCATGCCCCGCGCCGCTCACCTGAAAGAAGATCTTGTTCTGCTGTTTGAGCTGGATTTCGCGGTCGTCGAGCCGCCGCGAGAGAAACATCGTGCGGTAGATGCGGATCAGCGCATCGCGGTCGAGGCCGTGGTATTTCGAAGCGTCAAATCGAGCTGTTTTGACCTTGACCTGAGAGGCCATCCGGCCTGCCTCCGGCGGAAACACGAGCCGGTTGTACCACCTTCAGCCCATTATAGCCAAATTGCAGTCCGCGCAACCAGTCAACCCCACGAACCGGTACTACCCGATCCGCACCCTACAGCGCGAGAAAATAACCCCAATTTGCCGAGCCGTCAATCGAGGGAATCGAAGCGTTCCGCAACCTTCGGGTGCTCCGGATCGCCGCTCCGCACCGTCTCCGCCTTGGCCGATTTGAACGGCTCTTCGGTGGGAATCCGGTCGAGCCAGCGTTGATGGGAAAGCTTTTCGTGGTCGGAGAAATCGAGCCGCACCAGCAGCCGTACCCGCGTGGCGCTCTCCGCGCTCTCGTCCTTCTTGGCGGTGGGCTTCTTCTCCGCCGTCTTCTTCATCGGCTTCGCTGACGCCTCTTCCTTGCCGTCGCCCTCTGTCGCAATGTCTTCCCGTTCAAACTTCAACATCATCTTGTTGCCGAGCCGAAAACCCTGCTTCCAGCCTTCGACCTTGTGCCGGGCCTGCTGTGCGGCTTCTTCGTTTGTGCCAAAATCAAATATCAAAATGGATTGTGCCATGCTTCTTCTATACGGGCACCGGGCGGGCGTGTCAAGCACCGGAACGACGTGACCGACCGGCAGGTGCGTCGCTTGCAGGCGCGGCTGCGCGGCGAAGGAGATCGGGGGATCGTGCATCGGTTGCGAGGCGGCCGTTCGAATCGAAAGATTTCCGACGCTCTGCGGCAGCGCGCGGTGGGCGAGCTGCGCCAGGCACGCTACGCCGGTTTCGGTCCTACGTTGGCGGCCGAGCATCTGGCGCGCCAAGGGATCGTGGTGAGCCGCGAAACGATCCGTAGTTGGATGAGCGCCGCCGAACTGTGGCAGACGCGCCGCCGGAGGATGAAGCGTGTGCACGTATGGCGGCCGCGGCGTTCCTGCTTTGGGGAGCTGGTGATGATGGACAGTTCGCCGTTCCGCTGGCTGGAGCAGCGCGGCCCGGCGTGCCATCTGATCGCGATGATCGACGACGCCACCAGCCGCGTGTGGGGCCGTTTGGTGGAACACGATTCGACACAGGAAAATCTGCGCACGCTGCAAGGCTGGCTGGAACGTCACGGGCGGCCTCTGGCGCTTTACACCGATAAAAACAGCCTGTTCGTGACTTCGCGTCCCGTGCAGCGGCACGAGCAGTTGCGCGATGCCCCGGCGCGCACGCAGTTCGGCCGCGCTCTGGCCGAACTGGACATCGAGTGGATCGCGGCCCATTCGCCGCAGGCCAAGGGACGCGTCGAGCGGCTGTTCGGTACGCTGCAAGACCGGCTGGTGAAAGAAATGCGTCTGGCGGGAATCGATACGCTGGAGAACCGGAACGACGCGGAGCGCCGTCTCGCATCTTCGTGGTCTCGGCGTCCCTGCGGTGAATCTTCCTTTTTCTGTAATATCTGTGTTTATCTGTGTTCATCTGTGGCTGATCCTGCTTATTATGCGGGTCCAATCCTGTGCTAAGATTCCTCCCGAAGATTGAAAGGCGATGGAGTTCGCCTGAACCGTCCGGCAACGGACTGATGACTCCTGGCCGCCGCCCGGCGCCAGGAGTTTTTTTGTTGGCCCGCGCGGCGCGCAGCAACCCAATACCAAAGGAGACACCGTGCGCATTGCTTTGCTGATCGTTTTCGGCTCTCTTGGCACTCTCGCGCGTTACGCTTTGCAAGGTGTCGTGCAGCAGCGCACCGGCTCTGCCTTCCCTTCCGGCACTCTCGTCGTGAATTTGATCGGCTGTTTCCTGCTGGGCGGCATCGCGCAGTATTCCCTCGCCCACCTGACGATTCCCCCGGAATGGCGCATCGGCATCACCGTGGGATTCTTCGGCGCCTTCACCACTTTTTCATCGTTCAGCTGGGAAACGGCGCGAATGCTTCAAGACGGCGAATGGCGGCGCGGTGCCATCTACGTCCTGGCAAGTTTGATCGGCGGCCTCGCTTGCGTAATTTTTGGAATGCGCATTGCTGACAAGATTTAGCAGCGCGATGGAGGACCTACATGACCGACGCCACAAAGCATGAGCGATTCGAGGGGGAGCGCACCCTGATGCGCATTCACATCGGCGAATCCGACCACTGGCACGGCAAGCCGCTTTACGAAGCCATCGTCGAGCTTCTGCGCCGCGAAAAATTCAGCGGCGCCACCGTTCTTCGCGGCGTCGGCGGCTACGGTGGATCGAGCATCTATCACACCGACAAAGTGCTGCGCCTCTCGCAGGACCTGCCGATCGTCGTCGAGGTCGTCGAATCGTCCGAGCGCATCGAGCAGGTCCTCCCGCGCCTCGACGAAATGATCGGCGGCGGCCTGGTGACACTCGAAAAAGTCCGCGTGATCCTCTACCGCTCGCACAAATAGCGCCGGCGTCAAGTTGTAGGGGCGTAGCACCGCTACGCCCGGCGTCAGACCTTTGCGCGTAACCGCCCATCAACCTTCGCACATCCTCGCATTCCGCCCCCGACGTGACCGTTCGACTCCGTCGTTCAGCCGCAGAGCGGCGACCGTAATTAGCCCGGCACGGAGCGCAGCGCAGTGCCGGGAACGAGGAGAACGAGAGCCGGAAGTCCCGAAGGGACGATTGAGCGGATCTTAATCCGCCGGAAGTTCCCTTCCTCCGTTTCCTTGCCTCTGATCCCGCCTCATGCTACAAAGGCCGCCTCCAGGAGGCGCCAATGGACAAAAGTCAACTTCTCCAATACATCGATCACTTCAACAACAAGCGCTACGAAAAGGTAATGGAGTTCTACCACCCCGACGTCCTGATCGAATATCCAACCATGCTCGCCGACCCCAAGGCACCTCCCGTCACGCGCCGCGGCCGCGAAGGCTTTCTCGAACAATACGTCGAGCTCCACAAATCCTGCCGCGAAGCGCTCGAAGTTCAGACCGTAATCCAGCAAGGCGACATGATCGCCGCCGAGATGTACACCGAATTTCACTTCTTCAAGGACTACGAAAATTTCTCACGCCGGACAATGAAGGCAGGAGACATCTACATCACCACGAACTGGTGCATCTACAGGGTCGAAAACGAAAAGTTCAAACACATCCGCGTGGCCCACTTCCGCCTCCACGACCCCAAAACCGCCCGGCTCTAGCATTTTCTTCGTAGGGGCGTAGTCCGCCGCGGCGGACTGCGCCCGGCAACGAATCTTGGCGCGCAGCCAACGATCAACCTCTGCCGCGCACCGCCGCCGGTTTCGTAGGGGCGCGGCATGCCGTGCCCGGCGCAGATTCTTGGCGACCGCCGTACCACTGGCATCGGCCTTACGCATTGACTGATTTTTCCTCTATTGCCCGCCTCTCAGACCCATGTTACCTTAAGCGAACAAAAGGCGAAGTGCGGCCATCGGGCGAAAGTCTGCGCATTTTGACCGCATTCGCATGGGAGGCACCATGGCGGCATCCACGCAGGGCTTGGCTCGCAGGCCTCATTCGACGCTCGACACCGTGCAGGAGGCGCTCACCGCGCTCGCGGCACGCTATCGTGGCGACGAAGTCCTCACTTCGATCAAACACATCCCCGCCCGCGAGGCACAGTTTGCCGCAGTGCCATCTTGGGTGCGTCCGGAGCTCGCCGCGGCCTATCGCGCCAAAGGGATCGACCGGCTCTATTCGCACCAGGCAGCCGCGGCCGACCTCGCCCGCGCCGGAAAAGACTTCGTGGTCGTCACTCCCACCGCCTCCGGGAAAACGCTCTGCTACAACCTCCCGGTCCTCAACGCCATTCTGGAAAACACCGACACGCGCGCCCTCTACCTCTTCCCCACCAAGGCGCTCGCGCAGGATCAACTCACCGAGCTTCAAGACCTGGCGACGCGGCTTGACGATTCCTTTGGTGTTTTCACCTACGACGGCGACACGCCCAGCGACGCCCGCAAAGCCATTCGCGAACGCGGCCACATCATCCTCACCAATCCCGACATGCTCCACACCGGCATCCTGCCGCACCACACCAAGTGGACGCGCGTATTCGAAAATTTACGCTATATCGTCCTCGACGAACTCCACACCTATCGCGGCGTTTTCGGCAGCCATCTGGCCAACGTCCTGCGCCGCATCGCGCGCATCGCCGAATTCTATGGCTCGCGCCCGCAATTCATCTGCTGCTCGGCAACGATTGCAAACCCGGGCGAACTGGCGGGTCAACTGACCGAGCGCGAAGTCGCAACCATCGAAGAAAATGGCGCGCCCGCCGCCGAAAAACTTTTCGTGTTCTACAACCCGCCGATGGTCAACCGCAACCTCGGCATTCGCCGCAGCTATCTCACCGAAACCACGCGCGTGGCCAAGGAACTCCTCGCGCGCAAGCTGCAAACCATCGTCTTCGCCAATAGCCGCCTTCATACCGAAGTCCTGCTCACCTATTTGCAGCAGGCCAATCCAGCGACGCCCGGCGGCGCCGAACCCATTCGCGGCTATCGCGGCGGCTATCTTCCCGGCGAGCGCCGCGAGATCGAGCGTGGCCTGCGCGAAGGCCGCGTCCGCGGCGTGGTTGCTACCAATGCCCTCGAATTGGGAATCGATATCGGCTCGCTCGACGCCTGCGTGATGGCCGGGTACGCCGGCTCGATCGCCTCCACGTGGCAGCGCGCGGGCCGCGCCGGACGCCGCAGCGGCACTTCCTGCGCCGTGCTCGTCGCTTCGTCCGCGCCGCTCGACCAATTCATCGTCCAGCATCCGGATTATTTCTTCGGACGCTCGCCCGAGCACGCCTATGTGCAGCCCGACAATCTGGAAATTCTTGTGAATCACCTGAAGTGCGCCGCGTTCGAGCTGCCCATCGCCCCCGACGAAAAATTCGGCGCGGTAGACGTACAAGAACTCTGCGAGCGTCTCGCCGAAGCCGGCTTTCTCCATCGCAGCGGCGCCAACTGGCACTGGGTGCAGGAAGCCTACCCGGCGGACACCGTCAGCCTGCGCTCCGTCACCTCCGACAATTTCGTAATCATTCACGCGTCCGTGGAAGACGACGGCAATACCACTGGCGGCAAGAAAGGCGCTCCCGAGGTGATCGGCGAAGTGGATTTCTCCTCCGCGCTCACCACCGTGCATCCCAAAGCCATCTACCTCCACCAGGGCCAGCAATACCATGTGGACCGCCTCGATTTCGATCAGCGCAAAGCCTACGTCCGCCGCGTCAACATCGACTACTACACCGACGCCATCCGCTACACGCAGGTCCGCGTCCTAGAAATCGCCGAAGAGTCCCGCATTTCCGTCGGAAGTCACGTCGGCGTTCCCGAAGGCATTGGCAGAAGCGTCGGCGTCGCCGATGGGGTTGGCAGTGTCGTTGACGGAGGCGCTACGGGAGCCGTTGTCGGTGGCAGTGGCAGTTTAGGGGGTCGGAGCTTCAGCTCCGACATATCAGACCGGCGCGAAGCGCCCACCTCTCTGCCGAAGGCGCATTTTCCTTCCAGTCCGCCTAGGCGGACTTCGCTCGAATCCTCTGCCTCCTCTATCTCATTTGCCTCCCGCGCCCATGGCGACGTCCTCGTCCGTTCGCAAGTGATCGGCTTCAAGAAAATCAAATTCTTCACCAACGAAAACGTCGGCGACGGCAAACTCGAGCTTCCCGAAAACGAAATGCACACCACCGCGTTCTGGATCACCCTCGATCGCGCGCTCCTCACTTCCCTCCCCTTCGCGCTCTCCGATCGCCAGAGCGGAATCTTCGGCCTGCTTCACGCGCTCGAGTCCATGGCTACGCTCCTGCTGATGTGCGATCGGCGCGACCTCGGCACGGCCGTCGGCGAGCGTCCCGCAAGCCCCGCCGTCGAAGCTGAGTGGCAGGAATTCACCACCGCCGAAACCGATCCGGCCGAGATGAAAGAATTCTTCGAGCCGAATCTCTACCTCTACGACGCATATCCCGGCGGCATCGGCTTCAGCGAGGCGCTCTATCGTGTTCACGAATTATTGCTCGAACGCACGCGCGAATTGATCTCCTCATGCCCGTGCGACAGCGGATGCCCGTCCTGCGTCGGCCCTGCGGGGATGAAAAGCGAGCGCACCAAGGAAGCCGCCCTCGCGATCCTCAACCGCCTATGCGACTAAGCGCCTACGTCAAAGGAGATGGTTCCCCGGTGGAAGCGTGGGGCTTAAGCCCCACGAAGAGTTGGCAAGAGAAATCGGGCTTTAGCCCCGGCGCCTCCGGCTGCCCTGTGCCGGGAACGGACCAGACGAACGCCCACTCCCGAAGCGCCGGAGGCGCGATTGTAGTTAGCCCGGCACGAAGCGCAGCGCAGTGCCGGGAACGCAGGGGAAAGAACCCACAAGTCCTGGAGGGACGATTGAACGTCGACCGCGCGCAACCCACAAAAGTCCACAGGCGCACGTTGACTTTTCTTCTTCGCCGATTGTTACAGTGCGAACGACGTACCAGGAGCGACCTGAAATGGCGTGCAGGACGGCAATGCCCGACTCAGAAGCCGCCGGCCGATGGTTTCGTAGGGGCACGATATACTCGCCGCGTCGACTGCAGGCTGGTCGTGCCCGGCAAGGTTTCTTGGCGACGCCCTGCCATCGGCCACGACCTTGCGAGTCGCGAATTACGAATCACAAATCTGGCTCATTTACCCGTCACACCATACCGAGTAAATGTTCATGTAACTTCATGAAAACAAAGGATCGGACACCCAACGAAGTGTCACAAATCTTCGAGTCCGCGACTTCCAAATTGTCGGCGTCCCGAGGGCTGCGCCGATGACAGTTTCTCGCCTCCTCGGCCGGCTCAAGGCGCTTCAACCGCCCGCTGTGCGCAATGGAGCTGCCGTGGCAGACGCCGAATCCGCCGCTCCGCGCGGATACGCGCCCGAAATTCCCGAAGGTGCAGCCAGGCTCGCCGAAATTCTCGGCGCCTCACCCAGCAGCAACCGGTTCGGCGAGCACCTCGCGCTGCGAAAGTGGTTTCCCGAGCCCGTGGGCGCCGCGCCCGACCTCGGCGCTCCCGAGGGCGAGTTGAATCCGGACGCGCTGCGCTTGATCGCTCCGGGCGCAACCGCGGAAGTCGCGGACCCGCGGCAGTGGCTCTTCCTCGACACCGAGACCACCGGCCTCGCGGGAGGCACCGGCACTTATCCCTTTCTCGTCGGAATCGCCTGGTGGGACGCCGGCGGGCTCGAAGTCGAGCAGTTCTTCATGCGCGATTACAACGAGGAACATTCGCTTCTTGTGGCTCTGGCCGAGCGCATGGCGGAGCGGCCCGTGCTCGTCACGTTCAACGGCAAATCCTTCGACTGGCCTCTGCTTGAAACCCGCTACCGCATGACGCGGGCAATTCGCGCGCCTGTCCTTCGCGCGCATCTCGATTTTCTGCATCCCGCGCGAAATCTCTGGCGCCTGCGAATCGGATCGGTGCGCCTGGCGGAACTCGAGCTCAAGGTCCTGGGATGGAATCGGGGCGCGGACATGTCATCCCAGATGATTCCGCAGATCTATTTTGACTATCTGCGCGGCGGACCGCCCGAACCGCTGGTGCCGATCTTTCACCACAATCAAATGGATCTCCGCGGCCTCGCGGCGCTGGCGACCCGCGTCCTTTCTCTTCTCGGAAATCCCGAGGCGCAGGGGCACGACGGGCTAGAACTTTTCGGCGTCTCGCGCATCTGCGAGCGGCGCGGCGAAGCCGTCCGCGCTCGAAAACTCTACGAGCAATCGATCGCCCGCGAGTTGCCGCAAGAAACCGACCGCGCGGCGCGGAGTTCGCTCGCACGGCTCGCCAAGCGCGAAGGGGATCTGGATCTGGCGCGCGCTCTCTGGGAAGGCATGCTCGGAAATTCGCGCGAGGGCTTCGAGGCCTACGAGCAACTCGCGATCTATTACGAGCACCGCGTCCGCGAGCCACATCGCGCCGCGGAACTTGCGCGCCAAGCGCTTCTCGAGCTTCGCAACGTTAACCGGCTCGGCACGATGCCGCCGGGCGCCTATCGCGAGCGCCGCCTACGCTTCGAGCAGCGCCTCGCGCGCCTCGAACGCAAGGCCGGCCGCAGCCTGCTCGACGCGGTGGACTCCAGACTGAGGGTTACAGACTGAGCGGGCGTTCGACGCCGATGTGCGTAGAGCGGTGCTCGAACACGCGCGCGCCCGAAAGACCGGCGGAATCGAGCATCCGCTTGAGCTCCGGAACGGTGTAGGCCGAGCGCACCGAGTCGCGATAGAGCCGGTACATCACGCCGGAGTAGTGCCGGCCGTGCCAGCGAACGTGCAGCGGGAATGCGAGCCGGCCGGGCCGGCGAAGATCGCGGAGCAGGATCGCTCCACCGCGACTCACCAGGCGCGCCATTTCCGAAAGAAGCTTCTGCGGCTCGGCGAGATGATGCAGCACCGAATTGCACAGGACGAGATCGAAGCTCTTGTCCGGAAATGGCAGGCGGTTTCCGTCCGCCAACTGGAATTCGACCCGCCCCGCGAGTTCGCTGCCCGCGGACGCGAGATTCGCCTGCGCTTGCGCAATCATCCCCGGCGACCGATCCACGCCGACGAATTTCCATCGCGTCAGGCGCCGCGCCAGCTTGGTCACGATTTGCCCGGGCCCGGTGCCGATGTCCAGCGCCCGGCCGCGCTCGGAACCTTTCAGCAGGCGCAACGCGTGTTCGACAAAAGTGTTGTCCAGAGAGTTGAGATAATCCTGCGCCGTGGCCGAGGAGTAAGCTTCCACCTCGCCCGAATCATCCATCACTTCGGGCTCGGGAACACGCGGGAAATCGAAGAGCGTCATCGGGAGAATTCTAGCGCGCGGCGCGAACTGTCGCGCTCGGAATTTGCGCGATCGAAGGAACCGCAGCCTCGACTGGACCGGGAGCGGGCGGCCAGCCGATGGCGCGGTTGATCGCGTCATAGGTTTGGCGTGTCGCGCCTTCGACCGTGACGCACTGCAATCCCACGCAGCGCAGGAAGACGCCGCCCGTCTCGGTCTGAAACTGAAAGAAATTTGGCCGGCGATACAGCTGCGTGCGATCCGAATACTTCATTTCGAGCGCTTCACTGTATTGGCCGAAAAAGCGCGCGGCATCTTCCGTGGTTTCGAGCGCCAGCAGGAACACGAGCCGAGTGTCCTTCGTTTTCGCGTCTTCAAAGAGCGCGTAACGATCGCCGTCCCAGGAGGGCGAAAGCTGTGCGGCGCGCGCCGGATCGAGAAACTGCTTCAGGATTTCTTCGAGGCCAAATTCGCCCATCACGTTTTCTTCGAGCAGTTTCCAATCCGCCGGGGCGACGCCTTTCCATTTCGGAAGAGTCACTTTGGCGGGTCCGACGCCTTTCAGATAAAAATCGGGGTGCATGATCTGCTGGGTCGAAACCGGCGGATGTTCGAAGAGCAGATGGAGATCCGCCCAGCTGGTATGCGCCTTCAGGAACTCCTGCGAAAAAGAGGTGCCCGCGAGATACGGGAAGAGCAGACCATCGCGGATCACGATCGGGGCTTTGGCGAGATTCGAATCCTTGTCCATCTCCTCAACCGCGCCGGGACGGATCAGCGCCGTGACGTCGCCGATATCGCGGACGCTGAGGTGCTGGTCGCGCAGCGAGTAGTCGAGCATGGCCGCGAGCGCCGTGCCTTCGCTGACGGCGTCGCGCGCCAATTCGGCATCGTCATCGGGGCGCGCGGCTTTAATCCATGGATCTACGTCGAAGGATTGATCCTCGAGCGCATGCGTCAGCTCGTGGGACATGACGTCGCGCTGCTCGTCGGCCGGAATCCAATCGGCGATATAAAACTCCTTGGCCTTCGGATCGTACAGGCCGGCAACCTGATCAGTAAGAACATCGAGCATGAAAGAATCGAGAGGAAAGTTCTTGGGGATCAGGCCGAAAGCTTCGAGCGATTTGTCATCCGCGTAACGCTGGGCGTCATTCTTATCGTTCTTCTCTGCCTGAATCAGGTAGGCGCGGATTTCCTGCTTCGAGCGGAGGCTTTTCTTGAGTGGCTGCTTGATCGGCAAATGAAGAATCACGCTCATCTGCGCGAGCACCTCATCCGCCGCCTTCAGAAATTCGGGATTCGGAGCAGATGGAACTGGCGGTGTCGCCCGCGCCGTTGCCGCCGGGCCTGGCGGGGAGACGGTTTGCCCCGACGCCGCGGCAGCTCCGAAAGCAAGCACGAGAAACAGGCCAGCCAGCCGTTTCATTCCCGCCTCCTGAAGATTAGACGCGAACTCAGGATAGCAGGGTTTCCTGCCACATCAACCACACCTGCGAGAAGCGCGAAATGATCACGGCGGCCGATGGTTCCAGGGCGCTGACGCCTAGTGTGGTCCGACGGCTACGCTATATTCGGGCTGCGAAAACTGAAAGGGGGCTCCACAGGTACCGGGAGCCCCTTTCGTGGGGTGGGGAAATTCTCGGACACGCGGCGGAGTTAAAAGAATGAAAGCCTTTCCGCGTCGCTGTGAATCGAAACGGGTTTAGGAGTCTGCGTTGGATCCACAGATGCCGGAGGAACGGCCTCGGTCACGATCGTGTGCAAGGTTTGCCCGTAGTTGCTCAGCACGAACATGATTTTAATAACCGCGCCTCCGGGGAATGGAGGAAAGTCGATCTCCGCATTCCCGGTACAGTCCGAGTTCACGTGATAGGTGCCAGTCTCACCCCCATGAAAGGAGTCCGGAGGCCCCATGGGCTCGCCGCTGGCCATCACATAGTCTTCCTGAGTGAGTTTGCCCCTCCCGTCGAAGTACGTAAGGGCAACGCCATCGCGAAACTGTGCCACTGTCCCGTCCGGCTTCAGGAGTTCTCCCGAAACCCTGAAACCCCAGTGCCCTCTGATGCTCAGATCCGAGCAGCCAAGGTTTGCCACCGCCTGCGCCTGAGCCGCGCCGGTTAGAACCAGAAACAGCACTGCGCCGAGTACTGCTTTCATATAGAAGGTCTTCATGTCTCCGTCTCCTTTTTTTGCATTCGACCGCGACTTCGCGCGCATTTAAACGGGAACGGAAGGCCCGGGCAATGGAGGCGGACTGAATACTCTCTGTAGAAAATCTGTACCTGCAAGCGACAGAAACGGGGGAACCTAGGTTTCGGCCGTTGACTGAAGGTACAATCGCACTAAGAGGATTGGCACGAAATGCCCAGCGGCATATGGCGATTCGAGGACTTCGAGCTTGACCAAGGCGCCTTTGAGCTGCGCCGCGCGGGGAAGAGTGTACGCCTCGAACGCATCCCCTTCGAGTTCCTTTGCCTTCTGGTCGAGCGAAGTGGGCAGTTGGTGACGAGGCAGGAAATCCTGGAGCGAATCTGGGGCAAGGATGTGTTCCTGGACGCGGATAACGCCATCAATACGGCCGTGCGCAAGATTCGGCAGGCCCTGCGGGACAATCCTGAAACACCTCGATTCCTCCACACCGTCCCCGGGAAAGGCTACCGCTTCGAGGCCGCGATGATCTCGCAACCTTCACCGGCGACTGATATCAAGGAACTGCCGGAAGCACCGGCTCCGAAGGTCGCAGACTGGGGAGGCCGTCGCTGGCTCGGATCGCTGGCGCTCGTCGCGACCGTCGTTGTTGTCAGCCTGCTGGCGCGGCACTCTTTTGAGCGACATACATCGCCAGGCCCGGGCAAGATCATGCTCGCCGTGCTGCCGCTCGAAAATCTCAGCGGGGATCCCCGAGAAGAGTATTTCGCAGACGGCATGACGGAAGAAATGATCACACAATTGGGGAGACTCGATCCGCAGCGGCTGGGCGTGATCGCACGGACCTCGGCGATGCAGTACAAGGGAACGCGGGAAGGCACGCCGCAAATCGCTCAGGAGCTGGGGGTTCAGTATCTGATGGAGGGTAGCGTCCGGCGGTCCGGGCAGCGCGTGCGCGTGACCGTCCAGCTCATCCAGGCAAGCGACCAGACGCACATCTGGGCGGAGGACTACGACCGGAAACTCAGCGACGTGCTCGAACTCCAGAGCGACGTTGCGCGCGCCGTGGCAAGCAAGATCCAAGTGGAGCTGTCACAGCAGACCGAGGCGCGGCTGGCTGCTGCTCCTCGAGTCAACCCGGAAGCGCACGAAGCATATCTCGAAGGCCTGCAAGCGTGGAATTTGCGGACGCCAGAGGCGATCGAGCGTTCGATTGCGAAGTTCAACCAGGCCGTCGCGATTGATTCCAGCTATGCGCTGGCCTACGCGGGGCTCGCCGACGCATATAATCTCGCTCCGGTATTTCGGGTGTCCAAGCCCATCGATGCTTTTCCAAAGGCTGAAGCCTCTGCCTCGCGCGCCCTTGCTCTCGACGACGAGTTGGGCCAGGCGCATACGGCCCTGGGTTTTTCAAAAGCTCATTTCGACTACGACTGGCTCGCCGCGGAACGCGAATACCAGAGGGGCATCGAACTCGATCCCAATTCCACCGATGCGCATCTCTTCTATTCGAACAGCTACCTATCTCCGCTGGGTCGCCACGACGAGGCCATCAGCGAGATGAAGCGAGCGATCGAGATCGATCCCCTCTCGCCGCCGATACAGTCGTTCCTGGGCAGGACCTACATCTGGGCGCGCCGCTACAACGAAGCACGGGCGCAACTCCTGTACTGCATCGAGATCAATCCAAACTTCGCGCTCAATCATGAGCGGCTCTCGCATCTCGATGCGCAGCTTGGTGACTTCGAGGACGCAGTCACCGAAGATGCAAAGGCGCGCGAGTTTTCGGGAGAAGAACCGGCCAAGGTCGCCGCCGAAGAACGCGCTCTGCGCCAGACCCTCATGTCGGGAGGGGCGCGCGCGTACTGGCTGAAACTTCTGGAGCGCGCCGACGACAAGGAGAATCCGCCGGAGGCATACGCCAACGCCTTCGGGCGCGCCGTCATCCATGCAGAACTGGGAGAGAAATCCCAGGCTCTCGACTGGCTCGAAAAAGCCTACGCGGAGCGCGATCTGGCGATGACCGAACTTGCAATCACAGCGGAGTTCGACGGTCTGCGCCAGGAGCCGCGATTTCAAAGCCTGCTTCGGAGCATAGGTCTGGCAAAGTAAATCCGCGCTCTACAGCCCTCATACGGTTGAATGCAGTATCGACGGGGAATCAAACAACGATGGCGTGCGCGTTAATCCGGGCCGAAGGCGAGGAGGACGTTGCCGGGAATGCCGAAGGCCGAACCGAAACCGGAGTTTACGAATACCATACCGCCGGCAATGGCCGGGCCGCCGCCGTCGATCGATCCGCCGTGGGCGGCAAGCTTGTTGACCGTCTTGAATTCGCGGAGCGTGTTGAAGTCCCAGAGGATCTTGCCGTCTTCGGTAGAGTACGCCCGGATGTGGCCGTCATCCGCACCCGAGAAGACCGCTCCCGCGATGGCGGTAACGGCGGAGGATTGCGCCGGACTACACCGAGGCACAGTACATCCAGCTTCCGAGGGACGAGCCACCCAGACTTGTTCACCCGTGGCGATGCGAATGGCAAACAGCCCGCCTCCGGATTTGGGGTCCAGCACGGGGCCTTCCGGGCCATTGGCAAAACCGACATCGGATAGGGCCACGTAAACGAATTCGGAGTCCGCTGCGGCTCCCCATTCGATTCCCCCGAGCACACCGCCGTGGCCGATCGAAGTCCGCCAGAGAATCTTGCCTTCCTTATCGGGATCGAGGCCGAGAACCTCGCCGGACTTCTGAGTGACAACCAGCACGCGCGGGCCATCGGCGAGTTTGCGCAGGATCGGCGAGGAACCAAAATCCGCATCGGGTCCCTGCTTCGTGGGACAGTTGCTGGTATCTTTCTGAAAGCAGCCGGCGTTGTAGGTGTCGCCGGGCGTGATCTGGTTGGACCAGACGATCTTGCCGGTGTTTAAGTCAACAGCGAGGATGGCGTCGCTCATGGACGTGGCCGGATCGGAATAATTGTTACCTGCTCCAACGTAGAGGAGCTGGCGATCCTCGTCGACCGTTGGAGATGACCATAGGCCTCCACCGGAGGGGCCCCAGAGCTGCGTGCCGTTCGTACCCTTTCGCGTGGGGCGAGGCTCATCGGGGATGGTATACGTTCGCCAAATCTCTTTGCCGGTTGCGGCATCGAGCGATGCCAAAATCCCCCGGAAAGTGCAGCAGGGATAGTGGGGATCGGCGGCCATCCATTCCTCGCGGGACGCTACCGGCACGTAGAGGCGCCCCTTGTAAAGCCGCGGGGTCCCGGTGACGCGCGCGTAGGGATGATCGCTTACCGTCGTCTTCCAAACCAGTTTTCCGGTTGTGGCGTTCACCGCGTATACATTCGCGCGCGAGTCGCCAAAATAGGCGAGATGGCCCGGACCGATTGTAAGCGCCGTGCGCACTGCAGAGCCCGCTTGCAATTTCCAATACGTGCATCCCGTCGAAGCGTCTAGTGAATACACGCCGCCGACCGGATCGCTGACGAACACACGGCCGCCCGCGACCACGGGTTGAGAGTAAGCCGCGAAACCGCCCGGAAATCCGAAGGCCCATTTCAATTTAAGACCGGGAACCCGCTCCGCCGTCAGACCGGCCTGATCGGCGGGCTGAAAACGGCTATTTTCCAGATCCACACCCCAGCTGTTCCATTGCGGGCCGGAGAATTTGCCGGATGCCCGCACGGGGCAAAGAGCCGCCGGCGAAGAAGAAGCGAGTCGTTTGCCGGTGATGAACTCGGCGACCGCCGCACGCTGAACAGGCGTTAGTTCGGTCCCTTCCTTGTGCATCGCGCCAGACGCGAGCATGTAGGCGATGTATTCGGGAGCAGCGGCCTTCAATGCAAAGTGATTCAGAAAGGGCGGCGTGCCGGCCTCGTGGCATGAGGCACATTTTGTGGTGTAGATGACCTCTCCGGTCCCGGCGGCCGGCGTGCTGGCACCCCTGGACGAAAGAGAAACGACGAATGCAGTGAGGCTGGCGATTTGCGCGGGACTATACGTGCCGCTGAAAGCCGGCATGGTCGTGCCTGGCTTTCCGTGCGAGATAACACTAGCAATCGCGTCCGCTGCGCCGGTGAGATTCCGCAAGTTTGGCGCGGCGCCCGTCCCGTTGCCGTTGACTCCGTGGCAGTAGACGCAACTGGCCGCGTACAGCTTTTTGCCCGCCTCGATCTGTTCCTGTCGAGTTCCGGATGCAGCGGCTTCCTGCGCGCCGCCTCCTGCGTGAACGACGGGGACGGAAACGGAAAGGAGAGCGAGCGCCACGCAGACGGTTGCCATCCCATGGGTCAAGGCGATAAAGCTCGACAGCGGTCGCGACCGCGTTTCTCGGCAGCCGTCACGCAACGAAGGGGTTTGATAGTCCATTCAGCTTTCCGTGCTAATCCTTTCCCGAACAGCGCCTAAGACACTGAATACGACGTGGCCAACCAACGCATTCTAAGAATTGCCTGCGGTGCAGGCGAGATACTAACGCGCGACCAGTAGAAAGCGCTACACAGACTTTCGTGTCTTTGACTACTTGAGATACGCTCGGGACGGGACCGGCAACGACGGATTGAACGGTCCTGGAGAATTCCTCGACGGGAAAGGGCTTGGCAAGAACCGGGCAGCCGGAACTCCGCAGGATATGGGCGGCGGCATCGCCCGCGTTGGAAGCCGTGAAAACTACGCGCATGGCAAGATCTGGACGATTTTCCTTGATCCAGCGATAGAGGCCGGCGGTCGAGAATTCGCCGGGCAGGTTGATGTCGGCGACCACGGCATCCACGGAATCGCGGCTCAGTATCTGGATCGCTTCTTCCGCGGTGCGGGCGACTTTCACCGAAGAGCCATTGGAGACCAAGACCTCCTGCTCGAGGAGGAGAAGGGCTTCCTCCTGATCGACCAGCAGGACCGTACCGGTGGCGGCGTACGAACGGCGGGAAACTGATTCACTCGACGCGGCCGGAGCTTCATGCGACACGGGCAAGGTGATGATGAACGTGGCGCCACGCGGCGGTGAATTCCGGACTTGAATTTCGCCTCCATGCTCTTTCACGATCCCGTAACAGATGCTGAGGCCCAGGCCCGTGCCTTTGCCGACGGGTTTCGTGGTGTAGAAGGGGTCGAAAATCTTGTGCGGGTTAGTGACGCCCGGACCGGTATCGGTGATCTCGACGCGAAGACGCTCGCCCGCTGATTCCGTGCGAATCCAGATCTCACCGGGGCCGCCCTTTTCCTGAATGGCATCCACGGCGTTATTCAGAAGGTTGAGGAAGACCTGCTCGAGCTGATGAAAATCCCCGCCGGTCATGGGCAGATGCGGATCGAATTCGCGATGAATGACGATATTGTTCAGCTTCATATCGAATTCGCGAAGGATGAGCGTATCCTCCAGAATTTGATTGAGCTGAACCGGCGCGCGGTGAGGCTTCTGCTGGCGCGCGAAACTGAGCAGATTCTGCACGATGTGGTGCGTGCGCTGGGCCTGCTTGTAGAGCTTTTCAAGGTAGTCGGCGCCCCTCGCGTTCACGTATTCCTCGGATTTCAGTAGCTGGCTGTAGCCGAGAATGGCGGTGAGCGGATTGTTGAGTTCGTGCGCGACGCCGGAAATGAGTTGTCCCACGGCCGCCATCTTCTCGCTCTGCAAGAGCTGCTCCTGCGTGCGCCGCAGCGTGTCGTAGGCTTCGCGGGTCTTTTCGAGCAGAAGCGACTTGTCAATCGTAGTGGCGATCTGGTTGCCGACGGCGGAGAGCAAATTCAACTCGGCGGTCGAGAATGCCCGCATGTCGCGGTTACCGACCACTAGAACGCCCATCACGCGATCCTTGGCCCACAGAACGACCACCTGCGAAACCTGGATATTCTCGCGGCGGTGGAGCTCGCGAATCTCCTCGGGCAAAGCGGGAAGGGCGCCGGACAGGAGCGTCGCGCGGGCCTGGCGAATCTGATCCAGCAGCCCTGGGGATATCTGCACCGGGGCAATTCGGCGGGCGTATTCGGATTGATATCCGACGGAAGCCGCGCGCTTGAGCACTCTGGAAGATTGGTCGAGGAAATAAACAGCAGCGGCGCTCACGCCAAAAAGTTCGGTGACTTTCAAGAGCGCGGCGGTCAGGCCGTCCTCGAGCGCCACGGCCTGGCTCAAAACTTCACCGATGGCGTTGAGGGCGAGGAGGGCGCGATTGCGCCGGCGAACATCGATCTCCGCCTGCTTCTGTTCGGTGATATCGAGCAAAAAGCCTTGATAGGCAACGACAGCGCCGGAGTCGTCGCGGGTGGCAAAACTTGATTCGTGGGCCGTGCGGATTTCGCCGTCGCGCCGGCGGAATTGAAATTCAAAGTCGACAACCTCGCCATATTCCTGGAGGAGGCTCTGCCGGCGCTCGCGGTCGGACGCATCCACATAGAGCTGCCGAGGCAGATCGGCCTGAAGCAAATCGTCGTGGCTTTCATATCCCAGGATGTGCATGAAAGCGTCGTTGAAATCCACGAAACGTCCTTCGGGGGTAGAAACGAAAACGCCCTCCTGGACCTTTTCGAAGAGTGTGCGGAATTTATTTTCGGCTTGGCGCCGGCTGGTGAAGTCCTTAAGGACGTGGATCGTTCCGAGGCGCCCGCCCTCGGAATCGTGCAGAGCCGAATCCGTGGCCAGAAAGTAACCTCCGAAAGACGGATCAACGTCCTCGGCCTTGCCGGTAGCGCCCTCGCAGTAGGGGCAGCGAACCCATGGAACGTTGTCGTGATGAAGCACGTCGCGCACAAAGCGCCCTGCGAGGGATTCGGGCTCCATCTTGAGACGCGTTGCCAGCGGGCGATTGGCGCGAATGATGCGGCCGTCCAGGGAGTGAACCAGGATCAAGTCGTCGATGGAGTCGAAGGTATCGAGCCACTGCCGGCGCGAGGCTGCGGCACTTTCAAAGAGGGCGACGTTTTGAACCGTTAAACCCAACAAGTTGGCGACGTTGACGAGGTAGTGCTCCTCTTCGCTCTCAAAAGTTCGTGCGGTGGAGGAGCCAATTCCGAGCAACCCCAGCGGCGCTTCCTTTCCGGGAATGCGAATCAGCACGAGTTCGGCCAGCTTCTCCGTCTCCATCCATCGCCGGACGGTGGCGTCGCAAGTATCACGATGGGAGGCAAACGGCGTCTCCCGATGGAGAACCTCCTCCATGCAAGGCTCGGCGGCTGAGGTTCGCGCGGCTTGCTTACGAAATCGGTCACTGAAGCCAACCGACGCGCGGACCGCGAGCGTGGCAGGTTGGGTTGAATCGTCGATTAGAAACACGAGTCCGTGGCTGGCGGCAAGGCTTTCGACCAAATGGCCCAGAACGCCTTCGAGGGCGTCATCAACCTTGAACGACTGCGTAGCTTTCGCCGTAATCAGGGCGAGCCTCCGCAGTTTTTCGTTGAGATCTTCCGTGCGATCGCGGCCAGCCTCCAAGACGAGGACGGCCATGGAGATGCCCATCATGATCCCGAATAGACCTTGAAACGAGACTCGGAACAATTCAACCGAGTGCGCCGACCAATCGGACCGATCCAATCCGTGGAGGCCGCGCAACAGGAGCGCTCCAGCGAGCAACTTCCATCCGATGCCGCGGTGCTGCTCTTGCGATCGCCAAAAGAGCCAGCCCGCCGAGAGATAGAGGAAGCACTCGAAAAGCGATTCCGCGTTTCGCTGGAGCTGGGGCATGTGCGGGACCGAACCGAGGGCAATGATCGCGCTCGCAGCGATGCCGCCTAACGGCCACAGATACTTCAGTGACCGACCCAGCCCACGGCACTCCAGGACGGCTGCGAGGAACAGTGCCGCCGCCATGAGCGACAGCGCCGGGACAAAGCGAGGGTCATCGGAGCCACCGCGCCAGAGGGAGTAGATGCGCAGGCCCTCCAGTCCCACGTAAATCGTCCAGCCAGCGAGCCAATATCGAAAGAACCGCGCGGGAAAACCCGGAACCAGCAGCCAATACAAAACCAGCAGAATGAAGGCTGCGGAGCCCTCCATGAAGGCGATGGCCAAGAATCCCGGGTTGGAAGCAAACGTCATCGAAGCCTATTCGAGCGACGCGGGGCCTAGTTACAACACGTTCAGCAATCAAATTTGGGGATATAACGATGCCATTGTGAAACCTAGCACACGGTTGCAAGATACGGCAACTTACGCGTTCGTAGCGTGTGCCGTGCCTTATAATGGGTGATCGGACGGAGCGCCCATGAATAAGGAAAAAATACTCGTCGTAGACGACGAAGAGGCGATTCGCGAGGTTATCTCGACGCTGCTGGATGCGCAGGGCTATCAGTGCACGACCTGCTCGAACGGCAAGCTGGGTCTCGAAGCATTCCGCAAGGATACCTTCGACCTGGTGCTCAGCGATATCGTCATGCCGGAAATGGACGGGCTAAAGCTGCTGGGCGAGCTGCGGCTGGACGATCCGGACGTGCCCGTGATCATGGTCACGGCAATGCACGACATATCGATTGCGCTCGAAGCCATTCGGGCCGGGGCGTACGACTACATTCTGAAACCCTTCGAGAAAGATCAGCTCTACTTGAGTGTGCGCCGGGCGCTGGAGCATCGCAGCCTGGTCCTTGAGAACCGCACCTATCAAAGCGATCTGGAGCAACTGGTCGCCGAGCGCACGCAGCAGCTTTCGATCGCCCTACAGGATCTGGAGCAGTCCTACGACTACACGCTGGAGGCGCTGGGCGGGGCGCTGGACGCCAAGGACGCGGAAACCGAAGGACACTGCCAGCGCGTGACGGCATTTACGATCACGATTGCGCGAGCGATGGGAGTGGAAAAGGGCCTGCTGCGCCATATTGCCCGTGGCGCATTCCTCCACGACATCGGGAAGATGGGAGTGCCGGACAGCATCCTCACCAAGCCCGGCCCGCTGACCGCGGAAGAGCGCGAAGTCATGCGCAAGCATTGCGACATCGGGTTCGCCGTGCTGGAGAGAATTCCGTTTCTGAAAGAGGCGGCAGAAATCGTTCTGTCGCACCAGGAGTGCTACGACGGCTCCGGCTATCCGCGGGGATTGAAGGGCGAGCAGATTCCGCATCGGCGCCAGAATATTCGCGGTGGCGGATACGCTGGACGCGATGATCTCCGACCGGCCGTACCGCAAGGCGCTGCCGATTTCCGCGGCACGCGACGAAATTCAACGATTCTCGGGCAGGCAATTCGACCCGCGCGTCGTTGAGGTGTTCATGGCGCAGCCAGAAAAGCTCTGGCGCGAGTTGCACGACAAGACGGGCGATCCCTTCCGGCTTACCCAGCTGCAGACTGTCTAGCCGACTTCTTCCGAAACCGCCCGCGGGCAAATGACATGGGTCGAGGTCCGTGTGAATCCCGAAATAGCAAAGGCCCCGGAAACCACAATTCCGAGGCCTTCACTTTACTCACGATTTCACCGGCTGAACTAGAACTCGTACTTCAGCCAGAATTTGATCACCCGTCCGCCGCTGATCGTCGGCGCCGTCTTGATCGTACTGCGGGTCAATCATGTCAAATGTAGGTGTGTAAAGTTTGGGATGGTTGAACGCGTTGAAAAACTCCGTTCGAAACGTGATGGCCTGGTTTTCGAGCTTGCCAATGGAATGGGAAATCGACGCTCGATGCTCGTATCAAAATAGACCTGGCCAGGACCATACGCTGAATTGCGGCGAGTACTCCCGGGCCCACCTGCCGGAATAATGAAGTGGAAATCGCTTGCTGCGCCCTCTGCGCCGTCCGCAGTTACGAGATCCAGGATTGCCGGTCGGTAATCCGAAAGCATACCCGTATCCAGAGTGGGAAGAAATCACCCGGGTTCCTGATAGGCCTAGCTGAGAGCCGTCTATGCCGGTGGCCGTTCATTGGTCGATTTGGGATTGCTCAGGTCTGGGCGCGATCCTGGATGGCCGTTACCGATGTTGTCAAATCCGTCAGAGACGGATTGTTCGGCGTACCGGTCTCGATGGTCGCGATGCCGGACCACTGCCAACGTCAGTAAGGGCCTTCATGACCAACTGCTGTCCTTGGAGTGAGGCAGCGTCCATGAGTACGCCAGATGAACCGGTGACGACGATCGAACACCGACGCACCGTAATCACATTTCTGGCACTGCAGATCCTGGGAGAAGGATGTCAGGCCCGTGGTGGTGAATACCTCTGAACCGTCATCCGAGAATTTGGAATAGGTATAGGAGGCACGGAAAGTGAACGTTCGACTGGAAGCGGACGTTCGAGTTCAACCTGTCCCGCATGGTACATCGAATCGGCCTCGTTGGAGCGGACCATGACCTCGCCATAGATCCAGGGTTAACGCGGTCTCCATAGTTTACCGTAGGATTTATATCCTGGTTGACGTAGAGGTGGTGACCCGCGTGACCCACGTACGCCAGGTCAAAACAGATCTTGCCCGGCAGTTCTCTCTGGATGTTTAGATTCCAGTTTTGCGTCAGGGATTGGCGAAATTGTTGGCTATCGCATCTTCGTTGGCCGTCTTGTCGGATCAGTCGGGGCGTAACAGCAACGGTTGCGCCATGGCGTTTGCATGGCCGCGCCCCGCGCCGCCCGTGATGCTGCCGCCCGTGGCATTCGGGCCCCGATCGGCTCCGTTGTCTATGATATTAGTGAACAACCCATCGTAAAAGATCGCCATAGCCGGCGCGGAAGACGGTTCTTTGATCACCAAAAGAAGCTTTCCCCATCGGGGTGTAAGCAATGCCAATGCGAGGGGCGAAGTTGTTGCGGTCCGGCTTTGCGGAGGCGAACAGGATTCGGGAAGCTGGCGCCGGGAAGCCCAATCCGCCCTTGTAGTCGATCGCCGGGTATTCAAATACGTTTGCGGGCGTTCCCCAGTACTCGTAGCGTAGCCCAAGAGACAATGTGAAGTTCTCCTTTAGTCGCCACGATCCTGGACATACGGTGAGTACATTGTCACGTTGGGCGACGATTGGATTTCCAAAGTCCTGGCAATCGACCCGCTCTGGCCGGTAAAGTCATCGACGAAATTGCAAGGGCACTATAGCCGCCCCCGCGGATGTAGCTGGTCGCACCGCGCAGTGTGAGCGCCAAAGTGTCTCGCGAGAGTTGACGAAGGTGATCTCTAAAGACAGAAACGTTACGTCTCTCCACGTGATCGTGTGTCGGCCAAAGCTATACGTTAGGGTTCCTGAATTTGCGTGGTCTTATGCGCTCGTCCCTGCGGAAAATTGGAGGAGATACCCAAGGTGGGTCGCTCGGTACTTTCAAAGATATGTCCGGAATGTTCGCGAGCGGCCCGGCAGAGAGTCGATGGAAGCACGCCGAAGGTGAAACCGATATTCGTATACGAAAAGCGCATCTCATTTACCAACTTCGAGCCCGCGACATGTGTCCATTGGCCCCTGAAAATCTGCGAAGGTCCGCCCTGGTTGGTATCGAAGGGCGGGAGCGCGCCAGCATTGGCGAAGAAATCGGGCGAAAGAGCGGAGTCGTCTCGAAGGTAGCTGCCGGTGAGAGTGTCGTTAGGTCCCATGTGCCAATCTAACCGAACATCCCAGTCGCGATCATTTCCGACGATGGGTACGCCATTCCGCGCGAACAGAGTCATTTCGACGCCAGGCCGGGGATTGCCCAGCGGGTCATTGCCAAGTGGAAAGAGCACCGCGGGATTATCCGGTGTCGGCGACGGTGCTACCAGCCCACCGAGCGAGTCAAGAAACAGTTGGGCATTTGGATTGGGGAGTGACTGTAGAGTCGCTATGCCGGCGGCATCCGGAAGCTGAAAAGTGGATCCATTACCCCGCTGGCGAGTGCGATCCCATTGAGCTGTGCCAAAGAAGAAAAGCTTGTCTTTAATGACCGGTCCACCGACGTCGAAGCCAAAAGTGTTTTCGATGAATAGGGGCTTGTCAACGCTGATGAGCTTGTTGGCCGCATCGTTCGCTGCAAAGTAGGAGTCGTTGTTGACTTCCCAAGCCTGTCCATGAAATGTATTGCTGCCGCTCTTGGTGATGTAGTTCCCAACTGAGCCGCCGCCGCGGCCGAATTGCGCGCTATAGGAGTTGGTCAGAATCGTGAACTCCTGTATCAAGCCGAGATTGGTCGGCTGATAGGCCTGTCCAGCGATGCCCCAGTCGTTATCGTCCTGACCGTCTATCAAGAAACTATTTGCTCGCGGTCGCGTGCCATTGACTGAATAACTCTGGCCTTCGGTGAGGTCGGCAGCCACGACGGTGGCCACCCTGAACATCCTGCACTCCGGGTAACGTGAGGGCGAGCTCCGCGGCATTGAAACTTCCATAAGGGAGGCTCTCGATTTCCCGCGTGCTTATGCTCGCGCCGAGTTGTCCGGACTGTGTGTCAATTACCTGAGCGGCGCCTGCTTCAACCGTGACAGTGGTTTGAACAGCGCCCAACTGGAGCTGGCCGTTCACCGTGGTAGTTACCGAGCCGTTAATCGTGACGCTTCCGACTCGCAGAGCAGCCAGACCGGGAGCGGTAAACGTTACCGAATAAGTCCCAGGCTGTAGCCCTTCGATGCGATAGGTTCCCGACCGAATCGGTGGTCGCCTCGTGCTCCTGACCGTATTGGGGGCTTACCACCTTGACTTCGACATTCGGGATCACAGCGCCGGTTTGATCGGTCACGGCGCCTACCAGGGTTCCGTTACTGGTCTGAGCACCCGCAATGGACGCCGTCACCAGAATCGCGAGCAAACTGAAAAGCGCACCAGCCAAGCGAATCTTCCGGATCATCGACATCGAGTAGCCTCCATCAGAGAAAGTGTTTGCGTACCGCACGATTCGTTGCCGCAATGCCCCGTTGCCGCGCCCCAGCCGATTTAGAAATCCGAGAGATAGATGATGAATGACGGAAATATGCACAAGTGTGACGAATTCATATGCAAGCGCAATTCCAGAATTCGACGGGATTCTACCAGAACAACCAGCCCAGAATCAGCAAGATAAAGACCGTCCCCGATGCCATAAAGTAAACATCCGAAATATCATATGCGAAGAAAAATGAATTGCCATAGAACGCTCCAAATTCGGAGAGTCCGGCTGAATTTAACGCGCGAGGTTGCGGCGACGGTAGATGAAAGCAAAGATGCCGACGAAGAGGCTGGTGGCGGGCAGCAGGAGGATCAGAATGCCGTGGCGCAGCGCTTCGCGGGCAGGCGCGCCGGAGGCTGCGGCCGTCTGATAGCACATCGCGCAGCCCTGTGCCATCGCGTGCGGCGCCGCCACTCCGAGCAAAACAGGTAAGTGGCGGCCGACGGCCAGCCACTTCGGAGCCGATTTGAAGATCTTGCCAGACATCGCGAGCCTCCCTCGCGGCAGCAGCTTACTTCTCCAGCACGAGAAACAGCAATAGTAATACCCAGAGCCCGTTGATCGCGTGCCAATAGGCCGAGACGGCAGACGCAACGGTGACGCGCGTCAGATGCCGGGGACTACGGAATGCGACCGCAACCATGGCCGCAATTCCGGCCAGCACATGGACCCCATGCGCGGCCGTAAAAACGTAGAAGAAACTGCTTCCGGAGCTTGTCGCCAGGCCAATTCCGGCGGCCGCGAGCTGACGCCAGCCGATCGCCAATCCCGCGAGAAAGAAAACTCCGAGAATCGCCGTGACGCCCCACCAATGCCGGAACCCGGCGTCATCACTTGCAAGCAAGCGGCTCCTCGAGCGAGCCAGCGTGAAGCTGCTCGCCAGCAGGATCGCCGTGCTGAGCAAAAGAACGCGCCACGGCAAATCGATCGGGCGCCAGTCGCTTGAAAAACCCCGGCGAACGATGTCCGCGCTGACCAGCGCCATGAAGAACATGAGGACGCCGGCGAGCAGCATGATCGTCCCGGTGAGATAGGCTCGCTGTGGAATCCCCGCCGCCCCAGCATTGGTGCGAACGCCGCCCTCCGGCGCGAGATTCTGCGGCAGAAAATCCGCCGTTTCACCGGGCACGCTGTATTCGTACGGCCCGCGATAGACGCTGGGGAATTGGCCGCCAAAATTGTCTGCCGGAGGCGGTGACTCGGTGATCCATTCGAGTGTGGTCGCATTCCACGGATTCGCGGACGCGCGCACGCCGTTCCTCAAGCTGCGCAAGAAATTCCAGAAGAAAATCAGCTGCGCCGCGGCTGTGATGAACGCCGCGATGGTCATGAATTCGTGAAGCGGCTGAAGCGCTGCCAGATATTTGGCGCCGGTCGAATCCGCGTAGCGGCGAATTCCGCCGGCGACGCCGACAAAGTGCATCGGCATGAAGATGCAATAGACGCCCGCAAACGTAAGCCAAAAATGCAATTTCCCGAGGGTTTCGTTCATGCTGCGGCCGAACATTTTCGGGAACCAGTAATAAGTCGCCGCGAATATTCCAAAGATCGCCGCCACGCCCATCACGATGTGAAAATGCCCCACGACGTAATAGGTGGCGTGAAGCATCGTATCCACGGCGGGTTGTGCCAGGAAAATCCCGGACAAGCCTCCGGTAATGAAGAACGAAACGAAGCCGATGGCGAAAAGCATCGGCGTTTGAAACTGGATCTTCCCTCCCCAGAGCGTCCCCAGCCAGTTGAACGTCTTGATGGCGGAGGGCACGCCAATGGAAATCGTCAGCAACGAAAACGTGAGCCCCGAATAAGGATTCATGCCGCTCACAAACATGTGATGGCCCCACACGAGAAAGCCGAGAAAACCGATGGCGCAGAGCGCGAGCGCCATCGCTCGATATCCGAATACGGGCTTGCGCGAAAAATTCGCCAGCACGTGCGAAACGACGCCCATTCCCGGCAAAATCGCGATGTAGACCTCGGGATGTCCGAAAAACCAGAAGAGGTGCTGCCAGAGAAGCGGCGATCCTCCGCTGTGACCCTGCATTTCGCCGTTCACAACGAGCCCCGCTGGAAGAAAGAAACTTGTGCCCGCCGAACGGTCGAGCAGCAACAGGATTCCTCCAGCGAGCAGAACGCTGAAGGCGAGCAGGCTCAGGATCGACGTAACGAACCAGGCCCAGACCGTCAGCGGCATGCGCATCAGCGTCATTCCGGGCGCGCGCATGTCAATGGTCGTGGAAATAAAATTTAGCGAGCCCAGCAGCGACGCGACGCAAAATATGAAGATACTGACGATCCAGATCGTCTGGCCCATGCCCTCGCCGGGCCCCGTCACCTCGCCTAGGCCGCTGAGCGGGGGGTAGGCCGTCCAGCCGCTGATCGGCGCACCGCCGGGAACAGCGAACGCGGCAAGCATGCAAAGAAAGGCCAGGAGCGTCAGCCAAAAAGAGAGCATGTTGAGCCGGGGAAACGCCATGTCCGGCGCACCGATTTGAATCGGCAGAAAATAGTTGCCGAAGGCGCCCTGCGGCGCCACGGTGAGAACGAAGAAAACCATGATCGTGCCGTGCATGGTCACGAGCGCCAGGTACTGCTCCGGCGTCATGATGCCGCTGCCGACAAACGGCAGGTGCGCGGCCGGCCACACGAGGTGAAATCGCATCAGGAGAGAAAGGACGATGCCGATCGTCACGGCCGCCAGCGCCAGAAACAAATACTGGAGGCCGACGACTTTGTGGTCCGTGCTGAAAACGAAGCGGCGAAGAAAGCCCTTCGGCGATTCCAGCGGCGAGCTCACTGGGTGGCCGCCTGGCGTTTAAGGAAGCTCTCGTAATCGGATTCAGAGACCACGTTGAGGAAACTATGCATCGTGTTGTGGCCCAGCCCGCACAGTTGCGTGCAGACGATCTCGTATTGCCCGATCCGATTCGCCGTGAACTGCACCGGGACCATCATGCCGGGCACGGAGTCCTGCTGCAGGCGCAACTCGCGCACGAAGAAATTGTGGATCACGTCCTGCGAACGCAGCAGCAACTCGATCGGACGATCGACCGGCACCGTGAGCGCCGGAACGACGATGTCGTCTCTGCCCGCATGATCGTTTGGGTCGAGGCCAAGTGGATTTCCGGTCGGCGGGCTGATCAGGGCGGGATCGAGCCGGCCGAACTTCCCGTCCCCGCCCGGATATCGAAACGTGTAAACAAATTGCGTGGTGGTGACTTCAACCTGAATCGCGCCCGGTGCGGGCGGCGTGTAACGTCCCTCGGCCCATGCCTTGCGGCCCGCAATCGCCAGGCTGAGAAATACGAGCAAAGTGACCGAGGTCCAGACGACTTCCATCAGCACGTTCCCGCGGGTGAAATGCGCGCGCTGGCCGCGATCCCGGAATCGAAACACGGCGTAGGCGAGGCCCAGTTGCGAAAGGACGAACACGACGCCTGCCACGTAAAGCGTCAAGTCGTACTGCCGATCGACCAGAACGGCAATCGAAGTGATTGGCGGAGGCGGCGGAAACAGGTGCGCTGCAAAAGCGTAGACGGTTGCCAGGACCAGCAGAGTCAGGAGAAGTGCCAGCAGAAAAGCTGGGGCTGCGGAGCCGCGGGCTTGCTTCCTGCTTCGGATCATAGATAGTGCGAGACAGCGATGATATAGAACCGTGGAAGAATTTTGTAGGAAGAATGTGTAAACGAGAGAAGCGACTGCCGAGACCGTGATTGGGTCACGCCCTTTGACTCACTTAGTTCGCTCGGTACAACATCTCCTAATGGGAGATGTTGGTGCGGTCGAGTGGATTCGAACCACCACGCTCTTGCGAGCGCCAGCCCCTCAAGCTGGTGCGTCTGCCAGTTCCGCCACGACCGCAATGATGAGGTGAACGACGAAATTGTAACAGAAGCCGCTAGTTCTTGGGAGCCGGGTTCGGCGCAGGTGCCTGCGGCGAAGGCTGAGCGGGAACTTGAATGGGAGGAGCCGCGGCCGGCTTCGTGGGAGCCGAAGCGGGTTGCGAAGTTTGTTCCAGAATCGAGCCGGTGCTGGTCTGCGGCGTGGCCCGCTTGAAGGAAAGCGTGAGGGACGTCATCATGAAAACGATGGCGCACCAGGTGGTAGCGCGCGAAAGAAATGTGGCGGCTCCGCGCGGGCCGAACGCCGTCTGGCTGCCCGCTCCGCCGAAGGCGCCGGCAAGATCCGCGGCATTGCCGCTTTGCAGCATGATGACAATAATCAGAACAAAGCACACCATTACGTGCAACGTCACCAACACAGCCGACACGCGCCAGCCTACCGAGATCAGGCCGACGGCGACCAGCATCGAAACGGCCCATTTTGCCCACGATGGCATTTCCCACTCCCACTTCGCGCCGGGGCTATTTCCGCCCGTTTGACGCGCCTAATAGTTGACGATCGATGCGAACGACTTCGGGTCCAGGCTCGCTCCGCCCACCAGCGCGCCGTCAATCTCCGCCTGCGCCATCAACCCCTTGATGTTGTCGGGCTTGACGCTGCCGCCGTAGAGAATTCTGAGTGCGGAGGCTTCTTCGAATGAAAACCGCGCCGCGGCAAGCTCCCGCAAAAACCGATGGACCTGAGCGGCCAATTCCGGAGTCGCAGTTTTTCCCGTGCCAATCGCCCAAACCGGCTCGTACGCCAACAGAATACGCGAGAACTCCGCAGGGGTCAACGCGCCCAGGCCGCCTTCGAATTGGCGCTGGAGCACAGCCTCGGTAAGATTGCTCTCGCGCTCGCTGAGAATCTCACCCACACAAACGATCGGCGTAAGCCCTTCTTCGAGCGCAATCTTCGTCTTGAGATGCACGGTCTGGTCGGTTTCGTTGAAATACTGCCGGCGTTCGGAGTGACCGATGATCACTGCGGTGCAGCCGGCCTCGACCAGCATCCGCGCCGAGACTTCTCCCGTAAAAGCGCCTTCCGGCCGGCCGTGAAGATTCTGGGCGGCGATCGCGATGGCGCTTCCCCGCGCCGCCTCAGCGGCCACAATCAAAGCGGTAAAGGGCGGTGCGACGACAATATCGCAATGCTTTGATTCGGCGACAAGCGGCCGGAATGCGTCAAAGAACGCGCGCGCCTCCGCCTGCGTCTTGTACATCTTCCAATTACCGGCGATCACCGGGCGGCGCAATTACGTGCGCCCTTCGCTGAGTGCTTCGACTCCAGGCAACTTCTCACCCGCGAGGAATTCGAGCGAAGCGCCGCCGCCCGTGGAGATGTGGGAAATTTGATTGGCTACACCGGACTGCTCCACGGCGGCGACGGAGTCACCTCCGCCAACGATGGAAGTGGCACCGGCAACCGTAGCGGCCGCGACGGCGCGCGCCATCGCAAGAGTCCCCTGGGCAAACGCGGGCTTCTCAAACATGCCGAGCGGGCCGTTCCAGACGATCGTACGCGCCTTCGAAATTTCCTGACTGAATTGCGCGATCGTCTTCGGGCCGACGTCGAGGCCCATCAGGTCTTCCGGCGTATCGGCAATATCGGTGTTTTCGTTGCGGTGGAATCGGGCGACTCCGCGAGCACGTGATCCACCGGCAAGAGCAGGCGGAATTTGCGGGTGCGTGCCTCGTCGAGCAGGCCGCGCGCGAGATCGAGCTTGTCGTTTTCGACGAGCGACTTCCCCACCGGCAGCCCTTGCGATTTCAGAAACGTGTAGGCCATCGCGCCGCCGATCAGCATCGCATCGGCAAGCTTCATCAAGTTTTGAACGACCTCGATCTTGTCGGACACTTTTGCGCCGCCCAGGACGGCGACGAAGGGCCGCTCGGGATTCGAAATCGCCTTGCCGAGATACGCCAGTTCCTTTTCCATCAGCAGGCCCGCCGCGGACTGGCGCACAAACCTGGTGATGCCGACGACCGAGGCGTGAGCGCGATGCGCGGAGCCGAAGGCATCGCACACGAAGAGTTGATCGCACAGCGCGGCCAAGTTGTTTCGAAAATTCCGCGATCGTTCGCCTCTTCTTCGGCATGATAGCGGACATTCTCGAGGAGCAGCACTTCCCCATTTCGAAGCGCCTTGCTTTTCGATTCCGCATCGGCGCCGACGCAATCGGAAGCGAACGCCACCGGCTTGCCGAGCATTTCGCTGAGCTTCGCGACTACAGGCGCGAGACTGTATTTCGGATCAACTTTTCCTTTTGGCCGGCCCAGATGCGAGGCAAGGACGAGCCGCGCTCCGCGTTCGATGGCCAGGCGCAGCGTTGGCAGCGTTTCGCGGATACGCGTGTCGTCGGAAACGCGGCCGCCATCGAGCGGGACGTTGAAATCCACGCGGATGAAAACGCGCTTGCCGCTCAATTCAAGGTCGCGAATGGAAAGTTTGCTCATGATCGTGGAAGTACGGGACGCAACCGGAACCTAGAGCCGCGCGGCAAAGAATTTGATCAGGTCGCGGCAGCGACACGAGTAGCCCCATTCGTTGTCGTACCAGGCGAGCACCTTCACGCAATTGCCGCCGACGACCATCGTGAAACCGGAATCGACGATCGAGGAATTCGGGTTGGCCCGGAAATCGACCGAGACCAATTCTTCGGTCGTGTATTCGAGGATGCCCTTCATCGGCCCTTCGGCGGCGCTCTTGAGAGCGGCGTTTACGCTCTCCTTGGTCGCGGGCTTTTCGACGATGACGGTGAGGTCCACCACGCTGACGTTCGGAGTGGGCACGCGCATGGCGTAGCCATCGAGCTTGCCCTTGAGTTCGGGGATCACGAGGCTCAGGGCTTTGGCGGCGCCGGTCGTGGTCGGAATCATGGACAATGCGGCGGCACGAGCGCGTCGCAGGTCCTTATGCGGTAAATCGAGCAGCTTCTGATCGTTCGTATAGGAATGAATGGTGGTCATGGTGCCCACCACGATTCCAAAAGTGTCCTGCAAGACCTTCGCGACCGGAGCGAGACAGTTCGTGGTGCAGGAAGCATTCGAGATCACGTGGTGCTTCGCCGGATCGTAGGTCTTCTCGTTCACTCCGAGAACGATGGTGGCGTCGGGATCGGTGGCCGGCGCGGAGATGATGACTTTCTTCACCGGCCCGCGAATGTGCTTGCGCGCCTCGGCGCCCTTGGTGAATAGGCCCGTGGATTCGACGACGATCTGCGCCCCGACGGAGGCCCAATCGAGCTCCGCGGGATCCTTGACCTTGAAAACCTTGAAGCTTTTCCCGTCGACGGAGATCGTGTCGTCGGTGTGGGTGACTCTGTTCGGGAGATTGCCGAGGACCGAATCGTATTTCAGCAGGTGCGCGAGGGTCTTCGAATCGGTGATGTCATTGACCGCGACGATCTCGATAGCCGGGTCGCCAAGCGTGGTGCGAAGGATATTGCGCCCGATGCGGCCAAACCCGTTGATTCCCACTTTGACAGCCATGATTCCTCCAGAGAATTGTCGAGAACTCACTGCCGGCGAGAGAAGCCAGTAGAAGTGCCCATGGTACTGGCGACGCCAGAGTTCGTCAACGCGGTTCAAGAAAACGGCGAGGCGATTCGCATGAAGGACGGGGCCGGATTTCAGATTGCGAAACGCGCCATTTGGGTCGATTCGGCAGCGGCAAATGCTCCGGAGGAGCCCTCGAAAAAGTGTGACGCTTTGTAGGTCTCGTTTTGTTTGTTTTCAACGAGATGCGGGGGAAATTACTCGGCATGGTGTGACACTTAATTTGGTGAAGCGTGAGAGGAGACTTGTCACGGAACACGAAAGACTACATGGCCAACCGGTCCGTACGCGGGCGCAGTAATCGGTGGCTTGGCAAGGTCGTAAGCGCACAGACATGAGTGTCTGTGCCACAAAGCGAGCTGTCTTTTCCAGATGCAGAGAGATCCCTCGGCTCCCGTTGGTCGCTCGGGATGCCGATCCTGATCGGATCGTCAGTTGTCAAAGAGCGTTCGGCACCCGTCGAGGGAGCGAACGAGACTTGCTCGTCGTTAACACGCTGGCAGATTGTCGAATGCACTTCTACTGTACGTTCGTTCAATATTAGTGCTACCTGTACCTTTCGAGTTTGGCCGCTGGGGGCTCGCAAGCGTAGGGTCTCAGATCAGTCTCCCGCGAGTTTTCATGGTGGTCACGAAGAATTTGACAGAGCCAGACAAATTCCAGGGCGAGGGCCCACACCGGCCAACCTCTTAGTTGTACTCTTTCACGCGGATGACGGTGTTGCCTTCAAACGTCACAAACGTGGTGCGCGACGGGGGCGTGCCGTAGATCCAATCTTCGGTGTCGTTGCCGGCGGGATCGCGCTCGCGAACTTTGTGAGCCGGGCGGCCCATCGCGGCGAGCACCATTTCCGAATCCATGCCCACAATGGCCCGCTGATCCTTGATTGCTTCCTGGAATTGCGGCGCGAGGGTGTCAATCCAGTTCACGGTGGCGGAATGCTGCTTTGAGAAGTCCAGCAGGACGGAAAGATCGTGCTTCAAATCGTCCGGGCTCATGTCCGGGACGCTGCGCCCGTAGTCAAGCACGAGCGTAGCGCCGGGAATTTCCTGCTGCGCATACGATTGCGTTCCGCGTCTGCGGAGGAGGCGTAGACATGCCGCCAATTCCGATCTGCAGGTGATCGCGCAGGTGGAAGGGCTTCTTCCCTCCACCGTTGATCCTCAGCACAATCTGCTCGGGGCGGAACTCGATACTCGTGATCTGCACGGTATCGCCCTGACCGGCCGCGGTTCCGTAGAGCCTGAGCGCGTCACTCAATCGCTGCATATCGAGGGGTTTTCCCGCCGGGACTTTGAAACCTTTCTTGCCGCCCGGCAGCGGCTGTACGAGCCTGGCGAACTCGCCATCCACGAAGCGCACAAGCAGCAACCGCGATTGCGGCTGCAAAGTCTTCGACGAATGATTCGAGGACTGAGATGACTCGACGGCGGGAGCCGCTCCCGATGCATCCGCGCGCGCCATGGCTAGCGCGACGGAACCGGCGTTGCCAAGAGTGGGAGGGGCGGAACGAAACGGAGCCAAACCCGGGACGTCGGCTCCCAATGCGAGCGCAACCAATAGAGCGATGCTGAACGGAACGCCCATGATGGACTGCCCTATTCTACGGCGTTTTCCCGCAGCCGGGAATAGGGGTCACCCGAGTATCTTAATACTCGGGGCGGCGAATGCAAGTAGTGCACTAATTTGAGCGCACGCGTCAATCGTCCCTCCGGGACTTCGGGCTCCTTTCACGCTCTTCCCGGCACTGCGCTGCGCTTCGTGCCGGGCTAATTACAATCGCCGCTCCGCGGCTTAAGATCGCCGTCGAATCGTCACGGCGTCCGCAGAAACGTTGTCACAAAGACTCTGAAGCTCCGACTCCCAGGAGGCGCAAATGATGCGAGCACGTTTCGAAATCAGGACACTACGCCGACGCGGTTAGACCCTGCTGGCTGGAGGCGGGTTCAGGCGGACCGTGTCGCTCAAGAACGGAGCGAAAGCGTTGATGACTGCGATTCGGTAGGAGTCCTGCCGCGTGATGAGATTGCCGGTCAATACGCCCCACGCGCCCTGCGCATCGCGAATCCCGCGGCCGCCAGCGAACGCGTCAATAGCTTCCGAGAGTTCAATACCTTCGCCCACCACGCTCTTCACCAGCGGTTCCGGCAACAGGACCGCGCCCGATTGGCCAAACGATGCTCTGCCGGTTCCGTCGGTCACGTACGCCCAATTCTCGAGAAACACCCAGCGAGCGCCGCGCTCGTGGACGATGTCAATGCCACCTTCTAGACCAACGAAATACTTCCAGGGCTTATTTTCTTCGCGGGCGATGAGGAGCAGGCCCTCGGCGCGCTGACGGGCGCCGGCCATGATTTCTTCGCGCGAGAGCGGCGTGTGGCGAACACCACTTGGGACGTCCACACCGGCAACTTCGAATGGTGCGGCAGCGAAAAGACGTGGAGAAATCGCGGCCAGAGCCTCGCGCACGGCGTCCAATTTCGGCCTCCGCGTGCTGCCCACGGCGACGATGACTTTATCCATCCGCGACTTCGAGTCTATGAATCCTTCCACAGTTGAGTTTGTTTTTCGCGAGAAAAGCGGGAGGAAAGAAATTCCTTCAAGCCCTCGATGGAGGAAAAGACCTGATCGGAACAGCCCAGCATCCAGGCGTCAATCTCCTCCACCGGCAGCGGCGTGACGAGATAGACGGGAATGCCCTTGCGATACGCCGCGGTCAGCCCAGCCGGGGTGCCACCCGTGGACGCAATTTCCTCGTCCCAGTAGCAGATCAAGTAGTCCGCTTTGTTTTCGATCAGGTCCAGATCAAAGGCGATGATCTTCCGGACGACCCGGCGGAATCTGTCCAAATCAGTCGTCTGCCAAACGCGGAAATTCGCAATCTCGTCCCCGGTGAGGATTTTCCGCGCGTCTTCGACGGGATCGTATACGCGGTGACCAAGCTGATCGCGAAGAAATGGCGTCAGCTTGCGCCTCCATAGCTTTCCGTCTTCCTCAGCGAATTCAATTGGACCGCAAAGATATGCCAACATGGGCGTCGGGCGGGCAGAACTCTAGCACGGCGCGCCGGAACGAGCTACTGGGATCACTGCAAGGGATGGACCGGAACAAAACTGGAGCGGGATAAGAGAATCGAACTCTCGCCTCCACCTTGGCAAGGTGGCGTACTACCACTATACGAATCCCGCCTACGGAAAGACATCTCGCCGACCTGAAACATTTATAGCATGCCGCCCACGGAGGGACAAGGCCCGCCCCACGACGGAATTTCCGAATGTGGAAGTAGCGGAAGTCACCGAGGGCGGGAAGTCTCATGCATCGAGACGGTAAAAACCTTCAATCGGCCTAGTCTACTTCCAGAATGCGAGTCGCCTTCACCACAGGCGACTTCTTCTGACGCTCGGCAAATCGCTCGGCACGTTCTCGATCAATGTAGACGCGGGCGAACTTCTCACCGTCCTGGTAATACACGGTCACTTGCCAGTGGCGGTGCTTGCGTCTTCGGTCCCGCTGAAACCGGCTGGAACCCTTTGCTTTGGCTTTCGTTTTTTTCACGATGGGATAACCCTCAATGTCCGCGACTATGGCAAGTTTGATTAGGCCGCGCAAGTAGCAAGATGAAGGTTAACTTTACAATTATTTAACAATTACGAGTGTGTCCCTAATCCCGACACGTATTCGAGCAAGCGACCTGGAAACATTCTACAAAGCCTTGGAACTTTCCACAAGCTGGCCGCGTAGTATCTATGTGATGGCGAGGAGCGAGCGATGGGTGCAAGCGTGAATAGCAAGGCACAGATCGAAGACCTGGGAAATCATACGGCGCAGACGATTGTGGCGCTCCGGAGTCTGCTGGCGGGCGGAGCCAGTGCGATTGCCGACCCCAAGCGCACCGGCTTCTACGAAGTCGAGAGCGACTCGGTGGTTTACTACATCCACGTCTCGCCGGCGACCGGGAAAATACTGCTTCTCGCGACTTGGCAAAACGAAGCCGTTTCCACGGTCGAGGCGTCCTGACACTCAATCAATTCGGAGCAGCATCTCCGGCCGCGAGATTTGCTGCATTTACATTCAGTTCATCAAAAATCTGCTTCTTCAGTTTATAGATCGCTCCGTTGCCGGTCGCCTGCGCGTAGACAAAATCGCCCGAGGGTTTTGAAATCCGGAGATTCGACTCCTTGCCATCCTTGCCGGTGAGAACCAGGCGGATGGCGGGATTCGCGAGTTGTGCAAGCAGATTCGCCGGCGGGTGATCGAATACCTCCTCGGCGCGCAAACTGCCGATGGGATTAAGAACTCTCCAGCTCGATACGGGTTTCCCCTTGCGATCGGCAGGCGAATCAAAAGTCCATTCGTCGGTTTTGTCCGGCTGGCGGCTCAAAACGATGGAGCCGCTGGAGTTCTGAATCTCAATGCGCTGTAAGCCGGCGGCATCAGCGTGAAACACCCGTTTGTCCCGCAGGTCGCCAAATTTTTCCAGCAGCTTCTTGTAGACATCTTCATCAATGCGAAAAATCGTCGGCCGGGAAATGTCGCGCGCGAAATACGAAGCGCCGTCCTTTTTTCCGACGATGAGCGTGGCCTTCATCCCCTTGCTATCGGAGACCGTGAACGTGATTGCCGGAGCCGCCAGGCCATACCGCGCCAGATTGTCTGGCTTTTCGTTCGCCACAGATATCATCTTGGCATTCGTGACGGCCTGGAGCAGTGAATCCACCTCTTCGTTGCCAGCGAGCGTGGCCGCAGGCACGGCAAATTCCCACTCGTCCTTGTTCTTCGACACGACTAGGTCGCCACCCGCGTTCTTCAGGCTGAACGAAGCGACCCGTTCGCTATCCACGTGCAGAATGGCGCGATCGCGCAGATCGTCAAGCGATTTGCCCACGCTGATCGAAAGCACCTGCGGCAGTAGCGAAACGCTTTGTCCGCCATCCACCACGGTGTAAACCGAATCGCCGGAGAAATCGGTATCACCGAACAAAAGCGAGTGTTTCGCACCGTTGGCAAGCTGGAAATCGAGCGAAGCTTTCGGCGGTTCGAGACCGAAAGCCTTTCGCCGGTCGGCCGAGCCGAGCTCGGTCTGTGCGATTCGCGCACCGGCGAGCTGGTCAACGATTCCTTCGGCGGTGGATTGGTCCGCGTCGGTTTCGATTGGCTGTACGATTCGCCAGACGCCGGCGCGCTTTTCAAAACGGATCGAAGAATCGTCCGGCTGCGCGGGGTGAGCAAGCGTGAAGGACACGACGTCGGCAGCCTGAATCGTAAACGCGGGTTTCGACGCGTCCGCCGCGGGCTTCTTCTCGGTGCCGCGCTTCCAATCGAAATAGTACACAGCGGCGCCCAGCGCGGCGGCGCAAAGAACCACAACGAGTGTCGTCTTCTTGATCATGACCGTGCGCGCAAGACCTCTACCGGCGCTTCCACCAGATGGAAATCCCGACGAGAATCACGATGCCCGGAAGAAAGAACCGATCGATCCAGGCGAGAGCGGTTGACTGTCCCAGCGTCAGCGCGATGCGGCGGCTCGTCTCGGGCTTGGGACGGATCGAAATCATGTTTTCATCCTGCGCCAGCCAGTTGATGGAATCGAGGAAGAGGTCGCCGTCGCTGCCTGGGCCGCCGAGCACCTGGTTGGTGGCGAAATCGGAGTCGCCGATGACCACCAAACGAGCGCTCTGATCGCCCACTTTCTTGCTGGCGGCCACTCCCAGCGAAAGCGGGCCGAGCGTGTCGGACTTGGGATCGTATTTCACTGTGTGCTCGAGCTTCGCCTTGGTGAAGCTTCGAGGCGAAGTCTTCAGCAGCTCAACAGCAGACGGCTCCGATTTCGATTTGTCCGCAATGGACGCGGTTCGCGCAACCGGGAAATAGGTCATTTGCCGCTGCAGGCTCTTTGTAATCGGACTGTCTCCATACTCGACAACCAACGGGATCTCAGGCCCGGTTCCAAGCAGCTGGCCCATTCCGCTCGCGTCAATCACCACGTTGTTCCCGACGTTGATATTCCACGACTGGAAGATGGAATCGAGTTTAGGATCCGTCTCAGGATCAACTTCGATCAACACTTTGCCGCCGGCGTCCAAGTACTTGGCGACCATCGCGGTTTCCTGCGGGAATAATGGTTTGGTCGGGCCGGCAATCACGAGAACATCGCAGTCCGACGGAATACCGCTGCCGGTAACAAGATTGATCGAATTCGTTGCGTAGGTTTCCTTCTTAAGTTTCTCTCCGATCTGAGCGTAACCATCCACGCCGCCGTCGGTCAGCGACTTCTCTCCATGTCCGGTGACGAAGCAAACGGTCTTCACGGTGTCGCGCGTCACCTTCAGGATCGTGTTCGTGATATCCGATTCGGAGAAGCTTCCGTCGGGACCGGGTTCGAGATTCACCTTGTTCTGTCCGGCGGCCACGATGACGTCGCCCACGTGCTTCGCGCCGTATTCTTTTGCGACCTCCGGTTTCTCCTGCGGGTTCACGTCCTTAAACTGAAAATGCGGGCTGAGGTGCTTGTACTCGGTCATCAAATCGCCGAAGCGCTGATCTTCCGGCGCCGCGGGAGATCGGCCGAAGCGGGCGATGGTGACATCCTTTTGCAGGCCGCCGACGATCTTGTGCGTTTGATCGGAGAGGCTGAAGAGCTTCTCGCTGGTCATATCGAAACGCTTGGCATGGCGGTAACTGAGGAAATTCAAAACTACGAGAATGGCGATCACGGCGAACGAGAGAATCATGGCATTTGTGCCGAGTTGCGATGACCGCTTCGAGAAAAAGCCGACGATCTGCCGAAAGCCGATCACGATTGCCCCGAGAAGAAAAACCCCTCCCGCAATCAGGAGTATCTTGCTCGTGGTTCGCAATTCCGCCTCGATCGTAAAGCGCAGATATCCAGCGACCAAGCAGGCCCCGCCCACGGCGGCAAGCCACCTCGTCCATTCGTTCCGATCCCAAATCATGCGATGAATCCCTCCGCAGTCGCGAGGAACACGCTACGCCCGCCGCCAACGCATGGAGTCAACCGAGCGGACGGTCAAGAAAATGAACAAAATCATGAAACTCACGTAATAGGTCACACTGGACGTATCAATGATGCCCCGGGTGAAATCGTCGTAATGGTTGATGACCGAGAGATATTGCAAAATCTGCCCCGACGCGCCGCTGGCAGCGCGCGTGCCAAAATCAATCGCCCACAGCGCCAGGAATGCGGCGAAAGTGAGCGCGGCGGCGATGATCTGATTTTCAGTGAGGGATGAAAGAAACGAGCCGAGCGACAGCAACGCCCCTCCGAAAAGCAGCGTGCCCAAATACCCGGATAGCAAGATGCGCAATGGCGGCGCGGGATCGCTGTGGAACCAAATGAAAAGGACGCAGCCCGCGGTCGGAAGCAGCATGGCGGCAAAAAGCGTGAGAGACGCCAGGAACTTGCCAAGCACGATTTGAGTCTCCGTGATCGGTGAGGTCATCAGCAGCTCCATCGTGCCGCGCTTTCTTTCTTCGGCATAAACGCCCATGGTGACCATAGGCAGGAAGAAAAGAAAAACGAGAGCGAGAAACCCAAGAAAGGCGCGAAGCACCCAGGTTGGAGCGTCAGGCGACTGTTCGTTCGCGGCAGTGACGTACAAGTCGAAAAAAAAGCCGCTCAGAAATAGAAACAAGCCCACCAGCACGAACGCAACCGGAGAAACAAAATAATGACCCATCTCCTTGCGATATATGGCATACAGACTCCGCATCAAATCCTCCGATTAGTTGGACGGCTCCGCGTGGGCCGCGTCGTCAGTCGTGAGTTCGAGGAAAATGTCTTCGAGACTCATGCTCACGCCGCGCAATTCATAGAGCTCCCAGCCCTTTTCGACGACCTTCGCGGCAATCAAGCTGCGGATGTCCTTGCCCGGAGCGGCTTCGACGGTCGCCAGCATGTGGCCATCGGCGCGCGATGCGTCCAGCTGCACCCGACTGGCCCCTGGAATTTGTGCGAGTAAATCCTGAAGAGGCTTTTCCGGGGCGCGCACTTCCACTTGAATTCTCTGCCCGCTGTTTAGCTGCGTGGTCAAATTCTGAGGCGTGTCCACGGCCGCGATCTTGCCTTTGTTGATGATCACCACGCGGTCGCAGGTCATGCTGACCTCGGGCAGGATGTGCGTCGAAAGGATGATCGTGTGGCTGCCGGCCAGACTCTTGATGAGATGGCGCACTTCGATGATCTGTTTAGGGTCGAGTCCCACGGTCGGCTCATCCAGAATGATGACGTCGGGATCGTGGACGAGGGCCTGCGCCAAGCCCACGCGCTGTTTGTAGCCCCGCGAAAGCCGCTTGATCAATTGCGTCCGCTTGTCGCCCAGATTGGTTTTCTCGAGCGCGTCAGCCACGCGTGCGCGCCTCCGCTCCGCCGGAACATTCTTGATTCGAAGAACGAAGTCCAGATAGGTGCCGACCGCCATATCTGGATAGAGGGGAGGCGCCTCGGGCAGATAGCCGATGCGACGGCGCACCTCGAGAGAATCCTGGAAAACGTCGAAGCCGGCGATGCGCGCGGTCCCTGAAGTAGCGGGCATGAAACCGGTGAGGATACGCATCGTGGTGGTCTTCCCGGCGCCGTTGGGGCCCAGAAAACCCAGGATTTCGCCTTTATTGACCGTGAAAGAGACGTGGTCCACGGCCGTGACCGGGCCATAGGCCTTGGTCAGGTTCTGAACTTCAATCAATGCCTTCCTCCGTATGAACAGTACGAAAAAGAGAGGAAAAAAATAGACCACCAAACCTTTAGGACAGTCTCTTATACCAAAAAACCTCTCAAAACTGAAAACGCCTCAATCAAAACCCATGCCGCGCGGACGTCGCCGGTCACCAAGTCAATCTCGACCAACCCGGCTGGCGACCGCCGGTCGACACTTCGGAGAAGGATACCCGCAGGCAACGAGCGCGAGGGTACACGCATCCACATTGCCTGAATCTTGCCGCAGGACGCGACTCTTGAGGTCTTATACGTTCGACGGTAAGATGCAACACCGCCAAGTTAGGTTGGGGACCGGAGATGCACGTTGACACTCTCCGGTCGTTTTGTTATTCAACTCGTTTGGCTGCATGCGCCGGGAGTTGCAAGGGGGAGTATCCAGACCGGCCGTGTCCGAAGAGAAATCCGCAGGAAAGAAAGACCGTTCCGAAGGCGTACGCCCATTTCGAGAGCAATGCCGCGCGAGGGAGCAAATTAGATTATGGGAATTCTGGTGGCTGCATGAGGAGAATGCGATTCGCCGCGGTGTTTTGCCTGGCATGCCTGGCCTTGATACTGTCGAGCGGCTGTGGGGGTGGGGGCTCGAAATCAACGATTTCGATCGTAATCGTTTCTGCGAACGGTTTGCTGACGATGGACGAAACTCCGCTCGGTTCCGCGACAGCGAACATGCTCAACTTCACGGCCGCGGTGGGTGGTGACACGACGTCGGCGGGCGTCACCTGGACGCTCGAGAAACAGTCGGGCTGCGCCAACGACGGAAAATTGACCGCCGGAAGTTGCGGGTCTTTATCAGGTAACGCGCCGTTCGCCGTGACATTTTCGGCGCCTGCTATCACGGCCACCACGAGCGTGGTCATAACAGCCACTTCCGTTACGGACAAGACCATTACGAAGACGGTCACCGTATCGGTGGTCCTGCCCCCGGTCTTCGCAACGTCGGAGTGCAATCCAATCAATATCCTTCCCTGCACGCTGACCAACGGAAACAACGCGGTACCCTACACGCGGAACTTTACGTTTACCGGCGGCGTACAGCCCTACACTTACACCCTGGTCGGCTCGCTGCCGGACTGCCTGAAATTGAACGCATCTTCGTCGAGCACAACCGGCACGATCCTAGGCACGCCTTGCGGATCCGGCAAATCTCAATTTACGATCCAGGTGAAGGACAGCGGCGGCGCGGCCCAGATTGCGCAAGACTTCATCATTACAATCGCGCCGGCTCCAACGCTTTCCGTCATCGTAGCGCCGCTGCCCGTCGGCACGTTGGGCTCGAGATACAGCGGCCAGATCTCGACCAACGGCGGCGCAGCCCCGCTCACGTGGATCGCCGTGGGTGCTTTGCCTCCCGGACTCTCGTTGAATGCCAGCACGGGCCAGATCACGGGTATACCCATCAACGAGTCGCCGGCGGTTACATACCCGGCGACCTATAATTTCACGATACAAGTGCAAGACTCTCGATTGCCGACGCCGCAAAAGGTACCAGTTCCGGCCGCGCCATTTTCGATCACGATTCAGGTTCCGCAGCCGCTGCTTATCACCACGCCACCAGGACCGCTAGCCTCCGGCACCACCGGGTCCTCGCCAGCATACAGCGCCACGTTGAACGCCTCCGGAGGCATTCCGCCCTATACGTGGAGTGTGATCCAAGGGCAGATCCCTGCCGGATTGACACTCTCGTCGCATACGGACGGCACTGGAAGCATTTCAGGCACACCGATCCTGGCCACGACGGCGAGTTTCACGGTTCAGGTTGCGGATTCGGCTTTGAATCCAGCGAACGGGAACCCTGCCCCGGCGACGAATTCAGCGACGTTCTCGATCACAATTACCGGTTCCGTGGCGAACAACACGCTGCTCAGCGGCCAATACGCGTTCCTCTTCAACGGTTTTGATTCCGACGGACCCGTCGCGCTGGCAGGAACCCTGACGGCGAACGCTAACGGAACCATTACATCCGGCACCGTGGACAGCAACCGCACTACGGGCGTAGCGCTCGGGGGATCGATCGTGCCGCCGAGTACCGGGGTGGCGGGTAGCACGTATCTGATCGGGTCCGATGGGCGCGGGACAATGGAGCTTACCTTTGCGTTTGGCGCGAATACGCCCATCGTCGCCGATTATGATCTCGTGCTCGACTCGAACGGAAACGCCAAGTTTTTTGAAGACTACACCGCAGCGACGAACAAAGACCCCAAGCACACGCACGGCGAAGGAGTTCTTAAGCACGTTGTAGGTCCAGCTAGCTTCGGCAACAACAACTTCAGCGGGAACTACGCTTTCGTACTTCCCGGCTACGAATTACAGGGAAAGCCGGCAGCCCTGGCCGGAGCCTTCCACGCGAACGGCGCTCAGACAATCAGCCCGGGCAGCAGCGATTTCAACGACGCGGGAACTTTCACCAACCAGTCGCTATCCGGAGACTTTACGTTCCTGGCCGGAAATCGTGGCACTACGGCTCTGACGTTCGCGCCGGGAGCCAAGCCGCAAGTCACGCTGAATTTCATCTTCTACTTCGTGACACCTTCGGATCTCTATTTCATCGAAGCCGACCGCGACACCAATGGCGCGCCCACGATGTTCCGGCTCTCCGGCGAGGTGGTCCTGCAGCAGACGAGCACGGTGTTCGATCAGACCGTAATGCAAGGCGTGAGCGTGGCGAGCGGAACGGGCGTGGACGCGAGCGGTAACGCCAGCGTTTTTGCGGGTCTGCTCACCTCAACCCTATGCAACCAGAACGCGGCCGTTTCCCTGATCTACGATGAGAATGACGGAGGCACGATCAATGGCGGCGCCGTCCCGCCGATTTCGTTTACAGCTGGAACGTCGTGTGCGATCACCGCGAATGGCCGCGTCAGCTTCACGGGGCTGGGGACGACTGCAGCGCAAACGCGCGTTGCGGTGGCCTACTTGACTGGGCCAGCTCAGGGATTTCTGCTCGGCAGCGACGCGGCGGTCACCACTGGGCGGCTCGAACAACAGACGAGCGGGCCATCGTTTGCGCTGACCTCATTCATGGGCGGCTATACAATCACCGCGCCTTTCGAGGCGGAGGCCAATGTGAAGAGCGTCGTGGGGCAACTGACTGCCGACGGCGCCGGCAACATAGACGGAACGGTTGACGAGATCGACGCGTCCGGGGCCACGTCTCCGAATCTGGCACAGCTTCTCGGCGGGACATACACCAACCCTGCTCTCGGTACTCCAATTGGGCGGGGCACGCTCAACACAACCGGAACGGTGCCCAGCGGCTTTCCTGCGGACTCGATCTTTTACGTTGTTTCACCGGGAAGCGTCCGCGTGATTTCGAGCGTCGCGACCGACACACACCCGCAGCTGATTCTGCTCGACCACTAGGCTGGGTGTGCGAAGAGCGGGAAGCCGAGAGGGACGACGCGGTGCGCTCCGCAAACGGCGTCAACTCTTCTTGTCGGAGTCTTTCTCGATCAAACGCAGTGCCGCCGAGTTGATGCAGAAGCGCAGCCCGGTCGGCTGAGGGCCATCTTCGAAGACGTGCCCGAGGTGGGCGTCGCACCGGCTGCACATGACTTCCGTACGAACCATGCCGTGAGCGGCGTCGCTCTCCATTTCGACGTTTTCAGCCTTGATCGGCTGCCAGTAGCTGGGCCAACCGGACCCGGAATGGTATTTCGCGTCGGAAGCAAAAAGCTGCTGTCCGCAACATACGCAAACGTAGGTCCCTTCCGTTTCCGTATCTTCATACTCTCCGGTGAACGGCGGCTCAGTTCCCTTCTGGCGCGTGACGCGGTACTGCTCGTCCGTCAGCTTCGCCCGCCACTCTGAGTTATCCTTACGAATCTTATCGCCCATAGTCGTTAGATTACTCGAAGTACCGTTCCGATTCATGAATCCGTTGGGGGAAATAAGCCCGCGAATCTCCGTGAGGGAGACTCGCGGGCCCTGAGCGCCCGGGTTTGACCGGGGGTGGTGCGCATCTTTGTGCTACTTTGCGGGAATGTAGCTGAGGTCCGTCCGGAATTTGAGAATTTCGCTATATTCGCTATCGATCGAATTCTCTAGCCGGTCGTAGACCGAGTCGGCCTCATTCTGACCGAATGCGTCCTTCAGCATTTCGCGGAACGGTTTCACGTCCGGTTTCTCTTCGAAGTCCGCCCAATTTGCACGCGGCTCGGCCAGCACGAATGTGCCGTCGAAGCCTCCGTTGACGAGTTCGTAGAACTCATAGTGAACCGGCCATTTGGTCTTTTGAGCAGCCTCGCCCACTCTAGCCAGAGCGCCCCGGAATGCTCCTATTTTGTCGCGGTGCACGCGGAAGGTAACCACCTCCGTGTAAGCGGACGGCGAAGTAGAAGAATTGTCAGGGTTGCTGACCTTAGGCATGAATTGGTAGTAGCGGTCGGTCACCGACTGCACGTACGACCCGATCACTTTGTTGAACTCGTCGGTATCGGCGGAATCGGGGATTGCCGGCTTGTCGAAATCCGCCCAGTGTTGTCCCAATCGCCCGACGAGATAGGTTCCGGTGGCGTCGCCGCTCATGGTCTCGAACACGTACAATGGCTGCGGATCCTTTTGCTGTTTGTGCCAATCCGCCTTCTGTTTGCGGCCTTGTTCGTACTGTTGTGTCATGCCTGTTTTGGGCGTCTGAGACTCCAAAGCAGCGATGGTTCCAGGGTTGGTCTGGGCTGAGGCGGAAAACGCCGCCAGTAACATCACGGCGGACGCGGATGCGTACTTGCCAAATTTCATTTTTCCTCCGGAAGAATTGGGGTGGGTACCCGCTTGCCGCCCGGAGGCTAGTCCTCGATAGGCATTCGTGTCAAGCATACCGGGCACTGCGGCTGGGCGTGCATCGTGTAACCAGGGCTTCTGTGATAGATTTCATCCCTGACGCGACACTGATGCAGCACTGGAAAAAACTCGGCTGGATCGGACTGGCGGTTTGCGGACTCGCACTGGTCCTGCTCCTCGCCGCATTTTCACGGGCCCGATTCTTCACCGCTCGGGCGAATTCGTGGAACTCGCGCGCGATCGAGAGCACGCTCGCGGGTGTGCGGGTACGCGAAGTGGATTCCGCCCATGCAGCCGTGGTCTTTTCCTACGACTTGGACAATAGGACGGGCACCGACTACCGGCTGGCGAGCGGACCGAACGTCGTCATTATGAGCCGGCTCCAGCCAAATGGAATCTTGACCGCCGCCCAACAAGTTAGCCTGGATTCTGCCGCGTTCGTACCCGCCAACGATCGAACCCGCATCTCGCTCGAAATGAGCCATCCTTTCGACTGGCCGACGCAGAGGGATTCCTCCGCAGATCGCCAGCTTAGGCAGTTTGTGGCCGAACAAGTTGCGGGCCTCCAGGGATTCGTGCTGTTCGATCAGGCGAATCGGTATCAAATCGAACTCGCCACCACGTCGCCGGAATCCCCGCAAGCGCCTGCGCCGAACGGCCAAAACTGACTCTGGTCGGGAAGCTCCGGCCTGACTCGGCCGCAGTCTTGAATTACCCCCTCGGCCAGCATACAATCGATCCAATTAGCGGATCGTTGCGGAACCCGGGCCCGCAACCAAAGGAAGTTCGTCGGTTATGTCCAACACTCTCGCGCAGGCCCACGATCCAGCACCGCCGTCCGACCGCCGCCTGTACGCCCGTCAACCGATCCGGTCTCTCGCCTACGTGGAACTCGATGAAGGAAATGGCGGCATTATCCTGAACATCAGTGAAGGCGGCCTCTCCGTGCAAGCCGTCACAAGCCTGATGGACGACCTTCTGCCCGGTGTGCGTTTTCAGCTGTCGGAGTCCGAGGGCTGGATCGAAGCAAACGCGCGGATCACCTGGACGGGCCCATCGAGAAAAGTGGCGGGTCTCGAGTTTGTCGATCTCCCCGAGGAAGCACGCAGCCGAATCAGAGAATGGTTCGTCCGCGAAAATTCGCCGGCCGTAGAAGATCTCGAGCTAGGCACACCGTCAGAAGACGTCGAACCGCCAACGGCGGTACCCGACGCCGGCGAATCCGAGATTTCAATCGCCCCTACCGTGGAGGCGAGCTTCGTCACAAAAGATCGAAGCGAGGAACATGACCGGGCGGCTACCGCCGTGCAAATTGGAAATGCCATACCGGCCGCACCGGTCCCAGAGACGAACTTGTCAAGCCTGGCTGAGACGAGCGCGTCGGCTCCAAATCAAGCTCAAGAATCCGACCCCGAACAAGCTGTTCAAATGGCCGCCTCCGCGCCTCACGTCGTGTCCAGGCTGTTCAGCAACCACGCGGCTCTAGCGACCATCCTTGGGCTTCTTGCCGTTGGTTCACTCGCCCTAGGGTGGGCGGCCGGACAGGGAGACTTGGGGAAACTTTTTCTGAGAATTCATCCGATTGCGTTGCAGAACGGCGCAGCCGATCGCGGGAACGCATCGAGCTCTGCGATGCCGGTGGCTCGAGTCTCCGAGATCGAAGTAGTGAATGCGAGTAACCAGCGGTGGACGATCCCGTTCGATGGCCCGCTGGACAATTCTGCAGATAGCGCTCGCCGACCGACCTCCGCAATCCTTCCCTCGCCAGCGCGCAAGCTGCAGTCGGGCTTCCGGACGTGGATCCTCTCTCCTCCGCAACAAATACGAGCAGCTGCCGATGATGGCAGGCTCGTGAAAGAGAACCCACCGGTTCTAGCGGATGCTCCGGGCGGGACTGAAAGTGTCCTGACATCGTCGGGAGCGATCAATTCTCACGCCCTCGCGGGACCGCCGACCCTGCGCGTGCCCGAACCGCCGCCCGCGACGGGCGTCGTCAAACAGGGTCAGTTAGTGCACCGCGTGGATCCAAGCTATCCGACATTGGCCAGAAACCAACGGGTGGAAGGCACTGTAAGGCTGAATGTCACGATCGGCGCAGATGGCAGCGTTCGTGGCGTAGCCGTATTGGGCGGTTCGCGATTACTAGTCGAGGCTGCCGAGAAAGCCGTTCTGCAGTGGCGTTACTCGCCGACCTTTCTTGATGGCAAGCCTATCGAAGTCCAGAAGGAAGTGGACCTCCGGTTTCATTTTACCGACGCCGCGCGCTGAGGCGCGGCGCTTCAAGCCTCCCTCGTTTCCGCATTGAGTCCCACAACTTGAAGAATGGCCCCGCAGTCACCGGTGATATTCACAATCAGCAATTTGGATTGGACTTGGCGCGCACCCGGCAACTAGAGTTCTGCGGGGTGCTGGTCAGCTGACTGCGAATTTTGCCGTGGCAGGGCCTGAGCCAGGCGGCAGCGAAGTGCGGGGGTTGCATCTCCGCGACCGTAGCTCTCGCGCGACCGCTTCCCAATCGTCAAGGCATGAGATAAATAGAGGCAGACGCAATGGCACAATCGGGCGTCCGACGGAAAATTGATCGCAAGGGAATACAGACCTTGAGCCAGAGCACTGAAGAGCGTGATGCGAGTTACGTCCTGACTCTCGAAGAGATCGGGAACCTCGCACAGCAGGGAGGCAAGCCGGCCGAAACCCTGATGAATGTGGTCGCGCTAATTGCCAAGCGGTTTGAAACCGACGTGTGTTCGGCCTACCTTTTGGAGCCCGACCGGGCGAATCTGGTGTTGGCCGCCACCGTGGGGCTGCGGCGCGAATGTATCGGCACTCTGCGCATGGGAATCCACGAAGGTTTAGCCGGCCTGGTGGCCGAACAGGTGCATCCCGTTGCGGTGGAGCAGGCGAAAGATCATCCGCGGTTTAAGTACTTCCGTGAGGCGGGTGAAGACGCATACCAATCGTTCCTCGGCGTTCCGCTGATTGATCGAGGCGTTCTCCAAGGCGTTCTCGTCGTCCAAACCATCGAGGCACGAGTCTTTCGGGAAGACGAAGTTCAGATGCTGGCGAAAGCAGCCGCGGAGGTGGCGCCGGTCGTGAGCGAAGCTCGCACGCTCGATCGGTTCATCGCGCCTGCACAGGAGCGGCTCTGGTCGCTGGCCCGCAACGTGTGGTGGTCGTGGGACTATGATTCGACCAGCCTGTTCCGCGACCTGGATCCAGTGCGCTGGAGACAGCTCAATCACAATCCGGTATCCATGCTGAGCGAGATTCCTCTTGCAGAAATCGAGCACCGCGCTGGAGAACTGGTGCTGCATAGCCGCATTAACTATGCGTATCGTCGCCAGCTCGAATACCTCGAAGCCGATCGCACATGGGGCACCAGGCACGCCGGCGTGCTGCGACCCCGCCCCGTGGCGTATTTCTCGGCCGAGTTCGGATTGCACGAATCGATTCCAGAATACTCCGGCGGATTGGGTGTCCTCGCAGGCGATCACATCAAGAGCGCGTCCGATCTGGGGATTCCGCTGGTCGGCGTAGGCCTGTTCTACGGCCAGGGATACTTCCGGCAATGGCTCGACGCCAGCGGCTGGCAACAGGAGGATTATCTGGAGTCGGATGTAACCCAGCTGCCCATGGAACTGGCGATCGGGGCTAACGGCGAAGCGGTAACGGTGCAAATCGAAACGCGCAGCGGTTTGATCCGCGCGAAAGTCTGGCGCATGAAGGTGGGTCGTTGCGATCTGCTTCTTCTCGATTCAAACGTCCAGGGGAACGCCCCGCAAGACGTCGAGCTCACATCGCGTCTCTATGGTGGAGATGCGCGTGTCCGAATCCGGCAAGAGCTGTTACTCGGTGTGGGAGGTTTTCGTGCCCTGAAAGCGATGGGCATCACGCCGGGCGTTCTTCACCTCAACGAAGGGCACAGCGGATTTGCGGTCCTCGAAGCCATTCGCAATCGTATGCAGGATGAAGGCCTGGGGTTCGACGATGCAGTCCACCGCGTTTCGCGGGAAGTGGTGTTTACCACCCACACACCGGTGCCGGCGGGGCACGATCGCTTTGGCGCGGAGCTCATCGAGGAACACCTGGGGCCTCTCGGAGAATTTCTGGGGCTGTCGCCCGACAAATTGATGGCCCTCGGACGTGAGAATCCGGGCAACCAGAACGAAGAGTTCTGCATGACGGTCCTGGGGTTGAAGATGGCGCGACGCGCCAATGCCGTTTCCGCTCTGCATGGCGAGGTGTCCCGGGCGATGTGGACGGGGCTCTATCCCGGCAAGACGGAAGACGCCGTGCCCATCGGACATATCACCAATGGCGTGCATGTCCCCACGTGGCTCGCGCCGCAAATGTTTCGTCTTTACGACCGGCATCTGGGAACGGGGTGGCACGAACACAGCAGCGAGGCGCGCATCTGGGAAGGCATCGAAAGTGTGGACGATGGCGAACTTTGGGAAACGCATCTCAGTTTGAAATCGCGCCTTCTGGAATTCGTTCGCCGCCGTGCGGTAACCCAAGCCGAGCGCCGCAACGAAGCTCCGGAAGTGCTGCAGAGGCTAAGCAACCTGTTCAGCCCGGATGCCCTGACCATCGGGTTTGCGCGCCGCTTCGCGACCTATAAGCGGGCCGACTTGATTCTGAGGGATATCGAAAAGCTGGCCTCGATGGTGAACGATCCGAAGCGGCCGGTTCAATTTGTTTTCGCCGGAAAATCTCATCCGCGGGACGATCCCGGCAAGCGCATGCTGCAAGAAATCGCTCAGATGATGCGCAATCCTCAGTTCGCGGACAAGTTTCTCTTCGTCGAAGATTATGACATTAACGTCGGGCGCCATTTCGTCCAGGGCGTGGATGTGTGGCTGAACAATCCGCGGCGTCCGCTGGAGGCGTCGGGTACGAGCGGCCAGAAAGTCGTCCTGAACGGCGGTCTGAATCTGTCCGTGCTCGACGGCTGGTGGGCGGAGGCCTACGACGGCTTAAACGGTTTCGCGATCGGCACCGGCAGGACTCATTCCCACATGGACGTTCACGACGCGCGCGACGGCGAAGATCTGTATCGCACGCTGCTTGATGTGGTGATTCCGCTCTACTATCAACGCGACCGCGACGGGCTCCCGCGCGGCTGGATCAAGCGCATGAAGCGAACCATCCGAACCCTCGGCTGGCGGTTCAATGCCGACCGCATGGTGATGGACTACACGCGCAAATGCTATGTGCCCGCGGCTGGTGGCACCTCAAGCGACATGAGCACAACTCTGTAAGCGGCCTCGGCGCAGCTTGCTGCGGGAGACCGCGGGCAGTCTCGCCTCGCCGACGAATATTCGACCAACGCCTTCGTCCGCGCAAACATCGCGCTCGCACAGCCGTTCCGCTATAATTCGAATAGCTCAAGAGAAATCAGCAGAGGCGAACCTAGTCAGAATGCCACCATTCCCATCATCCCCCGCGGGCAGGACGGCCACGAGAGGCGACAGGCTCGGAAGATCCGCAGCGGCAGGCTCGAGTAGCCCCTCCAAGCAGCCGTTCTGGAAGTTATTGCCGGATGTCTGGAAACTGATCAAGCCCCGCCGCGGGATTCTCGCCATCGGATTCGGACTGATGCTCGTCAACCGAGTTTCCGGGCTGGTGGCGCCCGCTTCGCTCAAGTATCTGTTCGACAACGTAATCGGCAAACACGAGGCCTACTTGTTGCCTCGGCTCGTGTTGGCGGTGATCGGCGCTACGATCCTGCAGGGAATGACTTCCTACTCGCTCACGCAATTGCTGTCGAAATCGTCCCAGAGAATGATCACGGAGCTGCGCATTGCGGTGCAAGCGCATATCGGACGGCTGCCCGTATCGTACTACGACGCAAACAAAACGGGCGTACTCGTCTCGCGGATCATGAGCGACGTCGAGGGCGTGCGCAATCTGATCGGCACGGGTCTGGTGGATTTCGCCGGCGGAATCGTCACGGCAATTCTCGCTTTGGGCTACCTCTTGCGGGTGAGCGTTTCGATGACCGCAGCAGCGTTCGTGGCCGTCGTGATTTTCGGCCTCGGTCTGAGTAAAGCGTTTAGGACCATTCGCCCGATGTATCGCGCGCGCCCTAAGCTAAACGCAGAGGTAACCGGTCGCCTCACGGAATCGCTTGGCGGCGTGCGCGTCGTGAAGGGTTACCACGCCGAGGAGCGTGAAGAGAAAGTCTTCCAGGGCGGCGTACAGAAGCTGCTGGACAATGTGCTGCAGACGCTGACGGCCACGTCACTGATGAGTTTTTCGGCCACCGCTCTGATGGGGATCGTTACCGCGTCCATGATATTCCTTGGCGCGCGAAACATTCTCGCCGGAACGATGTCCGTTGGGTCCCTCATTGCCTACATGGCCTTTCTCGCTTTCCTGATCGCGCCCGTGGCGCAGATTGCGTCGGTCGGACCGCAAATGACCGAAGCCCTCGCCGGGCTCGAGCGCACTCGAGAAGTGCTGAATGAAAAACTTGAGGATCAGGACCCGCAGCGGACCGAGCGGCTAGATCGCGTCGAAGGCCGCGTCGTTTTCGAAAACGTGGACTTCGCCTACGATCCCGGTAAGCCCGTCCTGCGCGGCATCAGCTTCGAATCGGCGCCCGGCACCTCGACCGCGCTGGTCGGCCCCTCCGGCGCCGGGAAATCCACCATCATCGGACTGATCGCGGCGTTTTACGTGCCGACGGCAGGCCGGGTGCTCGTGGATGGTGTCGATCTCGCTCACGTGCGCCTCGATTCCTATCGCACGCAGCTCGGAGTCGTATTGCAGGAAACGTTTCTCTTCGACGGCACGATCCGCGAGAACGTGGCTTTCGCTCGTCCTGAAGCTCGCGAGGAGGAAATCCTCGCGGCATGCCGCATTGCTCGCGTGGATGAATTCGCCGAGGGGTTTGAGAAGAAATACGACACTGTGGTCGGCGAGCGGGGCGTGAAACTTTCCGGAGGCCAGAAGCAGCGCGTCTCGATCGCCCGGGCCATTCTGGCGGACCCGCGCATCTTGATTCTGGACGAAGCTACTTCGAGCCTCGACTCCGAATCGGAGGCGCTGATTCAGGAGGGATTGCGCTTCCTGATGCGCGGGCGCACCACGTTCGTGATCGCCCATCGCCTATCCACGATTCGCCGCGCCGATCAGATCCTGGTCGTCGAGGCCGGAAAAATCATCGAGCGCGGCACCCACGCGTCGCTCTACTCGGACAGAGGCCGCTACTACGACCTTTACACGCGACAGCACGGCATCGAAACGAATCTTTTCCTCGCGCCCGGCGAAGGCGATACGCCGATCGAGGACCTTCAGGACCCGAACGGAGATGCGGATTCCGCGGGAACCGGAGGCTCGGCTCTACCTGATGCCATCCGCCTGATTCGCGAGCGCCGGACTTGAGCTCTCGCGCGATCACAACACTTCGACCATATCCGGGAGTGGCGTAGGCCAAATGTCCGAAATAACAATTCCCGTTTCAGGTGAAATGGGGTTCACCGACGGCTTGCCCGGCTCCCAGCGACGCTGGGCGATGATCAGTTATTTGGTCGGACTGGCCATGTCCGTCCTCGACGGCAACATCGCCAACACCGCCTTGCCCAGCATCGCAACGCAGCTTCACGCCAGTCCCGCGGCGTCCATCTGGGTTGTCAACGCATTTCTGCTGACGGTCGGCATCTGCGTCGTGCCGCTGTCCTCGCTGGTGGATATCATCGGCTACAAGCGCGTGTATCAGGGCGGTCTGGTGATTTTCACGCTCGCGTCGGCGGGGTGCTCTCTTCCACATTCTTTGAACACACTCGTGCTGGCTCGCGTGATTCAAGGCATGGGAGCCGCATGCATCTGGAGTGTCTCCGCAGCCGTGATGCGGTACACGTATCCGCGCGCGCTGCTGGGCCGCGGGATTGGTCTCGGCGGCTTCGTGGTTTTCACGTCCGCGGCCGCCGGCCCGAGCGTCGCCTCGGCGATTCTCGCGATCACTACATGGCATTGGCTGTTTGCCATTAATATTCCTTTCGGCCTGCTCGCGTTGAGCATGTCCGAGCGCTGCCTGGCCCCGGCCGAAGGCTCGCGCCATCGCTGGGACTTTTGGAGTGCAGTCCTGAATGGGATCGCGGTAACTCTGTTGATCACTGGTATTGACGGCATCGGCAACGGCAAAGCACGTGCGATCCTCGTGGCCGAATTAATCGGCGCTGCGATTGCCGGTACTGTCCTCGTCAAGCGGCAAAGCCACCTACCGGTTCCAATGTTGGCAATCGATTTGTTCAAGCGCCCGATCTTTGCGCTCTCCTCCTCGGCGTCGTTGTGCGCGTTCATGGCGCAGGGCCTCGCCGTTGTAGTTCTGCCCTTTTATTTCATTAACGTGATGGGGTTCTCGCAAGTGATGGCTGGGCTGCTTCTCAGTCCGTGGCCGATCGCGGCCGGAATCATGTCGCATATCTCCGGAAGGATGGCCGATCGTGTTCCGATCCGCGTCCTCGGCACCGTCGGCATGGCCTGTATGACGTCCGGGCTGATCCTGCTAGGCTTGGTGGGGCCGCATCCCACCGTTTTCCAGATCGTATGGCGAGCCGCACTCGGCGGCGCAGGATTTGGTTTCTTCGGAGCTCCCAACAACCGCGCCATGGTCGCGAGCGCACCCAAGGAGCGGAGCGGAGGCGCCGGCGGCATCAGCACGATGTCCCGCCTGCTCGGACAATCCATCGGTGTTTCGGTTGTTGCGGTGATATTCGGACTTTCCGCGAATGGCGGAGTCACGCTCCATGGCGCCAGCGTCGCACTGATGTTCGGCGCGAGCTTCACGGCCGTGTCGGGAATCATCTGCGCCGTCCCGCAGCCGCACCTCCACCCGGAATAGCTGGACCGGCCGACGGCGCAGCAGCAGCCATCCTGGCCGGTGTAGCTCCCGTCTTTCCAATGCAAATTAGGCCATATTTGTATTTCTGATGGGTTGGATAAACGAAAGCGTCCCGCCTCGGCGCGACGAGTTGAAGAAGAACGGCTTGGAAAGAAATGCTAAGATGTAACCTCGCCTAGGTTCAGTCGCATCATGAAAAAGCGGCGCAAAATGAAATCCAACTATCCATTTTCGGGCCTGCCCGAAGCGCAGGGCATGTACCGCCCGGAGAACGAGCATGACGCCTGCGGCCTCGGTTTCGTCGCCAATATCGAAGGGCAGAAATCCCACGATATCGTGCTCAAGGGTATCCAGATTCTGGTCAATCTCACCCACCGCGGCGCGTGTGGCTGCGATCCGGAAACGGGCGACGGTGCGGGCATCCTGATTCAGATTCCGCACGCTTTTTTCGAGCGCGAATGCGCGAGCCTCGGTTTCACGCTTCCCCCGCCCGGCGAATATGGCGTCGGGATGATATTTCTTCCCGTTGACCCGCAGGACCGAATCCTTTGCGAAGGCATCGTGGAAAAAACCGTGCGCGAGCAGGGGCTAACCGTGCTCGGCTGGCGCGACACGCCGATCAACGGTGACACGATCGGGCGCGTCGCGCGCAACACTCAGCCCTACATCGAGCAGATTTTCATCCGGCGCGCGCCGGGCATGGACCAGGACGCCCTCGAGCGCAAGCTCTACGTCGTGCGCAAAGCGGCGGAAACCGCCATGGCGGAATCCGACCTAAAAGAGAAGGATTTCTTTTACGTCCCGTCTCTTTCGTCGCGGACGATTGTTTACAAGGGCTTGCTTCTGGCTCCGCAGATCGCCAGTTTTTACAAGGAGCTGTCCGATCCCGAAGTCATGAGCGCGCTTTGCCTGGTCCACCAGCGCTTCTCAACCAACACGTTTCCGAGCTGGCAACTCGCTCATCCCTACCGCTACGTCTGCCATAACGGTGAGATCAACACGCTGCGTGGGAATGCAAACTGGATGTACGCGCGCCAGTCCGTTTTGTCTTCCCCGCTGTTTGGGAAAGACATGCAAAAGTTGCTGCCGATCATCACTCCGGGCGGCAGCGATTCCGCCATGCTCGACAACGCGGTGGAGTTGCTGGCGCTCGGCGGCCGCAGTCTGCCCCATGTGATGTCCATGCTCATTCCCGAGGCATGGGACAACGATCCCGAGATGCCGCAGGACGTCAAAGCATTCTACGAATACCACGCATCGCTGATGGAACCTTGGGACGGCCCGGCTGCTGTCGCTTTCACGGACGGTCGGGTGATCGGCGCCAAGCTCGATCGCAACGGACTGCGCCCCGGCCGGTACCTGGTTACCACGGACGGCTTGGTCATCATGGCTTCGGAAGCCGGCGTGCTGCCCGTGAAACCCGAAGACGTGCGCATGAAGGGGCGCCTCGCGCCTGGCCGCATGCTCCTGGTGGACACGGAACAAAAGCGCCTGATTTCAGACGGCGAAGTGAAGAAACAGCTGGCAGCCCGGCAACCGTACGCTCAATGGCTGAAAGAAAACCAGATCACTTTGGATGATCTTCCCAGCCCCGTGAATGTTCAGCCGACGGATCACGAAACAATCTTGATGCGCCAGCGCGCCTTCGGCTACACCGACGAAGACTTGAAGACGATCCTGCAGCCATCCGCGATAAAAGGCGAGGAACCGGTCGGCTCGATGGGCATCGATACGCCGCTGGCCTGCCTATCCGATAAGCCGCAGCTCCTGTTCAACTACTTCAAGCAGACGTTCGCTCAGGTGACGAATCCGGCGATCGATCCGATCCGCGAAGACTTGGTGATGTCGCTAAACTCGTATATCGGACGCGAAGGCAATCTTCTCGACGAAACGCCCAAGCAGTGCCACACGCTGAAGCTGCGCCATCCGATCATTTCCAACTGGCGCCTCGAAAAGATGCGCAGCGTCAAGTGGGGCGATTTCCTCGCCACGACTCTGTCGGCTCTCTTCCCCGTGAGCGGGGGCGAACAGCAACTCGAAAAGGCCGTCGAAGATTTGTGCGTGCGCGCCTCCGCCGCGGTCAAATCCGGCTATACGATTCTTATTCTCTCCGATCGCGGCGTGGATGCCGCGCACGCGCCGATCCCGAGCCTGCTGGCGCTTTCCGCCGTTCACAATCATCTGATCCGCGAAAAGACGCGCAACCAGGTCGCCTTAATCGTCGAATCCGGCGAACCGCGCGAGGTGATGCATTTCGCTCTGCTCCTGGGCTACGGCGCGAGCGCCGTCAACCCCTATCTGGCCATCGAAACCCTCGAGCACCTTTACGAGGACGGCCACTTTCCGCCCGAAAGTACCTGGGACAAAATCTTCAAAAGCTACATGAAGGCCACCGATAAGGGCCTGCTGAAGACCTTTTCGAAGATGGGCATCTCGACCTTGCAGAGTTATCAAGGCGCTCAGATTTTCGAGGCCATCGGTTTGAGCCGCTCGGTCATCGAGCGCTATTTCACGGGAACCGCCTCGCGCATTGAAGGCGTGAACATCGAAATCCTGGCTCGCGAAGCGCTCATGAAGCACGAGTTCGCCATGCTGCCGCCCAGTGAATCGGAAACCGAGCTTCGGGTCGGCGGCGAATATCAATTTCGCGTTCGCGGCGAGCGCCACCTTCTGAACCCGCTGACCGTCAGTAAGCTGCAGCATGCCGTTCGGCAATCGAGTTTTGATAGCTTTGAGGAATTCGCCAAGATCGTGGACCAGCAGAATCGCGATCTGCTTATGTTGCGCGGCATGGTCGATTTCAAGCCGAACGGGCCACCCGTGCCGCTGGACGACGTCGAGCCCGCCTCCGAAATCGTGAAGCGCTTTGCCACCGGCGCCATGTCCTACGGCTCGATCAGCAAGGAAGCGCACGAGACGCTCGCGATCGCCATGAACCGGATCGGCGCCCGATCCAACACGGGAGAAGGCGGAGAAGATGAGGCGCGCTTCAAGCCCGACGCGAATGGCGACCTCCGCCGCAGCGCGATCAAACAGGTCGCGTCCGCGCGGTTTGGCGTAACCACGAACTACCTCGTGAACGCGGACGATCTTCAAATCAAGATCTCGCAGGGCGCGAAACCCGGCGAAGGCGGCCAGCTGCCCGGCCACAAAGTGGACGAGATCATCGCGCGCGTGCGCCACTCGATTCCCGGAGTCGGCCTGATCTCGCCGCCTCCGCACCACGATATCTATTCCATTGAGGATTTGGCCCAACTGATCCACGACCTGAAGAACGCCAATCCTCGTGCGCGGATATCGGTGAAGCTGGTCGCGGAAACAGGAGTGGGAACCGTGGCAGCCGGCGTGGCGAAGGCTCACGCGGACGTGATCCTCATCAGCGGCTACGACGGCGGCACGGGCGCTTCTCCCATCAGCTCGATTCGTCATGCCGGTGTTCCCTGGGAGCTCGGGCTTTCCGAAACGCAGCAGGTTCTGGTGCTCAACGATCTGCGCAGCCGTGTGCGCGTCCAGGTGGATGGCAAGCTGCAGACTGGCCGGGACGTGGCCATCGCCGCGTTGCTCGGCGCCGAGGAGTTTGGATTTTCCACCGCGCCGCTGATTTCGATGGGCTGCATCATGATGCGTAAGTGCCATCTGAACACCTGTCCGGTCGGCATCGCGACGCAGGATCCCGAGCTACGGAAGAAATTCCAGGGGCATCCCGAAAACGTAATCAATTTCTTTTTCTATGTGGCCGAAGATCTACGCAGGGTGATGGCCGAGCTTGGTTTCCGGACGATGAATGAGATGATCGGCCGGGTGGACTGCCTAGTCCAGCGGTCGGACATCACGCACTGGAAGGCCAAAGGAATCGACCTCTCCGCAGTTCTCTACAATCCCCCGATGCCGAGCCATGTGGGGCGGCGGTGCACGGAGGCGCAGGACCACGGTCTGGAAAAGGCTCTCGACTACAAGCTCATCGAAATGACGCACGAAGCCATCGAAAATCGCACGCCGGTTTCTCTCAGCATGCCGATCCGCAATATTCACCGGACTGTCGGTACGATGCTCAGCGGCGAGATCGCACGAAGATACGGCTCCGCGGGCTTGCCGGACGACACCATCCGGGTTCAGTTCACCGGCTGCGCAGGACAGAGCTTCGGCGCGTTCCTAGCGAAGGGCGTGACGTTGACGCTGGAAGGTGACGCGAACGACTACGTTGGCAAAGGTCTGTCCGGCGGGAAGCTGGTCATCTACCATCCGCGCCAGTCCGAATTCGTGCCCGAGGAAAATATCCTCATCGGCAATGTTTGCCTCTACGGCGCAACCAGCGGCGAAGCATACTTCGGCGGCATGGCCGGTGAACGCTTCGCGGTCCGCAATTCCGGCGCTACGGCGGTTGTGGAAGGCGTCGGCGACCACGGCTGTGAGTATATGACCAACGGTTTGATCGTGGTGCTCGGCCGCACCGGACGGAACTTTGCGGCCGGTATGACTGGCGGCATCGCTTACGTCCTGGACCAGTTCGGCGATTTCCCGTCGGTCCGATGCAATCGCGCCGAGGTGGACCTCGAACCGGTCGCGAACCATAAAGACATCGATCTGCTGTACCAACTGATCGCGCGCCACAGCGAGTTAACCGGAAGCACGCAGGCAAAGTGGATCATCGAAAACTGGGAGTCCACGCTGCCGAAATTCATCAAGGTATTCCCGCACGAGTTCAAGCGCGTGCTCGGCATACCGCGCGTGCCCTCCGCTGTCCTTGCCGCGCAGGCCGGGAAACATTCCGGTGGGCAGGTGATCCGTGGGTAAGGTCACCGGTTTCAAGGAGTATGTGCGGGAGACTCCCACGCGCCGCCCCGTCAAGGAGCGCGTCAAGGATTATTCCGAAGTCTATCTTCCCTTCGCTGACGATAAAGTGCGCACGCAGGCCGCCCGCTGCATGGATTGCGGCATTCCTTTTTGTCACACCGGCTGCCCGGTGAACAACATCATCCCGGACTGGAACGATCTTGTGTATCGCGACGAATGGAAGGAAGCGATTCGGGTCCTTCATTCCACGAATAACTTCCCGGAGTTTACCGGGCGCATCTGCCCGGCGCCCTGTGAAGCGGCTTGCGTGCTCGGCATCAACGAGCCGGCGGTCACCATCAAATTGATCGAAAAAACGATCGTGGATCGGGCGTGGAAAGAGGGATGGATCAAGCCTGAGCCGCCCGCTATCCGCACCGGCAAGCGTGTCGCGGTCGTGGGATCAGGGCCGGCCGGCATGGCAGCGGCGCAGCAGTTGAATCGAGCCGGCCACCAGGTGACGCTCTTCGAGAAATCGGACCGCATCGGCGGACTTCTGCGCTACGGCATTCCCGACTTTAAGTTGGAAAAGAACGTCCTGGACCGGCGGCTCGAACAGATGGCGTCTGAAGGCGTCATTTTCAGAACGAACACGCACGTCGGCGGCAATGTGCCCGCCGCGGATCTTCGCGAGGAATTCGACGCCGTTCTGCTCTCCGGCGGCGCCGAGAATCCGCGCGACCTGAAAGTGCCCGGGCGCGAACTCAAGGGCATCCATTTCGCCATGGACTTCCTGCCCCAGCAGAACAAGCGCGTCGCGGGCGACCCCGTGCCGGATCAAATCCTCGCCACCGGCAAGCGCGTGGTAATTATCGGCGGTGGCGACACCGGCGCGGACTGCCTGGGCACCTGCCACCGGCAGAACGCGAAGTCTGTGCTCCAATTCGAGATCATGCCCATGCCGCCTGCGGAGCGCGCTCCCAGCACACCTTGGCCCCTCTGGCCGCTTCAACTGCGTACCGAAAGCGCCCACGAGGAAGGCGGAGTGAGGGATTGGGCCGCCGGAACGACAAAGTTCACGGGTGACGAGCACGGCAACGTGAAACAGTTGCATGCAGTTCGCGTGGGCCCGCCGCCAAAGTTCGAACCTCTGCCTGGCACAGAGTTTTTGATTGATGCCGACCTCGTCTTGCTCGCGCTGGGCTTCACCGGACCGGTGAAGAAAGGCATGCTGGAACAGTTCGGCGTGCATCTCGACGCGCGCAGCAACATCGCCACGAAGGAGAACTACATGACGTCGGTTCCCGGAGTATTTGCGGCCGGAGACATGCGCCGCGGTCAGTCGCTTGTGGTCTGGGCGATCTCGGAAGGCCGCAGCGCCGCGAAAGCGATCGACGACTACCTTCTGGGCGGCGTCCGCGCAGGATAAGCTCCCATCGAAGCGGAGCGCTCTAGTTCCGCACGCTTACTTCAAAATCCACGTTTCCGCTTTTCCGATAAACCGGAAAGCGTATTGCGGAGGCTCTCCCTCGCGCGTTTCGGCCCGAACGCAGCGTGCCTTGCCGACGGGCCGACGTCCGGCGCTGGTCAGGAAAACCTCCACCACCGACTCACTTCGCAGTGCTGCCTTGCAACTGCAGAGGAATCCGCTCAAGCTCACGTTTTCCGTTTTGGTTACTTCTTCAAATGCCGTTCCATCGATTTCAGTCCCGCAAAGCATCACGGGCACTCGCAGCTGGACGCGAACCTCGCTGCGCGGCACCATGGTGTTTCTCTTTACCGAGCGTAAGCGCTCCTTGAGAGCGTCGAAATCAATCGGCTTCCCGAAAAATCCCGCCGCGCCAAGAGCCGTGCAGGCCTCCTTCGTTTCGCCTCCCAACGCCCCGCTTACGACAAATATGGGAACGAGCTGCGTCTGACTGAAGGAATGAAACGTCCGGCACAGATCAAAACCCGAAAACTTGGGCATGTGCATGTCCAGCAGAATGGCGTCCGGCTTGTGTTCCATCGCCAGGGCGAGCGCCTGTTCGGGATCATCTGTGTCGATAATCTCGTAGTCCTCGGCCAGGTTTAGTCGGAACAGCCGGCGTATCGCTTCGTCATCATCCACAATTAGCAATCGTCGCACGTGCGGCACTCTCCTGATCGCGTCTACCCTGCGTCGCTTCCGGCCAGGACCGGTGCCTGCTTCGACGCGGACTCGCCTGGTGCGTCCGCGCACAGCACTTCACGAACTTTCTGAAGCAGAGCCTCTTCCGTGAACGGTTTCTGCAGCAGATACGTTCCCGACTCAAGCACTCCGTGTTCCGCGATCGCGGTATGCGTGTAACCTGACATGTAGAGCACTCTCAACCCTTTGTGCAGCGGAGCCAGACGCTCCGCCAGAGCTCGCCCGTTCATCCCGGGCATGATCACGTCCGTCAGTAACAAGTGAATGCGCTCCTGCTCTTTCTCTGCGATCTTGAGGGCTTCGACCCCGCCCTCCGCTGCCAGGACGCGGTAGCCGTTTTGCTCCAGCAGTGCCTGCGCGAGTTTTCGCAATGCGTCGGCATCCTCGACCAGCAGCACCGTCTCCGTCCCTCGGAAAGTTGCCGATAGGGGCGCGCCGGCGGGGTCGTTGCGCTGCGCCTCCTTGATCTGCGGCAGATACACTCTGAAGCTGCTGCCCCTTCCTGGCTCGCTGTCCACTCCGACGTATCCGCCGCTCTGCTTCACCACGCCGTAGACAGTCGCAAGTCCAAGACCGGTGCCCTTGCCGGGCTCCTTCGTGGTGAAGAAAGGCTCGAAGAGATGTGCCAGGGTTTCCGCGTTCATTCCCGTACCGTTGTCGATCACCGATAGCATCACGTACGATCCGACCCTCGACCCAGGATGGCGGCGCGTATACTCCTGATCCAGGACTGCGTTCTCTGTCCCGATCACCAGCTTGCCGCCGTGGGGCAATGCGTCACGGGCGTTCACCACCAGATTCATGACCACCTGTTCAATCTGGCTCAGGTCCGCCTTTACGCGACCAATTCCCGGATCAAGCCGCAACCCCAGTTCAATATCCTCGCCGATCAGGCGAGACACCATTTTCTCCATGTCCGTCAGCAGGGCGTTCAGATTCAGAACCGCCGGTGCCAGCACCTGCTGGCGGCTGAACGCCAGAAGCTGGCGCGTGAGCGACGCCGCGCGCTGCCCGGCCTTCTCGATTTCTTCGGCGTGTTCCCGCAGGGGGTTTTCCACTTCCAGCCTTTTCTTCAACACTTGGCTATAGCCGATGATCACGCCAAGCAGATTGTTGAAATCATGCGCGATTCCGCCGGAAAGTCTCCCCACAGCTTCCATCTTCTGCGCGACTTGAAGCTGGCGCTCCAGCGATCGTTTCTCGGTCACGTCTTCCGCGAAAACCTCAAAATGGGCGGCGTCCTTTCCCCCATCTTTGACGACGAACCCGCCACAGCGTGCCTTCGTCAAAGAGCCGTCCTTACGTCGCCATTCGATCTCTACGTCCTTGAATTTTTGCTGCATGGCAAGCAGCTCGATGATCCGCTGATGCTCCTGCGGATCGAGGTAGAGATCTCGAGCCAGATTCATCTTCAGGAGCTCGGCCCGTGATTCATATCCCAGCATTTTCTGCATCGCCGGATTTACGCGGAGCAAGTCTCCCGCAGCGGTCGCGCGGTAAATCCCATACGGCGCATTCTCGATCACGGAGCGAAAACTGGCCTCCGATCGCCGCAGGGATTCCGAGGCTCGGTTCCGCTCCGTGACGTCACGGTTCACGATGACCAGTTTTTCAGGTTCGCCTTTGGCATTGCGGATCACGCTGGACGTCGATTCGATCTCTCGCCAGCTGCCGTCCTTGTGGCGAATGCGGTATTCGAGCCTCGTGCCAATTCCCGTTTTACGTGCTTTGTCGGCCGCCGCTTGCACGCGAGCACGATCCTCTGGATGAACCTGCTCCAGCGAATCGGATCCTTTCAATTCTTCGCTCGTGTACCCCAGAATTTTCCAGTAGGCCAGGCTGTTGAATATTCGGCGGCCCTTCATGTCCACGACGGCCAACATGTCGGCGGCGTTCTCGCTGATTAGCCGAAATAGCTCTTCCCGCTCGTTCAGTTGACGCCTGATCCTGTGTATCTGCAGCTGCTGATAGACCGTGTACACGTCGAAAATCAGCACCAGCCCGACCAGTCCGCGTACCGCCTGCGGCAGCGAAAACCGCGCAAAACCGTCGTCCGAGTTCCAAAACCCCGGAAGGATGAAGGAACCCAACCCGCCCGTTAACAGCAGCGTCACGGCGATCGCCGAAATCCACAGCCGCCACTCGCGCCGCTCGATTCGCCGGAACTTCAAGGACAACTGATGTAGTGTCTCGGAAGGCTCAACTCTTGGTTTGCTTGGTTCAGTCCGTTTCAAGACTGCTCCTGTGGGATTCATCCGTTCATGCTTAGTCGCGCCACCGAGCGGGGGCATACCCGCGCCGCCGGGGCTCGATTGGCCTTGCCGCGCTGGTTGCACGATTACAGCCACCGGCCAGCCGCTGATCTTTGGCCGTAAGTGCCTGAAATAATGGATCGGCCGCAGGCAGGTTGGACTTCACACGCAGATTGCAACGATTTTCGGGATGCATGGATCGGAACGTGGCTAACAAGCATTCCCGAACTGAAACAGGCGCTGCGCCCCGCTGCTTATGTTGCCGAGCAGCAGTTATGCCACAAACCTCTAGTGCACGATTGCGCATCACCCAGAACTCTCCTGCTACGCCGACCGTCCGGCCGGCAAGCGCCGTGTGAAAATGGTTCTCGTGGCGCTTTGTCGGCGCGCCCTGTCGGGGCCCTTCCCTCGGAGTCCGTATCGTTGACCAAGCCTTGCAGGATCGTCGCGGTCCTGGGCACACGCCCAGAAGCTATCAAGCTGGCCCTCGTCATTCATGAGCTGCGGCGGCGTCCGGCTGAATTCGAGACCGCAGTCGTGCATACCGGCCAGCACCGCACGATGCTCGACAACGCCCTGAAGCACTTCAAAATCAAGCCGGACTTTGACCTCGACGTCATGCGTCCAAACCAGACTTTGAGTTCGCTGACCGGCCGCGTCCTCGATACCGTCGAAAACGCCTGCCACCGCTTTGGTCCCAACATGGTGTTGGTCCAGGGCGATACGACCACCGCCTTCGCCTCGGCCTTAGCCGCTTACTACTGCAAGATTCCCGTCGGCCATATTGAAGCGGGCCTGCGAAGCCACGACATCTACAACCCCTTCCCCGAAGAAGCCAACCGGCGGTTGGTTTCGGTCGTAACGGAAATTCACTTCGCACCCACGGCCAATTCCCGCGATGCGCTGCTGGCCGAGGGAATTTCGGCGAGCAAAATCGTGGTCACCGGAAACACTGTGGTGGACGCGTTGCGCGGACTCAGTCAGCTGCCTCACTCCTGGGAGGACACTCCGCTCGCCGGCATCCCCGAGGATGGCTCGCGTCTGGTGTTGGTTACTTCCCACCGTCGCGAATCGCTGGGAACCGATCAGCAGAACATGTGTCTGGCGCTCAAGGATCTAGTGAAGAAGTATCCGGACATTCGCGTCATCTATCCGGTCCACATGAATCCGAACGTGCGCACCACTATCAATGCGCTCCTGGGCGGTACGGAACGAATTCACCTCACCGAGCCGCTCGATTACATTACGTTCGTCAGCTTATTGAGCCGTTGCTTCATGGTGCTCACGGATTCGGGGGGAATTCAGGAAGAGGCGCCTACGTTTCACAAGCCCGTGCTCGTCTTGCGCAGAGTCACCGAGCGTCCCGAAGCATCGGAGTTTGGCCTGGCCAGAATCATCGGCATGTCGCGTGAAGGAATCGTCCGCGAAGCGGAGCGGCTTCTCACGGACAAGGAGGCGTATCAGGACATGTCCGTGGGAGGAAATCCGTACGGCGACGGAAGGGCCGCGGAACGAATTGTCGAGGCCATCACCCGCTGGCACCAGGGAAAGATGCCGCTGCTCGAGCCCGAAAAGGAATTTCATCTGCCGCCGAAACCGCCGCATCGCCGCCGCAAAACCGACATTCATGAGGCCGCAGACGCGGCGCCTCGCGAGAAGGTTCGTTCGTAGCCGGCGACTTCACACCATGGTCTACTGTCTCTTCGGCATCGTCTTCATCATCTCCATTTACACCGCGCGCCATTACTCGTTCACGCTGAATCGGCTGTTTGGCTTTCAAAGGCACCCCTATATTGATACCGACACAGCCAATTGGCCGCAGGTCACGATCCTCGTGGCCGCTCACAATGAAGAAAAAGTCGTCGCGAACATTTTGACCGCCCTGATGAGCGTCAATTATCCTCAAGACAAGATGCTCGTCGTTCCCGTCAACGACCGCTCCACCGACCGCACGCGCGAAATCATAGACGGCTTTGTCGAGAAACATCCGGGCCGCATCCGCCCGTTCCACCGCACCGGCGGGAAAGGGGGCAAGGCCGCCGCCCTAAAAGACGCCATGGAAATGGTCGAGACTGAGGTGATCCTCATCTTCGACGCCGACTACATCCCCGGCAGCGGATTGATCAAACAGCTCGTGGCGCCCTTCTTCGATCCCGAAGTCGGCGGCGTGATGGGCCGCGTCGTGCCCTTGAACGTGGGCACCAATCTGCTCACGCGACTGCTCGATCTCGAGCGATCCGGGCGGATATCAGGTGGATCAGCAGGCGCGCATGAACCTCCATCTCGTGCCTCAGCATGGCGGCACGGTCGCCGGAGTTCGCCTCAGCGCCCTGCGCGAGATTGGCGGCTGGAACGATAATTCCCTTACGGAAGACACGGACCTCACCTACCGCCTTCTCCTCAACGGCTGGCAGACGGTCTACCAGAATCGTTCGGAGTGCTACGAAGAAGTCCCGGAGACGTGGCCCGTGCGCATCAAGCAGATCATGCGCTGGGCCAAGGGCCACAACCAGGCCCTGGCGGCCTACGCCTTTCACTTGCTATTCGGAAAGCATCGCGCAACTTTTCGCGAACGCATTGACGGCACTCTGCTCCTGGGCGTCTACGCCATGGCACCGGTAACGCTCCTCGGCTGGTTCCTGGCTTTGGGAGTGTTTTATCAAGGAATCGCCCCGCTTCATGGCGTCATCGCGTTGCTCGCGTTCACGGCCTATGCGGCCATGGGAAACTTTGCCGCGTTCTTTGAAATTGCCGCCGCGGTTCGCCTGGACTACACGCGTAAGCGCATCTGCCTTCTGCCGTTCCTCGTTCTTGGATTTGGAGTGAGTATCTTCTCGGTTTCCCGCGCTTTCGTTTCCCAGGTGCTGGCTCCGATCACCGGAGCGAAATTCCACTGGGACAAAACCGAGCGTTTCCGGACGACGCCGTGAGCCCGGCACTCGCCACTTTGTTTCTCATCATGCTGGCTGGCTTCTTGGTCACGATTCCGTTGCTGCCCGCCATCATCGAGCTGCGCCTCAAGCGCGACGCTCAGCCGCTCGACGTCATCCAGCAATATGGCGGTGACATACGTCATTTCGCCTACGGCTTCCGCAGGATCGCCGTCGAATTGCAGCCTCAGTTGCAGGAGTGCGTCGTGGCCGGCACAACGGTCACAGGCGCGTTACCCGATGGCGACGAATACGTCCTGCTGGGACACCCGGACGAATCATTCTTCGTCCCGGCCACTCGAAGGGATTCAACCTGGCGATCCGTTGTTGTCGCCGGCGCCGATCTTGCGCTTCCCGATGATTTGACCTTCGCCAAGGAAATCTACGCCGCTGGAGATTTGACCGGAGGTGAGCGCAACACCTTCCGCGCGATTCTGGGAGAAAAGAACATTCATCTCCAGCGCGCCAGCAAGGTCATCCGCTGGGCGCACGCGGTGCGGAGGTTTCGCGCCGAGCATGATTGCGACCTCTACGGACGCATCTCCGCCGATCAAGAAATCCAATTGCAATCCGGCTGCGTCTTCCAGCGCGTGAATGCGCCTGTGATCTCCTCGGGGTTCTCGGACACGACGGTCGGCCAGTACGTTTCTCAGCTCACCAGCGCCGACTCGGGCGCCGCGCCTTCGCCAGCCCCGCCGAGCCGAACTCTCCATGACGGCGATCTCGAAATTCGCGCGGGCGAGATCGTCTCCGGTAGCGTCGTCACGCGCGGAAAACTTCATATCTGCGCCGGCGCGCGCGTGCTCGGCAGCGTGAAGAGCAACGGCCACCTGACGATGGATTCTGGCGCGTCCGTGGAAGGCAGCCTCATCGCCGGCACTACCATGCACGTCGGCCCGGATTGCCGGATCGGCGGCCCGGTGCTTGCCGAACGCGGAATCGTGATCGAGTCTGGCACGCACTGCGGCTCTGCCGTCAATCCCACAACCGTGGCCGCCCCCACCATCGAATTGGAAGAAGGCGTTCTCGTTTTCGGCACCCTGTGGGCCCGGAACGAAGGACGGGTGGTTCCCACGCCATGACGAAACGCCGGCGCATTCTCGTCTCCATCGCCGTAGCTCTGCTCGTTCTGGCCGCGTTCTTTGCGTGGTATTCCTACGACCAGTTCAGTCCCCGGGCAGATCGCATTATTCTTCTCGTCCCCGACGGAACAAGCTTTTCCAATTCCGGCGTCACCGTCTGGCTCGACGCGGGCAGTGAAGAGGGCCTTCACGTTGTCCCCATGCACGATTCCAATTTCATTCGCTCGATTTTTCCGCGGCCGCCTTGCGCGGGTGTGATCTTGCCCGATTCGATTCACGGCAAAGCCAGCGATCTGTTCGTCGGCGCCATTCACGACTACGTGGCCTCCGGCGGGCCACCTGATGCTCGTTTATGACGCTGCGGCTGAATCTCTCGAGGGATTCTATCCCGGTGATCGCTCCCGGCTCTCCGATCTCGCCGGCGTTGATTACGCCCTGTCGAAGACTCTCGGCTCGTCCATGATTCAATCGGGCGACGTCAGCGGCGCCATCACCGTGATGGACGAACTCGGCGTCCCGCCCGGGAAGTATTTTCCCTTCGTTCAGCCGAAGCCCGCCAAATCTGGCGCCTCAGTTTCCGTGGAAACCCAAATCCGCCGATACCAATACGGCAGCCTGCCGTATCCCAGCTTCGTCACCTCCGGCGACTACTCCGGCCAGGTCCTGCTGCATTCGCTCGCGGGCGTCGTCGCCGGACAGCATCCCTATCAAAAAGGCTCCGTGCTGTTCGTGAATTTGCCTCTCGGCTATCTCAAGCTCAATACCGACGGCCTGCCGCTTCACGCGTTTCTGAAATATTTTGCCACTCACACGCTGTCGCTACCGTATTTGCTCGCCGTTCCCGATGGAGTCGGCGGCCTCGTCCTCAACTGGCACGTGGATTCCAACGCCGCCATCAAGTCGCTCCAGGAACTCGAATCCTGGACGATCGTACAGCAAGGTCCGTATTCCGTAGACATCACCGCCGGGCCCGATACCTACGCGATCGGCGACGGCAAAGGCTTCGATGTCCTCCACAATCCCGTCAGTCAAGACCTGATTCGCACTCATTCACTTCGCGGCGACGAGATCGGCAGCCACGGCGGCTGGATTCACAATTACTTCGCCGCACACGTCGAGACCGATCCCCCGAAGGACATGGTGAAGTATCTCGAGCTGAACAAAGCAGCGCTCGAGAAAGTTACTGGGAAGCCGGTCGTCGAGTACTCCGCCCCCAATGGCGATCAGCCCGTGTGGGTAACTCACTGGCTCGACGACCACGGCTTCCTTGCCTACTACTTTACGGGCGACACGGGAATGGCTCCCACGCAAGACTATCGCGGCGGTCGGCGCACCGGAAAAAACATCTGGGCATTTCCCATAGTTCAGTTGGACCGCGCTGCGTCATTCGAGGAGCTCAGCGCCGAAGATGTTCCCTTCTCCGTCATCCAGCAATGGCTCGAGGCGCTGACCGAATTCGTCGTCGGCCACCAGCAGGTGCGTCTAGCCTACTTTCACCCTCCCGGCATTCTTGCCTACCGCCAGGAAGTTCATAACTGGTTGGAAATCACGGCGCAGCTCAAGGCACAAGGGAGACTTCCGCTGGTACACAATGACTCAGATGGCTAACTTCTTGAACTCGCGCAAGCAGGTCCGCTGGCGGCTGACCGAGCGGGATGGCCTGGCTTCTCTTGAAGCGGCCGATCCCAAAACGCTGGCGCACCAGACCTGGCGTTTTCCGGCGGACAAGTTCAGAGAGCCGGGCCTCGTGCACGGCACCGCCACGCGTACAGCGCTTAGGACGGCGGGCTGGCTCGTGGTGGCAGGCGAAGGGACTCAACTGGAAGTGCAAGCGAGGGCCGCTGAACCAATGACCCGTGACCGCACTTTTCGAAACATCCTGGCGGTCTTATCCTGACTTCCTTCCTCGCGCTCGGCGCGAACGCCCAGGAGGAGTCAGCAACCGCTTCGTCTCCGCAGCAAGCCGGCACAAATGTCCCCGCGGCGCCTGCGCCCGACAAAACTCTAACCAACTACGTCGAGGTCGGCGGCAGCTACCGCCAGCTCACGAATGGCTTCGGCGATTGGAGCGGAGGCTACGCTCGCGGCGTCTTCACCACCGGGAAAAATATCTTTAACGGCGAAATCAACGGGCAGCATGAGTTCGGCGATGGCGGCGTCTACATGGCTGCCGGCGACACATACAACTTCAACCCGGATTGGTACGCCTCGCTCACGCTCGGCTCCAGCGTCGGCGGCTTTTTCTGGCCGCGCTTCCGCGCCGATACATTCGTTAACCACAAATTGCTCTCGCGAAAGCAACTCATCACCACGCTCGGCTACGGCTACTACGCCGCCAAGGACGTGCACCGCGACCAGAGCGTCTTCCTCGGCACCACCTACTATTTCCAAGAAGCCGTGGATCGTCGAGGACGGAATCCGGTTCAACGTCAGCAATCCCGGCATTATCTTCTCGCCCGCTGGATTCGTCGCGGTCACCGAAGGCACCAACAAGCACCACTACCTCACCGTCAACGCGGGCTTCGGCGAAGAGGCCTATCAGATCGTGGGGCCGAACACGGTTCTTTCGCGGTTTCTCAGCCAGAATCTTACGATCACCTGGCGCCAATGGGCGGGCAAGAACTGGGGATTTAATTTCGTGGCCGACTATTACCACAGCCCATTTTACCAGCGAGGTGGTGGAAGCTTTGGATTCTTCAAAGAGTTTTGACCGCCTTGCGCCTGCGGCACCCGCGAAGCAGCCGCCGCGATTCGCGGACCGCAGCCGCTTCCGCGGATATCGTGGCGGGGTCATCGCCATGCACCGTGCCCTCGCGCGGTTTGTTCTCGAGCCCCTCGATCTCGTCACCGCGGCCCTGCTGGTCCTGGTGCTGACATTTGCGTGGATCGTCGCGCTGCCCTGGCTCTGTCGTTTCTGGCAAACCGTGCTCGAGACCGGAATGCGCATGCTCGCGATCGACTCCGGGCTCGGACTCACCGAGCATCAGATCACTCCCTACATCCGCTTCGCGATTCCCTATCCTCGTATGCTGGGAATCCTTCCCGATGCGCGGACGTGGTGGTCCGCAACCGCCGTTGTGATCGTCGTATTCGCAGCCAGTTTCTTTTTCCCGAAGAAGCTGATGCCCGTCATGTACCTTCTGCGCGGAGTCCTTTTCATTCAGGTCACCGCGCAGTTGTTCTTTCTGTTTCTGCCTGCGCGCTTTTCACATTCGCCCGACAGCTACATGGAAGGCCTCACCGGATATGCGATCGGGATCATCTCATTCGTTCCCATTCTGTTCGGCCTGACCTACTACATCTTCGATTTCGGCATCGTCCGCAAGGCCTTCCTAACAATAATCACCATGGGCCATCTCTCGCTGTTTCTCCCCGTTCAAATCTTGCTGCAGGCCATCGTATTGCAGAAATCCGTGCTGTTCATGCCGATCCTCTACATCGTCTTCGGGTTGCAGCTCGAAATCCTGATCGTCCTATCCTTCTATTCCTGGGGGATGAGCTGGTCGTTCAAGAGTGAGAGAGCGAAGTAGTTTCTTCGAGCGGTAATTTCCGATCAGGATCGCTTCGTTTGCAGATGGTGGTAGCCGAATTCCTTGCGCGCTTCATCCAGGCGCTTGCCTCCGCGCACGCTGTTTCGAATCGCTTCTTCGGCTGTCGAAATTCCTTCAGCGGTCGCCAGCACTTCCGCCTCATGCTGCCGCGGAATCACCACCACGCCGTCCGCATCGCCGCGCAGGATGTCGCCGGGCGCAACGCGCGCGTCGCCAATGTTGACCGCCACGTTTGTCGCATCCAGCTGCACGCGGTCTTTTCCGGTGCGCATGGAATAACTCTTGCTGAAGACTGGATAGCCGAGCTCGAGGCAAAGTGCCGTATCGCGGCACGCGCCATCAATCACCGTGCCCGCGATTCCACGGCGGTGCGCGATCTCGGTCAGAATGTCGCCCCACACGGTTGCGTTCTCACGCCCGCCGTTATCAATCGCCACGATGGACCCCGGCGCGACATCGTCGATGAAATCGCCGACCGTCCCGGCCGGCTTGCCGACGGGGCGATAGAGCATCGTGAACGCGCGGCCCGTCATCCGAAAACGAGGGTCACGCGGCTTGATGTTCAGGCATTGGCCGGCAATGCCGAGCCTGTCGAGCGCGTCGCTGATCGTGGAGGTGTCGAGTTTGCTTGCGCGTTCGACGGATGGGTCTGGGGTTGGCAAGGAATCGTCCTCGTCTAATTGCGCAGCATGTCTTCGTAGTTGGCGCCCATCACCTCGGTGATGGGTTTGCCTTCCCGCAGTGCCTGGGCCATCGCCGCTTCGCGCGCGAAGATTTCCTCCGCCGACGCCAGGACACGCTCGATGTTTTCCGCGGAGATGAAAACGACGCCGCTGCCATCGGCGATCGCGTAGTCGCCCGGTTTGACTTCAATCACGCCGACCTTAACCGGCTCGTTGGTGGCCAGCTCCACGATTCGCCCGCGCGCGGTAAACGTGGTCACGCCGCTTCCAAACACGGGAAAATCGTGCTGGCGCGCTTCGTCAATATCCCGGACGGGTCCATCGGCGATCACGCCGGCAACGCCGCGCAATTTCGCGCCGAGCGTGAGAATGCCGCCCCAGCTGGCTGCGTTCACCCCGCTGTGCTGCTCGACCACGATGATGTCTCCGGGCTGGGCAGCTTCAATCGCGGTGGTGCTGACGTGGCGCGGTTTTCCGGCGGGAGGCTCGCCCACGCCGAGCTTCACGGTCAGGACGCGACCGGCGATGCGCCGCGAGGAAGCCAACTCGGTCAGGCCCGTCACGGCGCCCTTCAGGTGCAGCCTATCCAGCGCGTCGGAAACCGCGCAGCAATCCAGCTTCTTCAGCCGGGAAACAAAATCGCCTACCGCCGCGCCTGCGCTCATCTCGTCTCCCCCTGCATCCCTATTGCCAGTAAACGAATCCCATCGCGCTGCCGGTGCCCGCCTCGGTCCGGTAACATGCGACGTAGTCCACCAGGCTCATCTTCTTCCCCAGCGCATTCATGCCCACGGACAAGGGCATCCAGTTGCGCAACTCGCAGGTATTGCCCAGCAAAAAGCTCTCCGGAATCGCCGCCAGCGCGGATTCGTCAGCCGCCTGCATCGCCTTCAATACGCGCTGGTCGAGGTCTTCATCAATCACAAAGTGCGTGAGACCTCCCGAGGCAAACACCGCCACCTTGGCGTCTTCCTTCCAGCTCTCGATGGCTTTCATCAACGCGCGGCCGAACTTGAGGCACCGCGGGATCTTCGGCAGGTTATTCGGAATGCCAGCATTCAGGAACACCGGAACGCTGGGCGGCGGATTATCCACCATGATGCGGCGATAGAGGAAACCAAAGGCGTGCGGGATGCCGTGGTCGTGGCCATCGACTTTCGGCAGCTTGGACGATTCCGAAACGTCGAATTCCTGGTCCATCAGCGAGGTCACCAGATGAACGCCGAGTTCGGCTGAGCCCCTGTAGACCGCGCCGCCCGGAGGACAATGCCCAATCTCCGCGACCGCAATCCCCGGAGGAAACTTGGCCTTGGCCTCTTCCGTCTCCGGAATATTTTCGATCTTGCTTCCCGTGTACACCAGGAACGCGGGCGTGTTTTCGGCGGTAAACATTTCGCGCTGATCATTCCCGATAATTACCACAACGTCCGGTTTGATCTCGGCGAATTTTGCGGCCAATTTGTCGAGGGCGCGTTGACACTGATCATAGCGCTTCTTGCTTTCCTCCGGAGTAATGGCGGCGGCGAAACCCGGTTGGCGCGCCGCCAGAAGTGCCGGAAAATCGTAGGCTTGACCACGATAGAAGTGCTTGGGATTCTTTTTGTCCGCGCCCGCGCGCAAATGCCACATGTCGGGCGGCGTGGAAAGCATCGGCCCGTGCGAAGAACCGATGCCGAGTACGACTCTAGCCATGATTCTTTCCTCCATTTTCCCGCCGGAGCTGAAACACGATCAGCTCCAGACCCGCCGGGCCGTATCGACCACGAGCTTGAGCTTGTCCCACTGCTGGTCTTCGGTGATCAGATTCCCTTGCATCACCGAAGCGAAACCGCATTGCGGGCTCAGCGTGAGGTTTTCGAGCGGCAGATACTTGGCCGCCTCCTTGATCCGCGCGATGAGCTGATCGCCATCCTCAAGCTCCGGACGCTTCGAACTGATCAGCCCGAGCACCGCGATCTTATTTCGCGGAATAAACCGCAGCGGCTCAAACGTCCCCGAGCGAGAGTCGTCGTATTCCAACAGGAATCGATCCACGTTCAGCGTTCCGAACAGCTTTTCTGCAACGGCGTCGTAGCCGCCTTCGGCATACCAGTGGCTTTGGCTGTTACCCCGGCAAAGATGGATTGCCAGCGTCACACCCGGGCGCCGCGCGGCCTCGAAGCAGGCATTGTCCGCGCGAATCGACTCCTCGAACCACGCTTCCGGCTCGACCTTCATTTCCGTGGAAATCCATTCGCGCCACTTCGGATCCATGAAGTAACTGTAGCGCGGCGCATCGATTTGAATGTACTTCACGCCCTCTGCAGCGAGCCGGGCCATCTCCACTTTCATGATGGCGACGATGTCCCACAGCAGCGCGGAGTAAGTTGGGTAGGCCTTATCGGATCGGCCGCGCTTGTACGAAATGGCCGGGAACTGCGTGGCGCTCGGCAGCGTCATCTTGATCGCGCCGGGGCTGTGCTGCTGCATGAACGGCAATTCGTGGCCGGTCAGCGGACGGACGGCGCGAAGCTTTTCGACCACGACACCCGCCACACGGCCTTTTCCCAGCGACGGAGCCGCCGGCGATGTGGCGCTCCAACTGCGCGGGAGCCCATCGCCGAAGTCAAATCCTTCGACCGCGTCGGTGAAATCGCCCATGAAATTCGACCGGCGAAACTCCCCGTCCGTGAAGATGTCGAAACCCAATTCCTTCTGCTTGGCGAGCACGCGCAGGATGGAGCGATCCTCGATCTCGCGCAGGCGTTCCGGGTTTGGCGGATCGCTGCTCCGCGCCGCCAAGAGTTCCTTCGGCCGCAGAAAACTGCCGACCTGGTCGGCTCGATATTCAATCGACATCAGCTTGTTCGCCTTTTCCAACTTTGATTTCAGAAGCGGTCACGATCACTGCTATCCGGCGGTTTTTGCGCCCACGCTGAGTCTGAACAGTTTCTTCGCGTTGTCCTCGAAAATCGTTTTCTTGTCCGCATCGCTCAGCCAGGTGAATGCGTCGATGTAGATTCGCACGTCGTCCATCCACTTCCCCGTTTTCGGATCCTTGGCCGTGCCGACTCCGGGACGTTCGGTGCCGAACACGCAGCGGTCCGCGCCAACGGTCTTGATCAAAAGCTCGCACGCGAGAGCCGTGTAGAGCACCGTGTCGTAATAGAGTTTGCGCAGATTGTCCATGAAGTTGCTCTGCGCACCGCGCCTGAGTGTGGGCGCCAAGAATCGCCCGGCATGGTATGGCACCGCGCCGCCGCCATGCGAGCACACGATTTTCAGCTTCGGGAAATCCTGGAATACGCGTGAGTTCACAAGCGAAACGACCGAGATGGTCTCCTCGTTGATGAAGTGCGTCGAGTAACTGTGCCTCGTCGACCGGCACCCGGCGCCGTGAATGTAGCCGGGCACGTCCAGTTCCACGAGCTTCTCGTACAGCGGGTACCAGTATTCGTCGCCCATTCCCGGCGTGTCGTAATTCGTGGCCTCGCTCGGATCCGGATTGATCAGGCATCCGACAAATCCAAATTCCTTCACGCAGCGCTCGAGCTCGACGATGCAGTTCTTCGGACTCACGCCAGGAGACTGTGGCAGCCCGCAAACGCCCCGGAAAACATTCGGAAAGAGCCGGCACTGCTGCGCGACCATGTTGTTGCACTCTTCGATGAACCACTGCGAAACTTTCGCGGGTTTCTCGGCCATCATCATCTGATACGGCCGGGGCGAAAGGAGCTGGATGTCCGTGCCGACTTCTTTGAGCAATTCGAAATGCGATTTCCCGGTGTCAAAAGTCGGCTGATTCAAGAACGCGACCATTTCGTCGTCGCTGATCGCCACTTTTCCGCGGCCGTGCGATCCGCGGTGCGAGAGTATATTTGCCTTATAAACGTAGAGCGAATCCGGCGCGGTCAGATGACCGTGGACGTCAATTACCATTAGATTCCACCCCCTGGAAACTCTCGTCAAAGCTATAGCTGTTATTATCTCCGAACTCCTTCGATGTCAACCGATTGTAGGTCACTCTTGGAGTGAGAATATTCTGGCGCTCCAATTTGTGAGCCCCCGATCCGTGTCGATTAGAACTCATCGCCACTCCGTGTTTTCAATGAGTTGCGCCGGTTTCTAATCGCCTCAGTGTCGATTAGAAATGCACACAATTTCGGCGCGTTGTGGTGGCGGCCACGCTCTTCTTCGGCTCGATTCAATTTCTTCATCCTTCCGCGCCCGGCGCGATTTTCGGCGGGCGCGACTGCACTTCCACGCTATCACACGATGCAAATCGACAAGCCATTGTCGATTAGCGGAAACGATTGCAGGAATAGGCATTTAGGCAGCGTCATTCCGATGCAAAAAGATGCGAATTATGCACTCTGCGGATGTCCGAAGTTCTTGCCTCATATCATGTTGACGAAGTCGCGGGCGCAGCATAGTCTCCCGGTACCGAATCGAGATGCCGCAGGTGGTGGAAAGGCCGTCGTGAGTGATTGGAAGAACTCTCTCGCGGGAGCGGTGGTGGGCGGAATCACCGGGGCTGGGGTTGGCCTGATCGGTTTTCTGATGGCGGAGATTCCCGGGACGCACGCCATGGGACCTGTGATGTTTTTGTTGGTCCCAATCGCTTCTGGAATCGCCATCGCTATGGTCGCCAAGGCCCAACAGCAGTTCTGGGCGGCGACGATTCTCGCGACGGTCGGCGCGCTGGCTATACTCGTCGCGCTTCATATGGAAACTCCGCTCTGTGCCATCATCGCGCTGCCATTTCTATTCGGCGGCCTGATGATGGGCGTGGGACTTGGGTATCTGCTCCGCAAAGTTGCCGGCAAACTCGACAAGACCGGCGCTACGTTCACTTCGATTGTCTTTCTGTCATTGCCGCTCGTGATCTGGGCCGGGCATCGCACGGAAGTATCCACGCTTACACATCCGCGCAGGGAAGTCGTCACATCCACCGTCCGGCTGGCCGCTTCACCCAGCCAGGTCTGGACCGATCTGCGCTCGTTTGACAGCCTCGAAGGCGAAAAACCTATCTTGATGTATGTGGGGCTGCCCATTCCCGTTCGGTGCGTCACGCAGGGGAGCGGTCAAGGTTCGAAGCGAACTTGTTATTTCGACCACGGCTCGATCGAGGAGACGGTGACCGAGTGGTCGCCGCCAGAACGGATGGGCCTTTCGATTGATCGCACCAACATGCCCGGCCGCCATTGGCTCGGTTTTGAAACCGCCGAGTACGATTTGCACGCCGATGGAAATGGCACACTCTTAATGAGGACCGCGACGATCGTCTCGAATCTTTACCCCGCGTGGTACTGGCGGCCGTTCGAGCGCTGGGGCGTCGACAGCGAACACAAATATATATTCGGCGACCTGGCGCTTCGCAAGCACTCGCAAACCTCTAAAGAACCCTCAGGGGAATGATGGCGAATCACGACTCAGTAGCAGACTCATCCGGCAGTCTTGGGGGCGACAAGAGCTACAGCTCGCCGCGCTATGCGCTGGTGATGCTGACGATCATCTACACGCTGAACTTCCTCGACCGCACGGTCATCACCATCCTGATCGATCCGATCAAGCGCGATTACCACCTCTCCGACAAGGCCATGGGATTTATCTCCGGCTTCGGCTTCGTAATCATGTACTCGCTTCTCGCGGCGCCCGTGGCACGCTGGGCAGACCGCAGCAACCGCCGCAACATTCTCACCTGGGGACTGGTGATTTGGAGCGGCATGACGGGGCTCGCGGGAATTGCGCGCAACGCGCTGCAACTGACGCTCGCGCGGTTTGGAGTCGGCATCGGCGAGGCTGCGGGCACGGCGCCATCGGCATCCATGATTTCCGACCTCTTTCCGGGCGACCAACGTGCCATGGCGATGTCCGTCTATCAACTGGGGCCGGTGTTCGGCGGATTCCTGGGCGCGTTCATCGGAGGATGGGTCAACCAATACTTTGGCTGGCATCGAGCGTTCCTCGTAGCCGGACTGCCGGGACTGCTGGTCGCGCTGCTATTTCGCCTGACGGTCAAGGAGCCGGTCCGCGGCAAATCGGAACTGCAGAAGGTGGACACCGGCCAGCAACCATTCTGGCGGACGCTCGGGTTTATCATGGGGCAGAAATCCTACATGCTGCTGCTGCTGGGATTCTGCCTGACGACCTTCACTCAATTTGGCTTTGGGACCTGGACCGCGCCGTTCCTGGGCCGAATCCGGCATCTCAATTCCGCGCAGATCGGCACGTATCTGGGCACGGTGAGAGGAGTGGCCGGGCTGGTGGGTACGCTGATTGGCGGCTATCTGACGGACTGGGCGGGCCACCGGGACCCACGATGGAGACTGTACGTGCCCGCGATTTGCTCGATGCTCGCGGGTCCCGCGGTCCTCGCGTTTCTTTTTTCTCCCAGCACCGCAATTTCGATGGCAGGCTTTGCGGTTATCTCCGCGATGAGCCCGGTCCACGTGGGCCCGATCGTCAGCGTGTCGCATTCCGTCGTGAAGGTAGGTATGCGCGCGTTCTCGACCTCCGTGCTCTATCTGATCGCCGAGCTGATCGGACTTGGTTTGGGCCCGTACTTTATCGGGGCTTTCAATGACCGGTACGCGCATCAGTTGGGCGTGGACGTGATCCGGTACTCGATGGCGACGGCGGCGGCAACCACTCTCCTCGGCGGTCTGCTTTTCATCGTCGCCGCGCAGTTCCTGAAGCGTGACGTGGCACGGACCCTCGCGGAATGACAGTAGAATTGCTTCCCCGACGGACGGCGTGATAAATTTCCAAGCTGGTGGGGGTGGGGAAACTTGGTTGATAAAACTCTAGGCACGTGCAAGGAAGCTGTGGCGTCCGTTTTCGACGGAGCCACGATCTTGTTGGGCGGTTTCGGCGATCCGGGGTTGCCGGGGCAGATCCTCGAAGCGCTGCGGCTGCAAGGGGCGACGAATCTTACGGTGGTGCACAATGGCTCCGGCGGCGGCACGCACTCGCTGGGCGGCTTGATTCATGACGGCAAGGTGCGCAAGCTCATCGCATCGTTTCCGAGCAATCCGGGCAACCAGTCGTTTCAGGAAAAATACCTGAAGGGCGAGATCGAGCTCGAACTCGTGCCTCAGGGGACGCTGGCAGAGCGGATTCGCGCGGCCGGTGCGGGTCTCGGCGGATTTTTCACGCCCACCGGAGCGGGCACGGACCTCGCGGCTGGCAAGGAATCTCGCGTCATCGACGGGCGCGAAATGATCTTCGAAAAGGCCCTGCATGCCGATTTCGCCTTTGTACGCGCCCATAAGGGCGACCGCCTGGGCAATCTCAATTACCGCATGGCCATGAGAAATTTCAACGTTCCGATGTGCACGGCCGCGAAGTTCGTAGTCGCGGAAGTTGACGAGCTTGTGCCGGTCGGTGGGATTGATCCAGAAGACGTTCACACGCCCGGGATCTTTGTTGATCATGTGGTTGAGGTGGTTCGTCATCCCGAGTATCTGAAAATCACCACGGAAGGAAGGTAGGAAATGTCGCTCACTCGAGACGGAATCGCCTATCGCGTTGCGTGCGACCTACCGGAAGGCAGCTACGTAAATCTCGGCATCGGCATCCCGACGCTGGTCTCGGGATATATTCCGGCGGGCAAAGATGTCTTCTTCCACAGCGAAAATGGTCTTCTGGGCATGGGCCCGCTCGCGGCGCCCGGCCACGAAGACCCGGACCTGATCAACGCAGGCAAGCAGTATGTGACTCTGAATCCGGGCGCGAGCGTGTTCGATCATCCCACTTCTTTCAGCATGATCCGCGGCGGGCACGTCAATTACGCGGTGCTGGGCGCGCTGGAAGTAGCGGCGAACGGCGATATGGCTAATTGGCGCACGCCCGGCGAAAAAGTGCCCGGCGTGGGCGGCGCGATGGACCTTGCGTTTGGCGTGCAAAATGTTCTGGTCACCATGATGCACGCGACGAACAAGGGCAAACCCAAGATTCTGAACAAGTGCTCTCTGCCCTTGACCGCGCCGCACTGCGTGAAGCGAATCTATACGGACTTGGCCGTGATCGACGTGACGCCGGAAGGATTGGTGCTGCGCGAATTCGCGCCGGGCCTCGATCCGCAAACCGTGCAGTCTCGCACGGAAGCTCCCCTGCGCGTGGCTGCCGATTGCAGGGAGATGAATATTCCCGCCAAGTTTCATGCCGCTCAGCCGGCGGCCTGAACTTCGACCTGGTTTAAGCGGAGGCCTCAATTGCTGCAAGCCATCGACATGCACGCCCACATCCAGACAGGCGAGCGCGCCAAGCAGGGCTGGGCGCAAGCGAACAAGGCTGGCCTGCCGATCAACACGGGCAGATGGCGGCCCGATCCCGACGGCATGGCGGAGATGTACCAGAGCCTGAACATGATGGGCGTCATCTTCGACGTGGACGGCGAGACGCGCAGCGGCGTGAAGATTGACAACGGCGAAACAGCAGCATGGATGAAGAAGTATCCGGACACCTTCATCGGCTTCGGCAGCGTGGACCCCTGGAAGGGCAAGATTGCGGTCAACGAAGTGCAACGCTGCGCGGACATGGGCCTCCGCGGCATGAAATTCCAGCAGGCCGCGCAGGGATTTAACCCCAACGACGCGCGCTTCTTTCCCATCTACGAAGCGATCGTCCGGCTGAATCTCCCGGTGATTTTTCACACCGGAACCACGGCCGTGGCCGCGGGCTCGCCGGGCGGCAAAGGAATCACGCTCGAGTACTGCAAGCCGATCCCGTACATGGACAACCTCGCGGCGTGGTATCCGGAAATGCGCATCATCATGGCGCATCCCGCCTGGCCCTGGCACGACGACCAACTCGCCGTCCTGCGCCACAAGGGAAATGCCTACATGGACCTATCCGGCTGGGCGCCCAAATATTGGCCGGCATCCACGGTACACAACATCAACACCCTCGTGCAGGACAAGGCCTTCTTCGGCACCGATTTCCCGATGATGACTCCCGAGCGATGGCTCGCCGAGTTCGCCGAGTTGCCGCTCAAAGACGCCGTCCGGCCGAAAATTCTGCTCCACAATGCTGCCAAGTTACTGGGAATCGAGTTAACGGCAGCTCAGCCGGCCCCCTGAAATCTCCCTTCCCATTTTCGAAAGAAAACCTCCCAATACCGGGTAAGATCGAAACGCGATGAGCCTGACCGCGTTCTTCGGCTTGCTGGGCGGGATCGTGGTCCTCGCCTTTCTGGCCAATCGTCTGGCCGGCTGGACGCGCGTGCCGGACGTCGTCGTCCTCATGGCCGCAGGGATGCTCCTCGGTCCCGCCTTCCATCTGCTCGATCCCTCCAAATTTGAATCGGTAACCCACGGATTCGGGGCGCTGGCGCTGATTCTGATTCTTTTCGAGGCCGGCCTCGACCTTGAATTCCGAAACACGCTCCGTCACTTTCCAGGTGGCGTGCTGCTTGCTCTCTTGAGCTACGGCATCTCGCTTGGGGGCATCGCCGTATTTCTCAAGGCCGCGATGCACCTCACGCGATTGGATGCGTTTCTGGTGGCTGCCGCATTCGCTTGCGTCAGCAGCTCTGTAATGCTGCCCGTACTGCAACAGATGAATCTGGGAATCGCGCTTAAGACCACGCTCGTCGTCGAGGGCGCGCTGAGCGACGCGCTGGGAGTCCTCGGAGTGGGCGCGATACTCGATCTGTCTTCGCCTTCGCACGCGGGGAATCAGACGAACTTAACTACACTGGTCATGCACCACTTTGCGGAACAGGGCACGAATTCATCCATCGCCGGCGGGGTCGTCGGGGGCTTTCTGCTGCGCGTGGTAATCTCGCTGGCGCTCGGGATTCTGGTTGGATATCTTTGGTCGCGACTTCTTCCGTTGATTTCCGAGGAACGTTTCTGGCAGGTTCTGACGTTCGCAGCCGTCTTGCTCGTCTACGCATTCGCCGATTGGGCTGGAGGCAGCAGCCTTTTCGCCGTTATCACGTTTGGCGCCGCTCTGGCGAACATCCCCGGTAAGACAAGAGCCGAGTTCGAAGTCAACTGGTGGGTCGCGCCGAAATTTGGAGACACCCACCGCCAGCTTGTGGCGTTCCATTCCGAACTGGCGTTCCTGGTGCGCACCTTCTTCTTCGTTTTGCTCGGGCTGATCGTGAAATTTTCCGGCCTGCGTGCCGCGGCCCTTCCAGCCGCAGGAATCGTCGCGGTAATTTTCCTCGCGCGCTGGTTGTCCGCACAGTTCAGCCGCCTCGCCATGCGCGACGTGCAGCCGATCGACATCGAAACCATCAGCTTGCTGGTCCCGCGAGGACTGATCACGGCGGTCCTCGCCTTTGAAATCGTGGATGCGAAGGGCGCGGGCTTCAATTTTCTTTCCGGCCTCACGTTCTCCGTGATCCTATTGAGCAACATCCTGATGCTCGTCGCCACTTTTCGCCGCCCGGGCGCATCGCAGGACGCCTCCGCTCCGGAATCCCCGGCGTCCAGCATCGAAGCAGTTTCGCAAAACCAAGAACGGCGAATCCCCTGCGCCCCGGTATAATGGCCCCGTGAACGATCAGCCAACACGACAGATGACGTGCATGGAAGTGTGGGGCGACAGCCAGCTTACGGAGCGCGGCATTGAGATGGGCGGCCTCGACGCGTGGGTTTACAGCAAACCCTTTGGCCAGGCCCAGCGCGGCGGGGACGTCTATTACGCTTCGAGTTGCGCCACGGGCCGCATCAGCCGCCTGCTGCTGGCCGATGTTTCGGGGCACGGAAGATCCGTCGCCGCGACCGCGGCCGATTTGCGCACGTTGATGCGGCGATTCGTGAACCGCCTGGATCAAAAGGAATTTGTGCGGCTGCTCAATCAGCAGTTTGTTGCGATGTCGCGGGCCGGAACCTTCGCGACCGCGGTTGTCACCACGTTCTTCGCACCTAGCATGCGCCTCCTCGTTTCCAACGCGGGCCATCCGCGGCCGTTTCTGTACCGCGCGGTGGAGAAGCAGTGGAGTTTTCTGGGAGACGACGGCTCCGAAAGCAAGCGCACACCTCAGAACATACCGCTGGGGATTATGGACCTGACGGAGTATGAGGAGTTCGACGTCGAGCTGGAAACCGGCGATTGCCTACTCAGCTATACCGATGCGCTGATTGAATCCCGTGACGCGGACGGCGAGATGCTGGGCGAGGCGGGCCTGCTGCGAATCATGCGCCTGTTGGGAGACGTCGAACCGCAAAAGTTGATCGAGACACTGCTGAAAGAAGTTGGCGACCGCTTTCCCGAGAATCTGTCGGAGGACGACGTGACGGTGCTCGTCGTGCGCGCCAATGGGCGCCAGCCGCGTTACTCCATCAGAGAAAAGTTGGGGGCCATGAGTCGTTTCTTCGCCACCGCGATTCGCGCGATCAACCCCCGCGCCGAACGCCCGCCGGTTCCCGATTTCAGCCTGCCAAATATAGGTGGCGCGATTATTCCGGCCCTGGGGCGCCGCTGGCGCGCGAGCAAGGAATCGTAACCTTGCTTAGCATGCGGCTTCCGCGGATTTCTCGCTGTTCTTAGTACGGCCGCGCGGGAGAGCGGCCCTATGGCTCGTGCTGATCGCGGAAGGGCAGTTTGAACTTGCGGGCTATCTCCGGCCAGAACTCACGCAGAACGTCGAAGCCGGCATCCTGCGCGATACTTATACCTACGCGCTGCGCCGCCGGACCGACGCCCTGCTCCGCTCCCGGGTGATAAACATCGCCGAGAGCGACGGCGCTGGTTGTTCCCAGCCATTCGGGGAAATTGAACATATTCGCGCCGTTCTCTCGCCGCGCCACGAACGAGTGCTCCAACGCATGGATAAGCCGCTTTTCGCCGCTGCCATGGGCCATCCTGTAGTAGCGCGGATCTTCCTGAAACATCGTTGAGTACATCACGTCCTTGAAGAATTCGGACGACGCCTGATCCACGAAATCGGCGCCAAATCTCTTGCCATAACCCGCCGCGCCTTGGCCGAATTGTTTGTCTGTATTCTGCGCTTGATCAAGGCCCGCATTGAAACCGACGCTGAGAAATGTCACCGGATCGAATGTATCCTCCGCAAACAAGATGAACTTTTCCTGCAGGGAAAGAGAACAGAGAAACACGCCAGGTTTGTACTGGGGCGGATGCACGGCCTTCCGTTCCAGTCTTCGCGCAAAGACTCCTACGACTTTCTCAAGCGGCCCTTGATAGTCCTGCCAGCGCACCACGGGCGGAGGCTGAACGCAGGGAGGCACCGATTTCTGTTCCGGCACTTCCGGCAAAGGCGCCGCTGTAACTGCAGGCTGCGGGGGAGCGTACGAATTCTGTTGCGCATGAGCCGCCACGCCCCAAGCGACGGCCATAGTGAGAAGGATTCCTAATTTGACGCGAGACTTCGAGCGCGGATGGCATAAGTCAAACATCTCGAGTGACGGAACCGGGCGAAGGTTGCATTGGACGCCCCCATTGCGGACTTTAGGAGATTGGATTACTGAAAACACTGCAGCTCCCGAAATCGCCCATTTCAGAGCGCTGCGTTACTTGGCCTGATTTAGCTTGATGTACTTAATCAGTTCCTCGATACGCGCCGTGATTTGCGCGTCACTCAGTTTTTCCGATTCTTTGAATGTCATCCCCCAGATCGGCATTTCCGCGGGACCGTGCTCGGGTATCTTCACGCCGATTCGAAGCACGTTCGCGACATATGCCTCGGGAAATTGACCTCCGTGACGTCGCGCCAATGTGGTCAGGTCGGGTGACCACTCCTTAAATGGCGGAGGCGCCGGGCCATTTCCCTTCAGATCGTTTCCATGGCACGCCGCGCAATGCTGTTGGAACAGTTTCGCGCCGGATGGAGAAGTTGCGGTCGCGACCGGCGCGGTGTCGACGCGCGTCGCTTGCATGGCGGAAAGAGGCTTTGACTGAATCGATTCCAAATACTTCACCAGATTCTCCAACCTCACGTTTCCCCTGTCCACATCAGCCTCAATTTGGTGAAAAATCGGACCCCAGATCGGCATTTCGCGAGAGCCGTGAGCGGCCAACACATCGTCGCCCATGATCGTCTTCCGCACTATAGCCTCGGGAAATCGGCCTTTGTTATTGCTCGCCAAAGCGGTGAGATCGGGGACCTTGGTCTTCAGAGCCGCCGCTGCCGGACCGTGCCCTTTGGCATCGGAACCGTGGCAAGAAGCGCAGTAGGCATGAAACAGGTCTGGCCCGCCAACCGAACGAATCAGCTGTTGAAACTGCTGATCGGACTGCTGACCCCCTTGCGATTTTGCGGCACCCGCCGCCAAAGGAGCGCAGATGAATCCGAAACCCAGTAACGCTGGAATTGCGATTCTGAAACTTCGGTATCGTGGTCTCATCATGTCGTCGCGCCCCAATCTCGGTGGACAGCTGATTGTTTCCCTATGCGGATCCCAGGTATCTGTACTGTGCACGCATGGCCAGCATGCGCAAATAGTTCACCAGTTGCCAGCACTCCGTCTCCGACAATCTCCCCCGCCATGACGGCATCGGTGCGCGACCGGTGTTAATCTTCCAGAACAATTCGCCATCCGTCGCCCTTCTCATCAGTTTCTCGTCGGTAAGGTTTGCAGGTTTCTGAGACAGCGAGCCTGCCGCCGGGCCATTGCTGTCGCCCGATTTGCCGTGACATGCCACGCAGTTCTGCTTGTAAAACTTCGCCGCGGCACTCATTCCCTGCGACGATACGGCCACTGGATTCCTCAACTCGCGATCGGATTTCGGCGCCCTCCAGGGCTGCCGTGAGTCATTGCCGGCTCCCCATGCTAGCCCTCCACCTAGACACATTAGACCCACAAACGACAGGCTGGCAAAAAACCTCAGGCACAGGTGACTTGGTCTAAGCATTTCGGCAACTCCCTCGGAATCTTGCCGCGCGTCTCTCACGCGGGAACCGCGCTCGCCCCGCATCAACCGCTCCAGATTCTCAGTGTCTCCAATGCCCAACTTCCCACTTGACCAAAAACAGCGCGATAGTCAGCAAAACCACGAACGCATAATCTGTGCGAACCATGGCAGCCTCCTTCGATCTATCACCCAACAGGGGATGTTAGACGGCCGCAACTGTTCGCGATGTGATGACCACGACTCTCGTCTGTGATCCGCATCACCAATTCGGAAGTCGAGAAGCACTCCGTGGGACACCACTCGCTGTCCACTGCGGCCGTGGACGCCTATTTCTCCTGCAGAGAAGCCAGGAAAGCACAGAGGTTCTTGATGCGTTTCTGGACAATCCTCTCATTTTGATTGTCGTAGTATCGGAAGATGGGGCCCCACGTAGGCATGTCCGAAGTTCCGTGAGCAGTGGGGCCGGGCCCAAATTGGAGGAGGTTCGAAACGTACTCGTACGGGAACTTGCCTAGATGACGCTTCGCAAGCGTGGTCAGGTCGGGTGGAGGCGTCTTCAGTAAAGCACCTAGGGGGCCCTGGCCCTTGGCGTCCGCACCGTGGCAAACAGCGCAGTATTGCTTATACATCTGTTGGCCCGTGGGCATGTAGGTTGGCGGGAGCTGTGTTTCGTCCACTGCCGGACCAGCGAGGCTAACACAAGCAAATAACATCAGAGCAATAGGTAGCACGACGAGCCGCATGGCCACGACCTTCCCCCAAGAACCTGCCTCGATCTCATTACTGCCAAGTTGCGGCGCTCTCCGATACGAAACGGTTCCGCTCCTGGACCAGCCTCCCCGATAGCGTACTCTCTTTCGAGGTCAGTTGCCTTTCTCTTCATGTTTCTTTGCGGCCAGCGCCTCGGACCGGACTTTGTTCGCGCAAGCTTCGCAGATCGTATCCTTCGAGGGATGTCCGCAAACATTGCAAACCTCGCGTGCATGCTGCTTCCGAAGAATGGGTTTCTCCACCAAGGTCATGCCATCACCTCCCCGTGCCAGGGAGCCAAAACGATGAGCGCCTGCCAGGCACGACATCGACTGAACCATAATTGGGCTCAATCGGCCAGTCTGTGACCTCCGTCACGTTCTCGAGCGGCCCGACTCCATTCGTGCGAAACGGGAAAGTAGGCCGGCAGAGCACGAGCCGGACTTTTCGAGTCCGCCGACCGACATCAACCTGGCGGACATCGGAATGGTGATCGTTGCGCTCTGGGGCGGCACTGGGAGGGTACGAAAACCAGCGAGCACGATTCGCCGGCCAACCGGCGGACCCCAATCCACGCCGGAGGGGTCCCCACCCTTTGGGTTGTAAGTGTGGGCGCCCCATTTCATCGAATGTCCCACGCCCTACCACGACGGAGAATTCGGCGTTAGGTGACCGCCACCCTATTCGCCAAACGGCCCAAAACGTAGAAGGCGTGAACTACCTGTAAGCTATCGGAAAGAAGTGGTGAGCCGGGCAGGACTCGAACCTGCAACCCGCTGATTAAGAGTCAGCTGCTCTACCATTGAGCTACCGGCCCAGCAAAGTTTCATTCTAACACGGCGGAATATCGTTCCCAACGCGGCGGGAAACCATTCGAACCGCGATCATCGGCGCAACGTAGCGGCAATCTCCTTCGCCACCTGCCGCGCTCGGATCAGGTCGCCGGGTCCCAGCGAGATGGCGGCCACGCGGGCATGCCCCCCGCCGCCGTATTTCTCGCATAGCGACGCGAGATTGACGTCGGGAGGAATGTCCTTCCAGGGGCTCGTGCCCACGGAAACCTTTGCGCGCGCAGGAGACGAACTCACCCCCACGGAATAGACCGCGTCCGGATACAGGAAATACGGCACGAACTTGTTGTAGCCTTCAAGATCGAGATCGCTCACGTCGAAATAGAACACGCCGCCGCGAAAGTCCGCCCGCTCCCGCAAGATTTCAATGGTCCGCCGATGCCGCTCGAGCAACGGACCCAGGTGTTTCTTCACCAGCGGCAACTGCACGATCTCGGCCAGCGGAAGTTCCGCGAGGTCCGGAATCAGCCGGGGAACCAGGTATGGCTCCGGCGCGCCTTCGATCACCAGCGCGAGCTGCGTGGCCGGCTCGGTGAGACCCACAGCTTCCTCGGGTGAAGCGAACTGCGCGCCGTCAATGATGTCGCCCCATTTGATCAATTCTGCGAGGGGCTTGGCGTCGAATCCGAACTTTTCCGATGCGATGTCGGCCAAGAATTTCGTGCAGGACTTGTATGTGGGATCGTAGAACTTCTTACCCGAACGATCGTGCCGGAAATGCTCGGCGTCCTCCGGTTTCAGGAAAGCGCTTTGATGATGATCGAACCACCATGTCAGGGCGGGTGAGCTCGAATATTTGAAATCCACGATCGCATTTTCGTCGCCGTCGAAGGTGCCGTCCTCGAACGGCGCCGACGCCTTGTGGGTCATCCCGGTGTAGAGGAATTCGGCGCTCGGGTTGATGCGCTCGTGGTAAAAGCGGGAAAAAATCGCCGCGGACGCGGCCCCGTCGAAACACCTGTCGTGGAAACAGACACGAACCTTCAAGTCGCTCTCCCGTTACGCGCAAGCCCCCCGGAGCGAACCCGCCCCAAGAGTAAAGTTAACTAACATGGCGGCTCCCTCTCCGGTTGTCAAGTGGGATCTCGCTCGCATCCTCGATCTGGCACTCACCTCGCTACGCCGGCTTCAACGACCATCATCTCTGCGAAAAGCTTCGCGAGGTCGAAGGCCTCTCCCTCTGCCTCGAGACCCTGCGTCGCCTGCTGCGCAGCAACGTCTCCGCTCACCCCGCAAGCGTCTTACCCCCTCTCATCGTCAGCGCCTTCTCACCCTCGCTCGCGATAGCGAGATGCTTCTGCTCTACACCAACCTCCACCGCTAACTGTAAGATCGCAACCCCTTAGTTCACCCTGCTCATCTTCCTAGACGACGCCACCCGCAAAGTCCTGCTCACCGAGTTTTTCCCCACCGAAGACGCCCGCGGCTATTTCCGCCTGCTCCGCCGCTTGTTGCGCCGCTACAGCGTTCCTCTCAGCTTTTACCGAAACCGCACAGCATCTTCGTTCGCAACGACGAGCACTGGTCCGTGTAAGAACAACTCGCCGGGCAAGCAGACAGCCAACCCAGTTCGGCCGCAAACGCAGCATTGGAAACGAGCTACCTTGCAGATCGAGCTTGGTTGCGCCGGAAGCAGTCCGCAGCGTGGTCGTTCACCATCCCGGTAGCCTGCATGAAGGCGTAGCAGATCGTGGAGCCGACGAATCGAAATCCGCGCTTCTTCAGGTCCTTGCTCAGGGCATCCGACTCCGATGAGCGGCACGGGACTTGCCACGATTTCCGCCAGGAATTCTTCTTCGGCTTACCGCCCACAAAGAACCAGACGTAGCGGTCGAAGCTGCCGAACTCCGACTGAACGGCGAGGAATGCCCGGGCATTCGTTACCGCCGACGTAATCTTCAGCCGATTGCGAACAATCCCCGCATCGGCAAGCAGCTTGCGAACTTTGCGTTCATCGAACCGGGCGATTTTCGCGGCATCGAACCGGTCGAAAGCCCGCTGATAATTCTCGCGCTTGCGGAGAATCGTTTCCCAGCTGAGCCCGGCCTGCGCGCCCTCGAGAATCAAGAATTCAAACAGGCCGCGATCATCGTGCAGCGGCACGCCCCACTCCGTATCGTGGTACTCGATCATCAACGGGCTTCGCGCCCAATGGCACCGCCGCCGGCCGTCGCTGAGGAGGTGATTCACGGTGAGGATGCGTCTCTGCCCAGCTAGCTTGGAGGATCTTCGGAGGGTTGTTTGCGCCCTCTTGCCGGAACTAGCGTCCGGCCGCAAGGGACAGGCAGCGCGGGCACAGGCAATCCGCGAAGCGCGCTCGCAGACTGGCGGTCGCCTCGCTGCTGAGCTTCACCTCCGCGCACCAGCAGGTTCCCTGTCCGGCCATGCACCCGAAGTTCGTGCCGCACACAGGGCACGTCTTCGGTCCCGCGGTCGTTGCGGCCGATGGCGCGTTGGGCTCGCCGGTGTTCACAGCAACTGCCCCCTTGTTGCACCGATTGGGCGCGCCACCCAGTCGCCGGCCCGTACGAAAAGCCGCGAATTCGATATCCAATTCGAGCGAGGTCGCGCCTAGGAAGTGTGGCGCTCGATGATCTTGGTGATCTGCTCTTTCGATTGCGCGCCGACGATCTGGTCAGCCACCTGCCCGCCCTTGAAAACCAGCAGCGTGGGGATGCCGCGGATGCTGAATTTTCCAGCCACGTTCATATTCTCATCCACGTTGAGCTTCACGACCTTGAGCTTGCCGGCTTGTTCCCGCGCGATCTCTTCGACCGTGGGCGTCAGCATGTGGCACGGGCGGCACCAATCGGCCCAAAAATCCACCATCACCGGCTGGGTCTTGCTGGCTTCGATCACGTCCGCTTCAAAGCTCGCGTCCGTTACGGCTTGTAGAATGTCTGACATGATTTCCTCTTGTGGCGGGTTCCCGGCACAAAGCCGTTCCACGCGCCTCTATTTAGATGATCCAGCAACCCGCGGGATTCGAGCCCTCTTAGCGGCCTCATACAGCGTGACATAAGCGGCCGCCGAGGCCTTCCAGGAAAAATCCTTGGCCATGCCGTTCGCCTGTATGGTGTGCCACACCTTCGGGTCCCGGTACGCCTTCAGCGCCGCGCGAATGCATCCGAGCAGCGCTCCCCCGTCGTACTCGTCGAACTTGAAACCCGTTCCCTGCTGAGTCTTCACTGCGAAATTCTGAATCGTGTCATCCAGCCCTCCCGTTGCGCGCACCACTGGAACGGTGCCGTAACGCAGGCTGTATATCTGATTCAACCCGCACGGCTCGTAACGGGACGGCATCAAGAACATGTCCGCCCCCGCCTCGATCTTGTGTGCGAGCGTGTTATCGTACCCGATTTTCACGCTCACGCGCGCCGAATATTTGTCGGCAAGCCCTTTGAAGAGCTTTTCATATTCCGGCTGGCCGGCGCCGAGCGCGACCACGGCGAGATTCTCCTTTGCCAGGTCGCCCGCAATCTCTGCGATCAGATCGAAGCCTTTCTGATCCACGAATCTCGAGACGATCCCGATCAGCGGCCGGTCCATATTTTCCTCGGGCAGCCGGAACGCCGCGAGAAGGTCCTTCTTGCAGGCCTTCTTGCCGTCGAGATTGTGAACCGAATAGTTTTGCGCAATCAGCGGGTCCGCTTCGGGACTCCAGACGCCGTAGTCCACTCCATTCAAAATCCCCACCAGCCGGTCGGCGCGATTGCGTATCACTCCTTCAAGCCCGCAGCCGAATTCCGGAGTCTGAATTTCCTTCGCATAGCGCCGGCTCACCGTGGTCAGAAAGTCCGCGAAGATCAGCCCGCCCTTCAGGAAGTTGACCTTGCCGTAGAATTCGAGCGCGTCCATGGTGTAAAGCGTGTCGGGCAGTCCGATGCTCTTCATCGCTGCGGGAGGAAACAGGCCCTGATAGCCCAGGTTGTGAACCGTCAAGACCACCGGCAGCGACCGCACCACCGGATCGTTCGCGTGCTGCGTCCGCAGCAGCAGCGGTACCAGCGCCGATTGCCAATCGTGGCAATGAACCACGTCCGGCAGCCACACGCGCTTCATGAACTCGATCGCCACGCGCGAAAACTCGGCATAGCGCTCCGCGTTGTCAGGATAGTCGCCGGTCTTGTCGCCGTAGAGCTGCGCGCGATCGAAGTACGCGGGATCGTCCACGAAGAAATAGCGCACGCCCTTGACCGGCGCGCCTTCGCCGATCGCCGGAAACCGCATTTTGTCGCCCAGCGCCACGCTGACGCTCGAAACCAGCACGGACGCGATCTTGTTGCCGTGATAGCGCGGCAACAGGACGACCACTTCGTGTCCTGCAGCCTGCAGCGCCCGGGGCAGGCCTTCGATGACGTCCGCGAGCCCGCCGGTCTTCGAGTACGGAAGTCCTTCCGAGGCGACGAACAGAATTTTCATGGTTTTTTTGCCGGAATGAAAACGGTAACGGACGCCTCCGCATCCGTCAAGCCAATCTCCGGGGCGCATACTGAGTTTGTTACTGCTACCGCGCTCAGTGGTGCGTTGTTACACTCGGACTCCCTATGCCGCGACAGAAACTGGGCCAGCATTTCCTCAGCGGTCCGGGCTGGCAGAAACGCATCCTGAACACTCTGCCGCTCGGCGCGGATGACCTGTGGATCGAGATCGGCGCCGGCCACGGCGAAATGACCCGTCTCCTCGCCGCAAAAGGCCGTCGCGTGATCGCCATCGAGGCCGACCCGCGCCTTGCCGCAAACTTGCAGGAAGCCGTCCGCGCCCGGCCCGACGAATGGCCGGGCGTTGAAATCGTCGCAGGCGACGTCCTCGAGCTCGATCTCGCGAAATTGGCCGGCGGAAAATTCCGCGTTTACGGGAATCTGCCCTACTACATCACCTCGCCGATTCTCCACCAGCTGTTTGGCTGCGCGAACCAGATCCTTTCGATTCACGTGATGATGCAATTCGAAGTCGCCGCGCGAATCGTGGCTCGCCCCGGGCGCCGCGAATACGGATATCTTTCCGCCGCGTGCCAGTTCTACGCGCGACCCGAGCTCGCGCTGAAAATCCCGCCGGGCGCTTTTCGCCCGCCTCCGAAAGTCACTTCCGCGCTGGTGCGAATGGCGCTGCCGGGGGAAGGCGCGTCCTTGGGCATCGCGGATGAAGCGAAGTTCCTCAAATTCATCCAGCTGTGCTTTGGCCATAAGCGCAAGACGCTGCGCAACAATCTGCTCACCATCGCCTCGGACCAGGGCATCCACAACGCGCTCGCATCCTGCGGCCTGCGCTCCGACGCCCGCGCTGAACAGCTCCCGCTCGCACAGTTCGCCAAGCTTTTCGCCGCGCTTGGCGCCGCATAGCCCCGGAACGCTCCGGAACGGTTCTTTACGGCGTTTTGGCACCAGTTAAGACTAGTCAGGCACCGACAGTTCGAGGGGCTACCCGAGCTCGCTCCTGTAGGCTGCCTCGGAACTAATGAAGCTTCGCGTATTCGGCTTTGGCCTGCTTGAGGATGGGGATGTCGGGGTCGGCGTCCTTCCACAGCGCGAAGAAATCCTGATACGCGGCGCGGGCCTTGGTAGTGTCGCCATCGAGCGCATATGCGCGGCCAAGGCCGAGATGCGCGAGTGCAGCCGTGATGGAATTCAGAACGAAGCCGGGATGATCGAGAATCAGTTGAAAGTCGGCAGCGGCGTTCGCACCCTGATGCGCCGCCAGATACGCCTGGCCCCTGATATAAACCGGAACCATGAAAGGAAGAGCCTGAGGCGTAATTCCTGCAGGCACCAATTCACGGGACGAGATTGCCCGCAAAGCCTTGAGCGCATCATCTGGCTTGTTTTGTTGGAGTGCCACAGTGGCTTGAATCGCCGGGACCATTCCGAAGCGAAGATAAGTAGCCGCCGGAGACCGTTTCTTCAGATCGTCGGCAAGTTTCTGAGCCTGCTTGAAATCGCCAGCGAGTGCCAGAGTAAGGGCTATGTTGCCTTCGTCTGATCCTCCGGTGTGAGACTTGCTCGCGTCCTCCGCCGCTCTTCTTGCTTCTGGAAGATTGCCAAGCAGCGCCTCGGTTAGTGCGCCGCACACTTCGTAGGTTGCGGCTGGACCACCTTCCTGCTGCTTCGCCGAGGCGATTGCGCGCTTCATGAAATCTCGACTGCGGGTAAGCTGACCGTGGTAGGCGGCGGTATTCGCCTGATCCGCCGCAGCCTCTCCCGGCAAGGCAGTCACCCATGGACTTGCAGCGAGCTGTTCCATAGCCACAGCGTCACCATACAGAAAGGCCAGAAAATAGGAAAGTTGACGGAACGCGACGGGATCGACGTGGTTCGCTTCAGCCTGTTGGATCGCGGTGCGTGCGTTATCCAGCCGTCCGAGCATCAACTGCGTCCGCGGCACTTGGTAAAAAGCATACGGCGTGGGATCAAGACGAAGGGCTTCCTGGGCCGCCGGGAGCGCCTGATCCAACCGGCCGGCAAAATAGTACGAGGCGTAAAGGGAGATATAGGCGGGGGCGTCGCGCGGGAAGACTTTGGTCCACTGCTCCGAGATCCGAACCGCCTCGTCCGCGTTTCCTGTGACCACGATCGCGTAATTCGAGGCGATCGAGAATTGCTCGCGCTCGCTGACTCTTTCCCGCAGGCTGTATGCCTTTACGATTCTTTCTGCGCCCAGGGCACTCTCGCCTGCCATGCTGTAGGTCGTCCCTTGAACTGAGAATGCCGTGACAAAATTTGGATCGAGCGTCACGGCGCGCTGTAAGAAGGAAATCGCCGACGGGAGGTTGCCATTCAACAGCGCGTCAGTGCCGCGGGTGTAGGCCTGCAACGCGTCCAGAGATGAGGTGGTAATGGCTTGATCAAACGGCGCGTCGAATGTCTTGAGCGACGCAGCTGATTCCCCTAGCTTCGCGCGCAGCTCGGATGTGGCGCTCCCGAGAGCTGCGAGAACCTTTTCCTTACTGTCAGCCGTCACCTGCGCTTCTGCGAGGGTGTCGCCGGTGTGGCAATTTTGCGCGTTCAACCCGATGACGTATTGAGTGCCAAGCGCTGCGATCGAGCCCTGAATGACTGCTGTTGCATTGACGCGCTGGCACACTTCGCGCGCCACATCCGGCGTCAGCCGCGTTCCTGGCGGCTTCTCCACTAGCCTCAATGTTTGATTGATACGGTCGCCGGAGACCAGACTCAAGAACGGGGTTTGTTCGAGCTGCACGGAAAGACCCTGTCGCAGCGCGCCGTCAAAGACCGGATCTCCCGTGGTGTTGGTGAAGTCGGCGATGACGACGGAGTCCTTCTCGGTGAGGACGGGTGCCCGGTGAAAGTAAAAATAGGTGCCGATCGCACCGCCGAGGAGGACGAGAATCAAAGCAGCGGTCGGCAGCCAGACTCGGCGTGTGGCTGGTCGCGCGACTGCCGTGGCTCCGGTGCCGCTGGAATCGGATAGAGCTTCCAGCGCGAAGGCCAGGTCCGAGGCCGAATGAAACCGCTGCTCGGGATCCTTCTCCAGACAACGCTGCACCACTCTCGGCAAGGCGGGAGGCAGCCCCGGCGCGAGTTGAGAAATACTCGGCGGGTCCTCGTTCAGGATGGCGGTCATCGTCTCCGCTGAAGTTGGTTTCTGGAACGCGCGCTTCCCCGTTAGCATCTCGTACAGAATCACGCCGAAAGCGAAAATATCGGCGCGAGGGTCGGTGGTTCTTCCCCTCACTTGTTCCGGGGACATGTAACCGACCGTTCCCATCACCGCGCCCGGCTCGGTCACTATGCTGACGGTGGGCGCATGGCTGTCGGGTGCCCATTCGGGCTGCGTGAGCTTGGCCAAGCCGAAATCGAGAATCTTCACGCGGCCGTCTTTCGTTACGAACAGGTTCTCTGGCTTCAAGTCGCGGTGTACGATCCCTTTTTCATGTGCGGCAGCCAGGCCGCGCGCATCTGAGTTCCGCAATCAATCGCCTTGCGGAGAGGCATGGGCCCGCGCTTCAATTGCTCGCGGAGCGTGCCGCCCTCGAGCAGCTCCGAAACTAGGTAGGGCGCGCCTTCGTGAGTCCCCATCTGAAATACCGCCAGAATGTTGGGATGATTCAGCGCGGCCGCCGCCCGCGCTTCCTGCTCGAACCGCCGCAGGCGGTCGGGATCGCTTGAAACAAACAGGGTAAGACCTTGATCGCCACGTCGCGCTTAAGTTTCGATCGCGGGCCCGATAAACCTCCCCATCCCACCCGCTCCAATAGCAGCGAGAATTCGTAGGGCCCAAGCGAGTGCCGGAGGTCAGCGCCATTTGGGGCTGGATTATACCCCGAGGAACATTAACGCATGCCAATAGTTAGGGTTGGTATCGATGCAGCTTCCACGCTGCTTAAGGGAGCAAAGGCCATGCTGCAGTTGCCGACCAAAAAATGGAAAATTTCCGCGCTCAGGTCTGGGGTTGTTTGTCCTCGATTGTTGCCCGCAGCCGATCGGGGAGATCGGTCATGATTCCATCCACGCCGGCGTTAATGGCGGAATTCATTTTGGCCGCCTCGTTCACGGTCCATGTGACCACGTGCAGGTCCGAGCGGTGCGCCTGATCCACCAGCTCGCGCGTGATCAGATCCGCGCGCGGGCAGAGCTGCCTCGCCCCCACGTCGAGCGCCGATTTTACGAAGTCCCGGTTTTCGCCCTCGACCAGCAGCCCCATCATGATGGACGCGTCGAGCCGCCGCAGCGCCGTCAGAGTGGACGGATCGAACGAAATCACGATCGTGCGCGCGGCATTCCCCGCCCCGCCCAGCGCGGCCGCCAGCGCGTGATGCATGCCCCATGCGGAGTCGTACTTGATTTCCAGATAGAAACACCACGTCGTGCTGCCGACCAAACTCCAGAATTTCCTCGAGCGTCGGAATGCGCTGGCCCATGAACTGCCGGTCGAACCACATCCCAGCGTCGAGTTCACGCAACTCGGCCAGCGTAAAGTCCCGCACCGCCCCCTTGCCATTTGTCGTGCGCTCGAGAGTCTTATCATGGATCGCGACGAACCTGGCATCGCGGGTCAAATGCAAATCGGTCTCGATGAATTGCGCGCCCAGCGCGACGGCCCGCTCGAACGCCGCCATCGTGTTCTCCGGGGCGTGACCCGAGGCGCCTCGATGCGCGATGATCCAGGGAGCTCGCATGTGCTCGATCATCCTAACAGATTCGCCGATCAGGTCCGTTTGACGGCATCAACGAGGTTGTGAGAACCGCAACGCGCGACCCAGTTCCAGTACTGGTCCTGTTACTCCGCACGATTCGCCGCGATGATGAAAATTCCTTCTTAGATGGTCCATCGGCGCGCACTAAAATTCGACAAAGTCGGCGCAGCCCGTCATAGCTCTCCGCGCAAGGGCACCAACTCCTTGTGTGGACGCCACATAACGATCACTGCCAGCCCCCTCCCTTCGAGGGCCTTTGGTAAACAGATTGCGCTTGCCTTTGTGTTGCCGGAAACCCATCCGGTAGCGACGGGCTCTTGGGAGGGGACTTGGCGCTATTCGTCTTGATATTGGTAGGCGTGGTTGTCGCGCAGACGTGGCTCGATTGGCGCGACGCAAAAAAGGCCTGGGTCATACCCGAGTGGGCGAAGGGAATGGCTCTTGGGGGCCTGATCGCCGTCTCGCTCGCCGCCACCTCTTCGGTCGCGACCGTCTGGCTCCGCGAGGACGCGGGCCAGTGGACCGACAGCTTCAGCTCCCGCCTCTTTTGGCCCGAACTGCTCTTTGTCCTCTGCGCGATGGGAATCCTTGTGGTCGCGGTGCGCAAGAAATGGATGCGTTTCCTGCTTCTGGCCGGAGGCGTGGTGATCGCGGCCTTTTGGCTCGGAATGTCGCTTTGATTCGCGGCCCAATCGCACCGCGCTTCCCCGCTCCGCAACTAACTTCGTGCATCCGAACCGCCCAACCAATTTCGTGGATCGACTCAGCTGCGGGGCGTTTGCCCCGTGGACTGACCGCACTTGAACAATCCTCAGAAGACCACTATTCCAAGGGACCCCAACATGAAAAACGCATTCGCACTCGTAGCATTCTTGCTCATCCTCCCGGTCGCACCAGCTAAAGCACAGACCGAAATTCATCCTCCAACCCAAGCCAACATCCAAGAACAATCGCAGCCCGAACTCATACGCGCCACGTCCGGACATCCTGATCGCCGGTTCTGGTTTCTTGCAGCGGTACAGATTGCGGCCACGGTGGCCGATGCGGAAACCACTCAATGGGCTCTTCGGAGCCACCCCGGGGCCCACGAATTGAATCCGCTCTTCGGACCACATCCGGATCGCCCCAGGATGTACGGCATCGCTATGTCAATCACCGCCGCCCAGATCCTGATGCAACACCACGCAAAAACCATCTCCGAGCGAAACGGGAGGCTCCGCAATGGCTGGATCGTCGGAGCCGCCGTGAACACCGGGTTCCATACGTTTCTCGCGGTCCACAACGCCCGTATCGCGACCTCCTACACCTGCCCCGCGAACGGGTCCGGCTGCCGGTAACCCGACGGTGCCGTCGCCGGGTGGCCCCTGCGCCGGCGTCGTTCGCCGGTAAATCGCCGCAATTCGCCGAAAAGGGCGCGACGCCTCCACCCATTGCCGATAATCTCTCGCCATGTTCAATCCTGAATTCACGCAGGAGGCGATGGCAATGACGGATGCGAAACCCCAGTTCGTTTCCGGTAGGCCGTTTCTTCGAGCAGCACTTCTGCTGCCGGCCGCCGCGCTAATTTTCATCGGAAGTGTGTTTCAATTGGGCATGCTCGGTTACGGAAACCTGAATCCACGGAACCTGTGGCCTGCCGTGATGATCGCTCAGGCGGCGTGGGATCTGTTGGCCGCTAACCTCAACGCACCGGAATTGGCGAACGCCTCCCAATTCTGGCCGCTTCTGCTCGTGGTGCTGGGGCTTGGCATCGTGTTGGCGCTGAAGCCCGCAAACCGCTCGGCCGCACGCCGCGGCCTGCGCGAGGGAGAGTAACGCAGTGATGTATCCCAGGCACTCGAACCGCCATTTCATCGTCGGAGTGGTGATCCTCGGGCTGGGTGTCATTTTGTTGCTGGATCAGATCGGAATCGTCGGGGCCAATGCGGTCTTTAAATTCTGGCCGCTCCTGCTGATCTACTTCGGTGCGAATAGACTCTCGCGGCATCGCGGTACAACCGGCTGGTTTTGGGGCGGTTTTCTGATTTTGCTCGGCATTTCCTTTCAGTTACAGGAGCTCGGACTCAGCCACATCCGCGTCGAAGTGGTATGGCCGGTTTTCCTGATTTGCGCGGGCATCCTCTTGATCTTGCACAGATACGAGAACCGGAATCGCTGGGACGTTCCTCCCATGCCGGGGTCTCCACCTGACTTTCCGCCTGGGCCGCCTCCCGGACCTCCGCCCGGATCCCCGCCCGGAACGCCGCCGCCCTGGACAGCGCCGGAGACCACTGCCGCGCCGGGAGGAAATCCCGGCGCTGGCGCGTCGAGCAGCGATTCTGGCACCGCCGCGCCCAACTACGCGCCCCCTGTCGGCGCGCCGAGCGGCGTGCCCCCCAACTGGGCCCCGCCCCAGACGCACTCAAATTTCGCAGCGGGCCCCGGCCCGGGTCCAGGCTGGCACGGAGCAAAACCGTGGAGCGAATTTCATCGGCGCATGGATGAAATGAGCGACAACATTCACCGCGGATGGGACGACAGGAGCCGTTCGTCCGAAACTTCGGCGCCACGGTTGAACGAGGTCAATATTTTTTGGGGCGGCAAGCGGCGCATCGTCGCGAAGAATTTCGTTGGCGGCGAAATCGTGAGCATCTTCGGCGGCTTCGATATTGACCTGCGGGAAGCGGACATGTTGGGCAATAGCGTGGAGATCGAAGTCGTTACCATTTTCGGCGGCGGCGATATTCGAATTCCCCCGAACTGGGAAGTCGTCATGGAGACCGTTGGAATCTTCGGAGGTTGCGGCGACCGGACGCGCCATCCCGAGATTCCAAGCGCCGGCGCGTCAACCGGCGGCGGCGCGGCTGTACCGCCACCGAAGAAACTAATCATCAAGGGTGTCGCAATTTTCGGGGGCATGAACATCAAGAATTAGCCGCTCCTATGCATCCCATTCTCGCCCAACTCCGCCGGCTGCTCCTCTACCTCCTGGGCTGGATTCCCCTCGCGGGGATGCTCACTTACCTTCTGGCTGTCCCGGGCGGCTTGTCGTGGCTCGAAGCCACCACCGTCGCGTTCGTCCTATGCCTTTTGTACGCATTCGTGTGTCTCGCGGCGTGGTATCCGTGCCAGGCCACGCCTCTCGAGCAATCCGGTCTGTCGCGTTTCCTGTTCACGCACGTAGCGGGGGCGCTGGTGGCGAGCGGGCTGTGGTTGTTCGCCGCCAGAATTCTGGGGCGCATGCTCGCGAGTCTGGACGACTATCGCGGAATCGACACGCGACTCACGAAGGATTTTCCTCTCCTGTTCGGGACCGGCGTCCTTCTCTATCTCCTCGCGGTTGGATTTCACTACGTGCTGCTGGCGGTGGAAGCCTCGCGCGAGGCAGAGGCGCGCGTGATGCAAGCAAGCGTCCTCGCGCGCGAAGCGGAATTGCGAGCGCTCAAGGCGCAGGTCAATCCGCACTTCCTCTTCAACAGCTTGAACTCCATCAGCGCTTTGACCACTTCGGACGCGCCCAAGGCCCGCGAAATGTGCATCCTGCTGGGCGACTTCCTGAGGCGCACTCTGGGTCTCGGCGAAAAGGCCGCGATTCCGCTGGAGGAAGAAATTTCGCTCATCCACGCTTTTCTAGCGGTGGAGAAGATCCGCTACGGCGCGCGCCTGCAGATGGAAGAAAAGATTGACCCGCAAGCTCTCGACGCGCAGGTGCCGCCGCTGCTGCTTCAGCCGCTGGTGGAAAATGCCGTTGGGCACGGAATCGCCAACCTCGTCGAGGGTGGATGGATCAGGCTTGCGGCCGAACGCCGCGATGGCGAGCTTTCGATCGTCGTCGAGAACCTTTTCGACCCCGAGGCGCCGCCGCGCCGCAAGAGCGGTGTGGGACTCGCGAACGTCCGCCAGCGCCTCGAAGCGCGCTACGGCAACCGGGCAAAGTTCGCCACCAGCGTTGACGGATCTTGTTTCCGCGTCGCGATCAGTTTGCCGGCCGAATCCAAGGAGCGCGTACCGTGACCTCTGACACAAGCAAGAAAATCCGAACGCTGATCGTGGACGACGAAGACCTGGCCCGCCAGGTGCTTCGTGAATTTCTTTCCGCGCACCCGGAAATCGAAATCGTCGCCGAATGCGCGAATGGTTTCGAAGCCGTGAAATGCGCGGCGGAACTCGAGCCCGATCTCCTGTTTCTCGACATTCAGATGCCAAAACTCGACGGCTTCGAAGTTCTCGAGCTCATCGGCGCCAATCGGGCCGTCGTCTTCGTCACGGCTTACGACGCGTTCGCCATCCGCGCTTTTGAAGTTCACGCCGTGGACTACCTGCTGAAACCCATCGGCGCCGAGCGTTTTAATGCGGCGCTGGAGCGCGCCAAGGAACGGCTCTCCGGCAAATTGCATACGGCGCCGCTCCCCGCCATGGAGCTTGCGGCCAGCGCGCGGCCGCCCTCGCAGTATCTGGATCGCATCCCGGTTCGCGACGGCACGAGCGTCTTCATCATCCCGGTTGCAAAACTCGACTACGCGGAAGCACAAGACGACTACGTCGCTCTCGTCTCGGGCGGCAAGAAGCACCTGAAGCAGCAGACCATCTCCAGTCTGGAAGCCGCGCTCGACCCGTCGCGGTTTCTCCGCATTCACCGCTCCTACATCGTCAATCTCGAACGCGTCGTCAAGATCGAACCGTTCGGCAAGGACACCCACGTCGCTGTACTCGCCGGCGGAACGCAGCTCCCCGTCAGCCGCGCCGGCCACGCCCGCCTCCGCGCATTTCTCGACCGCTGATTCCCGTGACGCTTTTGCGCGGTTACACCTCAAACTCACCCCCTCACAAAATACCTTGCGGCAACAGCGCGGCCAGTTGATCCTGTTGGGGCAGACCTACCGCGGGCTGTCTCGTTTGCCGCAGCCGGGCGGATCAACCATGCGTATCCTCATAGCCGATGACGACGCCGGCAGCCGCGAGCTACTGACGGAACTCTTGCGTCACAGCGGGCACTCCGTCACCGCTGTGCTCGACGGGCGCGAGGCGCTGGATGCGCTCGCAAAAGACAGATTTGAAATCGTATTGATGGACGAAGAAATGCCCGGCATGAGCGGGCTCGAAGCCACTCGCGCGATTCTGCAGGCGGCAGTTGCCGGCGAAAAGCGCCCCATCATTATTGGAATTTCCGGAAACAACACGCAAGAGGATGAACAGCGATGCCTGGCGGCCGGCATGGACGCGTTTTTCTCCAAGCCAATTCGCATGGCGGAGCTTTTCAGCGTGCTCGCAGCGTTGTCGCGCAGGCAGCCATCCTTCCTCGAGCCGGCGGATTCCGCCGCGCCCGAACGGACTCCTGGAGACCTGGCCGCGCACCTCGACCGTGTGACCGGCGGCAACCAGAGAATCGCTCAGTCGCTCCTGAAGACATTCCTGGCGGATGCCCCGGAGAAGCTCTCCGCCATCGGCCGCGCGGTATCGCAAGGCGACGCCGAGAGTCTCGGCACGGCCGCGCACGCGCTGAAGGGTTCGCTTGCATTGGTCGGAGCGCACAAGGCAGTGGGCACGGCGCGCAACCTGCAAGCCATGGGACGTCTCAACAGCCTAGGCGGCGCCGCCGCGGAATTCCAGGTGCTCGAAACCGAATTCGAGGAACTGCTGCGCGAACTGCGTGCCATGCAGGCGAAAACCAGACCGGCGCCGAAGCAATCCTCGAAAAGTAAGTCGAAGGCGCGCCGCTCCCCTGCTCGTCCCAGCCGCAAACGCTGATGCTGACTAACCCGGCAACACCGCGGCCGAGAAGCTTGCCGCGCAGATAGCCGGCACCCATACTGAACTACATGAAGCGGGGAATTTCACTCCTTGGAACTGCCGCGCTGGTCTTGCCGATGTGCGTCACGATGTCCGCCGTGCTGCTCGCTCCGCGACAGTTACGCGCCGATGATCTGAAACTCAAGGACGGCTCGAAGATTTCCGGCACCATCGTCGGCTTCGAAGAAAACTCGTTCAAGGTGAAAACCAGCTACGGTTTCGCGGTCGTGCAGAAGGACCAGGTCGTCTCGATCGCGATGTCGGACGCGCCCAAAGTTGGCGCGGAAAGAAGTCCCGAGCCAGCCGCCGAAAAAACCTCGTCCGCTGAAAAACCGAAATCCGAATCCGTGAAGGCCGCCTCCGCGCCGCCGCTGCCGGCAATGGCTGGGGCTACTGCCGAGCCGGTCGCCAAGGCCGCGCCGCCAGCCGCGCCAACCAAAACCGCAAAGATTGCTTCGCCTGCGCCGGCTCCTGGTCCGGTTGCAAGAATGGCCACGCCAGCCGCGGCACCGGTCGCCAAATCGACGCCGCCGGCTGCAGCGGCAGTTCCCGTTGCAAGCGTCGCGCCGCCCAAGCCACCCGCGCCGGAGCCGATTCGCGAATCCGTCAACGGCAACACCTACACGAATGAAACCTATCGCTTCCACATGTACAAGCCGCCGACCTGGGACGTGATCGCGACGGCGCCGGCGGTGCTTCCGGGCGCGATAACCGCGATGGGCACGGGCGATGACACGACCTATCTTCTGATCGGCCAGGAGCCGGCTGGAAAATCACTGGCGACCGCAATGGACACGACGGAGCGCCGCCTGCGCGATGTGATGGAGAATTTTCGGCCAATGGACGAAAAACAGATCACGGTGTCCGGCGCGGCGGCAACGGAACATACGTTTCGTGGGAGCGTGGACCAGCACGACTGGTCCGGTGTGGTCGTGCTCGTGCCGCGCGGCGCGAAGCTCTACACCATTTTCGGCATGACCCGCGCGGACAATGATCTGGTGCAGATCCAGGAAAACGTCATTGCCCGGGCGATTTCGAGTTTGCAATTCACCGACTAACGGCGCGATCGGTCTTCCCTTCTGTCGCACAAATCCCTCTAATCCGTTCCCTCTAAAGCGGCTGCGAAGTCGGCGAACCAGCCTGAGGAGCTGCGCTCTTCTCACCGGTTACGGCTGCACCGCATTGCGGGCAGTGCGCCCAGCCGCGCTCGATGCCGCGTCCGCATTGCGAACACGTGGGCCGCAAGGACGCGGCGCAATTTGGACAAAACGTATACGCCGACTTTACCGACGCACCGCATTTTGAGCAGTAAAACGGCATCGGATCGCGGAGGAGGAAGTACAGAATGATACCGATCGCGTTGGGAATGAAAATTGCGAGCAAGGTCCACAACCAGGCTCGCATAAGACGGCGCTTGGCGTCGCCATAGACGTAACCGATCAAAAGAATGTAACCGACGATGATGAGCGGAATGAAAAGACTCAGCAAAACCTTTCCGCCCTCGGGCCAATCCACGCTTTTCGGATCGCTGGGAATCGCGGCGTACCTCATCGCCAGATATCCCGCCACATACACGACGCCCGCGAGCGCGTAGACGAACTTCGGAATTACGGATGTCTTGTTTCGAGAATCGTTCATGCGAGCCTCCGTTCATGCTGGCGGCGCAGCGAAAGAAGCACCGCGGCGCTGCCGCCCGCCAGCCACGTAAGTGCTGAAAAGAACCGCGAAGAGCAGCCATATCTGGCGAAAATGGATGTCCAGCAGCGAAAGCAGCCCGCCGGTTGCGAAGCGAAAGACCGGCCATCCTGCGACCGTCACCACCCATGAAAAAACGATCAGCGGGACCAGCATCATTCGGTTCTGGCGCTGCTCGGCTTGCACGGTGAGCTGCGCGGCCGCCACTGCGCGAGCGCGCTCGAAAAGCGCCGGCGACGGTTGCGGCGTGCGCAATCGGCGGAGTCCGCCGGTGATCAGCTGCCAGCGCTCGAGCTCGGCGGCGCAGCTCGGACAAGCCGCAGTGTGACGCGCGATGAGCGCCTCGGCGTCTGCATCGAGCGCGCCCGCAACCAACTGCGCCAGCTGCGCGCGGATTTCAGCGTGCTCGTCCGGGCGGCTCATGCGCGCACCTTGCCGGCATCGCCCGCTTCAAGCGTCTCGCGCAGCTGTTCGAGCGACCGGCGAAGGCGCGACTTGACCGTCGAAAGCGGCGCCGCCAGCACGAGCGCAATCTCTTCCAGTTTCATCTCTTCCTCAAAGCGCAATGTGAGCACCTCGCGATACGTCACCGGCAGATTTTCGAGTGCTCCGGCCAACCGGCTCGCGCGCTCGGTCGTCAGCAGCAGCTCGAATGGCCCGGGATCGCCCGAAGCGAGCCGCGAAGCCATCGTATCGTCCGGCGAATCGCCGCCGACCGGCTCGTCGAGGCTGCGCGGCCGGACTCGCCGCAGGTGATCGAACGCCAGATTCCTCGCCAGCGTGAAAAGCCACGCATCGAAATTGCGAGACGTATCGAAGCTCCGGATTTTTTCCGCGACGCGGAGCCAAGTCTGCTGAAACAGATCGTCGGCGTCGGCTGGCTGCCGTACCAGGCGAAGCAGGTAGCGGTAAATGCGATTCTGATAACGCGCCATCAGCGTGGCGAGCGCGCCCGGGTCACCGCGCCGAAGCTGCTGAACGGCGGCGTCGATTCCCAATCGCCCCTCCCAAACACTCGCGATCGAACCCGTCATATCAGTACTACGCAGCGGCCGCGTGAAAAGACGCACGTCGCATCGTTTCGACGCCCTCTCCGAAGTCCTTATATCGCAATGATTTGGAGAAACGCGAGCGAAGCTGGAATTCTAGAACTTCGTCACTTCGCTGAAGTGGAAGTCGCGGACCTTCATGGTCGGCACGACCATCTCGAACGATTCTTCGCCGGCTGCGCGCACTGATGGGCCCAGCATCTCGACATTCGATAGCATTTCGATGATGCTCTGATTGAAGCGGAAATTCCGCACGCCGCCGGAAACGTTGCCGTTTTCGATCAGGAACGTTCCGTCGCGCGTCATTCCCGTGAGGATCTTCTGGTAGGGATCCACTTCGCGGATATACCACAAACGCGTGACCAGAATGCCGCGCTCCGTGGTGCGGATCATTTCCTCGGTGGATTTATCGCCGCCCGATAAAACCAGATTCATCGGCGCTTCGCCGTACTCATTGGGAAGCGAAAAGCCGTGTCCGGTCGGCTTGGCCTTCATCTTCTTCGCGGTCGCCCGAGAATAAACCAGATTCTTCGGCACGCCGCGATCGACGAGCAGTACTTTCTGTCGTGGCACGCCTTCGCCATCGTATGGCGCGCCGCTTTGCAGGGGATGATACGCGTCGTCCCAGATGGTGATGTTATCGCCGAAGAGTTTTTTGCCCATGCGGCCCGTCAGACAGGAGCGCTTGTCGAGGACGGCGGTGCCCGCGAAATCATAAAAAAGAAAACCGACCAGATCGAGGACGGCCGAAGGCCTCAAGATCGTAGTGTAGCGGCCCGCCGGAATTTCGCGGGGCGCGCGCGAGCCAGCCGCCGTTCGCGCCGCCCGCTCGGCCAGTTCCGTCGGGATCGAGCTTGCGAATATCGGGCGAATTCGACTTGGCCCAGCCGGAGGAATTCTCTTCAAGAATCGTGACGGAGAATTCCGAGCGGGTCTGCTGGTGGCGCGCGAAAAGACCTCTCGAATTGGCCATCACAGAATTCAACGAGCCGCTCGCGAAAATTCCAGCAGCAGTCTGCTTGTTCTTGTCCGCCATCTTGCACACGCGGGTGACGGCGCGGGCGCGGTCCTGCGGCGTGGTTTCGGCGGTGGCCGAAAAATAGCGCGAGACCTTTTGATATTTCTGCTTGCCGAGCAGCGGCAGGAGATCGGGATTCTCGGGTTGGTGGCGCGCGAGGGTGACGGCGGACGCCACCACGCGGCGAAGGGATTCGTCGTCTGTCTTGTTTGTGGATGAGCGAGCGGTGCGGCCATCGACCACGGCGCGGACGGAGATGCCGAGCGTATGTTCGGCGACATTCTGATGGATCGTGTTGTTGGCGAAGCGCGTAAGCGCGTCGGTTGCGGCGCTGACGTCCACTTCGGTTTCGTCCGCTTCGCTCAGCTTGAGGATCTTCTGGGCGATGCGTTCCAATTCCCCAAGCGAAAGTTGTGCGTTCTTGTTGGCCATGATCGTTGGATTACTTGGCGAAAGCGACGCCGACTTTAATGTTGCGGAATCGCGCCGGGGAGGCTCCGTGGCCCGTGCCCATTACCTGCTGGGGCTGGCCCTTGCCGCAGTTGGGCGTGCCCCACAGCGTCCAATAATCGCGCGAGCAAATAGCGTCGCAGCTGTTCCAGAATTCCGTGGTGATTCCGCTGTAGCTGGGATTCTTGATCATCCGCCCCTGCTTCCCGCCCTTAATTTCCCAGCCGATTTCGGTCGAAAACTGAAAATGATAGCGCTTGTCGTCGATGGACCAGGATCGATTCGTTTCCATCAGAATCGCGTCGTCCGTGTCGGCGATCAGATCGTCATATTTCCATGTGCCCGGATTGATGCTGATATTGGTCATGCGGATCATGGGCAGGCGGTTCCAGCTTTCGCAGCGCATCGTGCCACCGGAACGCTTCTCGCCGATGGATGAAGCGGTTTCGCGACTGCTTAGGTAACCGGTGAAAAGTCCGTTCGTGATAATCGGCGTGCACTGCGCGGGGACCCCTTCGTCGTCGTAGGCGAATGTGCCGAGTCCGGGACCGTGCTCGAGGCGCGCGTCGGCGACGACGTTGACGATGTCGGAACCGTATTTCAATTTGCGCAACTTTTCGGTGGTGAGGAAGCTCATGCCCGCGAAGTTCGCTTCCATGCCGAGGACGCGGTCGAGTTCGATCGGATGGCCGATGGACTCGTGAATTTGCAAGCCGAGTTGCGAGCTGCCGAGGATGATGGTCTGCTGGCCCTCGGGACACTGCGCCGCGGAATGGAGTGCGACGGACTCTTCGGCGATGCGGCCGGCGTTGCCGACGAGGTCGAGCGACTCGATCAGCTCGTAGCCCTGCAGCATGTGCTGGCCGCCGAAGCTATTGGGATAGGACCGCTTCTGGATTTCGCTGCCCGCGAAACTGGTGGCTACGATCCCCGCGCCGGATTGCATCTTGATCTGATGAATCGAGGAGCCGGTGCTGGAGGCGAACAGCTGCTCAATGCGGCGGAAGGACATGGAGCCTTCGGCGACGGTGACGCCCTTCACGCGACGCATCTCTTTATCCGCGGCGAGCAGCAGATCAATTTGCTGCTCGACGGGAATGCGGAACGGATCCTTGAGAAACGGATTCTGCCAGGTGTCCACGTGGGATTTCTCGGGCGCGAGCGAAACATCTTCACGCTTTGCGAGAGCGGAGGCCTTGGCGATCGAGACGGCTTCGGCGGCGCAAGCCTGCACGCCTTCGTTTGTCAGCAGGTCGGTCGAGGAGAATCCCCACGCGCCGCCGGCGATGACGCGAATGCCGATGCCGAGCGATTCCGATTCCGAGAGATTGCCGACTTCGCCGTTCTTGGTCGAAATATCGCGATGGCGAATGTCCATCACGCGGACGTCGGCGTAGGAAGCGCCGCGGCGCTTCGCGGTTTCGATCGCGAGATGGGCTAGGTCGTGCATTGATGCGCTCTTGAGCCCCTCGAAAAAGCGTGACGCTTCCCGGGGTGTGCTTTCATTTGTTTTCTATGACTTACGACGAAAATGACTCGGCATGGTGTGTCGAGTAATTTGGGCGAAAGTATCGCACCGCCGAAGTTATCGGCGCTGCCCTGCGTTTTCGACGATGTCGTTCCAAAATTCACAGCACCATCTTAGAGGAAAGCGGGGAGAGTGCAAGAGTGAGGTTGTGTAAAGAATTTTGTAAAGAGTGAAAAGAACCGAGACGGGCCGGAAGGCCTCAACTCTGAGGGGGCGCCGAGCGGGACCCGTCAGCCGACGCCAATCAGGAGATTGGCGATCCCAGGAAATGCAAGGCGTCGGGCGTAGCCCCTACCAAAACCGAGGCGCTGCGCGAGTTGCCACCGCCGGGTGATACAGAAAGAGTAACTTATCGTATAATCTCGCCCGCTAAGCGTCCCCGCGTGAGGCCGTCGAAGTTTGATCTTGGGAGGGTGGCCGTGGACCACGAGGTCAGCCGTCTAAGGAGCATTCCAGTCCGCAATCGATGCGGGTTTTTCCTAATCGTCGCGTTTCTCGGGTTTTCGACTCTGCAAATCGTCGGTTGCGGGGGAGGCTCCAGTCTGCAATCACCGCCGGCGGGGGCCACCGCCTCCGACATTCACCAACATTGACGCGCCAGGAGCCGGCACGACGAGCCCCGAAGGAACATTTGGATTTGGAGTTAACTCCAAGGACGATATCGCGGGTACTTCATCGACTCCAACCGACGTGGTTCACGGCTTCATTAGAAATTCCTTGGGCACGATAACGACTGTTGACGCTCCGGGCGCAGGCACGGCGCAAAATCTGGGAACTGAGGTGGTGGGATCAATGCGTCTGGGAGACGGTCGGCTTCTATTTTCGACGCGCAAGTCACTGAACACAGCTACGTTCGCAGCTCGGGCGGGACGTCTTACGAGTTTCGACCCGCCCGGTGCCATTGGTTCCGTCGCGTTGTGCATCAACGACGGCGGCGGGATCGCGGGAGCAGTGATCGACCTGAACGGCACCATGCTTTTGTGCGCTCCGCGAATGGAACGTTTACGCTGATCGATCCGACCGGCACTCCGAGCGGAATTCAGGGCGCGCGGGCCGACGGGATCAATGCGAGCGGCGGAATCATGGGCGAGTACACCGACGCGAATAGTGTCCACCACGGTTTTCTGCGCGACGCGAACGGCACGATAACGACCTTCGACGCGCCTGGAGCAGGAACCGCCGCGAACGAAGGCACCGAACCGGTGGCGATCAACGCGAACGGCGTGATTGTGGGCGGCATCAACGTGGGTGTAATCAACGGAGTGAATACGACACACAGCGTCATACGCGCTGCGGATGGGACGTACACGGTGTTCGATCCGCCCCAGTCGGGCGCGCACACGTCCTTCGCCAACGCCATCAACGACAGCGGCGTGGTCGTTGGGGAATATCGAGACGCGAACCTGGTGAGGCACGGGTATCTTCGCCAGCCGAACGGCACATTCACAAGTTTCGATGATCCCGACGCCGCGCAGTTCCCTCTTTCGAACACGAACCTTGGGACGATTCCGCGCAGCATCAACACGAATGGGGCGGTGGCCGGACTTTACTCTGATGCGAACGGCGTGCGGCACGCGTTCATCTGGCAGTGAAATTGAAGAAGCGCGGCGACGGCGACCCGCCGAGATGAATTGGCGGGGCGGTGGGAAACCACCGCACTCCACGTGCGCCGAGCGCCGAGGCGAATGGACGACGGGCCGCCAAGGAACATTGCCGGGCACGATACATTGTGCCCCTACGAAGAATGCCTCAAGCGGACGGTGAATGCCGACCGCGCCAGAACCAAGAACGCCAATCTGGAGATTGGCGATCCCAGGAAAGCCAACGGCGCGGCTTATTTGGTTTGGAAAAGGGCCAGGTCGACGGCGGCGGCCATGGCTTTGTAGCCGGCGTCGTTGGGGTGCAGGTGGTCGCGGATATTGAACGAGGCCAGGATCTGTTTCGGATTCGCAGGATCCTGCACGACCTTGTCGAAATCGATGACGGCATCGTAGGCCTTGCTGGTACGAATCCATTCGTTCACTGCTTCGCGCATCGCTTCGCCGTGCTCGGTCGCGTAGGCTGCGCCCACGTAGGGCGTGAGCGTGGCGCCGATGACTTTGATGCCGTGCATGTGGGCGCGCTCGATGATCTGCTTGTGGGCGGCGATCAAGTCATCGACGGTGGGAGCCTCGGCCGGCGGAATGCCCGGCAGGTTGCCGAGGCCAATGTCATTGATACCCTCGAGAACGATCAGCCATCTCACGCCCGGCTGGCTGAGGACGTCGCGGTCGAAACGCGCCAGCGCGGAGACCCCGGCGCCGTCATTGAGGAGGCGGTTGCCGGAAATGCCTTCGTTGACGATGGCGAGGCTCGCGGTGGCTTTGTTGGCGGCGAGGCGCACGGCCAGCTGGCTGGGCCAGCTGCTATTGGTATTCGGCGTGGAGGTGGCTCCGTCGGTGATGGAATCGCCGAAGGCAACGATGGTGGCGGACTTGGCAGGCGCGACGACATCCACTCCGGCGACCCAATACCAGAGTTCGCGCGTGGTCGGGTCCGCAATGCTGGGGGCGCTGGTGAAGTCACCAGGCTGCGAGATATAGGTGGTGTGCAGGCCGGTGAGATGGATCGTCGGAGTGGTGACTTCGACGGGAGCGTAGACGCTGATCACCAGATCGCCGAGGGCGGGAACTTCGAAATCGAGCGGGTCGCTCAGAATCTCGGCTGCGGGCGGGATGGCGACGGATGGCTTGCCGCTAAAGGTAAGCGCGTGGTCGGAGCCGGCGACGATGGCCGAGTCCTTGTCGTGGAGCGCGAGGTGAGCCGCACCGATTTGCAGGGCGCTCGTGCCGAACGCGTTCGAAAACTGCACGCGGACGCGGTGGCCGCCGATGCTGGTGTGAACGATCATGCGCACGGTCTGGTTGCTGATGGTCGGCGGGGGGGGGAATAGGGGCGGGGGAGGCGGATTGCCCTGCGCTGGTGCCGCGGGGGCAGCAGGAGCCGTGGGCGCCGGCTGAGCGTTGTTTGCCGGCGGCGCCGGAGCCGGAGTCGGAAACCGCGGAAACGCGAAGCGAGGCGTCTGCGGGGAGGCGGCCCAAGTGGCTACCCAGTGCTCCGGCGCGACGGCCGCGTGGGCCAGCGCCGTCAAGAATACGAACGAGAATACACACAAACTGCGAATTCGCCTCGCCATGACTTCCCCCTGAAAACGGATTGCCAGCTGGGCGGATGGTATCGCGGCGACAGCAAATTGACAACGGCGGTTGGCGAGAGAGCGCTCGGCGCGGCGGCGCGGCGAATGCGCTGGGATGCGGCCGAGGGCGATCGAGGTCGATGGACACACGGTGCCAAGGAATATTGCCGGGCGTAGTCCGCCGCGGCGGACTACGCCCCTACAAGCGAAACACCCGCGCGCGAATTAACGGTTGGATTTGGATACCGGCGGGTGCGGCGCGAGAACCTGTTGCAATGTGAGTCCGGGAGAGAAGTTCAGCGCAACCTCGAATTTGACCCAGGCGATCGTGTCCGGAGTACCGTTCTTTCCCGTGGTGATGCGCGAGTGCAGGATGCGAAGCTCGCCGGTCCCCAGATTTAGCGCGGCAGCTTCGACCGCGATGCGAGCTTTGTCGGCCTCGGAAACAGTGCTGGGGTAGAGGCCAGCATTCACCACTTCGTTCGCGCGTTGCTCGTCGAGGACCGACTGCACGAAATTGAATTTTCGGACCGGGGCCTGAACGGCTTCTTTCGCCGAGTAACCGAATGCGGCCGCGAGATAGCGGTCGTTATAGGCGTGGTACGGCGGCGTGGCGATAGCCGCGAATTCGACGGGATCGTCCGAAGGCTCAACCGGAGGAAGAATCTCGATGACCCAGCCGCCGCCTTCGTCGGCCGTTGCGGGAGTCATACGGAACGTCAGGTTATGCCCGATATCACGGGTGAAGGACTGGCCGCGAGTGACTTCACCGGTGAAGCGAAGTTCAGGGACATCGGGCTGCGATGTTGGCGCGGTCGCGGCGGGTGGAGGTTGGTCCTGCTGAAGTGCGACGACGGCCGATGGACGCAGGCCGGTTCCCAGGATGACGGTGCAGGCCAACGCGAGGCTGATGGAGCGAGAAGCCATGAACGCATGGGATTTTAGCAGCACACGGCGCAAAGCGTGAATCGGAAGGCCGAAAAACCTCAGGTCTAAAGACCTGAGCTACATGAGAAATCATCGGTTCAAAAGCGCCCGCCTGAACGGCGGCCGCTACAAAACCTGCGCGGACGTGAAATCGAAACGGATGGGCAGAGTCGCGTCAAGAATCATCGCCGGGCACGGTATACCGTGCCCCTACGAAGACAAGGCGCAATAAAAAAACGGGTGGCGAGATGGCCACCCGTTTTTCGAGTTTCGAGTTCCGCTCTTCGAATTTCCGAGTCTACGTGCCCTCGTCCCAGGATGCGAGGTAGTGTTCCTGCTCCGGAGTGAGCTTATCGATTAGCACGTTCATCGAATCGAGTTTGAGCTTGGCGATATGCTTATCAAGGTGCTCGGGGACGGAGTAAACCTGCGCCTTGAGATCCTTGGCGTTCTTGACCATGTATTCGGCGGCCAGCGCCTGGTTGGCAAAGCTCATGTCCATCACGGAAGCGGGGTGGCCTTCGGCTGCGGCCAGATTGATGAGGCGGCCTTCGCCGAGGAGATAAATCCTGCGACCGTCCTTCATCGAATATTCCTCGACGAACGGGCGGGCCTCTTTATGGCCGCTGGAGAGCTTTTCGAGTGCCGGAATGTCAATTTCGACGTTGAAGTGGCCCGAATTGCTGATGACCGCGCCGTCCTTCATTCTCTCGAAATGCTCGTGGCCAAGAACCGCCTTGTTGCCGGTGACGGTGACGAAGATGTCGCCGATCTTGGCCGCTTCGTTCATGGGCATGACGCGGAAACCGTCCATGACGGCTTCGATGGCCTTGGTCGGATCAATTTCGGTGACGATTACGTCGGCGCCCATACCCTTGGCGCGCATGGCGATGCCGCGACCGCACCAACCGTAGCCCGCGACGACCAGTTTCAAGCCCGCGAGCAGAAGATTCGTGGCGCGAATAATTCCGTCGAGAGTGGACTGACCGGTGCCGTAGCGATTGTCGAAGAAGTGCTTGGTGAGCGCGTCGTTGACGGCGATGACCGGGAACTTGAGCGTGCCGTCCTTGGACATGGCGCGGAGGCGGATGACGCCGGTGGTGGTTTCTTCCGTGCCGCCGATGACGTCCGGAATCTGATTCTTGCGCTTGGTGAGAAGCTGGGTGACGAGGTCGGCGCCATCGTCCATGGTGATCTGGGGTTTGTGGTCCAGCGCCGCGTTGATGTGCGCGTAATAGGTGGCGTGATCCTCGCCCTTGATTGCGTAGGTCGGGATGCCGAACTCCTTGATGAGAGCGGCTGCGGTGTCGTCCTGCGTCGAAAGAGGATTCGAGCCGCAAACCACGAGATCGGCGCCGCCGTCACGCAGCGTGATCGCCAGGTTGGCGGTCTCGGTGGTGACGTGGAGACAGGCCGCCATGCGAATGCCCTTGAGCGGCTGTTCCTTGATGAAACGCTTGCGGATCAACTGCAGCACGGGCATGTGCTGATTCGCCCATTCGATCTTGCGCTTGCCCTGTTCCGCGAGCGACAGGTCCTTCACATCGCCTTTTACCTTGACCGCTGTTTCCACTAGAGACTCCCTTTAATTTTATTGGGGACGAAAAACTAAGCGCGAGACACGGCGACGGAACCGCGCGACGCCGCTTCCTTGCGGATGGCGTCGGCCTTATCCGTGCGCTCCCAAGTGAAGCCCGGGCCGGTGCGGCCGAAATGGCCGTACGCGGCAGTCGGGCGGTAAATCGGCCGCCGGAGATCAAGCGTTTCGATGATGCCCTTGGGCGTGAGCTTGAAGAACGCTCGAATCAACTCGGTGATCTGATGGTTCGGGATCGTGCCGGTGCCGAAGGTATCCGCCATGACCGAAACCGGCTCGGCCACGCCGATGGCGTAGGCGAACTGGACTTCCACTTTGCGAGCGAGGCCTGCGGCGACGATATTTTTCGCCACGTAGCGGGCCATGTAGCAGGCGGAACGGTCCACCTTCGAGGGGTCCTTGCCGGAGAACGCGCCGCCACCGTGACGACCGTAGCCGCCGTAGGTGTCCACGATGATCTTGCGGCCGGTGAGACCCGCGTCGCCCATTGGACCGCCGGTAACGAAACGGCCGGTCGGGTTGACGTGGATCTTGGTGGTCTTGTCGAACATGTTCGCGGGGAGGACAGGCTTGATGACCTTCTCGACGATTGCGTCGCGCAGATCGGCGTGCGAAACCCTGTCGCTGTGCTGCGTCGAAATGACCACGGTATCCACGCGGACCGGGCGGCCATCTCTGTATTCGATCGAAACCTGGGACTTGCCGTCGGGCCGGAGGAAATTGACCTCATTCTTCTTGCGAACTTCCGATAGCTTATAGACCAACTGGTGCGCGAGCTGGATCGGCATGGGCATCAATTCGGGGGTTTCGTCGCAGGCATATCCGAACATCATGCCCTGGTCGCCGGCGCCGCCGGTATCCACGCCCATGGCGATGTCGGGCGACTGGCCCTTCACGGCGGACATGACGGCGCAGGTTTCGCAGTCGAAGCCGTACTTGCCGCGGTTGTAGCCGATATCGTTGATTACGCCGCGCGCGATCGTGTCGTAGTCGAGGACGCCGCGGAATTCCCGCTTGATCGTGATTTCACCGGCGACGACGACGAGGCCGGTGGTAACCAGGGTTTCGCAGCCGACGCGTCCCATGGGGTCGTGCTGGAGCACGGTGTCGAGAACCGCATCGGAAACCGCGTCCGCAATCTTATCGGGGTGACCCTCGGTTACAGACTCCGAGGTGAATAGGAACTTATCATCGGAATGTGCCAAAACAGTGTCCTCCGGCGGAAATAAGACGGAATTTACGTGCCTAAATTGCGTTTCCCAGGCTACCCAAACCAGTGACGCTAGCATAGGGGTTTAGCGGTGTCAATTGCGTGCACGGAAAGGCCTTAAATCGAGGTTGAATAGCGAAATCCGGAGGGTGAGTACGCCCAGGTTTCTTGTGGCGACTTGCGTGGCGACGCGATCACGCGAAGAGAGATCCTTCAGATCTCCCAGGCTCGACTTGCCGTCGACCTGGGAGCCCTGTCTTCGCGCGTCCCAACCTGCCTGCGGCAGGAAGAAAAACCGTCGGGACGCTCCGCTCAGGATGTCGAAGTTGAGGAATGGGGCGGTCGCGCTAGGCGGCGTTGCGGCGGTAGAGGAGGTAGGCGCGAATGAATGGGTCGAGGTCGCCATCGAGCACTTTTTGGATGTCGCCGCGCTCGACCTTGGTGCGGTGGTCCTTGATCATCTGGTATGGCTGCATCACGTAGGAGCGAATCTGGCTGCCGAAGCTGATTTCGGACTTGGTGGCATCGAGCTTGCGCTGGTCTCCGCGCCGCTTTTCAAGTTCGAGTTCGTAGAGGCGCGAGCGCAAAACCTTCATCGCCGACTCGCGGTTCTTGTGCTGGCTGCGCTCGTTCTGGCATGTGACGACGAGCCCCGTCGGCAGGTGCGTGAAGCGGACCGCCGATTCAACTTTATTGACGTTCTGGCCGCCGTGACCACCGGCGCGGAAGGTGTCAATGCGGAGGTCCTCGGGCTTCACGACGATTTCGATGCGGTCGTCGATTTCGGGGATGACGAAAACCGACGCGAACGACGTGTGGCGGCGGGCCTGCTGGTCAAACGGTGAAATGCGCACGAGGCGATGCACGCCGCTTTCGCCCGACAGCATCCCAAAGGCGTTCTCGCCCTCGACCTGTATGGTGGCGGACTTGATGCCCGCTTCTTCACCGGGCGTCGAGTCGAGAATGTTCGCTTTCATACCCTTCTGCTCCGCCCAGCGGAGATACATGCGCAGGAGCATCTCCGCCCAATCCTGGGATTCAGTGCCGCCCGCGCCGGGTTTGATGGTGACAATGGCGTTGAGGCGATCGCTTTCGCCCGCGAGCAGTGTTTTCGTCTCGAGGTCGGAAACGTAGGCGTCCACTCCGGCGAGTTCTTTGGCGAGGTCTTCGAGGATCGAATCGCGCTGGGCGTCGTTCGATTCTTCCTGCGCGAGATGGAAATAGGTTTCGAGGTCGCTGCGCTTGCTATCGAGCGCGGCTTCGCCGTTGGCTCGTTCTTCGAGCTGCTTGCGCTCCTGCAAGAGAGCCTGGGCCTTTTCCTGGTCCGACCAGAAATCGGGAGCGTTTATTCTTTCTTCGAGTGCGATTATCTTCGTGCGGGCGGACTCAGCGTCAAAGAAAGCTCCGCACGAGCCCCATGCGTTTCTGGAGATCGGCGTAGCGCTCCTGCAGGTCTTCGATGTGTTCAGCCATATCTGAATTCTACATACGATAGGCGAAATTCGAAACTCGGAAATCCGCTTGTTCGCGGAAGACGCGATTTGCGGGCGGAGAGTATCGGCCGAGCGGTGGTTTCAAAGCAGCGGCGCTAGTGGCAGCTGGCATTGTCAGCGAAAGTTCCGCTGACAACCATGCCATTCAAAAAACGGCCGCAGTCCGTGATTTTTGCCAGGGATGGATCGTTCCGCAGGGCGTTCGGGTCCACCGTCTTTGCGCCATTGAGCGCCTGACGCGCGGCCTGCACTTCATTAGCCCACGCCGTCAGATTGTCAAATTCGCCTCTCAGCAACGGGAGAGCATTTTTGTCCGCGTCGGTCGAGGCAGCGAGGGCGGCCTGTGCGAGACCGGCCTCCACTCTGCTGTGATAGTCCTGGGACCACGAACCGCTCACGGCGAGCCCGTAGGTGACCATCGCCCCGATCGCACCCCGCCACTCCCGCATTTCCGCCAATTCGGCGACAGCGGCGCTCGCAAAATCCCTTGAAAGCCCTGGCGCAGTTTGCGGAGGCACCGCACTGGGAACGGCGGCGGAGTTCGAAATCGGAATTGTCAGGACGATTCGGGTCGGTTCCACGGTGACGGCGCCGTTCGTGATCTGGGCCAGAGTTTCAACGTCCACGTACGAATGGCCGTTGATCTGCAGCAACTCCGAACTGACCGTCTTCCCGTTCACGACGAGCGTCTTGTTTGTCTTGTCGGGAGTGCCCTGCGCCGGCAGGGTACCCGCGAGCGACAGAACAAGTCCAGACAACAGGATAATTTGAAGACGATTACGTCCGCGCAAGATACGCTCCATTTCGCGGGACCATGTCCGCCGGGACATGCCCGCATACGCTCCTCGCCGGCGCTAGCGGCGATCCTGCCGCCAGCGCCCCAGGTTTCCCCAAACATGGCGACGAGTGCGCCAGCATTCGCACCGATGGTGACTCGCCGCCACAAAATACGAATCTGCCGTTGGGCAGTTCTAGAGTCGCAATCCGCCGAACAGGTAAATCACCAGCACGATGAGCAGGATCGTCCCGACGATCCCAAGTCCTCCGCCTGCTCCCCATCTGGAATATCCGTAATAGCCGCCACCACCGCCGAACAACAGCACCAAGAGAATAATTAGAAGCAACATTTGAATCTCCTTTTAGATCACAAGATGTATTTACCGTTTCGCCCGTGCCACGGCTCGCGTTCGAGTCCAGCGCATCGAAGAACGAATTTTTCTCTGGAGGGGCGGAACCGCCTCGCTACTCGCCCAGAACTTTCTCCACCTGTCCAACTTTCTTTTGGATCTTCCCGGCTATCTTCTCTGCTAGGCCTTTCGCTTCGAGGTCAGGATCGTTCAGCAGTTGCCCGGCTTTTTCCTTCACTTTTCCCTTCAACTTGTGAAGATTGCCTTCCGCCTTATCTTTCGTGCTCGGTTTCATTTTCATCATGATTGGCTCCTCGTTTGCGATTCCCATTGCACCTCCGATTCTGAGAGACGAAGACGGGAATGTCTGTTCACTAAGGGACATTCCGTCGCGGACGGCTAGGCTCCTGCGCGGCGTTGTTCTCTGCCTACGAAGTTAACGAAGAGGAATGCAACCGCAGCGACAATCAACTCTTTGCAAGCGCCATTCCCAGCAGGACGAGCGATGCGAAGACGCAGAGCCAGGCGAACCAGTCGCCGAAGCGGACGTAAGGCGTGAGGTCGCTGCGGAAGTCGTAGGGGGCTTCGAGCTGGCCGCGAATGTCGGTCGGTAGCTCGGCGACGATCCGGCCGTAGGGATCGACGGAGACAGTGAAGCCGTTGTTGGTATCGCGGAGAAGCCAGCGCCTGTTTTCGACCGCGCGCACGCGCGCCATCATCAGGTGTTGCGCGGGAGCGGCGGAGCGGCCGAACCATCCGTCGTTTGAAATATTGATCAGCAGCTCGGCGCCGCCGGCCGTGAAGCGGCGCACGGCATCGGGGAAAGTCGCTTCGAAGCAAATGAAGGAGCCGAAGCGGCCGTCGGGCAGCCGGCCCACGCCATACACCGAGCCGGGCGTGAAATCGCCGATATCCGCCGTGAGCTTACCGGCGAAGGTGAGCCAGCGGCGCAAGGGAACATATTCGCCGAAGGGCACGAGGTGAATTTTGTCGTAGGTGAAAATGCGCTGGCCCGAGGGATTCAGGAGCACGGCGCTGTTCGTAGCGACCCATTTCCCTGGCGCGTCGCGGGCCCCTGCCGCGTCCCGTTTCCAATCTTCCGCGCCGACGAGAAAATCAGAACCGGAATCCCGGGCAATCTGCTGCGCGCGCGCGGCGAAAACGGCGTCCTGCAAACTGAAAGGCGCCGGGGATTCGGGCCACACGATGAGGCCGGGATTGCGCCGCGCGGCATCCACGCTGATCTGCCCGAGCTCGTCGAGATCGTTTGCGTGCACCTGCATCCAATCGGGGGGATAGTCGTAGGATTGCGCGAAGTTCGTCTGCACCAGATGCGCGACGAAACGCGGCGTTTCCGAAGGGACCAGATATCTGCCGCCAACAGCGACAAAGAACAGGAGCGCCGTGAACGAAAGCACGAACTTCCACGCGCGCTGGCGGCCGGAGAGGATCGCATACGCGACCATCGAGCCGTATGCCACGACAACGAAGCTCAGGCCGTAGATTCCGGTTACGGCGGTGAGTTGCACAAGCGGCAGATTGCCGCTGGCCGCGTAGCCGGCGAGGTTCCACGGGAAAGCGAAGATGGGCAAATGAGCGCGAGCGAATTCGAGTGTCACCCACAGGAATGGAGACAGCGCACAGGCGAGCAAAGCGCTCTTGCGCGACGCCACGGCCACACCCCACGAAAATACGGCGCAGATGGCGCCGCCCGCAATGCCGACCAGCGCGAGCAGGCCGGCCGAGGTCCATGCGTCGACATTGCCATATTGGCGCACAACAACGTCCATCCATGGCAGGCAGACCGGATAAAAGACGAGCCCGTGCAACAACCCGTAGAGCGGCGCAACGGCGGGCCGCGCCCGAAACGACGCGAGAATCAGCAGGGAGACGGAAATCCACGCGAGGAGCGGGAGATTGTAGTTCGGGAAGGAGAGCGCGAGGGTCAGGCCGCTCGCCGCGGCGAGCAGCGTGCGCGTATACCAGGAAAAATTCATTTGGGAAGGCAGTGTACCTCAGGAGCCGGAGAAAAGAGGACTGTCCTTCGGGACTAAGGCCTCATCTATTTGGCAGTCATTCTCGTACGGTACAGCACAAACCGGTACAGCGATGAGCCACCAGGGGAATGGGCCGCCATGGCGAAACTCAAAAACTTGCCGCGATAGATGCAGTGCAAGGGAAAGCGCTTCGCGCCGTCTTTATGTCGGAACTGAAGCTCCGCCCCCCTAAAGACCGTTCGACGGAGGCGCGAATTCCAAGAAAACGTTCGCAGGGCAGAACTAGCGCTTGATGATGGCGATAAAACCAGCGTGGTCAAGCGCGGCCTTGGCGGATTCAGCGGATCGCTCGTCCGGATACGGTCCGACCTGCACGCGATAGAAATTGTCGGTCGAGGGCGTCACGACGAATGACGGGAAATGCTTCTGCTGCAGGACGTCGGCCATGGCCAGCGCGTCGCTCTCATGCGTGAGCGCGGCGATCTGGAGCACGACGGATCCTTTCATCATCCTAGGCGCTTGAAAACGCGCGGCGGCCGGGACCGTCTTGGCGTTGGCAACGTGCGCGGCAGGAGCGGAGTTCGTCGGGCGCATGGCGACGGCCGTGGACGGAGCCGCCGTGGTTACGGACGGCTTGGCAACCGGGTCCATGTGGTTATCGTTCTTCTTAGCGTAGAAATCCCATTCGTTATTCGCAGGAGCGGGCGCGGCTGCAGGCGGAGCCGCGACTTCCTTCGGTTTCACCGACGGGCGAACGGAGGTCGCGCCGTTTTCAAGCGAGTCCGCGGCGTGCACCGGGCCGCCGTATTGGTTGTGGCCCATCACGTAGCCGAGCGTGAAGAAAACTCCGCACAGCAACACGACGCCCAGAAAAAGACTCACCAGGTGCCTGCTTTCCAGCACCCGGTCACCGCCTCCGCGTTTTCCGTTTCCAGCCATTTTCCTCTATTTCTTCTCGGCGAACGCTTTGACCCACTGCGAAATAATGTCCACCGGCAGCGGGAAGACGATCGTCGTGTTCTTCTCGACGCCTATCTCGGTCAGCGTCTGCAAATAGCGAAGCTGAATCGCCGCGGGCTGCCTTTCCAGGATCTCCGCCGCATCCGCCAGTTTGGCCGAGGCTTCAAACTCGCCCTCGGCGTGAATGATCTTGGCCCGGCGTTCACGCTCGGCCTCCGCCTGCTTGGCGATGGCGCGCTGCATGTTCTCCGGAATATCGACTTGCTTGACCTCAACCTTCGTTACCTTGATACCCCAGGACTCGGTATCCTGGTCAAGGATTTGTTGCAGCTTCGCGTTTACCTTTTCGCGCTCCGACAGAATGGCATCCAGCTCGAACTGGCCGACCAGGCTGCGCAGCGTCGTCTGGGCGAGCTGCGAAGTGGCGTACAGGTAGTTCTGCACCTGCGAAAGCGCGAGATTGGCGTCCACCACGCGGAAATAGCAGACCGCATTCACCTTCACGGAAACGTTATCGCGCGTGATTACGTCCTGCGGAGGGACGTCGAGCGTCTCAATCCGCAGCGAGATTCGCGTGAGCTTGTCGATCGGGTAGAGGACCAGCTGCAATCCGGCCCCCTTGGCCTCGGGCAGCATCCTCCCCAAGCGGAGGACCACCCCGCGTTCCCATTCCTTGATGACGTAAATTGAGTTGAAAAACCAAAACAGAAAGATGATTACGGCGGCTGCTAATCCGATCGTCCCAAATTCAAGAGGCATCTCTCGCTCCTTCGTATCGTCGCAGCTTGAACCCGACGACGAACAATGCGTTCGTCGCGGCCACCAAATCTAAGCGGGCCGAGGATTGACCGGCTCGACTTCGAGCGTCAGCCCGTCCACTTTACGCACGCGCACCCGCGCGCCTTTCGGAATCGTTTGACCCACCGGTCCCGCGGCGCGCCACAGCTCGCCGTGGATGCGCACCATTCCGGTCGCAACACCTTCTCCCGGCGCAGAGCCAACCGGCTCGGTGACTTCCCCTTCCTCTGCCAGCAGCTCTTCTTTGCCGGCTGCCTGCTTCCACGAGCGCGACCGCAGCACGAGCCGCATCAAGACGATCACGATCAACGCAAACGGAAGCGCCACGCCGAGCGCAGTCCCCAGGCTGACGCCCATGCCGGTCCACGGCGTTCGAATCAGGAAGAGCGCTCCCAACACCATCGAGATCACGCCCCCTACCCCGAGCACACCATGGGTTGGATATTTTGCCTCCAGGACGAACAGGCCCAGCGCGAGGACGATGAGCAGCAGTCCGGCTAAGTTCACCGGAAGCATCTGCATGGAAATGATGGCAAGCACCAGCGCGATTGCGCCGATCACGCCCGGGGCAAAAAGACCGGGATGCGTAAACTCGGTGTATATCCCGAGAGCGCCGGCGATCAGCAGAATGAAGAAAACATCCGGTTCCACGATGCGCGAAAGGAACTTCTCGCGGACCGTCATGCTGACGGGCACGGTCGAGACGTTTGAGAGCGCGAGCTGCACGGTTGAGCCGTCGAAACGCGTGATCGTGCGGCCGTCGAGCTTGGCGAGCAGGTCCTCGGGAGACGTCGCAACGAAGTCGATCAACTTGCCGTCGAGCGCTTCCTGGGCGCTGAAGGCCTTTGCGTCGGTGACCGCCGTGGCCGCCAGTTCCGCATTCCTGTTCCGCTTGCTGACGTAGCTGCGAAGGTACGCGGTCGCTTCGTTCAAAATCTTATTGTGCAGTGTTTCGTCGATCTTGGCCGGCTGGCCGAACATTTCCATGATTGGCGACGCTGCGCCCGTATCGGTGCCGGGCGACATGGCGGCGACGTCGGCGGAGAGCAGTATGAAGAAACCGGCGGAAGCTGCGCGCGATCCGGTGGGATTGACGAAAGTGACGACCGGGACCGGCGAACTCAGAATCGCCTGGATGATCGAGCGCATGGAGGTGTCGAGGCCTCCGGGAGTGTTGATGGTGATCAGGATCAAGGTCGCGTGCTCGCGGGCAGCCTGTTCGATTCCGTTGACGAGGTACTCGGCCAGGATCGGTTCGACATCGCCGTCAACCCGAAGCTGCACGACGGTGGCTGGGGACGGCGAAGTGGCGGGTGCGGAAACGGGCGCCGCGGCACGAGCGGCAAGGACCAGCGACGGGGCGACGACGGCACACACAATGAGAAGCAGTCGCCGCAATAACCGGAAAGCCATCACGGATGCGTAGTATAGCAAGGGATTGAACTGGCGGCGCGAAAGATCGTCTGGCCTCAAGTCTTGACACAGATTTCACAGAGAAGGCACAGAGCACACGGAGAAATCGCGGGCGGAGGATTTGGGCGGATAAACGTCAGTCGAGGGGCTCGGCATCAATGCCGACATTTGTTTCGCCGGCCGCTTTCTTTTCGTTGTACTTCTTCACCCAGGCGGCGAAGCTTTTCCCCGCGGCGGTGTCGCGTCCGGTGAACGCGAGCGCGGCGATTTCACTGTAAGGCACCGAGACTTTGTCCGTGCCGTCCTTCGGCATCACGCGAACGAAGCAGTCCGCGAGCGACGGTCCCTTGATCTTGCGATCGAACAAATATCCTTCGACTTTCTGGCCGCTCTTCAGCGTGATGGTTAAATCGCCGCGGTAATCGAACGCCTTCTCCAGGACATCGCGAATTTCGGCATCTGTGGAAAGCGCGGGAATCCAGCCCTCGAGATTTTCGTGGGCGAAACCGAGATGCTCTTCGCCGCTTTCGGCTGGGGAGTTTCTGTGGATTTCGGACATGGCTAGTTGAAAACGCTAGGCCTTCGGGGACGTCATGATCTGCACCAGTTGGCCGGAGTCTTTCCCCGGATTGCCGGAGGCGCCGCCCATCACGTCGGGATCTTTGTACCGGTTGAACAGCGTGGCGCGCACGGTGCTCAGGAATCCGCCGATGGAGCCGAATGTATCGTTCACGGCGGTCGCTTCATAGCCGCTGTGGACCATGCAATTCGCGCACTTGGGATTCCCGCTCTCGGTGCCGTAGCGATCCCAATCCGTCTCGCGGATGAGTTCGTCGAACGTGTCCGCATAGCCGTCCTGCAATAGATAGCAGGGCTTCTGCCAGCCGAAGATGTTGAAAGTGGGCATGCCCCACGGCGTGCATTTATACTGGCGCTTGCCCATGAGGTATTCAAGAAACAACGGGCTCATGTTGAACCGCCAGTTTTCAGAGCGGTTGCTCAAAATCTCGCGGAATAGATTGCGCGTCTTCTTTCGCGTCAGAAAATGCTCCTGGTCCGGAGCTTTGTTGTAAGTGTAGCCGGGCGAAAGCATCATGCCCTCGACGCCCAACTCCATCATGTCGTCGAAGAATTGGCGGACGCTCTCGGGATTGGCGCCCTCGAACAGCGTGGTGTTGGTGGTGACGCGGAAGCCGCGCTCAAGCGCCAGACGAATGCCGTTCACCGCCACATCATAGGTGCCTTCGCGGCAGACCGAGAAATCGTGATGCTCGCGCTCGCCATCCATGTGGACTGAAAACGACAGATACTTCGTGGGCGTGAATTCGTGGAGGCGCTTCGCGAGGAGCAGCGCGTTGGTGCAGAGGTAGACGTATTTCTTGCGCGCGACCAGTCCCTTCACAATTTCGGCAATTTGGGGATGCAGCAAGGGCTCGCCGCCCGGGATGCTGACCACGGGCGCGCCGCATTCATCCACGGCACGAAAGCACTCTTCGGGACTCAGGTTCTTCTTCAGGACGTGAGCCGGATACTGAATCTTCCCGCAGCCGGCGCAGGCTAGGTTACAGCGCAGCAGAGGCTCGAGCATCAGCACGAGCGGATACTGCTTCCGCCCTTTCAGCCGCTGGCCGATCACGTAAGACGCGACCGTCCACATCTGCGATACAGGTACGCCCATTCAGTCGCCCTCAGTCACTTCCACATGCGCACACAAATCCCAACTGTTACGTTCCCTATGATGCCATGTTCGGTGGCTAGTGTGAACCAGCGATGTTGCTGTGCGCGAAATGCTGCTCAGTTAGCCACTCCCGGCGGTGCATCGGCGTCGGGCCGGCAGCGGTCAGTTCGTCGCGGGCTTGGGAGGAGGCTCCGTGGCGTAGGCGGGATGAACCCGCAGCACCTCCTGCACGCGCGCGTCCTTGAGCACCTTCGCAAAATCAGGATCTTTCTCGGCGGAGCGGAATTGCTTGTAGCCTTCGTCGCGAGCCAGTTTCAGGTAACGCGCGGCACGCTCGGCATCGCCAATCCTCGCGAAGGATTTCGCCAGGGTGAAATTCAGCGAACCCGGATCGGCGGAAGTCCGTTGTTGCAGGACCGATCCGGAATTGCCCTTATGGTCGAAGACTTCGGGATCGAGCGCAAGGGCCTTGTTGAAGACTTCGAGCGCCTTCGCGAATTCCTTAATGCTGCAGTAAGCGTAGCCAAGATTGGTGTAAACCGTGGGAAGAGCGTTGCCCGTGGCAATCGCCTTTTTATAATACTTGATCGCCTTGCCGTAACGCTGGCTTGAATACTCGACGGTGCCGAGATTGTTCAGGGCGTTCGCGGAAGTCTTATCCGCGCGCGCGGCAAGCTTGTAATAATGCTCCGCCTGTTCGGACTCGCCGAGCTGTTGGTAGGCCATGCCGGCGAGGTTGAGAAGCTTCGCATTGCGAGGATCGTCGATCAGAATAGTCTGGTAGGCTTTGGCGGCCTCGGCATACTCCTTGCGGGCCATCATCAACTCGGCGCGCATCTCGGCCACTTCGCGGGGCGTCATTGCGGACGCTTTCGAGCCTTCGGTGGCGGTGTCGGCAGGAGTGGTGCCGAGCGGGGCTTGGGGGACCTGCTGAGCTCGGACAGTTCCGACGAGTAGAACGAATGGGATTACGAAGAGGGCCAAACGCCTCATTGCCCTGCTCCTTGGCGCACCGGCGCCACTGCGGGCGGCCCTACGGCTTGGGTTTCGAGTTGTCCGCAGGCTGCTTGCTTCCTCCGAAGATACCAAATATCCGGTCGAGCAATCCCTTTTTCTTCTCAGGCTCTTCGGCCGATGGAGTTTCTGATTTGTCCGGCTTTTGCCCGGGCTTGGCCGTCTGCGCGGATTTCGGGCGCTGGTTCTGTGAACCGCCAAGAGGTTCGCCTGAAGTGTTGACTGTCGGCGTGGGCGGCGCTGAGGAATTCTGTTCCTTGCCGAAGAGGTGCGTCAGCCAGCCCTGGCCGTTTTGCGCGTTCTGCCCGCCGTGAAGCTGGCAATACTGTGTAGGCTCGCTGCCAGCAATAAAGTATTCGTTCGCTACCTGCGGACACGATGGCGTAGCGAGCTCTCCACTTTGCGGATCGACAGCCTCTTGCATGATTCCGGCCGGCGGATCGAACGACTGCGTGTTGCGATACATCGGCAGCTCCACGGCGCGCTTCATGAACTCGCCCCAGATCGGCGCCGCGGCAGCGCCGCCCGCCAGACCCAAATCGCGATTGTCGTCGAAGCCGACCCAAACGACGCAAAGCAGGTTTGACGTGTATCCCGCGAACCAACCGTCTCGAGACGTGCCGGTTTTACCCGCGGCGGGCGCCGCGAATCCGAGCTGCCGTACGGGAAATCCGGTGCCGTGATTGATCACATCCTCCATCAGGCTGGTAACCAGATACGCGACGCGCGGGTCGAGAACCGCTCGCGTGGTCGGCTCGGCCGATTCTTCGACATCGCCTCCGGCGGAGACGACGCTGCGGATAAAGAGAGGTTCGGCACGGACGCCGCCGGCCGCAAACGCGGTGTAGCCGGCGGAAACCTCGAGAGGCGTCATTTCGTACGCGCCCAAAGCCACCGCCGGAGTCGGCTGAATGTTGGAGCCGAGTCCCATCTGCCTTGCGAGGTCCACGACCCGCTGATAGCCGATCATTTCCGCGACCTTTACGGTGGCGACGTTCAATGAATGAATCAGCGCATCGCGGACTGTAACGGTCCCATAAAATTCCGCACCGTAGTTGTCGGGCGTATATTCCTTGCCATCAAATTCGAATGTTGTCGGGGTGTCGTCCACGGTCGTAACCGGGGTCACCACCGGCTGAAATCCCTGAGCAGCATTGTTGAACGCCGCCGCATAGACAAATGGCTTGAAAACCGATCCCGGTTGCCGTCGCGCGAGCGCGTGGTTGAGCTGGCTTTCGCCATAGTCGCGGCCGCCGATCAGCGCGCGAATTTCGCCGGTATGCGGATCGAGCACAACGACGGCGACTTGCACCTGCGGAACCGCCTCGCCTTTCTTCTTCCAAATGGCATAACGGCGAGCGAGGAGCTTGTCTACGCCCTGGACGCCGATCTGGACGGCATCGGCGGCCGCGCGCTCGAGTTGCGGGTCGAGCGTCGTATAGATGCGATAGCTTTGGTTCTCCAGATCGCTCTCGGAATATTTTTCGAGGAGATGGTCCTTGACCATGTCCACAAAGTACGGAGCGGAGCTGCTGGAAAGACCTCCGTTTACGAAGTGCATTTTCGCGTGCTTGGACGCGGCCTCCTGCTCGGCGGTCAGGTAGCCATCCTCCACCATTTGGCCGAGCACGCGGTCGCGGGCTTCCTCTGCTCGATCGGCGTGGCGCTCGGCCGCCGAATAGCGGTTCGGCGCGCGGATGATCCCGGCCAGGAACGCCGCTTCTCCCGGGGTCAGTTCGCGCACGTCCTTGCCGAAGTAGGCCTGCGCAGCCTCGCCGAAGCCCCGGATCGAAAAGCTCCCGCGATTGCCCATATAGATGTCGTTGGCGTACAGCTCGAGGATCTGCTGTTTCGAAAAACGCTCGTCGATTTCGGCGGCCATCAGTATTTCCTGCAGCTTGCGCCGCCACTCGCGCTTGGTCGTGAAAAAGAACGTTCGCGCCACTTGCATATCAATCGTGCTCGCGCCCTGCGCCTTCTGCCCACGGCTGACATCGTAAAACGCCGCGCCGAAAACGCGGACCATATCGAGAGCGCCGTGCTCGAAGAAACGTTTGTCCTCCGCCGCGAGCACGGCGTGCACGAGCACGGGCGGCAAATCGTCATACCGGACCACGCGCCGCTTCTCGCGTGAACTGTCAAACAAGTTGGTGATCACTTCGGGTTCGATTTGCGCTGCGTCGAGCTGCGTGCCGTCGGAAAGCTGCGCAATATGCGAGATCTCCGACCCCGTAAAATCGACCCGGAGCGCATTCTGACCCCGGAAATAGGAATCAGCGGAAGGCCGGATCTCGACGGCCGAGGCGGTCACGCGAAACTGCCCGGGGGCGCCTGCCACGACGCCTTCCTGATATCCGGCGCGCAGCAGGTAGCTCGCAAGGTCCGTGGCACGGAGCGACTCTCCCGCGTAGATGCGTCCCGGAGCGGAATAGACGCGCGAGGTATTCTGGAAAATCTGCCCGGTGAGACGCTCGTCTATCAGATGGCCGAACTGGATGTAGTAGTAGGCGACTACGGACGTGGCGCCGAGAAGGATCGCGAGCAGCCCCACAAGCAGCGTGATGCCAAACCGGGATGTCCAGAAGCCGCGGGCAATTCGAATCCGCAATCGGTCTCTCCGGTACAGTGTATTCCGAGCGCTGGGGCGCATCAGGGACGGCCAGGCAAACGCAAGGCCAGTCCAGCCGAATCCAAACAGCTCCAGTGTAAGCAGGCTGCTGGGCTAGATCACTATCTTAAATGGAATGGTTGTCTGCGTGGGGGTGAAATTGCAAGGTGAATTGGTAAAACTTCAGATCGATCGGCACAGAGTAATCGAGTCCGATCTCGACGCTTCCGTTGGTCATGTTGACGCGGATATCTTCCGCGTTCGCCGGAATGCCGAGTTCCTGCGCCTTCTTGAAGATGTCGTTCCGAACATCGTCCGCGCTCTTCTTGGGGTAGCCGGTTAACGCAAAGCGTGACTCCGCCTCGATTGAATCTTGAAACTGATAGTTCTCGACGTACACGGGAACGATTTTCACCGCCGTGAACCCCAGTGCTCCCACTACGACGAGCGTCAGCAGCAGGCTCAATTTTGAGCCGCCGCGCTCGCCGGTTGTGTTTGACAGAGTCATGGAAATAGCGTGCCCACCCAAGGGCTTCTCCTGATGATTTCAAGCTAACACGCCGGAGGACCGGTGAAGAGCCGGAGAACAGGCCTTGTTTGCGATGAGTAAACTCGGGGTGCGCAGGGAGCCCGGTCAGTATGCCTTCGCGAAAATCGCTTTGTCGGCCGCGGGCTGACCGCAAAAGATGCACTTGCCCGAGCCTCCTGGCTGCTCGAGGGGAATGCAGCGCATCGTTGCCTTCGTCTCTTCCTTGATTTTTTCCTCGCAATCGCTGCCGCCGCACCACCAGGAGAAAGCAAAACCCTTCTCGACGGCTCCCTTGAACTCTCCGTAGTCCGCGGGCTCGGCCGTGTTCGCCTTCCTGAACTCGAGTGCGCGGTCGTAGAGCGCTTTTTGAATCTCTTCGAGAGTCTGCGCCACAGCGGCGGCGATTCCCTGCTGAGGCACGAACGACTTCCCTTCCTTGCCAGGGCGATCGCGCCGCGCCAGAACCACCGAGCCTTTTGCCACATCCTTCGGGCCCAGCTCGAGCCGAAGCGGAACGCCTCTCATCTCCCAATCGTTGAACTTGAAACCCGGGCTCATTCCTTCGCGCTCGTCCATCTTCACGCGGATGCCCGCGTCAACCAGCTCGCGGCGCAGGCGCTGAGCATTTTCAAGCACGGCGGCGCGCTCGTCGTCCGTCTTAAAGATCGGCACGATCACCAGCTGAAACGGCGCCAAGCGCGGCGGCAAGATCAGACCTTGATCGTCGCCGTGAACCATAATGATGGCGCCCACGAATCTCGTGGAAAGTCCCCACGAGGTCGTCCAGCAATGCTGCAGGACGCCGCCCTTGTCGAGGTAGCGAATCTCGAACGCTTTCGCGAAATTCTGGCCGAGGTTGTGCGACGTCCCCGCCTGCAATGCTTTGCGATCGCCCATCATTGCTTCGATCGAGTACGTCTGGTCGGCGCCCGCAAAGCGCTCCGCGGCGGATTTGCGTCCCGGAATGACCGGCACGGCCGCTTCGCGCACCGCGAAATCCGTATAGATGTCGAGCATCTGGCGCGTTTCAGCTTCTGCTTCCTCGGCGGTCGCATGCGCCGTGTGTCCTTCCTGCCAAAAGAATTCCAACGTGCGCAGAAAGAGCCGCGTGCGCAGCTCCCAGCGCACCACGCTGTTCCATTGATTGATCAGGATCGGCAGATCGCGGTACGACTGAATCCATTTCGCATACGCGTGGCCGACGATCGTTTCCGAGGTCGGCCGGATCACCAGCGGCTCTTCCAGCTCTTCGCCGCCGCCGTGCGTCACCACGGCCAGCTCGGGCGAGAATCCGGCGACATGCGATTTTTCTTTCTCAATGAAGCTGCGCGGGATCAGCAGGGGAAACGCCGCGTTCACGTGCCCTGTGGCCTTGAAGCGCTTGTCGAGCGCCGCCGTAATGTTTTCCCACAGCGCCCAGCCATACGGCCGCACGATCATGCAGCCGCGGACCGGCGCGTAGTCGGCGAGCTCAGCCCTCAAAACGAGCTGGTTGTACCATTCCGAATAGTCTTCCGCGCGCGTCGTCAACTTCTGATCGGACATTTTATTGTTTGGCCCTTTTCCGAGCGATCCGGCGCCACGCTCGCTCGTTGATTCGCGCAAGTTGCTGCGCTGCAGGAGAATTAGGTTAGGAGACTCCCCGACCGAAGTCAATCAATGCCCCGTCGTTTTGCGCTTGACAAGTGGTAAACGCCAGTAGTACTAGAAGCTTCAGCAAGAAGCGCCCATGGGGGGCGTTACGACAATCCACGGAAGATTTTCAGGGGGTGGGGGAATGATCGCGAACTTTGGACGTGCGTTGAAGTGTGCCTCGATTCTTGCGCTAGCCGCGCTGTTGTTGGTCTTCGCAGGTGCAAGCCCCATTCAAGCTCAAAGCGCCACGACAGGCGCGCTCACCGGGACAATCACCGATCCTTCCGGCGGCGTCATCGTGGGCGCATCCGTCACGGCCACAAACTTGGGCACAGGCCAGTCGCGCGCAACGACGACCGACGCCAATGGCTCGTATAGGCTCTCCCTGCTGCCGGCCGGAAACTACGGCGTGAAAATTTCCGCGGCCGGCTTTCAGTCCGTAGACGTCCCGTCGGTCACCGTGAACGTTACGGAGACCCCGGTTCTAAGTCGGAGCCTGGTGATCGGCGCGACGACGCAGAGCGTGACCGTGGAATCCACCGCCGTGACAGTGCAGACCGAGAACGCGACGGTCGGCGGGTTGGTTTCGGGGCAAACCGTCACCGAGCTTCCTCTCAGCACGCGAAACTACACGCAGGTGATTGACCTGTCCCCCGGCGTAACTGCGAACGTCGCCACCGCCACGGCCGTCGGAACCGGCACGCAGGACATCAACGTCAACGGTTCCGGCTCGGACCAGAATACCTATCTCCAGGACGGCGTTGTCACCACAAACTACGGAAGCGGCGGCGCGGCGCAATCGGGCAGTTATGCTGGCATCCCAATTCCCAATCCTGACTCGATTCAGGAGTTCAAAGTTCAGACCTCCCAATATGACGCCGCCTACGGACAGAACCCCGGCGCGAACGTGAACGTAGTGACCAAAAGCGGCACGAACCAGCTCCACGGAGCAATCTGGGAATTCAACCGCAACAACTTTTTCAATGCCAACGATTTCTTTTTCAAGAATTCGGAACGAGCTGAGGGCTTGGCCAACAAGCCTCCCGAAGTAAAGCAGAACCAGTTCGGCGGAACGCTGGGCGGACCAATCCTCAAAGACAAGCTGTTCTTTTTTGGCTCCTATCAGGGTACCCGTCAGCTCAACGGAATTGGCAGCAACGGATTCGCAACCGGCATCACGTCCGTCGGCCTGCTGCCATTCAACGAACCCGGTGTTCCCTTCGCTCAGGCTCGCTCAGATCCAGGCTCCGTGAAGCAAATCCCTCGTGACTACGGCATTCAGAATCCGCTGAATGCCAACTTCGGCAGCGTTATCCCGGGCTCGATTATCGGAGAGCCCTGTAACTATTCGACATATCGGCAGTACCTGGGATGCGCTTTTGGCGGAGAGAGCGACTTCTTGCCAAATTTCGGCGTCCCGGTAGGTACAAACACGGTAGTGGCGAACAACGGATCCAATATCAGCAATACCTTCATCAATCTCCTGCAACAGACGGAGAAGATTCCCCAGGTGAAGGGGGGCTTCAACAACGGCTATTACATCCCCAGCTTGCGCTATGATGCGAACAACCTGCCCTTTTGCGCTGACGGCGGCCCGCAATCCTGCTCGGCGCCGACAACGATTTCGCAAGCCACCACCGCCAACGAAGATCAGTTCTTGATCAACACGGATTTCGTCCTCACGCCCAAGAACACCATCACCGAAAAGTACTTTTTTGCGAAAGATCCGCAGATCCAGAGTTTCAGCTGTATCGTCACCGGCTGCGCTCCCGGTGCTCCCGAAAACGGGCGCTACGGTTCGCAATCGCTGGTGGTAAGGGTCACATCGGTGATCACCAATAATTTCGTCAACGAGGCGTGGGGATCGTTCCAGCGGTTATACCTGAACGTGACCGACGGCGTCACGGTCGAGTCTTGCGCCGGTGACCAAATTACGCATCTCAATATCATTCCGGCGATCAATAACGGAGACCCGTGTCCCGTGGAGAACGCCCAGCATAATCGCGAGGACACGCTTGTCCCGGTAATCGGTGAACTCGGGGTCCCAGGGACGGCCTGGGGATCCTGGAGCGCGGGAGGAAATTTCTTTTCCGCCACGAAGAGCATCCAGAACAGTTTCCTCAGCGGAGACCAGATTTCCTGGAACCATGGCAAGCACTCGTTTCGAGCCGGCGTCAATACCCAGCGGATCCAGTGGAACTGGGCGCAGCCGGACAGGGAACGGGGCTGGATCGTCGCGGGAAACAATGCCGATCTCATGACAAGCAGCAGTGGCGTTCCTCAGGACGGCACGCCATTTGCAGGCGGGGCGCTTTTCATCAATCTTACCTACCGGCTACTGCCGACTGGCACCACGAATCCTCACCATTGGCGCATCAATGAATACTCGTCCTTCGCTCAGGACGACATCAAATTGACCCGGCACCTGACCCTGAACCTGGGCCTCCGTTGGGAATTTGACGGTTGGCCTTCCGACACCGAGGGCGTCTTCACGAACTTTGCCGCTCAGGCAGCGGGGCTGGTGAACACGGGCTCGTTCTTCTTGAACAACCCGGGTGGCACTCTGGCTGGCTACATCGTTCAGTCAAATTTCAACAAAGCGCTCTACGGAAACCTCACCGGCCAGTTTGGATCGACCGGCATCCTGGTGAACTCGAACAAGACGCTATTGCAGCGCCCCCCGATTGATAACTTCTCTCCCCGGATCGGTCTGGCGTGGCAGGTCAGGGACAAGCTCGTCGTGCGCGCAGGCTACGGTATGTTCTTCGATCGAGTGTACGGCAACCTGGTGGGAGACAACATCGTCGGCAATATGCCTCCCTACGCCACCGGCATCGGACTGTCTCCCTCAGAAACGCTGCAAAATCCGTTTGTGTCGCAGGCCTTCCTTGGATTCATTCCGCGAACGCTACAAGTGACTCCCGGAGGTGACGCGACCGGATCGGTCATAATCACGGACGTCAACGGCGGAAATGCCTCGGGGCTTCTCAACTCGGGCGACGATCCCAGGATGCGCACCCCAAAGGTCCAGCAGTACAACCTGGACGTTCAATACGAGTTTGCCCACGGATGGATTGCCGACATCGGCTACGTGGGCACTCACGGAATCCACCTCTACGACTGGAACCGCGACCCCAACCTCGCGTATCTGGTGGCCGGTGCTCCCAACGGGCCCACCGATCAGGTCAATATCAATTTGGAACGGCCCGCATCCTCTTTCCCCATGAATGATGTCGCCAACGCCGATCCGGCGACTCAGGTTCTCAACAATACCGCCGGAAATCTCCTCGGCCGCGTCGGCTACCTCGGCGTGAATCCAGGGAATTTGCAGCAGGTCAAAACGGATGGAAGGCATCTTTATAATTCTCTCCAGGCACAACTCCGGCATCAGTTCTCCCACGGTCTGACCCTCCAGGCTTCCTATACCTGGAGCAGCCTCAAGACGGACATCAACGCCAGCCAGGCGGGAGCCGGAATTGCCACCCCCGGCAACGTCCTCTCCGGCAGCGCGTCCAGCAATGACCCGCTGAACATCCGCCAACAGTACGGCCCGGCGGCATTCAATCGGCCTCAACGGTTGGTCATCAGCTACAGCTACCAGTTGCCTTTTAAGAGTGACGGGTGGAAAGAGAAGGTCGTCGGCGGTTGGAGCATCTCCGGCGTGACCACAATTCAAAACGGTCTGCCATTCAGCATTACCGATGCGAGTAACGGCGAAGCCACCCTCTTGTACGGCTCGGTTCCACCCACTGGTCCCTACGTCCGTGCTGAACTTTCCACGCCGGTGAATTGCAATCTGGTCACCGGAAATTGCAAGTCGGGAGTCCCGCTGGGAACCTCTGGCAGCATGACCCACCGCGTGCTTAGCGGGCTTGCCGGAGCCCCTAACGGCGGATTCATCAATCAGGGCGCATTCACGTCGTTGCCGCAGTTCGGCGGGTCCACAGATCCGGCGGCCGGTCCCCCGTGCCCGCAAGAGGGATTCTTCGGTTGCGGCACCGGCTTCGGCAATTCCGGCGTGGGAATCATGCGGTGCTGCACCCAGGCCAATTTCGATGCGGCGATCATCAAGAATACGGTGGTCGGTGGATTGCGGGAAGACGCCAGTCTTCAATTTCGCGCGGAATTCTTCAACCTATTCAACCATTCGCAGTTCAATGAACCCGGCAACGGTCGGGGAGGTGCGAATTTCGGTGTGATCACCTCCAGCTCGGTTCCGGGGCGTATCCTTCAATTCGGCTTGAAATATAGTTTCTAGCTGGACAAACCGATCTATCCATCGGCCCGGCTGGCGCCTCACTAAAGCGCCAGCCGTTTTTTTTTCGTCGGGTGTTTGCGCTCTGCTGTCATTCCGAAGCTCGGCGCTTTTCAGTCGGGCGAGGAATCCCTGTTCGTGTGACGCTTTCGCCGCGCGGTCTACAAAAGTACACAGGCGCAGCTACACAAATTCCCTTGACACCGTGCTAGCGTTGATCCCAGGCGCCGCATGCGGTACGCATGCCGTGCTAATGTGCCGCGCCGCGGCCTCTGGTCAAAGGCGGGAGCTTACGGGCGCACGCGGACACGGACGACGAAAGGACGAGCTCATGAAGAAAAGTGCAGCAGTTGCGGAGGCGGGATGGCCACCGCTCCTCGCAACATTCCTAATCGCCAAAGTCCGAACGTTGTTGCCAGGCCAAATGACTGAAAGCAAAAGGCCGCGACACATCCTAATCGCCAAAGAATTCGCTCTCGGCCCGGACCGGCTCGAGCGACTTTCGCTGCTCGCCACGCTTCGGAGCTTTTGCTAAGATGTCCGCACATATGATCAAGGACACGCCGGAACTTCGCAGGATGAGCCGTTCGCTCCAGGAAACCGATCCGGTGATCGCCGCTGTCCTCCACAACGAGGTCCGCCGGCAAGCCACCGGCCTCGAGCTGATCCCCTCCGAGAATTTCGTTTCCGAAGCGGTGATGGAAACGATGGGCTCCGTCCTGACGAACAAATATGCCGAAGGCTATCCCGGCAAGCGCTACTACGGCGGCTGCGAATTCGTGGATCAGGCCGAGCAGCTCGCCATCGATCGCGCGAAGGCGCTTTTTGGCGCCGAGCACGCCAACGTGCAGCCGCACTCCGGCACGCAGGCGAACATCGCCGTCTATATGACCGCGCTGCAGCCCGGCGACACCGTCCTGGGAATGAACCTCGCGCACGGCGGCCATCTGACGCACGGCCATCCGCTCAATTTTTCCGGCAAGACGTACAACTTCGTGCCCTACGGCGTCTCGAAAGAAACCGAAACGATCGATCACGACGAGCTCGACCGCCTGGCGCGCGAGCACAAACCCAAAATGATCGTCGTCGGAGCAAGCGCCTATTCGCGCATCTTCGATTTCCCTCGGATGGCCCAGATCGCGCAGTCGGTGGGCGCGCTGCTGTTCGTGGACATGGCGCACATCGCAGGACTCATCGCTACCGGCGTGCACCCGAGTCCCGTGCCGTATGCCGATTTCGTCGCCACCACGACCCACAAGACGCTGCGCGGCCCTCGCGGCGGCTTGATTCTCTGCCGCGAAAAGTACGCCAAGGATCTTGACCGCTCCACGTTCCCCGGGATTCAGGGCGGACCGCTGATGCACACCATCGCGGCCAAGGCCGTCTGCCTCAAGGAGGCTGCGGAGCCGGGATTCGCGGAATACCAGCGCCAGGTGGTCGCCAACGCCAAGGCGCTCGCGGCGGCGGTCGCCAAGCGCGGCTTCCGCATCGTCAGCGGCGGAACGGACACTCACCTGTTTCTGGTGGACGTCAACTGCCGCGGGTTGACGGGCAGCGTGGCGCAGCCGGCGCTCGATCGCTCCGGCATCACGGTCAACAAGAACTCGATTCCGTTCGACCCGCTGCCACCCCTGAAGGCAGGCGGCATTCGCATGGGCACTCCGGCAGTCACCACGCGAGGCATGCGCGAGCCCGAGATGGAGAAGATCGCGGGCTGGATCGCCGAGGTGCTGGACCATCTCGGCGACACCGCAACCGAACAGCGCGTGCGCCGAGAAGTCGCCGCGTTCGCCGCGCAATTTCCCCTCTACGCGCGCCGCCTGGAGGCTGCGGAAGCAGCGTTGGCCGGCGTCCGCGCGGCCCGCTAGTCGAAGTGCGCGAGGCTCCCGCACGAGATTCCCGCCCGAACCCGCGAGTCCCGCTGAATTGAAAACACAGGCACTTCGGGACCGCGGAAGATAACCATTAAGCCTCACTCACCCTTTTCACAGCCGAACCGATAGAGAATGTTGAGATGGGTCTGCAGACGACAATCGAGATGCGTCCCGGTGCGCCCATCACCGAACTCGAAAGCATCGAAGCCCGCGAGATTCAGCAGTCGTTGTTGCCGGCCGGCACGCTCCAGGGACCTTCCTTCGAAATTGCGTACCGATTTTCACCGTTCGCCGGCGTGGGCGGAGATTTTGCCGACTTCTTTGAGCTGCCGGACGGGCAGGCGGGCCTTTACGTGGGAGACGTCGTCGGCAAGGGTCTGCCGGCTGCGCTGTACGCGGCGCTGGTCATGGGCATGCTTCGCGGCTTGCACAAGACCGGAGCGGACACGGCCACTTCGCTCGGCGTATTGAACAAGCGCATGCTCGTCCGCCCCGTGGCTGGGCGCTATGCCGCGACGCTTTTCGCGCTGTTTGACCCCTCGTCGCGCAAATTGACGTTCTCCAATGCCGGCCTGCCGTACCCGGTGATCGTTTCCGCGTCCGGTTGCCGGAAGATCGGCGAAGGAGGGCTGCCGTCCGGCATCTTCCCTGGCGCGACCTACGAGAGCCATACCTTCGAGCTGGAGCCCGGCGACGCCGTGCTGTTTGCCACCGACGGCCTGCACGAGCTGCGCGACCGCCACGAGCAGGATTTCAGCTGGGCAAAGCTGCAACAGATCTGGCAGCACTGCCGGGGCATGTCCGCCGACGATTCGCTCGGGCGTCTCTTCGAGGAGGCGACGGAATTTTGCAAAGGCGGCAGCGAGCAGCAGGACGACATGACCGCGGTCGTCTTGAAAGTTCACGGCTAGACGATCTGGATTTCGAGTTCGGTCGCACAGCCGTCACGGATCGAAAACGCGCGCACGGGCCGCGGGGCGTCCGGCCGCGGCGACACGATGAAGTAAACTGCCTCCGAGTAATACGCCAGATCGATGTCGCGCGCGGACGGCTCGTTCTCGCCATTCGGATGCGAGTGGTAGATACCGAGAAATTCGAGCCCCTGAGCGCGGAACTCCCGGAGAAGCCAGAAGATTTCTTTAGGCGCGATCTCGTAATTCTTCGCCGGGTTGACGGCTACGTTTTCCGCAGCAAACGCTTGTGTGATTACACCGTCACGCCCGGCAAGCAGCCCGCAGCATTCGAACCCTGGCTCTCGCAGAGCACTCTTCCCCAGCTCGTCGAAAACCTCGCGCTGCATTTGAATAGTGCCGGGCACTCCGGAAGTCTATACCGGTATGCATGCGAGATGAAAACACCCGAAGATCGTAAGGGCGCTGCCTTGCCCTGAGTCTGCCCTAGGCAACTGAAGGCTTGCTGCGCCCTGCTTCCGGCCAAAATAACGAGCTAAGCCTTCTGCGCCTGCCTCCGCAGGAACGTTGGAACATCGAGATCGTCCGCCGGCATTTCGGGTAGCACGTCGGTGACGTTGCGCGAGACCTGCTGCACCACGTTAGTCTGCTGCGGAGCAACGGTGCCTTCGCGTCCGGCCTTCCACGTCTTCGGCAGATACGACGGGCGCGTGTGCGCCTTCTTGCCGGCGACTTCGCGGAAGCCCGCGGCGATCACGGTGATCTTCACCGATTCCTTCATCGCATCGTCCTGTACCGCGCCGAAAATGATGTTCGCGTTCTCGTGCGCGGCTTTCTGGATAATGGACGAGGCTTCATGAATCTCGTGCAGCGAAAGGCTCGACGAGCCGGTGACGTTGATCAAGATTCCCTGCGCGCCATTGATGCAATTGTCTTCGAGCAGCGGGCTGTTGATGGCGCGGTTCGCGGCGTCAATGGCGCGATTCGATCCCGAGGCGACGGCGGTGCCCATCACCGCGTAGCCCTGGCCGGACATGATCGTCTTCACGTCGGCGAAGTCGCGATTGATGATCCCGGGAATCGTGATGATGTCGGAAATTCCCTGCACGGCCTGCCGCAGAATGTCGTCGGCGATGCGGAACGCTTCGAAGAAGCTCGTCCCCTGCTCGACGCACTCCATCAGCCGCTCGTTGGGGATCACGATTACGGTGTCCACGCAGCCGATCAGTTCCTGAAGCGCCTGCTCGGCCTGCTGCATGCGCCGCTTGCCTTCGAACGCGAACGGCTTGGTCACCACCGCCACGGTCAACGCGCCGAGCTCGCTTGCAAGATTCGCCACCACCGGCGCGGCGCCGCTGCCCGTGCCCCCGCCGAGCCCGGACGTGACAAACACCATGTCCGCTCCGTCGAGCGCTTCGAGGATTTTCTCCGTGTCCTCGAGCGCCGCCTTGCGGCCGACCTCGGGATTCGCGCCCGCGCCCAGTCCTTTCGTCAGCTTCGCGCCCAGCTGCAGCTTCACCGGCGCCTGCGAAAGTTTCAACGCCTGCAGGTCGGTATTGGCGGCGATGAATTCGACGCCCTCGACCTTGGCGCGAATCATGCGGTTGACGGCATTCGATCCGCCGCCTCCCACGCCGATCACTTTTATCCGCGCGCCGTCCTGTGCCTCTTCACTGAATGAAACTCGAATGCTCGATTCTTTTGGTGCCATGCTCCCTCCCCCAGTCTTGAACTGTATTGCGAATCCCTCTTACGCCCCTGCAAACATGCTCTTCAGCTTGCCCATGAAACCCGCGGGACGAGCCCCGGCGAAACGCCGCGTGCGCGCTCCGTAGAGAACCAGTCCCACAGCGGTTGAGTACTCGGGCCGGGAAACCTCTTCGCTCATCTCCGCCAGACCTCGCGGCACGGCGGTGCGCACCGGCAGGTTGAACACGCGTTCGGCCAGCTCCGGCAGTCCGCGAAGCTGCGATCCGCCTCCGGTGAGGATGATTCCGGCGGGAATCTGCGATTCGATGTCCGCCGCGGCGCAGTTCGTCGCGGATGAGCATCAGCAATTCCTGGGCGCGCGGCTCCACGATATCGGCCAGCATCCGCGCGAACACGGTGCGCGGAGGACGGTCGCCCACGCTCGCAATCTCGATGGGGAAATCCTCCGTCAGGAGTTCGCGGAATGCCTGGGCGTGCTCGCGCTTGATTTTCTCCGCTTCCGGAATCGGCGTCCGCAATCCAACCGCGAGATCGTTGGTGAAATGGTCGCCGCCGACGGGCACCGCCGCCGTATGCCGCACCACTCCTCCCGCGTACGCGATCAGCTCGGTGGTGCCGCCCCCGATATCGAGCAAGCACGCGCCCAGCTCGCGCTCGTCCTGTGTGAGGCAAGCTTCCGCCGCGGCGAATGGTTCGAGCACCGTATCGTCCACGCGTACTCCCGCGCGGTTTACCGCCGTCACAATGTTCTGCGTGGCCGTGCCGGACGCCGTGACGATGTGCACGTTGGCTTCGAGCCTATGGCCGACCATCCCGATCGCGTCGCGAATGTTGTCCTGCGCGTCGAGAGAAAATTCCTGCGGCAGCACGTGCAACACCTCGCGATCTTCCGGCAGCGTGACTCCGCGCGCCGCTTCAATCGCGCGGCGGACGTCGTCCCGCTGGATGTCTCGCGCCTTCGCGCCCACGGTGATGCCGCCGCGGCTATTTACTCCGCGCACGTGGCTGCCCGCGACTCCGATCATCGCCGACTCCACGGGCACGCCCACAATCGTCTCGGCCTCCTCCACCGCGCGGCGAATCGAGCTGACCGCGAGATCGAGGTTCACGATTTGTCCCTTCCGCCAACCCTTGGATTCGGCGGCGCCAAACGCGGCAAATTTCACGCCGCCGTCGTCGTCCATTTCGCCGATCAGCGCGCAGGTTTTCGTGCTGCCGATATCGAGCGCCACAATGTGCCGTTCTTTCTTCGTCAAATCCGCTCCTCGTGGTTCGGCCGCCCCATCATTTCGAAACCATCATCTTGTTGATTTCTTCGCCGGCCGCGCGCTGACCGGCTTCCCTGGCCGATTCTGCGCGACTGCCGATTTTGCCGGGCGCGCTTGCGCGACAACAGGATTTGACGAACGGCGGTGCTGCGCAACCGCCGCCACGTCCTGATTCACCACAGCCTCGCGGCTGAACCGCAAATCGACCGACTCGACCGATCCGGCCTTCGCGCGCCACTGCGCAATATCCTCGACCAGCGTCTGATACTTGCCCGCAAAATCGCTGTCGCCGAAATTCACCAGCACGGGTGCGTCAACCTGGTTCCCGCTCGCGTCGGTGCCGGCGAGACCCGTCAGCGTGGCGCGCAGGTCACGAACATCCGCCAGATCCACTTCGCTGACCTGGTCGAGCGCGCCCGCGTGCGCCGTTTCGATCTGTTGCGCGAAGCCGGAGTAAAGCTGCATGCGCTTCTCGCGATCTTCGAGCGCCATATCCGCCCCGATTCCCGTCACCACCGGAAAATGGAAATTGCCTTCGAGCGGGCGTTCCAGGATCACGCCGTGCACGTCAACCAGGGCCATGTCGCTCGACTCACGAACGAATGCGACCGGCGTCCGCTCCGCGATTTCAACTTCAATCCGATTCGGCAGCGCCCGCCGCACGGTGGCCTGTTCTATCCATGGCAGCGCTTCGAGCTGCCTGCGCCGCTCGTCCAGCGGAATGCGCAGCACGCTCTTGCCCCGGTCCGCCGCAAAAATCTCGAGCACGCTCTCGGGCGCAACGTAGTGCGTTCCGGCGAGGACAACCTGCTCGGGGTGAACCAGCGCCATTTCCGGAGAAGCCAGCAGGAAGTGCCCCAGTTCATAGGCCGCCCACGAGCCGGCCGCGCCTCCGACGATCCAAACCGCCACGCGCAGATACGTGCTCCACGCCTTCCGGCCGAACTTCCGCCGCTTGATCTCCAGCGGCTTCTGCCGCCGGAGATACTTCGGCTCTTCGTCCGCCAGAATTTCCTGCGGATAAGTTTCCGCGTCCATGACTTTCAGTTTCGCCAGACGATTACCTCGTTCTCAAGTTCCACGCCGTACGCGCCCCGCACGCGCTCGCGCACGTCGTCAATCAGCTTCAGCATGTCCGAGCAACTCGCATGCCCGGCGTTCACGAAAAAGTTCGCGTGCCGGTCGCTGACCATCGCATCGCCCACGCGGTAACCCTTCAGACCAAGCTCGTCAATCATCCGGCCCGCCGAGCCGCCGGGAGGGTTCTTGAAAATGCAGCCGGCGCTTTTCTGATTCAGCGGTTGGCTCGCCCGGCGCTTCTCGTTGCACACTTTGATGCCGGCGATAATCTCTTTGAACGGCTTGGACGGCAGTTCGAGCTTCACCCGCAGCATCAGGTCATCCGGCGCGAACGACGTGTGCCGGTAATCGAAACGTATGTCGCTGCCCCGCAGCGTTTCGATCTCGCCTGTCGCCGCGCGGTACAGCTCCACTTCGCGGACGTGCGGGCCAATCTGCGTGCCGTAGGCGCCCGCATTCATCCTCAGCGCGCCGCCGACGCTTCCCGGCACTCCGATCAGGCCTTCCATGCCGCCCAGATCGTGCTTCGCGCAAAACGTCACCATGCCGCCCAGATCGGCCGACGCATCCACGTACGCCGCGTTGCCCTCCACGCGCATTCCCGGAGTCGCCTTGGGCAGATGCAGCACCACCCAGGGCAGCTCGCCATCGACGATCAACACGTTGGTGCCGCCGCCCAGAAAGCGGTGCGGAATATGCTCGTCCGCGAGCAGCCGCATCACTTCCGGAATCGACTCGTAGCGGCGCAGCAGAATCTCGTCGGTCGTGCCGCCGATTCCGAGCGATGTCTCTTCCGCGAGCGAAACGCCCTGGCGCAATTCCACGCCGAGCTCTTTCAACCGCGCCGCCGCTTTGTCGCTAATCCGCATGTCGCGTTGTCGAAACCCTCGAATCGAGCAGCAGGGCCAGCTCTTCGGTCACGCGGCCCACGCTGCCGGCGCCGATCGTCATCACCGCATCGCCCGAGCGCGCCTCGCGCAGCATGTATTCGATTCCGCCCTGCAACGTGCTCGAGTAAACCACGTTCTTGTGTCCCGCCGAGCTGATGGCCTCCGCAAGGCGTTCGCCGTTGATACCTTCAATCGGAGACTCGCCCGCCGCGTAGATATCGGTGATCACCACAACGTCCGCCTGATTGAACGAGCTCTTGAAATCTTCCCAGAGATGCTGCGTGCGCGAGTAGCGGTGCGGCTGGAAAAGCACGAGCAGGCGCTTGTACCCGCAGCCGCGCGCAGCTTCGAGCGTCGCGCGGATTTCCGCGGGGTGATGCCCGTAGTCGTCAATCAGCGTCACGCCGGAGAATTTGCCCTTGATCTCGAATCTCCGCGCGACCCCGGAGAACTCGGCGAGGCCATCGCGAATCAGATCCGGCGGCACGTTGAGCACCAACCCGACGGCTGCTGCGGCGGCGGCATTGCGCACGTTGTGAATCCCCGGCGGCGCGGGCAGATGGAACACGCCCAGGTCCTCGCCGCGATACTTCAGCGCGAAATCGCTCGCGAGGCCGTTGAGTTTCACGTCTGAGATCACCAGATCGGCCTGGCTCGACGTGCCGTACGTGACGACCGGCCGGTTCACACGCGGCAAAATGGTCTGCACGTTGGGATCGTCCACGCAGAGCACCACCGAGCCGTCAAACGGCACGCGGTTGATGAATTGAAGAAACGTTTCCTGAATCTCTTCGAGCGAGCTGTACTGGCCCATGTGCTCGCGGTCAATCGTAGTTACCACCGCGATCACCGGCGCGAGCAGCAGGAACGACCGGTCGCTCTCGTCCGCTTCCACGACCATGTAATCGCCCTGTCCCACCCGCGCATTCGCTCCCGCGTGATTCACGCGCCCGCCAACAACAAACGTGGGATCGAGCCCGGCAGCCGCAAGCACGGAAGCGACCATCGAAGTCGTGGTCGTCTTTCCATGCGCTCCGGCGACCGCGATGCCGTATTTCAGGCGCATCAACTCGGCGAGCATCTCCGCGCGCGGAATCACCGGAATTTTCAGGCGGTGCGCTTCGGCGATTTCGACGTTGTCCGGCGGCACAGCGGACGACACCACCACCACGTGCGCGCCATGTACATTTTCAGCCTGATGGCCCTCGTGAATCGTGGCGCCCAGATTGCGCAAGCGCCCGGTTACCGGCGTCGCCTTTAGATCGGAACCCGAAACGGCATAGCCGCTCGACAGCAGTACCTCGGCGATGCCGCTCATGCCGCTGCCCCCGATTCCCACCAGATGAATGCGTTGAAAGTTGCGCAGTGTGACGCTCATCGCCGGACCACTCCTTCAATCACGTCAACGATATCCTCGACGGCGCGCGGGCGGGCGAGCGAACGAGCGCGTTCTTCCATCTCTTGAATTCTCCGGGGCTGGTCCAGGAGGGAAAAAATCTCGGTAGTCAACCGCTCGGGCGTCAGCTCGTCTTGAGGGAGAAGACGGGCGGCGCCCGCGCTTTGCATGACCTGCGCGTTGCGGGTCTGATGTGCGTCTGTCGAAGCCCCAAAGGGGATAAAGATGGCGGCGCGTCCGGAGGCGGATACCTCCGCGACAGTGATGGCGCCCGACCTGCAAACTATCAGGTCGGCCTGAGCAAACCTCTCCGCCATATTTTCGATGAAGGGGACGACCTCCGCTTGAAATTGGCGCCGCGCATATGCTACGCGAACTGCATTATAGTCGCGTTCGCCGGTCTGATGCACGATGAAAAGCTCATTTTTTCTGGCCGCCAGCCGGTCGAGCGAGTCCACCACCACGCGGTTGATCGGCAGCGCGCCCCGGCTGCCGCCCGTAATGAGTAATCGGAAGGGCGCGCCATGCTCTTTAGGCTGGATCGCGAAGAATTCCTTGCGCACGGGGCAGCCGGTCACCACCGCCTTGTGGCCGAACCGCGCCGCCGTTTCCTCGCTTGCGACCGCGATGCGCGTAGCCAGCCCGGCGAGTACCCGGTTCGTGAATCCCGGCTCCACATTCGGCTCGAACACCACGCTGGGAATTCTGTGCATTGCCGCGAGAAGCATCACCGGCCCGGAGGCGTAGCCTCCCACGCCGAGCGCCGCGCCAAACCGATGCCGGCGAAGTATCTTTTCCGAGTCCCACAACCCCGCGGGCAGCATGGCGACATTGCGGAAAAACTTCGCGCCGCCGATGCCTTTCAGCCCAGCGACGCGAATCGTCTCCAGCGGCATTCCCGCCTGCGGCACCAGCCGCGATTCCATCCCGCGCTCGGTTCCCACAAACACGACGCTTCGCTCTCCTCGCCGCAACCATTCCCTCGCCACGGCCAGCGCCGGAAACACATGCCCGCCGGTGCCGCCGCCTGCGATCAAGAGACTATTTGCATCCGCGCTCACGTCTCATCCGCGTGCTGACTGATGTTCAACAGCACGCCGGTTGCCAGCAGCATCCCGAGCAGACTCGATCCGCCGTAGCTGATGAACGGCAGCGGAATCCCTTTCGTCGGCAGCAGGCCCAGCGTCACGCTCAGATTGATCAGCGCCTGGCCCATCACCATTGCCGTGATGCCGATTCCCAAATATTTTCCGAATCCGTCCGGCGCCTTCATCGCGGCCACAAAACCGCGCCAGCCGTACACCGCGAACAGCGCCAGCACGATGGCTGCGCCGATGAAGCCCGCTTCCTCGCAAATCACCGAAAAGATGAAATCCGTGTGCGCCTCCGGCAGAAAGAACAGCTTCTGCCGGCTCTCCATCAACCCCACGCCGGTAAATCCGCCCGATCCGACGGCAATCAGCGACTGCGCCAGCTGAAAGCCGTGTCCCTGCGGGTCGGCTCCGGGCGACAAGAATGCTTTCAGGCGCTCAAGGCGATACGGCGTGCTGGCAATGGCGAGATAAATCAGCGGAAGCGCCGCAATCGCCGCCCCCACGATATATTTGTATGAAAGTCCGGCGATGAAGAGCATCACCGCGGCAATGAAGAAGATCATGCAGGCCGTGCCCATGTCCGGTTCCTTGTAAACCAGCGCCACCATCAGCAGGACCGTCCCAATGGCCGGCAGCAGCGTCTGGGTCACGTTGTTGATCCCGGCGCCGCGCGGCTCGCGGCGGCTCTCCAGGAACCACGCGAGATAGAAGATCACCACCAGCTTCGCGATCTCCGAGGGCTGCAGGCTCAGCGGGCCCAGGCGAATCCAGCGATGCGTCGCGTGCGAACGGTCGAGAAAAAACACCGCGAGCAGCAGAACCAGCGTCACGGAAAGCGCGGTGAAGATCACGCGCGGCTGTCGCAGCTTGCGGTAATCCGTATTCATCAGCCAGAACATCCCGGCGATCCCGAGTGCCACCCAGACGAGCTGCCGCAGCAGAAAAAAGTAGGCGTTCCCGTGCCATTCCCGCGCCGTCATCGCCGAGGCGCTGAACACCATTACGGCGCCGATCAGGCAGAGTGCCAGTGTCACGCCGAATAACTGCCGATCGTGCTGCAGGCTGCGAGGCATCGTTTATCCTTTTCGGGCCGAAGCGGGCGCGGCCGATCGTTTCTCAATCTGCGCCACGAGCTGCTTGAACGCGCGGCCGCGATGCTCGTAGTTCTCGAACTGATCAAAGCTCGAGCACGCCGGAGCAAGCAGCACCACATCGCCCGGCCGCGCGCGGTCCGCGGCGAGCTGTACGGCGCGTTCGAGCGTGCCGGCAGGCACGCACGGCACGGCATCGCCCAGATCCGCGGCGATCTTTTCCGCAGCTTCGCCGATCAGCAACGCGACGCGTCCGCGCGCGCGAAGGGCCTCCTGCAGCGGCGTGTACGGGCTGCCCTTGTCCTTACCGCCTAGAATGACGACCAGCGGGCCGGGAAACGCCTCGATGGCTTTGAGCGCGGCGTCCACGTTGGTGGCTTTCGAATCGTTGTAGAAACCGACGCCGCCAATCTCGCCCACGAATTCCAGGCGGTGCTCGACTCCGCGAAAACTCTTCACGCCGCTCGAAATCGCCGCAGGCGGTGCACCCGCCAGAAACGCCGTAGCGCATGCCGCCAGAACGTTTTCGACGTTGTGCTCTCCGCGCAGCGGAATTTCACTGCGCCGCCCGACTGCAGTCTCCGAGCCTTCATTCCGGAAAATGATCTGATCGTCCAGAAGAAATGCGCCCTCGGCGACCCGTTTCTGCCGGCTGAACCAGAAAACGTGCGAGCGCGAAGGCATCCGCTTGGTGACTTCGGGATCGTCGGCGTTCAGAATCGCAAAATCGCGGTCCAGCTGATTTTCAAACAGCCGCATCTTCGCGGCCGCGTATTCCTCGAACGACGCGTGCCGGTCGAGATGGTCGGGCGTCAGGTTCAGAAGGACTCCGATCTCCGGACGGAACGCTTGAATCGCCTCCAACTGAAAGCTGCTGATTTCAGCGACGGTGACCGTTGAATCCGTGGACGACTCGACCAGCGAAATCAATGGCGCTCCAATATTTCCACCCACCAGTGTCGGAATGTCCGCCGTCTCCAGGATGTGGGCGACGAGCGAAGTGGTGGTCGTCTTTCCGTTCGATCCAGTGATCGCAACCAGCTTGCCGCGCAAGAAACGCCAGGCGAGCTCGACCTCGCTCCACACCGGAATGCCTCCGACGTGCGCGAGCACCAGCGGCGGCAGATTTGCCGGCACGCCGGGGCTGACCACAATCAAATCCTGCTCGAAGAACGCAGAAGCCGGATGTCCGCCGAGCTCGAGTTTCACGCCCGCCGCGCGCAGCCTTGCAGCCGTCTCGCCGAGCGCGCTTTCGGGCTTTTCGTCCGTGGCCGTCACGGCGGCGCCATAGCCCGCTGCGAAAAGAGACACGGCCACGCCGGTGCGCGCGAGCCCTACCACCAGCACGCGCTTCCCCGCCAGATCGAATCCCGGTCTCACCTCGCCTCACCTCAATTTCAAAGTCGTCAGCGAAAAAAGCGCAAACACCAGCGCCAAGATCCAAAACCGCACGATGATCTTCGATTCGCTCCAGCCCATCAGCTCGAAATGGTGATGCAGCGGCGCCATGCGAAACACGCGCTTCCCGGTCAGCTTGAACCAGCCCACCTGAATGATCACCGACAGCAACTCCAAAATGAAAATGCCGCCGATGGAAAGCATCAAGATTTCCTGCTTTAGAATCACGGCGATCGTTCCGATGGCTCCGCCGAGCGCGAGCGAGCCAACATCGCCCATGAACATTTCCGCGGGGTGCGCGTTGTACCAGAGAAATCCGAGCGACGCGCCGGCGAGCGAGCCGCAAAAAATCGTTAGCTCGGCGGCGTCGGGAATCCTTTGAATCTCAAGATACTCGGCGAACCGCGCATTGCTGGAAAGATAGGTAATCACCGTCAGCGCGACGGAGGAAATCAGCACGCAGCCGATTGCCAGCCCATCGAGCCCGTCCGTCAGATTCACGCCGTTCGAGAGCCCGGCGATCACCAGCACCAGGAAAAGCACGAACGGAACGAAAGCAAGCGCCCACGTGAATCTGTGGTTGAGCAGCGAGTCAATCACCAGGTCCGGATGCAGCTTCTTCATGAACGGCACGCTCAATTGCGTCGAGTACTTGCCTTTTGCCTCCAGGCCGATCAGCATCGCTCCGACAAACGCGCACGTCAGCACCTGCAGCCCGAATTTTCCCGCGGCGGTCAGTCCCCGATTGTGCTTCCGCACCACTTTGCTGTAATCGTCGATGAAGCCGATGATTCCGAACGCCATTGTGGCGGCCAGCGCGATCAGCACATACGTGTTCCGCAGGTCGGCCCAAAGCAAAGTCGGTATCACGATCGCCGCGACGATCAGCACACCGCCCATCGTCGGCGTTCCGGCCTTCGCTTGATGGCCCTTCGGGCCTTCCTCGCGAATGTACTGCTTCACCTGCAGAGCGCGGAGCCGCTCGATCATCCATGGGCCCAGCAGCAGCGACAGCACTAGCGCCGTCAGGCTGGCCACCGCCGTCCGCACGGTGATGTAGCGAAATACATTCAGCGCGCTGAAATGCCGCCGGAGCGCGAAGAAGAAGAGGTAGTAAAGCATTTCAGCTGCGTCCCTTTTGTCCGGTTTCCAGAGCTTCGGGTACGCGTTTCTTATCGGCGCGCTGGTGTTGCGCATCAATGGCTTCGAGAACTCTTTCCATTCGTACGCCGCGCGAACCTTTCAACAACAGCAAATCGCCCGGCGCTATGAACTGCTCGAGGAATTTCGCGGCCTCCTGCGAGTTCCCGAAAACTTTTGTGCGCTCCTGCGGATGCCCCGCCTTGACGGCTGCGTCCACGAAATCGGCGGCATACCCTTGCACGCCGAAAATCCAATCAATCTTTCGCAGCCCGGCAGCAGCGCGGCCGCATTCGCGGTGCAACTCCTCCGAAGAATCTCCCAGTTCCAGCATCTCGCCCGCGGCCACGATTCGCCGCTGATAGCCCGGCGTCGCCGCGAGCAATTGCGTCAATGCGCTCAATGCCGTCGGACTTGAATTGTAGGTGTCGTTGATCACCGTGAAGCCATCCTCGAACCGCACCACCTCGCCGCGCTTGTCCGCCGGCGTGAGCGTCGAAAAAACTCGCTGCGCCTCTGCTGCGCCGATGCCCCAGACGCTCGCCGCCGCCAGCGCCGCGATCGCGTTCATCACGTTATGCCGGCCGATCAGCGGCAGTTGCAGGCGCGCGCGCCCGGCGGGCGAGACGAAATCGAACGCCGACCCTTCGATGCCCTGCTCCTCGATCGCCTCCGCGCGAAACTCCGCGTGCAGGCTGGTCCCAAACCGAATCACGCGTCCCCGCGCGATTTCCGCGAACTTCGCCACGCGCTCGTCATCCGCGTTCAACACCGCCGTGGCATTCGGCCACGCCAGATTCTCGATCAGCTCGCGCTCCGCCAGCGCGATCTCCTCGATCGACGAAAAGAATTCCAGATGCTCGACCGCGACTCGAGTCACCACGCCCACCTCCGGCGTCGCAATCTGCGCAAGGCGCGCCAGTTCCCCGCGGTGCGACATGCCCAGTTCCACCACCGCCGCGCCGTGTTCCTCGTCGATCTTCAGCAGCGTCAGCGGCAGTCCGTATTCGTTGTTCAAATTTCCCAGCGTCTTCAGGACCCGGAACCGCGCGCCCAGAAGCGATGCGAGAATCTCTTTCGTAGTGGTCTTCCCCACGGACCCGGCCACCGCCCCGATGATCCGTCCCGGCTTTCCCCTCCGCCAAATTTCGCACGCCCGCGAGGCCAACCGCTGCAAAGCATCGAGCGTGTCGTCCACGGCAAAGAGCTTTGCCTGAATTTCGCCCGGGTACTCTTTGAATCGTTCCCGCGCCACCACCCCGGCCGTCGCGCCCCGGTCCAAAGCCCCGGCAACAAAACCGTGTCCATCGTGACGCGGTCCGCGTATGGCGATGAACAGTTCCCCTGGCTGAACCGTGCGAGAGTCAATCGAGACGCCGGCCACCCCGGCCAGGGGGTCGAGCCCCGTGGGGCGTGCGACCCCCAATGCATCGGCCAATTGATCCGCGGTCCACCGCATCGAAGCTCCAATGGGCTTGGCGTTAGCGCCCTCGCTTAATGTCCAGCCGGTTTCTTCGAATAGCCTTTGCGGCGCAGTATCGCTCGCGCCTTCTCGCGATCGTCAAACTCGATCGTCCCGTCGCGCAGGACCTGATATGTCTCGTGCCCTTTGCCGGCGAGCAGCACGATGTCGCCCGGCCGCGCCTCGTCGAGCGCGATGGCCAGCGCCCGCTCCCGGTCCGGCTCAACCCGGTACTTCGCATTCACTTTCTGCAATCCCACGACCACGTCGTTGATGATTCGCAGCGGGTCTTCGCTTCGCGGGTTATCGCTCGTGAGCACCACCATGTTGCTCAGCGAACCCGCCGCCTCTCCCATCAACGGACGCTTGGTGCGGTCACGTTCGCCGCCCGCGCCAAATACGGTGATGATCCGCGCCGATGGACCAAGCTCCCGCGCCGTCGCGATCAGATTGCGCAGCGCGTCGTCGGTGTGCGCGTAGTCCACGATCACCAGAAACGGCTGCCCTTCGTCAATGCGCTGAAATCGCCCCGGAACGAGCTCGAGTTTCGCGATGCCCTCTTCGATCTTTTCCTTGGGAATGTCGAGGGCGATTCCCGCCCCGATCGCCGCGAGGATGTTGTAGACGTTGATGCGGCCCACGAACGGCGAGCGCACCTCGATATTTCCCGCCGGCGTTTGCGCCTTGAATTCCAGGCCGTGAAAACTCAGCGCCAGTTTCTTCGCCGTCAGATCGGGCGTGCCTTTCAGCCCGTAGCTCAGCGTGCGCCGCGCAAGCCCCGCCAGTTGCGGCGCGTATGGATCGTCGGCGTTGATCACGGCCACTCCGGCGCGCCTGCACCCGTGCCTTCGAATAGCAGCCGCTTCGCCGCGAAATACTCCTCGAACGTTTTGTGATAGTCCAGATGATCGCGCGTCAGGTTGGTGAAAACCGCGACCGCGAAGTGGCATCCCCACAGCCGTTCCATCGCCAGCGCGTGCGAACTCGCTTCCAGAACGGCGTGCGTTCCTCCCGCGTCGCGAACTTCCGCGAACATCTGCTGCAAGTCGAGCGACTCGGGAGTCGTGTTCACGGCCGCTGCGGCTGCCCTGCGGCGTGCGATACCCCGTCGTGCCGATCAGCCCGGTCGTCTTCCCAGCTTCGCGCAGGATCGAGTCCACCAGAAACGCAGTCGTCGTCTTGCCGTTCGTGCCGGTGACGCCCACCAATTGCAGCGCGTCGGCCGGATGATCGTAGAAATTAGCCGCCGCCCTCGCCAGCCCGCGGCGCTCCGACCCCGGCAGGAGTTCGACTAGGGTGATGTTTTTCGATGACACTTGGTTGGCATCTTCGGTCGCCACGGCAATTGCTCCGCGTCGCACGGCATCTTCGACGAACTTGCACTCCTTCCAATTTTTCCCCGCGCAGGGCGAAGAAAATCGCACCAGGCACAACCTTGCGGCTGTCGTAAGCGACCGACACAACCTCGGTATCGGCAGGGCCTACTATTTTCCCGACCTCGGCTCCGGCCAGTAATTTCTCGAGTTTCATGCCGCGTCTTCTCTGTCTCTCGCTCGGCTCGTCATCGCTCAAGCCCGCCCGAAGCTTCACGGCCTGACGCTTCACAGTTAGACTCAATTCCCGTCACCTGGCGCCGACGCCGGCACCACCTCTCCCGGACGTCCAAATCGCACCGTCACGCGGCTGCCGCGCAGGACCTGCGCCCCGGCTGCGCGGAAACTGTTCAAGTGCAACTCCGTTGCCGATCAGCGACGGCACCAGTCCCAATCGCGAACACTCCTCCGTCACGCCGCGAACCGTCTGGCCCGCGAGGCTTGGGACCACAACTGCAGTCGAATCTCCAAACGCGACCGTCGGCGGTGCCGCGCTCGGCATGTTTCGTCTTCGCCACGGCGGCCTGAAAACGCGCCTGGGCCGCCTCTGTAGCGCCGTCTGGACCAGAGGCACGCCGCGGAGCCACTTGCAGGTTCTTCGCCGTCTCAATGTCGGATGGCGCGGGCACGTCGTGCGCCTCGTCGCGATACGCCAGCACCTGCTCGGCGACGCGCTTGAACACCGGGCCGCCCACTTCTCCGCCGTGATGCGGCCCCACCGGCGAATCCAGCACCACCAGAATCGAAATCACCGGATTGTTCACCGGCGCGAAGCCCACGAACGACGAGTTGTACTGCGTCGCCGAATAGCGTCCCGTCGCCGGATCGATCTTTTGCGCCGTGCCCGATTTTCCCGCCGCAGTGTACCCGTCCAGTTGCGCGGGCTTGCCGGTTCCTTCCAGCACCACGTCTTCCATCATCTCGCGCATCGTCGCCGCCGTTCTTGCCATCCGTCGCTTGTTGAGGCCCGGGAACGGCGCGCATGTGCTCCGGGTTCGCCTCCGTCAATCTCGCGTACGATATGCGGCCGATAGAGCGTCCCGCCATTCGCCACCGCCGAAATCGCCGACACAATCTGAATCGGCGTGACGCTCACTTCCTGCCCCATGGCCAGCGAGCCGATCGAACTCGGCCGACCAATTCTCAATCGGTCGCAGCAATCCACGATTCTCGCCCGGCAGTTCGATCCCGGTGGGCTGGCCGATCCCGAACGTCGCGAATCGTGTCGTAGAAACTTCGGCGCGCCGAGCCGCAGCGCAATCTTGATCGCACCCACGTCGCTTGAATGCGCCAGATATTGTCGCGCACGCTCAGCACGCCGAATTTCTTCCAGTCGTGAATCAGCCGCCCCGCCACCATGATCTGGCCCATCTGGCAATCCACGAGGTCGTTCGGCGTCGCCACGCCGTTTTCGATAGCTCCCGTCAGCGTCAACACCTTGAACGTCGATCCCGGCTCGTACGCGGACGCCACCGCGCGGTCAATGCGCGCTTCAGGAGCATAACCGCCCGCCTCGTTGGGATCGAATACGGGCCAGTTGGCGACGGCCAGCAGTTCGCCCGAGTTCGGGTCCTGCACCACGACCGTTCCAGCCTTGGCGTGCGTCTCCCCGATGGCGCGCCCCAGTTCCTTCTCCGCGATGTACTGAATCGTTTCATCAATTGTTAGCGTCACGCTTGCGCCTGGATCGGCGGCCGATTCCGTGCGGTCGTACCAGCGCCGCCGCCCGTCCGCCATCACCATCATCTTGCCGGGCCGCCCGCGGATCTGCTTGTCGAGCGAATATTCGATTCCGCCGATTCCCTTTTCATCCACGTCCACGTACCCGAGCACCGACGCGGCGAGATCCCTCTGCGGATACACCCGGCGGTTCTCTTTCTGGAAAAATACGCCCTTCAAATTCATGTCCGTGATTCGCTGCACGGTTTCCGGCGAAAGTTTGCGCGCCAGTCGCACGGGAGTTTTGGCTTCGCGGATCTTTTCTTCGAGGTCTTCGGCAGGCGCGTCGAGCACGCGCGAAAGCAGCCGCCCCACCATCTCGACGTCGGTGATCTCCGTGGGATCGCCGAAGACGGAATCCATCGGCAAACTGACCGCGAGTTCGCGCCCCTTGCGGTCGTAGATCGTCCCGCGCATCGGGCTGATCTCGAAAATGCGCTGCTGTTGACGCTGTGCTTTTGCGAGGTATTCGCTGTAGGAAAAAAGCTGCAGGTAACTCAGCCGGCCGATGACCACCGCCATCCAAACCGCCGCCAGGACCCAGACGACCAGCCAGCGGAGACGTGGATTGCGCTGCTCCATGGACTCCGGCCTACCCTATCGGAAACGTGCTCCTGCGGCGATCGCATCCGATCCGCCGGAAAAGGCTCGCTACTGCGAGCCGCAAACTCATGCCAGTTTCAATTGAGGCTGAAATCAGGGCCGGGACGACAGAGCAACCGTTCGCGCCTGCGCTACGACGCCGTCGCTCGCATCCTCGACGGGCGCCACCTGCCCGGGCACCGGAACCGTCAAGCCCAGCTGGTTACGCGCAATCGCATCCACCCTCATCGGCGACCGCAATGTCGCCACTTCCAGGTGCAGTTGCTGGTTGAGCTCGGAGGCCTGCGCGCGCGCGCTGTCCAATTGCTCGATCTGGTAGCGGATCTGGATGCACTCGAAATGCTGCCACGCGTAGCTCAGCAGGCACGCCCCCATGGCTGCGCTGACCGCCAGCCGTCGCCAGAAATCTCGAAGCCGCGCCGGATGCGTCGGCCGCACCAGCCGGGAATTATCAATCTGTTTTACCGTGTAGTATTCCGTGAACTGTTCCGTCATCGCCAGCTCCCAGCCGCACGGCCTTCCGCCGGCGCGATTTTTTCCGCCACGCGCATCTTTGCGCTGCGCGCTCGCGGGTTGTCTCTGATTTCTTCGTCGCCCGGAACAATTACTTTGCGCGTGAGCACGCGGAAACTTCCCTCGCGCTCCAGTTTCTGAAACGCGCGCTTCACCGGACGATCTTCCAGCGAGTGATAACTGAGGACGATCCACCGTCCTCCAATATTCAAAGTGGCAGGGGTCCGCGAAAGAAACTGCTCGAGTTCCTCCTCTTCTCGATTCACCGCATTCCGCAGCGCCAGAAACGTTTTTGTCGCGGGCTGCAGTTTCTGCCTTCCCCTTGCTTTACGAGCCCCTGCCACAACCGTTGCCAGGTGTTCGGTGTCGCGTATCGGCCGCGACCTCACAATTGCCCTGGCGATTCTGCGTGAATCCCTCTCCTCCGCCTTCTGATAGAGGAGATCGGCCAGCTCTTTCTCTGACCATTGGTTCACAATCTCATCCGCCGTCAACGGCGTGTCGGGATTCATGCGCATGTCCAGAGGCGCGGCCCAGCGGAATGAAAATCCGCGCTCAGGGCTGTCCAGCTCCAGGCTTGAAATCACCCAAATCGGCGATCACTCCGTCCAACGGAGGCAACTTCATCTCCGCCGCCAATTCGCCGATCTTTGAAAACTCTGCGTGCACCAGAACCACCTTCTCCTCGTACGGCTTCAACCGCTCCCGCGCGATTTCCAGCGCCCGCGGATCGCGATCGATCGCCACCAGCCGCCCCGTGGTCAGCCGCCGCGCGATTTCGATGGCATGCCCCGCCGTGCCGCAGGTCGCGTCAACATAGGTCCCTTCCGGCCGTATGCGAAGCCATTCAATGACTTCCGCGGCCAGAACGGGCGTATGCAAAACGCTCAAAATCTAAGACGCCCAATTCGTCAAATGCCTTAATGTCTTCCGCCGAGATCGGGTTACGGTTCAATTGCTCGAGGAATCGCGCGTGATTCCAGACCTGCAGGTACGTCAAGTTGCCCTGCACGTCCACTTCGCCCTTTATTTCCGCCGATTCCCGCAAAATGGATGGAATCAAAATGCGCCCCTGCCCATCCAGCTCCACCACTTGTCCGTAGTAATTCGTGCGCGCCAGAAACTTTTGCCGTGCCGGGTTGTACGAGGAACGCTTCGCGAGTTTCTTCTCGATCTCTTCCCACGCCTTCATGGGATAGATCCGGGCGTGATTCGCCGGTCGCGCTGGTGACGTAGAACTTCTTGCCCAACTTGCCGCAGTTCGGCCAGGAAGTCCGCGGGAATCTTCACCCGCCCCTTCTCGTCCGCCGTCCCCAGATAGTTGCCCCGCAGCATGGTTGCCCTTCAGAAGTTCGACCGGTGCGTCCGCTCTGCGATTCACTCGCTTGCTCGCCTCACCCACTGCCTGACAATCTCTGCCACCGCACTACACTCCCTGCCACTCACCGCCACTTCCTCCCACTTTGTGCCCCGATTGTAGTGTCGCCATGATTCTTGTCAAGGGGAATGTTGCAAATTGAGAAAGTTTTTTTGGATCGGCGCGATTCACGCCGGAAATTATTTTCTCGGGCCCAAAACGCGAGAAACCACAACCCCTAGTGGAAGGATTTTCGCGCTCAACGACGCCTAGCGGTCGAAGCCCCTGAAAACATGGAAATGTTTTGTAAGAGTCAACACTCTGCGAGTGGATTTTCCCGAATCGGTGCGCGAAGAAACGGCGGAAGAGCGCTCGAAACCTACTGCGCGGGTGGATTCCCCATCGAATTCAGGTCTCGCACGATGGATTGCTCGTCCGGGCTGAGGTTTCCCATGAACGCCGGGTCATGCAGCGCGGCCTCCTGTTCAGCGGGAGACATTGCCTGCAACCGCCGCCAATGGCCGATCACGCGCCCGCGTCGCAACGGCGCCATCTGCTCCAGCTTCGGCACGATATCGTTTTGGAAGTGCTCGCGCTGCTCCGGAGTCGCCTGTTCGAGCATCCGCTCGGTCGCGCGGATTCTCTCCTTCTGCTCCGGAGTCTTCTGGTCCCAGTTCTGCAAATTCTGCCTGATCTGCGCTTGTCGCTGGGGCGGCAAATTCTTGAACTTTTCGTTATTCTCCAGGAAGCGCGCGCGCTCGTCCGGCGGCATGTCACGAAGATTCTCCACCCATTTCGGTGGCAGTCCCACGGCTGATCGCTCGCTCTGTTGCCCTTTCGTGGCTCCGCCGGAGTTTCGGCGTCGCCTTTGCGCCGCTTCCCTCCGCGCCTCTTGCCGTTCCCTCCAGCGCTCGCCGTTCTGCGCCGAGGCAGACCGCGCCGCAAGCCCCGCGAGGAGCGTGAGAGAGAGCCCGAGAATGAAATGCCTGAACTTCACCTAGTTATCTCCGTCAGTCATTCGAGCTTGGCGGGTTTTGCTGGGACTTATCCGATTGCGGCTCCGAAGTCGTGGACGATTCCGACAGCGCATCGAACTTCGTCAGCACGTCATAATTTTCCAGCACGCCCAAATCCTTGATCGCGTCGAAATCCTGATCGGTTGACACCGTTGACGCAGTCGTCGGCGTCGGGGGGAGCGCCACTGGACGGCTCGAAGGCAGCTTAACGATCCACACCGCCAGCGCCACCAGCAGCGCGGCTGAAAACGCAAAGCGCGCCTGCGGCGCGAACCATCCAAACCAGCTTCGTCGCGGCTCGGCAGCTACGCGCTGCCGCACCCGCGCATCGAAACCAAACGACGGCTCGACCGCCGGCAACTCGTCCAGCACGTTCCGCACGCGGCCGAACTCCTCCGCCCGAGTCCGGCAAGCCGCGCAGCCGGCGAGATGCTCTTCCACATCGCGACGCTCGGCCGCGCTCGCCCGTTGATCCATATACGCGATCAATCCCCTTGAAACGTCCTCGCACTTCATGATGGCCTTCCTTCCCCTCCACGTGGCGTTGCCGGCTGGCCCGCAAGAGGCGCCAGTTGCACCCGCAGAGTTTCGTAAGCGCGGAACAGCAGCGACTTCAGCGCGCCCTCCGAGCACTCCAAAATTCTCGCTATCTCGATGTAATCCATCTCTTCATATTTATGCAGCAAGACGGCTGCGCGTTGCTTCTCTGGCAGCGACCAGATCGCCCGGCGAATGATGTCCGCGCGATCGCGTTCCATCATGTGCTCGTCAATGCGCATCTCCCGCGCCGGCAATTCCATCGGCGCCGAATCCTCCCCGGCTGCGGGCGCGTCGAGCGATATTCCCATTCTTTGGTGGCGGTTGTCGCGGACCGAATTGAGCGCCAGATTCGTCGCGATCCGGAAGAGCCAGGTGGTGAACTTCGCGCTCGGGGTGTACTGTTTCCGCGCCCGGTAAACCCTCAGAAAAACTTCCTGCGCCAGGTCTTCCGCCGTCGCCGTGTCTCGCACCATGCGATTCAGAAAATTCACCAGCGGCGAGCGATACTTCTGCAATAGAAAGTCAAAGGACGCCTCGTCCCCTGCCTTCACGTCCAGCATCAGTTGGACGTCGCTTCTAGCCATAGCCTCCACAGTCTATCTAACACGCACGCCACCATAAAGTTGCGCCTCCGCCGGCGGTTCCAAATCCGGTATCGGCACAGTTCCGCGCGTCCCAAGACCTCCCATAAATATAAGTATGCACATGACTTATAGGAATAATAGGAAGATGCTCGCTGCGGGGTTCGTTACCGCCCAAACTGACGCAAATGGTGATCGGCGTGAAGGTATCCCCAGCGCCGCCATTCCCACGCGGTCATGGCTCCGAAAAAGGGATGTGCGACCAAAATATTCCCCGACTCGTCGCAAAACCGGGTGAACAATCCGATTAACTCGTTACGGTCGCGCTCGAACTCGATCGGCGGCGTCCCGCCAACTCCCTGCTCCACTTCGGGACGCGTCGCGATTCCCTGCGGCCACTTCATCGGGACGCGCAGCGCGATCCATTTCATAACGGTCAGCTGAATGAATCCCGTCGCAGGCGTGGCAGATTTTTCACCGAGTGCCAATCGGTACGAATCACAAAGGTGGCAAACCATCTGATGCGCCGACATTTTTCCCCACACCCGCTGATCGGACGTGGTCAGCGCGGAGATGCGTTTCTCAATCGTTTGGCGCTCGGCAATGGAATCAAGGGTTCGCATGAGCCGTCGAAAACCCTGAGCTAAACGTGGAAGATTGCCTTTAGCGCCACCAAAATCGCAACGCCGAGAAAAACCAGCACGGCCATACCGACTCCCGGCTCGCGATTTACTTCGGGGATCAGGTCTGACGCCGCCACGTAGAGCGTCACGCCAGCCGAAAACGGCAGGGCGTCCGCGACCGCGCTCCGCAGCACGAACATCAGCGCCATGCCCGCGAGCGTCGCCCCTCCCAAAATTGCCGACGATGCGAACGCCGCCCTGCGGCTCTGCCCGCTCGCCAGCATCAGCGACGCCACCGTAAATCCCTCGGGAATTTTATGCAGGAAGACCGCCACGAAAATCACGCCGCCCAGCCAATTCGAAACCAGCAGACCGGAAGCAATCGCCACGCCGTCGAAAAAAGTGTGGATCACCAGGCCAAGCAGCGCCGCATAACTCGCGTGCGCGTGCGAAATTTCCTCGTGGTGTGTTTCTTCGCCGAAATGAAAATGCGGCGCCAACGTGTGCTCGAAAAAGTGCACCAGAAAATAACCGGCGAGCACAATCATGAAAACCGGGCTGGTGCTGTTGAAGAATAGCGACGACGCGTCGCCGCGCAGCTTCACCGACTCCGGAATCATTTCGATCATCGCCGTCGCCAGCATGAACCCGGCGCCCAGCGCGATGAAGTACTTCAGGTAGTGCCGCGACCATTGCCGCCGCGCGATCAGCAGCCCGCCCAGAAGATTCGCCCCCGCCGCCACCACGCCGAGCAGCAGCGCCAGCAAAATCCGAGTTGTCTCTTGGGAATGCAACTGTCTACCCGCCGTGGCGGAACAAAATCACGTCGCCATCCTGGACGATGTACTCCTTGCCTTCCAGGCGCACCTGGGCCTTCTCGCGCGCCGCCGCGAAACTGCCGGCCTTGAGCAGATCTTCCCAGTTCACGACATCCGCCTTGATGAAATTCTTCTCGATGTCGCTGTGAATTGCGCCCGCGGCTTTCTGCGCGTTCATGCCGCGTTCGATCGTCCACGCGCGGCATTCCGGCTCGCCGCAGGTGAGAAACGAAATCAACCCCAGCAAGCGATAGCTAGCCTGGATCAAACGGTCGCGCCCGGATTCCGCCAGGCCGTACGCCTTCATCATTTCCGACGCTTCAGCGTCGTCGAGTTCCGCGAGTTCCGCTTCGATCTTCCCGCAGAAAGGCACTACCGCCGTCTGCGGCTTCGTCGCCAACTTCTCCAGCTTGTATTTCTCGACCACGTGGTCGATCTCGGAAGCTTCCTCATCGCCCAGATTCAGCACGTAGAGCATCGGCTTGCGCGTCAGAAACATGAAGCCGGTGAGCATCTTCATTTCTTCCGGCTTGAATTCCAGCTCGCGCAGCGGCGTCTCCCCTTCGAGCGCCAGCCGGCAGCGATTCAAAAGCCCCAATTCCGTTTCGAGAATTGTTTCTTTCTTTTTCTTCAAGTCCTTTTCGACGCGCTCGATCCTCTTCGCGCACTGTTCGAGATCGGTCAGGATCAGCTCGAGATCCACATTCACGATATCGCGCAACGCATCGAGCGAGCCGGCCTCGTGCGGCACCGCCGGATTTTCGAACAGCCGCACCACGTGCGCCAAGGCATCCGCCTCGCGCAGCGGCACCAGCGACGCCGAATTCTTCTCGCGGTCCTTCTGCAATCCGCCGATATCGACGTACTCGATCGTCGCGTAGGTGATTTTTTTCGGCTTGAACACCTCCGCCAGCTTCGCCACGCGCGCATCCGGCACTCGCGCGATTCCCACGTGCGCCTGGTTCGGCGCGCTTCGCGCGTCCACCCTCGCGCGCGTGAGAATCCGGAACAAACTTGTCTTACCTACCTGCGGCAGCCCGATAATTCCTGTTTGCATAAGCGAGCGATAGTAGCATAGCCGCAACTCGCCGGGCGTAGCGCGCGGAGCGCCCGCGGCATACAATGGCGGGGACGACCATGAATGATCCCAAACACAAGATTCGTGTCCTCGGCACGCGCGGGTCCGCTCCAGCCTATGCGATCCGCGATTTTCTGCATCGAATGGATGTTCCGTTCGATTGGGTCGAACTAACCACCGACGAGCATGTGCGCGATCAAGCCCAGCTGGAGGGCCTCAGCGATCAGCGCCTTCCCGTTTGCATCTTTCCCGACGGCACGCGGCTTGAGCGCCCCACCGTCCGGCAGATCACCGAAAAACTCGGATGGTTCCGCAATCCTTCGCAATCCGAATACGATTTGGCGATCTACGGCGGCGGTCCTGCCGGCCTGAGCGCCGCTGTCTACGGAGCCTCCGAGGGACTGAAAACGGTCCTGATTGAACGCTCGGTGATCGGTGGGCAAGCCGGAAGCAGTTCCAGAATCGAAAACTATCTCGGATTCCCGAAAGGAATCTCGGGAGCCGATCTCGCCGAGCGCGCCCGCGAGCAAGCTTGCCGCTTCGGCGCTGAAATCCTGCTGCTGCGTGAAGGTGTTCGCGGCGAATTCTTCCCGGGAAAAGGCGTCGGCTATTTGGCCGACGGTTCAAAGATCGTTTCTCGCGCCACCATCTGCGCCACCGGCGTGGATTATCGGCGTCTCAACCTGCCGAATGAGGACAAGCTCCGGGGCGTGGGCCTTTATTACGGCGCCGGGGCAAGTGAAGCAGCTCTCTGCAAAGACGAGCCGGTGATCGTCGTGGGCGGCGGAAATTCCGCCGGCCAGGCAGTCATGCACTTTGCGCCCAACGCTTCGAAAGTCACCATGGTGATTCGCGGAAATTGCTTGAAGAAGACTCTGTCCGAATATCTCGTCGATCGAATCCATTCCACGCCCAATGTCGAAGTGGTGGTTTGCACCGAAGTCGCCGCGCTCGACGGTGATGACGCGCTGAACGCCGTTACGCTGCGAAGTCTCACCACGGGCACAGAACGCCGCATCGAAACGCGCTGGCTCTTTCTCTGTCTCGGTGGCGTGCCGCACACGCAATGGGCGGCGGATGTCGGCATCGTCCGCGATGAGGAGGGTTATCTCGTCACCGGCCCCGACCTGCTGAAAAATGGCGAGCGCCCGAAATCTTGGGAGCACGACCGCGACCCCTATTACATGGAAACGAGCATCCCCGGCATGTTTGCGGCTGGCGACGTGCGCCACGGTTCCGTCAAACGCTGCGCCTCCGCCGTCGGCGAAGGCGCCATGGCCGTCGCGTTCGTCCACCGCTACCTCGCGCACGGCTAGAATCCGCGCTCCCACACTTCGAAATGCAACTCTTCAACGGTTCGATCATCGCGAGTTCTCCTCTGCCCGCCAAAAGCCCGACCTGAACTCGTACCGTCTGCCCTGACAGAAGCAGCGAGCTCATCCGAGGAATGCGGGCGGCTTTGCGCTCTAAACCCGGGTGCGGTAGCCACGATGCACCCGCAGAAAAATCGGAAGGGCGGGGATTCATCCCCGCCATGAATGTCGGCGCGCAGCGCAGCCCGATGTGCTGTTCCTCTCGCGGCAAGTCTTCGCTCGCGGGCGCCGCCGCCGAGGATTGTGCAACCCTTCGCCTCGCGATATCCTTTCGAGCGCCCATGAATTCCGCGACCAGCAAACTCGCGCTCCCTTTCGATCACGTGGAAGCGCACGCGCACCTTTCGCGCATCGACAAACGCCTCGCGGGCGTGATCGAGCGCGTCGGCGAATTCCAATTCAAGCTCGATGAATGCGACAGCGTCTATGAATCGCTGCTCGAAGCGATCATGCACCAAAGCATTGCGGGCAAGGCCGCGCAGGTAATTTTCGGCCGCATAATGGCGCTCGGCACGGACGGCCGCTGCCCCACTCCGCAGGAGTTGCTGCGCGTGCGCACGCCGAAGCTGCGCAAAGCGGGCCTTTCCCGCGCGAAAGTTGCGGCGGTCCGCGACCTCGCGCAGAAAACGATCGAAGGCGTGGTGCCGACGATCGAGGACGCCGCAGAAGCTTTCCGATCAGGAGTTGGTTGACCGGCTGATTTCCGTGCGCGGCATCGGTCCGTGGACCGTCGAGATGTTTTTGATTTTCCGGCTCGGCCGCCCCGACATTCTGCCGATCCACGATTACGGCGTGCAGAAGGGTTTCGCGATCACCTACGGCAAGAAGAACATTCCGAAGCCGAAGGAGCTGCTGAAGTTCGGCGAACGCTGGCGCCCCTATCGCACTGTCGCCAGCTGGTACATGTGGCGCGCCGTCCAGCTCGCCGGCCCCTCCGCCCGCAAAATCACAAAGCCCAAGCCCGCCAAGAAACGCGCCGCCGCGGTCAAGAGACGTATCGTTGTGAAGAGGCGCGCCGCGAAGAAGTGAATTCCGTCTGCGGAAGCTCGAAAAAACGCCAATCGGGACTCGCCAGCAGAACGGCGAGCAGGGATTGGCGATCCCAGGGGGTCTGATCTCCCAGGCTCGACTAGCCGTCGACTCTGGGAGCCCTGTCTTGAAAAAGTGTGACACTTCGTAGGGGTGTGGATCGTTTGTTTTCAGTGAGTTAGACCGAAAATTACTCGGCACCCTGTGACACTTCGTTGCGCGCGAATATAGATGCGCCGATGGCGAAGAGCGGTGAGCCGAATGAAGGGAGTTTCCGAGGAGACGGACTGCTGGCCCGGTGTTGCGTGGGCCTAACCGTTCGCCGAATCGCACGAAAAACGGTAGCACATTCCTAATCGAGAATTCTATTCGTAGAAATACGGATTTTGCCGGGGATTGAAGCGAACGAAGTTGCGCGGCGGCGGCTACGCCGAAGAGAGCCGAAAGGCCTCAGGTCCGTAGGACCTGAGCTACATAAAACCGACGGAAACGGCAAGGGCAGACAGCGCTCCTTCCACCCTAGGATCCCGAAGGAATGCGGTCAATCGTCCCTACGGGACTGGGGACCGTTTCTCTCGGGCTTCCCGGCACTGCGCTTCGCTCTGTGCCGGGCTAATTACAGTCGCCGCTCCGCGGCTTGATAGCGCCGTCGCGGCGAGTCTCACGCGGATCGGCGTTCGTTGGAGGTTAAGAATAGGGCGGCGAGACCGATCAGCAGCACGCCGCCTTCTAAATCCACCGAGATGCCGTGCAGTCGGTCGAATTCGGCGCGGCGCGGATCATTCGCCGGCGTCGCGTCCACCGACGCCATCTGCGCCCGCAGCACATCCATGCGCGGGATCACGATGCGCTGCGACGCGAGCGTCAGCAGCAACATCAGGATCACGCCCAGCGACGCCGGCCGCACCAGCGCACCCAATGACCGGCCCAGGAGCAGCGCCGCCAACAGATACACGACCGCCGCGATCACGCCCAGTTGATGCAGCCCTCCGAGCGTGAATCCCACCAGCATTCCGGCCTGATCGCGCGCGAGGATAGCAAACGCCCCGCGCGTCACCACCGCCACGAAATAGATGATCGACCCCACCCACGTGCCTAATGCGAACACCCGCAGGAATCGCAGGATGTGGCTCATCGGAGAATTCCGCTAGAATGATTTCGGGGCCGACGTAGGAACTGGCTTCTCATTTTGGCAGGAAACTCAGGCGCGCAAGCAGTTCCGCCCGCATCAAAAATGGTGGGCGACCAAGGACTTGAACCTTGGACCTCTCCCGTGTGAGGGGAGCGCTCTAACCACTGAGCTAGTCGCCCACGATACTGGAACCGAACCAAAAGCGCACAGGCAAGAGTGCCTGTGCCACGAAGTGACTAACTTTTTGTAGCAGAAGGCTCAGCGAATTGCAAACCGCGACCACCGCCGCCAGCACCCGCCTCGCCGAGCTTCAGCGCTCGATCGCGCACGTCGTGAAGGGCAAGGAAGACGTGATCCAGCTCGCGCTCACCACGCTGCTCGCGCGCGGCCACCTGCTGATTGAAGACGTTCCGGGCGTCGGCAAGACCACTCTCGCGCAAGCGCTCGCGCGATCGTTCAACTGCTCGTTCCAGCGCATTCAATTCACTTCCGACCTGCTGCCGAGCGACGTGATCGGCGTGAGCGTGTACAACCCTGCGGCGCGGGAATTCGAATTCAAGCCCGGCCCGATCTTCGCCAACATCATCGTGGCCGACGAAATCAACCGCACCACGCCGAAAACGCAGTCCGCGCTGCTCGAAGCGATGAACGAATCGCAGATCACCGTGGACAACCACACGCATCCGCTGCCGCAGCCGTTCATGGTGCTCGCGACGCAGAACCCGATCGAGCATCACGGCACGTATCCGCTGCCCGAATCGCAGCTCGACCGTTTCTCTGATGCGCATCCGCATGGGCTATCCCGCGCGCGAAAGCGAAAAAGAGATCATCCGCAATCATTCCGCCGCCGGACACGCCGAACAGATTGCGTCCGTGATGGACGCGTCCGACGTGGCCGCGATGCAGAAGCTCGTCTCCGAGGTAAAGGTCGAGGAGAGCCTGCTCGATTACGCGCTGGAGATCGTCGAGCGCACGCGCACCACGGAGCAGTTGAGCCTGGGCGTCAGCCCGCGCGGCACCGTGATGCTGCATCGCGCCGCGCAGGCGCGCGCGTTCCTCGAAGGCCGCGACTATTGCCTGCCGGACGATTTCAAGCGGCTCATCGTTCCCGTTTTCGCGCACCGCGTCGTGGTCAGCTCGCGTTACGTCTCCACGCAAAAGAAATCCGAGCAGACCGAAGCGATCCTCCGCGAAATTCTCGATACCACGCGCGTTCCTTTGTGACATATGGACGCGCCGATTTGGCCAGTACGTGTCAATCGTCCCTCCGGGACTTGCGGCTGTTGTCTTTGGGCTTTCCCGGCACTACGCTGCGCTTCGTGCCGGGCTAATTACGGTCGCCGCTCCGCGGCTGAAGGACGCAAGGCTTTCACGCCGGCTGGAGTTGGGATGATGGAGATGTACATACCCGATATCGTGAAGAACCCGGCGTCGCGCGAATCCCTTGATTCGCGAAACGACTGAACTCAAATGGGAACCTCCTTCATAGCCCGAAGTTGGAATCAGCGCGACCGCGCCGGCTGGCGCAATTTTGGCATCGCCATGCTGGCGCTCGCGGTGGCGTTCTTCGTGGCGCTTTTTTCGGCGGCCACGGCTCAGGAAGGCCGCGTCTGGCTTGCTGCAATCACGACTCTGATTTCGCTCGGCAATCGCGGGATGGGTGGCCGTCGCGATCGTTCCGGCTCTGGCGCGACGCACCAGCCTGCGCTGGATTGCCTATCAAATTGATTACCGCCTCACGCGCGACGGCATGATCTATCTCGCGGCGGTCTTCATCCTGGTTCTCGCCGCGGTCAACACCGGCAACAACCTGCTGTTCCTGATTCTCGCGTGCCTGCTCGCCGGCATTCTGATTTCCGGCGTGCTCTCTCGCGTCGTGCTCACCGGCATCGAGCTGAAATTCGATTTGCCCGAGCACATTTTCGCCGAGCAGCCGGTGCTGGCCGAAATCGAGCTGCGCAACGACAAGCAGGCATGGCCATCCTTCTCGCTGCGCGTCATCGGCGGCGCCAAGAAATCGCCTGCCGAAATTCTCGCGCGCCCCGTCTTCTTCCCGTACATCCCGCGCATGAGCGCGGCGCGGCAGAAAGTCGAGCTGCGCTTTCCGCGGCGCGGCGTCTATCGGCAAGACTCCTTCGGCATTCGCACGCGCTTTCCCTTCGGCTTTTTCGAAAAGACGCGGCAGGTGGATTCGAATCTCGAAATCGCCGTGTACCCGCGCGTCGAGCCGACCGATCAGTTCTACGAAGTCTTGCCGCTGCTGACCGGCGAGATGGCCAGCTACTTCCGGGGCCGAGGACACGAGCTGCACTCCCTGCGCGACTATCTTTCGACCGACAGCGCGCGCTTCGTGGACTGGAAAGTGTCCGCGAAGTCCAATCGCCTGATGGTCCGCGAATTCGCGCGCGAGGACGAGCGCCGCGTGATGCTCGTCCTCGATCCCTTTCTCGGACCGCCGCGCGCCGATCTCGGCCAGCTCGCCGCCGCCGAACATGCCGAACGCTTCGAGCGCGCCGTTTCCCTGGCCGCCTGCATCGCCTGGCACTTCCACGAGATTCACTCCGTCATGCAGTTCCGCACCAACCGCTTTTCCACTCCCATGGCTCCGGCGGGAGAGATTATCTACGACACGCTGCGCGAGCTTGCATTGATCCAGGCCGACACTTCGGCCGCCGGCGGCGCGTTTCTCGACGAACTCGCCAGCGAGAGCGAAATTTTCAAGATCATCCTCACCGCGCGCCCGCAGCGCACCATCCCGACCGGCCTCTGGTCCTCCTCGTATTTCCTTTTCGTCGATCGGCTGTAGCGGAGAGGCGTTTCCGCGATTCGTGCGACAATACCGCCGCGATGCACGACATCCTCGCTCCCCGCGTCGCTGAAAAGCTTCCACGCCGCTTGCTCGCCTGGTTCCGCGCGCATCAAGCGCGATCTTCCCTGGCGCGCCAGCCGCGATCCGTATCGCATCTGGGTCGCCGAGGTGATGCTGCAGCAGACGCGCATTGCCGCGGTGCTCCCCTACTACCATCGCTTCCTGAAACAATTCCCGACGGTCGAATCGCTCGCGCGCGCACCGCAGGACAAGGTTTTGCAACTATGGTCCGGCCTCGGCTACTACAGCCGGGCGCGCAACCTGCATCGCGCGGCAAAAGAAATTAGCGCCCGCCACGACGGCAAGTTCCCGCGCTCGCTCGAAGCAGCGCTCGCGCTGCCCGGCATCGGGCGCTACACGGCCGCTGCCGTCCTCAGCATCGCCTACGATCGTCCGCTCGCCGTCCTCGACGGCAACGTCGCGCGCGTCCTCGCGCGTCTCGGCGCCATTCGCGGCGATCTTCGAGCTCCGGCCCGCTGGCGCCAGCTCGGCGACCTCGCGCAGACTCTGCTTGCCGCGAGCGCGCCCGGCGACTGGAACCAAGCGCTCATGGAACTCGGCGAGACAATCTGCACGCCGCAGATTCCGCGCTGCGCCGCGTGCCCTGTATCGCGCGTGTGCCTGGCTCGCGCGCGTAACCTGACGCGCGAAATTCCCGCGCCTCGCCGTAAACGCGCGCCCGTGAAAATGCGCATCGCCGCGGCGATTCTGCGCGATCCGCGCGGGCGCACGATCCTGGTCCGCGATCCCGGGGCGCACGACGACGTGCTGTTCTCGCGCATGTGGCAATTCCCCGCCGTCGAGGTGGCGCGCCACGCCGAGGAGGAACTCGCGGCGCATTTGCAGGACGTGCTGAAGATTGACGCCGCCTCGCTGCGGCTCGAATCGCTGCCCTCCGCGCGCCACGGGGTCACGTTTCGCAATATCACGCTGCTGCCGTTTCTTGCGCGCGTCACGCGCCTGCCGAAGCGTCCCCGCACCCGCGTCCTGCCGCTCAGCAGCCTCGCCCTGCTTGCCTGGTCTCGAGCGCGACTCACAAAATCGCCCGCCGCTCAGTTCATCGCGACAGTAAAGTCGCTGCTTTCGACGCCGGATTAGCCCTTTCGCGTCGCACGCGCCTGCGCACCGCCAGCCGGGTGCTAGCATCATGAAATGGCTTCCGCCGCGCCAACGACCGCGCCGCCGCCTCTCACGGCGGTGCAGCGATATTTCGAGGTGTCGCTTTTCCTGCTCGTCGCGACCGGCGTCGTAGCCATCGTTTCGACCGGCAAGCTGGACCTGTTCTCGGTAGTGATCCCCTCGGTCGCGCTGATGTACAAGGGCATCCGCATGCAGCGCGGGCGCGGCCCGGAAATTTCGCCGCGCGTGGCCACCTGGCTCGTGCTCGGATATTTCTCTGTTTTTCCCGCTGGACCTGTGGGTGCTGTCGCGCGGCCTATCGGAAGGCGCGCCGAATCCGCCGCTCTACGCCGCGCTGCTTTCCGCGATTCACCTGATTCTGTTCGCCACGCTCGTTCGTCTCTACTCGGCGCGCTCGAACCGCGACTACGCGTTTCTCGCGGTCCTGGCGGTCGCCTCGATGCTGGTTTCCGCGATTCTCACCGTCGAGACGAGCTTTCTGATCGCGCTCGCGGTTTTTCTGGTGCTCTCTGTCTCGACGTTCGTCGCCCTTGAAATCCGCCGCAGCTCCGCGGGTGCTGTTTCGCCGCCGTTCGAGCCGGGCTCGCCGACGGCCCGCCGGCTGAATCGCGCGCTCGGACTCACCTCCGTTCTGGTCGCTGCCGGAGTGCTGGCCACCGGCCTTGTCCTCTTCTTCCTGATTCCGCGCTTCACCACCGGCTATCTGAGCGCTCTCAATCTTCAGCCCGGCCTTCTGACCGGCTTCAGCGAGAACGTGGCGCTCGGCCAGATCGGCGAGATCAAGAAGAACCCCGCGGTGGTCATGCGCATCCGCATTGACGGCGATCCCGCCCGCGCCGCGGACATGCACTGGCGCGGCATCGTGCTCACCAATTTCGACGGGCGCAATTGGACCACCCCTGTGGAAGAACGAGTCGTGGTCGAGCCGGATCCCACCGGCGAATATTTCCTTGGCGATCGCTCGCGTTCGCGCGACGAATTCTCCATGCTTCACTACACCGTGCTCATGGAACCGATCGCGACGGACGCGATTTTCGTCGCTCCCCATCCGGCAACACTCCGCGGACGTTTCGGCGCGGACGTCTCCCGCCCCAATGGATCGCCCAGTCGCGGCTATCTGCTGCTCGATCAGACCGGCTCGCTCTTCAATCCGTCGCACAACAATTCCAAGGTCCGTTACGAGGGCAGTTCGCGTTTGCCGCTGATTCCGCTTTCGGACTTGCGCCACGCCTCGGCCGACTATCCCAATGCGATTCGCGGTACCTACCTTCAATTGCCGCGCCTCGATCCGCGCATCACGCAACTGGCCAAGAACATCACCGCACGCTCGACCAACGACTACGACAGGGCCGCAAATATCCGGACCTATCTGATCGCGCACTACGCCTACACGCTCGATCTCACCGGCCCGCAAACCGGCGATCCGCTCGCCAATTTCCTTTTCGTCCGCCGCGCCGGCCACTGCGAATATTTCGCTTCGGCGATGACGATCATGCTCCGCTCCATCGGCGTTCCAGCGCGCTACGTCACCGGTTTTCTGCCCGGCGAATACAACGACGTTGGCGGCGACTACATCGTCCGCGGCAGCGACGCGCACTCGTGGGTCGAGGTCTATTTCCCCGGTTACGGCTGGATCACGTTTGATCCCACCCCGCCGGGAGGTGAAGAGCGCGGCGGCATCTTCGCGCGATTCGGTCTCTATTGGGATTGGTTCCAACTCACGTGGGGCGAGTGGGTGATCAACTACGACTTTTCCCATCAGCTGACTCTCGGGCGCAACGCGCGCGATTCCAGCCGCAACTGGGGCGACCGCGCTCGCAGTTTCTACCGCCGCGAACAAGCGGTAATCATGCGGCGCATTATGGCGCTGGACCGCAGGACGGAGGCATCTCCGTATTTTCTGCCGGGCATTCTGGTCTGCCTCGTTGCGCTGCTTTTCACCCTGCGCGGACGCTCGATGATTCGCTACGCCGTCGCGCGCTGGAGCCTGCGCGCGCGCCGTGGCGGCAACCTGACCGCCTCGCTCGCTTCGCTGGAATACACGGAAATGCTGCGCCTGCTCGAAAAGCGCGGCTGGAAAAAATCTCCGTCGCAGACGCCGCTCGAATTCGCGTCGGCTATTCCCGCAGCCGATCTGTCCGCGCCCGTCGCCCAATTGACCGACTTGTATCAGTCCGCCCGCTTTGGCAACCACCCCGCCCCCATCGAACAGATGTCGTCGCTGCTCCGCTCGATCCGAGAATCTCTTCGCTTGCGCAGACCCGCGCGCTAAATTTCGCGGGCTGTGTCCTTCGCCTTCGTAGCGGCCGCCTTTCGCGTTTTTTGCGTCCCGATGGTTTTTCATCGGGAAGGCGGGCGCCGTTGGATTTGTAGTGGCGCTACTTGCTCGCCGCGCTGACATCGGGCGCGATGCGCCCACACGGTTTTTCGGGTGCCTCATTCCCGTCTTTTAAGGGTGGGGTCCTTCTTCTTGACTTTCGCTTCTCCGCGGCACACGATTCCCGCGCCGCAACTTTCGCATGAACACTCGCCAACGCCTGCTGCTCGCGCTGATTCTCCTCACCACCGTCGTCCTCGGCGGGACGCTCGGTTTCCACCTCCTCGAAGGCTGGTCCTGGTTCGACGGGTTCTACATGACCCTCACCACCATGACCACGATCGGCTACGGCGAAGTTCATCCGCTCTCGCACGCCGGGCGCATTTTCAATTCGTTCATGATCGTTGCCGCCGTGCTCGCGGGCGCGTTCGTGATTGCTACCTTCTCGCAGACGTTGCTAGAATTCGAATTCGGCAAAGTGCTTGACCGCCGCCGCATGGAACGCGAACTCGCCAAACTTTCCGGCCACTACATCATCTGCGGCGCCGGCCGCGTGGGACGCACCGTCGTGCGCCAGCTCCTCGCCCGCGGCCAATCCTGCGTCCTGATCGAACGGGATCCGCTCCGCGCCAAATGGGCCGAGGACGAAAGAATCCCCGTCGTCGTCGGCAACGCGTCGAGCGAGGAAAATCTGCAGAAGGCGCGCATCGACACCGCGCAGGGCTTCGTTTCCGCCGTCACCTCGGACGCCGAAAATATCTACATTGTGCTCACCGCGCGCGGCCTTCGCCCGGACTTGAAAATCATCGCGCGCGCCAGCGAAGAGGAAGCAACGTCGAAGCTGCTCCGCGCCGGCGCATCGCAGGTTCTCTCGCCCTATCATTTCATCGGCCACCGCATGGCCCAGCTCCTGCTCCGCCCCAACGTCATCGATTTCGTTGACGCGGCTTTTGGCCGCGAGCGGCTCGACTTCGAAATCAGCGAATTGAAGATCACCGGCAAGTCCGCCCTCGTCGGAAAGAAGCTGGCCGACTCCGCGATTCCCCGGCAGGCCGGCGTCATCGTCCTCGCGCTCAAGAGTGCTGACGGCAAGATGACGTTCAATCCCCCTCCCGAGTCCGTCATTCAAGCGGACGACTGCCTCATCGTCATCGGCGGCGACGAACAGTTGCGCCTCCTCGAGTCCCTCGCCACGTAGTGATCCTCGTCCCCCATCCTTGATCACGCCGAAATGACGCGATAGGGACCGTCAAGGGCGCGAAAAGTGGCCAAAATTGCCACCACATCGAAGGAACTGATCGTTCAAACTTGAACAAATGGCGCCCTTTTCGCGATCACAATCCGCACCTCCCCCACCTCCGCTGCTTCCCTGCTCCGCGCCCGTCAATCATGGCCCGGCATGATAGAATTGGTTGTTTCGACGCAGCACAAAGGACCGCGCAGAGATGCCGAAGGTCGGATTCGTAAGCCTGGGATGCCCGAAGAACCTCGTGGACAGCGAGGTGATGATGGGCATACTCACTCGCGCGGGTTACGAAATCACGCCGCGCGCGAGCGACGCGGACGTCCTCGTCGTCAACACGTGCAGCTTCATCGCGCCCGCGCAACAGGAATCCGTGCAATCCATTCTCGAAATGGCCGAGTACAAGAAATTCGGCCGCGCGCAAAAACTGATCGTCGCCGGATGCATGGTCGAGCGCTACCGCAACGAAATCCGCGAGCAGATTCCGGAAGTGGACGCCGTGATCGGCACCGGCGAAGTCGAGAAAATCCTGGAAGTCTGCGACGGGAAACTCCGCGCGGACACGGATATAAACCAGGGCGACGCCGGCCTGCCGACGTACCTCTATCACGATCTCACGCCGCGCGTGCTGGCGACGCCGCGCCACACGGCCTACATCAAAATCAACGAGGGCTGCGATCATCCCTGCAGTTTCTGCATCATCCCGCAGCTTCGCGGCAAATTCCGCAGCCGGCGGTTCGAATCGGTGGTCAGCGAAGCGCAGAATCTGGCTGCCGCGGGCGTGCGCGAAATTTCCTTGATCGGCCAGGACACGACCTTCTACGGCGAGGATCTCGGATTGCGCGACGGCCTGCCTACTCTGCTCGAGCGTCTCGCGCAGATCGAAGAGCTCCACTGGGTTCGTTTCCTTTACTGTTATCCGAATCGCATCACGCCGAAGCTGCTGGAGACGATCGCCGCGCATCCGCGCCTGGCGAAGTATCTCGATATTCCCCTGCAGCACGCCAGCCGCAGCGTCCTCGCGCGGATGAAGCGCGGCTCGAATGGCGACGCATTCTTGAAAATGCTCGAAAGGATTCGCAAGACGATTCCCGGCGTGTCGATCCGCACGTCGTTCATCGTGGGATTTCCGGGCGAGACGGAAAAGGATTTCCGCGAGCTGTGCGCTTTCGTGCGCGCCGCGGAATTCGATTGGATGGGCGTGTTTTCCTACTCCGACGAGGACGCGGCGAAAAGCTTTTCTCTCGAAGACAAAGTGGAAGCGAAGACAATTCAGCGCCGCAAGAACGCGCTGATGGCGCTTCAAAAAACGATTTCGAGGCGCAAACTCCGCCGCAGAGTCGGCGAGCGGCTGCAAGTCATGCTGGAAGGCCCGTCAAAGGACACCGATCTCATTTGGGAGGCGCGCCTCGAAGGCATGGCGCCCGAAATTGACGGCAAGGTTTACATCACGGAATTCGAAGGCGTGAACGACGCTAGCGGACCTGCCCGCGCCCGGAACTCTCGCCACCATCGAAATCACGGAAACGAAAGACTACGACTTGATCGGCCGCGTCGTCGAATTCGCGGCTCCGGCCACCGCCGCGCAGATTCCGCCCCCAACAAGAAGCCTTTTCCCGATTCTGGCATCGCGCTGAAGTCCTCGCCCGAAGAGACATGACCAGAGCAACTTTCAGTTTCGTAAAATTGACCGTATTGACCGCGCTTCTCCTGACGCTGTGTGAGACCGCGTTCGCTCGCGATCGCGACGTGATCATAACGACCGACTGCGGCGCGGATATCGACGATCAGTTCGCCATCGCGTATCTTTCGCTGGTACCGCAAATTCACATCCAGGCGATCGTCACCACGCACGCGCCGACCCTGCCGAAGCAGGCCGAAACGTCCGCTGAATGCGTGAAAGATCTGTTGCAGCGGCTTGCTGCCGGAACATCGCCTCCCGTATTTGCCGGATCGGATGTGGCGCTTGCAACTCGCGCGCCGCTGGGAAATAACGGCGTCGATTTCATCGTGAAAACAGCGCGCGGCCATTCCTCACATAATCGGCTGGTGATCATTACGCTTGGAGCGACTACGGACGTCGCGTCGGCATTTCTGACGGACCCGAAGCTGGGGATCGCGTTGAAATTCTGACCATGGGCTTCAATTCCTGGCCCAAGGGCGGCGACCCGTGGAACATCAAGAACGATCCGCTCGCCTATCAGGTGATTCTCGGCTCGGCCGCGCCGATCACAATTGGGTCGACCGACGTCACCCACAAGTATCTCGAGCTCAGCGACACCGGGGCGGCGCAAATGCTTTCAGGCCACGGCCCATTCGCGGAGTGGCTTAACGGACTGTTCCAAGATTGGGTCACGAAGCAATCTGATCTTGTCGCGCAGGTGGTGCGCCCGCGCCACTGGGTCGTTTGGGATACGGTAGTCGCCGCGCACCTCCTTGGCTTCACTACCGTGGAAACACATTCTCGTCCGTCGTTGAATTTGCCAAGCTTGGAATTCGTTTATTTCGGCAAGACGCCGGCAAACACTCTGAATTGGATCACGTCGATCGACCAGGAAAAGATGTGGGCCGACTTCGTGCGGCGGTTGGATCGTGCGAACGCGCGGCGGTGAGCCAAGCATGCCGCGCTAAGGACCGCGGCGCTGCATTCAAACCTTGGCCGCGATTGCATCTCGGGCGAGATATGAGGTAAGAAGGAAGCCGCGCCCCGGCGCAAACCGAACATGAGCGCAAGAGTGGATCTCCAATCCGTTCCGGTGCCCGAGCCGAATCTGACGCCGGACGAAATGGTCGCACGCGCGATCGCGCTGCAGCCGCTGCTGCGCGCGGAACAGGACGCGACCGAGCGGCGCGGCGTCCATTCGGAGGCCATTCACCAGGAATTTCGCAAGGCCGGCTTCTATCGCTGTCTGCAGCCGCGGCGGTTCGGCGGCTACGAGCTCGATTTCAAAACCTATTTCCGGATCGGCATCGAGATCTCGCGGGGCGACCCCTCAACGGGCTGGTGCCTGATCGTGGGCGCGGGCCATGCGCTGATGCTCGGATCGTTTTTCGACGAGCAGGCGCAAGCGGAAGGCTTCGGTCCAACCGGCGATTTTTCCGCACCGTCGGTCGCGGCGCCAAGCGGAACGGCGACACCCGTGGACGGCGGCTGGCTCATCAAGGGCAAATGGGGCTACGCGTCCGGGGCGCCCTATGCGACGCACTTCATGCCGAGCGTGCTGATCACGGAAAATCCAGGCCAGCCTCGCGCCGGAATCGCGCTCATTCCACGGTCCCAGTGGAAAATGCTGGATGATTGGGGCGCGATTCTGGGAATGCGCGGCAGCGGCTCAAACTCGATCGTCGTCGAGGGAGCGCGCGTTCCGCAAAACCACGTCGTTCCGATTGACATGCTCAACATCGACGTGGCTCAGGGCACGCTCGGCTCGCACCTGCACAAGAATCCGATGTATGCGGGCCGGTGCCTGTCGTTCTTCCACGCCGAGCTTGTGTCGATTCTGGTGGGACTGGGCTACGCGGCGATTGACGAATACGAGCGCATCATTCGCACCAAAAACACGCTCTATCCGCCGATGACGCTGCGCTACCTGCATCCCGACTATCAGCGTTACCTGGGGCTGGCGCTCGGATTGATGAACGCGGCAAAGCGGCTGGTCCTCAACTCGGGAGACGTCTACATGGAATACTGCCGCCGGGGATTCGAAGGCGGCGAGCCGTTCACCATGGAAGAGGATGTCGAGCTTGTCGCGAGCTTGGAACACGGCGGGCGTCTGGCCTGGGAAGCCGTCGAGATGCTGTTTCGCACATCGAGCTCGAGCGGCGCGAAAGACGGCGAGCGCATGCAGCGCTACTATCGCGACGCTTCGATCTATCGCGGGCACCTTTCGGCGCAGTACGAGATGCTCGCGCAGCGCCTGGGGCTCCTGCACCTCGGGCTGAGTCACGGCATCTCAACCACGGACCGCGGCGCGGTCCCGCCCGCAGGCGGCTCGAAGTAGCCGCGATTCTCCTGTTGTCACGTCTTAACGGTTGCCGCAGCTCCTGAAAAGACCTGCGTCACAGCCGTGGGCCCTCACGTGGCAATAGCCGCATCAGTGAGTTAGCCTCAGAATCCTGGATGTGATCCCCCGCACATCTTCGTGTGGCGGCAGGCACGGCAAACCGGGTACTGCCGTGATAGCATCATCGCGCCGGTAAGAATTCGTGAGGGTGATGCGCGGCTGAGGGAGGAAAGAATGGGCGGAATTCAGGCTCCACTTTCGTATTTGTTGATTGCATGTGGCGTAGCGACGACGGTCCTGATTGTCCTGGTGATCTACGGAAATTCGCTTTCGGTGAGAGAAGAGGATCAGATATACCTCAACAAGGGCGACGAGACGATGCTAGCCGCTGATCAACGGACACTCGTCGGGAAGATGGATCGCCTCGAGAAGGTGATTTTCACCCTCGCGGTGATTGCGGGCATCCTGGTTGTGGCCAGCACTGCCGCCTGGATATGGATGGGGCTGAGGTAGCAAGCCGCGCGGCACCGACCATACTCCACATGAGCTGGGCGCCACGCAGCGGGTGTTTGCGGTATGCTCTTCGCATGGTCGCCCGCTGCCCGATCTGCAAGAAACCGACCGACTCAGAGACGCACGCCGATTTCCCGTTTTGCAGCGAGCGATGCCGCTTGCTCGATTTGGGCAATTGGGCAAGCGAAAAGTATGTGATCAGCGAACCGGCATTCGACGAGTCCATGTTCGAGGACCTCGAACGCGGCGCGCCGCCATCCGATGCGGATGAGCAGGGATGACCCCGGGCGCCGAACCTCGGTCGTCTGACGCTGCGACGCCAACCGCATCGCCCGCGACTGCCGGACGCAAACCCCGCTTCGCACTCTTCATCGCCACCGCCTGCGGCCTTGGCTATCTCCCGAAAGCGCCGGGAACGTTGGGCTCTCTTGCCGGCGTCTGCACCTGTTTCCCCTGGGCGAATTTTCAATTATATGTGCATCTCTGGATCTAACTCTGGGCCGCCCGCTTCAGGAGCTGTAAGTCTTACCAGCTATCTGAGCGCCTATCCTCGGTACTGGAATGCTTTTTGGCTCCGATGCTGCTCGGTCCTGGGAATTTGGGCTTCGGATGTCATTTTTCAACAAGTACCCTGGAGTGGTACTGATGAGGTCTCTGGGCAGCATTTACCTCCGCTCGGCCCGATCCCGATGGTGAGCTCAGGGCAACAGTCTCGCATGCTCTTGCTGGGCACAAGGCTGGGCCATGGTGCCTAACTGGAAATATTTGTTGCTGGGTCTTATACTTTTTCGTGTGTTCGATATCTGGAAGCCGTTTCCGGCGCGGCAAGCCGAATCTTTGCCGGGCGGCTGGGGAATCATGGCGGATGATTGGATCGCCGGAGTTTACGCGGCGATCGGATTGTGGATCGCGCGAGCGGCAGGGCTTTGACACGATATGCGGAGTATCAGATTGGCGTTGAAGCCGATCCCCCAACTGCGTCCCGCGCCCCTCAGACACCGAGGGGAAAACCAAATGCGCGCGGGACTGCGTTTGGGATGACATTTTGGGCGGGAATGCCTCAAGATGAAACGAGCGGACGCGGCAGCAACAGGATTCGGTTCCACGTCTGCGTCAGGGCAGGCGGGACGAAAATGAGGCATAGTTGCTTGTGAAAATGAACGGCGTACCGAAGATCGAAAGCGTGAAACCGGGAGCGGCGCTGCCGGGCGGCGAAATCGCGCTCGTGGGCAGCGGCTTCGGCGCGAGAAACCATACGCGGCCGCAGGTGCAATTCGGCACTTCCGACGCCGTCGTGATGCTGGCGTCCGAAAATCGCCTGATCGCGAGCGTGCCCGAGGGCGCGACGGGCGGCGCGGTGCGCGTGCGAATGGGCAGCGTTGAAAGCTCGCCGTTCCCGATCGCGCTGGGCACGCAGATCGCCGACAACCTGCATCCCGTGGGCAATCCGGCGGTGGATTCCAACGGCAATATTTACGTGACGTTCAGCGGCCAGCGCGGGCAGAAGGTTCCCGTTTCGCTCTATAAAGTCACAACGGATCTTGTGGTCAGGCCTTACATCACCGACTTGATGAATCCGACGGGCCTGGCAATTGACCGCGACGGCTATCTTTTCGTTTCCTGCCGCCACGAAGGCACGATCCATCGCGTGTCGCCCGACGGCCGCGCGATGCAATGGATCGAAGGCATGGGCGTGGCCACGGGGCTGGCGTTCGACAAGGCCGGAAATCTGTACGTGGGCGACCGCAGCGGCACGATCTTTAAAATCGGCCCCGATCGCGAGATTTTTGTGTTCGCTACGCTCGAGCCGTCGCTCGCGGCCTATCATCTGGCGTTCAGCCCGGCGGGCGATCTCTTCGTCTGTGGGCCGACGACCTCGAGCTTCGAGCGCATCCACCGGATCACGCCCGCGGGCGAAGTCAGCGTATTTTTCCGCGGCCTGGGACGCCCGCAGGGGCTCGCGTTCGATCGCCAGGGAAATCTTTACGTCGCGGCATCGTTCGGCGGGCGGCGGGGCATCGTGCGCCTGACGCCCGAAGCGCAGCCCGAAATGGTGCTGGGCGGGAGCAATATCGTCGGCCTGGCGCTGCTGCCGACGCACCGTGCCGTGATCACCACGCACAGTGCTCTATTCACACTCGACTGGGACGTGCAGGGCCTTCCGCTGAACGGGTAGTTGGATCGGACGAATTTTCCCCTCACTTGCGCTCGTTCGGCTTCATCGAGTAAAACTCTTAAGACATGAAGGCTGAGATCATCGCGGTCGGTTCCGAACTGCTCACACCTTTCCGGCTCGATACCAATTCACTGTTTCTGACTTCGGAGTTGAATCAAGTGGGCCTGCGCGTGGTCCACAAGGCGGTGGTGGGCGACACGCCGGACGAAATGCGCGCGTCGTTCGAGCATGCGCTCGGCCGCGCGGACGTGGTCGTCTCCTCCGGCGGCCTGGGTCCGACCGACGACGACCGCACGCGCCAGACCGTGGCCGATCTGCTTGGCCGGAAACTTTACCGCGACGAAGAAGTATTGCGCTCCATTCACGAACGATTTCGGCGATTTGGCCGCGCCATGCCTGAGATCAACGAGCGGCAGGCCATGGTCATCGAAGGCGCCACGGTTCTGAAGAATCCGCGCGGGACCGCGCCGGGACTGTGGCTCGAGGCGCAGGGCCACATCATTGTTCTGCTGCCGGGAGTGCCGCAGGAGCTGCGCGCGCTGATGGAAAACGAAGTGAAGCCGCGCCTGCTGAAGCTGGGCATCCCGGAGCGGCTCTACACGCGCGAGCTGCGCATCACGGGAATTTTCGAATCCGATGTCGAGCAGCGCGTTTCGCCGCTTTACGCGCAGTACCCCGATACGGAGACAACCATCCTCGCCGCGCCGACCGGCATTCAGCTTCATCCGCGCCTGTGGTCCGATGATCCCAAGAAAGCGGAGGCCACGCTCGACGAGATCGTCAAGCGGATGTCGCTGGCGCTCGGCGAGCATCTCATCTCGACGCGCGGCGAATCGCTCGAACAAGTCGTCGCGCAACTGCTGACGGAAAATCGCGCGACGATTGCCGTCGCCGAAAGCTGCACGGGCGGCCTGCTGGCCGAGCGGCTGACGAGCTTGCCGGGCAGCTCCGCGTATTTCGTGGGCGGGGTGGTCTGCTACAGCAACGAGATGAAAACGAGCATGGTGGGCGTGCCGGCGGAATTGATCGAGGCAAAAGGAGCCGTCAGCGCGGAGGTGGCGCTCGCGCTCGCATCGGGCATTCGCAAGCGGACGGGCGCGTCGCTCGGCCTGGGAGTCACCGGAATTGCCGGCCCCAGCGGCGCCACGCCTGAAAAGCCCGTGGGTCTGGTGCACATCAGCATCGCGGACGAGCGCGGCGCGGTCGAGACGCCGATACAGCTTCCGGGCGACCGCGAGCGCATACGCCAGTTTTCGGCGCAGAGGGCGCTCAACCTCGTGCGGCGGTATTATCTGTTCCCCGCGCACGGACGCGTGTAGCCATGCGGCTTTTCGTCGCGCTCGATTTGCCAAACGATGTGCGCGAGGCGCTGCGCGAGCTGGTCGCGCGGCTGAAACCGCAATGCCGCGCGGCGAAGTGGGTGCGGCCGGAAGGAATGCACATGACGCTGAAATTCATCGGCCACGCGATCGCCGATGGTGACGCCAAGAAGCTCGACGCTACGCGCATCGCGCTTGCGGCCGTGAAATCCGGCGAGCCGGTCGAAATGCGCTATCGCGGCGTGGGATTTTTTCCCGATGCGCGCCGCCCGCGAGTGGTGTGGTGCGGCGTCGAAGCATCCGCAAATCTTGCCCAGCTTGCCGCCGATATCGAACGCGCGCTCGAGCCGCTGGGGATTCCGCGTGAAGCGCACGCGTTTGTGCCGCATCTGACGCTCGCGAGATTCAAATCGCCCGATGGAATTGACGCGCTGGTTCGCTCGGCCGCCGAATTTGCGGAGCGCGATTTCGGGTCGGCGCGCGAGACGGAATTTCATCTCTTCGAGAGCATGCTGAAGCCAGGCGGCGCGGAGCATCGGAAAATTGAGAGCTATTCGTTTGTCACGGCTAGGGCGTGAGGTCAAGGGAGTGAGGAAGCCGGCGTGAACCCCTACTGGCTGATCGGCGTCGCGTATCTGCTGGGCTCGATTCCGTTCGGGCTGCTGGTGGTGAAGGCGCGCGGCGGGCCCGACATTCGCTCGACAGGCAGCGGCAATATTGGCGCGGCCAACGTGGCGCGCACTGCAGGCGCGCTGGCGGGCGTGCTGACGCTGCTGCTGGACGCCGGGAAAGGCTATCTGGCGGTTTGGCTGGCCGCGCGCTGGACCGACGGCAACGTCCACTGGATGATGGCCGCGGCCGTGGCAGCCGTGGTCGGCCATATGTTTTCCGTCTGGCTGCGATTCAAGGGCGGGAAGGGCGTGGCGACCGGGCTCGGCGTGTTTCTTCCCATCTGCTGGCAGGCGGTGGCCGCTGCGGCCGTGCTGTGGATTCTGGTCGTGGCGTTCTGGCGATATTCATCGCTCGGCTCGATCGCTGCTGCTGCGGCCATGCCCGTGTTGGTGTACCTGTATTACTCGCCGCACCGCGCCCCTGCGACCTACATCAGTTTAAGCACGATTCTGATTTCGCTGCTCGTGCTGGTGAAGCATCGCGGCAACATGGAACGCCTGATCGCCGGGAAAGAAAGCCGGCTGGGCCTGCGCCGGTAGATACGCTGTATGTTCGCCGCCGGGCCCTTCGCGCGCCTCGCATTGTCTCCCCCAACTGCTACCAGCGATGTAGCTTATGCAGCAACCTTAGTACGATAGTCCCGTTGTGTCGGCGGGCCTGCTCCGCTAGCATTTTCAAGCGGGATTCCTATGCCCATCCAGGCCCTCAAACGCCTTACGACGCGACGCGTACGCATCCTGTGGATCGTCATGGGCGCGTTGTTGCTCGTCAGCGTCACGCCGCTCTGGCTCTACCACCAGCAGGCGCTGCACCTGAGCGAAGGAAAACTGCAGGATACCGAGCGCGTGCAGCAGAGCGAAATCACGCGTTCGCTGGCCAGCGAAACTCTGCAGTTCGAGCAAAGCCTGCGCGAACAGCTGCTCAGCCAGCGGCAGATGCTGGCGCTGACCGGCTGGATAATGGACGTGGACGACCCCTCGCACGCGCCGCAGCTCGCGCGCCTGCTCCAGGTCTTCGTCGAAAACAATTCGGATATTCTTTACGTGACGGCCGTGAACAAGGACGCAAAGGGGCCGTCGGCCGGCAGCGTGAGCGCCGATCGCGACCCGTTCGTCCAAGCGGCCTGGAAACGCGCGTTCACCTCCAGCATGCAGGACTTCGATTCCATCAGCGAACCTTTCGCGCTCGGCCAGGACAGCCGCCCGGCGCTGGTTGTCTCCGTGCCGCTGCTCGCCGACGGGCAATTCGCGGGAATGCTCAGCGCGGTGGTGTCGCTCGACCGTTTGCAGGCGCGTCTGCGAGATGCGAGCGTGCGCGATCGCAAGGTTTTCATCGTGGACGTGCACGGCCAGATGGTCGCCTATCCGGACGCGCGCGAACTGGTGCCCGGGCGCGACGTCGCCTCCACCTCGCCTCTGGCCAAGCAGATCACCGAATTGCCCCGCGAATTGCGCGCGACGCAAACTTCTAATTTCCTGGCGCCCGGCAAGGACAAGCGCCACCCCGTTGAAATGATCGGCACGTACAGCACGATACCCGAGCTGGGCTGGGCGGTCATCGCGCAGCGCAGCCTCGACGACGCGCGCGTGGATGCGGGCGTGAACGAGCTGACCGCGGAGGCGTTGCAATTCGTCGTGGGCGTCACCTTCGTGGCTCTCGTGCTGGGGTATCTGTTCGCCGTAGGCATCACGCGGCCGATCCGCGGACTGGTCGAATCCGTTCGCGCCATCAGCCGCGCCGAATTCCACGAACGCGTGGTCGTGCGGGGCACCGCCGAAATCGGCGAGCTGTCTGAAACTTTCAACAACATGGCCGGCGACATCGAGGAGTACGTCGAGCGGCTGACGCAGGCCGCGACCGAAAACCGCGATCTCTTTCTGGGTTCCATCCGCATGCTCGCGGCGGCCATCGACGAAAAGGACCCGTACACGCGCGGTCACTCCGGCCGAGTGGCAAAGTATTCATTGATTCTGGGAGACGGCCTCGGGCTGAATGCCGAGGATCTCGACCGGCTGCGGATTTCGGCGCTGCTGCACGACGTGGGAAAGATCGGCGTGGACGACCGCGTCCTAAAGAAGCCGGGGAAACTGACCGACGAGGAATTCGACTTGATGAAGCAGCACACGGTGAAAGGCGCCAATATCATGCGCCCCGTCGCCCAACTGAAGGACATGCTCCCGGGCATCGAACTCCACCACGAGCGCATGGACGGCGGCGGCTATCCCTATGGCCTGTCGGGCGATTCGATTCCAATGATGGCGCGCATCATCGCCGTCGCGGATACGTTCGATGCCATCACCACGAATCGTCCCTACCAATCGGCAATGGACGTCGATTTCGCGCTCGAACGCATCCGTTCCCTTGCGATAACGAAGTTCGACCCCAACGTCGTCGCGGCGCTGGAAACAGCCATCACCGCCGGCCGCCTGCGCCTCTCCGCCACGCTCGTCGAGGTCTGAGGTTTCTCTCTTCGGATTTGAACTCGGGTTTGCATCGTCACTCCCCGCGCTCATCAGACCGAAATCCAACCACAACCCAGTGGTCTCCGCTCTTTTGGACTTCAAATTTAAGAGCCTCGTCGTCGTCGAACTCAACTCACTCCTTCCCGACGTCGACACGTGTGACGATCAGTTCCGAGTCACTGAACACGAAGGGCGGAATATCTCTAATGATCCGGCGGGCCACGTCTGGAGAACCGCAGTATGCAAGGACGGCCAAGTGATCGTGCGCCTGAGCATGTGACGGAAGCCCTCCCACGGGAGCAAGGGTTTCCTCTGCTAGAATGGTTTGCTTCGCATTCGCGCGGGGGCACACGCGCTGCAACATTCATGATTTCACTCTTCGGGAAATCGGGGCCCTCACTTCTCGACCGGCTCAAGCAGTCGGTCAGCAAAACGCGCACGGAGCTTTCCGCGCGCGTCGAGCAGCTGCTGACCGGCAACCGGCCCGTCGATCCGGAGCTGCTCAAGCAGCTTGAATCGGCGCTGCTGAGCGCGGACATCGGCGTGCGCACCACCAAGGAAGTGCTCGCATCGCTGCGCGAACAGGTCAACGAGCACAAAATTGACGACGCGGAGCAGCTGAAGCAGGAATTGAAGCGGCAAATCGTGAAGATCCTCGTCGCGCCCGCTGCGAATTCCAGCGGCGGCGTGTCGAGCGCGCCCGTCAGCCAAGCAGCCGCCGGCGCGCCGCGAGTGATCTTCGTCATCGGCGTGAACGGCACTGGAAAGACGACCACCATCGGCAAGCTCGCGAATCGCCTGAAGAAGGAAGGCGCGAGCGTGGTGCTCTGCGCGGCGGACACATTTCGCGCCGCGGCCATCGAGCAGCTCGAGGTATGGGCGCAGCGCTCGGGCGTCGAAATCATCAAGCAGAAATCCGGCGCTGATCCTTCGGCCGTAATTTTCGACGCGCTTTCGGCCGCGAGATCTCGCTCCGCCGATGTGGTCATCGTGGACACCGCCGGCCGCCTGCACACGAAATCGAACCTGATGGCTGAGCTCGACAAAATGAAGCGCACCGCCGCGAAAGTGGTGCCGGGCGCGCCGCACGACGTGCTGCTCGTCCTCGACGCAACCACGGGACAGAACGGCCTCAATCAGGCGCGCGAATTCTGGAGCCACGCGGGAGTCACCGGCATCGTGCTGACCAAGCTCGACGGCACGGCGAAGGGCGGCATCGTCGTGGCCATCGCGCGCGAGCTGAATCTGCCGATTCGTTTTGTCGGCACCGGCGAGCAGATCGACGATCTCGTGCCATTTGACGCGCAAACCTATGTCAATTCGCTCTTCGATTAGCAAAGTGGACGCCGCATGGATGGATCGCGCGCTCGAACTCGCGCGGCGAGGCGCTGCGCTGGCGCACCCGAATCCGACGGTCGGCGCGGTGATGGTGAAGAACGGCCGCAAAGTCGGCGAAGGCTTTCACATCTACGACCGCCGTGACCACGCCGAAATCGTCGCGCTGAAAGCAAGCAGGGAAAAAGCGCGCGGCGCGACGCTCTACGTTAGCCTGGAGCCGTGCTGCACGAAAGGCCGCACCGGGCCGTGCACGGAAGCCATCATCGCCGCCGGCATCAAGAAGGTTTACGCCGCCATGAAAGACCCGAACCCTCGCGTGGCGGGCCGCGGGCTGGCGCAGCCTCAAGCGTGCGGGCATCGAGGTTCGCCTCTGCGAAAATGAAACGGGTCGCGCGCAGGAAACGAACGAAGGATTTGCGAAGTGGATTCGCACCGGCCTCCCGTTCGTCACCCTGAAGACCGCGCTCACGCTCGACGGCCGGATTGCGGAGCGCGCGGGCAGCGCTACGGCGATCACGGGCAAGGCGTCCCGCGAGGCAGTCCAGCGGCTGCGGCATCAGTCCGACGCGTTGCTCACCGGGATCGGCACGGTGCTCGTGGACGATCCGCGCCTGACCGACCGCACGGGCGAGCCGCGCAGGCGGAGACTGCTCCGCGCTGTGGTAGATTCGCGGCTGCGCCTGCCGCTGAAATCGAAGCTGGTGCGCTCGGCGCAGAAAGATGTGATCGTCTTCACCACGCAGCGAGCCGATGCACCGCAGGGCGCGAGCGCTCGAACGGGCCGGCGTTGAAGTCGTTTCCGTGCGTTCACGCGACGGCCGCGTGGATTTGCAAGCTGTGCTTCGCGCGCTGGGCAAGCGCGCAGATTTTGAATCTGATGATCGAAGCGGGCGCGGAACTCAACGGCGCCGCGCTCGAGTCCGGGATCGTGGACAAGATGGTCCTCTTCTACGCGCCGAAGATCATCGGGAACGGCGGGGTGCCGATGGCGCGGATGTCGCCGCGCGGGTTTGCAAAATCCCCGGCGCTTCAGCGCTTGACCGTGAATCACTGCGGCTCCGATTTTGTCGTCCAAGGATACTTTCACGATGTTTACGGGAATCACGGAACACGTCGGAAAGATTGACGCGCTCGAGCGCCGCGCCGATGGCGGACGCCTGCGCGTAAACCTCGCGGGCGCGCGCGAAATCGCGTCCGAGATGAAGCTCGGCGACAGCATCTCCGTCAACGGCTGCTGCCTGACCGTCGCCGAATTCAGCGCGGAACATTTCTCCGCCGATCTTTCGGGCGAGACTTTGCGGCGCACGTCGTTCGGCGAAAAGAAGCCCGGCGATCTGGTGAATCTCGAACGGCCGCTCGCGGCCAGCGCGCGGCTGGGCGGACATTTCGTCCAGGGCCACGTGGACGGCGTCGGCCGCGTCGCGAAACTCGCGCCGGAAGGCGATAACTGGTGGCTCTCGGTCAGCGTGCCCGAAGATTTGCGGCGTTACGTCGCCGAAAAAGGTTCGATCGCAATTGACGGCATCAGCCTCACGGTCGCGCGCTGGCACGACGGCGTCGCCGACTTCGCCATCATCCCTTTCACGCACGCGCACACTAACGTCCGCGCGATGGCCGCGGGCAGCGCCGTAAACATCGAGTGCGATATTCTTGCGAAATACGTGGAAAGTTTGCTCGCCGCGCGCTGACTACGGTTTAGCGGACGCGCCTCGTCTTGATTTCTCCACGCGATACTCCTCCCACGTCAGGTAGACAATCAGCAGGTCGAATACCGTCAACAGCAGGAGAGCTATCGAATACGTGTGAGTGAATCTGTAAACTTGAAAGACGCTGAGGGCGCTGAAGACGCCGATGGCCAGCGGATAGGCCCAGAGTTTGTTCATCCAGAGAAAAGCGGAAAGCATCGCTTTTATCAGTCCGTGCGAGAGCAGATAAATGGACGCGAAAAGTGGGTCGCTGTGCGCGAATTTTTCGGAGACATGAAGCAGATGCGCCGCGACGAAATCGTGCGCATCGCGCGAGAGTTCATGCTGAAATATGTCCCGTAAATTTCCGCCTAACGACTCCGGCTTGATGAACCAGAGGAGCACGCCTCCGACCGCTTCCAGCAGACCGTCAATTCCCTTCACCGTGATGGCGGTGCGAAATGAGGCCTTCAGAAAGGAGAGCGAATTCATGGGCGATGGGTTGGCAGAACGCCTTTCGCGTGGAGCTTCTTCAAATTGGATGCGCAGTCTGCATCGCGGCTTCGCGGCGTTTTGCGCGCGCGCCGCGGTAGTACAAAATGAGGCCGATCCCGATTCCGCCGATGGTGCCCGCAATCAACTTCATTTCAAATAGCCACTTGCGCGCTTGCTCGCCGGGTGGAACGAACGACAGAGCGATCGCCACGAGCACCACGCAAAGCGCAAGCGATCCCGCGAGCCACACGCCGACTTTTCCTCCGGGGATCAGCACCGCGTCCTTGCTCGCCGCGCGGTCGCCGACGTATGCCAGCCGAATGACCGCCATATAAACGTAAAGGAACGGGATGAAATACAAGATATTCGTGATGTCCACCAGAATGTAATAGGCGTTATTCGCGGTCTCATTAAGCTGAATCAAGAACAGGATGGCGCAGGATATTCCCGCCTGCACCAGCATCGCAATCCACGGTGTTTTCCACCGCGGATGAATCCTGCCAAATGCAGCGGGCATGTAACGGTCGATCCCGACGACAAACGGAATGCGCGCCACTCCGGCGACGGTGGCTCCTACGCCCCCGGCGTTGCCGAACACCACCAGGATCGCCGCGAGGATTCCAAAGAACGCGATGCGCAGCGTCGTCGAGCCGGCCGTCATCGCCTGAAACACGCCGCTCTTCGGATCCACCACGCCCGCCGGCAGAATCGCGAGCAGGGCCATCGTCGCCGCGATGTAGATCAGCACGATCATTACCGCTGAACCGAGGATGGCGCGCGGAAACGTCGTGCGCGGATCGCGGATTTCCTCGCTCATGGACGACGCCAGTTCGAGGCCGCTGAACGCGAAGGCGATCTGCGGCCAGAAGTTCAGCGTGCCCCAATTCCACTGCGGCATAATATTGAGCCACGTGAAATGCGTCGCCGCGCCGTGCGTGCGCCAGAGGTATACGCCCATGCCGACGAGCATCAGCAGGGGAATGTAGGTTCCCACGCCGCCCGCGTTCTGCAGCCATTTGCCGATGCCCACGCCGACGATATTCAGCGCGACGGCGGCAAACAGCAGCAGGAACGCGCCCACCAGCAGGAACGTGCGATTCTGCGCGAGGTGCGCGGCGCCGGCGCCGCCGACATAGGCGCACATCGCCACGCTGGCCATCAGCAGGCCCGGAAAATAGAAAAACGTGTAAACCCAATATGTCCAGCCGGCGACGAATCCGTGGAATTCGCCGAATGCTTTCTTGGTCCAGACGTAGAGGCCGCCTTCTTCGGGAAATCGCGTGGAAAGTTCGGTTAGGATGATCGTAGTCGGCAGAAAGAACAACACTGCGGCCAGGATCCAGAGGCTGATCGAGGACGAGCCATTGTGCGCGGCGACCGCGATCCAGCGCGGGCCGAGCACCGACGCCACGTTGAACAGCAGCAAATCCCACGGCCCCATCGCGCGGCGAAGTTGCTTCTTGGGATCGGATGAGTTGGGTTCGGTCACGCGGTGGCGTCCAGCGCGGGAATCAATTCATCCTGCAGCAGAAAATTGCGAAGAAAGGGATCTTGCGACGCTTCCAATTCCTTCCACGTGCCGAAAAATGAGACTCGGCCTTCCTGCAGAAATATCGCGCGGTCGGCGAGTTTCTTGCCCAGGTGCGTGTCGTGCGTCACGACGATCGATGTCTTGTGCAGAGTCTTCTTGAGCTTCAGGATCAGGTCGCTGATGTGCCCTGCCATCAACGGATCAACCATCGTGGTCGGCTCATCGTAAAGTATCGCCTCGGGCTCTTCCGCCAAAGCGCGCGCGATGGCCACGGCGCGCTTTGTGCCCGTGCTCAAGTCGGCGGGTAGGTGGTCGGCAAATTCCGTAACCTCGAGCATGTCGAGCAATTCCGTCACGCGCCGGTCGATTTCTTCCGGACTTCCTGCGCCGCTCCGGCCCACGAGTGGAAAGGCCACGTTTTCCGCCACGGTCAGCGAATCAAAAAGCGCGCCCGACTGAAAAACCATCGTCACGCGCCGCCGGATCGCCGCGAACTGCTTTTCGTTCCAGCCGGTCACATCCTGCCCGGCGACCACGATGCGTCCCTCATCCGGCTCCAGAAATCCGAGCAGCAGTTTCAGCGCCACGGATTTGCCCACGCCGCTGCGGCCCATGATCACGGCCGTCTCGCCCTGGTCCACGAAAAAGCTCACGTCTTTCAGGACGGAGTTGTCACCGAACGATTTCGAGACGTTCTTGAATTCGAGGTAGTGGCCGCTCATCGACTTTTGTGAAGCTGTTTAGTGGCTCTCCGTGCGTCGCGACTCGGCGCCGTCCGCGCCCCCGCCCAATCGCGCCCTGGCTTCCTCGTAATCCCCGGGCGAGTTCATATTCTTGAACAGGAGACCCTCGGAATCAAAGGCTTTCCATTCCGTGGGTTCGATGAGTTCCACGCGCACGTTCTCGAGCGCGTCCGTCACCTTTCTGGTGCCACGCGTGAGCGCGCCGCGAATCTCGGGCTCGGCGCGTTCGTGATACATCGCGCAGAGCGGCTCCGCGCCAAGCGCGTTCATCGGAAGCACCGCGTCCGATTGCGATGCGAGAGCGCGCGTGACGACGTATTCCAGCCAGGGCTTCGTGAGATACGGCAGGTCGCACGCCACCACGAGACTCCACGGCGCGCTCGACGATCGTAACGCCGTCGCAATGCCGCCGAGCGGGCCCGCGCCCGGCCAATCGTCGCCGATCGTCCGCAAACCGAGCGCGCGAATCGCCGTCCCATCACCGATTACCGTCGGCGGACCAACAACGGACTCGACCACTCTCGCCGTGCGCACGATCAGCGGCACTCCGCCCAATTCGAGCAGCGCTTTGTCGCGCCCCATCCGCGAGCTTTCGCCCCCGGCCAATATGAATCCCGCAATGTCCGATCTCGAATTCATTTCAGTGAGACCCGCCTCATTTCCACCGCCGTTTTTTGTAGGGGCACGGCATGCCTTGCCCGGCGCAGATGCTTGGCGCCCACGCGCCATTCACCTCTGATTTCGCTTTCTTCCTTCGCTTCCTTTGCTTCCTCTGTTTCCTCTGCTTCCTATTTCCCCGGCCTCCTAATCCCCAGCTCGCGCAATTTTTCCTGCAGACTCTGCCGGTGCAGCCCAATTTCCGCGGCCACCTGCGAAACATTCCACCGGTGTTCCTCGAGCTTTCGCTTCAAATACGTGATCTCGAATTTTCGCTTCGCCTCCCGGAAATCGGTTTCGCTGAGGAACGAGTTCTCTTCCCCGTCGCGCTGCACGCCGACGGCGCTAGCGTTGTCGCGCACTTCTTCCGGCAAATCCGTCGCCGCGATTTCGTCGCCCTTGCTGAGGACCAGGGCGCGCTCGAGCGCGTTGCGCAGCTCGCGGACGTTCCCAGGCCAATCGTACCGGCGTACGCGCTCCATCGCCTCGCGACTCAGACTGGCGCGCCGGTTGTGGCGTGCGCCCAACTGCGCGAGGAAACTCTCGGCGAGCAGCGCGAGATCATCCTTATGCGCGCGAAGCGGCGGCAACTCCAGCGTCACCACGCGGAGACGATAGTACAAATCCTCGCGAAAGCGGCCTGCCGCAATTTCCGCGGCCAGATCGCGGTTCGTCGCGCTGATGACGCGTACGTCCACCTCGATCGAATGCGACCCGCCGAGCCGCTCGATCTTGCGGCTCTCGAGCGCGCGCAATACTTTCGCCTGCGTCACCGGGTTCATGTCGCCGATTTCGTCGAGAAAAAGCGTGCCGCCGGACGCCATCTCGAATTTTCCCTTGCGCTGCTGAGCGGCGCCCGTGAACGCGCCGCGCTCGTAGCCGAAAAGCTCCGATTCGATCAGGTTTTCCGGCAGCGCCGCGCAGTTCACGGCGACCATCGGTTTTTCGGCGCGCGGCGACCGCGCATGAATTTCCTGCGCGAGCAGGTCCTTGCCCGTGCCGCTCTCGCCCAAAATCAGGACGGTCGCGTCGGTGGGCGCCACGCGATCCGCCATCTCGAAAACGCGCCGCATGGCCGCCGAGCCGCCAAGCATTCTTCCAAATTGTCCTTCGGCCACCAGTTCGCGGCGCAGGCGTTCGTTTTCCGCGCCAAGTTCGCCGAGCCGGACGAGATTCGCCACGCGCTTGCGCAGCTCCTCGATGTCGAAGCCTTTGACGATGTAGTCCGCCGCGCCGCTCTGCAGCGCTTCCACAGCCATGCGCGCCGTATCGAGCGCCGAAACGATCAGCACAGGCGTATCGTCGCCGCTCGCGCGCAGCGCGCGCAGAAATGCCAGGCCGTCCTCGCCCGGCATGATCAGGTCCAGCAGAATCAGGTCGAAGCTCTGCTTCGCAACGGCCTCGCGCGCAGCGCTCGCCGAACCGGCCTCGACGACCTGGTAGCTTCCTTCCAGCGCCCGGCGCATTCCGTACCGCGCCGCCGCCTCGTCATCCACAAGCAAAATCGTTCGCATGATCCTCTCAAAGCCCTTCGGGCGGTGCGATCACCGCGTTCCGTCTTCTATCGGCAACTTCACCCTAAATCGCGCGCCCTTCCCGTCGTGCACCGGGCTCTCGCACGACATCGTGCCGCCCATTTCATCCACGCGCCGAGCAACAATCGCCAGCCCCAGCCCGGTTCCTGTGGCCTTGGTCGTGAAGAACGGCTGAAAAATCCTCGATCGCAGCTCCGCCGAAACTCCGAGACCTCGATCTTCCACCTGAATTTCGAGATGATCGCCGACGCGCGCGAGGCCAATCCGCACGCGCCCGCCATCTGGCTGCGCCTCGATCGCATTCACGATCAGATTCGAAAAAACCTCGCTCAGCGCCTCTTCCGACGCGAGAATCGAAACCTCCTCTTCCGGACCGTCGAATTCGAGAATGACGTTCCGCCGCTCGGCGTCGTGCCGGAACAGCGCAGCCGTTTGCTTCGCCAGTGCGACGGCGGCCACGCGCTGTCCGTTCACCGAAGGCTTCGCGAAATTCAGCAGCTGCTTCAACTTCGCGCTCATGCGGTCGATTTCGCCCACCACCAGCGCGCAATCGTGGCGCAGATCGGCCGGCAAATCCGGTTTCTCGAGCTGCACTTGCAAAACCGTCTTCATCGAGCTGAGCGGATTGCGCAGATTGTGCGAAACGCTCGCCGCCATCTGCCCCAGCACGGCGAGACGCTCGCGCTCCGCCAGTTCGCGCTCCAGCCGTACTTTTTCTTCGATCAAGCGGCAAAGATCGGCCATCGGCGGCAATTGCTCGGCGAGAAACTCCAGCCCCGCGGATGTTTCGCCGGTCAGATACGACCCGGTCGAGGCAGCTTCGAGCAAACCGACTTCCTGGTGATCCTTCATCAGAGGCATGCGCACCACATGACCCAGCCCGCCCGGAGATTCAAGCGCCTTCCGCGACGCGTCGCGCGGAATTGATATGCGCACCACCGCAAGTCCGAATTCCTCGCGAATCCGCTGTTCCGCGTGCGAAATCAGTCGCGCGAGATCGCCGTGTCTCGCCTCCTGCTGCAAATCCAGCGTCAGATTCTGCAGCCCGCTCATCCGCTCGCGAATCCGCCGGTGCAGCACGGGCCCGATCGCCCGCTCCAGCGGCTCAAACAGAAAAATCAGCACGAAAAGCAGCACGCTCGCCGTCGCCTCCGGCGGCAGAACCGGCTCGAGCCAGCCGCTCACCCTTCGCACCAGCGAGAGATAGAGCAGCGCGAGAAACGCGGCGGATAGCGCGTACACCAAATTCCGCTGCGCGCCATACTCGAGGAAATTGTGCCGCAAGGAGTAGTAAATCAGCAGGGCGCCGGGAATCACACCTATAACTTCGATCGCCGCGACGACTAATCCCAAGTTGATCGGTGGTGAAATCACATTTACGAACAGCAACAGGAGCGCTACCAGAAGCGTGCAGCCAGCGAGTTGCCGAAACAATCGTCGTTCTCTTGGATCATCCGTGGACGCCTGAATGCCGACCTCAAGAGGCGCGGCGAGCAAGCAGGAGATTGGCACGGCCCACCCGACACCACGCGCGAGCGACTCAACGACTGCGACGACTCCCAAATCGGGGCGCTTGTGGAAAGCTAGCAACGCTGCGAGGATGTCGACCACTGGCACGCCATATAGGGCCAAAGCGCAGATCAGGAGCCATGGGCGTTTGCCGGTTGCCTGCACTTGGCGGATGTACTCGGCATGCGCATGGAAAACTAAGGGAACGAGAAACAAGCTGCCAAGGGCTTGCAGGGAGAGATAGAAAAGCCGCGTCGCCTCCGGTTGGGAAGCGTAGTGCAAGTAGGAATTCTCGGCTAACAGCTGACCGGCATATATGAGGAAGAGCGAGAGCGCCACGAAGAATAGCAGGCGCTCAAACAAGCGCGGCCGGCGATGCCCCAGTATTAGGGCCAGCAGGAATAGGTAGACGAGCGTCCCCGCGGTCAGCGCAATCAGCCGAACGTAGAAGAGCAGTGCCACAAGGCGCCTCTTGGCTTCGGATTCTAGCCCCAGCTCCAAGGCAACTAAATGACCAAGTGTCGGAAAAATCGGACATATCTCATAGCATTGATCACAGGCAAGTTACAATCAAGCTTTGGACGGACCGGCGGAGGCCCACCGATAGATTCTTCTTTGACCTTCCATCACTTTTTGTTATATTAGCACTCGCTTGGCGTGAGTGCTAATCGCGCTTGTCGCCAAGCAACACTCAGCAAACCATCCCGTCCCGGCTATTCGGGACTCGGGACCATCGGAGGAATCGCAAAAATGGCTGTCAACATCACGCCTCTCCACGACCGCGTGCTCGTGCGGCGGTTGGAAGAGAAGGAACAAGTAAAGGGCGGAATCATCATCCCCGACACGGCGAAAGAGAAGCCGCAAGAGGGCGAAGTGGTCGCCGTAGGCGCCGGCAAGCTGAACGAGAAGGGCGACCGCATCCCGCTCGACGTGAAGGCGGGCGACAGGATCCTTTTCGGAAAGTACTCCGGAAATGACATTAAGATCGACGACGAGGAATACATGATCCTGAAGGAAGACGAAATCCTCGCGAAGATCGGCGGCTCGGCCAAAGCGGCGGGCGGCAAAAGGTAACTCCCACGGTCGTCCGCGCTAGCCGGCGGACGATGGCGGGCCAGATCCGGCAATCCCGCTGAGGCGGGTCGCCGCGGATAAACATCCAAAGAAACCGAAGAGGAGAAAGAGATATGGCAAAGCAAATCGTAACTGGTGAGAATTCGCGCCAGGCGATTCTACGCGGCGTCAATGCACTCGCGGACGCCGTGAAGATTACGCTGGGCCCGAAGGGGCGCAACGCGGTTATCGAGAAGAAGTTCGGCGCGCCGATCATCACCAAGGACGGCGTGACGGTAGCGAAGGAAATCGAGTTGCAGGACCCGCTCGAAAACATGGGCGCACAGATGGTGCGTGAAGTCGCCTCCAAGACGTCGGACGTCGCGGGCGACGGCACCACCACGGCGACCGTGCTGGCACAAGCCATCTTCCGCGAAGGCGTGAAGACGGTGGCGGCCGGCGCAAGCCCAACGGCCCTGAAGCGCGGCATCGAAAAGGCCGTGGAAATAGCCGTAGGCGAAATCGCCAAGTTCCACAAGGACGTCAAGGGCGACATGATCGCGCAAGTCGGAACCATCAGCGCCAACAACGACAAGCAGATCGGCTCGATCATCGCCGAAGCGATGAAGAAGGTGGGCAAGGACGGCGTCATCACCGTTGAAGAATCCAAGACGATGGAAACGACGCTTGAAGTGGTCGAAGGTATGCAGTTCGACCGCGGCTACCTCTCGCCCTACTTCGTCACCGACCCGGAGCGGATGGAGTGCGCCATCGAAGATGTCCGCATCCTGATCCACGAGAAGAAAATCAGCTCGATGAAGGACCTGCTTCCCCTGCTCGAGCAGATCGCCAAGATGGGCAAGCCCCTGCTGATCATCGCGGAAGATGTCGAAGGCGAGGCTCTCGCAACGCTCGTCGTCAACAAGCTCCGCGGCACGCTGCAGTGCGCTGCCGTCAAGGCTCCCGGCTTCGGCGACCGCCGCAAAGCCATGCTCGAGGACATCGCCACCCTGACGGGCGGCAAGGCCATCACGGAAGATCTCGGGATCAAGCTCGAGAACGTGAAGGTTGAGGACCTCGGCCGGGCCAAGAAGATCACCATAGACAAGGACAACACCACGATCGTCGAAGGCGGCGGCAAGTCCACCGAAATCGAAGGCCGTGTGCGGCAGATCCGCGCGCAGGTCGAGGACACCACCTCGGACTACGACAAGGAAAAGCTGCAAGAGCGCCTGGCGAAGCTCGTCGGCGGCGTGGCTGTGATCAAGGTAGGCGCGGCGACCGAGATGGAGTTGAAGGAAAAGAAGGCTCGCGTCGAAGACGCCATGCACGCAACGCGCGCGGCAGTCGAGGAAGGCATCGTTCCCGGCGGCGGCGTGGCTCTGGTTCGCTGCATCGCGGCTCTCGAAAAGCTCAAGCTCCAGGATGATGAAGCCATCGGCGTCAACATCGTGAAGCGCGCTCTCGAGGAACCCATGCGGCAGATCGCTCTCAACGCCGGACAGGAAGGCGCTGTCATCGTTGGCCGCATCCGCGAATCGAAGGACGATAACTTCGGCTTCAACGCGGAAACCGAAGAGTATGGCGACCTCGTCAAGGCGGGCGTTATTGACCCTGCCAAGGTGACTCGTCTGGCTCTGCAGAACGCCGCTTCGATTGCCGGCCTGATGCTCACGACCGAAGCTCTGATCGCGGACATCAAGGAAGAGACGAAGGCGGGCGCAGGCGCGGGCGGCGGTGGCGGTATGCCCGGTGGCGGCGGCATGGGCGGAATGTACTAACCCAAGCCAGCCTCACAAGCCTCAACTAAGCCAAATCACAAGGGCGTCCCGGTGGATTCAGCCGGGGCGCCCTTTTTTGCATTTGTAGCGCCCGCCTGAAAGGCGGCCGCTACAAGTGCAACGGCAAATGCGGCAAAGGCAGCATGGGGTTTGCTCCCTTAAGCAGGCTTACGTGCCAATTTCGGGCGCTGGCGGCGAGTGTGATGGCTCAAGGCCACAGCAAGCCGCCCGCCTGACACATTCGACTCCGCCACCGGCGGAGTCTCAGTGCAAGAAGGCGGCCGATACAAAGCCAACGTCAAATGCGCAAGTCCAAGGCGCCCGCCTGAAGGCGGCCGCTACGAATGCAACGGCAAACGCCAGAGTCGCCAGTCCACAGGGATACCTCCCCTTCAAGAAACGAAGCCCGGATCACAATTACGCTCGTAGGGCGAGGCTGCCGTCCGGCCGAGCTTCGGTTGCGCTTCGGCTGGGCTTCGGATGCGCTGCGGGCGACCCCGCGCTACCGCCTACGGGCGTTCTTGGGACGCTTTGGCGATGGAGAAGCGACCGTTATTCGAGAAGGGGCACCGGCCGACGCAGAGGGAGAAGACGGCGCGGGCGTTTCGGGCGTACGTGGACCTGCTGGACACGGCGGAATATATGAAGGCGAGGTTGCGCGGGCAACTGGAGTCGTTTGACTTGACCATGCAAGGTTTCCGGCTGCTCGAGATGCTGTACCGCGAAGGGCCGATGACCGTGCCGGAGGCGGCCGAGAAGCGCGGGTGCAAGCGGCAGAACATGGATGTGATCGTAGCGCGGCTGGAGGAACGCGGATGGGTCGAACGCGCGGTGGTGAGGCGTCCTCCGGCGGAGATCCCCGAAGGCCATCTGCCGAAGGTCATGCGCGGCAAGCAGCGAGAAGGGCCGCGTGTCGCGATGGTGCGGCTGACGAAGCTGGGGACAAAATTCATGGGGACGGTGTTTCCGCGGCATGCGAAGACGGTGAAAGCGTGGATGCGCTGTCTCGACGGGCGCGAGCAGGAGTCGCTGAGCCATATATGCGCGAAGCTACGCGAAGGACACTTCTTGAAATTTATCTCGGAGATCACGCACGTACACGAGGGCGACGAAGGAGAGGAGGACGTTGTATTTCAATGTTAACGGATTGAGATGCGGGTGCAGCAGGCCGAACTTGACGAAAACGCCGAACCTGGTTCTATAATGTGCGTATCGGCGTTCTTGCCGAGAAGGAGGTGATCCCTGAGGTATACGAATACTTGATTCATCTGTAGAGGAGGCGCGTGTGATTTTGCCATGCGCCTCTTTTTTTTCTGCCGCCCCCGAAGATTTGACCGATTTTGCAGAATATAGACCGACTGCCATACCAGCGGTGAATTTCCCTCCAGGCTTCTTCTTCAGCCGGCATGTCGCGAATTTCCTCACGGACCTTGACCGGCGACGCGGACGGATGGTAACAATCACGAGCGAAGTGGAAGATGACAGCACGGAGAAATTACATGAACTTTTCATTCGCAAGAAAACTACCTCGCTATTCATGTATCGCAGCGACGGCACTTTTCGGATTGGCGTCGCTCTCGTGGGCGCAGAGCTCACCGCTCGGCGGTGGCGCCGGCTCAAGCGTCCCGAACCAGAGTCAGGTTGGACAATCGGGCGGCACGATGAACGATCAGCTGCAATACGGAACCATGGGCCACGAAGTCGAGCGGGAGCAGAACAGTGCATTCCAGGCATTCTCCAAGGAACGCGATCCTGGCAAAAAGATCCAGAAGGGACGAGAATTTCTGCTGAAATATCCAAAGAGCCCATTCGTGGAACAGGTGGACGCGGGCTTGATGGATACCTATCGCACGCAGGCGGATTGGAAGAATGAATACGCCTATGCGGACCGCGCGCTGATGCTGAACCCGAGGGATGTGGACGTGCTGACCACGGTTGGGTGGACGATTCCGCACGTTTACAATCCAAGTGATTCAAACGCGGACCAGGAATTGCAAAAGGCGGAGACGTACGCGAAGCAGGCAATCGAGATTCTGGCGACGATGCCGAAGCCTCCGGATTTGAAAGATGCGGAGTTTGCCGCAGCCAAAGCCAGAAGAACCTTTCAGGCGCACAGCGCTCTGGGTCTCGTTTATTTCCGCCGGCAGGACTATGACAACTCAGCGAAGGAGCTTGAACTAGCCACGAAGGATAATCCCACGCCTGACCAGACCGATCTGTTTGTTCTGGGCGCGGATCTGCAAAATTTGAACCGCTCTGGCGAAGCGGCGGACGCCTTCGGCCGATGCGGCCAGATCGCGGGAGCCTTGCAGGATCGATGCAAGCAGAGCGCAGACGCGGCGAAGGCGCAGGCGGATCAGTCGAAACCGAAGTAATCCGCCGAGCCTGAACGATTCACCGCTTCCGTCCGGAAGCACTTCAGGCAGAGAACCTCAAGGTTCGCGGAAAGTGAGAAGAGGGCGCACGCTGCGACGGGCGCCGTCTTCATTTTGTGACGTCGAGATCGAGCAGGCTGCGGTCGGGCAGAGTCAGCGCCCACCAGCAGAGCGTGCCGAATACCGGCACGATTCCGGCGAATAGAAACGCGTTGGCGTAATGCTTCATGTCGAACATGTGACCGAGGCTCGGCAGCACGATCGCCACCAAAGCGGACCACGAGCCCGCGCCAATTCCCGCGACGAGGCCCGTCTGCTCCTTGGGATAGGCCATCGCGCTTGTCCGCAGCGAGACGACCACGTATCCGGACGCGATGAACATCGCCCAGAACATGAGCGCCAGCACGACAGCCGAGTTCCGAAATTCCGGGATGGCGATCAGCGGCAGGCCGAGGGCGGCGAATGCAAACAGCATCCACGATGGCCGCGCGTTGCCCGCCGCAAAGCGGTCCGTGAACCAGCCCCAGAAAAAATAACCGATTTCCCATCCCAGCGGCGGCAGCCACAGGACTCGCCCGAGTTCGCCTTGCGTAAAACCGAGCACTTGCGAAAGGTAGAGCGGCGCGAGATAGAGAATCAGCCCGATCGGCAGCGCGCAAACGCCGTAGGCCGCGACGAGACTCCAGAATCTCCGCTCGAAAGGATTCGGCAGCGTGATGCGCTGCGTTTGCGTGCCGTGCGATTCGGCGGAAAAATCAACCGTCCCGCGCCACATCAGCACCCACGCCAAACCCGCTACGCCGGTAACGATAAAAGCTTTGCGCCAGCCATACGCGAGCGCGATAGGCGTGACGATTAGCGGCGTGATGATCGCTCCGAGCGAGCCGCCGCTATACGCCACCGCGATCCCGCGCGATTGCTGCTTCGCCGGCAGCCAGTCCATGGCGGTGCGCAAACCTCCGGGAAAAGTGGCGCCCTCGCCGAATCCCAGAATCGCGCGCGCCACCGCGAAACCGAGAAAGCCCGAAAGGACCGCGTGCGCGCCGCAGGCAATCGTCCATATGGTGACGGCGATCGTCATGCCGCGGCGCAGGCCGATGCGATCCAGAATCGCGCCCCACATCGGATTCCCCAGCATGTACGCGAAGCTGAACGCGCTGACGATTTCGCCATACTTTTCGGCGTTCAGCTTCAGGTCGGCGAGGATCATCGGCGAGAGTACGGCGAGGATTTGCCGGTCCATGTAACTGAGCAGCGAGCAGGCCAGCATCATGGTCACCGGCCACCACGCATGCCAGGTGATGCGCGGGGCAGCGTCCGATGGAGGATGCGGCGATTGGTTCGCGGGCTGGCCCGAAGGTGAATCGGTTGTGTGCGTCATCGTGTGAGGGACGAGGGATGATACCTCACGCGAACTATCGCGATCCGCTGTCTTTTGGCTCGGGGCTCGCGTTGCCCATGTCGAGGACAACTTTCCAGCGGCCGTCTTTCTGCTTCTTCCAGGTGGTCGTGTACTTGTCGTGCTCGACGGCGGGCTTGCCGTCCTTGCCGATCGAGCGGAACTCGTAATTTCCGAGGGAGTAGGTGAGATCGCCCGACTCGGAGACGTCGACGTGAACGGGCGACCACGTCAGGCGGTTGCAATATCGAGCACCAACGGCCGAGCGGCTTACTGCTCGTATTCGGAGCCAAACATTACCAGCTAAAGTGCTCGTTGGATGAAACCTGCTGGGCATCGCGAATCAAGATAAACCGCACATGATCCCCGCAATCATCACATGATGGGAACGCTTTCCCATACACGCACGTCACTTCATGCTCTTGCGCGTGGTGAGGATCATGAACTACCTTGTAGATTCCTGAATGGGGTACTGTCTCTCCCGATTTAAATTCATCTCCGATATGATCCATTTTCCCCTCCTGTTACTCGAATGCCGCAATATGTGCCGCACCGACTGGAGAATGCCGCCGTAGCCCCCCTGCAATGGGATCTGGGAAATGTTTGTGTCCGTACACCTCTCGCAGCTCTCACCTGCCCTCCCCACAGGAACACTTGAACTCAATTCTGTAAAATTGCTGTGACGATGGTCACAGATGTTTACAAGTGGACAGGATCGGCGTTTCGATTTCTACGATCCGAGAAACATTGAGTGAACTTGATGATGATGAAGGCGGTAGAGAATCCGCCGCCGAACTTCTCGAGCCCCACGAAGCATTGACCAACGACATTATTAACGAAGCGAAAATCCGAATCTGGCTGCGTTTCGCCGGCTACGGCGTTCTTTAGACAAAACAAAGAGAAAACAAAACCAAATATAGAACCTCGACTCATAGGCACAAAGAAGGGGGGGCACGACAACTTCAGGCGCCCGCCGGCCTTCATAGGGTTTTCAAACTCGCCCACTACCCAACGCCGAGAATACGGCCCGGCAAAACCTGGGCCAATGATATGTTCGAGTGGGGCGGCGAACGAATCGTGGATATTCAAGTGCGAGATGGCGAGGTGGTGTTTGCGGTGCGCGTGACGCCTCGGGCGAGCCGGAACGCGATTGAGGGCGAATACAACGGCGCGTTGAAGGTTCGGCTAACGGCGCCACCGCTTGACGACCGCGCGAACGAGGCGTTGCGCCGGCTGTTGGCCGAGCGTTTGAAGGTGCCCGTTTCGGCTGTTAGAATCGTTGCGGGCGAGAAGAGTCGCGCCAAGCGTGTGTCCATTTCAGGGGTGACACGCGCGCAGGTCGCCGCACTTTTCGAGTCGACGCCATAGCCATCATGCCGGACATCAAAGCCATTCAAGCCGAATTGCGGGCCAGCAAGATTGACGGCTGGCTCTTTTACGACCATCACCATCGCGACCCGATCGCGGGCCACATCCTCGGCCTGGGAAACAACGGCATGGCGACGCGCCGGTGGTTTTATTTCATACCATCGCGAGGCGAGCCGAGGAAACTGGTGCACAAGATCGAACAGGGGGCCCTGGACTCGCTCACAGGGCGCAAGCTGACCTACGCGGGATGGGAAGAGCTGCGCGGGCAATTGCAAAAGCTGCTTTCCGGCTGCCGGAAAATCGCGATGCAGTATTCGCCGGAGAACAACATCCCGTACATCGGCCTGGTGGACGCGGGGACTGTCGAGCTGATACGCAAGCTGAAGAAGAGCGTGGTCACATCGGCGGATCTGGTCCAGAAATTCGAGGCGGCGTGGACTCCCGAGCAACTCGAATCGCATCTGGAGGCCGGCGCGATCGTGGATCGCATCACGCGCGCGGCGTTTGAACGCGCGGCAGCGCTCGTGCGCGAAGGCCATCCACTCACCGAAGTCGAATTGCAGACGTGGATACTCGAACGGTTTCGCGCGAACGGGCTGACGACGGCGGAGCCGCCCATCGCAGCGGTGCAGCCGAACAACGGCAATCCTCATTACGAGCCGAAACCGGGGGCGTCGCGCCCTATTCGCGCCGGCGACCTGCTGCTGCTCGACATATGGGCCAAGTGCGACCGACCGAGCAGCGTCTATTACGACATCACATGGGTCGGCTACCTGGGCGAGCGCGTTCCGGAGGCTTACGCGAAAATATTTCGCATCGTGCGCGACGCCAGGAACCGCGCGATTGAATTCGTTCGTGAGGAGGTGGCGCACGGACGAACGATTCATGGCTGGGAAGTGGACCGCGCGGCACGGGAAGTGATTCGCAAGGCTGGCTATGCCAAATACTTCGTGCACCGCACCGGACACAGCATCGGCCAGGAAGTCCACGGCAACGGCGCGAACATGGACAGCCTGGAGACACGCGATGACCGGAAGATCGTGGCGCGCACGTGCTTCTCGATCGAGCCGGGAATCTACCTGCCGGAATTCGGGATTCGCAGCGAGGTCAATGTGTACGTCGGCGAGCGCGAGGCGCGCGTCACCGGCGCGATCCAGGAAGAAATTCTCCCTTTGCTCGGCTAACCCATGGCGACCGACGCTCCCTTGACCGAAAAATCGACCGAACAAAGCGCGCACCCCATTGCCGCCATCGCCGTGGTGGCGGCGATCGCAGCGTGGGCTGTGCCCGGGTTGGGGCATCTGCTTCTGCGGCGCTGGGGCCGCGCGGCTTTCCTTTTCCTGGCGGTGGGAGGTCTGGCTCTGGTGGGATATGGGATGCGCGGCGAAGTGTTCAACACGCGCTCGACCGATCCATTCGGCGAGTTGGGTTTTCTGGCGGATGCACTCTCGGGCGCGTTCTATTTTCTGCCGCGCCTGCTTGAGGCCGCAGGCCCGGATGTCTCACGCGCGGTGGGCGATTATGGCACGCGATTCCTGGCGGCCGCTGGAGTGGTGAACCTGCTGGGAGTTCTGGACGCGTACCGCATCGCTTCGGGACGGAAAAGCTGAATGTTTGGAACCGGCGCCCATTTGAGTCACTTTGCGGCGATGGTGACGTTCGCGCTCTGCGTGTCGGTGGCTTTTGCGTGCCTGGGCCGCCAGACGCTGGTGGGGAGAATCAAGTACGCGCTTTTGTCGCTGGCGCTTTTTCTGGTGATCGGCGTTGGACTCGCGTGGCTTATGTATCCTTTTTCGAAATGATTTGCCACGGAGGCACAGAGATAAAGCTAAATGAGCCACAGATGAACACAGATAAACACTGATGTTCGCGGAAAAGATCCAGGGACCACGGCTAAAGCCGCAACTTCGAATGCCGGTTTTTCATGGGCCTGAAGGCCCACGCTTCCACCTGAGAGGCCGAGAAAACAAAAGGGGCGCCCGTGAGGAGCGCCCCTTTTGCATTTCAACAGGTGGTCTACCGGCTAGGCGACGTCTTCCGGCTTGATTGGCATGTGACGGATGCGCTTGCCAGTGCCGGCGAAGATGGCATTGGCGATTGCCGGCGCCACCGGTGGAACGGCCGGCTCACCCAGGCCCGTGGGAGTTTCCTCGCTCGGGACAAAGTAGACTTCAATCTTCGGCACTTCGTTCATGCGCAACGCGGGGTTGTCGCCAAAGTTGGTCTGAACGACGCGGCCGCGGTCAATGGTGATTTCGGTCTTGAGCGCAGCGGTGATCCCATAGACGATGGCGCCCGAAACCTGCGCCTCCGCCGTATCCGGGTTGATCACACGGCCGCAATCCACGGCGGCGACGACGCGATGGACATTGACCGTGCCATCCTTGTCGATCGAAATCTCCACGACCTCGGCGGCGTACGTCGAAAATGCCTCCAGGACGGCGATCCCGCGGAAGCGGCCCTTTGGCAGCGGCGTGCCCCACCCGGCCTTTTGCGCGGCCAGATTCAGAACGCCTAGGTGCCGCGGCTTTTTGGCTAGCAAATCGCGGCGGTATTCGTACGGATCCTTCTTGGCCGCGGCGGCCAGCTCGTCCACAAAGCTCTCGCTGAAAAAGCCGTTCTGCGAGGCTCCGACCGACCGCCAGAAGCCCATCGGGATCGGCCCCGCCATCAGCTGATAATCCACGAGGATATTGGGTATGTCGTAAGCGATGTCGGAAACGCCCTCGACGCTGCTGGCGTCGAGACCGTTCTTGATCGAGCCGGGGAAAAACCAGCTCATGATCGAATCGCAGGCTACGCGAGCCGTGAACGCCGTCGGCTTGCCATTTGCGTCGAGGCCGGCGGCCATTTTGATGTAGGACGCGGGACGATAGTAATCGTGCTGCATGTCGTCTTCCCGGGTCCATGTGACCTGCACAGGCACTCCCATGGCTTTCGAGAGGATGGTTGATTCTGCGACAAAATCCGACCAGCCGCGCCTGCCGAAGCCGCCGCCAAGGTACGTGGTGTGCACTTTGACGTTTTCCGGCTTCTGGCCGGTAATGCCGGCTGCGGTGCCCTGCGAAGGCGTCTGGAACTGTGTCGCCACCCAGAGATCGACTCCGTCGGCGCGAACGTCCGCCGTGCCGTTCATCGGCTCCATCGTGGCGTGGGCCTGGTAGGGAGCCTCATACACGGCTTCGAGCTTCTGCGCGGCGCTCGATAGCCCCGCAGCGGCATCGCCTTCCTTGCGCGAGACCACGCCGGGTTTTTCGACGGCGTCCATAAACGATTTCCTGATGCTGGCGCTCGAGACCGCTGCGTTCGGACCCTCATCCCACTTGATATCGAGAGCTTTGCGGCCCTGAAAAGCCGTCCAAGTGTTGTCCGCCACGACGGCGACGCCCGTGGGGATCTGAATCACGTCCTTCACGCCGGGAATGGCCTTGGCTTTCGTGGCATCGAAACTGACGACTTTGCCGCCGAAAACCGGGCAGTGCTCGACGGAAGCATGAAGCATACCCTTCAGCCGCACGTCAATTCCAAAGACCGCGGTGCCGTTCACCTTCTTCGGCGTGTCCACGCGCTTGATGTGCTTGCCGATGATCTTGAACTGGCTGGGATCCTTAAGCTTGACCTCTTTGGGCTGAGGAATCTGCGCAGCGGCTTCCGCAAGGCTGCCAAAAGTCGCGCGGCGCTTCGTGGCGCTATGTACGACCGCGCCATTCTCCGCGTGGCATTCCGAGGCGTCCACGCTCCATTTCTGCGCCGCGGCCCCAATCAGCATCTCGCGGGCAGTCGCGCCGGCTTTACGCATCGGCTCCCAGCCGGAGTGAATGCTCTGGCTGCCGCCGGTGCCCTGCATGCCGAACGCCGGGTCAAAATACACTTTGTCGGCGGGCGCAAATTCAGTGTGAATTCTCTTCCAATCGCATTCGAGCTCTTCGGCTGCGAGCATCGCGAGCGACGTCTCCACGCCCTGGCCCATCTCCGACTTGCTGATCAGGATGGTCACCTGATCTTCCGGCGTGATTTGAATCCAGGCGTTGAGAACAGCGGGTGCGGATGAAGCGGCGAGCACCTCGCGGCGCCCCGGCAGATAGAAACCGATTACCAGCCCGGTGGCTCCGGCGAGACCCGTCTTGAGGAAGCTGCGACGATCCAGTGGATTCGTGATGGCGCTCATTCCGCACCTCCTGCCAACACCGCGTCAGGCCCAGGCACGGGATCCGCGCTGGCGTTGGCCGGCTTGGCCGCGGCAGCGTGCAATTCCGCGGCGCGATGAATCGCCTTCTTGATTCTGGGATAGGTGCCGCAGCGGCAGATGTTGCCGGTCATGGCGTCGTCAATCTGCGCGTCGGTCGGCTTGGGAGTCTTCGCCAGCAGTGCCGAGGCCGTCATGATCTGGCCCGATTGGCAATAGCCGCATTGGGGAACGTCGATTTCGACCCAGGCCCGCTGAATGGGATGGCTGCTGTTGGGAGAAAGCCCTTCGATGGTCGTGACGCTCTTTCCGGCGACGCTGGATATCGGGGTGATGCAGGAGCGGGTTGCCTCACCGTTGATGTGGACCGTACAGGCGCCGCAAAGCGCCACGCCGCATCCAAATTTGGTGCCGGTCATGTTGAGCGTGTCGCGAAGAACCCAGAGCAACGGCATGTCGGGATTAACGTTCACCGTCTGGGGCTTGCCGTTCACCGTAAAATGAGTCGCCACGAAAATCCTCCCTCAAAATTTCCAGTGCTGCCGCTTTCGTCAGCTTGCACTTATCGAAATTTTATCTTCGCGCCCAAGCTACGCCAACCCCCGAGTGGAGTCAAGATCGAACCACGTTTCTCGAAACCGAATGTGCGCGTGCAGGCTTATGAATCGTATAGAGTTAACGATTTCTAATGTCCTGAATCGGATTGGGCACAGTCTGAAACGGGAAGGCTGGCCAAGCGCGAAACTTGCTCCGCCCGGCGGCACGCTCGCCGCGAGTGCCCTGCCCGGAACGGGAGGCTCAAAGGGCAAGCGACGGCGCCTTCGGCGCTGAGGGCATTACCCATCCGTAGTGCCGGGATTCAGAACGCGGGCCGGGTTTGGCGGTTTGACAGTTTTTTCGCCGCGATGTTACAGTCGATTACGCTGCCGAGGTAGCTCAGTTGGTAGAGCAGCCGATTCGTAATCGGCAGGTCCCCGGTTCAAGTCCGGGCCTCGGCTCCATCGAATTCTCCGAAACCGATGTCAAAGGTCACCGCCGCGCGGCGGTGCGTCGATTCAGGCGAACTTGGCGGCGAAGAGTGTTACGAAACACGATCCTTGCGAAATACCGCGATGTCTTTGGGCGTGACGAAAACGACTTCGTTCTTGTTTAGCCGCAGCGCCTGAAATCTTTCCTGAGACATCTCGACGTGAATGGGCGCGCCCCATTCCGTCACGGCGTCGACCTTAACCACGGGGCCGGCCGCGTTGCGTACGAGTCATTCAGCGGGGCGGTCTGAAACTGGATATGCGCAGGCACATCCGGACCCAGAGCCAATCCGATTCTTCCTGATCGTGGGTCACGAACACGCTGGTGATGTGCATTTCCTCGTGCAGTTGGCGCAGCCAGCGGCGCAATTCCTTCCGCACCTTGGCGTCCAGCGCGCCGAACGGCTCATCGAGCAGCAGCACGCTCGGGTTCGACGGCCAGCGCCCGTGCCAGCGCGACGCGCTGCCGTTGGCCGCCGGAAAGCTGCGAAGGATAACGCGCCGAGCCAGATTCTCCAACTGTATCAGCTTCAGCAGCTCGTCCACCTTGGCGCGGATCTTTTCGCTCGGTAGGCCGGACGCGCCGCGCGGCCGCACTCGCAGCCCGAAGGCGATGTTCTCGAACACGGTCATGTGCCGGAACAGCGCGTAATGCTGAAAGACGAACCCCACTTGCCGCTCGCCGGCCGTCTGATCCGACGATGTCCTTGCCGTCGAACTGGATCGGGTTCCGCAATCCGCGTATTCCAGTCCGGCAATGATTCGCAGCAGCGTCGTCTTGCCCGATCCGGACGGCCCCAGCAATGCGACGAGCTCGCCATCGGGATTTCCAGAGCTCACTTCCTCCAGCGCTTTGAAGTGCTCCGAAATTCTTGCGTGATGCCGCGGACGCTTCGATGCTCATGAGTTCGACCTCCAGTGATCGCTTGCGGACTGAGCCGCGACATTGTTGACCGCGCTTTCCACTCGATCACGCTCTTGACCAACAGAGTCATCAGAGCCAGGAGCGCCAGCAGCGACGCCACTGCGAACGCAGCCGACGAACTTGATAATCGTTGTAGAGAATTTCGATGTGCAGCGGCATCGTGTCGGTCAGGCCGCGGATGTGCCCGGACACGACCGAGACCGCGCCAAATTCGCCCATGGCGCGCGCGTTGCAGAGGATCACGCCGTAGATCAGCGCCCCATTTCACGTTCGGCAGAGTCACCCGGAAGAACGTCTGCCAGCCGCTCGCGCCCAGCGTCAGGGCCGCTTCTTCCTCCTCGTTGCCCTGCGACTGCATCATCGGAATCAATTCGCGCGCGACGAATGGAAACGTGACGAAAATCGTCGCCAGCACGATTCCCGGGACGGCAAAGATGATCTCGAATGCCATGCGCGATCAGCCACGGTCCCAGCAAACCTTGCAGGCCAAAAAGCAAGACGTAGATCAATCCCGCGACCACCGGCGAAACGGAAAATGGCAGGTCGATCAGCGTGATCAGCAAACTCTTGCCCACGAAACTCGAATTTGCCGATTACCCACGCCGCAGCAATCCCGAATACGACGTTCAACGGCACCGCGATGCCCGCGGCGAGCAGCGTCAAGCGGATTGCCGCCAGTGTGTCGGGGTCGCGAAACGCCTGAAGGTAGAAGCCAACGCCCTTCTGGAAGGCCGTGGCGAAAACGATGGCGAGTGGAAGAAACAAGAAAATGCCGAGGAACACCAGCGCGATGCCAATCAGGAGCCAGCGCACGACGGCAGGTTCGGAGATTGCCGCGGCCGTGGCGCCGCTCTTTGGCGCCAGCGTACCTCGGATCTGCGATTGGACGGATGCGGCCATGTTGTTTCCCAGGGCGACGAAATCGACTCGCGCTACTGACTCACTCTCTGGCTGTAAGCGGGCTTAAGAGTCCCGCCCAACGCCGTGTCTCTGGGAGCTTCCTGCTCGCGCCGGCTGCTGCTCCACCTTTGCAGAATGTTGATGGGCAGCAGCAACACAAACGAAACCACAAGCATGGCCACGGCGATCGCTGTCGCGCCGGTGTAGTCATATTCTTGCAACTTGGTGATGATCAGCAGCGGCGTGATCTCGGTTCGCATCGGCATGTTGCCTGCGATGAAGATCACCGAGCCGTATTCGCCAATCGCACGAGCGAAGGCCATGGCAAAACCGGTTAGCGCGGCGGGAAAGATCGTCGGCAGCAGAACGCGAGAAAAGGTCTGCCAGCGCCCCGCGCCGAGGCTCGCGGCCGCCTCTTCCAGCTCCTTGTCCAAATCCTCCAGCACGGGCTGCACGGTTCGCACCACGAACGGCAACCCGATGAACGTCAGCGCGATGGTCACCCCCAATGCCGTGTAGGCGGCGTGGATCCCGATGGCAGCGAGCGGCCGGCCAAGCCATCCGTTGGGGGCGTAGATTGTCGTCAGTGCGATTCCTGCCACCGCCGTCGGCAATGCAAACGGCAGATCAACGACCGAATCGAATAATCGCTTCCCCGGGAAATCGATAGCGCACCAGCACCCACGCCACCAGAACGCCGAAGACCAGGTTGATCGACGCGCCGATCAGCGACGCGCCGAAGCTCAAGCGATAAGAGGCCAGCGCGCGAGGAGAAAGCACCACGTGCCAGAACTGATGCCAAGTTAATGTGGACGTCTTCAGGAAGGCGGCGGACAGCGGAATCAAGACGATCAGACACAGATAGAAAACAGTGAAGCCCAGCGACAGCCCGAAACCCGGCAGGATGCTCCGTTGTTTCAAAACCAGCTTCATCGCTTGGCCTCTCCGTCCGCCGCTCCTGAAACGCGCATGCTCCGGCTCAACTCACTGATTGGGTTGATAAATCTGGTCGAACACCCCACCATCGGCAAAGTGAACGCTCTGGGTCTTGTGCCAGTCGCCCACGATGTCCGCCAGCGTGAACAGCTTTATCTTGGGGAACGTTGAAGCGTATTTCTTGGCAACAGAGTCCAGCCGCGGCCGGTAGAAATTCCGAGCCGCGATCTCCTGTCCCTCGGGCGTGTAGAGGTATTGGAGATACGCCTCGGCAACCGCCCGCGTGCCTTTCCTGTCCACGACATGGTCCACCACCGCCACGGGAGGCTCGGCGAGGATGCTCTGAGACGGAACGACGACCTGGAACTTGTCGGGCCCCAACTCCTTCACGGAAAGAAGCGCTTCATTTTCCCAGGACAGCAAGACGTCGCCGATCCCTCGCTCAACGAACGTCGTGGTCGAGCCGCGCGCTCCTGAGTCGAGCACCGGAACATTCTTGTAGAGCTTGGTGACGAAATCCTTCGCCGCGGCGTCACTTCTTCCTGACTTGAGGTAGGCGTAGCCCCACGCCCCCAGGTAGGACCAGCGCGCGCCACCCGGAAGTCTTGGGATTCGGCGTGATGACCGCGATTCCCGGCTTCACGAGGTCGTCCCAGTCCTTGATGTTTTTCGGATTGCCCTTTCGCACCAGGAAAACGATCGTGGAGGTATAGGGCGTGCTGTTGTTCGGCAATCGCGATTGCCAATTGGCGGGCAGGAGTTTGGCTTTCTCGGAAATGGCGTCAATGTCGTACGCCAGTGCCAGCGTCACCACGTCCGCCTGCAAGCCATCAATCACGGAGCGGGCCTGCGCGCCGGACCCGCCGTGCGACTGCTGAATCGTGACGTCCTGCCCAGTCTTGGCCTTCCAATACTTCGCGAAGGCTCCGTTGTAGTCCTGATACAGCTCGCGCGTCGGATCGTACGAGACATTCAGCAGCGTTGCCTGGGCCTGGACGTGCGCAGGCACGCCCAGCCCCAGGGCCATACCGATCGCAACGATCAAGGCCCTTATCTTCCATCGTGGCTTCATATTTCAATTCTCCTTTGCGGTCACCCGCGAAATGTGCGTTTTCATGGGACTCGCCTTAGAACGAATAGATCACGTCGAATTGCAGGCGCTTCAGCCAGTTCTCCGGCGGTTTTGTGCTTCCGAAATTCAGCGGCCGGCCGAAAAGTCCCGTGAAGGAAAGTTGAACGTTGTTTTCGAACTGGTAGATCACCATCGCGCGATGCTCGGACACGTTGCTGCCCTGGCGAATATCGCTGTAGGCAAAGTTCGAGAGAACTGCTTCGCGCTGGGTAAAGATTCTCGTGTAATCAAACTGCCAGTCCCCTTTTTTCTGTCCGCGTCCGGCCTGCGCTTCCGCCCAGTAGCCGCGGCGCTGGCGCGCATTGCAAGCAAAGTTGGTGGATTGCGCGTAGTGGATCGACGCGGTATTTGCGGGCGCAGCCAGAATGTTGTTCTCGTTGGCGCACGCCTCGGTGTTCTGAACGTAATCAGCAATGAAGGCGATGGGCCACTTGTCCGCAGGGGTTTTGATATCGAAACGCGCCAGGGAATCGAAGAGCGCGAATTTCGAGGCAAACTGCGCGTTTGTGACCGAAGTCACGCCCGTGGGATAGGAAGTTCCGCCGACCGTCACTACGTTCGTGGCAGTCGTCGTAACGATGGAGTTTTGCACGGTGTTGCCGGTCCCGAGCGGCAGAAGGCCGGTAAGCGGCGTCTGGGGATTCTTCGCGCTCGCTTTGGCCAGAGCCAGTGCGATCAGGTCGGCATGGTGGAAGTTGTAAAATCCCGAATAGGCTCCGAATTTCAGCCACGGAGTGAACTGCCATTGTGTCTGTATCTGGCCGCCGTACGTGACGCTCTGAACGATGCTCTGATTGTTGACCGAAACTCCGGCGACTTCCGCGAACGGCAGCTCGAAGCCGACAAACGCGATCTTCTTCAGGACCGGCGTGCTCAAATTGAAGGCCAGCACTTGCGCCAGGCCTTCGGGATTCAGGTCCTTATCCCAGGTGAGTTCGGTGTTGTACCAAGGGTATCCGAATTTCCCGCCGATCAATGTGAGGTTCTTGAACTGATGCGGCGAATAGTTGACGTAAGCCTTATCAATCGCGATCGGCTTGCGTGCGTAGAAGTCAGTCACCGTCTGGTTGGTGGTAGTGGGATCGTTCACGTCGCCCGAAGCCAGCGTAAAGCCCCCGCTGATATCGTCGTTTAGCTTCGCATTGATATTGAAACGGAGGCGATAACGCTCCCTGTTCCGGTCCTGAGATTGATTGGCCGACCCCCCGAAAAAAGGCTCGTCGCGCAAGCGGATGTCTCCGCTCAAAGAGAACGGCCCGAAAGTCTTGAGCCGATTCTCAAGGTTGCCGACCCTCGTGGACCAGTCCTGAGGGGTCTGAGCCTGGGGTGTCTGCGTCGAACTAGGCGTCAACGCCGGTTTCGCAAGGATCGCATCGACTGTCGGCGCGATTCCGGAAGGATCGGAGCCCGTCGGAATGCCGAGCTTTGCTTCTAGACCCGCGATCCGCGCCAGTTCGTCCTTCAGAGCCGCCCGTTCAGCATCGAGCTGCTGGCTGTGCTCCGCGAACTGCTTTACCTGCGAATCCACTGCATCCTTGAGTTCCTTCAATTCGACCGCGACCGGCGAGCTTGGGTCGGGCGCTGGCGCGGCGGACGCAGCCTTCGCGGATTCCGCTGCATTGGCGGCCGGCTGCGAGGCGCCCGCGGCGCTTTCGGCTGTGGCCGCGGCCCCTTCGGCTTTCGGTGCAGCCCATGTAGATCCCGTGGAGCTCAAAATCAAGGCAAGCGCCGCGGCTATGCGTTTCGATTTCAGTGCTAAATGTGCTGACATTTCGTTCTCCTATGTAGTTGGGCCAGGAGCGGGTCGCGCTCGTGGGCAAAGATGAAATATCGCTGACGCTTCGGAGCGGGCTGACTGCGACGGGGACTTAGTTGCGGCTAGGACAACACAAATCGGAGAGCGAGGTGTGGTCCAAGATTTGGGCGGTGGCGTTGCGAACATCCAGAAGAATACGGAACAGAGGACGGTGCTTCGGATCGGTGCTCACGCGGTGGCGCAGGGATTCCGCGTCTTCAAACGGTGCGAGTGGGCCATCAATCCTGCGCAGGACTTCTCCCAGCGAGATTTTCTTGGGCGAGCGTTTCAATTGATAGCCGCCGTGGGCGCCGCGGAGGCTCACCACGATGCGCGCGCGCTTGAGATCCAGAAGAATCGCCTCCAGAAACTTTTCCGGCAATTCTTCCTCGGCCGCGATGTCCTTGATCTTGACCACATCGGCAGGGTGCTGCGCCAGCACCGTCAGTGCCTGCAAGGCGTACAGTCCTCGTTGAGAAATTCGCATGGCGGTCCGTCGATTCCCTACTAGATTCACTAAGTCTACTAACATAGTAGACTTTGTCAAACAGAAAATGCCACCTTGACCGGCGCGGGAGGTCCCGCCGAGAAGCTTTTTCAGAGCCCCGTGGCGGACGCCCTGACACTCGTGGGACAGATCTCGATGCTACGCCGTCTGGCTGGCGCGCCCGTCCGCGCGGAGAACTTCTTCAAAGCCGAGATCGTGACAGGACGTGCGGGCGCGGAACAGGCTGCGCCGAAAATGTATTTTGACTAACATTTGACTAGCTGGGGAATGCGCGACGGGCATCACCCGCCGCAACGGCAGGAGCAAATTAGCCACAAGAAGTAATGGCCGGGGGCTAGGCTGAGGGACCCAAGCCGCCCGGCCTCTTCTCACCCATCTCCGCAGGGTCTGGGTAAGAACTCGTTATGCGGCGTTTTCGCCGCTTCGCATAAATTCGTAGCGTTCGATCGCCGCTGCCACGCCCATTTCGCCGGAGTTTTCCTGGCTGCTGCGCAGCACGCGTCCCAGGCAGCGAACGCGCACCGGCCCAGCCTGAGTCAGCTCATGGGGCAGGGTCATGACAATCTCGACCGGAGAACCGCTTCGCAATCCCTTGGGCAGGTGGAAATAGAGGCCGCGCGAACTCACTTCGCGGGATTCCGTATCGGCTTCGCCCACGACATTCTCGTCCGTCCAGCGGACCGTCAGCGGCAACCGCATCAGAAAGCGGCGCGATACACGTCGTTCTTTCAGAGACAAGGGCAACTCCTCTTAGTTCCCGATAAGGATAGGGCCGGTGCTGATTTGAACCAATAGAGCAAGAGGGCCAATTCTGGGTAGCCCTTTTGGTACAGAGGTACTATGCCGTTGGATGCCGCGGAGGAGGGACTAAGCCTGGTCGATCAGGCGGTGGTGGATGGCGTAGAGCGCGAGTTCGAGGCGGTCGGAAACACCGAGTTTGTCGAAGATATTGTGCAGGTGGTTCTTCACGGTCTGTTCGCTGATGAAGAGCTTTTCGCCGATTTCGCGGTTCCGGAAGCCCTGCGCCACCAGCTGGACGATTTCCTTCTCGCGGTCGCTCAACAGGGGCTTTTCGCGGCGCTGGCCGGATTCGGAGGACTTCTTGAACGCGTCAATTACCTCGGCGGTCATGCGATTATCGAGCCAGATTTCGCCGTCGGACACCTTGCGAATGCTCTTGAGCAGCAAATCGCTCGCCGATTGCTTCAGGACCACGCCGCGCGCGCCCAACCGCATCGCGCGAACCACATCGCGATCATCTTCCGCCGCGGTCAGCACGATTACGCGCGTAGGCAGCGAATCAAAATTGACCTCTTCCAGCACGCCCAACCCGTCCTTTTCGGGCATGCGCAGGTCGAGCAGGAGAATATCCGGCTTCAATTTCGCCAGCATTTTGACGCATTCGACCCCATTCGAGGCCTCGCCGACGATCTGCACGTCGTCCGCGACCTCCAATAGCTTGCGGAGACCATCGCGAAATATCGCGTGATCGTCCGCAACCAGGATTCGAATGGCCTGTTTTGCTTTCGTCATCTTAATTCAATGGAATTTCTACAGTTAAGCGCGCCCCGTGGCCGGGATTTGATTCCACCGTCAGCGTTCCACCCACGCTCCGCGTCCGTTCCTTGATCGAAATGGGCCCAAGACGCAACTGGTCCAGCTCTTCGCTACTGTAGCGTCCAGAGAAACTAAATCCCTGGCCGTTGTCATCCACGAAGAGAAAAACATTCGTCTCGTCTTGTTCTAGTTTTACCACGACGTGGCTGGCGTGCGCATGCTTTTTTACGTTGTGTAGTGCTTCCCTGTAAATCTGAAACAACTCGCGGCAAATGCGATCCGGCAGCCGAAGATTGCGGTCCTCGATAAACAGATCGATCGCCATGCCGTGCTCGCTGCGGAAGCGCTCCGCGAAACCGTACATCAATTCCCGCATGTCCGCGCTCTCCACGCGCAGCGGGCGCAGGTCGGTGACCATCCTACGCAATTCGTCGCTCTCCTGCTCCACCGTCTTTTGCAGGCCGGCCAGTTCCGCGCACGCCTGCTCGGGCTTCTGCGGCAGCTTGCGGCGTAGGACCTCGAGCTGAATTTTCAGGCTCAGCAACGTCTGCAGAATTCCGTCGTGCAGGTCGCGCGAGATGCGGCTGCGCTCCGATTCCACGGCCCGCGCCCGCAGGCTGCGCATCACGAACACTTTCTCGAGGGGCGGCCCGACGTACCGGACGATCTGCTCCAGCCAGCGCAAATCTCCGGCGGAAAACCGTCCGCGCGACGCCCGGGGATTCACGAGCACCACGCGGCCCGCCGGCCGCCCGCCATTCTCCATGGTCACCGCCAATAGAGACCGCGCCCCGAATTCCTCGCGCGTCGAGTCCGGCGGAGCGGGCACGCGCAATCGCGCTCCGGTGCGCCGGTCCCAGCCGAAACCCTCCCCACTCCCGTTCTTGAATTCCCAGCCCATGGTGATTTCCAGGCAATCGAACAGAAAGGTATCGGTGCGCGACTGCGGGAGTGTTTCCGCGCCGCTCGCCTCGAGTTCGCCCGGGCGAACTTTCCAGACAAAAAGCCGCTCGAGTTCATCCTCGAGAATTGCCAGAATCGCTTGCTCGCACTCGAACGTCACCGCCAATTCGCCAAGCACCTGACGAATGGACTCAGCCAGCCCGTGGTCGAATTGCAGCAGGCCGGTGATTTTTTCCAGGAACTCCTGCCGCGCCAGATGCTCGCGCTCCCGTGCGCCAAGAAATCCCATGCACAGGCCGGAGACCAGAGTTCCCAACCCGATGGCGATCCAGTGCCACATGCTCCGCCACCGAAAAGCCTGCTCGACCGCCACGCGGAGGATGATTCCCACGGTGGCCAGGCCGACCAGCGCCAGCATCGCGCGCGTATTTCCGCGCGTGGCCAGCGCAAACACGGTGAATAGAAAGAGAAACCAGAAGGCCGACACCGAAGGCGTCAGATAGACGAAGACCGCCAGCACCGCAAAATCCACCGCCAGAGGAATTCGAAATCGCGCCCCGCTGGAGAACCGTTCCACCAGCGCCTCGGCCAGCGCAGCCGCCAAATATGCAGAAAGAAAAACGATGGGAGCCCGCTGCACCGGCGCTCCCGACGTTTCCAGCAACGCCACCAGCGACAGCGCCGCGATCACGACGCGCGCCAGCGTGACTTGGCGCTCCAAATAGAGCCGTCCGGTGTTGTCCAGAGACATAGTGGGAGGTGACGTCCTCTAAAAGTCTAGCAAGCCAGCGGGGTCGTGCAATCGGGGCGCGGCGGGGTGTCGTCTTATGGTAATCGCCGAAGGTGTCGAGCCATCCTCTTTACACAAACGAACCACCACTGGGATTGACAAAGGGTGCATAATCTTTCGCGGAATCGATTTCAAGGAGGAATCGCCGGCTTGGCGCAACGGTATACCCGACGAGAAGTTGGGCGCATTCTGGGAGTAAACCCGAGCCGTCTTCGCTATTGGGAAAGGCTCCGGCTGGTGCGTCCCCGGGCGCGTTGGGGCGAGCGATTCTACAATTTCGGCGATCTCGTCGCTCTGCGCACGCTCCAGCGTCTTACCGACCATCGAATCCCCGCCCTCCGGGTTCGCCGCGCCGTCAACTTGATCGAGCAGCAGTTTGGCGAGTCCTCGCTGCCGCTTCAAGAACTCCGATTCCTCGAACAGGGCCGCGACCTGCTGGTGATTCCGCCCGGCGCGACGCGTCCATTCAGCCCGCTCAAGCAACAGTGGGTCTTCCCCTTCGATTCACAGCCGCTGCCCACGAAGCTGCACGCGATGACCGGGCCGACGCCCGAGGAATTGTTTCAAGCGGCGCTCGACTGCGAGACTCGCCCGGAACTTCTCCCGGAGGCGGTCGAAAGGTACCGGCAAGTGCTCGATCTCACACCCGAATGGGTAGACGCCCACATCAACCTGGGTGTCGCGCTCTATCAGTTGGGCCGGGCCGAGGAAGCGCGCGCTGAATTTCTTTCCGCCGTCCAGCTCGATCCTTTGAACGGAATCTCGCGTTACAACCTTGGCTGCGTCCTCGAGGAGCAGGGAGATCTGGACCAGGCCATCGAACATTTGCGGCGCGCCGTCCGGGCGCTGCCCGCCCACGCCGACGTCCACTTCAATCTGGCTCTCGCCTACGAAAAGCGCGGCGAGCGCCGTCTCGCCCGCGAACAGTGGGTCCTATATCTTCGCCATGCGCCCAATGGCGCATGGGCGGAGCAGGCGCGCGCCCATCTGCGCCAGTGCTCCGTGCGCCGCAAGCGCCTTGCGCCAATTCCCTTCCCTCGCAAGGCGTAGCTCGCGCACGCGACGCCGTGTTATGATTTTTGCCGGGTGGTGAGCGTAGCTCAGCTGGTAGAGCATCGGTCTGTGGCACCGAGGGTCGCGGGTTCAATCCCCGTCGCTCACCCCAATTCTCCCAACAACTTCCAAACTGTCAGCAATAAGCCTGCGTCCACTTTGCGTCCAGAATCGGGGGATCTGAGATGCGGATTACCCGGCCTTCTTCGGAAATTCGATCACGTCACGGGATGTTTTTGGAGTCGGCTGCGTAGGCTTCGGGCTGAGCTGGCTACCTAACCAGACAACTTATTCCAGTACCCACA
>CAVVZY010000010.1:0-712055 GCA_963752925.1 uncultured Acidobacteriota bacterium | reverse complement strand
CTGGTTATTCTGGTGCCCGGCGCTACGACGGGTGCGGCGCTAATACCTATGCACGACTACTACCCCCTCGCGACCGGGCTGACTGGCAAGGGTTACAGCTTTTCCTGATTTCGAATATGCGCGCCTCCTACAACTATCCTTACGCAGAATACACGGACGCTGTGAAGGACATCGCCGCTTTTGTCGCCTATGCCAAGTCGGGGGGGAGTACGCCCGCATTGCGATTTTCGGAATCAGTCTCGGCGGCCCTCGCATGGCGCAGTACATGGCCGAGCGAAACGATCCCGCGATCAAGGCCGTCGGCTTTATAGCTTCGATCCCGTCGCCATATCTGGAGTTTCAAATCCGAGCGTCCGAAGCGGACCGGCAGCGCCTTGAGGACATGCTAAAACAAGCCCGCGTGCTTGTCGCGCAAGGCAAGGGGCAGGAACCGCTCGCGTTCGAAGATTGGTTTCCGGGCGGGCGATCTTTCATGGGGACTGCGCAAGCCATGATCGGCTTCTTCGGCGCGCCTAGCGACAAGAGCGCGCCAAGCTCAATCCGATACGGACCGCAGATCAAGGTTCCGGCGCTGGTGATCCACGGAGACAAGGACGAAATCTCTTATCCGCCGAATGCCAAGACGATTTACGACAGCCTGACCGCGTCACCGCAGCGCGACCTCATCTGGGTCCCGGGTGCGAGCCATTATCTGACGCCGGGCCCCCTTGCGGAAGCCTACGCCCAGAGAGTCTCCGATTGGCTGGTGAAAAACATGCCTGCCGGGCCGCGCCGCTGATTGGCCGTTGGCCGTCGGGATTAATTCAAATGCAGTCCTCAAGCCCCCCCGTTCACCGTGGCCCCGCCGTCAATTCGTAATATCGCTGCCGTGATATAAGAGGCGTCCGCTGAAGCGAGAAACACGGCGGCGGACGCAATCTCTTCGGAGGTACCCAGGCGGCCGAGTGGCGTTCGTTTCCGCCGGGCCTCGTATACGGCGTCATCATTCTTGTTCAATTCGCGCGCACCCGGCGTCGGCACCGAGCTTGGGCATACGGCGTTGACGCGAATTCTTCGGCCGAATTCGACGGCCAGCGAACGAGTTAAGGACGAAACCCCGCCCTTAATCGCCGAATAGACGGCTGATCGAGGGACGCCAATCTCCGCCACGGGCGAGGTGTTGTTAATGATCACGCCGCCGCGCTCCGGATCCATGTGCAGCAGAGCCGCTTGCGCCGTCCAAAAGATGGACTTCAATCCCACCGAAACCATCTTCTCGACCGTGTCCTCTCGTATCTCCGAGACGGGTTCGCTACGGAACACGATCGCATTATTCGCCACGATATCAAGCCGGCCGAACTCCGAAACGAGCTGATCCACGGCACGTAGCACGTCTTCCCGGCGGCTGACGTCGATCGGGAAAGCGCGGGCGGTTCTTGAGCTTTTTTCGATTTCGCGCACCGTTGCGGCGGCAGTAACACCATCAATATCCGCCACACCAACGATCGCGCCCTCCGCTGCGAATGCGAGGGCCATGGCCTGCCCAATCCCGCGTCCGGCACCCGTGACGAACGCAACCTGCCCTCCGAGACGCGGCATTATTTCGCTCCCGACTAAATTCAAGAACCTGTGGAGACGGCTGATCCTGCGGCCTCGGTCCCCAGTGCTTCACTTCCCGCAAGAGGGAGAACCGCGGCTCGCCATGTTCATTGAAGAATTTTGAAACGCCAATTCTTCTTGTCGCGGACAATGTAACCGGCGGTCGGCTCAGAGAAATGACTGCCGATGATCAATATCTTCTTGTCACCAAGGCGGTCGAACATGGCTTTTCGCGTTTTCACGCCTTGTTCCTTGTCCATGTCGAAATTGCCGTAACGGTCGGTTTCGGCGAGCTGGATCGGATGATGCATCATGTCGCCGGTGATGAAGGCTTCTTGTCCCTTTGACGAAATATGTACGCTGACGTGGCCCGGCGTATGGCCAGGGGTCGGCACAAGCGTGATTTCATCCGTGATCCTGTGATTTGGCTCGATGAAGTCGGCGAGGCCGGCATTTGTGATCGGATCGATCGAGTCGGCCAAATGCGTGAAGTCATGATACCCGCCCGTGCGTTTGAGCATTTGCCAGTGGTCGTATTCCTCGCGGCCGAACAAATAACGGGCATTGGGGAAGGTGGGCACCCAGCGGCCATTTACTTTGCGGGTGTTCCAGCCGACATGATCGAAATGCATATGCGTGCACAAAACCTTTGCAACCGAATCCGGCGCGTATCCGGCAAAGGTCAAGTCTTCGATGAACGTGGTCTGCATGTTCGTGAATATTGGGTACTCGCGCTGGCGATCATTGCCGATGCAGGTGTCGATCATGATCTTTTCTGTGCCGGAGCGCAGTACGAAAGCTTGAAACGAGATCTTCATGCGGCCATCCGGCGTCGCAAAATTGGGGAACAGCCAATCGTATTGCTTGGCGACCTCCGGCGTCGCGCCGGCCATCAGCATCTCGAAAGGATCTTCGTGCGCGTTGACCTCGACGATGCGGACGACTTCGACGTCTCCGATCTTCCACTTTCTGATGTGCTCGACGGCCATGGCGCTCTCCTCCGGGTTGTTAGCGATCGCGCGGTAGTTGAAGCGGCGCAAGCGGCGCCCGCCCCAGGATCATATCCGCGGCCTTCTCGGCAACCATCACCACGGGCGCATTCGGGTTTCCGCCCATGAGCCTTGGAAATATCGAGGCATCGGCGACCCGCAATCCATCGATGCCCCTGACCTTGAGTTCGGGAGTGACGACCGCGGCGTCGTCAACGCCCATCCGGCAGGTTCCGGCCGGATGATAAACCGTAGCAGCCGAACCACGGAGATAATCCTTGAGCGCGTCGTCGCCTTCGACCGCCGGACCGGGCAGAAACTCGGTCGCCTTGTAGCGGGCGAAAGCCGGGGTCGCAAATACCCGGCGCGCTAGCTTGAGGCCGCGCACGAGTGGCTCGAAGTCTTCGTGCGCGCTCAAGATATTGCGATCGATCCTAGGCGCCGCCCGCGGATTGGGACTTGACAGGGAGATCCGGCCACGGCTCTTGGGATACAACAGAACGATGCTGAGGTTAAAGCCGTGCCCAAGCGGCAGCGGGAATGTGGATTGATTACGGCGCGCCGGCTGGAAGACGACCTGCGCGTCGGGCCGATCGAGGCCGTTGGTTGTCTTCAGGAAAGCATTGCACTCGAAGACAAAGCTGGCGAACGGCCCCTGGCGCAGCAACAAATACTCGAAAATGTTCCAGACTCCGCGCGGCAGCGCCTTCAGCGAGATGCCATAGGAGGTGGAGTCCGACGTGACCATCTGCACCGCGCTCGCGATATGATCGTGAAGGTTTGCACCGACACCGGGCAGATCGTGGTTGACTGAAATTCCAAATGTCCGCAGGACGGCCCCATCGCCGATGCCCGAGAGCATCAGGATCTGAGGTGATCCGATGCTGCCGCCCGACACAATGATCTCGCGGCGCGCGGCAACCCTCCGGGTTTCGCCGCCGAGCTGAAACTCGACGCCGGTCGCACGGCGATTCTCAACGACGACGCGCGTGACCAACGCTCCAGTCAAGACTTCCAGGTTGGACCTCTTCATTGCGGGCTTGAGGAAGGAAGTCACTCCGGATTCGCGATAGCCGCTTCTGATCGTCGCCTGACGTGGGCCATAACCCTCTGTATCCGCACCGTTGAAGTCTTCGCGGCGGCGAAATTGCAGCGATCGCATCGCTTCGAGAAAAGCAGTGTTGAGTGGGTTGATCCGCTTGATGTTCTGACATTCAACGGCCCCCCTTTGCCATGATAAGGAGAGTCGCCGAAGGCTTCGTTGTTCTCGGCGCGGATGAAATAGGGGAGCACCTCCGGATAGCTCCAGCCTCGGTTTCCCGACGCAGCCCAATCATCGTAATCTTTGGGATTGCCGCGCATGTAGACCATGCCGTTGATCGAGCTTGTACCGCCAAGGACGCGCCCCCGCGGAATTGGAACCTTCCGTCCATTCAAGTTCGCCTGCGGCACTGTCCAGTAGCCCCAGTCCAGGCTCGGCGTCGCGAGCGCGGCGGCAACCAAGGCCGGCACGTGAATGAAGGGATGCCGATCCTTGAGTCCTGCCTCGACGAGGCAGACGCGGTTCGCTTTGTCCTCCGACAGCCGGTTGGCAAGGACGCAGCCCGCTGTCCCAGCTCCGACGATTACATAGTCGAATATGCGCTCGTTATCTCGGCTCGTCATGATTGTTCTGGTTTCGTGTGTTGCGTCATGTGGCCGCCGATCAATCCAAGCAGCAAGTCATCGACGCCGATTGCATCTGCGTCAGGCCCCCGGCTTGAATGCGGTATAGCAAATACGAACAGTCTGGCCCGTTTAGAAAAGGGCTCAAACGCGCGGCTAAAATACCATTGAATGGCCTAAACCAATTCGATTTTGCTGCGCGGATCCCGGTTGACTCCCGATTAACGCGGTTACCGGACAGCTGAAGTACTAGCCGGGCATTTGTCCTCGGGTGGAATCAGAGAAACGAGCGCACGGGATCCTTGCCGTCCCAGCCGATGGTGGCACGGTAGAAACGGCTAAAGATAGGGTCAAAGGCGGCACCCAGTTCAATGAGCTCAACCATGCCAGGCAGATGTGCGGTTGTGTCCATGTAGGCGACGCGGCCTCCGCTGGGCACGCGCGCGGAAAAAGCCAGCTCATAACCCCTGGCGCGATATTGCTCAACGTCGCGGTCGAAGTTCGATGTGGCGACACCCCAGTGGTGGAATCCGTAGCCGCACTTCTCGATCGTCTCCCGATAGACGGACGGCGCGTCGTTGTACTGCTCTATGAGCTCGATCATCATGTGGCCGGCGAAGCTCATGGCGATGGCGGAGTCGGCGTCCGAGGGTTGGCCGCGATATCTAGCGTCTTCGCCCTTGAAATGATCCACCACGAACCACGGCCCGACCTTTAGGTCCCTGACCCAGTGGTCGATTGCTTCGCGGATGTTCTTCACGACATATGCCGACTGGATGATGCCGTCGTCCGGCTGGCCGAAATTTACAAGACTCATTCGCGCACCTCATTCGAGAAGTTTGTCCGTAGCTGAAGCCAAACGCAGCCGAACCCGTGCGAGCTCGGCGAGGCCAGCGTCGTGAGTATAGTGTGACCAGGCCAAGCTTTAACACATAGTCCAGAATCTCCGACTTAGACCTCTGGTTTGTGCGTCATGCGCTTCTCCTGTCCTGATACAATGAATGTGCCACCAGAGCAGGCTCCACGGGACAAGCTTCCAAGTTGCCTAACTCCTGATAATCGCGGTTACCGGACAACTGGATTCATTCCAGATGACTATTGGGAACAGCATTCACCACGAAAATCGGACATCACCCCAGAAACGCGCCATTAATGTGCTCCATCGCGACCTGTGATTCAATAGAGCCGATAGATGCTAATGGCCGAGCCAACCCAAGACCGGTGTGGAAAATGCGGGGTGGAGATTGACCCGAACCGCAGGATTGACTACACCTTGAAGGACGGCACGAGGGTTTGTGATTCTTGCTTCGTGAAAGGAACGGCGAGCCCAACCCGCCGAGCCGAATAATCGTCTTGAATTGACGCCAAGATTAAGCTGCTAGGCTTTCAATCGAGTCCGAGTTGGCCTCGCCATTTTCTGCGCCATGTGAAGCAGTAGTTTTCGGTCCGGTTCCTCGATGCGACGCAGCAGACTACGAAATCGATCGAGGACTCGCCCATCTTTTCCTGTGCTTCCCCAGCCAACTTCGTCGGCAGTCGTTCGCTTCGGAAGACTTGGCGGTGTGGCGGGTTTATCGCCGTCGTAGAACAGTTGGTACATCGGAACTTCCATAGCTCGCGCCAACTTCTCGAGGGTTTCGATCGCCGGCACCGTGTGCCCATTTTCTACGCGCGAAATGTAACAGCGGAGTAAGCCGGTGCGCTTTTCGATATCGCCCTGTGAGAGCTTCTTTTCCTCTCGCAAAGCTCGCAATCTATCGGCTATGACCATTTGATTCCTCCAAGGCACGGAAACAGAAGAGATGTGATAACGGACGAAGCGTGGCCGAACGAAGGACGGAGCATACCGCGATACCACATGATCGTCCACTCGCTAACTGGTCAATGCCCGATTAACGCGCTAACCGAACATGTGGATTTCGACATTGGGGGCAGGGAGGCTGCCTATTCAAACGCAGTATGATCAGCGGTGAACCGTTGAGTGAGCTTTTTGCGGAAGGCCGAATCCCGGATGAGTTTTTGTAGTTTGCGGATGTAAACGCCCCGAAGCCTCTCAGTATCTTTCCCGGCCTCGACTGCACGGGCGGTTTCCCACTCGGTTTCTAAGAACAGTGCACCCAGAACGTGCTCGGCATGATGGGCTGCGGTCCCGGTGGCCAACATCTTTTCAAACGCGGCCCTTACCAATGGATCCTGCTCAAGCTGCCCTTTGACGGCCGCATGCGCAATCAGGTGGGCCAACGGATTTACAGGTTCGCCTCCCACCGTGATCTCATAGGGCTCGCCTTCGCGGAGGTCTGCGAACTCAAGGGCATTGTGAATGTGTTTCAGGTGCATATGTTCTTGTATCGCCTTCGCGAAGAGCTGGCTCTCATGCGGGAGCTGGGCCACTGTATCCGCTTTGACAGCTTCGTAGACGATCTTTTCATGCTGGCCAACCAGATTGCGAAGTTCTATAAATATGGGATCGTCCATTTCCGGTACCCCTCTAAGGGCTAATGCTACTACGCCGTAGCTTGGTGTGGCGAGGGGGCGGTGCTTCAGTCGCTTATAAAATTCACATCTCCGGTAATCCGACTAATCAGGAGTTACAAAGTCCGGCAGAAGAAACCGGTCTGATGACTTCAAGTCTTCACACACGAACGTCGAGAATTGGGGCTTCGCGAATCCAAGGACAGGCAAGCCGTACTGGCTACGCCGAGTGCAGAAGAACTGGCTTATTCCCGCGGCAACGAAAGTGGGAATCGGTCGAATCGGCTGGCACACATCGACAGACGAGCTATAATGCAGCCGCATTAGCCTCGGGGGTAGCGTAATCGCGCGAAGATCGGCGCGCCGCAAAGCTGCGGAGTCACCTTTGAATACGAGGGAGTGATGAAATGAGAAGACAATATCGCTCGTTCCTTTTTGCGTTGCTCGTTCCGGCATTCTTCCTCGTCAGCGCATTCATCGTCGTTGCGGCGGCTCAGGAACAAGGGTCGCACGCGGTCAAGCAGGAGCTCTGGTCCAATCCTGCCACCTGGCCAGACGGGAAGGTGCCCCGCGCAGGGGACACGGTCACCATTGAAAAAGGCAAGACTGTGCTCCTCGACGTCAGTCCGCCATCGCTGGGCGGCTTGCGAATCGAAGGCAAACTCAGCTTCTCGGACAAAGCCGACATCGAGCTGACCACCGAGTCGATCATCGTGTACGGGGAACTGGAAATCGGCACCGAAGCCAGACCCCACACGCGCAAGGCGACCATCACCCTCACCGACAATGTCCCTGGTAACGACCGCGGGATCATGATCGCGGGCGGAACCCTGAACCTGCATGGTGACCGGACGAATTCCTGGACCAAACTCGCTGGAACCGCCAAGGCCGGTAGCGCCAGGATCGAAGTATTAAATGCCAGCGGCTGGCGAAAAGGGGACGTGATCGCCCTTGCGTCGACCGACTTCGATTCCACGCAGGCGGAGAAGCGAACCATCGCCGCCATTGCAGGGAACGCGATCACGCTTGATCAGCCCCTCAAGTACATGCATTTCGGCAAAATCACGTTCGGCGTCGATGAGTGTGGTGAAGTCGGCTTGCTGACGCGAAATATTGTTATCCAGGCTTCGGACGACGCAGAGCGCTCCTACTTCGGGGGGCATATCATGGCGATGACCGGGTCTAAAATGTATGTCTCCGGCGTCGAATTGAACCGGATGGGTCAGAACATGCATCTGGCCCGGTATCCGATCCACTGGCATCTGGTTGGCGACGGCCAAGGGCAGTACATCGAGAATTCATCGATTCACGACAGCTACAGCCGCTGCGTGACGGTGCATGGCACCAATAACGTGCGAGTGGAAAACAACGTGGCCTTCAACACCGTGGGTCACTGCTACTTCCTGGAAGACGCCGTCGAAACGGGCAACCAGTTCATCCACAACCTGGGAATGAAGACCAAGTGTCATCCGGACGGCAAACCCTGTGTTCCGACAAACCTCGGCCCGATCGGATCGGAGGGCAAACCGGTCTTCGATCCGGCCGGGCAGAGCGCCAAGGATATCCTGATCCCTTCCGACAACACGGCGTCGACTTTCTGGATCACCAATCCGGACAATATTTTCCGGGACAACGTGGCCGCGGGGTCCGAGGCGACGGGTTTCTGGTTGGCATTGCCGCAGCACCCGACGGGAGCGTTCGAAGGCACGGAAGTCAGCAAGACAACCTGGCCACGTCGAACCCGGGTGCGGGAGTTCAAGGGCAACACCGCGCATTCGAACTTTGACGGTTTCATGTTCGACCGCGGCCCACAGCCCGATGGCCATATCAGGCCCGGCGGCCATATGGCCCTAGCCAATCCGGCCGACGGGAACAGCCCCATCGTGGAGACGGTCATCGAGGATTACACCGGCTACAAGAACCGGAATAGCGGAATGTGGGCCCGCGGTGAGATGGACACGTTCAAGAACTTGAAGCTGGCCGACAACGCCATCGGCTACACGCATGCGTCCGGCAACTTCGGCCGTTCCGACTTTACGTCACGGGTGGTCGACTCGCTGTTCGTGGGGGAGACTGAGAACACCGGCAACCCCCGCGCACCGGCGGAGATGGCTTACGGCCGCAGCTTGCCGGAGCCCGAACTTCCGGATTTCCCGATCCGCGGCTACGAGTTCTACGATTACCGTCATGAACTGGACAATGACACCTTCGTGAATTTCCAGGACAACGCCACCCGCAAGACGGGAGCGATCTCTTACCTGCTGTTTACCAGCTTCGGAATGAGCTCCAACAACACCGTACAGCGCGCGAAATTTATCAACGCCAAGCCGGTGTATTTCCCACCGATGGAGAACAAGTGGACCAACGATGATTACGGCAATGGGAGCTACAAGACATCGGTGTTCCACGACGTGGACGGCTCGGTCAGCGGTGTCCCGGACTCCTACGTTCTGATCAATGACGAAGATGACGGAATGGCCATCGACGACGTCTGTGAGATCAAGCCGACCTGGAATGCCGCCGTGTGCAAGGGCGATGTCGGACGCTTGGCCGTTGGCGGCCCCGGCGACGGCGGCGGTTTCCCGGGTCTCCCCGGTGCCGGAGGCGCCCCTGGCGCAGGCCCTGCCAGAACCGCACAAGCGGGTCCCAGCGCACCCGCCGGTCCTGGCCCAGCCGGTCCTGGCCTAGCGGCAGTTCGTCGCGGTCCCGGCGCAGTGTTTGGCCGACCCAGCGGACCTCCCCAGCCGCCAGTCATTCTCAGCCGCAATGGCAAGGAGTTCACCCTAACCGGTGCAACCAACATACGCGCCGGCACCGAGATCAAGATGACCACCGAAAGGCCGTCCGTGGCACTGCAGCTCAGCGAACTGGATAGCGGCTCGTGGGTGATCTTCGAGCTGCCGGGATTCGCCACTGCGGCCTCGGGTACGCCGCAGGACAGCCTGGATGCGCTGCGCAAGGCCAGCACCACGTCGTTCTACAAGGGCAAGGACGCGCTCTGGGTCAAGGTTGTCTCCAACGGTGAAGGTGCCCGCATCAGCGGCCCTGGCGCCGGAGGAACCAGCGTCCAGGTCAGCCGGTAGGCCGGTTCCTGTCGTAAGGAGCAAGAGCCCCCGGCGCAGGCCGGGGGCTTCCCCAGCGCTGAGAACCGGCGCCTCGACACGCGCGCACGATAGTCGTTTAGCCATGGACGATAGCTAACAGCAAAAAATGCCCATCGGGGAAACCAGAGTGGTTGCTTTCTCGTGGCCCGACAAAAGCATGGATGCTGTCCAATCGGATCAGGCAAGGTCCTGATTAACGCAGTAACCGGAAAAGTGGGTACTGGAACCCACATGTCCGATAATCCGACTAATCAGGACTTACCTCGAAGGTATGTTAAATACCACGTATAGTAACGCTGAGATTCTTGTGCGACCGGAGAAATAGCGGTGCAGTGATGTCGAGACGACGATCCGTGTGCGGACTGGCCGTTCTATGCCTGTTGGCGTGCAGACTTTTCCCAGAAGGATCGATAGCGGCGCAACAAGGACACCCGAAGCCGAACGAAGGTTCGACTGTCCAGGCGACCAGCCCGAAAAGCTATGCAGACGATGTGGGCAACGGTCACCGAATCGAGATCCGCCCGGAGACGCAAGATGCATCGGTAGACGCTTACTTGCAGCATCTTCTCGCACAGCTTAAGAAGAGCTGGCTTGCGTTTATTCCTGACGAGGCAAGCAATGGCCGGGCCGCTACGGTAACGGTGGTGCTCGAAATCGAACCGGACGGCGTGCTTCTGAAGGGTGACCCGCGGATCGAGTCGACTTCAGGAAGCGCCAAGCTGGACCAAGCAGCCGTTTACGCAATCCGATACTGGCGGCAATACGATCGATTGCCACCAGGATTTCAACAGCCCAGGCTGACCGTGCATGCGAGTTTTTCGTACAACCTCGGGACGACGACCAAGGTTGAGATTCCTCCCAAGAATGCTCACGGGGGAGTGTCGACGAGGATAGTTGGCCCTCCCGTCGATGCAAGCGGCGTGGAAATTCTCACCGATACGCACGGCGTCGACTTCGGGCCATACGTGAAGCGCATGTTGAGCCGGCTAAAGACCAACTGGTACGCGGCCATGCCCGAGCAAGCAAAGATGGGCGAAAAGGGCAAGGTGGCGATCATCCTTACGGTTTTGTGGAACGGCGAACTTTCCCCCGAAAACGGACAAATCGACTACGGTTCCGGCAAGCCCGAACTGGACAAGGCCGCGCTGGATGCGGTTCGTAACTCCGGCCCGCTTGAGTCACTGCCCCAAGCGTTCGACGGGTCGTACGTGAAGCTGCGGGTCGTCTTTCTCTATAACATCAGACCTGAGGATGCCGCACGGGAGCTAGGGAAGGAATAATGCTATGGCCGCGAATTAGTCCGCAGGCAGAGCGAATCCGTTGACGGGAAAGACGTGCCTAAGTCCTGATTAACGCGCTAACCGGACAAGTTCGTACTGGAACCAAGATGTCCGGTAATCTGACTCTCCATAAACTTGTCGATGAGTTACCTGGAATCAACAAATCGATTTGGACAAGTTTCTGGCACCAGAGACGCGTCAAAGACGCAGTCAGTGCTAATCAGGAGTTCCGGCCCACTTGGCCTGATTGGGCTTGCTAGCGCGGAGCCGCTGCTGACCGGGTCGCGTCTTGGATCTTTCCGATCATCTGGTCGACCGTCAGCACCTCAGCGAACAGGAAGCCAAGTGTGGCGCAGGTCGCCTTTTGCAAATCCTCGGCCGAGACATTCCCCATCGCAGCTGTTGCGGTCCCATCGCTGAGGAAAAAAACATGGAAGTCTCGCACGGCGGCCTCGCGCGCAGTTGTCTCGCAGCATATGTTGGTGGCGACGCCGCTGACGATAATGGTATCGATGCCGTGCGAGCGGAGGATCAACTCGAGGTCGGTGCCGTGGAATGCACCGAAGCGCGGCTTGTCCAAGAGGATGTCGCGAGGATCCACCACGAGCCCCTTGTGGAGCGCCGCCGATTCCGACCCTTTATTGAGAATGCCTTCCCGAACCGGCTGGCTGAACTCGGCCATGATGCCGAGATTCGAACCGTCAGGCCTAACCACGATACTCGCATGAATGACGAGAACGCCCGCGCTGCGGCACGCGGCAGCCAAGCGATTGATGCGTTCCAGGACGACAAGCCCATCCGGGGCCGAGATCGAATAGCCGTGGACGAAACAGTTCTGCATGTCGACGTTGATGAGCGCCGTACGGGAGGGAACCACCGCGAAATCCGCCATAGAGAACCTCCCAAGTCCGCAGGGGAATTACAAATCGGCTGCGATTTTAAACCCAGTTTTGCCGATCCCAAAACGGAATCCACCACATGCCTGATGAACGCGCAACCGGAAAAGTTCGGTACTAGCGGAAGATGTCCGGTAACGGTTCCCATCCCGCCGCAACATGACTCACCCACAAGTTCATTCTTTCTTCCGCTTGCGCCCTGCTTCCGTTGAATCGCTGCTTGCTCTTAGTTTATGCATCACCTTCACGAATGAATGTTCGTTGCTGCTAGGCCTGAGTCGCTCCACCCTGGCTGGACCCATTCTGCGATCCAAGAAAGCCAGGCCCCGAATGAAGGGATCAGCATCGGAGATGGCGTCCTCAAGTTTCAGCTCGAGATATTTCCTGAGTGCGTCGCCAAATTGCTGTGGGCGGTGAAGTTCCAATTCTTCGGCGGAATCGCCGGCCCATTGATGTCGATACCAACTCGCCACAAACGCGATCTTCCCATCGATAGTGACCCAAGCCTTTTCTGCCTCATCATGGGAGCGCCGATAGCTGGTAACGTGAAAATCCACTCTCTTTCGCAGGTTTGGAGCAATGAAGGATTTCACGCGGCCTTTAAGCTTTGACCATTGCATTTCAGAATCCCATACAGATGCAGATCGAATATCCCGTCCGATAGGAGTATAGCGCAGGACCACTCAACTCCTGATTAACGCGGTAACCGGACAAGTAGAGTACTAGCCGGGTAGATGTCTGGTAATCCAACTTATCGGGACTTAGCAAGCAAACGCGGGACAGCCGCAACGCGGGGCCGGGTAAGCAGTCGCCTTACATCCTCCCGCGTGGCGGTCCTTACCTGCGCGAGAGTCTTGGTCCGTGATCCTTTTCTTTTCAGCATGGTCCATATTGTCACCAATGACCTGCTAGGGTCTGTTCCTTCTGGAACGCCTGTTCCAAGTTTCACGCGCAATTACGTTCTGCTACCCGACAAAGCGAAAGTCGTATCGGCGGATCGGAAGGAGCCGCACTTTTGCGTGAAGGCCATACCCGCGCGTGCTATCCTGCCGCGCTTGGATGTGGCGCGATTCGCCAACCGGGGGTCTTGTGGACGAAAAGAAGCAGATCATTTTTTACTATGACGGGGAAATCAAACCCGAAGATACGCAGGTCGATTCGGATGGAAAGCTGGCTGTCCCTAAAAAAGAACAGATTATCGAAAAGCACGGGCAGAAGTGGAGGGTAACTTTTGTTGTGCGGGAGAGCGGCGGCGGGAAGGGGGAATATCCAGTCCATAAGGTTTACTTGGCGAGAGCGTAGTTCAGTTTGGCGACGCTTCCGCACGCTGGCGTGAACACCCACACCTCATCCCTCGCCTGTTGAATAGCCCGTCCGATTTCGCTTTCGTTCGCCTAAGTCCTGATTAACGCGCTAACCGGAGAAGTTGGTACCAGAACCAACTTGTCCGGTTATCCGACTTACCAGGACTTGAAACAAACCAACACAACTCGCCCGGCAGATCGCAAGAGCATGCCAGAACACACCGTCTATTCTCGTCAATCACTTGTTTGTTAATATGCGGCTGTCGGAAATCCAACCTACTCAAGGATTCGCGTAAATGCTCCGAAGCGGTTTTTTGCGACCGACTCTGGCCGCGCTGTTGGGCGTTCTTATCATGCCTTCTGCGCCGATTAAGGCGCAGAAGAAGCCACTCGATAAGGGGGAGAGGGAACGGAACCGGCAAATCCTGAACGATGCCTATGACGCCGTCAAGGAACACTATTACGATCCCAACTATCACGGCGCTGATCTCAAGGCACTACGCGCGGAGTACGCAAAAAAGGTGGAAGAAAGTGATTCGAATGGCGAGGCCTTTCGAATGATCGCCGCATTCCTTGAAAAGCTGGACGATTCGCACACATTCTTCATTCCGCCGAGACGGCCTTATTCCTTTGATTACGGATATCGGATGCAACTGATTGGCGATCGGTGTTTTGTGACCGCTGTGCGCCCCGGGACGGATGCCGAAGGCAAAGCCCATGTCGGAGATCAGGTCCTTCACGTGGATGGTTTCTCCGTCAACCGAATCGATTTCAAGGATTTGTCGTATTACCTGGGCAGGCTGGCCCCACAACCACTGTCGGACCTCGACCTTCTGACACCGGACGGCCGGCAAGAAAAAGTCCGTGTCACTACGACATTCAAGAAGGGGGAGGAAGTGATTGACGCGTTTGGTCCATGGCGGCCATTGATGCAGCTAAGTGGTCCGCGGCAGGTCGTGGTGGGTGACGCAACCTTTTGGAAAATGCCGTTTTTCTTAGCCGAGGACTCTAGCGTGGATCGCCTGTTCACTGCGACGCGTCAGCATAAGACGCTGATACTCGACCTCCGCGGCAACCCCGGGGGAGCCGGCGAGACGCTCGAACGGATGCTGGGCTATGTCTTCGATCACGACGTCAAGATCGGTGACAAGGTTATGCGAGCCGAAACAAAGCCAATGATCGCTAAATCGCGGAACGGCCACGTGTTCTTAGGAGATTTGATCGTGCTCATCGACGCGGAATCGGCCTCCGCCGCGGAGCTTTTTGCTCGCGTCGTACAGCTGGAGAAGAGAGGCCTGGTCTTGGGGGATCGCTCTGCCGGCGCAGTAATGGGGGCCCAGGTTTATTCGTACCAACAGGGTTTGGCGAACGTCGTTGCTTACGGTTTTTCGGTGACCCAAGAGGACCTGATAATGATGGACGGGAAGAGTCTGGAGCACAATGGAGTTATACCCGACGAGACCATTCTTCCCACCGCTGAGGATTTGGCATCTGGGCGTGATCCTGTGCTCGCGCGTGCGGCTGCCCTTGCACACGTGAAGCTCAATTCGAGCGAGGCCGGGAAGCTGTTCCCCGAGGAGTGGGCTCCTCTCTGAGCGATAGCCCGAACCCCTGTGGTGCCCCTGCATCGATTCAATTGCTCGACAAGTCCTGATTAACGCGCTAACCGGAAAAGTGGGTTCTAGTACGGGACTTGTCCGGTAATCCGACTAATCAGGAGTTAGGCCCAGTCTACCAAGTTAAACCTGCGTTTATGGTAGTGTCAGCGGATGTCGAGCGGGTTAAGCCGATTCGCACCACTCGGAACACGATTCTGGGTGATGCTCGCCGCTTCGTTGGCGTGCGCGATCACGAGTCGATTTTCCATTTCGGTTTTAGCCAGCGATCCCGGTTTGTGGCTCGGCCTACTTCTCTCGATTGCTTGGGCCATCATTTTGCTAATGGCTGTCCGCCAGTACCGGTGGCGGGGACTGTGGCTTCTCGTTGGAGCGCCTTTGGCGCTTTGGCTGCCGTATACGATGTATCTATGGGCTCAGGCGTGCTCGCAGAATCGTCTCGCCTGCCCTTAGATTCTCTAACATGCCGAAATCCACATGTCCGATTATCCGACTAATCAGGAGTTGACCTTGGAACGTGATATAAGGTTCGGAATTGGCGAGAGGCGAGATCTCATGCGACCTTTTGGATTTTGGAATGACGCTCGCGACCAATGGTTGACGACAGTCCGAGCCGCCAAGCTCTTCTTCGTCGCTACACTGCTGATCCCGATTGTCACCCTTCAGATGTTCGGCTTGGTAAACCCGTTGGGGATGCCGATCTGGACAAGGGTTCCTTGGTCGATTCTAAGTATGGCGGGGACAGTCGCCCTCTTTTTCATTTGGTTCGGAATGTGGCGCTACTGGATGAAGAGAGATTATTCTGGACGCTCTTCCAAAGCCGTTTGGTTTGCAGTGATGTTGCTTGGTTTCTGGTTCGGAAGTTGCGTCTACTATTACTGCGCTTATCTTCCACAGGTCACTAGGAATCGAGATCTGCCGGCGTAGCGCGTTCCTGTGAATGCTCGTCGGGGCTTGGGCGCTTTACGTACTGAGCTTAGTCTCTGTTTTCTTGTTCCCCAGACCAAGGTCGAGTTCAGCACTAGCGATCCGAAGACGTAGGTCCTGATTAACGCGCTAACCGGACAACTGGGTTTTAGTACCCAGATGTCCGGTTATCCGACTAATCAGGAGTTAGTGGCTAGAGTAATCGCCTCTATTCTCGAAACTGTCCAATATTGAGCAAGTAGGAAGTTCCAAAGTTCCGTGCTATTTTTGGCTCATGCTGACTCCCCCAACTCGGCATAGGTCCGCGAAGGTTCGCCGCTCGCCCAAGGAAAACATCTCAAAGGGCTCTGATTTCGATCTGAAATTGTTTCTCGACTCGACCGGTCTCGGGAGAAAGGTTGGTAAGTTTCGAGCAAAAGAGACGATCTTCGCGCAAGGCGATCCCGCGACGAACGTCTTGTACATTCAAGAGGGCGGCCTGAAGCTTACTGTCGTAAGTGAGGCCGGCAAAGAGGCGGTGGTAGCGATTCTGGGACCGAGGGATTTCTTGGGTGAGGGGTGCCTGGCGGGCCAGTCGATTTGCATGGCGACTGCGACCGCAATCAGTCCGACCACCGTCCTCGTCATCGCGAAAAACGAGATGATCCGTGTGCTCCACGCGGAGCACGAATTCTCTGATCGCTTCATCGCCTATATGCTCGCACGAAACATTCGAGTCGAGGCGGACTTGGTAGACCAGCTCTTCAACTCCACCGAGAAACGGCTGGCACGCACTCTATTGTTGCTCGCGCGCTACGGTAAGCAAGACCAGCCTGAAAGGCTGCTTCCCAAAGTATCTCAGGAGATGCTCGCGGAAATGATTGGCACGACACGGTCCCGAGTCAATCTTTTCATGAATAAATTCAAGAAACTGGGATTCATCAAGTACGACGACGGCCTACAAATCAACAGTTCTCTTCTTAGTGTGGTCCTGCACGAGTAAGCACCAATATTCGCGGTGGTCTCAATGGGTCGATGCAACACCCAGCTCGAAGTCTATCTCGCGGAGTTTAAAGGCCAAATACGATTGCGGGCGTCGATTCAAAGAAAACCCTGTCCTGATTAGATCTAACTGAGGGCACCCCAATAGATCGGTCTTCTCTGAAACGTATTATCGGAACTACTGTTAAGAGGGTGTTGCGTCGACCGTCTGAGCCGGCACGACTTATCGGGACTTGTGGTATACGAGGATTGTCGACTGGGGTTGCTAGCTTGGGGGCGGCAACCCCAGTGTACCCGGAGCGCAATTCGGTCTACTAGGCGCAGCCCATCTCAGACCGGAGTTGCGTTCGGATTGATGCGTGTTTAGCGTATAGGTGGCTGCTTGTTAATCGGCAGTTGCCACATCCGTATCTTCATCAATCACCGGGAGGACAGTACGGATGGGCGACTGTTCTCCAATACCTCGCGAAGCTTGCGCAAGAGACTCTGCTGCGTGAAAGGCTTTTGCAGCAGAGAACGTTCCTGCCGAACAATGTTGCTTAGCGGGACAGCGAACTCCGTGTAGCCAGACATGTAAAGTGTCTTGATCCCCGGATAGAGCGAGACCAATTGGTCAGCCAATTCCGAGCCATTCATGCCTGGCATCACGACGTCGGTCAAGAGGAGGTCGATCTTCCCTTGAACTTGACGAGCAATTTCCATGGCCTGGATAGCGTTCGCCGCTTCGAGGACAGCGTAGCCGTTTTCGCTGAGCATACTCAGGATTAACTTCCGAAGGGATTCTTCGTCTTCCACGAGCAGAACCGTCTCTGATCCTCTCCAAGATCCGCCGGAACGCGTATCTTGGAAAACTGTTCTGACCGACTCCTCGACTCTTGGCAGAAGGATCTCGAACGCAGTGCCCTGCCCAGGCTCACTGTGGACCCATACGAAGCCGTCACTCTGTTTCACTACGCCATAAACGGTCGCTAGGCCCAGCCCGGTGCCTTTGCCCCGCTCCTTGGTTGTAAAGAACGGTTCGAAAATGTGGGCCTGTGTTTCTCTATCCATCCCGACGCCAGTATCCGTCACGGACAGCAGGATGAATGAACCAGCGGACATGGGCGGGTGCTCACTGACGTAACTGTCGTCCGCCTCGATGTTCGCCGTCTCGATGGTCAGGATTCCCCCTCGCGGCATTGCGTCCCGTGCGTTGACGGCTAAATTGACGATGATTTGCTCGATCTGCCCCTGATCCGCCCGGGCACGGCCGAGCTCAGGGTCTAATACGACTCTCAGCTCAATATTCTCGCCGATCAGACGCCGAAGCATCTTCTCGGTGTCGACCACAATCGTGTTGAGACCCAGGACCGTGGGTTCCAACACTTGCTGGCGGCTAAACGCCAGCAGCTGGCGGGTCAACGAGGCGGCGCGCTGCCCAGCCTTCTTGATCTGTTCGGCGCTCTTGTACAACTTGCCGTTCGGATCCAGCTGCATTTCGAGAATGTCACTGTACCCAAGGATTACCCCGAGTAGATTGTTGAAGTCGTGCGCGATTCCTCCTGACAACTGCCCAACGGCTTCCATCTTCTGTGCTTGGCGAAGTTGCACCTCCAGACGGCTTCGTTCCGTAATGTCCTTAAATACAGCGATTGCACACTTCTGGCCAGCAATGTCGATCATCTCCGCCGAAATCAACCCTGCGCGTTGATCTCCCGACTTCGTCTGAAACATCATTTCTAAGTCGCGAACCGAGCCCTCGTCCTTGAGCGTTCTCAGATATCGAACGCGATCTTCGGGCCGCTTCCACAATTTCATCTCCATAGCCGTGTGACCAAGAACCTCTTCCCGTCGATAGCCAGTCACCCGAAGGAAACTGTCATTCACATCGACGTAGCGGCCGTCCGAAAGTGCATTGATCATAATAGGCTCTGGGTTCACATTAAACGCCTTGTAGAACCTCATGAGCAACTCTTTGGCCTCGGTAATGTCGATGGACGCTCCGGTGAGCAAATGCAAAACTGTGTCAGATAGTTCTGTCTGGGCGTGACTACGCAGCCAGCGGATGGAGCCATCTGGCAGGAGAATGCGGTATTCAGCCTGAAACGCGCGCTTAGCGACAACCCCCTCAACGGCGGTGTCCCAGGCTGGCCGGTCATCGACGTGGATCATCTCCCGCCATTGGGCGAGCGTCAGGTGTAGGGGCCGACTTGCGAGACCGGCCAGGGCAGCGAACCCATCTGAGATCGTGACCATTCCCAAACGGAAATTGATTTGCCAGACGCCAAACGCGGCCGCCTTCTCGGCCAGTTGAAAGCGCGAAGCGCTTTCTCGCAGATTCTGCTCAAAGCGAAGGCGCTCAATAGCGTTGCCGGCGAGATGAGCGCCCGCTTCCACCAGATCAACCTCATGCTCGCGCGGCTTTGCGATGCGCTGGTGGTACATGGCAAATGTTCCCAGAACATTGTTGTTGGAATCTCGGATCGGAACACTCCAACAGGCGCGCAGGCCAAACGACAACAGGACATCTTTGGCGAGTGCAAAGCGAAAGTCTGTGGCGACGTCTTCCACAATAGTCGTTTCATTTCGAAAGGCTGCGGTGCCGCAGGCGCCCACGTTTGGCCCTATTTCCAGTCCATCGACGGCACGCATGTACTCGGGAGGCACGCTACCCGCTGAGCCTTCCACTAATGTGCGGCGATCGTCTGCGAGAAGCAGAATCGTGCAGAAACAGTGGGGAGCCAGTCGTTCGATGGCCATGGTCAGCGCGTCCAGTACTTCCTTGAGCGAAGCACCCTTGGCAATCAACTCGAGTACTCTCCGCTCCTCTTCGAGGACCTGCGATGACTTCTCAAGCTCCCGCTGGACTCTTCGTCCTTTGGACAAACGATGGGTTTGGAAACAGGCGAATGCCAGCAGAACGGCGGTGGCGAGGAATCCGATGACTGCCAGTGTGGGCCACATCACTCGCGGTCCAGTCGGAGCATTTCGTGAGCCTGTGATTGGGCGCAGCGGGCAGCTATCTCGAGGTGTGGACGCACCCCGGCGGCGGTCGGCGCTACAATGCGCGCAGCAAGCGCCGGGATGGAACGCACTCTAGGATGCCTGCGTGGAAGCATGCAATATCGGTGCCATCGGACAAACTCGCTGTTTGGCGTCTTTCATATACCATCGCGAGCGCTAAACGAATCCGCTAATCGCCTGTTTGTAGCAAAGGGCAACAAGTCGATCCGTCGGCATACTTCCAGTCTACGCCCGTACCGACCACGGGAATTATTTGCCGTTCCTTCGATGTCTTATATTAGTAACTAAAACTGATCATACCCGTATGATTAGGATGAACTCCAAATCATGGTGCGATATGACTCAGCAAAGGCAATCCTGACTCCTGATTAACGCGGTAACCGGTAAAGTCGGTACTGGAACCAAGATGTCCGGTTATCCGACGCAATATAAAAGGGCGCCCCTTTTGGAGTAGGTTTTGAGTGCTGAACTCAACTCCTCCAGAAAGGAACACCCTTTATGACCAGCACTAAATATATCGGCATGGACGTGCACAAGGAAAGTATTTCGATTGCGGTGATGAATGCAGCCGGAAAGATCGTGATGGAATGTGTCATCGAGACGAAAGCGGGCATGATTCTGCAGTTTATCGACGGGTTGCGCGGAGACGTGCACATCACGTTTGAGGAAGGAACCTGGGCCGCCTGGTTGTACGACCTGCTGAAGCCGCACGTTACGAAACTGGTGGTGTGCGATCCACGAAAAAACAGGTCCATGAGAGAAGGCAATCAAAGTGACAAGATCGACGCTCGCCGGTTGGCCGAATTGTTGCGCCTCGATCATCTCAACCCCGTCTATCACGGAGACCACGGCCTGCGAACCTTGAAGGAACTGGTGCGCAGTTATCTGACCATCACCCAAGATCTCAGCCGGGTGATGACCCGGGTGAAGGCCATCTATCGCAGTTGGGCCATTCCTTGTACCGGCAAGCAGGTCTATGCACCGCGCCATCGTGGCGAGTGGCTGGCGAAAATCAACGAACCAGGAGTTCACCGGCGAGCGGAATTTTACTATCAGCAACTCGATGCGCTGCGATGCCTGCGCCAGGAGGTGCGGCGGGATCTACTGGCGGAGAGCAAGAAGCACCCGGCCTGGAAACGACTCTGCGGAATCCCCTCGATCGGCCCGATCCGGGCCGCGGTGTTGCTGGGCATCCTGCAGACCCCCCACCGGTTCCGCACCAAGCGGCAGCTATGGACCTATAGCGGTGTGGGCATCGAGACCAGCAGCAGCGCGGATCACCATGTTGTGAAAGGACAGCTTGAACGGAAGAAGCACGTCGAGATTCGCGGGCTAAACAGAAACTACAATCATGATCTGAAAAATCTATTCAAGGGAGCAGCGATCGTCGCCGCGACCAAGCCCGGTCCCTTCGCGGAGTTCCATGCGGAATTGTTGGCCAGGGGCATGCGGCCGGAAATGGCGCGGCTGACCTTGGCCAGGAAGATTGCCACCATCGTATTGATCATATGGAAGAGAGGAGTGTGCTTCGACGCCCAACATCTGAAACCACAAACAGCTTGAGTGTCTCTGAGCGAGTCCGCTCCATCCCGGGGATCTTCTCTGGCGGTGGCCGTGGGGTTCTCGAGACACTCTGGTTCGAGAGCGAGTCTCAGCCGATTAGTTAGGCGCTGCGTGCTTCGGGCACCGAGTCTCACATTCGACCCTAGGCCCTCTCGGATAACCAGAAAAAGCTATGGGCCACGAGTCCCGGATAGAACTATGGTCGCCAACTGACCGAGGTTCTGCTTTGCTGGTTTCGGAACAGACAGGCTTCGTTGCGAATAGGTGATGAAAACCGCTGGTAGAGAAACCCCCCAACCGCTGGGCCACAGTGTCCAGCAACCGAGCACCTGGCGCGGGAGTTCAGAACAGATCCTGCTCAATCCAGTGGGCTGCGAAGCAAGAAAACGTCCAGCCGTTGCAGGTGTGTTTTTTCTTGACTTCCCCTTTTATAGAACTAATCAGGAGTTAGGAAGTCCAATGGACTTCGAGAGAAAGTCTGGATTAGCCTAAGCGGGTGCCATCCGAACCGGGGACGGGCCAAAACGGGAGGCGTTCAATGAACCTTTCTGCATATTGGAAAACAAAGCTACTTCTGCTTGCCTTCGCTGCTGCTGGGACTGCGTCATCGACAGCAGCCGTGTCGGTTGATACTGCGGTGATCGCCGAAACAATCAAGACGGACGTCGCTCAACTCGTCGCTGGGATCAATGCCCACGACGCAGTCAGGGCAACCGCTTATGACGCCCCGAATATCATCTCCATGGAATGTGGCAGTCCCTCAACTATTGGGGTCGAAGCCGATAGAGAGGGCTTCAAGATGGGCTTTGCCCACGACCCTTTTTGGAGAGTCAGTCTCATCGACGAGACTGTAGATGTTGCGAGCAGCGGAGACTTGGCAGTCTATCGTGGCACCTATAACGAAGACAACAGTCGTGCAGGTGTGCTGATGACCCATAAGACGAACTTCATTGCGGAGTTCAAGCGTCAAAGCGATGGATCGTGGAGGATCGTCTGGTACAGCGTTTCCAACATGGAACAGTCGCATCCGAAGTGATTGCTGCTCGAAGACAAGTTCGGCAGACACGTTCGCTGGCTCGTTGACGGCTCGATCCGCGTGACCTCGCCATCGTCAAGGCGTACAGCGGAAACGCGACGTTGTATTCCATAGAGCTTTCAATCATAGCTGGCGAGAAGCACGACTGGTAGAACCGGACTTGTCTGACTCCTGATTAACGCGGTAACCGGAAAAGTGGGTCCCAGTACGAACTTGTCCGGTTATCCGACTAATCAGGATTTGGGAAACGGTCGCGATATAGGGGCATTTCGACAACTTGACGTTCATTTCCTAGTGGACATTCGGCAGTTTCGAGGCGGCATGGGCCTGTCCCAACTGCAGATGGCGGATCGTCTGGGCGTGTCAGTGGAGCGCTTCAGAAGCGGCGACCGCCACAAGCCGTGTGACGATGATGGTGCCCAGGATGGCAATCAACCAATGGACAATCGTCCGGATCCAATTGGTTGCGATGAGACGGCGAATGTTCGCCTCGTCGTACCCACTCTCGGCCATCCGACCCTGGATGGGGCGCTGCCACACAAAGGTGGAGAGCAGCGCGACGAGGTTCAGCCCCAGACCAGCCGCTGCCTCGTACGGCCTCATGAATCCCGGTCGCTGCAGCATCAACACCAGCGACGAGAGCAGGAGCAGCATGGCCGGCAAGACGGTGGGCAGCGCCGCGGCGCGATTGTTGGCGCGCATATAGTGCGCGAAGTGCTCTTTGCCGACCGCCGGGTAAATGCCGTAATGTTGCAGCTGCAGGGTCGTCATGCAGCCCGCGTTGTAGATGGCGAGAAAGAGGAACACTACAAAGAGAGTCACGCGCGTGCTCCGCGCAACCAGACGATCCCTTTGACGTGGGCTCCGCGTTCCACCGCGTCGAGCATCATGTGGGCGGCATCCTCCCGACTCATCCCCGCGCGCGAAGCTGGGATTCCGGCCGATACGCCGAGTCCGCCGAGATTTTGGCGATTTAGCGACGGAGACGGCACTGCCCCGTTCCCTGTGGCACAATCTCAATCGTGCCCGCCGCTAAAACACTGCTCGCCTGCGCTCTAGCCTACAAACCCAAGCGCGAGAAGTATCGATCTTTGAGCCAATTGAGTAACTTCACCTGCACGCCGAAAGGCTAGGCCTTGACTTGACGGCGAGTCGGCAATGCCATTTTCTGCGCCATGTGAAGCAACAGGCCACGATCCGGTTCCTTGAGGCGACCGAGCAGGGTACGAAAGCGACCGAGAACGCGCGCATCTTTCCCCATGCTTCCCCAGGCAACGTCATCCGCACTCTTCCGTTTCAGCAGATTTGGCAGCACCGGAGACTCTTCGCCGTCATAAAAAAGCTGGTAGAGGGGCACTTCCATAGCTCGCGCCAACTTCTCCAGAGTTTCGATCGCCGGCACCGTGTGCCCATTTTCTACGCGCGAAATGTAGCAGCGGAGCAAGCCGGTGCGCTTTTCGATATCGCCCTGTGAGAGCTTCTTTTCCTCTCGCAATGCTCGCAATCTATCAGCTATGACCATTTGATTCCTCCAAGGCACAGAAACAGAAGAGATGTGATAACGGACGAAGCGTGGCCGAACGAAGGACGGAGCATACCGCGATACCACATGATCGTCCACTCGCTAACTGGTCAATGCGCGATAAACGCGCTTACCGGCGGAGTTGGTACTGGGACCAAGATGTCCGGGTGATCCGAGATACGTCCACTGACAAACTGGCAAGGTGCTGCTGTCGCCATCGCTGTGAGAAAAGATGGCCACTATAACGGCGGGGAATTGGTCTCGGGCGGTGGTGGTTGGGAAGGCGCAGACGCAGCGAACGCCGCTCTCGAAAAGCTGAAAGAGTGAAATAACGGGAGTTCGCCCGAGCGCTACTTCGGAAGAGCGACGGGAACCATCGCGTGCTCGTAGGGTGTGTCGGCCCACATCATGTACGGCTTGGTCGGATCGGGATCCTTTGCCTCGGTGTAGCCCAGCGCCTTGGCGGGCGGACCGAAGACCATGATATGCGGGCCGGTGACGATCCAATGGTTGTCGACGGTCTTGCCGGTAGCGTACGGATCGGTGTTGCTCGCGCCATGGTCACCCGCGAGCATGTACGAGATTCCCACTTTATTCGACGGCGGCATGTGCATCATCATGGCGTGGATAAACTCCATGCTGTTGGCATCGTTACACATTCTGTCGGTGCCCATGACCATGCAGGTGAATCCGTTTTCCCCCGCGCGGAGCGTCCGCATGCTTCCGTCCTTTTCCATGCGAACGACCGCCGCATCCTTGGCGACTGCCGCGGGAGCAGCAGATAGAGCCTGGGCCATATATTCGGAGTCTGAGGCCTGATGTTGCTGAGCCTTGCCTGCGGCTGCGACTCCAAATACGAAAACGGCTATCACGAGAATGGTCTTGCGCGCGCGCATACATCCTCCATCAAATTTCGAACGGAATTTCCAATTTGGACCTACCTCGCGCATCGTACACTTCTCCTGGAATCGGCACAACGAATTTGCCCCCCCGAGCAGGCACCCAGCGAGATCGGCGAGTTCCGAAGGCTAACTCCTGATTAACGCTGCCAGCTCAGATGGTCGACGCAACACTTGCTTGAAGTTTACTCGCGGGAGTTTGAAAGCCCAGTGTTTTTCTTGGGCGTTCATTTAAGCGCAGCGCGACTTGGTCGAGCTGCCTTTGCGAGTAGCCAGACAGGTCGGTTCCTCGGGGGAAGTATTGCCGTAAAAGTAGGTTGGTGTTTTCGTTCGTGCCACGCTGCCAGGGACTTTGCGGATCGCAGAAGTAGACCTGCACATCCGTAGCTACCGTAAATTCCTTGTGTTTGGCCATCTCCAGTCCGCGATCCCACGTCAGCGAGCGTCGCAGGGTAGCGGGAAGTTTTCGAATATGCCGACTCAATGCCGCCACCACCACCGCCGTGTCCTTGCTGGGCACTTTGATCAGCATGAGAAAACGGGAATGCCGTTCCACGAGGTTACCATGTGACTGTTCTTTCCACCGCTCAGCAGATCGCCTTCCCAGTGACCAGGGACAGCGCGGTCCTCCACTTCAGCGGGTCTTTCCCTAATCGAGATGGCATCTGCGATTTGACCGCGCGAGTCTTTGTAGATACGAGAGTGCTGCGACCGGCGTATGCGGCGCTTCGTTCGCAGGTGGTCCATCAGCTCTTGTTTTCAGCACTCCACGCGCTTGGATGAAGAGGCTGCGGTAAATGGTCTCGTGGGACACGCGCATCCTCTCGTCTTTGGGATACTCGGTCTTCAGCCACCCGGAAATCTGCTCGGGCGACCATTCCAGAATCAGTTTACTCGCAACGATCTCTCGCAACTTCCGATTGATGGCAAAAAGGCACCTCTTCGGTCGCAACGCCGACTCCCATGCTTGGTCATCCGCCTCATGCGCTCGATAAGCGGGGCGGCCACCGTGGCGCCTGACCTCCCGGCTCACCGTCGAGGCTGCTCGATTCAATGTCTGGCTATCTCACGAATCGATGAACCCGAAGCGATGCCTCGCGAGATGTCTTCTCGCTCAGACCAGCGTCAGGGCTAGACGGGACCGACGGCGCAGCTGCCGGAGGAATCCCTCCGCGGGGTAATAAAAACAGCTGAATGGAGGTATGCGGCTTGTCAAAGGCGCGACCAATCTCATGCAACGTCTGCTCCCGCCTTCCACCGTTTCCATATCTCGCTCTTCTGCGATCGGCCGAGAGCCTCGAACGTTTGCTCTGGCTTCATATAACACCATCCTTTTAGAGAGCAAATTCATATCAGATGGTGTTGCATCGACCTATTGAGACCACCGCGCTAACCGGACATCTCTAACAATGTCGGCTCCGTCAATCGTTTTTTGAGCGTATTTCTCCGTTCACTCCGAAGAGTGTCTCCGTTCGTCGTCCTCTTTGGCCCAGTGTCGATGACCACGGCTCGTCTGTAATCTTTCGGTCGGCTTCGGTCCGACCCACTCTTGTCCAAATTAGCTTTTGAGCGGCGGCGGTAGAACTCTGCTACGGTTTGCGTTGAGAAGACGTGAACCATAGGGAGGACCAACACCGCCGTGATACGAGTATCCAGCATTTTCAGCCAGATGTTGCAGTTGTTTTCCCGCGCCGAGTTTGAACGGGCCGTCCTAGAGCACCGGGCCGAGCGCCACGCCCGCGGGTTCAGTTGTTGGGGCCAGTTCGTAGCCATGTTGTTCTGTCATCTGGGACGGGCACAGTCCCTGCGCGAGATTTGCGGCGGCCTGGCCGCCAGCGAGGGCAAGCTGCGGCACCTGGGACTGCCCGACGCGCCCAAGCGCTCTACCCTGGCCTACGCCAATGAACACCGGCCCTGGGCGCTTTACCGCAGCGTGTTTTATCAACTGCTGAGCCGCTGCCGCGAAGTGGCCGGCTCCCATGGTTTCCGTTTCAAAAACAAACTGCTTACTCTGGACGCCACGCTCATCGAGCTCTGCGCTTCCGTTTTCGACTGGGCACAGTACCAGCGCACCAAAGGAGCGGTGAAATTGCATCTGCTGCTTGATCATCAGGGATTGCTCCCCAGTTTTGCGCTCATCACCGAAGGCCGCGTACACGAAAACCGCGTGGCGCGCAGCTTGCGTTTCGAGCCTGGAACCATCGTGGTTTTCGATCGTGGCTACGCCGATTACGATTGGTTCGCCTCCCTCGATGCCGAGGGCGTGTTTTTCGTCACGCGCCTGAAGGACAACGCCGATTACGGCGTCGTCGAGCGCCGTCCGGTTCCCCAACACGGTGCGGTTCGGCGCGACGAGATCATCTTCCTTTATAAAACGGCCCGCCGTGGGAACTACGATCTGTTTCTGCGCCGCATCGAAGTCTGGGACGCAACCCAGCAACGCACCCTGGTGTTTCTTACCAATCATCGCGGCTTTGCTGCCTCCACCATCGCCGCCGTCTATCACCAGCGCTGGAAGATCGAGCTGCTCTTCAAAGCGCTGAAGCAGAACCTGCGCATCAAAACCTTCGTGGGCACCAGCCCCAACGCCCTGCAGATTCAAATCTGGACCGCCCTAATCGCCCTGCTCGTGCTCAAGTATCTGCAACTGCGCGCTCGCTATGGTTGGAGTCTGTCTAATCTCGCCGCTTTGTTGCGCCAGCAGTTGTTCGTCTATCGCGACCTGATCGCCTGGATCGATAACCCGTTCCAGCCTCCGCCGCTGCTCGATCCCGGCGCCGAGCAACTGGCGCTTTCCTGGTGAGCCTAACTTGGACAGCAGAAATGCCAACCACAACCTACAAATCGCCACGGAGGCCCTGGAATGCACGGTTTTCTTCGCTCTCACGCCTCAATTCTGGCTAATTTGGACAGCAGTGGGTCGGACCGAAGCCGACCGAAAGATTACAGACGAGCCGTGGTCATCGACGCTGGGCCAAAGAACAAGACGAACCAAGACACTCTTCGAAGTGAACGGAGAAGTGTGCTCAAAAAACGTTTGACGGAGCCGACGTTGTTAGAGATGTCCGGTAATCCGACTAATCAGGAGTTACCCGCGAGGTCCGAGGATAATTTCCGAGTAGCCGACCATCCGGCCAGAACCTCGACTTCCCTCTGGAGATCGCGTTCTATTGCAGAGCCACTCTGTACAGGTTGCGGTGAACGTCCTGGTGCAACGAAGCAGATAGCCCCGGCTTCGGCCCCCATAGAACGGCGCCGTCCACGACTTTCGCTCCCGCGATGTTCGCCATGTCCGCTCGTGAGCCGATCCCTTCGGGCGGTAGTGCCGGCAGACTCTTGGTCTCGGACACGGGCGCGACGAGCGTTTCTGTTCCGTCCGCCGTGTGCATGATGACGCTAAAGGTCCTTCCGTCCGGGCTCCATTGTGCCACGCAGTATCCGGCACAAACCGGCACTGGACCTCCCACTCCGCCGTCGAGCGGGCGCGCGGTTACGCGTGCCGTTGGGCCCTGACCTATCGCCTGGCCAACAATTGCCCATCGCCCATCGGGGGAGACCCCATTGAACTCAAGAATCGGATCAGGAAGGAGCCTTAACCGGTCGCTGCCCTCCTGCTTCATGCGATACAGGAAGTTCAATTTGCCCTCGGCTGCGCGAAAATAAATGTAGCCAGCTGAATCCCAGTGGGGCTCGTCTTCGTTCACCGGCAACTCGAACTGCCGGGCAGGAAAGGCGAAGTCGAGCGAAGCCAGCCACAGATGTGACCGGTTTGCGGTGTCGGTCGCGGAATAAACAACTTCCGTGCCGTCTGGCGAAACGTCGTAGCCCGAGACCAGGGTGTCGGGCAAGAGCCGCTCGCTGCTGCCGGTCTCCAAATCCGCGACCCAAAGCTCTCCGCGGAGATATTGTCCTGAGACGCCGTGACGGCGAACGAGGTAATACAGTTTCTTGCCGTCGCGGGAGAACTGTAGGAACTCCGCATAACCGTCGGAAGAAATTTGCCGCTCGCCCTTGCCATCGCGCACCCAGAGGGTGCTTTCCCTCAATCCAACCGAGGTGATGAGCGAAGCCCCGTCCTGTGCGACCGCAATGCCTTCCTCTTCGGTGGCGCCGGAGGTTACTTGTTGCATCTCCCCATCCGGAAAGCGTTGGCGCCAGATATGGAAACGGCCGCCCGCGTCAGAGCTAAAGTACATCCACGATTGATCTGGAGACCAGGCCACGTAGGTGCATTCGGCTCCCTGCGGGCCGACCGGCTTGCTGTCAGAGTGGCCATCGAAGGGGACGAGTCGGCAAGGCAGCCAGCCGCCATTGTCCATCTCCGCGACGAGTACCCACTTGTGATCGGGCGAAAGCGCGGAGCGGTGCGCCATGCCGCGGTCGCGCTGCGGCACATAGATGTCGCGGATTTGTTCGCGTGTGTCGGTGGCAGTGACGACGGCCATGTGAATTCCTGTTTTGACCTCTGAGAACAAGAGATGGTCGGGAGCGATCCAGGTGAGGCCCTCGGTATTGGGATGCATCAGGCGGGGATTGCCCCCCAGAACCGGGACGGCCCACGTATCCCATCTAATTGATGTGAACACGGTGTAGGCGATCGTTGACCCGTCCGGTGAAAACTGAGGACTCATCTTAACGAGCGCATCGTTGGTCAGTTGCACCGGTTCGCCGTTTGGGAGGAGCTTGGCGTAGATTTGCCCCGGGCTAACGAAGGTGTCCGGACCGCGGATGAAGGCCAGGATGCGTCCGTCCGGGGAAAGCGCAGGCGAAACGGCCGAATCGGAAAGATCGGTGATTTGTATCCAGTTCTCTTGTGACGCGGCCGGGGAGGCTGACCGTTTCGCCCGAAACCATTCGACAGTGCCCACTCCCAGCAAGAGAAGAGCGAGCACGCCCGCACCGAACACAATCCAGATCGAGGTGCTTCGGAATGCTTTGCCCCGGCCGCGCTCTTGAGCAGGAAGGCGTGCACCGGCGCTGTCTTCGCCCTCCCTATTCGGCCCCGTCTCGTCTCGGAGTGCTGCACCATCGCCGTTGACCGGAGGAAGACCGGCTATGCCCGACCATTCAACCTGGCCTATGAAGCGATATCCACGGCGGGGAATCGTTTCGACCCACAGTGGCTTTTCGGCGGTATCGGAAAGGCAGTCCCGTAGCCGCTGAACGGCGGAGTTTAGGCCATGATCAAAGTCAACAAACGTGTCATCGGCCCAAAGTTTCGCCCGGAGCTCTTCCCGTGTGACCATTTCCCCCGGACTCGCGAGGAACATGAGCAGTATCTTGAACGGCTGTTCACCCATCCTCACTCTTATCCCGTACTTCCGTAGCTCGCCGGAACGCAAATCCACTACATAGGGGCCGAACAAAGCGGTGCGCGCGGTCATCGTTTTCATGTCCAAAAGGCCTAGGGACGGGGCCTGGAATCGGGGATTGCAGTCGGCTGATTCTGAGGCATGTTAGAGCGTCAGTCAATAATCGAGCTAAGACTGTCATGCGAACACGCGCGATCACTCGCAAAATCCCTAGATAGGAGCAAGTTACCCGGTGTTCCGGAAATGTTCGAGAGGTGATTCAGTTTGCATTGTGGAACTCTGTTCGTTGGGCGATAACGGCGGCCCGAATCAACCGATTCGAAAAGGAGCTGCAAAAATGAAATACAAATTGAGGACCGCAGGTTTCTGGCTGGTGCTCGGCACAGTTTGCCTGTGTCCTGTCCAGGTACTCTGGGCCCAGTCGACGAAAGCCCCGGCGAATGCGTCCGGCAGTAACAAAGACCTGGCATTGATCGCAGCGAGCACCGGCTGTAGTTATTCCATGGGGGAGGCGCCCGCTACGCCCGTCCGCCCGCAACATAGATCCGGCCAAGCCGAAAGCAAATCCGGACAACCATCGCTTGTCCTGATCTCCGGCCACAATGACCAAGACTCGAACGGAGACTCAAATGGCGCCGCGATCGTGGGACTGTGGCAGTTTGCGTTCGTGGCGAGAGGTAACGCCTCACCCCCCGGCCCACCCGACGGCGCCCCGATCGATGCGGGATACGTCACGTGGCATAGCGATGGAACGGAGCTGATGAACTCGGGGCGTCCTCCGGCGAGCGGCAATTTCTGCATGGGCGTGTGGGAGCAGATCGGGCGCTCCACTTACAAGCTCAATCACTGGGCGCTAGCTTGGAGTCCTGACGGCAGTACCTTTGTCGGCCCCGCCAACATCCGCGAAGTGGTCACCGTGGACCACACCGGAAACAGCTATCAAGGAACCTTTACCCTTACTCAATACGAGCCAGACGGAATTAAGGTTGTGGCGCCCACGCCCATCATTGGCACAGTGACGGGAAAGCGCATTACGGCTAATTAGCTGATCGCAGTCCAGCAGCCGCGGGATGGTCGCAGGCCGTCTGAAACCATCCCGCGGCAATTCTGAAAAGTGGCGGCTGTGGCCCCTCTTCAGGAACCGCAAGCGCGGTCTCCGCCCCTGCCTTCGCGGAGGCCGCGCTTCACACTTCGCGAAACGCGAGTTGTCTAGGCGGCCCTTTGGATAGCTGGCCGCGCAATCTGCAACTTGTGTCCATTCCTGACAGCTTGACAGTCCTCCCGAGTTACGGCGCACTCGGAAGTAATCCACGTGCCTGATTAACGCGGTTACCGGAGAAGTGGGTACTGGAACCAAGATGTCCGGTTATCCGACTAATCAGGAGTCATGCGAGGTGTTTTGAGGCTCGCGGGATTACAATCGTTCAGGGGTCTAAGTGAGTAGAGGTCGCTCCGAGCCCTAGCCAATGAGAGTAAAGGGTTTGCTAATCGCGCTTGCTCTGTCGATTTCGAATGCCTCATATGCCGATTCGACCGTAAGCGCGAAGCGAGACACCGCGCTCACGGAGATTGCTGCATGCCTCCGACGTAATGAGGTTTCTAGCCGGCAATGTAAGAGCTTGAACAAGAACATTTCGATCTTAGAGGACCTCTACAGGCAGGGTGACAAAACGGTACTGCCGACACTCCTGCAATTTACCTACCTAGCTGACTTTTACCGGGACAGCTTGATCGACGATTCGGACAGCTTCCTGAGTGCCGTTTCCCATTTGTCAGAACAGGCCCAGCAATCAATCGCCACGAGCATTGCAGGAGGATTGTTCGGTGTGGTGCAACCAAGGTTTATTGCAATCCGAACGACATTGACGCAGATACCTGAGTCCTCGCCTGTCTATCGGATTGCGAGGAAATACTTGGTGACCCTGGAGACCGATAACGCCCTCTTTCTTGCTGATTACTTTCCTCCGCAGACGTTCGCTGCCGATCCTCTCAATTTTCGAGTTCGCTGGTATTCTGCCGAGTTACACGCTCTGGGTGAGATACCACTGTCTGAGTTCACCAGAGATGTAGACGCAGAAGTCTACCGTCTAATGATACTTCCCACGTGGGGGAACGCTATCGCCGTGAGGATATACAAACGCGGGAATCTGTATCGTCTCTCGGCTAGCCGAACTGATGGACAGGCCGGATTTGACCCAGGCAAATCGGTCGAGGCGAAGGACCTAGATTTGGGTGTAGACGATTCCAAAACACTCGAAGGCCTGCTCAGGGATCTCAACTTCTTCATGTTGCCCACGGACGATGACTTTAACTTTCGCGGTTTTGACGGTGATGAATGGGTTCTTGAGGGCGTTTCGCAGGGTAGATATCACGTGGTCGATCGCTGGTGTGCGACATCCTACAACCCTCAAAAGCGAGGCTTAACCGCGTTCGTAGCGTTGTGTAAATTCCTAGTGGACAAGTCCAACCTCTCAGAGAGACCGAACAATAGAGGTCACAAATTGATGTGATTCGTACTGCAGGAATAAGCCACATGCCTGATTAACGCGCTTACCGGAAAAGTGGGTCCTAGAACCAAGATGTCCGGTTATCCGACTAACAGCTTGTTGAAAAACTCATTTCTTCTGCAACTTTAAATAAACAAACTCGTCTGATGTAAGGAAAGCCGAGGAGGCGAGTGAAATGCGCGGAGACGATAACCAGCAAGAAGGAATGTTCAGTTACGTTTCGCCAGAGAAAAGAGTCCCTGCCGATCATCCGTTGCGGCCGATCCGCAAGATGGTGGATGAGATCCTAAAGGAGATGTCTCCGCGGTTTGCGAAGTTGTACTCGGACGTAGGGCGGCCATCGATTGCGCCTGAACGGCTGTTTCGATCCTTGCTTTTGCAGATCTTCTATTCGGTACGCAGCGAACGAATGCTGATCGAGCAACTGCAGTACAACCTGCTGTTCCGGTGGTTTGTGGGGATGGAGATGGACGAGGGGGTGTGGAATCACGCGGTGTACAGCAAGAATCGGGAGCGCTTGCTGAACGAAGAGATCGCGGAGTCGTTTTTCAGGCGGGTGCTGGAACGAGCCAGGCCGTTTATGTCGGATGAACATTTCACGGTGGACGGAACGCTGATTGAAGCCTGGGCCAGCCACAAGAGTTTTCGGCCCAAAGATGGAACGGGGAAGCCGCCGGGACCGGGAGGAGACGTCGACTTTCGCGGGGAAAAGCGAAAGAATCAGACCCATGAATCGACCACGGATCCCGATGCCCGGTTGTGGACCAAGTCCAGAGGAAGCCAGGCGAAGCTGAGCTACCTGGGACATGTACTGATGGAAAACCGCAACGGGCTATTGGTGCAGACGTTTCTGACAGAGGCGAACGGAAGAGCGGAGCGGGATGCTGCGCTGCTCATGGCCGAAGCCCTCCCGGCGGGAAAGCGGGTGACGTTGGGAGGAGACAAGAATTACGACACCCGAGAATTCGTACGAGAACTGCGCGGGATGAACATCACCCCGCACGTGGCGCAGAACACGACCAATCGCAGGAGTGCGGTGGACGAGCGGACCACGCGGCATGCGGGGTATGAGGTGAGTCAGCGGAAGAGAAAACGAGTGGAGCAATCGTTCGGGTGGATGAAGATGGTCGGGATGCTAAAGAAAGTGAAGTTGCGAGGGATCGACAAGGTGGGGTGGCTGTTTACCTTCACCGGAGCCGCCTACAACTTGTGCCGATTGCGAACCCTGATGGCCAGAACATGACAGGTGGCTTGGATGAGCCGTCTCGGTAGATAGAAAAACCCAAACCATTCCTTTGTAACCCAGCGAGAACTCAACACGTGAGAACGAAAAAGCTTCGAAAACTAAATTGTTCAACAAGCTGCTAATCAGGCACTAAACGACCTTTTGGCTGTACTTGAGCGGTCAATCAATCTTTGATTCGTCGCGGTACATGACTTTGTGGCGCGTGGTTTTAACCCATTCATCGATCTGCTCCGCCGTCATGAGGCATTCCGGGTTGAACCGATCCCAGCTCATGATTTGATTCAGGGGTTTCTTCCACCGTTTGTAGGACGGCTTTGCCGGTGGGCCAAAGCACATGACATCAATGATCGACAGCTCCTCCGGAACGCCGAGAAGCGGCTTGATCTGGCGCTGGATATCCTCCTGCCCAATGGCGGTGATCCACCAAACTGCATAGCCCAGAGCCGCTGCGGCGAGGTGAGCCGACATGGTCGAAGCAGCAACGGACTGGAGTAGGATCCGTTCAGCATTCTGGTGATACAGACGGTCGAGTTCCGAACCATCGTTCAAAACGGGAAAAGCCCGCACGAAGCGGAAATCGGCCAACACGATGATCAAACCGGGAGCGATCTTGACACCGTTGTAATTGGGAGTGGGGAAACCCATGTGCAGCCGGGCGCGGTGCTGCTGTTCATCCACGAAGCACTGGCCGATGGCTTGCTTCACGGCCGGATCGGTAACGACAATGTAGTGCCAGGGCTGAGCATTGGCGCCCGAAGGAGCATGTCGAGCCGCTTCGAGGATCATTTCGAAGTGCTCGCGCGGCACGCTGTAAGGGGCGAACGCGCGGTTCGTCATGCGATTGCGCACGACATCCATTAAGGCAGCATAACGATCGGTTTGATTAAATCGGGCTGTGTTCTCCACCACTTCACCCATGGCACGCTCCCTTACCGAGATTCCGTTCTTGACTTCTACATCGGCGAGAATTGTATGCCCGAAACCCCTGCTCCGATATTGGCAGGATGATTTCGAAAATTCGACGCCCAGCTCATGATAAACGCGCTAACCGGGTAAATTCACCGGGCTAGTCCTGAACACGTCCGGCGATAGACCGTCCTGCCGCCCAGAATGCGGTTAGACGAAACCTTTCGACGAACCTGCGTGTGCACCGACCATGACTTTCCGAGCGGTGATATAGTGGCCGTCGAGGATTGCCGATGGCGAACAACATTCCGGAAGACCTCCAAGAAAAGGCCGCGATCATGCAAGAGTTCGGACGGCTTCGTGCCGCCGGACAACCCGTTCCCGCCGAGTTGCAGGCGAAGCACGTGAACGCCACCAACGATCGCTACGCCACGGGCCCGGAGGCTGGCGAGCGCATACCCGATTTCTCCCTACCGGACCAGGAGGGCGTGCTAAGGTCTGTCGCGAATCTCTCCGGTCCCAATGGCCTGCTCCTTGTTTTTTACCGAAGCGCCGATTGGTGACAGTACTGCCGATCCCAACTGGTCGAGTTGGAACAATCGCGTCCGATGCTCGAAGGGAAGGGTCTCCGCATCGCCGCGGTTAGCTACGACTCCCGGGAAACCCTCCAGCATTTTGCAGAGAAATACCAGATCCAGATCCCGCTGCTGTCCGATTGGGATAGCGGTGTCATCCGGAGCTTTGGCATCTTGAACACGAACATTGCTCCCGGCCTACGCGCACATGGCGTTCCACATCCCGTAGAGTATCTGATCGCTCCGGACGGGCTGGTCATCCGCAAGTATTTTGTGCCGAACTACCAGCATCGGGTCACTGCGTCCTCTGTCGTTCATCGAGAATTCGGAGTTGTAAGTGAGGAGGCCGCGGCGATCACACTGCGAGGTGGCGCACTTACAGTAGTCATAGGACTTTCTACCGCGAGAGCGTTCGCTGGCCAGGAAATCAGCTTCTTTGCGAAGTTCGCGCTTGAGTCCGGATGGCACGTCTACGGTTCACCGCTGCCCAAGGATTACACGACCACGTCGGTAACGTTCGACGGTCCAACCATTGTCCGTCAATCCTTCGAGCTTCCGCCAGCCGCGCCAATGCGGGTTAATTTCCTTGGGGAAACGGTTCCAGTGTACAGCGGCTCATTCCAAGGCTTAGGTTCACTGCTACTGAAGTTTCCGCTTGATGCGGGAAAGATCATGCTGTCCGGTCGGTTGAGTTTTCAGCAATGCAGCGACACTGTCTGTGAGCCGCCAGAAGCAATTGCATTCGAGTTGCCGCTGATTCTTGAACCGTTCGTGGTCGCAATACGGAGCAAATAATCTCCTTCATGTGCTGACGCGCTTGAGTTTTTGCATGAACGCCAGCGTAACTCCCGATGAACGCGCTAACCGGACAAGTAGGTTCCGGTACCCAAATTACCGGTTATCCGACTAATCAGGAGTTACGTGTTCATCGACGGGAATCTTGCCGATCGACCGAATCGCGCTGTTCGACGCCGAACGCATGGAGCACGTCGGGTAAAACAACTACTCCCAGGAGATTGTGGATGTTCGCCCGGCTCACCACGGGCAGGAGATCCAGCTTCGCAGTGCCCATCCGTTCGAGCGCAACGTGCAGCGGATGGTCCGCGTGCACGTGCGGAAAATCGCCCGCATCGACGAACTCCAGCAGCTGTTTGCTCGCTTCGCCCTTCTGCGCGGCCTGATCGATTTGCGCGCGAGTGACAACGCCTACGACGCCTTGCGCATCCACGACCGGCCACGCGTGAAACGCGCTGCCGCGCGTCTGCGCTGCTGCTTCCTTGACCGTCTCGTCCGCTTGCAGCGTTTCCGTGACTGCGCGCATCACGTGCGCGGTGTGCCGCTGGCCGTAGCGTCGCCGCGTGTGCTCACTAGGCAGGTGAATGCCGTCCTGAATCGCCAGAGCCTCGTAAATCGGCGTCGGTTGCAGGCGCGAAGCAATGAAGAAACTAACCAGATTCGAAATCATCAGCGGGACGATGACCGCGTAGTCGTGCGTCGTCTCGAAGATCATCAGCACGGACGTCATCGGTGCACGCAAAATTCCCGCGAACAAAGTGCCCATGCCCACGAGCGCGTAAGCTCCCGGAGCGGCGGTATATGCGGGCCACAAATGATGCGCCACGCTTCCGAGCGAGCCTCCGAGCATCGCGCCGATGAACAGGCCCGGGCCAAAGATGCCGCCTGCATTGCCCGAAGCATAGCTGGTCGTCACGGCGATGAGTTTGAAGACAACCAGCAGCGCCATGAGCCTCAAGGCCATATTGTTATTAAGCGCGTCGCCGACATATCCATATCCCACGCCCAGCACCTGCGGCACGCGCCACGCGATCAATCCCGCTACCAAGCCTCCCGCTGCGGGCTGGAACCACCGAGTCCATGGCGGAAACACCCGAAACCGCAGGCGCATCCCGAGCAGGAGTTTGGTAAACGCTACGGAGACGAAGCCGCCGACTACCCCGAGCACGGCGTAAATAAGAAACTCGATCGGATGGACCAGCTGGTATTGAGGCACCTGAAACAGAGGGTTGTTGCCAAGGAGCAAGCGCAACACCAGCCAGGAAGTCGCGGATGCCAGCACGACGGAACCGAGCACGGGGGCGTTGAGATCGCCCACGATTTCTTCGAGCGCAAACACTACGGCGGCCAGCGGCGTATTAAACGCCGCGGCGATCGCGGCGGCAGCACCCACAGGAATGAGCGCCTTCACATTTTCGGGCCGCAATCCCAAACGACGCCCAAGAATCGAAGCGATGCCCCCGCCGACTTGTACGGAAGGTCCCTCGCGTCCCAGCGGGATGCCGCTGGCAAGCGTGGCGGCGGTGCAAAAGAATTTACCGACAACGGTGCGAAACGTGATGACGCCATCGCGTGCGTAGAGCGCCGCTTTCGTCTGCGGCACACCGCTGCCCCGCGCATCTGGAAAATAACGGAACAGCAGGTAGCCCATGCCCAGCGATCCGGCCACGGGAATCAGCACGCGCCGCCAGGCCGCGCTTCCCGTCGGGTACAGGCGCATGCCGAGCCGTTCAGTGAGCAGGATGAAAGCTACGACCGCCAGACCTGTCAGCGCGCCGATCAGAATACTCAGGACCAACAGCACTCGCTCCTGACGCTGACTGAAACGTAGCGCCCACCAGCGGAACGGAGTCCTCCACCATGAGACTGTCCGCAAATTTCCAGCGTCACGCATTGTTGCGAGCGCCCTTCTCAATGAGAATCATATCGAATTTCTGGGAGATCGGACGCCAGCTCGGCAAGGAAGATGCATTCGCATTCAGGTTCGTGTCGCGGCAGGCTCAGAGGTAATTCACTTGCCTGATTAACGCGCTTACGGAAAAGTGGGTTCTGCTACCCAAGTTACCGGTAATGCGACTTATCAGGGGTTGACAAATTCGGGTCCCAGCTAACGACGGGAAATCAAGAAAAGCCCTGCTTCTCACTGCTTGCCGCGATGACATTCAACGACCATAAATTCGCTCCAGGCATTCCGGTCACTCGACTTCTCACCTCTCCAAGTGAAGTGGCTTTTGGCATCATTGGTGTAAGTGGCGCGAGTATACGCGTGTGTAGAGTCGATCGGTGCCAGCTCTTTGAAGGCATAGATGATTGATCGGCCGTTGCACGTGACCCCACCAAGCTCGGGCGGCGTGAGGTCCGTCCACGTTCCAGTCAGCCCGTTTAGCCATTTAATGTTCCAGGTCAGTTTGCTTGCATCGTACGCTCGCAGATTCAAGCCGAGCACAACCAGCCTTCCGGACGTATCTGTCATCCGGTATTCGTCCGCAATCGCGTGACCGTCGAGGATGTAGCGGCCTACCCACGTTCCCTGAAAGAAGTGCCATTCCCCGTCGGGCAACTTCACTTTTGCTTCGAAGCGCCAATTTCCGATGAGAAACGTGAAGCGGGAGAGTTCCGCAGGTGCATCAGGGTTGAGCTTGCCGAACTCCCGCTTGAACTGTTGCATGGAACCACCCTCCGTTGCAGCCGGTAGCGGTGCCGCGATCGATGGCAATGATGGTATGAGCGGAAGTGCGAGTCTTCAAGTCTTGATTAACGCCGTTCCCGGTAAAGTGGGTCCTAGAACCCACCTGATTGCATAACAATGTCGGCTCCTCGACCCGAGTAGACTCTGGTTTGTCGAGACCACAGGCTCGGGAGAGAGGAGCCAAACATGATGATTATAGGTGTAGATTACCACCCGAGCTTTCCGGCGATTGCATTTGTTGTGGAAGAGACAGGTGAGTGCGGTGAACAGGAACTGACCCACAGTGATGGACAAGCAGGCACTAGGCGGTTAGCTGGTCGCCTGTCCAAGACAATCTCCGAGTAGGCGATTTTGCGGAGCCATCCAGAGTATGGCCACTCGCTGCCGAGGTCGATTCCTGTTTCCATTCTTGAACGCGGTGGGATTGGAGACTGGAGGATGATGCCCCTCATGCCGGACCCGACAAGTAAGTGTGCTACTAGGAAGTATTTCCCGACGATTGGTGAGAGAAGAACTTTTCCGCGCCGCCGCCGTCGCCTTATGGCGAACCTACCCGTCGTGCTGTTTGGGTGCTCCTGGCGCGGCTGTGTGTCGCGGCCTTCATGGAGTACAACGCCACGTCTGCGGCGCTCAAGAGAGCGTCGAGCCTTTCCCCATTTGCCGGATAGAGGGCCACGCCCACACTGACGGATAACTTCGGTTTCCTGCCATCATTCGCAAGGCTGTCGCAGATGCGATGGGCCACGAGTTTGGCCGGCTCCGCGCTTGTCTCCGGCAGGACAAGTGCAAACTCGTCCCCGCCGAAACGGGCGGCCGTATCGATGTCCCGGCAACCAATAGACAAGACGTCAGCCAACCGGCAAAGCGCCTCACTGCCGGTCACATGTCCGTAGCGGTCGTTGACCTGTTTCAATCCGTCCAGATCAAATAACAACAGCGCAAATTCGCGGCTGGTGCGCTCGGATCGCCTGATCTCGCTGTCGAGCACGTCTACCAGATGGCGGTAGTTCGCCAGGCCGGTCAAGGAATCCTTGGCCGCTTGCTGACGGAGATGATCCTCCAGCTCGCGCTGCTTGGTGATGTCCTCGGCTATGACTTCGTAGCACTCTGTCTCGCCCGCGCCGCCTCCGACTTCCCGTCCGCTGAGCCGGACCTTCAGGGTCGTCCCGTCTTTCCGCTTCCACTCAATTTCCACGGGTTCGACTTGCAGATCTTGCCGGGGACGCCCCAGCAATTGCGCGCGCTTGCGAGAATCAGAAATGATGTCACTTGCAAGGTTGACCGCCAGGAGTTCCTCTCTAGAGGCATAGCCAAGCATGGTCACCAGCGTCTGATTGACATCCAAAAACTTGCCTTGCGCACCGCAGCGGCATATCCCGTAGTTTAGGTTTCCTACCAGGGCGCGGTAACGCGCCTCGGAATGGCGCAAATGTTTCTCCGCACGGTCGCGCTCCACGCGCAAATTATTCTCACTCAATGCCCGACGAACGGCCACCGGAAGATGGCCGATGTGATCCATTTCTATACAATCGGCAGCGCCGTCCGTAATGAGCTCCGCCACGGTTTCCAGTGGTAGTTGGTCGGTCACAAAGATGAGAGGAATGCGCGTCTCCATCCGGCGCATGAGTTCCAGTGCCTGCGCTCCCTGCGAATTGGGGCCGGGGTACTCGGCCACAATAATGTCGTAGAACTTTGATTTCAGGCGTGCAGCAAGCTGTCTGGTAGTGGAAACCACATCCGCGCTGACGTTGAAATGTGCCACGCTGAGCTCCCGCACGCAGCATTTTACGTCCGCAACGTCACCGTGAACAAAAAGGATGTGCAGGGGCCGCCCTCTGCTTGCCGGTCCCTTCAGTTGAGGGACCAGATCAGTTTGCTCGGCGCGCTCTCGCGAGATTGCAGGCATTTGGAAGTCGAGCCGAATTCCGGGAACCAGCCCCCCTTCATGACCGGCTCCCGGAACCGTTCTTGCCGTCCCATAGCAACGATATTCCCGCGGGGCAGGAGGAGAATGATCAAAACGATACACTTCTTTCCTTTTTGTTAATCCATACGACACGTCTATGAAATGTGTCTTAAGAATTACCATTGATCACAATTGTACAGACGCCTTGTCCCCCTGGACGCAACCTGACAAGTCTGGGGGCACCATGACGATCAAAACTCCAAAGATTCTACTGATTGCTGCGAGTCCAATGGGTATATCGTTCTTGGCGACGCGCTTGAAAAAGTGGGCGTGCGAGATTTGTTTTGCTTCGTCTTGCAAAGAGGCGAATGCGTTCGTTAGCAACCAGCGATTCGACCTGGTGCTTAGCGAATTGAGAATGTGGGACCGCAGTTCCGATCCGCTGGCAGCTTCGCTTATTGGGTCGCGTGCGACTTTGGTCTATTCTTATCCAGTGGAAACTGGCTGCTGGTGGTTGCCAGCTGTCAAGAATGGCCAATCATGCTGGGGCTCTCTGGCCATGCGGCCCAGCGAATTCATCGGTTTCCTCGACGAAATTCTTGCAGAGATAAGATCGCGTCAGCCTGCGAGTTCCGACGAATTTAGCGAGCCCTTGTTCAAAGCGATGGCAAAATAGCTCGTCGATGGAACCATTCATTCCCGGCGAACCGAGACGAACAGGAACATGTGAAGAGCCGATTCCCCTCGAAGCCCTCTCGCAGGTCATTGATGCCACTGGAGATTGCGTCGCTCCGGACCCCTAGATTGGAATCATTAGGGCCAGCTGCTCCAAGTGCTCCTGCTTAGTTTCCTGAGCACAAGTGTTCGTTAACGTCTGCTTGAGCATGCTCGTGCTACTTTCACGTAGATTGGGGCGTTGTTGACTGTAAAACTTGAAGCGGAGGTGGTCCATTCCGCCGCGAGGAAAATCCTCTTTCGATCTGCCGGCTTTTCTAGCCAAAGTCGGATTGTCAGGTAAATCTTCGGAGTATAAGAACGGACTAACGGTCTTCTCGCAAGGGCACCCCGCCAAAACTATCTTCTACATTCAGAAGGGTGGAGTGAAGCTCTCGGTCTCATCCGAACGCGGCAAGGAGGTGGTCATCGCAATTCTTGGCGCGGATAGCTTCTTTGGCGAAGGATGCCTGGCAGGCCAGCGGGTGCGGATGGCGACTGCAACCGCGATGGGACCCAGCACCATACTTTCGATTGAACACAAAGAAATGATGCGCGTCCTCCACGACCAGCACACGTTTTCTGACTTCTTCATACGACATGTGCTTTTGCGCAACATTCGAGTCGAAGCGGACTTGGTGGACCAACTTTTCAACTCCAGTGAGAAACGACTGGCCCGTGCGCTTCTGTTGATCGCACGCTACGGGAATCAAGGCGAGCCCAAGACTTATATCCCCAAGATCAGCCAAGAAACGCTGGCCGCAATGATCGGAACAACCCGTGCACGTGTCAGTTTCTTCATGAACAGGTTCAGGAAGTTGGGCTTCATTGACTACAACGGGGGACTACAGGTCCACCCTTCCCTGCTCGGAATCGTCCTGCACGAGTAACACCCTTCTTGGAAGGCACCGATGTGGGGGTTGGGCTCGTCTGGCAGGGCACCAACGAGGTAGGGAGGGCACCACAGAATTGTTGCCTGTTGATACCGAGCTGTCCCGCGTGCGAACCGAATTCCGGCTCCGTCCTCCCGAGCCTATCAACCAAAGCCACTCGAGTCGAGAGGGGCCGACATTGTTATGCAATCAAGTAGATTCATTCCAAAGGACTGTTGGGAACAGCATTCACCACCAAAATCGGACATCAGCCCAGAAATCCGCCATTAATGTGCTCCATCGCGACCTGTGATTCAATAGAGCCGATAGATGCTAATGGCCGAGCCAACCCAAGACCGGTGTGGAAAATGCGGGGTGGAGATTGACCCGAACCGCAGGATTGACTACACCCTGAAGGACGGCACGAGGGTTTATGATTCTTGCTTCGTGAAAGGAACGGCGAGCCCAACCCGCCAAGCCGAATAATCGTCTTGAATTGACGCCAAGATGAAGCTGCTAGGCTTTCAATCGAGTCCGAGTTGGCCTCGCCATTTTCTGCGCCATGTGAAGCAGTAGTTTCCGGTCCGGTTCCTCGATGCGACGCAGCAGACTACGAAATCGATCGAGGACTCGCCCATCTTTTCCTGTGCTTCCCCAGCCAACTTCGTCGGCAGTCGTTCGCTTCGGAAGACTTGGCGGTGTGGCGGGTTTATCGCCGTCGTAGAACAGTTGGTACATCGGAACTTCCTACGACACCATCCGAGTCGTACGGACGAAATAGAAACATCCCTTGCCGTTATTCAATTCACGCAATCGAGAAACTTCCTTCTCAGCCAGCGCCCTTGCGGCAAATACTTTGACAACGGAAATGCAGTTTTCTGGATTACTTTGGCGCAGAGGAGTATCGATCCTCACGACAGCATATACGTGCGGAAATCTGGAATGTGTCTTGTCGATGCTAGCCAAGAGTTTGCCTCGGACGTACGGCAAGTCCCCAAAACCCAACTATCGCGTCACGAGCCGTCAAGCGGAGCAAATGAACGATAGCATTACCGAGGAAACGACGGCAAATTCTCGTAGGTCCTGATTAACGCATTTACCGGTAAAGTGGGTTCTGGTACCCAAGTTACCGGTTATCCGACTAACAGGTTGTTGAAAAACGGTTTCGGTTCGCGATTTTGAAGAGAGAAGCTAAGAAGAACCCTTCATTTTGTTGGCTTTTGGCGAGGAGTAATTCCTTACCGTGGTCGCAACAGCGGGTTCAAAAGCCTTTTTCAACAAACTGCTAATCAGGAGGTAGCCGCGTCCCAGACCTTTGAGTTGAGACGCAGCTACCGGCAATTGTTGTTTGTTGATTGCGACGACCACGATTTACGTGGCTTGTTGGAGTGGCGTATCCTTGCTGAAGGATGAATCATCGATTGCAACCGGCCACTTTAGGACCCTGCCTTCATGGCCCACAAACCTGACTTGGAAGTTCCACTTGAGGTGCGCCTGGCAGCCGCCGGCTTTCGTGTCAAAGACCTGGAAGCGGACAACGCGATCATCTACCTACTCCAACCAGATTTGCGGATAATCTACTGCAACAAGGCATGGGATCGGTTCGCCGAACAGAACGGTGGGCTAGGGCTTATTCGACCAGCGATTCTCGGGACGCGCATCCTGGACGTCATTCCAGAACCATTGAAGTCCTACTATGAAAACGGGCTCACCCAGGCAAAGGAAAAAGGTCGACCTTGGGAGCATGATTATGAATGCTCATCTCCCGAGTTCTACCGGCTTTTCCACATGCGGGTGCTTCCATTGGCTGATTCCTACGTTCTTGTCGAAAGTTCACTTCGAGTCGAGAGACTTCACGGTCTGGACCGTCCTGAAATGCCTGCCAACGCAGTCTTCTACTTGAATGAGCACGGTATCCTCACCATGTGTTCTCACTGTCGACGCACACGAAGAATTGGAATGGCTGAGGGGCCAGTCTGGGATTGGGTTCCTTCATTTCTCGTAGATCCACCCGGGCGTGTCTCGCATGGCCTATGTCCGAACTGTCGCGCTTACTTCTACCCGGAAGTCAGACACAGGCCTGACTAACGCGCCTATTCGACAGGTCCGCGTGTCCCTCCACGAAGATGCCGGTAAACGATTCATACTGTGGGAAAATCAAAGCATGCGAAAAGGAAACATTCCGTTGCTGGGCGGCCTACTGGGTATGGCAGTAGGGATGGCTGCCTCGCCGCCTCCGCTGCAAACCGTTGGGCGGGTAGACCTGAATCGCTATATTGGCAAGTGGTATGAGATCGCACGCTATCCCAATCGGTTCGAGCGGAACTGCGACCGCGATGTAACCGCCGAGTATTCCATCCGGGCCGATGGCAAAATTCGCGTCCTAAACTCGTGCGTCAGCACGGCGGGCAAACAGAACAAAGCCGATGGGACAGCTGTAATTGTGGACAAGGAGACAAACGCGAAGCTTAAAGTGACCTTCTTTTGGCCGTTTTATGGCAAGTACTGGATCATCGATCTAGGAAACGATTACGAATACGCGGCGGTAGGAGAACCATCTCGAGGCTACCTGTGGATCCTCAGCCGGTCGCCTGCCCTGCCGGATGCCACGTATCAGAAAATTCTCAGCCATGTAAGCGAGCAAGGCTACCTACCTTCGAAGCTGGTAAGAACTCGCCAAACAGCGGCTGCTCCGCAATAGTTGGGAATCGCCGCGCAAGGAAGGAGTTGCTGCAGTGTGCTCCGATTTCCTACTATGCGCCTAGTCCCTGATTAACGCGCTAACCAGACAAGTGGGTCCTGGTACCCAAGTTACCGGTTATCCGACGCGTGGATTGTCGCGATTCGATTGATTACGAATTTCGGAGAGCCGATCTTCACGAAGAGTTTATAGATTCCGTGTAGGTGCAACTCGATCACTTTTTTCGAACGTTCGATAAGGACCCTGCGGTCACCATCGGCTGTCTCTCGGATATCTGTTTCGAGAAAACTGACAAATGCATCCACCGGATACCATTTCCATGGCTCGATCGGTGCATTGAACATCTGCTTCGCCTCGCCATCCAGATGAGCGAGGATCTTGGCCAATTCCTGATCTCCTCGCCGTACTTTGACCGCTTGTATGGTGTCCAGAAAAACAGAGCCACGGATCTGAGGCATGGGAATCCTTCAGAAAAGACGGGTATCCGAGTACGCGAGATGAATTGTACTGGAAACCGCGAAAAACACCGCCGCCCGATTGTGCGCCGATGCGAGGACGGCATCATCGCGGGGATTGCGGTCTGCGTGGCGGGGCGGGCGGTGAGCAACTGACGATCAGGTTTCGATTAGCGCACAAACCGGACAAGTGGGTTCCAGTACGAACTTGATTTCATAACAATGTCGGCTCCCTCGACCCGAGTAGACTTTGGTTGGTTGACGACCAAAGGCTCGGGAGGAAGGAGCCGAACATGATGATTATAGGCGTGGATTATCACCCGAGCGATCAGTACATCACGTTTGCGGATACAGAAACGGGGGAGATGGGCGAGCGGCCATTGACCCACAGCGACGGAGAAGCGGAGAAGTTTTACAGGGACCTACAGCAAAGAGGAGTCAGCGTGAGGAAAGGTTGACTCAGTTCCCCTTTTCTTGAGTCGCGCCCACGTCCGTACCAGCAAGCGGGTAGCCTAACTGTTCCCACCGAGTCAGTCCGCCTTTCAACGCCTTCACCTTGTCGTGGTCGTAACCCAGTTCCCACATCTCCAGCACCATGGGAGCGCTATCTTCTTCGTGAGCGCAATTGCAGTAGAACACGATCAATTTGTCGCCCGGAAGCGCGGTCAGCGACTGATCCTGGTCGCGCGCATCCCCAGTGGGATCGTACACGACGTTCACGGCTCCCTTGATGTGCTCGGCTGCGTAGACCTCGGAATCGTCCGTATCGACCAGGATTACGTTCCCTTTCTCCTTCGCCAGACGCTGCACCTCCTCGGCGGTGATGCGCGGAACCTGTGGAAACGGATCGGCGTCTTTCGCGGATGCGGATGAACCCTGGTTTCCTTTCGCGGCAGCTGCGGGTTGCGAGTTTTTTTGCATGGCGCCGGGCGCAAGACCCGCAGGCACGAGCATGAGCATTCCGAACAGGAAACCAGCCAACAATTGAGGCCTCATACTTCTGATTCCTTCTGCGTCAGGCGCGAGGCTTGCGCCCCGCACCTACGGCGGTCAATTCACTTCTACGCCCATTTGTCGATCGACACGCCCCTCCGTATGCCGAAATCGGTGACGAACCACATGGTCTGGACTTTTCCGCCCGCCACGACCACGTGGATGGCCTTCGAGTTCGTAAACGGTTTGATCAGCGCGTCGTCCGGCAGCTTTCTCCAGCTCGCGTACGGCTCGAGGCCCTGGAGAGCAAACGGCACGGCGGTGCTTTGAATCACGCCGTTTCCCCAATACGACGCGTTCGTCTTCGTCACGTTTTGCGAGAACCACTCGCTCAACTGTGCCTTGGTCTTGAAGCCATGCACGTCTTTGAGCAGCCCCGCCACGGTGGGATCCATCACGATCGTGGCAGCTGAGCCCGATGCGCAGAACGAACTCATGTAGTCGCGCATCAGGAAATGCGTTGGATAGATGCTCTGGCTGGCGCCGACGCTGGCGATACTGCTCCACCCGGTCCCGACGGTAAGGACGTTGTCCGTAGGCTTGAATCCCATCTCGACGTGCAGAGGATCCCAGCCATCCGGCAAAGCCTCCTCGTTTTCGCCGTAGCACATGTTGTTGTATTGCATCGTGTTGCCCAGCGTTTCCCAGGCGTTGACATTGTTGCGTAGATCGCCCGCCGTCTTCGACATCAACGTGAATGCTCGGCCGACGACTGCATTGGACTTGTTGTACGGACCCATTGCGTTAGTCCCGCAATTGAATTTGAGTCTGTTGCGGATGGGGCCGCTAATCACGACCATATTCGCCATCGAGCTGGTGGAATTGCCGAACGGTGCCTGCGTGGCCAGCGCCAAAATAACCGGAAAGTGCTCGGGCGAAGCTCCGGCCATGACTGCGTTGATGGCGACCTTCTCCACGGTGAGTTGCCGCGCGCCGCCAGTGATGTTGATCGTCTTGATCACCTCGTCGGGCTTGTGGCTGGTGCCCTTGAGCATCGCTGTGACTCGCTTTTCGGTGGGAAGAATGATCGAGTTGAAATCGGTCCATTCCTTGTCGTCAAACAGTTGCCGCAGGTTCTCCTCGGAGTCGGGCGAAAGTAACCTCGGCTCGACCGCTTCCTCCGGCGGCGATCCCGACATCTTTTCTTCGGCCGTGAGAGGACTCGTGAGTGCGTTAACCACGGCGGTCATCAGCGGCGCACCGGTGAGCATGTCTTTGCCAGAGACGTATCCAACGTCGACAACGCGCGGTTGACCCGTGAATGGAAACGGAACTGATACGTAGCGGATCGGCATGCCGTTGTTGTATTTGAAATTGTAGCCCGTCGCGTAATGCACGATGTTCGAAGAGGCGATGCCAATCGCGGGAATTTTGCACTGCATTTGAATCTGTTTCGCCCAGCGGCTCACGGCCGCGCAGCAGCCGTTTCAACCAGCGACGCCGACAATGGCCGCGTCGGCCTTGCTGGCGATGATGTCCTTCAAGATCGAGGGATCGCTGCCGAACATCCCCTCCGCCGTAACCTTCACGATCGTTTTAACGCCGGAATAATGCTTGTCGAACCATTCCGTCATCGCCCCATAGAAATAGTTCGCGGCGTCTGGACCCTCCCAGGACAGATTGATCATGTAAATCTTCTTGCCCTGAAGGTTATCGAGCGGCGGTGCCAGTGGGACCCGGGTCGCCAGCTTGCCGGGTATCGCGGGATTCATGACCGTAATCATCCCGTTTCCAGCCTCGGAAGAAATTTCTGAGTGGTCGGCTTTCGGAGCTGTTCGTGCGTAGGACGGAGAAGCAGTCACCAGTGTCGGGCTGAGACCCAAAAGCGTCAACATTTTCCGTCTATCCATAATTCTTTACCTCCTCAAGTTTTATTGAGCAGCAATAGCCCCCCAAATCATGAAATTCATCGCAGATCATCATAATGATGCGGCGCGACTGAGGCGCATTCTATATCAGGCCGGTGGCCCCGGTCACCTTCGCATTCTTGACCAAGGCCACGTCCGAAGTTGAATTGCCCCGGGGCCCCAGGTGTCGAGCAGACAGTTGGTTTAGTCGTGATCTACAAGCACTTTTCTAAGAAGCCATGCGCAGACTGCGGACGGGCCATGAAGGAACACGTCAAGCCCAGCTAATCGCGCCGCGAGGACGGCGTCCAAGGTGAACTGGCATGGTAGTTAGTGTCAGCATGCACCACCTCCGCGCGATAAAGCTTGCCGTTCCTGAACTTGAACATCTCCAGCATGACGAAGCTATTCGGGGTTCTGAAGCCGGCCCGAATCTGCGTGCCGTCCGTCAGATTGAACGTCTGCACCACCGCATTGTGGTCGAGAAAAGCTCTGGCCATGACGATGCCTTTCTCCTCGTCAACCAGGAAATAGTCCCGTTCGCGCAAGGCGTTGTTGGCACGGTACATGCCGGTCTTGAACTGGTCGCCGCAGTTCAAGCGGAAATTGGGCTGGGGAGAATCAGGGTTGCTGGCGGTCTTGGTGCCATTGTCGATCCGCGAACAAGAGGGGTCGAATTCGGTGTAGAGAGTTCCGTCGTTGAGCTGCAGCGTAGCGAAGTAGCCGTTGGCCAAGTCGATCATTTTGCGACGCGGCACGCGCTCTGCCAGCGCCAGAGAGTCGTACATGGCGGGGTCGTGCTTCAAATCCTTGGGGTCCCCACCTCCCGGAGCGGCAGCGTTCAGCACCGCAGGCCGCGGCCGCCAAACGGTCTCCAGCTCTGTCACCTTGGCGTCCGCGACCCTAAGGCGCGCGGCAAACCAAGTGGGCAGGCCGTTCAACTCCACGGTCCCAAAGTAGCCTACCTGCCCCGTGAGAGGATCGGCCACAATTAGATCGTTGTCCACCTTGCCGGTTGCCACCGCCCAGGACCCATCGCCGACCATTAACCGGGCGTTATTCTCAGTGAACTCCACCTTGTCGGCCCAAGGCACCCGGCTCGGGTCTCGGGCGACCAGAGCAGTTAGATACTTGTTCATGAATTCGACCAGGCAGGCGCGATCGCAATTTGGAGAGACGGCGTTAAGATTCTGTCCCCGCGTAGTCGACGTGACGAACAATCCGCTAAACACAAGTGCCAGCGCGATCGCACCAGACGCGAAACTTTTCACTCTCAATGGTCCTCCGTTGGGTGGCCCTTTTACTGCCGCAGCCTGGATGCCGATTGCCGGATTTCCTGACGAGTCCTGGAAATCCGGAGGGCGGCGACACTCTGCGCGCAGTTCGTTCATCGGCGGGGTTATATACGTGCGTGTGTGTTGAAGTCAACGAGCGACCAAGTTTCTTTCTAGGCAGTCGTGCGGGAGCAAGCCCTTAGCGAGGAACTTAAGGCGAGTTTGCAGAACCCGTAGTCCATCTATTCGTGCGGTGGGCGATTCTGACTATGAGATTGCGATCAGATTGCATATTTGCGCTGCAAATACGAATCACTTCGGAATCATTCCGATCGTCCCCAGCCACGTCTCCACCTAAGTCCTGATAAACGCGGTAACCGGACAGGTCGGTCCCAGTACCAAAATCAACCGGATAATTGGTCTTTCAGGTGTCCTCTCAACCTGCTGCTGACCCATTGAACAAGACATCCCGAAGTCACAGGATTGGTGCAGGGCCATCTCTCAGGTACATTGGTTCCGGAGGATCCATGAGCATATTGGCAGCGATCAGACGGGAAGAGAAAAAGGTAAAGAAGCAGTTGGCCAAGTTACAGAGTGATTTGAATGGCCTGCAATCAGCAGCAAAGGCCCTGGGCGCGTCGGCAAACCGTGAACTCACGAGTGCTAAGAAGCATGTGCTATCAGCCGCCGCGAGATCAAAGATGTCAAAAGCTGCCAAGAAGCGCTGGGCAAAGATCAAAGCGGGAGCAAGGAAAGCTGCTGCCTAATACGAATGCTACAGGCGAAGCTCGCTATCTAACCGCCTCCTGATCTCAAGCTCCAAAGCTAACTCCTGATAAACGCGCAAACCGGAGAAGGTGCTGTCGGTGCTTGTTGCGGAGTTAGGTTTCTTTTCGAACGCTCGAACAATTTGAGCAACTTTTTTCATCACTCAGTAGTCTAAGAAACCAAGACAGCCAGTTCCTAGGACTTGAGCTCACTCAGCGTCTAGGAACTTGAACACCCCCCCAAAGAAGGCGGCTCTCACCCAGCCGCCTTTTTCCCTTTAGCAACCAGCGAAAATCAACGTCCCTGGGCAATGCCACCGGCTAAGTCCTGATTAACGCATCTACCGCTTGTGCCTAGATTTCGGAAGCTCCTAAAGTATCGTATGATTCCCATGTGCGGACACGGGGGCAGGTCGTGATTCAAATGTCCTCGCCTCGATATTGAGCACGTTCGCCAAACAGAACACCTGTGGGGAAGAACCGGAAGCCATCGTCGCCGTGGTTGCGCAGGAAGGCCAAGCAAGGCTTTAAGGGCTACCCTGTCGCTACTATCGCTTTCTATGGGCCAACAGCCACTCTTGCCACGAAGGTCGTTGTCAGCATCGTGCGCGGCGAGGGTCACGAGCCTGATCCACTCGAACGCTGGTTTTCCGAAGATACCGACGTACGCAACAACCTCGCCGTTGGCGAGAACGTTGTCGCCTTCCTCAAAGAGAACGCCGCCAAGTCCGTGATCGTCACCGATGGCCTCATCGGCTGCCCTCACGAAGAAGGCATCGACTACCCCGAGGGAAAATCCTGCCCGAAGTGCCCCTACTGGGCGGGGCGCGACCGTTTCACCCGCGAGCGCATCCACTGAAACTCGCGGGCGTCGCTAGTCTTTTATCTTGGGTTGCCGTGCAATCTTTCAGGGCCGGATTAAAGCGCTAATCGACCAAGTGGATTCACTTCTCGGGTTATCCAACTAATCAGGCACGACCCGCTGAGCTGGCACGATAAAGACTGAACGCCTTGGCTGGCAGCCGGTAGTGAGCTGCGACACAAGCTTGTGTAATGAACGTCACATACCAATCTACGCCGCGACGGTAGCCTCCGAGCGTGACTGCGGCGGGGAGACCGCGCCAGATCTTAGGGAGGCTGTGTGGCGAATATCATCAACCAGGAAAGATGCGAGAAAGACGATCACTGTTTTGCAATCCCCTCGACGGCCGTACGCGCGCTTGAACATCACCGGATGCCTTCGGCAGCCTCTCAATTCGATGGCGGAGGACTCCTGCCATGACGACGTGGAATGAATTCGTTGAGCAACATGGGACCCTGCCGGAGTGGGCGTATCCCATACGTTACGACCAGGAGAGTGAGATAGCCGCTGACGTCCTCATCGTCGGTGGGGGCGTAGCAGGATGTCACGCCGCGATCAGCGCGGCGAGACACGGGGCCAAAGTCGTTATTGTCGAGACGGGTCATCTGAAGCGCAGTGGCTCGGGAGGTACAGGCGTTGACCACTGGCATGGCGCCTGCAAGAACCCTTGCTCGAAGGTAACGCCGCTGGACTACACGCAGGCGGTGATGGAGAGCGCCCACGGCTACTCCAACGGGATCGCGCGCTACATCACATGCACGGAAGGTTGGGAGACGCTGCTTGAGTGCGAGCAGATGGGCGTGCAGATTCGAGATCTACACGATGAGTTCAAGGGCGCGGACTTCCGGGACGACGAGACGAAGCTGATGTTTGGCTATGACTATCGGAACCGCCACATCGTACGGATCTGGGGCTTCAACTTGAAGCAGTGCCTCTTCTACGAAATGAAGCGTCTCCACATCGGGATGTACAACCGGACCGTCGTTACGAGCCTGCTCACGGAAGGGGCGCGACAGGGAGGCAGGGTTGTCGGGGCGACCGGTGTAAACATGCGGACCGGCGAATTCTATGTCTTCAAATCGAAGGCCACGATCATCGCCAGCGGAGGAGGCGGCCGGCTGTTTTCTTTCGCACCTGAGATGACCGCTGCCGGAGCCATGAGTACGATGAACAGCGCCGGAACCGGCCATGCCATCGGCTGGGATGCCGGTGCCGAATTCGTGCAGATGGAACAGACTGCACCGGGACGCCTGAGCGGGTATGGATACGCCCCTTACAGCATGGGCAATACCAGCAACACGTACCACGGCACGTCAATCGTTGATGCCAATGGAAAAGAGGTCCCGTGGTTCGATCCGTTTGGCCGAGAGCTGAAGACGGTCGATGAGCGGTTCCTTCCTTCTCCGGGACAGAGATTCCAGCTCGGCATCGGGATCGGTCTCCAAATGTACGCGGACCAGTACAAGTGGAACGACCTGCCGCGGGATCTGCCCGAGCGGATACGGAGAGGAGAGTTTCAACTGCCGCTCTACGCCGACTTGACGCGCCTATCGGAGATGGAGCGGCGCTGCATCTGGGGAATGATGATCGGAAACGAGGGTAAGAGTCGCATCCCGATCTACGACACGCTCACCAAGGCGGGATTTGACCCGGATAAGGACCTGCTCCAGGCGCCGGTGATGTTGCCCGAGGGATACCAGCATTCCAATTTCTGGGGCGGCACGCCGATTCCTCATTTGCGAAGTCTCGCAGGAGGAGGCTTCCTCATCGACTGGGATTTGAGGACCTCGCTCGAAGGGCTGTATGCCGCCGGTACTTCACCCGTTTTCGGCGCGGGCTGTCACGGCGAGTCGCACACGATGGGCAGGTACGCAGCACGGAAAGCCGCGGACTACGCGAGGGACGCTGCCGCGCCGGTGGTGGACCGCAAGCAGGTGGAAGCGGAAAAGGAGCGCGCCTACCGGCACGTCAAGCAGAACAAGAACGGCATCGGGTGGAAGGAGCTGAACGCGGCCATCGCCCGGGTAATGCAAGACTACTGCGGGAAATACAAGAATGAACGTACGTTGACGCGAGGGCTGAGCCTTTTGAAGGAACTCAAAGAAAACGAAGGCGCCACCGCCTACGCCGCCAATCCCCACGAATTGGGCCGCACGCTCGAGTGCTTCACGCTAATCACCGTGGGAGAAATGGTGATGCAGGCATCGCTGCTGCGAAAGTGCAGCACCGCCTATCTGGATTTCTACCGTCTCGATTATCCCCAGATGGATCCACCGGAATGGGAGAAACATCTTCCCATGAGACAGGAAGACGGGAGAGTGAAGGCGCGAGAACTCCCTCTCGATTTCCATCTTCGGCCGCCTTACGCCTCTGGTTACGAAGAAAACTACGCGCGCCATGCTTCCTAGCTTCGCGAGACAAGGATCCCAATGTTCATGAGCGAAAAAGTTTACATGACACCCAATCCCCCGACGCCCAATAAAGGGATGCGGTTCGACGCCACCTTGTGCAACGGCTGCAATTTATGCGTGGACGTGTGTCCCGACGGACGTGATGATGCCCAATCCGGAGAAGCACAAGCCTCCGATTGTGCTGTATCCCGAGGAATGCTGGTTCTGCGGAGTATGCATAGAAGAGTGCAACCACGGTGCGCTGAGCATGTCCCATCCGGCAGGCCAAAACATTTCGGTGAACTGGAAGCGCGTGGAAACGGGTGAATACTTCCGGCTGGGGATGAAGAATCCTCCTCCCCCGAATCTCCGGCCGCCGTCCGGGGGAAGACGTTGAGGCTGCGACTTTGCGTCCCTGAGTGACGGCGGCATGGCTGCCGCGTTAAGCTGAGCGAGGAGAGCCTGCCCTCATGCACTCGAACGCCAGACATTCTTAGAGATTTAGAGGATGCGTTCAATATGTTGAAGGCCAATGTTGGCGGGCCGCAGGCGATTTGATAACACCCAATCGCTCGCCGAAAGCGATGGCAACTTCGTGAACTCCGCCAGTCCTGCGACGGACGCCGCCGGTGTTACCACCCCTGAACGCGTGCCCAGCACGGTCGAACCTTGGCCCAGCCCTGGTCAAGCGTGGTACGGCGTATTCGTGCTGGCTTTGGGGCTCATGGTGACGTATCTCGACCGGGGCATCCTGAGCCTGCTGGTCGAGCCTATCAAGCACGACCTTCACATCAGCGATACCCAAATGAGTCTTCTGATGGGCTTTGCGTTTGTCTTGTTCTACCTGCTGGTGGCATTTCCGATCGCAAGACTCGTCGACTACCAAAGTCGCCGCGCGATCCTCGGAGTTGGCACCGCCATCTGGAGCTTGACCACGGCAATCTCCGGACTGGCACGCACGTTCGGTCAACTGTTTGTCTGCCGGGTGGGCTCTGGAGTTGGAGCCGCGTGCAGTAGTCCGGCCTCATTTTCGATGCTCGCGGACTTGTTCCCTCGCGAAAAGCTTCCGAGGGCGTTCGCCGTCCTGTTCTTCGGCATGTTTCTCGGGGAAGGCATTGCCCTCATCGTGGGAGGCACGCTGGCCGGCCTGTTCATGCGACTCTCGCCTGTGACGTTACCGGTGATTGGGACGCTGCACGGGTGGCAGTTGACGCTCATCGCGATCGGTCTCCCGGGGCTGCTGGTGGCCGCGCTCATGGCTACGGTGCATGAACCTGCGCGGCGCGGGCAGATGGTCGTGCGTGACTTCCCTGCAACCGCGGCACCGAAACGTATCCCGGTCAAAGAAGTGCTGGCGTTCGTGTGGAAGAACGCCGGCGTCTTCCTACCCATGTTTGCCAGCATGGGGATTTCGGCGACGATGGGATTCGGTATCCGAAGCTGGGCGCCGTCCTTTTACGTTCGCACGTTTCATTGGACGATCGTGAGGTATGGGCTCGTGCAGGGCCTGTTGTCACTGACCATCATGCCCATCGGAGCGTTCACCGGCAGTTTGATGGCCGAGCGATTAGCCCGCAAGGGATACGACGACGCCAACATGCGTACCGTCTTCATCGGCCAACTTCTGGCGTTGCCGGGAATGATTTTGTTCCCGCTGATGCCGACGGCCGCCCTGTCTATCGTTCTGTCCACTGCATACACATTCTTCCTCGCCTGGACTAACGCACCCATGAACGCCGCGCTTCAAATCGTTACTCCCAATCAGATGCGGGGCCAGGTGACCGCCCTTTTTCTCTTTATTTACAATGTGATCGGTTTTGGACTGGGGCCGACGATCGTGGCGTTGTTCACGGATTATCTGTTCCACTCCGAACGGATGCTCGGACGTTCGATGGCGGTGGCCACATTGACGCTGGGTTCGCTGACGGCAGTCATTATGTGGTTCGGCGTGAAGCCCTATGGCCGCGCGATGGCGCAGTTGAAGGCTCAAGAGAAACTTGGATGAATCGATCTAAATCAATCGCGACAGTTGTTTCTCCCCAGCCGCCAGCCCAAAGGCCATGGGAAGGAAAGCGGGAGCAGCGGTTCGAACGATGGCTTTCCGCTCCCGGGATCCGCTTTGCCAGTCCCGCCGCAGAACAAGGCTACCACGCGCGCCTGACGCGAATCATTCGAGCGATCCGCGTGCAAGAGCCTGACCGCGTCCCGTGTCTTCTTCCCGCCGGCCAGTTTCCGGCTTCCTACGCTGGAATCACGGTGCGCACGGCCATGTATGACTACGAGGAAATGAAGCGCGCATGGCGGAAGTTCCTCTACGACTTCGACGGGGATACGTGCGTCATTCCGGGTGTGAGTGTCACTTCCGGGAGGCTTCATGAGATTACGAAGACGCGAATGTCGGTGTGGCCCGGCCATGGCCTCGCCGAAAACGCCCCTATGGCGCAATTTGTAGAAGGCGAGTACATGAAGGCCGACGAATACGACGCCGTGCTCAAGGATCCAGCCGATTTCTTCATGCGGGTCTATCTGCCTCGCACACTGGGAGCCTTTGAGCCTTTTCAGAAGCTGCTCCCCTTCAGGCGTGCATTTGGGATGCCGGCGGTTTTCCTGGGAGCTTGCATGCTCCCGGAGGTTCAGGAAGCGTTTCAAGCAGTTATTGACGCAGGCAAGGAACTCGCGAAATTTCGTCAGGCGGTAGCGGAAATCTCGAAGGAAGCCCAGGCCGCAGGATACCCGCCGTTCCACGGCGGATTCGCTCATGCCCCTTTCGACCTGTTTGGCGATACGTTGCGCGGGACCCGGGGAATCATGATGGATATGTACCGCCAACCAGCCAAGCTGCAGGAAGCGATGGAAGTCGTAACGCCCTGGATCGTTGAGGGAGCTGTGTCCGGAGCGGATGTCTCGGGTGTACCAATTACCTTTATGGCTCTGCACAAGGGCGACGATACCTTCATGTCCGAGAAACAATTTGAGACGTTTTACTGGCCCGGCTTGAAAAAGGTCATATTGGGTCTGGTAGCGGAAGGTTGCGTGCCGCTGTTGTTCGCCGAGGGCTGCTATAACAAGCGTCTGGAAGCCGTGAAAGATCTGCCGGAAGGCTCCGTCATTTGGTGGTTCGACCGCACGGATATGGTCCGAGCCAAGAAGATTCTGGGCGACAGGAACTGTATCGCGGGCAATGTGCCGACCTCGCTGATGTGTACGGGAACGCCGCGAGAAGTGAAAGAGCATTGCAGGAATCTCATCGAGGTCTGCGGGAAGCGTGGCGGATACATTTTGACGGGCGGCGCTCAGGTTCACAATACCACCGCGGAAAATCTGCGAGCCATGGTCGAGGCGGCCAAAGAATACGGCGTCTATCAGTAGTCTCGTGGGATCGATGTTGGGCGCGCACGTTCCCGTCCCATCTGGAGTCATACCACCTCTCAAGAAGACCTTCTTGACTTGACCGAGTTTCGGGCGAAGTGGCATCAGATGAATCCTGTCTGAGTCCCGATAAACGCTGCCAGCTCAACCGGTCGCATAGATCACACGAGGAGGTGATTCGAGTCACCGCATTCCAGAATGGTTTAGGGTCAAGTCGTTGCGAGAAAACGACGGCCCCACAACGCGGAGGAGCAGTTGATTTCCAGCCTGTTCAAGGCGATGCCTTTTCGCATTTTCACGGGTTCGTGGAGTGCTGGGCATCTTCTCCCCGCAACAATAGATCCCCCTACTAATGTGAGCGAAGCAGGGCTCTATCTACACGTCCCCTTCTGCCGTTCGTTGTGTCCATTCTGTCCTTACAATCGCCAACGATTTACGTCTTGCGCATTCGCGGTGTTCGAGCGCGCCGTCTATCGCGAGATCGACCGATACGCCGAGTCGTCTCAGCACTGCCGCATCACCTCGCTTTACGTCGGTGGGGGCACCCCCACACTGGATCGCGAAGGCTTCCTACGTATTCTTCGATACATCCGTGCGCGATTTCCCGGCGATTATCCCGTGGCGGTCGAACTTCATCCTCATGTTGCTGACCCTCAGGCCTTGAACGAACTGCAAGAGGCGGGCGTCTCTCAAGTTTCCATCGGCGTGCAGTCACTCGACGACAGGGAACTTCAGCAAATCGGCCGGAATCACAATGCTGCAGCAGGTCGGACGGCATTGCGCAACGCATTGGCCGCAGGCTTCAATGGTGTCAACGTGGATCTGATGTTCGCGTTGCCTGGACAAACCGACGATAGTTGGTATCGAACCATTACGGAAACGCTGGAAATGGGCGCGGACGAAATCAGCACCTATCCGATGTTCTCCTTTCCTTATGCACAGCCAGCCAGACAGCGTGAGAATTCTTCGCACCGCGCACCCGAAGGAGTGCTTCATCGTCGTCTGAACTTGGTTTGCAGTGTAGCTGAACACATGGGCCTCCAACGATCCAGTGTATGGACTTGGACACGCCCGACGAAGGCGCGCTTCAGCTCGGTCACACGGAATCGATACATCGGACTGGGGCCGGGGGCGGCTTCCATGACCGGAGATTGTTTCTACGTGAACACATTCTCCGTCGCCGCATACGCCGAGAGCGTCGTTTCGCGTTTGCCGGTCGCACTCGCTCTGCAAGTTTCGCCTCGTCTGGATCGTACCTACTGGCTTTACTGGAGCCTGTACGCCCTCCACATATCTCGCGAGGAATTCGCGCACTCCTATCCTGGTCTTGACCTGGACCATGAGTTTGGCAGGCCGCTTCGTGCCATGCACGCTCTCGGCCTGCTGCATCGCGTCCCCGCAGGATATGAAGTCACGCACTCCGGCGCGTACTGGATTCATCGCATACAGAATGCTTATAGCCTTCATTACCTCGAACACGTCTGGGGGGCTTGCCGCCGTGAGGCATGGCCGCAAGAGGTTGCACTATGAACCTCCGCGAAACAGCAGGCATGCTCAGGTTGGCAGGTCGTTATGTCGTAGGCTATCGTCGCCCATTACTGCTCGGGATGGTAATCACGGAACGCTGCAATCTTGCTTGTCACTACTGTCGAAGTCACACAGACCCATCGGTTCACTTCACATTTGCTGGTGCTCAACAGGTTCTTCGTGAGGCGTACGACCGCGGCCATCGCCTACTCTACTTTACCGGTGGCGAGCCAATGCTTTGGCGCGATGGGCGTGCCAGGTTGCGCGACGTGATTGACTTCGCGCGGGAACTGGGCTTTTTGTACTTTCTGATCTACACGAACGGCACGCTGCCTTTCTCCGCTCCAGCGTCCGCTTATATCGTGACCCTGGACGGCCCACGCGCGATCCATGAGCAGATCCGTCCGGGCACATACGACCACATTCTCGAAAACGTGCGCAACGCGAAGGAACGCAACATTTATGCTTCGATGACGCTTTGCCGTCAGAACTTCCACGCTGTGCGTGATTACGTCCACGAAGTCGCAGCGATGAAGCTCTTCCACGGGATCTTGTTCAACATCTTTACGGGAACCCCTCTGGAACGCGAGCAATGGGGATTGAACGATCAGCAACGGACACAAGCCCTCGATACACTCTGGAAGTGCAAATGTGAGGGATACCCAATTATGCTTTCGAGACCAGCTTACGAATCGTGGCGCATGAATCATTGGTCGCGACCTCTGCCCCAGGTCGAAATATGCACGCCGCGTGGTTTCTGGCAATGCTGCCGCGATGTGGTCACTCCTGGGGTATGCGAGGAGTGCGGATATGGCTCGTGCATAGAACTATCACAGGCATTTGCCGGAAAGTTCGCCTCTCTTTTCCAGGCTTGCAAGATCGCCTGACTGGCGGAGGGATGCCTCTGTCCTCGCTCCGCTCTTTGATAGGATTTGCAAAACGTTTCGCATCCTCGGTCCACCTGCCTGATTAACGCTTACCGGACAAGTCCCCCGGGCTCCCCCAAAATCCGGCTTGGGAAGTTCGAAGCTCTATTGGGAGCTTGTCGAGCCGCACTTGCCGCAGAACGGCGGCCGCGGTGATCCGAGCTTCGCACAGGGTGACGGGTATATGGTTTTGTGCAAAGATGAAGTTGCGGGTTGGACTTGTTGAGTAGCTCCTTCCGGGCATGGCCTCTGGAGTTGATGATGACGGCGGCGTTCTATCGCACCGATGACCTTCGCATCAAGTGGACGAAAGTAGTTCTCCCGCCAGTTTTTCTCGAGGAGGAATTGCCCACCACAGAGAAGGTTTCTTCGACTATCTACCACGCTCGCAACCAGATTTGCGACATTCTCGCTGGCAAGGATCATCGCTTGCTGGTAGTCGCCGGACCCTGTTCCATCCATGACACGACGGCTGCGCGCGAGTATGCAGGCCTGCTGAAGGGTGCGATCGGCGAACTTTCGAAGGAACTGTGCATTGTCATGCGCGTCTACTTCGAAAAGCCGCGCACCACAGTCGGCTGGAAAGGTTTGCTCAACGATCCCTTTCTCGACCAGTCGTACAAGATCAACGACGGCCTGAGACTTGCCCGGCACCTCCTGCTGGACCTAGCCGAAATGGGAGTGCCCGCGGGAACCGAGTTCTTGGATATGATATCCCCGCAATACGTGGCCGGCCTGGTGAGCTGGGGCGCAATCGGGGCTCGCACGACCGAAAGCCAGGTCCACCGGCAGCTTGTGTCGGGCCTCTCTTGTCCCGTGGGATTCAAGAATGCCACTTCCGGGGACGTTCAGGTCGCCATCGAGGCAGTTGTATCAGCTGCCCAACCGCACACCTTTCTCGGCCACACGAAGAACGGACAATCGGCGATCTTTGTGACCACCGGCAACCCGGATTGTCACGTTATCCTGCGCGGTGGAAGAAGAACGGTGAACTACACAGCCGATTCCGTCGCCCAGGTGTGCAGGCAGTTGGAGGATGCGGGGCTGCCGCCGCACGTGATGATCGATTGCAGCCACGCCAACAGCAACAAGGATTATACGAGGCAGGGCCTCGTGTGCCGCGACGTTGTAGGGCAAATCACCACGGGAAACCGGCACATCATCGGTGTGATGTTGGAAAGCAATCTGGTCGCTGGAGCACAGAAGCTGGTTCCCGGGAAATCGTTGGTGTACGGACAGAGTATTACCGACGCCTGTATCGGATGGGATGAAACTCTGCAATTGCTCAGGGAACTTGCCGCTGCGGTTCGGTCCGCCCGGTCGTCGCCCTAGCTCGCCTCGTTCTGGATCTTCTCAGCCCGTCGAACTCCCTGTAATCCCAGGGCTCTTGTGGGTGGCGGGTTGTTGATAGAAGGTTCTATCACAAGCCCATCGACTCAGTGCCTGATTAACGCTTACTGGACAAGTGGGTAATAGGAGCAACACGTCCGGTTAACCGATTGAGATCTTCTGCGTCTGTCGAAACTTGGATTCGTTTGGGGCACGTGAAAAGTCTTGCGGAAGCATCCGGATGTCACCGCAGCTACGTTGGGCGGCGGCACTACGGCCTGCACCCCACCCCCACACGCGTCAATAACCGTTCCCTTCAGCTCGATTTGCTCGACGAACGGCCGACGTATATCGTGAATTCATTCGGGTCCGCGCGCCATTCGTGCGCGCCCACATCGAAATAGGAGAATGCGCGGCTATCCAGTGAGACTTTGACTCGCTGTGTGGCACCGGGAGGCAAGGAGACCGTGCAAAACCCTTCAGCTCTTTCGCCGGGCGCGGCACCGCAGGATGGGCTTCGCCCACGTAAACTTCGCCAACTTCGGCACCGTCCCGACTTCCCGTGTTGGTCACATCCCAAGATACTTCATAGCGCAGACTCGAGCCGGCTGCGCGGGTCGGGCTCACTCCAGCGCTGACCGGGCGGATCGAAAGATTCCGATAGCGAAATGTGGTGTAGGAAAGGCCGTAGCCGAAAGGGAAAAGCGGTTTCGTACCGTTGTGTTCGTATCCTCGATAACCTGCGAAAACTCCCTCTTTGTACTCCACACGAGCGGTCCCCTCTTTCGGATAGTAGCTGTCGTGCGCAGGGTTGTCTTCCCAGTGCCGCTCGAAACTAACTGGCAAGCGGCCGGACGGATTGACGGTGCCGAACAGGACCCCGGCGAGGGCGGTGCCGCCTTCCTGTCCGGCATACCACGATTGGAGCAGGGCTGGCACTCGATCGATCCAGCCGTTCATATCCACTCCGCCACCGGAAGTAATCACGACGATGGTGCGTTTGTTGACGGCGGCGATTCTCTGGATCAGCTGGTCTTGCCCCGGGGGTAGTCGAAAGGTGCGATCGGCGCCCTCGCTTTCAGTCTCCGGGCCAAAACCAACGGCAACCACGACGGCGTCGGCTAACGCCGCGATTTTTTCAGCTGCGGGATCAACGTAATCATCCTGGCGCACGATTCCAAACCGAAATCTCATTCCGAGAAAACCCGGCACGCCGCGATGCTCAACGATAACTTTGTGGGGTCCGGAATCGAGCGTCAGTGTGAAAAAACCAACCAGCTCTCGTGCGACACGCCAGTCGTCGAGCACCAGCTTGTCGTCAAGGTAGACGCGATAGTAGCCGCCCGCCTCGCCCGTCGATTGCACGAATAAATCGTACGCCCCACCACTCGGGGCCGTGTAGTAACCCGTCCAGCGGACCGATCCGGCGTTGGCTGGATACTCAGCTGGTCTGAAGCTCAACTCCGCGTTGGAAACCGAGCCAAAGTTGATGTGCACGTCAATGCGGCGGCTGAACGGGTCACCCTCCAGATTCTCGTTGGAGAAATACTCCGCCAGCAGACCGGGTTCGCCTCCCGATTCCTTCGTCGCAAAACTCGTGTTCTGCGCCAATTCGATCAAGCTCGGAATACCGCGGTGATAGTAGGTGTGCACCCCAGGTCCGAGCTCGTTGGCGATGCCTTCGAGAAAGCTGACGGCGGCGAAGGGCCGCACGCCCGCGCTGCCGCCTCCGACGGGTACGGCGGGATAGGCATCGGGCCCAATTACAGCCACGGACTTGATCGCGTGTTTGTCCAAAGGCAGTGCGTCCGCATCGTTCTTCAACAGCACCATACCCTCACGAGCGGCGTGGAGGGCCACTTCGCGGCCCTCCGCGTTGTATCGGGGGATGGTGGCGTCTGTCTGATCGCGGTCAAGCCAATGCGACCTAGCGGCGAGCCGTAGAATGCGGCGGACCTTGTCGTCGATCGTCGCCACGGACACCTTGCCATCACGCACGGCCGGAAGAAGTGTTTCGCGGTTCATGAACATGCCCGAAGGCATTTCCAAATCGAGACCGCTGTCGGCGGCGGCCACCCCATCGTACGTTGAGAACCAATCGGACATGAGCACACCCTGAAACCCCCATTCGTTCTTGAGGATCTCCGTGTCCAGTTGCCGGTTCTGCGTCATATGAGCGCCGTTTACAAGGTTGTAGGAGTTCATGACGGCGCCGACGTGCGCATCTTTCACCGCCCCTTCAAACACGGGAAGATAGATCTCACGCATCGTGCGTTCGTCGATAATTGAATCTGTATTGTGGCGGTCGAATTCCGAATTGTTGGCCATGAAGTGTTTGGCCGTAGCGCTAACGCCCTGGCTTTGCACTCCATCGATGTAGCCGACCGCTATGCGCGACGCGAGAAACGGGTCCTCGCCGAAGTACTCGAAGTCCCGGCCGTTCATGGGAGCGCGGTAGATGTTCAGGCCGGGCCCAAGAAGGAAATTGACACCTTTGGCGCGCGCGTCGCGCCCGATTTCATTGCCGACGCGCTGAGCCAGCTCCGGGTCCCACGTGGCCGCAAGATTGATGCCGGCGGCCATTGTCGTAGCCGGGCCGAAATTCCGTACGCCCATCGGGCCGTCGGCCATGCGTAGGCGTGGTACGCCCAAATCCGGCATTGCACGCACAAAAAATCCGTCTGTGCCGCCCAGAAAATCGATTTTTTCTTCCAGTGTCAATTTGGAAAGGATCGTTTCCACGCGGCGGTCTGCGTCGGACTGCGCCGACGATCCCGATTGTGCGGGCGCGTGCATGCCACCGAGCAACAACAGCAGGAGGCACGCGATCTGGCGGCCGAATATGGAGATTCCGTGCTGCACTTTGCGTGAACGATCGTTCATCGCCCCCCCAGTTGGTTGTGACTCGCGGCAGTCGACCCGATGAGCAACGCGAGGCCGGTCTCTTGAACGATTCAGCTCCCTGCGCTAACAGCGGATTGCGACCCTTTGAGCGCGTAGTAGAGAATGTAGAGATAGCATACCGCCGGCAGAATGAATGCGTGTTGAATTCCGATACGGTCCGCCAGCGCTCCCTGGATTTCCGGGATGATTGCGCCCCCAACGATCGCCATCACCAGGACTCCGGAAGCGTCTCCGGTCAATCGTCCCAGCTCCGCAACGCCCAGAGTGAAAATGCTCGGAAACATGATCGAATTGCAAAGCCCCACGAGCAGGATGCTCCACATAGCGGTGTGTCCCGTTGTAACGACGGAAGTGAGCACCAGCAGGCATGCCGCGATCGCGGCCGCTGCCAAGACCATTCCCGTCCGCACTCTCTGCAAAACTGCCGCCCCGATAAATCGTCCAAGCATTGCGCCGCCCCAGTAGAGCGAAACGAAGCGAGCCGCTCTGTTCGCCGGGATATCTCCGATCGTCGGCTGGCCAAGGTAGTTGACCAAAAAGCTTCCGATTGCAACCTCCGCTCCGACATAGACGAAGATCGCGATGGCTCCAAGCAACAGATGCCGATGCTTCCAAGCACTTTCTCTCACGTCTCGCGACGAACTGCTCCTCACCGCTTCAGGGATCGCCGGCAGCCGTCTTGCCGCGATGAACACTCCCAAAAGGATCAGCGCTAAACTCAATCCTAGATACGGGAGCTTTACGGACGACGCTTCCTGCAAACGATACGCGTGCAGTGTCTGCTCGGACATCCGTCGTATTTCGTCGGTCGCCTTTGGCGCCGCGCTAAGTATGAAGAGACTCCCAAAGTAGGGCGCGACGGTTGTCCCGAGGGAATTGAAAGCTTGAGTGAGGTTCAAACGGCTGGATGCGGTCTTTGTCGGTCCGAGCACTGTGACGTATGGATTTGCGGCCACTTGTAGAACGGTGATTCCGGCCGCCAGGATCATCAACGCCGCAAGAAAAAGAGGAAACGAAGGAGCGCTCGCGGCCGGGACGAATAGCAACGCCCCCAATCCCATCGTGAAGAGGCCGACGACCATGGCCTTCTTGTAGCCGATCCAGTCAATCAATCTTCCGGAGGGGAGTGAAAAAAAGAAATATGCAGAAAAGAACGCAAACTGAATCAGCATGACCTCAGCATAGTTCAGGTCAAAGATCGACTTGAGATGCGGCACCAGAATGTCATTCAGGGAGGTAAGAAATCCCCACATGAAGAACAGCGTGGTAACTACGGCCAGCGCACCTGTGTAATTCCGAGTTTCAACCAACGACAGAGACCCAATCGGATTCCGCGCGCTGTCTGTAGTCATCTTGGTCTACGCCTCGCCTCGAACGACCCTTACTGTAGTCTCCGAGATGCGCGTCAGCAATGCTCCTTGTCGGACCGAACGCGGCGGAGAATCCCAGGAATTTTGCCCACTTGCTCGTTCATTAACCCGAGAGGCGCGGTACTAGGCCAAACTTGTGCAGTAATCCGACGCAATATAAAAGGGCGCCCCTTTTGGAGTAGGTTTTGAGTGCTCTCAACTCCTCCAGAAAGGAACACCCTTTATGACCAGCGCTAAATATATCGGCATGGACGTGCACAAGGAAAGTATTTCGATCGCGTCAGGAATGCTGCCGGAAAGATCGTGATGGAATGTGTCATCGAGACCAAAGCGAGCATGATTCTGCAGTTTATCGACGGGCTGCGCGGAGACGTGCACGTCACGTTTGAGGAAGGAACCTGGGCGGCCTGGTTGTACGACCTCCTGAAGCCTCATGTCACGAAGGTGGTGGTCTGCGATCCGCGTCGAAATGCCTTGTGCAGGAAGGCAACCAGAATGACCGCGTTGAGCCCGGAAGCTGGCCGAACTGCTGCACAACAACCAACTGCGCTCGGTCTATCACGGAGACCACGGCCTGCGAACCTTGAAGGAACTGGTGCGCAGTTATCTGACCATCACCCAAGATCTCAGCCGGGTGATGACCCGGGTGAAGGCCATCTATCGCAGTTGGGCCATCCCCTGTACCGGCAAGCAGGTCTATGCGCCGCGCCATCGTGCCGCGTGGCTCGCGAAAATCAATGAACCAGGAGTGCGCCGGCGAGCGGAGTTTTACTACCAGCAGCTGATGCGCTGCGATGTCTGCGCCAGGAGGTGCGGCGGGATCTGTTGGCGGAGAGCAAGAAGCATCAGGCCTGGAAACGGCTCTGCGGAATCCCCTCGATCGGTCCGATCCGAGCGGCAGGTTGCTGGGCATTCTGCAGACCCCGCACCGGTTCCGCACCAAGCGACAGCTATGGACCTATGGCGGTGTTGGCATCGAAACGCAGCAGCAGCGCCGATCACCAGTTGTTAAAGGACAGCTCGAACGGAAGAAGCACGTCGAGATTCGCGGGCTAAACAGAAACTACAATCATGATCTGAAAAATCTATTCAAGGGAGCAGCGATCGTCGCCGCGACCAAGCCCGGTCCCTTCGCGGAGTTCTATGCGGAATTGTTGGCTAAGGGCATGCAGCCGGAAATGGCGCGGCTGACCTTGGCCAGGAAGATTGCCACCATCGTTCTGATCGTGTGGAAGAGAGGAGTGTGCTTCGACGCCCAACATCTGAAACCACAAACAGCTTGAGTGTCTCTGAGCGAGTCCGCTCCATCCCTGGGGATCTTCTCTGGCGGTGGCCGTGGGGTTCTCGAGACACTCTGGTTCGAGAGCGAGTCTCAGCCGATTAGTTAGGCGCTGCGTGCTTCGGGCACCGAGTCTCACATCCGACCCTAGGCCCTCTCGGATAACCAGAAAAAGCTATGGGCCACGAGTCCCGGATAGAACTATGGTCGCCAACTGACCGAGGTTCTGCTTTGCTGGTTTCGGAACAGACAGGCTTCGTTGCGAATAGGTGATGAAAACCGCTGGTAGAGAAACCCCCCATCGCTGGGCCACAGTGTCCAGCAACCGAGCCCTGGCGCAGAAGTCAGAACAGATCCTGCTCATCGAGTGGGCTGGAAGCAAGAAAACTCCAGCCAGCGGAGAAGTGTTTTTTCTTGACTTCCCCTTTTATAGAACTTATCAGGAGTTAGCCGTCCTATCCTCTTCCGGTCAAAGTCCACGTACCAAACGTCCTCCGCGAAGTAGCTCTCCAGCGACGCAACCGGCCCCGGCGACTGTCTTATATGCTAGGAAATCCGCAACGATAATCTCCACAGATCGGTAGTTCAAGCATTGGAAAGCGTTTCCACACGAAGGACCAACCTCGTGTCTTCGTCTTCCGATGAATTGCAATATTCGTCGCCTCATCCTCGCTATGTATGATTTGGCCTTGGGTGCGACGCAAATGATGCAATGCGCTAGGAAAGAGGGAATTCGCTGCTCGCGATCCACTGGTCCGGATCTTCTTCGAAGTGAGGCATCATCTTCTCTACCTACTATATATAGTAAGTGTCGCGCCAGAGACGCCCGCTTGCCGTCGGGCGCGAACTTCGCCTTCACGAAAACAAGAACTACAAAACGAACTCCGGTATCATCTTTGGATTCTTTGTGATAAAGAAATTCTCGTGCGATGTTTTGAAGGCTGGTCGCGGATTTCGGTCAATCAATTTCAGGTTTAGCAAAGCTTTACCCGGTCGCTGGATCGAGTGGCAGCACAGAACGGACAACGCATGCGAAGACTGCTGATTCAGAATGCCACCGTGATCACCATGGATCCCCAATCAGGGGATCTGTGGCCCGGCGATATTCTGATCGAAGGCAAGCAGGTCGCGGCTATTGGCCCGCGCATTAATCCTGCTGACGCCGAGATCTTCGATGGCCGTGCGTTCATCGTTATTCCCGGCTTGGTGAACGCTCACATGCACACCTGGCAGACGGGGCTGCGAGCGATCTCCTCGAATTGGACGCTCCTTGAATATTTTCGCTGGGTCCACGCCGGCCTCGCGACACGATTCCTTCCCGACGATATCCGCATTGCCACTCTTGCCGGCGCTTTGAATCAGCTGAACTGCGGCACCACTACGCTGGTTGATTGGTGCCACAATAATCCAACCCCGGCGCACACCGACGCCGCGATCGAGGCTTTGCAGGAATCCGGGATACGCGCCGCCTTCTTCCACGGCTCGCCGAAACCCGATCCCAAGCCGGGTGAGCCGCATTTCTCCGAGATTCCGCATCCAAGGAGCGAGGTCGAACGGTTGCTGCGTGGCCCGTTCGGTTCGCGGAACCAGCTGCTCACGCTCGGACTGGCGATCCTGGGTCCGCACTACTCGACGCTCGACGTCGCGCTCCACGATTTCCGACTGGCGCGCGAGTTTGGCCTGGTCGCATCGATGCACCAAGGCGGCGGGCCTGCGAAGACTCCGAAAGGCTGGGACGTCCTCGAGCAGGAAGGTTTGGTCGGCGACTTTGTGAATATCGTGCATGGAAACGACCTCTCGGATGATCAGCTGTCGCGCTTTGTCGATCGCGGCGTTACGTTCTCGGTTGAGCCCGAAATCGAAATGGCCCAGGGCCACGGCCATCCGATTACCGGGCGCCTGCGCAAGCTGGGAGCCGCGCCGTCGCTGGGCGTGGATCTCGAAAGCGTGATCTCCGGAGACATGCTGACCGTTGCTCGAATCGCACTCTCTCACCAGCGCGCCTTGGACAACGCTGCATGCCGAGCCGCCACCGGAGCCATTCCCGAAACGTCCACGATTCCCGTGCGCGAGGCCCTCTCTTGGCTCACCGTGCAAGGAGCGCGAATGCTCGGTATGCAGGATCGTATCGGCTCAATCGCGCCAGGCAAGCAGGCCGACCTCGTGTTCATCCGTGCGGACGCGCTGAATCTCTGGCCGGTCCACGATCCCGTGGCGACGGTGGTCATGCAAGCGAATCTGGCGAACATTGACTCGGTCATGGTTGCCGGCGAATGGCGCAAGCGGGACGGCAGGTTGCTGTTCCGCGATCTCGATCGAGTGAAAGCCGAGCTCTCTCGTTCTGGCAGCCGGATCCTTGCCGAGCTTGGCTGGCGGCCCGATGTGCAACAAGCGAAAAGCGGCGAGCGAATCGCCACGCACTGAAGAAAGAAGAGGAATTCAGGAATTGAGAGTAGGTTTCGTTGGCCTGGGAAACATGGGCTCGGTCATGGCTCGCAACCTGACCAAAGCGGGCCACACGCTCATGGTTTACAACCAAGCCCGAAGCCGCGCGGAGGAGTTACAGCTTTTGGATGCGACGATCGCCCGAATTTCGTTTCGGGAAGCGGGCCTCTGATGTGCGGAATCTGCGGCGTCGTCGGAATCGAATCGCGGGAGTCGGGCGAGTCCGTCGTGCGCCGCATGATGGCCGCAATGGTCCATCGCGGCCCGGACGAGGAAGGAATTCTGCTCGTCTCGCCCGTCGCCGTAGGGATGCGCCGCCTCAGTATTGTCGACCTGTCCGGCGGCAGCCAGCCGGTCTGGAACGAAACAGGCACCCTCGCGGTCGTCTACAACGGCGAGATCTACAATTTCAAAAGTCTTCGCGCGGAGCTTGAGTCCGCCGGTCACAAATTTCGCACGCGCTCCGATACGGAAGTCGTCGTCCATGCGTACGAGGAATGGGGCGAGCGTTGCGCCGAGCACCTGCACGGAATGTTCGCGTTTGCCGTCGTCGAGATGCCGCAGGGTCGCGGCGGAAGGGCGGCCCGCGTCTTCCTGGCCCGCGACCGCATGGGTATCAAGCCGCTCTACTACGCGCTGGTCGATCGCAAACTGCTTTTCGCCTCGGAAGTGCGCGCGCTTCTGGCGAGCGGCTGTGTTCCCGCGTGCATCTCTCCCTCGGCGATTCCCGCTTACTTGCTTTTCGGCTCGGTCTGCGAACCGCTGACTTTGATCGAAGGCGTGTCCTCGCTTCCGCCGGGCCACTCGATGAGCGTCCGCGCCGCCGTGTCGGTCAGCGCTCCAGCCCCGGTGCGCTATTGGGATGCGCCGCGCGCCGCGCCCGAACCGGCGCCTTCTCCAGCGACAGCGCGTTCGCGCGCTTCTGGAAGACGCTGTCGCCACGCATCTCGTCGCCGATGTTCCCGTCGGCGTGTTCCTGAGCAGCGGTCTCGACTCCACGGCCATTGCCGCGCTCGCCAGCCGCGCCCGCGCGGGAATCCACACGTTCACGGTCGCGTTTGCCGACGCCGAATTCAGCGAAGCCGAAATTGCCCGCCGCACCGCCAGCCGCCTCGGAACCGAGCACACCGAGTTGACGCTCTCCGATCGGGAAATGCTTGCCCGGCTCGATGAAGCCATCACGGGATTCGATCAGCCCAGCATGGACGGCATCAACACATATTTTGTCTCCTGGGCGGCGCGCCAGGCAGGGCTTGAAAGTCGCGCTCTCGGGTCTTGGGCAGCGATGAAATCTTCGGCGGCTATAGCTCGTTTCGCTCGACCTCGAAACTTGCGCTCGCAGCCGCGGCCGCGCGCTTTTTGCCCCGCCCGTTTCGCGCATCTATTTCGGCCGTGCTGGCCCGCACGAATGTCTTTGGCTCCTCTCCCGACGCGTCTCGCAAGGCATCGGCGGCTTTTCTCGATCCGGACTCGCTGCCGCACGCATATTTCTTCACCCGCCTGCTTTTCACGCCGCAGGTGGTCGCCTCCGGGCTGCGCGGAGATTGCGTCCTCGTGGAGCATCTCACCTTGGTGGCAATGGCTTTCCGATTCCTCCCGCCGCGCGAGCTCGATGGATGAATTCACGGGAATCTCCTGGCTCGAATTACGCTCCTACATGCTGAATACGCTTCTGCGCGATACCGACGCCATGAGCATGTGCCATTCGCTCGAAGTCCGCGTGCCGTTCCTGGATGCGCCGCTCGTCGAATACGTTTTGTCGCTTCCTGAGACCGCGAAGCGCGGCTCCGCGCGGCCCAAGGCTCTCCTGATCGAGGCGCTTGCCGATCTTCTGCCCGCGGAAATCGTCGCGCAGCGAAAGCGCACCTTCACCTTTCCATGGGAGAATTGGTTTCGCGGAGCGCTCGGAAAGCGCGTCGCGGCGGGACTTGCGGATTGGTCGCCAGCCCTCGCATCGCAGCTCGGCGGAGAATTCGCGCAGTCGGTTTGGAGAGATTATCTCGCAGGCCGCACGACGTGGTCGCGTCCCTGGAGCCTTTACGTCTTGAATGAATGGGTGAAGCGAAACGTCACACGAAGCAATGCGAGTGGCGCTGACTGCCGGAAGTCTGCCGCTATCGCTTTATCGTGAGCGCCGCATCCAATAAACGATGATCATCCTGGGAATCAACGCCTATCACGCCAACGCCGCCGCGGCCATTGTGGTGGACGGACGCCTGATCGCCGCCGTCGAGGAAGAGCGTCTCAATCGCGTCAAGTACGCCGCCGGCCTTCCCGCTCGCGCGATTCGATTTTGCCTCGATCGAGCCGGCGCGAAGTTGACGGAAGTGGACCACATCGCCATTCCGCGCGACCCCTGGGCACGCTTGGGGACGAAGCTTCGCTACGCCGCGCGCATGCCCCGGTTCGCGCTCGATCGCCTGCGCGTGATGAAGCGGTTCGCCGGCATTCGCGAGGATCTTGCCGCCGCGTTCGAGCTCGCGCCGGAGGGCATTCGCGCTCAATTCCATCGCATCGAGCACCATCGCGCGCATCTGGCCAGCGCTTTTTTTGTTTCGCCGTTCGAGCGCTCCGCTGTGCTCTCCGCCGACGGCCTCGGCGATTTTGCGAGCTTCATGTGCGCCGTGGGCGAGGGCCCGCGCATGCGCGTTCTCGGCGAAGTCGCGTTCCCTCATTCGCTCGGCATGTACTACACCGCCCTCACGCAATATCTCGGCTTTTGGAAGTTCGGCGACGAATACAAAGTCATGGGCCTCGCCGCCTATGGACAGCCGGAATTCCTCGGCGAATTTCGCCGCATCGTGCGCGCCCACGGCCCGCTTGCGTTTCGGCTGGGCCTCGAATATTTTACGCATCAGACGCAAGGCTCCGACATGACCTGGCGCGACGCGAATAGCACGCCGGTGCTCGGTCGGATTTTTTCTTCCTATCTCGAAAAGCGCCTGGGTCCCGCTCGCCGGCCGGAAGAACCGCTCACCGCAAGGCATCACAATATCGCCGCGAGCATGCAAGCGGCTCTCGAAGAAGTTCTCGCGTCCTGCTGGAATGGGCTTGCCAGGGAATCCGGAGAAAAGAACCTGTGCCTGGCCGGAGGCGTGGCCTTCAACTGCGTCGCCAATTCAAAAGTGTTTGACGCGGCGCCCTTCGAGCGTGTTTTCGTGCAGCCCGCGGCCGGCGACGCCGGCCTTTCCGTCGGCGCGGCCTTCGCCGTCAACCACCAGGTCCTGGGCCGTCCGCGCGAGTTCACCATGGACCACGCCTACTGGGGCCCGCAGTTTTCAGCGTCGGAAGTGCGCCAGGTAATCGATAGCGCCTCCTCCTCCGGCGACGCCGAAATCGCGGACCTCGACGAGGCCGCTCTTGTCGAAGCGACCGCCGTCCATATTGCGGCGGGAAAAATCGTGGGCTGGTTTCAGGGCGCCGCGGAATGGGGGCCGCGCGCGCTCGGCAATCGCAGCATTCTGGCCGACCCTCGCCGGCCTGAGATGAAGGACATCCTAAATCGCCGCATCAAGCACCGCGAGATCTTTCGTCCCTTTGCGCCATCCATCACCGAGGAAGCCGTCGGCGAATTCTTCGAGAAGACGCACCCTTCGCCTTTTATGACGTTCGCCTATCCGGTGCGCCCGGAGATGCGCGCGATCATCCCGGCGCCCACGCATGTGGACGGCACCGCGCGCCTGCAGACCGTCAGCCGCTCGGCCAATCCTCTGTACTGGAAGCTTCTTCGCAAGCTCGGCAATCTTACCGGCGTGCCGGTGGTGCTGAATACGTCGTTCAACGACAACGAGCCCATTGTCTGCCGCCCTGAAGAGGCGCTGGATTGTTTCCGCCGCACGCAAATGGACGTCCTCGTGATGGGCAATTACGTCCTGGAGAAGAAATCTCCCGCAATCGCTCGCGAAGAGCCCGGCGAGAGATTTGCCAAGCCCGCGAAATAGAAACGCATGCACATTCTGCTTTTCAACGAATACTATCCGCCCGATACCTCTGCCACGGCGAAGATCGCGGCGCAAGTTGCCGAAGCCCTCGTCCAGCGCCACCAGGTAACGGTCGTCGCCGGACGCCCCTCGTACGATCCCGATGAGTTTTACCCGTTCGCTTTTCTCCGCCGCGACATGCGCAATGGCGTCACCGTCGAGCGTGTCGGTTCCACCGACTATCCGCGCCACCAGATGCGTCGCCGCGTCTCGAACTATTTAACCTACCTTGCCCTCGCGGTTCCCCGCGCCATCGCGCTCTGTCCGGACATCGTCCTATCAATGACGGACCCTCCCGTCGCGGGCATCGCTGCCGCTTTTGTCGCGCGCAGGCTCGGCCGCCCGTTCGTCTACAACGTACAGGACCTCTATCCGGACATGGCTGTCGGCGGCGATATCGTACGTCCGGGCTTTTGGGTAAGGCGCTGGGAAAAAATGCATCGCCGCGCGCTCCAGCAGGCCGCTCGCGTGATCGTGATCGGCGACGACATGCGCGGCCGCATCCTCGCCAAGGGAGTCCCTCCCGAAAAGGTCGTAGTCGTACGCAATGGCACAACGCTTCCGCTAACCTCGCCGGAGTCAAACGACGCGACTGCGCAAAATGCCATCCGGGAAATCCGCTGCGGCTTCCCGTTTGTGGTCGTGCATGCTGGAAATCTGGGGTTTTACGGCGCCTGGGACACCCTGCTCAAGGCCGCGGAAATTCTGGGCAACGAAAACACCGCCTTGGTGTTCATAGGAGACGGGGCAAACCGCGGGGCGCTTCAGGCTTCCGCGTCGAATTCGCCGAACGTTCGCTTTTTGCCGTTCCGCCCCGTCGAGCAAGTGCCGCAGGTCATGGCGGCCGGCGACGTGCACGTCGTCACCATACGCCGCGGTCTGGAGGGCATTGTCGTCCCCAGCAAGCTGTACTCGATTCTCGCGGCGGGGCGCCCGGTGCTCGCGGTGGCCCCGGCAGCAAGTGATGCGGCGAGCGTCGTCGTCGAATCCGGATGCGGCCTGGCAGCTGACCCGGACGATCCGGCTGCTGTGGCCTCTGCGATTCGCGAACTGCGCGGCGATCCTTCCAGGCTCGCCGAGATGGGCCGCCGCGCGCGAGAAACGTCAAAAAAATATGCTAGAGTTACTCAACTTGAGCGTTTTGTCGAAATCATCGAAGAAGTGGCGCGCGACTCCCATGGAGCGCGCTCGGAATTGTAAGAAAAGTTTGCCGGCCCGCTCTGCGGATTTCCTCGGATCGCAGTCGGTGGGCCGCAATTTCGCTCGATGACCATCCCCGCCGATCTGATTGCCTTTGCCGTGGCCCTCGTCGGCTCGCTTCTTTTGACGATCCCGATTCGCCGCTTCGCGTTGCATTACGGTATGGTGGACCATCCCGGCCCGCGCAAAGTCCATGTCCGGCCCATTCCGCTGCTCGGCGGAACGGCCATCTATCTCGGATTCGTGCTCGCGCTTCTGTTCACGCTCCGCGGCGCGCCGCATCAGCAGATGGCTGGAATTCTCGCTGGCGCCACGCTGCTTGCGATGGTCGGATTGCTCGACGACGGAGGCTTGCTTCATCACCAGGTCAAGCTGTTCATCGGGATGCCCGTGGCCGCGCTGTTTCTGCTCGTCTCCGGAATTCGCGCTCAGTTTTTCTCTGAACTCGTTCCCGGAACCGCGGGCATCGCGCTCGACGGTTGCCTGACGGTCGTTTGGGTCGTGGGCATCACCGCGTCCTTCAGCATTCTCGACCACATGGACGGTCTCTGCGCCGGAATCGCCGCCGTGGCCGCGGGTTTCTTCACGCTGTCCGCCGGCCTCGATGGGCAGACCATGGTCCGCACGCTCGGCGCGGCTACGCTGGGCGCCGCGCTCGGCTTTTTGCGCTGGAATTTCAACCCCGCGAAAATCTTCATGGGCGATGGCGGGGCGATGTTCCTCGGATTCCTGATGGCCACGCTCGGCCTGAAGATTCGCCCGGAGGGGTCGCACTTCCCGGTCACGTGGCTCGTGCCGGTCCTTATTCTCGGCGTGCCGATTTTCGATACGACTCTCATATCAATCTCCCGCGCGCGCCGCGGATTGCTGCCCTTCACGTCACCCGGCAAGGACCATACCGCGCACCGTCTCTCCAACATCGGACTGGGCCATCGAGGCGCCGTGCTCGTGCTTTATTGCCTGGCCGCGGTGTTCGGCGGCCTTGCCATTCTCGTCCCTCGCATCTCGCCGGGGGCGGCGTACGCTGTCGCGGCAATTCTGGCGATTGGCGGGCTCATCGCCATCCTGCTTCTAGAAGGTGCGCCGTACGAGCGCCAAATGAAGCTCGAAAGATCCTCTTCGGCGGACTGAGTTACGCCGCGGCACACCTGTCCGGTTTTGCCGTCGGGCCGCCGGGCATGTATGTTAGATTGGCATTTCGTAGAGATCGTCGAAGATTCAGATGAAATCTCTCCATTTTCGAGCCACGGTTAGCTCTCTTCTGCTCCTGTGCGGCATTCCATTGGTTGCGCTTTCCTCACCGCCGCGCCCCGATATCTTGCTCCAGACGATGCAGCGCGAATTGCAGCGCGCCACATCGTCGCTCGCGAAATCGGATCCCGCTCCGTATTATCTGAGCTACGCGGTTTCCGATGGAGACGGCGCGACGATAGCCGGTTCCGGCGGGGGGCTGCTTGCCTCGACAAGCGTTCATCGCCGCCAGGCGGACGTAATGATGCGCGTCGGCTCCTCGGCCCTCGACAACACGCACTCCCAGAGCCGCCCCTCCGGAATCACATCCGGCGCGCTTCCCCTGCGGGACGATCCCGATGCCATCGCGCGCATGCTCTGGCTGCTCACCGATCGCGAATATCAGCAGGCCTCGGCGGCTTTTTTGCGCGTGAAGACCAATCAGGCTGTTCAATCCGCGGAAGAGGATAAGTCCCCGGATTTTTCCCAGGAATCAGCGAAAACATATGCGGGCGCATCGTCGCCGAAAGCCGTGCGCGATGCAAAGCTCTGGGAAGATCGCGTCCGGCGGGTCTCCGCCGGATTCTTGAGGTATCCCGACGTGTATTCGTCGGTTGTGCTTCTGCAGGACGGCGCCAGCCGCTCCTACCTCGCGACGAGCGAAGGCGCCGCCCTCGAGCAATCCTCCGCGACCGCTCGCCTGGTAATCGAAGCGGAAACGCGCGCTGACGACGGAATGGATCTGCTTCGCGTCGAAACGTTTCAAGCCGCTTCACCCGATCAGCTTCCCTCGGAATCGGAGCTCATGGCGAAGGTGGACAAAATCTCGGCCGACTTGAAGGCATTGCGTTCCGCGCCTGCCGCCGAGCCCTATGCGGGTCCGGCGATGCTTTCCGGCAGAGCGGCTGCCGTGTTTTTCCACGAAGTGCTCGGTCACCGGCTCGAGGGACACCGCCAGCGAGATGAGAGAGAAGGCCAGACGTTCACGAAGAAAGTGAATCAGCAGGTCCTGCCCGCGTTCCTGAGCGTCGTGGATGATCCGACCATGAAAGAGCTGAACGGAGTGAAGCTCGCTGGCTCCTACGATTACGATGACGAAGGCGTTCCGGCCGCGCGCGTGAACGCCGTGGATAACGGCATTTTGAAAAACTTCCTGATGTCGCGGATGCCCATCACGAACTTCGATCATTCCAACGGCCACGGCCGCCGGCAGCCCGGCCTGATGCCTACGGGCCGGCAGGGCAATCTGATCGTCACGTCCACGAAGACCGTAAAGGATTCCGAGCTGCGGCTGAAATTCATCGACGAGATCAAGCGCCAAGGCAAGCCCTACGGCCTCTACTTCGAGGACATTCAGGGCGGCTTTACGCTGACCACGCGAGCGCTCCCGCAGGCGTTTCAGGTGATCCCCGTGATGGTTTGGCGCGTGTATCCCGACGGCCGGCCCGACGAGCTCGTGCGTGGCGTGGACATTGTCGGCACGCCGCTGCTTTCTCTCAACACCATCATCCTGACCGGAGACACGCTTCAGGTATTCAACGGAGTTTGCGGCGCGGAGTCCGGGCAAATTCCGGTCGCGGCCGCCGCCCCGGCCATGCTCTTTTCCGAAATCGAAGTCCAGAAACGCGCCAAGGGCACGCAGAGGCCGCCGATTCTGCCGCCTCCCGGATTTGAAAACATGACGCCGGTTTCGACCAGCAACGCCGCGCCCGCCCCGGTAACCAAGCCATGACGAAACAGACGATCAGAAGCCTGCGTTTGCCGCTGCCGTGGTTTTTGTTTTTGCTTCCGATGCTCTGTGGCGCGCCTGCCCGCGGTCAGCAAGGCGCCACATCCGCGAGTTCCTCTTCGGCGGCCGCCGCGTCGTCCGATCCCGTGCTGCGGGCCATGCGCGAAGAGCTCGATCGCTCGAAATCGCATCTCAAAATGGATAACGTTCCCGCGCCGTACTACATCGAATACCGCGTGTCGGATGTCGAACAGTACGACGCCCAAGCCGCGTTTGGAGCTTTGCTCCAGGAGCAGCGCAGCCACGCGCGCACCGTTCGCGTGGTCGTGCGCGTGGGAGACTACAAGCAGGACAGCTACTTCGGTCCAGGTATCGGCGTTGCGACCCTCGGGCCGATTGATAACGATCCCATCGCCTTGCGCTGGCAATTGTGGACGGCAACCGACAGCGCCTACAAGGCCGCCAGTGAATCGCTCGCCATGAAGAGGGCGGCGCTTCGCCAGTACTCCGCTGACCAGCCATTCGACGATTTTGCTCACGCACCGCCCCTCGAATCCATCGAGCCGCTCGTGAAGCTCGATTTCGATCCCAAGCCCTGGCGCGAGACCCTGGAAAAATCCACGGCTCTTTTCCGCACCGATCCGAAAATTCAATCGCTTTGGGCCACGGCTCGCTTTCGCGCCGTGAACCAGTATTTCGTCAATACTGAGGGGACCATCACGAGGGATGGTTACACGGTCTATTTCCTGAATGAAGACGGTTCCACGCAAGCCGCCGATGGCATGCGCCTCGAACGCTCGCCCTATTTCACCGCCGCGAGTCTCAAGGAATTGCCCACGCCCGAGGAATTCCAGGCGAACACCGCGAAGGTGCTCGAGACGCTGAAGAATTTGCGCGACGCTCCCGTTGTGGACGAGGACTATCGCGGTCCGGTTCTTTTCTCCGCGGACGCTGCCAGCGACGTCTTCAACGGTATGGTCGGCGGAAATGTTCTGGGAAAGCGGCCGCGCCCGGGAGAGTCCGCCCGCACCGTCGGTGACTATGCCTCGAATTACAAGAGCCGCGTCCTGCCGAACTTCTTGTCCGTGGAAGATGATCCCACGCTCAAGACTTTCGCGGGCAAGACTCTCATCGGCAGCTACGATGCGGATGACGAGGGCGTCCACGCCTCGAAAGTCTCGCTCGTCCAGGACGGCGAGCTCGTGAATTACCTGCTGAGTCGCGAGCCCATTCGCGATTTTCCGGAATCGAATGGCCACGGCCGCGCTGCGCCGGGCCAGTCCGCGTCGCCCAATATCGGGAATCTGATCGTGCAGTCGAAACAGCCGCTCTCGCCCGAGCAACTAAAGCAAAAGCTGCTCGACATCTGCCGCGAGGAAAACAAGGCGTTCGGCTACTACGTCGAAACGTTGGGCGGGACCGGATACGAGCCGCGCCTCCTCTATCGCGTCTACGAGAAAGACGGGCATCAGGAGCTGGTCCGCGGCGCCGTCTTCGACGAGCTCGATACGCGCGCGCTGCGCAACGATCTGGTCGCCGCCGGCAACGATCCGCTCGTCGGAAACCGCGAGGGAGCCGTGCCGACCACGGTCATCAGCCCTTCGATCCTGTTCGACGATCTCGAAGTGAAGCGCACCGACGCCAAGAACGCCAAGCTGCCCGAATACCCCCCGCCGGACCTCACGCCGTCCCATTAGCGAATCGACGCAACGGATCGCGACAGCCCATCTTGAATTCACGCGCCGAGTTAGCGCTTGGGGAGTTGAACTCGAACCCCGAAGCGAGCCGCGATCGGGAGACCGAGCTCGGGTACGCCCTGCAAAGCGAAGAGGTACTTCTCGTTGAAGAGGTTTTCCGCCGAGGCAAAGATTTCCACTCCGGCGCCGATCGAGCGCGACGCCATGGCGTCCAAAACAAAAAACCGATTCATGGGAAACTGGTTGTTCGCATCGTCGAATTGCATGCCGACCATGCGGCCTGCGAGCGACGCCGTGATGAGCCTCGGATTCGTATAGCGCGCCTGAAACGTCAGCACGTTGTGCGGAATCTGTGCCACCCAATTGCCGGCGAGCGAGGGCGTGATCTTGGGCGAGCTGATCACCGTTGCATCCACGAACTGGTATCCGACGACGAGCTGCGTGTGCGCGGTAATGTTAGCCACGCCATCAATCTCGAAGCCGGGAGCCGACGTGCGGCCGAGATTCTGGCGCTGCTGTGTTGTCCCCGTTGATGCGAGAGCGCAGTTGGGCACGGGCGTTGCGGGTGGTGGCGGACATGGAACATTCGCAACCGGGTTGATGACTTCATTAAAGAAGAACGTTCCGCGGACTTCGAGCCGCTCGTTCAGCCCTTTGGCGTCAATGCCGGCTTCACCTCCGGTGAGCCGCTCGGAGCGCAAGTCCGGATTGGAATCGGTCGTAACGGTCCCCTGGCGAAACGAGCGGTAGAGTTCATTCAGAGTCGGCGCGCGAAACGCGCGATAGACGGAAGCGGACCAGGAAACGTGCGAATTCCATTCGTGGATCAAGGTCGCCCGAGGACTGAAGGCATCGTAGCTGCGGTCGGCGTACAAAGTCAGCGGTGGGCTGCACGATAGGGCAAACGGAACGCACCGCAAGAACGCGTCGGAGTTGCGCCAGTAGTCGAAGCGCGCGCTGAGGCTCAGCATCCAGCGCGGCGCGACCTGAATCATGTCCTCACCGAATACGCCGATCGTCCGCTGGTGTCCGCCTGAAAATGTGTTCTTCGTGTGATTTCCGGTAACGCCCGAAAACAGAATCTCGTTGCTGTGGCCGATTTCCTCGTGCTCGTCGAGTCCTGCGACGAGCGTCTGGCGCCTTCCGAGGTTGCGCGTCCACACGGCGGAACCCCCGACTCCCTGAGCGGGAACCGCCTGTTCGTCCGTGAGAATTTCGCTATTCCGGCCTGTCCCCACGGAAGAGAACGTTTGATGATACGTCTCCGCTTCACCGTAAAAGCGCAACGTGACCGCGCCAATTTCGCCGAGTTGCAGATTTGCACCCAGCGCACCCTGGACGAGCCGGATGCCGTTGTTCTGCTCCGGAGTTCCATTTTTGCGCGTGTCGTCGAGATACCAGCCACGCGCGAAAATCTCGCTCTGTTGCCCAATCTTGCGTCCCACCATCAGATCCGCGGTGCCGTGTTGCGAGCCGGCCCGCGTATCCACGCTGCCCCGACTGGCTTCAGGAACGAGGACGTACCCATCCGTGTGAAACAACTCGCCGCCAAAAGTGGACTCCCATTTGCCGGCCTGGCCTCCCGCCCACAGCGAGAGGTCGGGCGTGTTTTGGTTTCCGTAGGAAGTCTCGAGCGAGATTCCAGCGGGATGAGCGGGACGCGTCAGGAACTGTACGACGCCGCCTAGAGCGGAGCTCCCATAGAGACTCGATGCGCCCTCCTGCACGACTTCGATGCTCGACACCGATTCTGATGGGATGCGATCCCAATAAACCCACGAGCCGAAAGGATCGGTCAGCGGAATGCCGTCTTCGAGGACGACTGCGCGGCTGGTGCCGCTCCCGCTTCCAAGCCCGCGGAGTGACAGCCCCATCGTTGTGGGATTCGCGATTCGGCTGCTCGAGCGACGAAACAGGCTGAAGCCCGGCACCTGTCGCAAAGAATCATCAAGTGTGAGTGCCGGTGTGGCCTTCAGGTCGTCACGGGTGAGCTGAATGTCGCTGAGTGGTGTTTCATTGAGACGAGTCGGGGCGCGGGCAGCCGTTACGATGATTTTCTCGGAGACGGACGAAGGGCGGATGACAACGTCTACTCGAACGGGCGTAGTCCCGGAAGCAGTCCACGTTTGTTCTGTCTTCTGAAATCCGTCGGCGTTGACGGAGATAGTTCCAGTTGTTCCCTGGACATTCTCGAATGCGTAGGCACCCGACGCGTCGGTCGTCTCCTGAATCGAATAGGATTTCGTGCGCAATTCGACTTGTGCGCCGGGAACAACAGCACCCGTCGCATCGCGTACCACGCCTTCAACCCGCGCACCCTGTGCCTTTGCGACCGGCGCCCCGGCGACCGCCAGCAACATCAACAGCGCAAAGCATTTTCCCGCCGCGATTGACTTCATCCCGCACGACAGAGGTTTCTGTTGGCCCGGCTTCATGCGGCGTCATTATAACGTGCCTGTGGGACTCATGCGGGTGATTTGGCGCTTCCCACCGGGCTCTGGGAAGACTCGGAAGCCGCGCTCCCCTGACGTGGATGGGGCAATTAACTCGCTGTCAAAATGGGAGTTGCCCGCCGCAAGCCCGTTGCGCTATACTTTTGAGATTGCGCCGATGTTTTTGGCGCGATGTTTCTTGGCTATAATCTAGGAGGAACGACCATGGAATGGACCACACCTCAGCATGAAGTAGTCGACCTGAACTGCGAAGTCAGCTCCTACGCCAACGCTGAACTCTAGTTCTTAAATGCGTATTAAGGTCCTCGGCTCAGCCGCGGGCGGTGGGTTCCCGCAGTGGAATTGCGGGTGCTCAAACTGCGACCGCGCGCGCCGAGGACTGCATGGCTTCCGCCCTCGTACCCAGGCTCAAGTGGCTGTTTCCCCTGCTCCCGCCGCGTGGTTTCTCCTAAACGCTTCGCCCGACCTCCGTCAGCAGCTCTTGCAAGATCCTGAATTTGCCCCCGCTGAAAGCACGCGCGGCACGCCGGTCTCTGCCCTCATCCTTATGAGCGCGGACGTGGATTGCGTGATGGGCCTTCTCCATCTGCGCGAGTTCCAGCCGCTGCGAGTGTATGCGACGCCGTCCGTGCTCCGCGTGCTGAAGGAGGAGAACACTCTTTTCCGCAGCCTTGAGCGATCCGTGCCTCCGGTCCAATGGGAAGCCCTTCCGCTCGATCGGCCTGTCTCCGTTTTTCAGCACGGTGAAGCGAAATCCATCCTGACCTGCAAAGCCGAGCCGCTCGGAGGCGACTACCCGGATTACGTCAGCGCCGGCCTCCAAAAAAATCTGGCGAAGGAAGAAGCCGTCATCGGTCTCGAATTCGTGCAGAACGGCAAGAAATTCTTCTACGCCCCAAGCCTTTCCGGCCGCGATGAAGCATGGAAATGCCATGCCAGGGAAAGCGATCTCGCGCTCATCGATGGCACGTTCTGGACCGACAACGAACTGATTGACGTCCGCGGCAGCGGCAAGACCGCCCGCCAGATCGGCCACGTCCCTCTTTCTGGACCGGGCGGTATGCTCGAACAATTTCCGCGCGACGCCAAAGGCCGCCGCGTTTTGATTCATTTGAACAACACCAATCCCGCGCTCGATGAAGCGAGCGCCGCGAGCGGAACTCTCCGCGACGCCGGCTGGGAAGTCGCTTATGATGGAATGGAGTTCGAACTGTGAGCGACGCCAACTCCAACGCGATGCTTCCCGAAGCCGACTTCGTCGCGCAGTTCCGCGCCATCGGCAAGGAGCGCTATCACCATCAGCATCCGTTCCACCTGCTCATGCACGAAGGGAAGCTCACGCGCGGCCAGTTGCAGGCCTGGGCGCTGAACCGCTATTCCTATCAGAGCAGCATTCCCATCAAGGATGCAGCGATCCTCGCGCGCACCGACGATCCTGCGTTTCGCCTCGCTTGGCGCAAGCGCATCATCGATCATGATGGCGACGGCACGCGCCCCGGCGGAATCGAGAAGTGGCTGAAGCTTGTCGAGGCCACCGGACTCACGCGCGAACAAGCCATTCGCGGCGACGGAATTCTGCCCGCCACAAAATATGCCGTCGGCGCCTACGTGGATTTCGTCAGCAAGCGCACGCATCTTGAGGCCGTCGCTTCCTCCCTCACCGAACTTTTCTCGAAGGATCTCATCACTCTGCGCGTGGACCGGCTGCGCGAGCACTACCCGTGGCTTTCCAGCGGCCTCGACTATTTTCAGGGCCGCATGACGCAGGCGCCGGAAGACGCGACTTTCGCGCTTGCCTGGGTAGTCAAGCACGCGCGCAACCGAGAGGAACAGGAGCTCGCTCTCGCCGCGCTCCGTGCCAAGTGCGACATCTTGTGGGCCATGCTCGATGCTCTCTATTTCGCGTACGTCGAGCCCGGCTGGCCGCCGCCGGGCGCATTCCGCCCCGCGAAGGAATCCGCGTGACGCCCGATCCAACCAAGCGCCCGCGCCTCGCGCCGGGCTGCCGCCTCAATGAAAAGTCTCAGCCGTCGCGCGTGCTCCTGATGCCGGAACGCGCGTTGCGCCTCAACGGGCCGAGCCTCGAGATTGTAGAGCGCTGCGACGGAAACCACACCGTCCAGCAAATTGTCGCGGACTTGCAGAAATTGTATTCGAAAGCGGAGCCCCAAAAAGTCGAGCAGGATATCCTCGGCTATCTGGAGCGCCTGCAAGAGCAGCGCGCCTTGGATTTCGAGTGACGCGCGCGGCGCAGCGTGCGGCACGCCTGCCCGCTGCATCTAACCACTAGACGCCAACTTCTAGATGGCGAAGGCAGGTTTGCATTCGTAGCGGCCGCCTTCAGCTGGGTGGTTTTTCCTTGGTTTTGTACGTGGTTTTTAGGGGGTCGGAGCTTTAGCTCCGACATAGAGCACCGAAAGAAGGATGGGCTTTAGCCCCTGAGGAACGCCGAACAGGATCGGATAATTCCGCGCTCGCAACACGATCCGCGATGAGCACCTCAATCTCAAATCCGCTCGCTCTTGTCGCCGAGCTGACTCACCGGTGTCCGCTGCACTGCGTCTACTGCTCGAATCCTCTGGAGCTGACCGCGCGAAGCCGCGAGCTTTCCACCGCCTCGTGGGCGCGCGTCCTGCGCGAAGCCGCCGAACTCGGCGTGCTACAAGCTGACTTCACCGGTGGCGAGCCTCTGGCCCGTCCCGACCTGACCGAAATCATCCGCGCCGCACGCTCCGCCGGCCTGTACGCCAGCATGATCACCTCGGGCTTGCCCCTCGATGAAAAGCGCCTCGAAGAGCTCGTGGCCGCGGGGCTCGACCATTTTCAGTTGAGTTTTCAGGGAGCGGAGGAAGAAGCCGCCCGCGAATTTTCCGGCACGCGCACGCACGCCCAAAAGTTGCACGTGGCCGAATGGGTCAAGCGCCACCGCATCGCGCTCACCCTCAACTTTGTGATTCATCGCCAGAATCTCCATCAGCTGGAAGACATGATCGCGCTGACGGAAAAAATCGCGCCCGGGCGCGTGGAATTCGCCCACGTCCAGTATTACGGCTGGGCGTTTGCCAATCGCGCGCGCTTGCTGCCCACGCGTGCGCAGCTCGACCGCTCGCTCGAAATCCTGAAAAAGGCGGAAGAGCGTCTGCGCGGCCGGATCAAAGTCGAATACGTCGTCCCGGATTATTATGCGAAATATCCCAAGCCCTGCATGGGCGGCTGGGGACGCAAAGTGCTGCTCGTCAAGCCCGATGGCGACGTGCTGCCGTGCCACGCCGCGAACGTCCTGCCGGGAATGACGTTTGAAAATGTCGAAAATCGTTCGCTCCGCCAGATTTGGGAAGAATCGGACGCGTTCCAGAAATTCCGCGGCGTGGATTGGATGCCCGACCTCTGCCGCACCTGCGATCGCCGCGAACAGGATTTCGGCGGCTGCCGCTGCCAGGCTTTTCTGCTGGCGCATGACGCCTCGGCCACCGATCCGGTCTGCTCGCTTTCACCGCAGCGCGGCATCGTGGACGCAATTCTCCGCGACGTGAACGCCGCCACGCCCGGCGCAATCGCGCCGGAAACCACCGCGCCCGGTGCCGCCACTCCGCCAGCCGAGTGGCTATATCGTCCCAATCCCGCGTGAGCTCCGCGTCGCCATCAACCTCCGCCGCGCGGTATGTTATCTTTGAACCATTGGGGTTTGATCCCTTGAGGAGGACCGAATGGCATCGGCGTCGTCCCGCCGCACCGATCGCGTCTCGCTGACTCTGTTGCTCGAAGCTTCCGGCACCGACAGCAAAGGCCAGGAATTCAAATCGCCCGCTCGCACGCTGCTGATCAATCGCGGCGGCGCCGTAATTATCCTGGACCAGGTTTTGACGCCCGAGCAATTCGTCCACCTCCAGCGCAGGGCGCCGCACGAATCGCATCGCAAAGGCCAAGTGCGCGTGGTCGGCCAGTTCGGCCGGCAAAAGGACGGCTACCTCTACGGCATCGAGATGCCCGATCCGTCCATGGATCTGTGGGGAGTGGAATTCCCGGCGATCGCCGAATCCACCGAGGCCGTCGCGCGCATGCTGCTCGAATGCAGCTACTGCCGCAGCCGCGAAGTCGTCCACCTCAACGAGCTGGAGCTCCGCGCGTTTGAAACCAACCGCGGAATCGCACGCCATTGCAAGACCTGCGGCGTGCCCAGCATCTGGACGCAGGCGCCCAACGAGGACGAGGACAAACTCGCGCCCCGCAAGCGGCGCGGCGCCGATGCGCCGGGCGCCGTTCCCGAGACGGGCGATCAGCGGGGCCGCGAGCGCCTGCGGCTGAAGACGCGCCTCACCGCCTGCATCCGCCAGCCCGGCGAGGACGATGAACTCGCCGTCTGCGAGGATATTTCTCCGGTCGGCATGTGCTTCCGCAGCAAGCGCCGCTACGCGGCCGACGCCACGATTGACGTCGCCGTCCCCTACTCGCCCGATGCCGCTAATATTTTTCTGCCCGCGCGCGTGGTCTACTCCGAAGAGATGCCCAAAGCCGGCCTGTTCCGCCACGGAACCGAATACCGCCGCATCGGCGCCCGCACTAAATGACTTCCGCCACGCCCGTTGGCAACGGTTGTGTAGCGGCCGCCTTTTCACCCTGAACGAAGTGAAGGGCAGGCGGACAGCTTTGTTTCTTTCTCCTTGCGGCAAATAGCGACCCTCGAAAAGTGTGACACTTCGCAAGGGCACCAATCCTTTGTCTTGAATGAGTTAGCTTAAGAATTACTCGGCATGGTGTGTCGGTTAATTGTGCAGGCAGCGGCCCTTCGAGTTGGCTCCCTGCCTGCGTCGGGCAGGCAGGACCGGCGCCTGCGATCCGCGCACTGGCGGCCGTCGCGTCCTGCCTGCTCGTACTGAGATCGCAGCGGCGATCGAATGTGCCCTGATCCGCCGCAGGCGGAGAAGTTTTCATCGCTAGACTCCTTGCGTTCGTCATTCGTATGCACACGCTCGAACGTAGCACGGCGCAGAAAATATTTCAGTTGGACGAAAGTTCAAGAAAAGTACAGGTGGACATGCTGGCCGGGGAGAGGCCAGACTCTGATAGGAATCGATCCTGTCGAACGAATCAGGAATGAAGCGAAAGCGAAAAAGCCAAAGCCTGGGCCACCCGGCCGAGGCACGGCTGCCGGTCTGAAGACCCGCGCTACGAAGGCAACAAAAGAAGAACTATCCGACGGACATGGGGGCGCGTTCGCGGCTGCGGCGGGCGTGGTAGTGCATGGCGATATTCAGGTAGACGTTGCCGTGGGGCGTTTCGAAGCAGAGGATCGTCGCTTCGGAATCCTGGCCGGCTTTCGCGCACTGCTCTTCGGTCAACAGCGCCGGCGGATAGACTTTGAACTGGAAGCCGCGATCGTTGAGCTGCGTGACCGCGTTGCCGATCACCATGTTCGCCAGCTCGCAGACGGCTTCCGGAACGATCGACTCGCCGGGATCGACTTCGGCTCCGGCGAGATAGCTCGCGACTTTCGCGGCGGCTCGCGGCTCCATATCGAGAACGATGCGCCCCTCGATCTGTCCCTTGAACATGACTTCGGCGGCGAGGCCTTTCTTGCGATAGCCGTCCTCTTCCATGGCGAGGTCGGCGATCTTCGCGGGCTCCTGCATCATTTCCGCGAGCACGGTATCGAGCGAGCCGATAAACGGCTGAATCAGATCCATCTTCATCGCACTTTCCCTTCTTCCACGGTGATGGTGGGCGGCGGGGTGACGCCGTCGTCGTTGAGCACGTAGCGGATGATTTCGTAGAGCGCGTCGGGCTTCACCGGCTTCTGCACGAAGTGGCGCGCGCCCTTCTGCAGCGCAGCCAGGATGTTGTCCTGGTAGCCGACCGAAGAGACCATCACGACGCGCGCATCGGGATGTTCCTGGACGATGCGCTCGACCGCTTCGATGCCCTCCATCTGCGGCATGGTGATGTCCATCAGCACGATGTCCGGCTTCGTGCGCGTGTATTCAGTGATCGCCGTGCAACCGTCGCCGGCTTCGCCAGCGAGGCGTCCGCCGAACGATTCGACCATTTTCGCGAGGCTCTTCCGCGCGAAGACCGAGTCGTCCACGATGAGGTAGCGAACCGGCTGATTGTCTTTTCGGGTCAAAGCTTCAAACTGTTTCATGACGATCTCCTTCGAGAACTTGTTTCTCCGGCGGCCACACCGCTCGGAACAGCCGCCGGCTCGGCCTGCTGCGGCCGGTCGGGAAGACATTTCGCCTGCAGAGTGCTGGCAAGCGCCGAAAGCGAAACCACGCGGCTGGCGAACCCGCGGGTGATTGCGGAGCGAGGCATGCTGTCCACGACGCAGGTGTCCGGACTTTGGGCCAGCGTCACGCCGCCCGCAGCTTGAATGGCGCCCATGCCCGCGGCGCCGTCCTCACCCATGCCGGTCATCAGCACCGCCACGGCTTTACTGCCAAACGTATGGGCCACAGAATGGAACAGCACATCCACCGACGGGCGATGTCCGTTGACGCGCGGCTGGTCCACGAGAATGGCGACGTCGCCGTGCTCCATGTGACAAACTTTCATGTGACGATTGCCGGGGCAGATCAGCGCGCGGCCGGCGAGAAGCAAATCGCCGGATTGCGCCTCCTTCACTTCGAGCGCGGAGGATTCATCCAGCCGCCGCGCAAACATTTCCGTGAATCCCTCGGGCATGTGCTGCACGACCAGCAGGCATCCCGGAAAATCTTCCGGTAGCTGAGAAAAAAGATACTGCAGCGCGTTCGGTCCGCCGGTGGAAATGCCAATGGCCACGATGCGCGAAGGCCAGCGCGGCTGGTTGGGAAAGCTGCGCCGCTCCTTCCGCTTCGTCGGCGGCACGGTGATGATCATTTTCGGCGCGCCCGAAGAGGCCGCGACCTTGATCTTGAGCGCCAGCTCGGAAGCGATCTGCTGCAGGTGTCCCGACGCGGCGTCCTGCGGCTTGGTGACGAAATCGAATGCGCCGAGGGAGAGCGCCTTGATGGTGAGAGCTGCGCCTTCCTCGGTATGCGCGCTGACCACGATGACGGGAACGTGATATTTGCGCGTGATCTGCCGCAGCATCTCGATGCCATCCATTCGCGGCATTTCGAGATCGAGCGTCACCACGTGCGGGCGAAGTTCCTGGATCTTGCGCAGCCCGATCAAACCGTCCATCGCCGTGCCCACGACTTCGATCGTGGGATCGTTTACGAGGATTTGCGGAATGAGCTTCCGCATCAGCGCGGAATCATCCACCACGAGCACGCGGATCTTTTGGCTCATGCCGTGGCTCCCAGCGGGGCAATTCGAGAGAGGTGCGAGACAACCGCCGAAACGTTGAGGATCAGGACGACCGTTCCATCTCCCAGGATGGAAGCGCCGCTCACAATCGGAGATGTGACGAGCTGATCTTCAAGAGCCTTGATGACAAGTTCTTCTTCGCCCATGAGGCTGTCGACCGCCAGGCCGAACTTGCGGCCGCCGGTGCCGATCACGATCACGAAAATACGTGCGGCGCGTTCGCCGATGGCGTGCGGACCAAGCCGGTCCAGCCGAACGAGCGTGAGAACCTGCTCGCGCAACTGAAACACCTCGTGGTCGTCAATGCGGTGAATGCCCTGCTCGGTGATCCGCGCGATTTCCGCGACGGAAGCAAGCGGCACGGCGTAGAGGCGTCCGTGGACGCGAAACAAGAGCGCCCGAATGCTCGCGAGCGTGAGTGGCACGAGAAGCCGGAACGTCGTGCCCTGCCCGGGCGTGCTATGGAGCTCAACCGTGCCCTTCAAGGCTTCGAGCGAAGATTTGACTACGTCGAGACCGACACCGCGTCCGGAAATCTCGGTGACTTCGTCCGCGGTGCTGAGGCCCGGAGCGAAAATCAACTGGAGACTCTCCATCTCGTTAAGCTGATTGGCTTCCTGGGCCGAAAGTAGTCCGCGCTCGATGGCGCGGCGGACGATCTTTTCGCGGTCGAGTCCGTGGCCGTCGTCGGACACTTCGATTACGACCTGATCTCCGTCGTGATAGGCGTTCAAACGGATCGTGCCGCGCGGGGATTTTCCGGCCGCCTCGCGCTCCGCGCCGGTTTCGATGCCGTGATCGGCGGCGTTGCGGACGAGATGGGCGAGAGGATCGGAGAGCGCATCGAGGATGCTCTTATCGAGATCGGTATTCTCTCCGGCGAGCTCCAGCACGATGTCCTTGTTGCGGAGCCGCGCGACGTCGCGGACGATTCGCGGAAAGCGGCGGAAAAGCTGCTCGACGGGAACCATGCGGATCTTCATCACCGATTTCTGCAGCTCACCCAGCACGCGGGATTGAAACGCCAGCGCGTCCGCGAGTCTTCCGCGCAGCGGATCCTTCGAGTGGCGGCGTTCGAATTCCGCCATGGCGCGCTGCAGCATGGATTTTCCGATAATCATCTCGCCGACCAAATTCATCACCGTATCGATGCGGGTGGCGTCCACGCGAAGCATGTTTTCGGCAGCGGCGTGGGCGAGTCCCGACGATGCGGCGGGTTCGTGCGCTTCGTCTTCCTCGACCGGCGCCGTAGCGGGCATGACCGACTTGACGCCCGCCGAGAGCGCAGCGGCTTCCGACTCGATCAGGATGTCTAGCAGGTCGCGCGGCGGCGCTTGCAACACGGGCGCCCGCTCGACGGAAATACTCGAAACAACGGACGGGACGTGACAACGCTTGCGGATCCAGTCCGCGGTTTTGGTGGTGGAGAGCGCCGCTCGAATGGACCGGGAATCTTCGGCTGACGCGCCGTCCTCCGGGCGGATGGCCAGCACCCTGCCGGCGCCGTCGAGAGATTTGCGAGCCAATTCGAAAGCCGCCGCGGGAAGCAGCGCTTCCGGATCGAGCTGCAGCGCAATGTTGTAAACATTTTCGCCGCGGCGCAGCGCTTCGACGATCATGAGGCGCTCGTATTCGCTCCATTCAAATGTCGCCTCGGCGGGCGCGTCTTGCGCCTGCGTCGCCGGCTTGTTCAGCAGGCGCCGGATGTGCTCGTGCAGGGCGCCTCCGGCCGGCGGCTGCAAATTATTACGATAGGCCGCCAGCATTTCGTGAAACGTGTCGGCGGCGGTGAGAATCACCTCGGGGATCAGGCCCGCGTTCTGCTGGGCGAGCTCCGGAGTGAGCACGTCTTCTAGGTCGTGGGCGAGTTCGCTCAGTTCGCGATAGCCGCACGCAGCCGAGTCTCCCTTGAGCGTATGCACGGCGCGACGAACGTGCCGAAGCTGCTCGACATCGCCGGGACGCTCCTCGAGCGCCAGCCCCGCTTCGTTCATGCCCTGGAGGATTTCCTGGGCACTCTCGAAGAAGAGGTCGCGGAGCTCGGAGGACTGTTCGTCGGACGGAAAACTCACTGCGCCCCCTCGAGCCGCTGGTACACGGTCGCGTTGTTCTCGTGAATCATGTGAAATTTCGTGGTCAAGCCGAAAAGGCTTTCGGCGTGGCCGACGAAGAGATACCCATCCGGATTCAGGCAGCGGTGAAATTTGTCAATCAACCGCTTCTGCTCGGCTTCGTCGAAATAAATCATGACGTTGCGGCAGAAAATCACGTCATTGTGCTGCGGCAGGTATTCGGTTTTCAGGTTGTGAAAATCGAACTGCACCAGGCTTTTCAGCGCCGCTTTGATGGCGTATTTATCGCCGACTTTATCGAAATAACGCAGGCGGGTGGTGTAGTCCACGGTATCCATTTGATTTTCGGTGTACACGCCCTGCTGAGCGGTGAGCAGCGCGGCATAGCTGATGTCCGAAGCGATGATTTCGACTTTCCAGGGAGGCGGAATCAACGGCTTCGGAGTCGGCATGTCGAAGGGGAGAGGATTTCGCAGGTAGTAGTAGGCCAGCGCGTCGCAGACCATGATCGCCAGCGTGTAGGGTTCCTGCCCGGTCGAGCAGCCGGCGCTCCAGATGCGCAGGGACCAGTCGCGGCGCTCCTGCTTTCGTTTTAGGATTTCCTCGAGTATGACCTTCTGAAACAGGTCGAGCTGCGGGCGGATGCGGAAGAAGCTGGTTTCGTTGACCGTCAAATTTTCGAGCAGGGCGGCCAGCTCTTTTTTGCCTTCGCGGCTGGTCAGCAGGCGGTAGTAACTGTAAAACGAGTCGAGCTGGCAGGCTTTGAGGCGGCGCTGCAGGCGGTCGCGGAGGAAATGCGTACGGCGCTCGTCAAAATACATGCCGCACTCCTGATAGACGAGCGTCTGCAAAAGCTTCAATTCCGGTTCCGTCAGCGGGACCTGCGTCGTGAGTGTAGTGGTGGACATGCGTTCCTCGATGAAAGTCCTGGGCCCAGCCTAGAAATCTCGTCCGGCGGTGCCCACGGGGACGGCGGCAGCGGAGTCCGCGACGTCTTCGAGGCGTTGAAGCTCTCCCCGCTGCAGAATCCGATTCAGATCGAGCAGGATGACCAGCCGCCCCTTCAACTTGCCAACCCCCGTGATGTAGTTCAGCTCGCCTTCCTTAAAGACGTTGTGCGGCTCTTCTATTTCCGACGGCGGAATGCGCAAAACTTCGGAGGCGGAATTCACCAGCAGGCCGATCCTCCGCGTGTCCATCTCGACGACCACGATGCGATTGGTCTTGTGAGGCTCGAACGTTTTTTCGCCGAATCGCTTGCGCAAATCAACGACGGGAATAATCCGCCCACGCAGGTTGATGACGCCCTCGATATAATCGGGCGCGTTTGGAACGGACGTAATTTCCGGGACGCGGACGATTTCCCGCACCATCGCAATCGGCAATCCGAAGGTTTCCCGCCCGATCCGAAAGCCGACGACCTGGAGTTCCTTGTCCATGATGGTTTTGTGAGTTTTCAGGAGCGGACCATTTCCGCATATTCCGCCCGCTCGTGGCGTTCCGGGGCCGAACGGCGTCCACCGGATTGCCGGTGGTCGGAATGAGACTCTTCCAGAGCGAAGCGATCCATCGAATCGAGCAGGTTGCGAGAGAGCTTGGACATCTGCTCGGCGGCCGCAGCGAGTTCGGTGGAACTGGAGGTGGACTGCTGCACGAGCTCGCGCATCCGCTCCATCGAGCGAACGACGGCTTGCGCGCCCGAGGCCTGCTCTTCCACCGAGGAATTGATTTCCTGAGTGATTTCGGTGAGGCGGTTGGTGGCCTTGGCGATTTGAGCGGAGCCGCTGGACTGCTCCATGGTGGCGGCGCCAATTTCCTGTGAGAATTTGTAAACTTCCGAAACGACGTCGGAAATCTTATCGAGGGCGAGGCTGAGGTCCTTGTTGAGCACGAGCCCTTCCTGAACCATGGAGGTGCTCTTGTCCATGTTCTCGACTGCCTCGCGCGCTTCCTTCTGGATTCCCTGAATCAGCTCGGAAATTTCCTTGGTTGATTGCGTGGATTTCTCCGCGAGTTTTCGCACTTCCTCGGCAACGACGGCGAATCCGAGGCCATGCTCGCCGGCGCGCGCGGCTTCGATCGCGGCATTGAGCGCAAGCAGATTGGTCTGCTCGGCGAGATCGTCAATCACTTCGATGATCTTGCCGATGTCGTCGGCGCGGCGGCCGAGAACGTCGATGATTTCAGCCGAAGCCTGGATGGCATGGCTGGTGCGATTGAGTCCTTCGGTGGCCTTGTCCATCGTGGCCATGCCGGTCTTGGCCTCTTCGCGGGAGCGGTGGGAGATGTCCACGAGCATCTTGGCGGTGTCCGCCACGCGCTGAATCGAAGTGACCATCTGGTCAATCGAGGACGACGTTTCGGCGACGCTGGAAGCTTGCACCTGGGTGTTCTTCACGACGTTTTGCACGTTGACGCTCATCTCGTGCATCGTGCTGGTGACTTCATCAATGGCCGAGGCGGCCTGCACGCTGACCTTGGCCGATTCATCGGAAGCGCTGGCCATCTGTCCCGCACCGCTCGCCACTTGCGAAGCGCTGTCGCGCACCTGGCGGACGAGTTCGCGGAGCCCCTGAGTCATGCGCGCGAATGCCTTGGCCATGGTGTCCTGCTGCGAGCGAGGCTGAACGGCGACGAAGAGCTGGCCTTCGGCGATGGCCGCCGACACGCTGGCCATCTCCTTGAGGTGAACGATCATTTGGTTGAAATTCTGGGCGAGCACGCCCACTTCATCGCTGCGATGGAAATCAATGGTCTGGTCGAGATCGCCGGAGGTGCCGATTTTGTGCGCCACTTCGATCAGGTGATTGAGCGGCTCCTTGATGGACTTTGCCGTGTAGTAGGCGACGAAACCTCCGAACACAACGCCCAGCAACGTCCCGAGCGTCATGACGATATTGCTGACCATCAACGATGAAGACGAGGACGCGGTGGAATCTTCCTGAGCCTTGTGCACGGAGTGGCTGGCTTCGTCCAGGATCGTGGCCGAGCGGTTGATCCAGGAAGCTGGATCGTGCTGCAGGTAGAAGATCTGCAAATCGGAGACGGTGGAGTCCCCGGAATCCACGGAATGGCGCTTGGCGATCATCTCCTTCGCGAAATTCTCGGCCCAGCCGCGTTCGTTGTCTTCGACCTGAGAGAGGGAGGAACGGAGCGCGGCGTCATTGGCCTTGGCCTCGGCGGTCTTCAGGAGATCCTGCAATTCAGCGACGCCCTTGTTGGTCCTTTCCTCATCGCGCAGGTCACCGCTGAGAAGATAGTTGCCGAGGGAAAGGCGATTCTCGATCATTTTGTAGCGAACGCCTTCAATCGTCTGGACATCGGCGAGGGTGGAGGCAACCGCCGAGCGCGTGCTGTACTGGCGCATGACGGTGAAGATGTTGATCACGAACAAGAACAGGATGACCGCCAGGATCGAGCCGAATCCCCAATAAAGTTTCTTGCCAATCGTCATTTTCAAAAGCCTCCGCTCCCCTGTCGATCCAAACGCACCCGCGCGCCGCCGCGCGGAGGGCCGCTACTCTTGTGGGCTGAACGCGAATTCGACTATTTCAGTGGTTTCTTTCGGGCCTGGCTCGAAATGCCATTTCTTCAGAGCATCGAGCGCCGCATTGACCAGAAGCGGGCTGCCTCCGACCACTCGCGTGCCTGCCACGTGGCCGTCGGCCGCGACCGTGGCCTCGATCTTGACCTTGCCGGTCACGTTCATTTGCTTGGCTAGCGCCGGATATTCCGGGGTGACCCTGGTACGAACCTTGCGCTTGGAGGCGTCGGTCGTAGCATCCTGTGCCGACGCCTTTAGCGGCAGTATCGCCGCTCCCCCAAGGAGCAGCGCCAAACCTATGCTTGCGATGATGACCCTGTTTTTCACTGGTATGTTCCTCCCGAGACCCAGAACCCCAGCCGCAGAAAATGCACGGGTAATGCCACGAGGGGAGCGCTCTGAGGCATAGTCTGTAATTCGTTACGGCTGCCCGTAAACATCAGATAAAGCTAGTGTTATTAGATTTCTTGTGCCGACTGACGATGGCCGAGTCAGCGTCACAGTGTCTCATCGGTGGGCGTGGCGGCTGCTGGGGGTCTCAGGTTGCGACAGAGGCCGGATTGTCGGTTACGGCAACCGCGGCGGCGCGCTTGTTGACTCAAAATGAGATAACGCCGTAAGGTCTTTAATTGTATAGGCGAAGCGCGCGCAAGCCCCCTATAACCTCCATGCGTGCACTTAAAAGAATTCGGGAAGTACCGTCTCGTCTCGATGGCTCGTTCGAGAGCCTGCTCGCGCAGTTTTCCGCCACCACACTTGAGCTGAACCCATCTGTTGGCACGGCCGAGTTTGCCCGGCGGCTGACGACCCGCGCAGCGGAAATGCTGGGGGCGCGGGCGGTGGTGCTGGCGCTGGGCCGCGGCAGCGAATGGGAAATTGCCGCGTTGAGCGGGCCGGCCGACCGTTGGGAAAAGTTGGTTCAGGGCCGGCTGGCGGCAGCGTTGGGCGAGCAGGCAACTGTGCCGTCCGGCGCGCTCCGGTTTGGCAGCGGCACGATGCTGCTGGGCCGCGAGCTGGCCGAATCGCTGGGATGGCGCGAGTTAATCCTGGTGCGCCTGACGGAAAGCGAAGGCGAACTGCTGGGCGTGCTGTGCCTGGTGGACCTGGGCCGCGAGCTTTCCGCAACGGAAGGACAGCTCCTCGAAGCGCTGGCGAGCCACGCATCGGTGGCGCTCGAAAATGTGCGGCTGTTCTCACGGATCGAGCGGTCGCGAAAGCAGTGGGTCGAGGATTTTGACGCCATCTCGGATTACATCGTGGTGCACGATCATTCCGGGCGAGTGCTGCGGCTGAACCGCGCGCTCGCCGATCTGCTGAAAGTGGGTCCGGCGGAAGCGGTCGGGCGTGACATCGGCAAACTGGAACTTCTGGGGTCGCCGGCGCAGCCGGGGCGGTGTCCTTTCTGCCGCAACGCGCGAGCGGCGATCGAGGAGTTCGTTCACGGGGCGGGCGAACGAACCTATCTGGTATCCACGTCGCGCATTCACTCCGGCGAAGAAGACGAAGGCCGCACGATCCACGTGTTGAAGGACATCACCGACCGGCGCGAGGCGGAGCGGCGCTACCGGCGAGAGCGCGATTTCAACCGCAACATCCTGAACAACACGCAGAGCATGATTCTGGTGCTTGACACCGTGGGGCTGGTCAGTTACGCGAACCGGCGCTGCTTCGAAGCCGGATATCGCGAGCAGGATCTGCTGGGCCGGCCGCTGGTGGAAATGGTTCCGCAGGCGCGGCGCCCGGCGCTGGCCGAAGCGCTGGAGCGAACTCTCGACGGGACCGCGGTGGAGAATCTGGAGCTTCCGATTTTTCGTGGCAACGGCACCGCCGGGCATTTCTCGATCAGCTTGAGTCCCATGCGGGACGAGCAGGGCGACATTAACAGCGTGGTGGTGGTGATGGCGGACATCACGGACGCCGCCGATCTGCAAGCGAAACTGATGCACACGGAAAAAATGGCGGCGCTTGGACAGCTCGTCTCCGGCGTGGCGCACGAAGTGAATAATCCCTTGGCGGCGATCGTGGGATTCACCGATCTCCTGCTCGAAAATCCCGCGGTGCCGGAAGAAGCGAAGGAAGAGCTGCGGGTGATTCTGCAGGAAGCGCAGCGAACGCGCGTGATCGTGCAGAACCTGCTCAGCTTCGCGCGGCACATGCCGGCGCAACGCGAACCCGTGCGCGTGAACTCGGTGCTTCGGCAGACGTTGCAGCTTCGCGCCTACGATTTCTCGAACCACGGCGTCCAGATGACGGAGGGCTACGAGGACGAATTGCCGCTGACGATCGGGGACCCGCATCAGCTCCAGCAGGTGTTTCTCAATATCCTGAACAACGCTTACGACGCGATTCAGGAAGTGCGGCGTCCCGGAAAGATGGAGATTTCGACGTCGCATCGCGAGGGGCGCGTGGAAATCGCGTTCCGTGACAACGGCCCGGGGATTTCGCATCCCGAGCGCATCTTCGATCCCTTTTTCACGACGAAGGAAGTGGGCAAGGGGACAGGCCTCGGGCTGAGCATCTGCTACGGCATCATTCGCGCGCATCAAGGCGAGATCGTCGCGCGGAACAATGCGGACGGCATCGGCTGCACGTTTGTGGTCCGGCTTCCGGTGGCGGCGCAAGGAGCCGAATTACTGGTAACGGAGAGCGCGCCATGACGGCGGCGAATAGCGCGGCGACGCAAGCGAGGCCGCGAATCCTGGTGATTGAAGACGAGCCATCCGTGGCTGCGTTCCTGCGGACGGCGCTCGAACGGCATGGATACGACGTGGTGCCGTCGCCATCGGCGGCCGCGGGTTTGCGACTGCTGGCGTCGAATGATTTTCGCGGAGTGATTTCCGACTTCCGCACGCCAGGCGGGATCAACGGCGCGGATCTGCACGATTGGGTTCGCCGGCATCGGCCGGAACTCGCCGCGCGAATTGTGTTTATTACCGGCGACACGGCGAGCGCGGAGACCATCGCCTTGCTCGCGCAAGACGGAACGCCGTGCGTCGAAAAGCCCTTCCGCGTCCAGGAGCTTCTGGCCGCAGTCGAGAAAACCATAGGAAAACCATGAAGGAAGAGTCGCGACTTCGCTTTCTGATCGTGGATGACGAACAGAGCATCCGCCGGCTGTGCATGACAGTCGGCCAGGGATTGAATCTTGTATGCGCCGAAGCGGAAACGGCCGAGGCCGCGCTCGTGTCGGTCGAGACGGCGCCTCCCGATATCGTGGTCACCGACTTGAAGCTGCCCAGCCTTTCCGGCACGGACTTGCTGCGAAAGATCAAAGAGATGCTGCCGCGCGCCGAAGTGGCGATTATGACCGGGCACGGCTCGATCGAATCCGCCGTGGAGGCCATGCGGGAGGGCGCGTACGACTACATCGAAAAGCCGTTTCGCGTGGAGCGATTGCGGCAACTGCTGCAGCGGATGGCGGAGAAGGTGCGTCTGGTCACGGAAAATCAATTTCTGCGCGAGCGCGTGAACGCGGACACGAACCTGGACGGGATCACCGGCACATCCGCGAAGATTCAGGATGTGCTGCGGATGGTCTCGCGGCTCAAGGACATTCGTACGCCAGTCCTCGTCACCGGTGAAAGCGGAACGGGGAAGGAACTGGTCGCGCGCGCCATTCATTTCCGCGGGCCGCTGGCCTCGATGCCGTTCGTCGCCGTGGATTGCGGCTCGCTGGTTCCGACGTTGATGGAAAGCGAGCTATTTGGCCATGAGAAGGGCGCGTTCACAGGCGCGCTGAGATCGAAGGCGGGGCTTTTTTACGCGGCGAACGGCGGCACGATTTTCCTGGATGAAATCGGCGAGTTGCCGCTGGAGCTGCAGGCGAAGCTGCTGCGCGTGCTGCAAGAAAAGGAAATTCGGCCCGTCGGAAGCAATGAAAAAGTGTCCGTGGACGTGCGCGTGATCGCTGCAACCAACCGCGAGCTCGAAGCGGCCTATCGTGCGGGCACGTTCCGCAAGGATCTCTACTTCCGCTTGAACGTCGTCACCGTCCATCTGCCGAGCCTGCGCGAGCGCCGCTCGGATATCCCGCAGCTCGTACACTGCTTTCTGGACCGCTACGCGCCGGGCGAAAACATTCAGGTGGCTCCCGGCGCGATGAAAAGCTTCTTGCAATACGAATGGCCGGGGAACGTGCGGGAGCTTGAGAACTGCATTGCCCGCGCTCTGGCGCTGGGCGATCATCGGACCATTGATGTGGCGGATTTGCCGCCTGCGATTCGCGGCGCGGAGGATTCCGGCCTGACGCGCGAGGATGCGGCCGAGCTTTCCACCACGGCGCTCGCCGATCTGGAGCGCATGACGATCTTGCGCGTGTTTGAGCAGGCCGGAGGCGACAAAGCCCTTGCCGGCAAGATGCTCGGCATCAGCCGCGCGACGCTGTATCGCAAACTCAAGCGCTACAACATTGCCTTGCGCTCCTCGCAAAAGGAACTGGTCGAAGCGGTCTCCTAGGCCGCCTTGAGACGTCTCGTCGCATCCCGCCTCTCCCGATCAAAGATCGGTTGGCAAGCGCCGGCCTGAGACGAATCTGTGTCAGCTTGAGACAGACGACTAATCGGGCCGCTCGGGCCCGCCAGTAAGAGCAAGCTAGCGAACGACTTAGATTTCCTTTCACCCAAAAATCTTTGGCTGCCTTCGTGCAATTGTCGACGAGCCAGGCACAGGTGCATCTCGGTTTGGCGCAACTGCCCCGAGCTAGCCGACGGATGAGAGTTTCGGATCGGGCGGGCGAAAGGAACAGAAAACCTTTGCCAAGTGAAGCGGAAGTTGCGGCGGTTCTGTCGGATCTGACGTGTGTTGAGAAACTGGCGCAACTTTTTCCCGGTGTCTCACCGGTTCGGATTCCGGTGTGCGTCACAACCGTGGTTACCGGACGCCGACGATTGCAGGAGCAGACAGTGATCGAGTTTGGGACGGCGCGCGAGGTTCTGTTCGCTTCGACGTTGCCGCTCGAATTCGAAGACCAGGTGCGCCTGGTGAATTCGGATGGCTCGCTCGACGCCCGCGCCACGGTGGTTGCCGTGCGGTACCACGGCGGCCGCAAAGCCGTCGCCGTACGGTTTGTGGGCGAAGTCGGAAACTGGATCATCAAACCATGACCCCAAAAACACCGAGCACGACGATGAACCCTCCGCGTTCCGCGGAGGAAATGAACGAACGAAGCCCCGCCGATTTGGCGGCGCAGTGGCGGGAAGCGCGGCTCGTGTACCCGATCTACGCCGCGCTGGCCACGCAGTTCGATCTCGCGCCGCTGCCGTACGCTTCCGGCGAACTTCCGCCGGAGCGGCCCACGCGCGAAGCCTTTGATGGCGACCTGAAGTGGCTCGCCGCGCTGGACCAGAAAGTGCTGGCGTACCAAATCCGCCAGCTTCCGCCGCAGATTCTCAACGGGAGCGAGGAAGGCTTGCGCGCCCTAATTTACCGCCAACTGAGAAAGCCGGATAAGACGAACGCGGACCGCGACAAAATTGACTTGCTGCTGGTGCAATATTTTGTGATGTGCGCGGCGGAGGATCTGCTTCACAAAGAAGTTGCGCTCAACGATGTGGCACGAACGCTGGCGCCTGTACTGGTCGAGGCGGATGCGACTCCGCTGGAATGGTGCGAGCCGCTCGAACAGATTCTTGAAAAGACGAAGCACTGTCAAAGTCTCCGCGACCTGATGGAGGATGGTTTCATTGAGCAGGGGCGGATGCTGAAGGAGGCGGCCGGCGCGATGTTCTACGACCCCGCCGCGCTGGTAGCCTTCTGCCGATTCAACTTTCTTTTGCGGCGCGCATTCATCCGCATGCTCCATGCCGATTTGAGCGCGGTGCGGGAAGCGGTTGACTCGCTCGAAGCCAAGGGAGTGAAAACGGTGGATTGCCGCCGGGCCGATTTCTCCGCCGCGGAAACCACAACGCAGCTTCGATACTTCTGCCAAAACTGGCGGCAGCCGTTCCAAAAGGACTACACGGAAAACTCGGTCCGCCACTCGTTCGAGCAGCTCCTGGCACTGCGCGCCGATCTGGAAGAAGCGCTCGGGCGCAAGCAATCCGGCACGAAATCAGGCTCCAAACCTGCACGAGAAAATGCGACCGTGGCGGCTCCCGAAGACGACATGCTGGCGATGATGAATACGACTCCCACCGACATGCGCAATGCCCCTGCCGTCCAGCCTCCGGCGCCGAAAGAACAAGAACTGCCCGTCGAGGATTGGGTCGAAGACAAACCGCAGGCAGCGCCGGTCGCCGCACAAGTCACCGGACAACAGCCGGCAAAACATGCAGCGGATGTTCCTGCTGCTCCCACGGCCGCCGCGGAAGCGGAAAAGTGCCTGGAAGCCATCTGGGAACAGTTGATTGCCGCGCCCCCTTCGCGCGGCCGTTCGATGTCCACGGTGATTTTGCAGAATACGAAGGTGCTGCTCTCGTCGTGGGAAGTCGCGGCGTTTGTCGAAAAGGGCAGCCAGGAATCGGAGGACTTGCGGCGCGCCGTGGTGGCGCGCGCTATCCTCGCGCTCGCCGTTGAAAAGCGGAAGCGTTCCGGAGAAGAGAGCGCGCTGGCCTCGGCGCTGGTGCTGGCGCGCACCGAAGTTTCCTACTTCCAGGGCCGAGTCGAACAAGCCAAGAAGGCAAAGAACACGGAAGCCGCCGTCAATCTCGGCATTAGCACCAAGCGCCTGCTCTCGTGCATGGAAGAAGCGGAAACACTCCAGTCTTAAGCCGCGCTAAGGAGTTGTGGAACCCTTGATCCCCTCGAGCGTCCTGATAGTTTCGGACGACACAGAATTCGCGCGCACTCTTACAGCGCGCTGGCAGGCGGAGCGGCACGTCCCGGAGATCACGCTGGTCACCAGCAGCGTCTGGCATCCCTCGAGCGCGTCAAACTACGACCTGGTGATCATCGGGCCTGTCCGCGACGGAAATCCCGCTTCGATCCTCGCCGCGGTAAATTCCTCGCCCCGCGCGGCGGCGATCTATTTTGCCGAAGAGGAAAAGAATATTCCCTCGCTCCACGCCGAGTACCCGCATCTGCTGATTGTTCCCCGGCAAGATGGCTGGGCGGGAACTCTGATCCTGGTTTCGGTTGAGGCGCTGCGGCGCGTCGAAGCGCTTCGCCGGGCGCAGCGCGCCGAAGGGCTGGCGCTCGCGTCGCAGGGTCACGCAACGCTGGGACGCTACATGCTCGACATGCGTCCGAGCTTCAACAACGCGTTGACGTCCGTCCTGGGCAATGCGGACCTCCTGCTGCTGGAACCCGGACAGGCTACGGGCGAAAGCCGCGAGCAGATTCAGACCATCCATACGATGGCGCTGCGCTTGAACGAAATCATGCAGCGATTCTCATCCCTGGCGACCGAGGTACGGGCCGGTGAGAAAGAATCTCAAGCTGAGACGGAAGGCTCGTTGCATCGTCTGGTGAGCCGATGATAAGCAGCCGCCGCACACCCGTAAACCGCACCAAATGCAGCTGGTTGCAAACCAGACGCCGACCCGAAACACCGTGCGACAGGTGGCTAGGGAGTTGCAATTCTTTCTTGGGGGATTTGAGCGTGGAGGTGTGGAAGTGGTGATGAAAGTCCTGGTGGTGGATGATTCGCCGGCGGAAATTCGCCTGCTTCAATCTGTTTTGCAGCAAGCTGGTTTTCATTCGGTGGCAATTTCCGATCCGACGAAGGTCGAAGAAAAAATCGAGGAAGAGCGCCCGAACGTGATCCTGCTCGACGTGGTAATGCCGCAGCGGAACGGCTTTCAAGTGTGTCGCGACCTGAAGAGCCAGGAGATATACGCGAAGATTCCGGTAATTCTGGTGACATCGAAGACGGCGCCGAGCGACCGCTACTGGGGCGAGCAGCAGGGCGCCAACGGTTACGTTGCGAAGCCTTTTACGCCGGATGAACTGATCAACGCCGTGAAGAGGTTTGAGTGATGGCGATGGAGCCGGAAAACTCCGGGCTGGCCGTGGAACTCGACAATGGCGAGTTCCTGGAAAGCGAATTGTCGCCGGAGGAGCGCCGGCCCGAACGCCAGTACTGCGTTTTTCGCGCGGGCCGCGAGCGATTCTGCCTCAACGTGCTCGAAGTGGAGGAAGTGGTGGATTGGCCGATCGTGACGCGCATTCCGCTGGCGCCTTCGTTCCTGATGGGCGTTTTCAACCTGCGGGGCACCATCGTGCCGCTCATGGATATCGCGTTTACGGAGGGACGCCGGCCGGGCCTGCTGCCGAAGCATGTGGTAGTGGCCGCGATCAAGGGCGACGCCCAACGCGAAGACCTGCGAATCGGCATCGCCGCCGATGAAGTGATCGGAACGTTCTCGGCGGCCGAGGAAGCTTTGCTCGATCAGGCCCCGGCGGAGGTGCCGCACTGCCGCGGAATGCTGCGGCACGAAGACCGGCTGGCGCTGGTCGTGGACCTGAGGCGCCTCACCGATGTGTTTCCGGTGCCGGTGATATGAAACGGCGCGAAAAAGAGTTTGCGATGGACGAAATCGGCCCCGACATTTTCGAAGTCCGCTCCGGTTCGATGAGCGCACAAGTTCTTGGGAGGAAGTCATGAAAGCTCGTTTGAGTTCGACAATCTGGTTGCTGGTCTTCGGGACCGGCGTGGCTCTATTCGGAGTTCTCGGCCTGGCATACCACGCGGGCAAGGAATCGGGTGGGCTGTCTCTGCTCGACGCGCCTTCTCTGCCGGGGAGCGCCAGCGGACCGTTGCTGGCCGCCATCGCCCTGGCGGTCGCCGCCGCCCTGGCGGTGATGTTCGTCCTGAGCAAGCGCGTGATCACGCCGGTGAGCGAGCTAGCGAAATTCTCCGAGCGCCTGGTTGCCGGGGATGCGCGCGCGCGCGCGGAGTTCGATAGCGACGACGAGTTCGGTCAGATTGCGGAGAACTTGAATCGCAGCGCCGCGAAGGTCGCGCACGCCGTGACGAACCAGCAGGCGCAGGATTCGCTGCAGCGCAGCATCACCGACCTGCTCAGCACGATCAATCAAGTGGCGCGCGGCGACCTGACCATCCGCGGCAAGGTCACCAACGACGCGCTGGGCAACGTCGTGGATTCGGTCAACTTCATGCTCGACAACTTTACCAAGGTTCTCGAGCGCGTCCGCAAGGCAGCCATTGATGTCAGCACCAGCGCCAATCAGATTCTCGAAGCGGCCGACGACATGACCGCGGGCGCCACGCAACAGGACCAGGAAATCACGAACACATCGTCCGCCGTGGAAGAGCTTACGGTTTCGATGAAGCAGGTGTCGAACAACGCCGAAGCCAGCGCCGAAGCGGCGCGCCGCGCACTCGACGCCGCCGAACAGGGCAACCGCGCCGTGAGCGATACGCTCGAAGGAATGCAGCGCATCCGCGCATCGGTGCAGGCCACCGCGAAAAAGATCAAGTCGCTGGGCGACCGCTCCCTGGAAATTTCGGAAATCATCAACGTGATCAACGACATCACCGAGCAGACCAACCTGCTCGCGCTCAATGCCGCGATCGAAGCAGCCCGTGCCGGTGAAGCTGGCCGCGGTTTCGCCGTCGTTGCCGACGAGGTTCGCAAGCTGGCCGAGCACTCCCGCAGCGCGACGAAAGACATTGCGGCGCTCATCAAGGCCATTCAGGCCGAGACGAACGAAGCGGTCGTCGTGATGGAAGAGGGCACGCGCGAGGTGGAAGTCGGCGCGAGCCTCGCGGATCAGGCGGGCAAGGCGCTCGAAGCAATTTCGAGCGTGGTGCGGCAATCCGCCGAGCTCGTGCAGGAAATTTCACTTGCATCGAAACAGCAGGTGCGCGGAACGGAAGGCGTCGCGAACGCCATGCAGATCATTTCCGGCATCACCCGGCAGACGACGCAGGGCGCGAAGCAGACGGCCGGGACGGTCGGGAACATGGTGAAGCTCTCCGAGCAGCTGAACGAAGCGCTGGCGCAGTTCCGCTCGCAGTCTGCGCGGGCCGGCGAATCGGCGCCTGCAACGGAAGAGACGCGGTCGAAAGAGCCAGTGGGGGCGCGCAGGTAGCGGCAAACTCCGCGAACCGGCGCCCGATACAAACGGACGCCGGCGCTGAACGCCGAACATGAAACAGCATCCCATCGCGGCCGCCCGGCTCACCGAATCCGAGCTCGATCAGATTCGCACGCTGATCGAACATCGCTCGGCGATTCTTTTCGATTCTTCGCGCGAGCGGTTTTTCTCAACGCACGTGCGCGAGCACCTGGCGGAGAAAGGCCTGGCCAGCGGGCACGAGCTGTTGAGCCTGGTGCGCGGGTCGAGCATCGAGTACGAAGCGCTGCTCGAGCGGCTGTTGACGCAGGAGACGTCGTTCTTCCGCTATCCGGCGGTATACCTGGCGCTCGAAACGAAGATCCTGCCGGAAGTGCAGGAGCGCAAGTTCTGGGAGAATCCGCGGACGCTGCGGATCTGGAGCGCGGGCTGCTCGACGGGCGAGGAGCCTTACTCGATCGCGATCAGCGTGTGCGAGGCATTGAAATTCGCGGAAGCTTGGGAGATCGAGATTCTGGCCACCGACATCAGCCGGCGCGCGCTGCGGCACGCCGAACGCGGCGTCTACTCCAAGCGCAGCTTGCAGGAGGTGTCGCTCGGCCAGGTGGAGAACTATTTCACGGCGACGAAGCACGGCTATCAGGTGAAACCTCGCATCCGGCGGATGATTTCCTTCGTGCAGATGAATCTCGTCGAATCGGTCTACGTCGGCAAGATTGACTGCATCTTCTGCATGAACGTGCTCATGTATTTTTCCGAGGAACGCCGCCTGGCGATCCTGCGCCGCTTTTACGACGCGCTCGAGCCCGGCGGTTATTTCCTGCTGGGCCATGCGGAGACGCTGACGAACATACCCGTGAAATTCGAGCCGGTCGTCCTCGGCGATTGCCGCATCTATCGCAAGCCGGGTGCGGTGGAGGCGCGGCGCGCGCCCGCTCTTGTGGAGGGAGCCCTGTGAACGGGCCCAATCAAGAATCGATCGAGCTGTTCCTCCAGGAGGCTTCCGAGAACCTCCAGTATCTGCGGGAGTACTCCGGGCTTTTGCAGGAGTCGCAGACCAAGCCGGAGGACCTCGAAAGGCTCTACATCGCTGCGCACACGCTAGCGGGCACGTCGGCGAGCTACGGCTTCCCTGAGTTTTCCGAAGTCGCCGCGAAAATGGCGCACATCTTTCACTACGCCATGAACGCGACGCTCACGGCCGACATGCACGGCCCGCTCACGGAATTTCTGTCCGACGCGATTTCCGTACTCGAGTTCGATCTCCTGCAAATCAGTTCGAGCGGCACGGAAACGTCCGCCGATATTGTCGCGTTCAAGCAGCGCTATGCGTTCGCGTTTCCCGCGGCGCCTCCGGCGGAAACGGAAAACGAGCCGGCCGCGGACTCGCCGGGCGCTGGCGAACCTATTCCCGCCGTCTTCCCGTCCACTTCGTTCGTGGACCGCCTCCCTGAGGATGGCGAAGTCCCCGACGAAGTGCTCGAGTTCTTCATTCCCGAAGCCGAGGAACATTTGCAGGCGGTCACGGAATGCCTGCTCGCGCTCGAGGGGAATCCCAACGCGGACGAGATCAACCGCCTGTTTCGCGCGATGCACACCGTAAAAGGCTCCGCCGCGCAGGTCGGTCTGCACCGGCTTTCCGCGGTGGCCCATCGCGTCGAAGATATGATCGGACGCCTGCGCGACGGCGTGTTGCAGCCCAGCTCCGAGATCGTGGACCTGTTCCTCCAGTCCGTGGATGTGCTCAAGCAATTTCTCCACCGCCAATGGCCGAGCGATGCCGAAATGGCCGCCGCCGTTGATCCGCTCCTCGCGCGAATCGCGGAGCTCGCGCCCGAAGAAGCACCCGAGGAAAGCGGTGAATCCGAAGCTGCGCCCCGAGTGGAAGCGCTCGCGGTCGGGACATCTGCGGTTGCGGCGCCCGCGCGCGCCGCCGCGGCGCAGGCTTTGCCGCAGGCCAAATCCGTGCGCATTTCGCTCGAGTGGCTCGACCGCATGATGAACGCGGTCGGCGAACTCGTCATCAACCGGACGCGCATGCTGGGCCGGCTCACCGAACTGGCCAAACTCGTTGAGGTGTTGCAATTTTCAAAGGCGCGGCTGGCGGGCAAGGTTTCGGATTTCCAGGAAAAGCATGAGTACAGCCGCATCTCGAGCACGCTCGTGCCCGGCGGACAGGCGCTGCAGAAAGACACCTTCCGCGGCCACGGCAACGCTCTCTCGCCGATCACGACCAACGACCTGCTCGAATTCAGCGATCTCGAGATGGACCGCTACGATGACGTCAACATTCTGTCGCGCTCGCTGACCGAAATTTCGGCCGACGTCAGCGAGGTTCTGACCCAGCTCGAGGGTTTCATGGGGCGCGTGGATTCGGATATCGACGAATTCACGAAGCTCGCGCACCACTTACAGGACGAAATTACCGCCGCGCGAATGGTGCCCATCGGCAATCTCTACACGCGCCTCTCGCGCACGGTTCGCGACGCCGTGAAGGCCGCCGGGAAGCCAGTGGAGCTTTCGCTGGAAGGCGCGGAAACCGAACTCGACAACAACATCGTCCAGCACATTTCCGATCCGCTGATTCATCTGGTGCGCAACGCCGTGGCCCACGGAATCGAGGATGTCGAAGCGCGCCGCCGCGCCGGAAAGCCCGAAAAAGGCCGCATCGCGGTGCGCGCGTATCACCGCGGCAATCATATCTTCATCGAAGTGGAAGACGACGGCCGCGGCATCAATTATGAAAGCGTGCGCCAGAGCGTGGTGGATTCCGGCGCGATGTCTTCGATCGCCGCATCCGAGCTGTCCGAACGCGAGCTGCGCGAATTTCTCTTCCGCCCGGGCTTTTCAACGGCTTCCTCCACGTCGGAGCTGGCCGGAAGGGGCGTTGGCCTCGATGTGGTGCGTTCCAACGTCCATGCGCTCAACGGCGAAATCGAAGTTCGTTCGGAAACGGGCCGTGGCGCATGCTTCACCGTGAAAGTGCCGCTGACGCTGATCATCTCGCAGGCGCTCTTCATCCGCTGCGGCACATCCGTCTTCGCATTTCCGCTGGCCGTGGTGGACGAAATCCGTCGCCTGCGCCCTGAAGAGATCGAGGACGTCGGCGGGAAGCTTTTCACGCGCGTGCGCGACGTGGTCACCGAAGTGGTGCGTCTCGATCTGCAGCTCGCGCTGCCGCCGCTCGAACCGCTCAACGGCTACTTCCACATGGTGATCGTGAAAGTCGCGGGACGCCAGGTGGGCGTGGTTGTCGAGGAAGTCCTCGGCAAGGACGAAATCGTCATCAAGAATCTGGGCGACTACCTCCGCCGCGTGAAGCTGTTTCCGGGCACGACGATCGCTTCGGATGGCAGCCTGATCCTGTTGATTGACTTGAACCGGCTGGTCTCCGCGGATACCGCTGAGCGCCACGCCCTGCCGGCTTCCTCGCCTGCGGCGCGCGTGTTTGCGCCGGGCGCCGAAGCAGTCGCCGCCGGCAGCATTCCTTCCGAAGCGGTGGACGCGATTGAAAACGACCGCGTCGTGGTGGTCGCGGACGATTCGATCAGCGTGCGCAAATTCGTGGGCCGCATGCTCGAGAAGGCCGGCTACCGCGTGAAGCTCGCGTCCGACGGACTGGAGGCTTCCGAAGTCGTCGCGCAGGTTGGCTGCCATTTGGTGATCACCGACCTCGAAATGCCGCGTATGAACGGTTACGAGTTGATGGCTCATTTGCGGCAGAATCCGGCGACGCGAAAGATTCCCGTGCTCGTGGTTACTTCACGCGCCGGGGCGAAACATCGCGACCGCGCCATGAAGGAAGGCGCTTTGGGATTCCTGACGAAACCCGTGCAGGAAGATCAATTGATTGCGACCGTTGAAAGCCTGATTGGTTCCGATACGCCGAAAGGTCGGCCCGCGGTCCGCGTGCCGGTGCGGCAGGATTGAGATGATGAAGGCGCCCGTCAAAAAGATCCGCGTGCTCGTGGTGGATGACTCCGCCTTCATGTGCAAGGTGTTGCAGGAGATCATCAACTCCGACCCGCAGCTCGAGGTCGTTGGCCAGGGCCGCGATGGCCGCGACGGCGTCGCGCTGGCGGAATCGCTGTGCCCCGATGTCATCACCATGGACATCAACATGCCGCACGTGGATGGTTTGCAGGCGACCGAGTTGATCATGACGCAGCATCCGCGGCCGATCGTGATCGTGAGCTCGGAATCGCGCGAAGGCGCGGCGAGCACGCTGAAGGCGCTGGAACTGGGCGCGATTGATTTTGTGCCCAAGCCTACGAGCGGCATTGATCTGGATATGAAAACGGTGCGCGAGGAATTGACGCGCAAGCTCAAGCTGGCCGCCAAGGTTCGCGTGGTTCGCACCGCGACCCGCTCGAGGATTACCGCGGCTCCCGCGCCCACCCATGGTGCTGCTGATTTTTCTGGCGCGGTCGCGTCGTCCGCCCAAAATGGCGGAAAGATTCCCATGGTTGTGATCGCCGCTTCCACCGGTGGTCCGGCGGCGGTTACCCGCGTCGTGGCGAGCCTGCCAAAAGATCTTCCCGCGGCCGTATTCCTGGTGCTGCACATGCCGGCGGCATTCACCAAGCAGTTCACGATGCAACTCGCGGAAGTGACTTCGCTGTCCGTCAAGGAAGCGGAAAACAACGAAACGCCTCAGCCGGGAACGATCTATTTGTGCCCGGGCTCGCACCATCTGCGGCTTTCCTTCAGCGGAAAGATTTCACTCGATCCCGGGCCACGCATCGAAGGCTATCGCCCCTGCGCCGACGTCGCGCTAGAGACAGTTGCGTCATATGCACGCGCCCTGACCGTGGGCGTAGTCCTCACTGGCATGGGCAACGACGCTGCCAAAGGCGTCAAGATGGTGAAGGCCGCGGGCGGCTACGTTCTTGCCCAGGACGAAGCGACGTCCGTGATTTTCGGCATGCCCGCGGAAGCAATCCAGACGGGAGTTGTGGACGAAGTACTTCCGCTCGATAGCATCAGCGCGGCGATTGAAAAGCGCGTCGCCAAATTGTGCCGCCTGGCCCCGGTGGCCACGCGATGAAGTCCACGGGCGAACAAGACGCAAAATCGCGCCGTGCGCGCGGGCCGCAAACGGTCGTTCTCTTCCTCGTGGCCAATCAAATGTTTGCCATTGCAGCGGACTACGTGCAGGAAATTCGCAGCACGGACAGCCTGGCGGGCGCAGCCAATGAGATCGAAAATCCGGAGCTGGCCAAAGTGCGTCATACCCTTGAGCGCGGCCACCGGACCTACTACGTGGTGAACGCCGGAATGCATTTCGGACTCCCGGTTACGCGCCCGGCGCTGGTCTTAATCCTCAGGCAATTTCGGGCGGCCTTGCTGGTGGACCGCATTGACCGCATGGCGGAAATTTCGGGCGTGTATCCGCTTCCGCTGGCGTTCGCGGGAGACGAGCGCCGCTGGTACCGCGGCCTGGCCTACCTGGATGATTCCGTGATTCCCGTGGTTGAGCCAACCGGGTTTCTGACCCCCGAAGAATTTCAGCGGCTCGATCGCGCCTCAGCGTTGGCCGCGTCGCAACGCGAGCCGGAAGCGGCGGTGCAGGCATGAACATCGCCGAAAACGCGAGAGAAAACTCGTTCGTACTGCTGCACATCGGCGACCGGCGCGTCGCGCTCCCTGCGGGCCTGGTGGCCGAACTGGCGCCGCCCGTGCGGCTGCACGCATTTCCGCATACATCAAAGCTGATTACCGGAGTGATCGTGCGCCGCGGGCGGATCGTGCCGGTGTACGACGCGGGCCTCGTGCTGGGTAGCAGGAGTTCCTCTTCCTCGCATCGTTTCTATTTGATTGCGCGGTGCCAGGTTGGCCAGGCGAACGAACTGGGCGCGATTGCCGTGAACGGCGAATGCGAGCTGGCCACCGGCGAAATGCAACCGCCGGCCATGGACCGGCCGGCATACGTCGCGGGAACGCTCGCGGTCGGTGAGGATTCACTTGATGTATTGAACCTTGACGGGTTCACTGGTTCCTACTCCGCTGCGGCGGGCGAATCGCTCCATGCGGAGGCGCATCAATTCCACGGCTCGGAGCCGAGTCGATGAACGCGCCCGCGAATCTCCCGAAAATATTGCTGATTGACAGCAATGTCTACTTCGCGAAGCGGCTGGGCGACGCTCTGAAACAGCAAGGCTTTGATGTGGTTCCGAGCACTCAGGGCACGTACGCGCTCACGATGCTTGAATGGAATGCGCCCGCTGCGATTGTCTGCGCCACAAACCTTCGCGAGATGGGCGCCTACGAAATGGCTCCCATTCTCCGCGCCGATCCGAAGACATCCTCCATACCGCTCATCGCCGTGGGCAGCGCAGGAGGTCAGGCGCTTCTCGAAGCGTATCGAGCGGGCTGCGATGACTACGTGGACCGTCACCTCCCGCCCGCGGATATCGCCGCGCACATCAGAAGTTTTCTGGTGAGCCGCCAGGACGGCTTTCAGCCAACGCAGATGCTTTCGACGGCGGAAACGGCGCTCAGCGGTAGCCTTTCGCATCTCGATCTTCCCGGCGTGATGCAGATGCTAGGCCAGTCTCGTCAGACCGGCGCGCTGCACATCAACGCAGCCGATACCGACGGGATCATCTTCTTCGAAGGCGGCGAAATCTTTCATGCGGAATGCGGCATGTTTTTTGGAGACGAAGCCGTCACGCAGATCGTGAAGACTTGCCAAAGCGCCACAGCCGGAGTGTACAAATTCGTGTACGGGGCCACCGCCGCGCAGCGCACCGTGCTGCGTTCGGCCACCGATCTGCTTCTCGACGCCATGCGAGAATTCGACGAAGACCAACGTGAAGAAGAAGACCAGCGCGAGGCGGAGAAGAATCACCCGGAAACCGATCACGCGGAAAAGGAGTCGTCATGAGCGAAACCGAAACCCTCACGGCTGCTCGCGTTCCAACCGTCTATTTTATTGACGATAGCGCGACCATGCGCGAGGTGATCAAGATCGCGTTCCGCAAGGAAAACATTCACGTCGTCACCTGTCCCGATGCCGCCACTGCGATCGCGCAGTTTGGCGAGACGTCGCCGGATGCCGTCATCACCGATGTCATCATGCCCGACAAGGATGGCTACGAGGTCTGCCAGTTCATCAAGCAGCACGAGCGGCTCGGCCGCACGCCTGTGATCCTGATGTCCGGAGTCGTCAACCGCGACGTGGCCGAAAAAGCGATGGCCGTCAAAGCCGACGAGCTGATTCGCAAGCCATTTCAGCCGCAGGATCTGATCGCTCGCGTGAAAAATCTTCTGAACCCGAGATCCGCGGGCGTCAGCTCCGTCGATGCTTCCGCGAACGAATCGCCCGAAGTGTCGCGCGTTTCTTCGCAGGTCTTGTCCGGCTTGTTCTCGGCAGGTCCCGCGCCCTCGGCTCCTTTCAGCCCTGCCCCTGCAGCTCCGCGAGCGGTGAGCGCGCCTGTCGTCGTGGCACCGAGGCCGAACATGCCTCCGCCTGCCGCTGCTCCTGCGCCTCTTCAGGCAGCGCGGCCTGCGCCAACGTTTGCCGCGCCGACCGCAGCTCCCGCATCGGTGCCCGCATCAGCGGATGTTCAGAAGCTGCGCAATGAAATTCGCCGGCTCGAGCTCATGATCAAGAAACTGCAAGCCGAACTCGAAGCCGAGCACAAATATTGCGAGGCTCTCGAGGCCCATTTCAAGACGATTCAGGAATCCGAATAAGCGGCACTTTCCCCGGCGGAACTTTGCCGATTCGTGGGCAATGCTGTGTTGCTCCAGTGAAACTGGCTCTTCCGGCGGCTTGACCCGCATCGACCCACGCTCTAATCTGTACTCACCTCTCACAGTCAGGCGGTCGGAGTTCGTCTAGGCGCGTAGTTTTGGAGGTTTGATGGGGCGCCGCAGCGAACAACGCATGGCCATTTCCTTTCCGGTCACCGTTCGCGGCTCCGATTCGCGCGGAAACCAATTTTCCGTTGCCACGAAGACCTTCGATATCAGCCTGTCCGGCGCGTCGTTGTGCGGTCTGAACACCATCGCGGAACTGGGCGGCAAAATCGAGATCGAGTCCGGGGATCAGCACGCCTGGTGTAAGGTGCAGTGGGTGGGGAAAAGCGGCAGCTCCAAGGCCGGACGTATCGGCGTTCGTTGCCTTGAGCCCGGAAAGTACATCTGGGGCGTTCCTGCAAAGGGTTCGGAGCCGGACACCTACGATCCATCGAAGCCGGAGCCCCTGCCGCGGCGACCCTCCGAATCGGCGGGCGCGTATGCCGCGCCGCCCTCCTTCGGTGGTGACGAGCGCCGAAAGTTTGCGCGTCACGCCTGCCGGATTGAAACGCAAGTGGGCACCGAGGACGGTTCCATCGGCGTGCCCGGAACGATCACGGATGTTTCACTGGGCGGGTGCTACGTGGAGATGCTTTCTCCGTTGCCCGTAGATTCGACGATTCATTTGTCTCTCAATCCAGGAACTGCGACTCTGCACATGTCGGGCAAGGTGCGCTCGTCGCAGGTGGGGCTGGGGATGGGCGTATCGTTCACTGGGATGGGGCCGGAAGATTTCGAGAAGCTGTGGCGGTTCGCTCCGCCCACTGCCGATCCTCTGGCGCACGCAAAGGCGCCACCGATGCGGCCTACGCCATTGCGCGAAAGCGCCCTGCCTCGAAACGACGTCGCGGGAGCGACTGCGCGTTCGTACGCCACAGCGGAATCCGGCTCCTTCGATTTGTCGCCGACCGCGGAAGCGCTGGATGCAGTCGTCCGGCTGCTGTTGAGCAAGGGAGTCTTCACGCAGGGCGAGCTCGCCGAAGTGATCGAGAAGGCAAAGATCGTGAAGTGATTCTTCCGGCTGGCCCGGTCTTGCGGCTTGCGCATCAATCGAGACCTTGCGCCTGCAGGAATTCGCGCGCCACTTCGCTTGCGTCGCGGCCCCCGCCGGCCACCGCGTAATTCATCTTTTGCATTTGCGCGTTGGTGATCTTGCCGGCCAGCTCGGCGATGGCGGCGCGCGCCTCCGGATGCCGCGCGAGAGTGTCTTCCCGCACGATCGGCACGGCTTCATACGGCGGGAAGTAGTGCTTGTCGTCCGCCAGAATCACCAGATCCCGAGCGGCGAGCAATCCGTCGGTCGAGTTTCCGGCGACAAGATCCACCTGCTTGTCGAGCAGCGCGCGATAGAGCAGGCCGAGATCCAGAATCCGCGGCGGCGCGGAGAATTGCAATCCGTACGCGCGCGCCAGGCCGGGATAACCGTCCGGGCGCTCCATGAACTCATAGCCGAAACCGGCGCGCCAGTCGCGGGTGAAAGGAACGGCGCTTGAGAGGGTGCTGAGATGCAGGCGGCGCGCGTCTTCGCCGCGAATGACGATCGCAAACGTGTCGTCGAAGCCGAGCGACGGCATCACTTCAAACTGAAACCGCTTCTTGTACTCCGATTGGACTTTGCCGAAGACGGCAGCGGGGTCGCTTTCGACCGGATCGTGCAGGATCGCGGTGAGAGCCGTGCCGGTATATTCGACATAGGTGTCAATGCGGCCCGCCAGCAGCGCCTGCTGGCAGATATAGCTGCCGGCGAGATAGAAACGCCGCTCGACGCGCAGATGCGTGCGCGCCTCGAGGTGTTGCGCGAGGATTTCGCCGAGAAGCGCCTGCTCGGGGAAATTCTTCGAGCCGACGACGATGGTGTCGCTTTTGCGCGCGCTGCAGCCAATCACGAAAGCCGCGAGGAAGCAAATGGCGGCCGGCAATAGGCGCGCGCGGAGGGATTTCATCGTGACGTCACCGCGCGGGCCGCAAACGGCGTTCGAGGACGCTCAGGAAAAAATCTGCCAGCAGAGCGAGGGCGGCCGCGGGAATCGCTCCCGCGAGGATGAGTTGGTTGTTCACCAGCGCGAGGCCGCGAAAGATGAATTCACCCAATCCCCCTGCGCCGACGGCGGCGGCAATTGTGGCGACTCCGATGGTCAGGACGGTTGCGACGCGTATTCCCGCAAGAACGGTTGAAAGCGAGAGCGGCAACTCGACTTGAAAGAGAATCTGGCGCGGAGTCATGCCCATCCCGCGGGCGGCCTCGCGGACGGCGGGGTCCACGCCGGTAATTCCCGCGGCGGTGTTTCGGATGATGGGCAGCAGGGCGTAGAGCGTGAGCGCGGTGATGGCGACGCGGTCGGCGCGGTCCCCGAGCCAGGGAACCGGAAGCAAGAATCCAAGGAGCGCGAGGCTGGGAATCGTTTCAGCAACATTGGCGCTGCCGAGGATCGGCTTGGAAAGCCACGGTCGCCGCGCGACCAGAATTCCGAGCGGAACGCCGATGGCGACAGCCAGCAGCATCGTGGCGCCGACGAGCCAGACATGCTCGAGCGTCGCTTGCAGGATTTCGCCGGCGTGCTGCGAGAAGAATCCCATTCCGTTCATTGGCCCCTCTCAAATTCTTCCAAGGCGTGCAACTGCGCAACATACGCGGCCGCGACGGGCTCGCTCGAGTGCAAGAAATCCTTCGGCGAATAGAGTCCCTTCAGAGCTCCGTCTTCGACCAGGCCGATGCGGGTGCCGAGCAGCAGGGCTTCGCTGGTATCGTGCGTGACGATGACGGTGGTTTTCTTGAGGCGTTCCTGAAGCGCTAGGAATTCACGGCGAATTTCCATGCGCGTGAGCGGGTCGAGCGCGCCAAAGGGCTCGTCCATCAACAGAATGGGCGGATCGGCGGCGAGAGCGCGCGCGACGCCGATTCTCTGACGCTGGCCGCCGGAAAGCTCGTGCGGGTAGCGCCGCAGGAATTGCGCCGCATCGAGACCCACGAGCGCGAGTAGTTCCTGCGCCCGCGAATGGATGCGCTCCGTCGGCCACCCTTCGAGGCGCGGAACGAGAGAAATATTCTGCTCGACGGTGTAGTGGGGAAACAGTCCGGTCTCTTGAATCACGTAACCGATGTGGCGGCGGAGCGCGATGGGGTCCCAGTCGAGCGTGGAGCGGCCTTCGATGAGCACCTGGCCGTTGGTTGGCTCGGCGAGGCGGTTGATGAGTTTGAGCGCGGTGGTTTTTCCCGCGCCGCTGCGGCCGAGAAGAACCAGGGTCTCGCCGCGCCGCACCGTGAAGCTCACGTTTTGCAGCAGTACCTGGCCGGCGGGCAGACGGTAACCGGCGTCGCGAAATTCGATAATGGCTTCGGGGCCGGCGCTCGTGTCGATGCTCATGGGGAGGGGGCCATCCCGAGGTATCGCCGGATGTCGCTCAGAACGCGTGACAGCATAGCCTGTGTGAGCCTGCCGGTGAACGTATTTTGCTGGCTCGGATGGTAGGAAATGAAGAGGCGCGGCAGATCGCCATGCATCGCGTAACTGGCGCCGTGGGAGAAGGGAAACGCCGCGGCACTCTCGATCCGTCCCAGATCCTTGAGCAGGTTGAGGTACGCGCGCATGGCGATTCCGCCGAGCGCGAGAACCGCGTGCGGGCGAAGGACTTCGAGGTCGCGTTCGAGATAGGGACGGCAATTCGCGAGTTCGTCCGGCAGCGGCTCATTGGCCGGTGGCGCGCAACGAAGCGCCGCGGTGATGTAGGCATCGTCGAGAGCAAGGCCGTCGCCGCGGTCCGTCGAGACCGGTTGATTGGCGAAGCCGGCGCGATGAAGACCCTCGTAGAGAAAATCGCCCGAGCGGTCTCCGGTAAACATGCGCCCGGTGCGATTGGCGCCGTGCGCGGCGGGCGCGAGTCCCAGGATCAAAAGCTTGGCGTGCCGATCGCCAAAGCCGGGAACGGGCTTGCCCCAGTATTCCCAGTCGCGAAACGCGAGACGCTTCTCGCGCGCGATTTTTTCGCGGTAGAGCACCAGGCGCGGGCATTTGCGGCAGCCGACGATTTGCTGATTAAGCTGTTCGAGCGCGTTCAAAATTGCCTCTCGCAAGGGGAAAACGTGGTGCAACCGCCCCTTGAAATCTGTGTCGAGTAACATGTATGCCCATCGTTTGTTTTCAATAAGTTAGGGGGACAATTACTCAGCAGGGTGTGTCGAGTAATTGCGCGAAGATTGACCACGGATTGAGCTTCCGACGGTGGCCGAAGGTCGGCCAGAGGAGCCTGCCTCATCTTCACTCTACTCGCCATCCTTTCGACCCTTTCCCCGGAAACTTTCCCGGAACCGTTCTGCGCCGTGGCGGCTCTAACGATTGTTAGTATTGCGCACGCGGCTAGGTTAGCATCCGGCGAATACAGCGCAAGGGTCAGCGCCTATGGACTTTGCGAGTTTGATGGATGCATCGCGCCAAGCATCTGCGCCCCTGCAAAAGCGCGTGGAATTCCACTAGGATGGCATTGGCCGAGGGCATACGGAAATGAAGGCGGATTGAGCCGATGATCAAGGGACGCGAAAAAATCGTTGTGGTCGAAGGCGATGATGCCAGCCGCGACCTGCTGCGCGTGGCGATCGAGAGCGCGGGCTACGAAGTTTTTGCGTTTGCGACCGCGCGCGAAGGTCTGGAGGCCGCGCGGCAACCGGGCACGGACCTGCTGGTGCTGGACGCGGCAGCGGCCGGTGTGAACGCGCCAAGCGCCCGCGAGACGCTCGCGACCGTGCGCGGATCCGCGGTTACCGAGGAAGTCCGCGTGATCGTGCTGACCGGCCCGGGAGCGGGCGATCGCGCCGCGGGACTCGACCTCGGGGCGGATGATGCAATTTCGCGGCCCTGGGATGCGGCGGAGCTGTTGGCGCGCGTGCGAGCGCAATTGCGAGTGCGGCGCGCGGACCAGCAGCTTCTGGACAAGATGCACCTCGCCGAAGAAGGCCAGCAGATCGCGCACACGGCCTTCGACGCGCTGGCAGTGACGGAAAAAATGGCCAGCGACGCGGTATCGCTGAACCGGCGGCTGAAAATGGGGCTGGCCGGCGTGTTCGCGATCGCGGCGGTGATGGCCGGAACCTATTTTCTTTTTGCGCGCAGCGCCCAGAAGGACATGCAGCGCACGACGACGACGATCGCGCGGCTGGAGCGCGGAATCGTGCACCAGCAGGATCTAATGGCCGATGCGCGCAAGCTGCGCCAGGAGCAGGGAGCGGCCGGCGCAGCGCTTGCCGGAAAGGATGAGTTGCAGAAGCAAGCGGCGGACCTGCAAGCCAAGATGGACAACGCGGGATCGGACCAGGGAGCGGCACTCCGAAAGGAATTGGACGATACGAATGCGCGGTTGAAGCGCATCGAGCAGGAAGGCGATTCCGCCCAAAACCTGATTCGCGCGGATGTGGATAGCGTGTGCCTGCTGCATGTAGCGGTGGCGTTCCGCAATCAGCAGAACGGACAGCGGCTGCGTTACGCTGGTCTGAACCAACAGGGCGAGCCGATACAGGATAGTGGGGGGAATCCAGTCCTGACGCTCGAAGGGAACGGGCCGGAAGTGAAAGTGGACGTGTTCGGCACGGGATTTCCGGCCGGGGCCCAAGGACGGATTGTCACGAACAGGCATGTCGCGCAGCCGTGGTGGAACAACGACGAACTCAGCGAGCTGACGAACCAGGGGTTTACGCCTGAGATTTCATCGATCCACGCGTATTTCCCCGGCGATCCGCGCGCGTTCACGGCCGAAATTCAGGAGATTTCGAAAGAGACGGACCTGGCCACGATGCGGGTGGACATGAAGGACCTGAAGCGCACCGCACTGACCATTGATCCCGGCAAGGGAGCGGCGGTAACGGGCGAGCCCATCGTGCTGATGGGCTATGCGACGGGACTTGCGGCCATCCTGGCGCGCACGGATGAAGACACGGCGCAAAATATCATGACGCACAGCGGCAGCGACGTTTCGCAGGTTCTGGACGAACTGGCGCGCCGAAACCTGATTCACCCGCTCATCACCCAGGGCCACATCGGGGATATTCTGCCGGACAAGATCGTATTTGACGCGCAGACGACCTCCGGCGGGTCGGGCGGGCCTCTTTTCAACCAACAGGGGAAAGTGATTGGCGTGACATTCGCCGTCCTCAAGGGTTTTGGCGGCTCGAATTTCGGGATTCCCATTCGCTTTTCGGAGCCGCTGCTGAGCCGCGTCCGCCGGCCCACGGCGGGAACTGACGCAAGCTCTCGCCCGGCAGTGGGGGACAGTCGTGTTATCCGACTTGTCGGGCACTACAACGCTTCAGCCGATCAGACAGTGTTCTCGACACTCTAGGTGCGGACGATGTACAAGCGGACCACATTAGTTCAATTTTATGTTCGGCCCTGGCACTGGGTTGCTCAGTCGCGTGCGGGATCTGGCAGTTAGCGAAGCGTTCGACTGACCCGCAGAAGATGCTTGCCAATAAATGTCCGCGTCACCAACAGGAGACCGATTCCGGCGAGCATGAGACCTAAGGAACTCGGCTCGGGAGTGTCTATCGGGGAGGATAAAGTTCCGATAGTGCCCACCCATTCGTCTTTAATGTTTCCGGTTATTCCTGTTTCCGTGCCTTGAACCACGAATAAGATATTGCTAAATGTTTGGTTTGAAATATTTTGACCGTTCCCAAGGTCATTCTGGAGGATTTTTGCTGGCTGGGTGATAAGTCCCCGGACCAGGCAGAAGTCCGAATTGCATATCTGTACGCTGAAACCGCCAGGGAGCGTTGAGGCGAATAGTGTTCCCGTAGGTACAGTGAGAGGGTTCACAACCGGAGTCTCGCCGCTCATTTCCACGTCAGCCGAGAGTAGGGTTCCTGTCGCGCTGTCCACCACCAGGGTGCCGCTTAGCGTGCAACCCGACACGGCGCACGACGCACTGTTTGTCGGACTAAGGGTTGCTGATACGTCAAGCGTAACCGAATCGGCGCGAGCAGTCGCCGCACCTGCCCCCAATAGCACGGTAAGGATTACCCACAAAGTTATTCGCATTTTGGAAGACCCCGTCGGCGCAAGGACCGAGACACAATGACGAATCAACTTTTGCCTGCACGTTCACTTCCGCGGTTCCCCGTGTTGAATCAAAGCGACTTGCCGACACCAGGCACTGCACATACTGCAAATAGATTCACATTTTGAGCGAAGGGTGGCAGGCGCTGGTCATGTCTACAGCGTGGGCCGATGGCAACGAGCTGCGAGTCGCAAGGAGTCCCTCGCAGACAACCGGCCTGCTTCAGTGTGCCGAACAGCCGAGGGACTCCCCGAAAAAAGAGGACTGAGTGCCGGCAAACGCGGAAACCGGACATTTGCCCCTGACTTCGAAGCGGAGATTGCCCGCCCGTCAGTAAACGAGCCAAGTCGTCGCCTAACAAGGTAAACTTAGATCTTCACCCTGCGGCAGCAGGAGGTAGAGGGGCGCTTCGCACGTGAATACCAGCTCACAGGAACGGACAATCCTCGACAAGATTGTCGAGGCACGGCGCGAATCGATCGCGCACAGGAAACGTGTGCTGCCCGATGTGGCGCTGAAGATGGCGGTCGAAAAGAACGAGCCGCCGCGGGATTTTGCGGGAGCGCTGGCGCGCGACGGATTCAACGTGATCGCGGAGCTGAAGAAAGCGTCTCCGTCGCGAGGAGTTCTGCGCGAAGAGTATGCGCCTGCGACGCTGGCCGCGAGTCTGGCGGGGGCGGGCGCGGCGGCCCTGTCCGTCCTAACCGAAGAGGATTTTTTTCTCGGCTCGCTGGCGGATTTGAAAGCGGCGAAGAAGGCGGCCGGGATTCCCATCCTGCGAAAAGATTTCATCGTTGATCCGTGGCAGATTTGGGAGGCGCGCGCAGCGGGGGCGGATGCCTTTCTGCTGATCGTGGCGATCCTGAGCGATGAAGCGCTGCGCGAACTGCTGGAGCTGGGCCGCTCGCTGAAGATGGAGCCGCTGGTCGAAGTGCATTCGCATGAGGAGCTCGGGCGGGCGATAGCCGCCGAGGCGCGCATCATTGGCGTAAACAATCGCGACTTGCGCGATTTCAAGGTGCGCATCGAGACGTCGCTCGAATTGATTGAGGCGGTGCCCGATGAGTGCATCGCGGTGAGCGAGTCGGGCCTGCGAACGCGTGAGGATCTCGCGCGGCTGCGGAACGCGGGATTTGATGCGTTCCTGGTGGGCGAGCATCTGATGAAGGAGCCGGATCCGGCGGTGCCGCTGCGGACGTTGCTCGGCGGATAGATCGACGCGGCGGAGCGTCTGCAGATGCGGGAATACATGCTGCAGGTGAATCAGCGCAGAGGAAAGCGCTTCGCGCGACAATTCTTATGTCGGAGCTGAAGCTCCGACCCACAAAACGAAGATGGTAAAGGTAAAAATTTGCGGGATCACAAATTGGGCGGACGCGAAGCACGCGATAGAGGACGGCGCGGACCTGCTGGGCTTCAATTTCTACAAGGGAAGCCCGCGCTATGTGACGCCGGCCAAGGCGAAGCGGATGGTGCGGCGGCTGCCGAAGGGTATTTCCGCCGTGGGGATTTTCGTGAACGAATCGGAACCGAAGATGCTTGAAATTGCACGGACAGTGGGGCTCGATCAGCTGCAACTGAGCGGCGAGGAGTCGCCGGCGATGGTCGCGCGGCTGGGGCGGTCGGTACGCGTGATTAAGGCGCTGCGCGTCCGAAAACCGTTTCGTGCGGAACAGGTCAAGTCGTACAAGGTTGCAAGCGCGATTTTGCTCGACGGGTTTGACCGGAGCGCGCGCGGCGGCACGGGAAAGACGTTTGATTGGCAGATTGCGCGCCGGGCGAAGCGTCACGGGCGGATTTTTCTGGCGGGAGGGCTGACGCCGGAGAATGTGGGCGAAGCCATTCGCGCGGCGAGGCCGTATGCCGTGGATGTGTGCAGCGGCGTGGAAGCAAGACCGGGCAAAAAAGATCCCGCGCGGATGAAGAGCCTGATGCGCGCGGTGAAGGCGGCCGGGAAAAAGGCGGCGCGATGAGTTACACGGCAAACGTGGTGCGCGAGCGCGGACGATACGGCCCGTACGGCGGGCGTTACGTCCCGGAGACGCTGATGGCGCCGCTCGAAGAGCTAGAGCGGGTGTACGCGGAGGCGCGCGCGGATCGCAGCTTTCAAGCGGAGCTGGATGACCTGCTGCACAATTTCGCGGGACGTCCGACGCCGCTGCAATTTGCGTCGCGGCTCACGGAGCAGCTGGGAGGCGCGCGAATTTATCTGAAGCGCGAAGACCTGTTGCACACCGGCGCGCACAAGATCAACAACTGCCTCGGGCAGGGCCTGCTGGCCGTGCGCATGGGGAAAAAGCGCGTGATTGCGGAGACGGGCGCGGGGCAGCACGGCGTCGCGACCGCGACCGTGGCGGCGCGGTTAGGGCTGACCTGCACGGTGTACATGGGGACCGAGGACATGGACCGGCAGCGGTTGAACGTGAACCGCATGCGGCTGCTGGGCGCGGAGGTGATCGGCGTCGAGGCGGGCAGCAAGACGCTGAAGGATGCGATCAACGAAGCGATGCGCGACTGGGTGACCAACGTGCGGACGTCGCACTATTTGCTCGGGTCGGTGCTGGGCGCGCATCCCTATCCGATGATCGTGCGCGATTTTCAGAAGATTATCGGCGAAGAGGCGCGCGAGCAAATTCTGCGCGCGGAGAAACGGCTGCCGGATTACTTGTACGCATGCGTGGGCGGCGGCTCGAATTCCATCGGGCTTTTTCATGCGTTCCTGGGGGACGCGAGCGTGAAGATGGTGGGCGTCGAGGCGGGCGGGCGAGGAAAATCGCTCGGCGAGCATGCGGCGCGGCTTGCGGCGGCGGAGGGGTTTTTAGGCGCGCGCCCCGGAGTTCTCCAGGGAACTTACACCTACGTGCTGCAGACGGCGGACGGACAGATTGCCACGACGCATTCCGTTTCGGCGGGACTCGATTACGCGGCGGTCGGCCCGGAGCACGCGTGGCTGGCGGAACAGGGCCGGGCCGAATACACAGCGGTGATGGACGAAGACGCCATCGCGGCCGCGAAGATGCTGGCGCGGAGCGAGGGAATCATTCCGGCGCTCGAGTCCGCCCATGCCGTTGCGGAGCTGGCGCGACGCGCGCCGAAAATGAAGAAGGACGAAATCGTCATACTCAATCTTTCCGGCCGCGGTGATAAAGATATGGAAACTCTCTCCCGCTATGTCTGACGCGGCGATCCCCAAGTCATCTGCTGGAACGCAAACGCCTGCCGGAAGGACCGAGGGGCGCATCGGGCGGCGTTTTCGCGAACTCGCCGAAGCCGGCGAGCTGGGACTGGTCGCCTACATCACGGCGGGCGATCCCTCGCTCGACGCGACGGAGAAAATCGTGCTGGCCGCCGCCGAGGCGGGCGCGGATGTCATCGAGTTAGGCGTACCGTTCAGCGATCCGGTAGCCGACGGGCCGACAATTCAACGCGCGAGCGAGCGGGCGCTGCGCAGTGGGACGACGCTGGCGGGCGTGATCGAGCTTGTGCGCAGGCTTCGCGCGCACACGGATGTGCCTCTGGTGCTTTTCAGCTACTTCAATCCGATATTGCAAATGGGCATCGAGAAATTCGCCGATGCGCGCCAGCGCGGCGGGGGCCGACGGCGTGCTGGCGACGGATTTGACTCCGGAAGAAGCGGTTGATTATCGCGCGACATTGCACGCGCACGGACTGGACACTATTTTTCTTGCGGCGCCGACCTCGACCGACGCGCGACTTGCGCTGATTGCGGGGTTCTCGAGCGGGTTTCTGTACCTGATTTCGCGCACGGGAGTTACGGGTGAGCGCGCTGCGCTGCCCGAGGACTTGCCGGCGCTGGCGCGGCGGGTGCGGCGGACGACGAAGCTGCCGCTGGCGGTCGGTTTCGGGATTTCGTCGCCCGAGCACGTGTCGGTGCTGGGAGGGATCGCCGATGCGGCAGTCGTTGGATCGGCGCTGATGGCGGAAATCGAGAAGGCTCGGACGCCCGGTGATGCGGTGAGCGCGGTGGCGAATCGAGTTCGCGCGCTGAAGCAGGCCGCGCGCGCGGGAATCAGCAAGCGGAGCGCGGAAAGCAAGTAGGAGCGCGGAAGGATGCTTGCGAATTTGTAGTAGACTGCGGGTTTCCGCGGACCTATTTGGGGGCGCAGAGATAGATGGATAAGCGTGTGGCCAATGCCGAGGCGGTTATCGGACGCGTGAAGGACGGCGCGACCATCCTGATGGGTGCATTTGGCACATGCGGCGTGCCGGAGAATTTGATCGGCGCGCTGATTCGCCACGGCGCGAAGAATCTGACGGTGGCGTCGAACAATCCGGGCATCGACGGCTTCGGTATCGGAGCGCTGATCGAAAACCGGCAGGTGAAAAAACTGATCGCGAGCTACGTGGGGAGCAATAGGTTCTTCGAGAAGCTCGCGCTGAACAACGAGATCGAGATGGAGCTGAATCCCCAGGGCACGCTCGCGGAGCGGATGCGGGCGGGCGGGGCGGGCATTCCGGCGTTCTTCACGCCGACCGGCTATGGCACGATGGTTGCAGAAGGCCGGGAAGTGCGCGAATTCAACGGTAGGCCGCACATTCTGGTTCCGGCGCTGCGGGGCGACTTCGCGTTTGTGAAGGCGTGGAAGGGCGACCGCTGGGGCAATCTGATTTACCGGAAGACGGCGCGCAATTTCAACCCGGTCGTGGCCACGGCTGCGGACTATGTGATGGCCGAGGTCGAGGAAATGGTGGAGTTGGGGCAGCTGAACCCGGATGGCATTCATACGCCGGGAGTTTTTGTAGATGCGATTTTTCAGGGCACCAATTATTTGAAACCGATGGAGCCGGGCCCGAAGCGAAAGCGGGGAGCGTGATGCCGCCGGCAATGGACAAGCGGGAATTCATTGCGCGGCGGGTGGCTCAGGAGCTTCGCGACGGATTCTATTGTAATTTGGGCGTTGGGATTCCGACGCTGATTCCGAATTATCTGCCGGCGGGCATCGAGGTGATATTGCAATCCGAGAACGGCATGCTCGGCATCGGGCCGTATCCTTACGAAGGCGAAGAGGACCCGGACCTGATCAACGCGGGCAAGGAACCGGTGACGGAGATTCCCGGCTGCTCGTATTTTTCGAGCGCCGATTCGTTTGCGATGATCCGCGGCGGGCACATTGATGTGAGCGTGCTGGGCGCGTTGCAAGTGGACGAAAAGGGCACGCTCGCGAATTGGGCCGTCCCCGGGAAAATGCTGAAGGGGATGGGCGGAGCGATGGATCTGGTGGCGGGCACCAAGCGGGTGATTATCGCGATGGAGCATGCGACCAAGGACGGCGCGCCGAAGATCATGAAGACTTGCACGCTGCCGCTGACGGGCGTCGAGGTGGTGGACCTGATCGTGACGGATCTCGCGGTGATCGAAGTGACGCCGAAGGGTCTGGTGCTGCGAGAAGTGGCGCCCGGCGTGACGCCGGAAGCGGTGCAGAAGGTGACGGAGGCCAGGCTGCTGCTGGCACCTGATTTGAAGACGATCTCGGTATGAACATGGCATCGGTCCCGGGACCGATTTCGGCACTGGCCCCGGCAGCGCGAATGGTTTGTCAGGAGAAGAGATGCAGCCGCATTCAATCGTAGTCCTGAGCCTGCACAGCCCGAAGGAACGGTTGTGGGGCGAACTGGTGGAGATTTCCAACGCCGGAGTGACGATGCGCGGCATCGATCTGGGCTCGTTCGACGATTTCGTGATCCAGGTGCTGCATCCCGAAGGAGACCGCATCGGATTGCCAACACTGTTTTTCCCGATGGTGCGGGTCGAGCGGATCGCACTGGACGAGGCGCGCGGCTCGATCCCGTCGATGGCTGCGATGTTTGAGAAGAAGGTGGGCCGCTCGATAGCGGACTACCTCGCGCAGTTCGCCTGATGAAGAGCTTGCTGTAATTCGCGCGGAAGAGCCTGGAAATCAAATGAGAAGCCGGATCTTTACGGTTCCGAACGAGCTGACGTTTCTTCGCCTCGCCTTCCTGCCCGTTTTCATCATCGCCATCCAGTATGACCGCTATCTTTGGGCTCTGGGGATTCTCGTCGCCGGTGGACTGAGCGACGCGCTCGACGGCTGGCTGGCGCGCTCGCTGAATCAGAAAACGGCGCTCGGCGCGTACCTCGATCCGATCGCGGACAAGCTGCTGATGTCGTCGTCGTATTTCGTGCTGGCGCTGAAGGGCAAAATCGGCTGGTGGCTCGCGATTCTGGTTCTCGGCCGCGACGTGCTGTTGCTGGTGGCCTGCGCGGTGATATTGCTGACCGTGGGCTACCGGCCGTTTCCGCCAAGCATCTGGGGGAAGCTGACGACGTTCTTTGAAATCTTTCTGATCGTGCTGGTTCTGGTGATGGCGATTTGGAATCACCTGGGGCTATCGGTCGCGCGGGAGATGTGCGGCTACTTGGTGGCGGTCCTGGTGATCACTTCCGGATTGCACTACAGCATCGTGGTATCGCGGCAACTGCACGCCGGGCACTAAAGCCGCGCACTCGCCATCGCGTCAGCCGCGACGCAATATCCCCAGAGCCACCATGGCAAAACTCGCGACGATAACCAGCGCCGCAGCCCAGCCGAGCGCGTACGCCAGCTTTTGCTCTTCCGGCGTTGCCGGCGGCCGGTCGGCCATGAGCTTGCCGAGAATGAACCCGGTCGCGAGGCCGCCAGCGTGCGCCCAGTTGTCAATCCCAGGAAAGAGCAGTCCCCATATGCCGATGTAAATCAGCCAACGGATCAGCTGGCCGCGCAGCATTTGCATTCCGGCGGTTCGCCGTCCCACGGTCATGGCCAGGAGCACGCCGATTAGACCGAGCAGCGCTCCCGAGCCACCGACGCTGAAATGCCAGAAAGCGCTGCTGACTACGTAGCCGCCGATGCCCGCCACGACGTAAATAAACAAGTAGCGCGCCGAGCCGTAGAGTTCTTCGATCTGCGGGCCGATATCCATCAGGACCCACATGTTGAAGAAGATGTGCAGCAGACTGCCGTGAAGAAACACAGCCGCGACGAGCCGCCAGGGTTGCACGAGGTCCACCGGCCACGGCAGCGATGCGCCCACACGCTGGAGGACTTCCCCGCCGATCGCTCCGAAATTGAAGAGGCCGCCACTGAGACCTCCAAATCCGCTGCTTCGAATCGTGAGTGCCAACGTCACGGCGTATATCAGGCAGCTCAAAGTGAGGATGGCGTAGGTTGCGGGCGACGTCGCCGGAAGCAGCCGCCCGAGCGAGCGGCTGGCCGCGGCCATGGAAAATGTCATGCTCGCGCCGCACTGATGGCATCGCGTGGCTCCTGCGCCGACGAGAGTACGGCACGCCGGGCATAGCTTCGGGCGGGGCTGTTCGTTTTGACCGCCGGAAACTCCGGCGAACTTCTTGCGGAGCTGATCGAATCTCCAACGCATGCGGGGCGACAGGGGCAATAGGGTTCCTTGCGAGAATGTGCGAGCGTTTCTATAATACCCAAGTTGAGAGCAAACAAGTGAATCAGGAAACCGCGTGAAGTTCTCCGTCGGGACAGCGGAGTGCTCGCAAAGACCGCCGAGCGGGAATTTCGGCCGTGCCGGCAGCATATTTCCCATGCGGCTGGCGATGGTGCTGGCCTGCGCGGGGATGATTTCCGCGGGCTGCGCGCACCGTACGCACACCACGCAGCCGCCAGTGCAGGCCCCGCCCCAACAGCCTTCTCCGGCTCCGATTCCGGGCACGCCTGTGCCGTCGCCGGCATCGGGTCCGCCTCCTGCAATCGAGCGGCGGCCCGCCGTTCCGGGCGAATACATGGAGGAGGGCGTAGCGTCGTGGTACGGCGATCCCTTCAACGGGCGCCGGACGTCGAATGGCGAAGTCTACGACATGCACCAGTTCACGGCGGCGCACCGCACGCTGCCGTTTGGCGCGATCGTGCGCGTGACGAATTTGCGAAATGGAAAGCAGACGGAGGTACGCATCACCGACCGCGGTCCATTTGTAGCCAATCGCGTGATTGATCTCTCGCTATCGGCCGCGCAGGCGATTGACATGGTCGGAACCGGCACGGCGCCGGTCCGGGTCGAGGTTTTGAGCGGGCCGAATCCGCAGGCGGGATTCTTCGGAGTGCAAGTGGGCGCGTTTCAGTCGCAAGACAACGCCGAGCGATTCCGCACGCAGCTGGCGGCGCGTTATTCCCCGGTGACGATTGCGGTGTATGACTCACCGAACGGGATGTTCTACCGCGTGCGCGTGGGCCGATTGCCCAGCGAGGATGCGGCGCAACGGCTCGCGGACCAGTTGCGCTCCGGCGGGCAATTGACTACCTTCGTCGTGCGCCTCGACGAGTAATATCCCGAGCAGCCACAAATGACAAGAACCGCGCCTGATCGCAGGATCGCCGCGCCTTTCGAGCGGCGATGCAACGCGCTGCACGGCGTTTGGGTACGGGCTTGCGTCCCGGCGATCCTGCTGTGCGGACTTCTGCTGGGCCGCGTTCCCGCGGCGCGAGCGCAAGCTCAATCCAATCCGTACACAACGTGGACCGTCACGATCGTGCTTCCCCCGCGAGTGATGGCGAGCCATCCGGCGACGCTGGCTGTGCTCGGCGTGGATGGGAAGCTTGCCGCGGGAGTGACGGTGACGCTTGGCGACGGCCAGACGGTTACGACCGACCGCACGGGGCGCGCTGTCTTTACGGTGCCCGCGTCCGGGGACTACCTGCTCGCAAAAGGATCGGGCGCGTCGGTCGCGGCGCTGATTGATCCGGCAGCCGGAGCGAGCGAGCCGAAGGAAACAACGCTGCCGGCGGTCGTGTCCGTGCGAGATCGCTTCTGGATTTGCAGCGCGGGGCTTCGCGGAGATGCCGACGCCGATAGTGTGAGGATCAACGACGAGCCCGCCCTGGTGCTGGCGGCCTCACCCGAATGCCTCGTGGCGCTGCCGAGTTCGAAAGCGGCGCCGGGTCCCGGCGACGATTTCAGTGGAAGCTCAGGGAACGCGAGCGACTGCGACCACGACTCTGGTGGCGCTGGACTTTGCTGCGCCGCAGCCGGCGCTGATGCCGGAGAAGAAGTCGCGCTTGAGCGTGCGTGTGAGCGGGTCGGACCAAAGGCTGGGGATCGTGGTGGAAAACAAGACGCCCGGCGTGCTTCGATTTGTGCACGGCGATACCCAGGAGCTGCTGACCAAAGGCGGACCGCAAAATGACGCGATCCTCGACGTGCAGGCCGTCCGGACGGGCGATTATTCCTTCCGCGCCCGGCTGCTGCCGGCATCGGACATCGCGGTCGCACAACGATTCTTGCAAGCGTCCGCGGCGTTGGCGCCCGAGGACGTGAAGAGCGACATCAACGGATACTCCCGGCGGCTCGCGCGTCACCCTCGCGATTCAGCAGCGGTGCGCGCCGCGCTGGGCGAGCTCTTGATGCAGACGATCGCCGGAGATTTCCGCACGCTGCTGAACGCCGCGTGGGAAGCGTTGTAAGGGGGCTTATTCGCCCGATTTGCCCTCGAGCGCTTTCGGCGCGGCTTCGGGAAGCGCGCCCTGGGACATCTGCTCGAGGGAATTCCGCGCGCGATTCAGTTTGCTATCGGCATCCTCGTAGCTTTGTTGTGCGTGGCGGAGATGCGTGCCGAGCTTGTCATAGACGTCGGCAAACGACTCAACCTGCTTGGTAACCCCCGCAAGATTTCCGAGCAGGTGACGCGCGTTTTCCTCGATCTTCTGGCCCTGTAAGCTGACGGCGACGGCGCCCAGAAACGCGAAGAAGCTGTTCGGCGAGACGGGGAACACGCGCTTCGCCCGGCAATACTCCTCGAGGCGCCCGTGCTTTGGATCCTCGGTCATGAGCAGTTCGTAATAGACGCTTTCGGAAGGCACGAACATCAGCGCGTAATCGAAGGTGTGTTCGTCCGGGAGAATGTATTTGTCCGCGATGGAATCGGCGTGCTTGCGGACAGCCACGGAAAAATCGCGCCGAGCGTCGTTGCCTTCTTCGGTGAGGCGCCGGTAGGCCTCCAGAGGGAACTTGGAATCAATCGTGAGAAGGTGATCTCCGCTTCGCACGATGGCGTCCACGATGGCGCCCGTCGAGGGAAAGCGATATTGCGTCGCGTAGGCGGCCTGTGGCAGCGCATCGGCCAGCAGGCCCTCGAGCGCGATTTCGCCAAGCGATCCGCGGGTTTTCGCTCCGCCGAGAACGGACTGAAGGACTTGCGTGGCCTTCGAAAGGTCCTGGCTCGTCTGCTGCAGCTCTCCGACTTTCTGGTGCATCTGGGCCAGCGCGTCGGTGGAGGATTTCAATTGCTTGGCGACGTCCCGTTGCGCTTCCGCATTGAGCTGGCCCGTGGAAGCGACGCCGGTCATCAGTTCCTGGCGGACCTGCCCGAGCTGCTGCGTTACACCCTGCATCAGATGATTGAGCTGGCCGGCAACGGCCTGGAGCTGGGCCGCGAGCGAGCTTTGCATTTCCTGCCGCACGGCGGAAAGCTGCGCTTCCGAACGCCGGCTCGCCGCGCGCAGCATCAGCGCAACGAGCACGATGCCAATTACGCCGGCCGCCAACCAGACAACGGGATTCGTCAACATTCGCCGCTGAAAACCTTTCGTTCCTTGCGAGGCTGCTCCAACCACTTTAGCGCGCTTGCGTTCGCATTGTCATCCCGAACGACCTGGGCGGTTAAGATTTAAATGTAGCGCCGGGGCCTTCAGCCCGGCATCCTGGTTTCGAATTTTAGGGGGTCGGAGCTTTAGCTCCGACATGAAGACTCCGCAGGAAAGGGGCTTTAGCCCCTGAGGCACCAGCCAATGCGTGCTGAAACCGCAACGCGGTTTCGCTATACTGTGCGCCCGAGGCGCGGTACCCAAGTGGGAAGGGAGAGGTCTGCAAAACCTTCATTCGTGGGTTCGATTCCCACCCGCGCCTCCATCATATCTCCAATGCTTATTTGAGTTTCTGAATGGCACCTTGATCTTCATACAACGTTGTTTGGCTCAGTCCCAAGCAGTCGAGGGCTAACTCCTGATTAGTCGTGCCGGCTCAGACGGCCGACGGTCGAAGGAACCGATCGAGACTTGCGAGGATTAGTCCTGAGAGCATTTTGCGGTCTTGATTTTATCGGCGCGCAGCTGTTGATACTGGCCGCCGTAGAAAAGCAACGGCCGATCGTCCCGGGCCTGGAAAAACTCGACGCGGCTGATGTAGAGGGTGTGATCGCCAGCAGGATGTACGTCGATCACTTCAACAACAAAATGCGCGACCGCACCTTCGAGCAAGGGCACGCCATTCTGCTGCATGAAGCGTACCTGAAGTCCCCCGTTCGAGCGTCCGGCAAAATGATTACTGAGGTGCTCCTGATTTTCCGTCAGCACGCTAGCGCCATAGCGGCGGGTGATAGGAAGAATCCGGTGCATCAGTGACCGATTGTCGAGCGAGACGAGGATCAGGGGCGGGTCGAGCGACACTGACGTAAAAGTACTCGCGGTCATGCCGTGCGTCCGGTCCTCGTAGCGCGCGGTGATGACCGTAACGCCGGTGGCGAAGCGGCCGAGCGCATGGCGAAATCGGAACGGGTCAAACAGTTGGTTGTCTGCGATTGAAGTTCTCCCATCCGCGACGCGAATTGTGCGCCGCTTGCCGGCTCCCGCTCCATCACCGGATTACTAGGTTGCCGTGCGCTTCGCCCCCTTGTCCTTGTCGGCATCAGTCGCGATGTAGCCATCGTGCACGTCCTGAGCCTGCGCGTACTTCGGCTGGTAGCGGACGTTCGCGTAGTGGGACGCCTTCTCCGCTTCGGCTGCCCGCTTCCCAAGCTCCGCCGTATCCCCGAAACCAAGTACGTCGCGAGCAAGTTCAGTGAGCGGCCCGTCGACCTGATATTCCGTACGCTGCATCGTCAGCAAGTTGATCAGGTAAAGAGGAGTACCGTTGAACTTCTCGAACATTTCGTGTCGGCTGCCCCATTCCGTTAGGAATCGCTCGCTGATCTGGCGGAAGATTTTGATCCGGTCCCAAGCCGAGATCTCCGGTCCACGCAGCGCGTCCGCGAGCTTGGGGCCAATGTACGGATCCTCCAATTCCCTCTTTGTCGGCTGGATCACCACTCCGCGCCCGCAGAAGTCGATTAGCATATTGACCATCTTGTGCTGATTTTCGAGATAGTACGCACGGCCGAAATCTACATAAACATTGTTCGCCTTGAATAATCCCCCGGGCGTCGCAAAGCCGGTTTCCTCCGCCGCAATCATGAACGCGCGGCACGTCTCGCGGAACCGGATGAGTTCGGCAAGTTGCGACTGCACGACCGGGCTGGCGCTCGTACCGAGCGATTGCGTGAGCAGCAACGCCAGGCCGACCATCAGTTCTGCATGCACGCAGTGCCGGATCTGCGTTTCAAGATGCACCCAGTCGAACTGGCGCTGCGGATACCACTTGGCGTGATCGGGATTTCCGATGTGCTGCACCTGTGGCCACGGAATCAGGACGTCGTCGAAGTAGACCATCGCATCAAGTTCATCGCCGATCGTGGCCAACGGACGATCGTATGGATCGGCGTCGGGATCGGCATTCGATTTGCGCGCAACGACCGAAATACCCTTCGTCGCAATCGGAACCAGCGCGTATACGGTCTGCTCCGGCGTCTGGCCCGGTCGCCACAGGTTGCCGATCAGAAGGTGATTCACGAACGGGATCGACGTGCCGATCGCCTTCCAGCCGCGAACCAGAATGCCCTCGTCCCTCTCTTCGACGATCTTGAGCATCGGCGTTTCGGCCATCGCGTTGTCGCGACTGCGATCGAACTGCACGTCCAAGAACATGGGCGATATCGCAAGGTCTTTGGTAGTGACCTCTTCCCATTGGCGCTGGATGTTACCCGAAAGATCCCGATGTCCGTTCTTGAACCGCGATCCCTCGGCCCAAGGCTTCTGGTCGTCGACCTGCGTGAACATCACCACGTTCATACCCGCCGGTGGCCTCGTAAAAATGCCTCCCTTGAAGTGCCGGCAGAGAAAGTCCGCATACTTTCGGCGCCGCGCGAGCCCCTCCTTAGACCGCGGAAGGAACCAGTGCATCGATTGCCGCTTGGCGTCCTTGTCCACAAAGGTCGCCACATCCTGATTCGCCGGATCAAGATGGAGGTCGTAATACTCCGCGATCGCGTGAGCGTATCCCTTGGTTGCTGGATGAATGGTGAGGTCTTCAATCAGTTCGCCACCGACGTAGACCTTCCTACCATCGCGCAACGAATCCAGATATTCCTTGCCCGTTCTCATGGCGATCCCTCCTCCATATGCCACGATCTCCGCGAAACAGCCGCATCGTCCGGGCTGTCGACCAACTTCCGCGATCACGAGCGTATGATCGGCGCGTACGCGCGTCTAATCCAAAGTTGGGATTCCAGGTATTGGCGCGATGGATGGCTCGGCGGCTGTCACCTGCAAACCGCCGGCATCAGTGCCGACCGATATCGTTTGCGGCTGAGACGGCTCCGGCGATAGTCTCAGACCGCAGTACCGCCACCGAAGAGGGGATGCATCAGTGAATCTTCGAAACGTCGACCTGAATTTGCTCGTGGTGCTCGACGCATTGCTCAGCGAACGTAACGTCAGCCGGGCTGGACAACGCATCGGCCTCAGTCAATCCGCGATGAGCGCGGCGCTCGCCCGTCTTAGGGAGGTCTTTCACGATCCGCTTCTCGTCCGCGTCGGCCGCGAACTCGCGCTTACGCGCAACGCTGAGGAATTGATGCTTCCCCTCCGAGAAACATTGGTCCACGTCGAACAGACACTGCTGCAAAGACGTGCGTTCGACCCGAAGACCGACGCGCGAACGTTCTCAATCAGCGCATCGGACTATGCCTGTCTCGTCCTTCTGACGCACTTCGTACGGGCGATCGCCGTGGAAGCCCCAAACGTCACCGTGCATCTTCTGCCGCGCTCGCGGGAAGCCGCGCGCATCTTGCAGACTGGCCATGTGGATGTTGTCATCGAGCCGAGCGAGTTGTTCGGCGAGACCGAATTTCCCTCGTCTCCGCTCCTGGCGGACAGGTGGCTTTGCGCCGTGGACGCCAAGAATCCACACATCAAGAAAAATACCATGAGCCGAAAGAAGTTCTTGGAACTTCCGCACCTTGTCTACGGTATTGGCATCGACCGCCAGCTTAACCTTGCCGACCAGCACCTTGCTCAACTGGGCGTCCAGCGTCGCATTGACGTCACCGTGGAAAGTTTCCTGCTCGTCCCATTCTTGATTCAAGGAACGCACCTCGTCAGTCTCGTCCTTGAACGAGCCGCGAAGCGCCTTGCCCAGACGACGCATATCAGGACGCTCGAACCGCCTTTCGAGCTGCCCGACATCCATGAAAGGATGTACTGGCACCCGCGACACACGACCGATTCCGGACACCGGTGGTTGCGCGAGCGCCTGCAATCGGTAGCGGCCGCCCTCGACCAGAGCCAAAGCGGAACTGACAGCCCGAGTTTTAGGAGCCGCCGCAAATGAGAGAATTTGCGGCACGAAGTGTCAGTTGAATGTCCCTAAAGGCAAGTCGTGATAAGTCGGATAACCGGATAAGTCGCTGCTAGTACCCCACAGTGTCCCCGAAGAGCTAAGCCGACTGGCGGGCTCTGGACGCCGTGCGAGTAAAAGAGATTGACACAGCCCCCACCGGCGGCTTGGATAGGGCAGCGAGTACCTCGTCTCCTTCGTTTACAGTCACTATCCGGGCGTTCAGGTGTTCTTGCTCGCGGGCATTCCACTTGCCGTAATACGGTTCGGTAACGGACCTAACGGGTTCGATTCTCACCCGCGCCTCCATTTTTCGCCGTGAGTTGTCGCTATGAATCGCCGTCGCGCCCGGCTTATCGTTTCTTCTTCCGCGAGCTCTTACCTTTGCTCTTCGCCGGCGGCGCGGACATTTGCGCCATCATCTGCCGCGCGGCTTCGTTTGTGCCGGGGGCGCGCTTTTCACGCCAGGCTTCGAATCGGCTCGCGTGCTTTTCGAGGTTTCCATAGTGGTGCGGATTCTTGCTCCGCTCGCGCATGGCCGGAACGAATGGCTTGATGCGCTCGAATACGAACCACTGCTCTCCGCTGTTCTCGAAGAAGAATTCCTCGTCGATCAAGCCGCGGTTCACGATGCTTGCGACCATTTCCCAGTAGCTGATCACCATGCGCATGGAGGCGTTTTCCGGGCTTCCCATCGGGGCTTGCTTGCCGACGTCTTCGAGCGACGCCGGACGAAACCTGGAAAAATACCAATCGCGCGCCTCGCGCATGCGGGGCTCACGGCGCATCTCGTACAGCTGAAGCATTAATTTCACCTGCTCGTGCGTAACTTCTCCCATCGATTCCTCCTTGTGTAAGGTCGGATCCAATATGTTGTGCGAACGAAATGTTCAGATCATTGCGATTCAGGCGGCGCGACGGCGCCCTTCAATTGAACCTGGTGCGTATGGCTCAGCGGTATGGCCGATTCTTCGAAGGCCAGCTTGATGCGGCGGCGGAGTTCCCGTGCCACATCGTCCTTGCGATTGAGGATCGTGCGAATTTGCAGGCGCAAAACCGTGCCATCCAGAGAGAGAGATTCTACGCCGAGGACGCGCGGGCCGTCCACCAGCGCCGGGGACCAGTCGGCGTCGTTGCGGAAATCGCCCGAGATTTTTTCGAGCGTGGCCAGCGCCCGCCCGACCATTTCGTCGGAGGGAACGGTCACGTCGACAAATGCTTGCGACCAATCGCGATTCAAGTTGGCCACCTGGCCGACCAGCGAGTTGGGAATGGTGACGATCGCGCCCGCCACGTTGCGAAGCACGGTGCGGCGAAGGGTAAGGTATTCCACGCGCCCCGTTTCGCCGTTGACCTGGATGAGGTCGCCGACCACGTACTGGTCTTCCAGCACGATGAAAAATCCGTTGATGATGTCTTTCACCAGGCTCTGCGCGCCGAAGCCCAGCGCCAGGCTCCCTACCGCAGCGATGGCGGCAAACGGCGTGATGTCGAAACCGAATTCGGGCAGCGCCATTAGGACCGCCCCAGCGACGAGGACGGCGACGCCGACGCTATAGACCAGTCCAGCCATCGTGCGGGTCTGCTGCTCGCGCATCTGCGCCGCCCGCGATTGCCCCTTGGCGTTGTATACCAGGCGAGTGGTCAGAGCCTTGAGGGCGCGCGCGAGGATCGTCGCGATGAGGACGATCACCAGGATGCGCACGCCGCGCGTCCCGGCAGTCTCCAGCCAATGTCTGAGCTGTTCGGTCATGGAATGTAAGGCGCGGAATTATACCATTCAGGAGACGCTGTGCCGCCCTGCACCCGTGTGGGCGTAGAGTCCTAATTTCAAATCGCGCTTCGCAACCCCCGCGCTTTTTAGGGGGTCGGAGCTTCAGAGTCTGTGTGACAAGCTTTCCGCGGACGATGTGACGGTTCGACGGCGATCTTCAGCCGCGGAGCGGCGACCGTAATTAGCCCGGCACGAAGCGCAGCGCCGTGCCGGGAAGTGGGCGAAAAGCGCCCGTAGTCCCGGAGGGACGATTGAAAGACTAAGACTCTGAGGAAAGTCCATACGGTCGTGTGCGCTCAAATTAGGACACTACGCGCGCGAGCGGGCTCGAGCGCCGAATCCGTGAATCGATCGGGGATTGCTTTGCCACCCTGCGCGGGGCAAGGTAAAATCGATGTGGTCGTCAAGTCAGGCACAGCGCGCCCGTAGCTCAGATGGATAGAGCGTGTGCCTCCGGAGCACAAGGTCGGGGGTTCGAACCCCTCCGGGCGCGCCACTATTTGCCTCGCCACATCCCCGCGAACGTGACACTTCGCTCGCAAGAGTTTCAGATCACCACAGCCGTCTGACTCCGTAGCTGTCGAATGCCGTCTCGTTGCTGATAATTGGAATGTTCTCCGCCTGGGACTGCGCGATCAGCATCCGGTCAAACGGGTCTCGATGCGGGCCGGGCAACAGGCCAGCCCGAATTCCATGCTCGGCGGAAATGTCCAGCAATTGGAATCTCTCCCGTTCGATCTGCGCGTGAAAATCGGAGACCAGGTTTGCGGCGCTCGGCAGTTTGTTCAAGCGAACTTTTGTCGCGATCTCCCACGCGGAAGCAGCGCTGACGATCAGGGTATTCTCGGTATCCGCGATGATTTTTCGAGCGGTGCGCGTCAGTGACGGTTCGTCGGAAAGCCACCAAAGAAGGGCGTGGGTGTCCAGCAATGCGCGCATATACTACTCCCAGCTCGACAGCTCGCCTTCGGGAAGAGGCTCGAAAAATTCCGGGCCGACCTGCAGCGTTCCCTTGAGCGATCCTGGCTGGCGTTTGCCCTTTATTTTGCCCACGGGCACGAGTCGCGCCACGGGCTCCGCGCCCCGCGCGATGATCACCTCTTCGCCCTCGGAAACCTTTCGGATCAGGCGGGAGAGATTCGTTTTCGCCTGGTGAATCGTGACTTTGGTCATGTCGTCTCTTAGCTAACTTATGATAGCTAAGTGCGAGAATTTGCGCAACCATCCTGCATGTGCCGGGTTTCCCCTCCCGCAATCCGCCCTAGTCCGAAAACTAGGCTATGATGCTCGGGCGGAGACTTGCTGTGGCCGATTTCGGAGGCTGCCCGTAAGTTCGTCGTGTCATTCATCCCATCCGGTGCCGATCATCGCGCCATTGGCCACTTAAGCCTGCTTAAGGGAGCAAAGTCCATGCTGCAGTTGCTGCGTTTGCCGGGGGACACCGAAGGCAACCAACGGCGCACTGTCGCTGGCAGCGGAGGATGCTCGTGAACTCTTCGCCCCACTCGTTGGCAAAGATCGCCATCGTAACCGGCGCCGGCAGCGGGATCGGCAAACACGTCGCCATTGCCCTGGCTCAAAACGGTTACTCGGTGGTTCTTGCCGGCCGGCGCACGGAGACTTTGGAAGCGACCGCGCTTGAAGTGAAGCAGGCCGATTCGCAAGCGCTGGTCATAGCCGCGGACGTCACCGATCCCGCCTCCGTGCGCGAGCTTTTCGCAAGAACGAAAGGCGCGTTCGGACGGCTCGACCTGCTGTTCAACAACGCCGGCATCTCCGGCCGTGCCGTGCCGCTCGAGGACTTAACGTACGAGCAGTGGAAGTCCATTGTCGATACCAACCTGACCGGCACATTTCTGTGCACGCAGGAAGCGTTCAAAATCATGAAGAGCCAGGAGCCGCGCGGCGGGCGCATCATCAACAACGGCTCCATTTCGGCGCACACCCCCCGTCCGAATTCCGCTCCCTACACGGCATCCAAGCACGGAATTACCGGCCTCACGAAGGTGACTTCGCTCGACGGCCGGAAGTACGACATCGCCTGCGGACAGATCGACATCGGAAACGCCGCGACCGAAATGGCGGAAAGAATGAAGAAGGGCGTCCCGCAAGCGAATGGAACGGTCGCAGTCGAACCTACGATGGATCCGGCGGACGTTGCGCGCGCCGTGGTCTATATGGCGTCGCTGCCTCTCGACGCCAACGTCCAATTCATGACCGTCATGGCGACGAAAGATGCCATTTATTGGCGAGGTTAGAGCCATTATCGCGCAGCGGCGGCGAAAAAAGATCATCGGCCGTCCGCTGCGCGACGGAATTCAAGCAGCACAACAGCTAGAACACTATTTCTTCGGCTCCCACAGCTCGACGAAGCCGCCGACATCGGGATCCTGCAACATCACGGCGCGTCCGTCGCCTACTTTCACGATTCCGCCGTCCGACACCGTCTTAGCGCCGTCCGCCTTTGCCTTCGCGTACACTGCGTCGATATTGGTCACCTGAAAGCCGACGTAGTTGACGCCGACATCAGCAAAGTGCTGGCCCGGCGCCGGCTTGTCCCGATTTTGCGGAGACCCGAGCAGTTCGAGGCGCACGTTTCCGGCGGTGGTCGCCTGCGGGAACCAGCCATTCAGCATGGTCATCCGTGGTGCAGCACCACCGGCGGCAGGCGCCGGATCCAAGGCTGGGTAGTCTCCGCCCAGCACGCCCTGATAAAACGCCAGCGCCTTCGCAGGATCAATCACGTTCAAGCCGATGTGGTTGAAGCCGGCTTGCTTCCCGAGTCTTTCGATATTTGCCTGGGTCGCGGTGGAATTTGAAACCTTGGGCGCTTCGGGAGGCGCTCCGGGCGCGGGCGCCATTTTCGCGAACAGTTCGATGAACCATCCATCGGGATCCTGCACGAATACGAACCTACGCGGCCCGTTCGGCGGCGGAGGTCCTCCCGGCATATTCATCTGCGGCACCTTAAGCAGATTGGCGGCCTTGAGCTTGTCCATCGAGGGGTTGCAATCGTCCATCACCGTAAGATCCATGTGGCCCGCGCCGAGATCCGCGGAAGTTAGCTTGCTCCAGTCCTTGCGGTCGATGCCTTTGTATTCCCGGAGTATCAGGTTGAACGGTTTATCGGAGACGGAACTCTGCATCGCCACGACCGCCGTGCGCGACATCGCACCCTTCGTTCCACCCAGCGCGTTGGCAACTTTATCGACCTTCCAATCGGTCTTGCTCGACACCTTGAAATCGAGCACTTCGTAGAACTTGATCGAGTTATCCAGATTCGAGACCTGGTGGCCATCGAACGCCATGCCCAGTACTTTTCCTTCGTCGCTTGCTGGTGCGGCGTTCGGCGCGCCGGCCGACGTCCGCGCAATACCTATCGTCGCCATCGCGACGGCAAGAATACCCGCTGCGACGATGACGCCAAACTTGCCCGACGACAACGACCTCTCTGAGTTCCGCTTTTTCATGAAGACTCCTTCTCTCTTTTCTGCAATCGTGCTCGTAATGGGCGCGGGGCCATGAGCGTACGTGCCCCCACTGTTGGTCCCTTATATGCGCGGCTGGATTCTACACTGAGCAGACGCAGGATCGCGAATTCCGGTTACAATCCCTCCGGTCGTTCGGGTGAGGCGCTCATGAGGAATCCCAGGTCAGGCGGTGCGGGCGGAAACTCGCCTGCGGTGGGCGTGCAAAATCGCCGCGCAATGCTGCAAGCAGCATTGCTGGGTGGCGGCGCGGCGGTAGCCGGCCTTTTCCGGGGCCCAATTGCTCACGCCGGCACCACGCCAAGAGAACAAGACGCGCAAGCAGCCGTGGATCGCGCCACGCGCGGAATGCCGGCGCCGCGTATCAAAGAGGTCAGAGTGATTGAGGTCGGGGGCGGCGGCACCAATGACTCGATGGTCGTAAAGGTCACGACCGATCAGGCAGGACTCCACGGCTACGGTTGCGCCACAGCCACGTTTCCCGGAGGCCGCGCCAAACTCGTTCGTGCAGCAGTCGAGGAGTACTTGAAGCCATTGGTGATGGGCAGAACCACGGACAGAATCGAGCAGATCTGGCAGCTCTGTTACATGAGTTCTTACTACAAGAACGACACGGTTCAGAACTGCGCCATCGGTGGCGTCTGCGACGCGCTGTGGGACATCAAAGGCCGCCAAGCGGGCATGCCGGTGTATCAACTCGTCGGCGGCAAATGCAGGGAGGCGGCGGACATTTATCTGCACGTCGGAATGGGCGCCCAGGACCCCGGCAAACAGCTTGTCGAGAATTCGATGAAGCTCGTCGAGAAGGGTTGCCGCAATCTTCTGGTCGCCATGTTCCTTCGGGACGGCGCCGGCACGACTCTGTACGGGCAGCCGAAATTCGATGATGGGTCCGTGCCCTTCGATCGGGACAAGGAGATTCGCAAGGTCCTTGCGGCGTTTGCGACATTTCGAAAGGAGATGCCGCCGGAAATCGGGCTGGGTGTCGATGTGCATTCGCTGCTGGACAGCATACGAGCCACTCAGTTCTGCAAGGACGTCGAGCCATTCAAACTATTTTATTGCGAGGATCTGTTTGCGCCGGAAGAGGCAGGCCACTATCGGATCGTCCGACAGCAATGCACCACGCCTCTGGCGATCGGCGAACTCTGGAATAACCCGCATGAATGGCGGCCTCTCGTGGAAGAGCGTCTGATCGACTATATCCGTCACCATGTTTCCCACATCGGAGGCTTCACCGCCGCCCGGAAGATCGCCGCGTTTGCCGAGAATTACGAGGTGAAGTTTGCCTGGCACGGCAGTCCCAATTCTCCCGTCGGGCACATGACCAATCTGACTCTCGATCTCACCAACACCAATTTCGGCATTCACGAACATTTCGACTACACGCCGCTGGTTCAGGACATTTTCCAGGGCTGCCTTGAAATTAAGGACGGCTACGCATGGATCAGCGAGAAACCGGGATGGGGAATCGAAGTGGACGAGGCGCTTGCGGCGAAGCACCCGATCATTGACGAACATCCCAATGAGTTTCGGACGCCGGATGGTTCGGTGATCCAGGGCACCGGCTAGAATCAGGATGCGTTACGGGTCGACGCAGGACGCCTGAAGACGAGAAGTTTTGCGATGAACACCTGGACTTCCTCGCCGTTTTGATTGAGCGTCGTCATGCGAACCGTGACGATACCCTGATTCGGTTTGGAACGCGACGGCACTATTTCGACGATTTCGCTTTCCACGCGCAGCGTATCACCGGGACGCGTTGGCTTGGGCCACGTAATGTCGCCTCCCAGGCCTATGACTCCGCCGGCGATCCGCAATTCACCGGTCACTACAAGACGCATAGTAGCGGCGGCGGTGTGCCAGCCGCTGGCGGCGAGCCCGCGAAAGATGCTGTCCTGGGCGGCGGCTTCGTCGAGGTGGAAAGTCTGCGGGTCGAATTCCGCCGCGAATTCCTTCATGCGATTCTCATCTATGCGATACGAATCGGACGAGAAGCGCTGTCCGACGCTCAGGTCGTCCAGATACAAAACTTGCGGCGATTCGGATTTCGGGCCCATTCTCGCTCCTCAGTTTCCGCGCGGACTACGCTCGAGATCGTTTCCCGGATGGGACATTGTCGCGCAGTTTCCCCATCCGAATTAGACCGTCAATTCTTCAGCGCGTTTGCGATCAATGCCTCGAGCTTTTCGTCCAGACCCTTCGCCACTTTGTCCACCTGCGCGGACTTAAACCTGCCAAAAATGCTGGACGGGAGGTCGTAGTCCACGTGCGTCAGCTGGTCCTCGCCCACGTAAACGCAAATTCTTAGCGGCGCATATTCTCCCGCGCGGAGATCTTCCCGGGTCATCTCCACGGCGAAAAGTGGATTCCCGATTTCATATTGCTTGACCGAAGCCTGCTTCCCCTTCAATGCGAGAAGTTGTCCGTGGTCTCGCATGGCAAAGAGCATGAAGCCGCTGGTTCCTTCCATGGCGTGGATCTTGGATTCCACTTCGGCCGGGTTCAGCGGAGTCTTCATGATCGCCCCGTAGGCTTGCGCATCGAATTTCCCCAGTTGTTTTTCGATGGCCGCGGTGACGGCATCGAACGGCTTTGATGACTTGAAATTGACATGGGTAACGGATGTGGCGGTGACCGACGGGGTTGGAGCAGATTCGTCGGCGCCTGAAGCCGGGACGGCGCCCAAACTCGCGGCCAGGAACGCGACAATTGCAGCCAAGCGGGCAGCCGATAAGTTCATTTCAAAACCTCCGTAACAGACGAATGGATTCCAATGATGCACACGGAGTCGAACGGTCGCAAGGCCCTCTTCAGTTCGAGCAGTTCTCTGCCTGCCGCTCCAAGATAATTCCGGAAGCGACTGCAAGTAGTTGCTATACGAAGGTATAAGCGATTCGAAAAAAGTCAGATGAGCGTCTCGAATCTAGAATTCCGATTGCCGTAATCAGTAATTTGAGTTGGACATTAGAACACACCTCTCGCAAACTTCGCCTCTCATTGGAAGTGGTGGTGCAAAACCTTCGAGCTTTCCTTTCCACGTCGAGTGGGAAGCCCGCAGCCAGTATCTGCTTCGCCTGAGTTTCACAGGGCACACCGTCGTGTCCGTTCCGGTAGCACATCGAGTTTCTAACTAGGGCCAGAAAGTTAAGTGCGAGCGGGCGGGTGTCTCCCTCGCGTTTTGAGCGGGGCTTACATCGAAGGGTCGCGCGGCTCTACAAGTTGAAGGGGGATTGGCTGATGAATCAGCAAACGATTTTGGTGGAACTCATTCTGGGAGGATTCTTCGCGGTCGCCTGCATGCGCACGTCTGTGCCGGCCGCTCCCGGCGGCAGGATGCACTTTGGCGATTTGCTGCGCCTGCCCGGACGTATTGAGAGGCTGCGGCGTTCGCGGTGGCAGTGGTTTTCGATGGTGGCGCTGCTTCTGGTGATCCGGCTGCAAAAGGGCATGCCGCTGGTTTTGGAGGTCACGGTTGCATTGATGTTTCTGGTTTTTCTCGCGGTGCCGACCCGGGCCACGGTCAAAGTGGGAGCGCATGGGGGATGAAGCAATTGTGGGAGTTCGGAGAGTTCGTCCGCAAGGTGCGAGTGCGCATGCGGTTCGGCGATCTCTCCCGGGCGCCCCTGCGGCTGCTGCGCTTAGAACTGCGCGGCGACGCGGCCCAGTGCGATTGGCTGGCTCGGCCTGCGGATGTGTGGGCGGGGACTTTGCCACGGCACATTCGAGACCGCGACGCATCACTGCAGGCCCTGCAAGATGCGGTGGCATTGCGCGAAATGCTCTTCACCGCGCTGCCGGAAGTTCAGAGCGCGGACTTTCGAACTTTTCGCCAGGAGGCACGGGAACCGCCCGTTCTGATCATCAACGGCACGGTTACGCGGGAAATGCCATCCGTGCCCAGGGTTACGTCCCCCGTCATGAAAGCCAAGCTGTGCGGCTTTCACTTCCAGATGGACGACGGGGTGCTGGAGCCGCTCGAAATGGAAGAGGGCGGATTGCAATTCAGGGTGAGCGCGTGACCCTCACGGGTCGAGGAGGAAGTATTCATGGCAGCAAATAGGTCTCAGGGCAGTTACTACACGTTATTTCTAGTGGCGGCGACGGTGCTCTGCGCTGGCATCTACCAATGGGGTAGCGGCACGGGGAAGCTTCTGTTCGTCGTCGGAGCAGTCGGTTTGGTTGGAAGCCTCTTCGGGATGATGGGCATTAAGTCGCTCGAAGGGAAAACGGCCGTGAAGCCGGGGCCGGGGGCGATGAAATTAGCCGGTGCCGCCTGTGCCTTGCTGGGATGGGTCATCACGCTGTTCGGAATGCACCTGACTCCGAGCACCGGTGGGCGCATCGTCCTGGCGCTGGTGGGTATCGGGGTAAGCCTTTTCGGGATCATTGTTATTTTGCCCGCGGCCTTCAACAAGAACGCGGTTTGGAAGAGCTAGATGCCGGCAGCTAACATTCAATCAATCATGGAGCCCATACGATGAAATTAACCAGAACTAGTAGTCTCTTACTTTGTATTCTCGCAATCGGCCTGGCGATGGGCGTAGTGGTCCATGCGCAGGCACCGGCGGCGCCTGCCGCGGCAGCAGCTCCTGTTCCGGCTGCCGATGCTCAACTGGCAGCTGCAGCGGCAAAAGCGCCCGCGGTGGCAGATTTGGCCAAGGGCGATCCGGGCGGCACCATCACTGGCACGATCAGTGACGTGCCCGCGGCCGACTCCACAAAGGGTGTGACGCTGCCCGACGTGGCGGCGCAAACGGGTCAGGACAAGATCGCGATCAACTTCGTTTGGACCCTGGTCACGGGCTTCCTGGTGATGTTCATGCAGGCCGGCTTCGCGATGGTCGAGTCGGGCCTGTGCCGCGTGAAGAACGCAAACCACACGTACATGATGAACTTCTTCGTATACACCGCAGGTCTGTTCTCGTACTGGCTGGTCGGTTTCGCCATACAAATGGGCGGGGCGGCCGGCAACGGAAACCTGGGCGGTCTCCAGTCTCTGACGGGCGAGCACACACTCTCGCTCTTCGGCAAGACGTGGGGCTACTCCGGTGGGGCTGGATTGTTTCTCGCCGGCCACACCTATGACGTCGGCGTGATGGTGATCTTCCTGTTCGAAATGGTGTTCATGGACACCGCCCTCACGATCGTGACCGGGGCCTGCGCGGAACGCTGGAAGTTCCTGGCATTCTGCGTGTCTTCGTCCATCATGGGCGCGCTGACGTATCCAATCTACGGTAACTGGGCTTGGGGCGGAGGATGGCTCGCGCAATTGGGCGTCAACAACCAATTGGGCAAGGGCTACTGCGACTTTGCCGGTTCCGGAGTGGTGCACGCGGTCGGAGGCATCACGGCGCTGGCGGTATGTCTCATCGTCGGGCCGCGCATTGGAAAGTTCAACCGCGACGGCTCGAGCAACCCGATCATCGGCCACGACATTTCGGCCGTGCTGATCGGTTGTTTCATCCTCGCATTCGGCTGGTTCGGATTTAACCCCGGCAGCACGCTGGGCGCGTCCGCAGCCGGTAACCTGCGAATCGGCACCATCGCCGTGGACACCATGTTGGCTGGCTGCACGGGAACCTTCGGAGCCATGCTCTTCATGTGGATGAAAAACGGCAAGGTGGATGCTTCGATGAGCGGCAACGGTCTTCTGGCTGGCTTGGTCGCGATTACAGCGCCCAGCGGCTTCGTCAGCCCGATTGGCGCCTGCATCATCGGTGTCATCGCCGGGGTGCTGGTGGTCCTGAGCTGCCAGTTCGTGGAAAACGTCCTGAAGGTTGACGATCCAGTCGGAGCCATTTCGGTCCATGGAACCAACGGCCTCTGGGGCGTACTTTCCGTCGGGCTTCTTGCAGACGGCACGAGCAACTACGGCGGAAGCTGGAACGGAGTCACCGGTTCGGTTACTGGGCTTTTCTACGGTGACGCCAGTCAGCTTGCCGCACAACTCGTGGGCATTTCGACCCTGATTGGCTTCGTCTTTACCTTTAGCTTCCTCGTGAATCTCGCGCTCGATTTCTTTGTCGGGCAGCGGGTTTCCATCGAGACCGAGGTTGCAGGTCTGGATCTCCCGGAGATGGGCCAGCTCGGTTACCCCGAGTTCGTGTTCACTTCGGAGCCGGACTACCTCATGCGAGCTAACAAGGAGGCGATGGCGGCATAACTTGGTTTAGTTATGGAAACCATGGTGGCAAGGCGCGCCGTATTTCGCGCCTTGCCATCGTCTTCTTCCAGGGACTTCCATAGCGCAACCAGCCCTGCGCCCCTACGAACATGAACAACACAACTGAAACCAACCTTGTGCCGGCAAACCAGAACCCCACGGACGCACTCATTGCGCCCGCGCCGCTCTCTCTGGCGGGAGTATCCGCAGAAACACACGGACTCTTGCTGCGGATGTTCGCTGATCCCCGCGTTCTTGCGAAAGAGGAGAAGGCGGACCTCGTGAAACAATTGCGGGAGTGTGTCGCGCTACATCCCAAAGTCTCGGATCTGCGCGTGCTATTCGGGATGGCGCTTTCCGTGAATCTGGAAGCGCAGGATGCGATGGAAGAACTCGGCGAGGCCGTCGCGCTCGACCCGAACAGCTTCATCGCTCACTTCAAGATGGGAGAGCTATGGATGCGGCTCCGCGTGTGCGAGAAGGCCAAGAATCATACGCATCAGGCCGCCTTGCTGGCGCAAAACATGGCGCAGGCGGAAATGGCGCGCCGCCAGGCGGCTACCCTTCGGGTGATGATGCGCGAAGGAGTGGACCGCAGCGGTTACAGGACGCCATGGTTCTCGTTGGGTCGCCTCCGCCGGCTCTGGAGCCGGAACCGAGGTAAAGCCGACGCTCTGGCCACGGCGGACGTCAGCTAATTTATGTCATCGGCTCTGCAGCTCGCGCTGTTGATCGCCGTTCTTATCCCGGCCTGCAAATTGGCAGGGTCTCTCTGCAGTCGGTTTGGGATACCGCCGATCCTGGGAGAGCTCTTGGTCGGCGTTGGGCTGGGCCCGGGCGCGGTCAACATGTTGCACTGGCAGCTATTCGAAGGCGGCCAGGCAACCGGGGCGCTTCTGCTTCTCGCTCAGGTCGGCGCACTAGTCTTGATGTTCATTGCTGGCATCGAGACGGACATTGATCGCATGAGGGAAGCGAGCGTCACGGCGTTCGTCGTGGCGCTGTCAGGCGTGATCTGGCCATTCTTTCTGGGCGCCGGAGTCGGGCACCTCCTCGGCCTTTCTTGGAAGACGGCGTGTTTCCTGGGCGGCGCGTTAACCGCCACGAGCGTCTCCATTTCCGCGCGCACCCTGATGGACGCCGGCCGCATGGCTTCGTCGGAAGGCACCATTATTCTGGGCGCCGCCGTCATTGACGACGTCATGGGCCTATTCGTTCTCGCCTTGCTTGCGGCGTCCACCGCCGTGAAGGGGCAGGCATTTGGCCTCGCGCCCATGGCCAGCGAATGGCTGCAGCAGCGCGTGGCGCCTGCGGCGGCCCATCCCCTGGTCATCCAGATGACGATGCTCAGTGTTTGTGTGGCGCTGTTCTTCGTCGCGGGGTACGCCCTGGCGAAGCGCTGGCTCGATCCCCTGATTCTTCAGATGCGCAAGCTATCGGCTACCGAGGCGGTTCCCGCCTGCGTGCTCGGGCTGGTCATGGTGTACGCGATTTCGGCCGAATGGCTCGGCAGCGTGGCCGGGATTACGGGTGCTTACCTCCTGGGATACGTGTTCGCCGGATCGCAGTTCAAGGCGGACGTGGAGCGCAGCTTCTACGCGATGGGCCACGGTCTTCTGATTCCGCTCTTCTTCGTGTCGATCGGGCTCTCGAGCGACTATCGCGCTCTCTCCGGGCACTGGACCTTGATGCTGCTCGTGCTTTTGGTGGCGGTCGTCGGCAAAGTGGTGGGCTGCGGATTTGCCGCGCTCGCCTCCGGAATGGATTGGGTGCGCAGTTTGCGTATCGGCTGCGGCATGATGTCGCGCGGCGAGGTCGGCCTGATCGTTACGGCCATGGGCGCGTCGACTGGAATCTTCGGGCGAACCGAAGTGGCGGTAATGGTCACGGTTGTCCTGCTGACGACGCTGCTGACGCCGCTCGCCCTGCGCGGAGCGTTTGATCTGAAATCCCAGCAGGATTTCGAAGAGGGAGTGGAAGACCCGAAGCCGAAGATTTCCGCGATGAGCGAGCATGCATCCTTCCCGTCGGGCGCGGAGCCACCTAGGAGTGGTAGTCCGCCCGACCAGTCCAGCTTCAGAGTGATAACCAATCGCGGGACGAGTCTGCTTGTTTTTGAGGCCAACGATGCAGCCTCTGACTTCAAGTCTTAAGGTTGAGATGCGGCAGCCTCGCAAATAAGGATTCCAAATTAATCCCGGCGACCAACTCGATCACTACAGAATTGAAGGCGTCGTTTCCCGCAGCGATGTGGCCACGGTTTACCGTGCGACCGACGTCCGAACGGGACGGCAAGTAGCGATCAAGCTTCCCCACCCCGAGATGGAAGGCGACCAGATCTTCGCCGAGCGTTTTCAGCGCGAGCAAGAGATCGGCAAACATTTCGATCATCCAGGCGTCATGAAGGTGATTCCCGACGATCACCGCACGCAGAACTACATGGTGACGGAGTGGGTCGAGGGCAAGCTGCTGCGCCAGATCCTCAGCGAGGAGAAAAAGATTTCGGCGGAGCGAGCGGCCAAGATCGCACTCGGCATCTGCCAGGCTCTGGGTTACATCCACAACCATGGAATCGTGCACCGCGATCTCAAACCGGAACACGTGATGGTCGATTCCCAGGACCACATCAAACTTGTGGACTTTGGGCTCGCGGGACAAACGGGGGCGCGGCGGATCACTTTTGCAAATCTCTCTCAACTCACCAGTTCACCCGAGTACATTTCGCCAGAACAGGTGAAGGGAAAGCGTGGCGACGCGCGCAGCGATCTTTATGCGCTCGGCGTGATGCTCTATGAGATGGTGACCGGACGAGTCCCGTTTCTTGGGGCAAACGCTTTCGCCATCATGAACGACCGGCTCCTGAGGTACCCCATCCCGCCGCGCGAAATCGATCGCTCGATCTCACCCCAGTTGCAGGAAGTGATCTACAGGGCACTGGAGCGGGAACCTCAGTACCGCTATGCGAACGCGCACGATTTCGCATTCGATCTCGAGCATCTCGACCAGGTCGGTGTCGCCGAGCGCCCCGAACTGCAAAACTGGAAGAAGCCACGCATGGCAGCGACACGAAGGATCGCGCTGTACGCGGCGATGATCCTGATTCCATTGCTCATTTTTGCGTTGCTGCTTTATTTCGCGCGGCGATAGACTCCGGACTACTCACGATGGATGCGCAAAATCGAGGGAGGCTCCTGAAGTGCGCATCCGCACCTGACGCACGCCAGCCTCGGCAGTGCTTCGCCCCGTTCGATTCTTGGGCTCACTCAGCGCGAACGCAAGTTGTCCCACACTTTTTTCAGGCGCTCCATGTCCGCCGTCGCAGAGATGTCGCCCGCCGTGGTCACGACGGCTGGCAGGGGACCTGAAGTAATCCGGCGAATGCCCTCGTCGAGCTTGGCGCTGCCGGAATCTCCGGGTTCGAACGCTTCCAGAGGCAGAGCGACGCCAAATCCGGCGGGCCAATCCGGTGCCATCGCGTCGAGCGCCGGACAAACGATGCAGTCCCAGTGCTCCTGGACGACCACTTCACGATTTGCGGCGGCCGAGCCCGGCCGAGGCAGCAACAGAACGGGAAGCGCCTGATAGAAGCGAATAATATTGATTGTGGTCGCGAGCCGCGCAACCCAGTCTGATGCATCGCCGGCCGAAAGTGCGGGTAGCACTTCCTCGCGGATGAAGATCACACCTGCTCCGGCTTCCAGCAGCGCCTTGGCAATCGGCGAGATCGCGGCCGTCGCGAGATCGAGAGCGGAAACCGAAATATCCTGCGTGCGCAGCGTGTCGCCGCCGTCGATCTGAGTGAGCATCGCAGCAAGAGTAAAGGGGCCGCTGACGGCTGCCATGAGCAGACAGTCATCTCGCAGCACGGACTTCAGCCGCCGGATGACTTCGACCGCGACGCCAACCCGGCCGTGCTTTGCTGCGTCCTCGGGCGAGCGCAGGCCTCCGGGCAGTTCGCCGCCCGGCGCGGCATTCGGCCACCGGAGCGTTGGCGGCCGATCCTCCGTTTCCCACTGCACGGTGCCGCCCAGGGCTTCTGCTTCGAGGAGCGGATCGAAATAGCACATCACGCCATCCGCATGCAGGCGCGCGCGGATCTGCCTCAGCGAATTCGAGATCTTGGTGGGATTCGTGAGAAATGCGCGAAGCGCCACATTTTCGACGCGCGCTCCGTGGGAAAATACGATCGGCAAGTAGAGCGGCTGCGGGGGCGCAGTCCCCTGCAAGAGTGCCTGGACCAACTGGCGAGGAGTCGCGCTCTCGGCCATTTCCGGCTAACGAATCACCGGCCCCGTCGGCTTGGCGTCCGGCCAGGATCCATAATACTGAAGAATTTCCTTCGGAGGGCTCAGCTTGCTCCACTCCTTCTCAAATTCTCCGAAGGATTTTCCACGGGCCAACCGCGCGCGCCGCTCTTCGTCTCGAAGCTGCTTGGTTTTCTCGGGATCGAGCTTGCGACGCTCGACATCGTACGCGATCTTGTAAATGTTTCGGGCAGTCCACTCCGAGATGATCTGTCTGCGGAGATCGTCGAGAACTTCGCTGGGATCACGTTCGAGCGGATCGCCGTATCCGGGTCCTCCGCCGCTGAATCCGAAGAGCAGATCGCCCTCCCCGTACGCTTTGGGCGTCCGCGCCACCAGTTCGTAGTTCCAGTCTCCATGAACGGAGTGCTTCTCGAGAATGTCGCGGTTGTCGAGCGAGAGTTGCGGATTCCCGTCGTGCATCTGCTGCAGCAAATCGGTGTGGCGGATGCTGATGCCGGGAATCGGCGAGGATGCATACCCCCCAAACAGCGGCTGGCCGAGCGGCACTTTGCTGCCGTTGCCCATGCACATGGAAATGACCTCGGGAGCCTTGTGGACCATCCAGTGCTGCACGCCGCCCGATCCTCCACGATGAAGCCCGGCACCGCTGGAGTCCTTCCAGTGCTGTGAGAGGGTGACCGTCACCGGGAGTTCGCTTTCCACCTGCTCCGAATCGGGAGCGCGACCAAACGCGCACCAGGCGAAGCCGTAGGAATCCATTCCGTCCGTCGCGGCCCGCCCTCCCTGGCCCATGCTATTGAGGGCGAAAGAAAGCACGTCCGAATATGCGAGTTTCCACTGCGAAAGGCCGGCACAAATCTGCGACGTGTGCTGGCTTCCCGGAGGCGCGGCCACCTGCCGCCACAAAGAGTGATTGGAGAAGATCATTTTGGCGAAACTGTTTTGCGTCGCACACCGCGCCTGCATGCCGATGTACACGCAGCAGCTGGTGGCCGCCATTTTGTCGGGGTACATGATGCAGCCCTCGGGAAAGACGAAATCAAGCGGCGCGAAAGTGGAGCTGCAGATGGGCAGATCGTGGAACATGTATTCGTACATGAAATTCGCGATGTGGCCGACCACCGCTTGTGGATGCACGTTGTACGAGGATGGATTCTCGGGCGAAGTTCCGTGAAAATCGAAAACGATTCCTTCACCCTTCTTGGTGAGAGTGAGATAGCAGGAGCGCACCAGCGCCGGCGTCATGCCAATCGCATCATTGAATGTGATGGCGCGGAACTTGCCGTCGGGAAGGTCGCGGATCTTCTTTCGTGCGCCGGCCTCCGCGGTGTCCGACATCTTGCGGAACAAACCGGTGACAAACTCCGGGCCGCGCTTTTCGGCCAGCTCCAGCACCCGCACGCGGACGCGGTCCGCGGTGGTACACCGTGCACGCAAGTCTGAAATGAACATGGCCGGCGCGCGCATTCCGTAGGCGGAATACATTTCCAGAAAATCATTCCGGATTTCAAAATTCTCTGCGATCTTGATGGGCGGCAGGTTGAGACCTTCCTCGAACCGATTCTTCGCGCTCACCGGCATTCCGCCCGGTTCGATCGCGCCGGTCTCCGTGGTGTGCAGGGCCGCCGAGCCCCACGCCAGCAGCTTGCCCTTGTGAAAGATGGGCATCAGCGCGACCTGATCGGGATTGTGAATGCCACCATACAGCGCGTCGTTGGTGTACCAGATGTCGCCGTCCTTAATTCCAGGATTCTCGTGGTAGTACTTGTGAATGAACTTGATGATGATCGGCTGGATGATCGCGTGCAGGTACGTGCCGCACGACGCGTTGATCAGATCCCCATTGGCCGTGAAGACTGCGACCATTGAGTCGCCGGAGACGCCGAAATAGCTGCGCGACGACCGGACAAACACTTCCATGGCTTCGTCGAGAATGTCGTTGGTGACTTGCACGCCGATTTCGTAGTCGCCTTGCGGAACTTTGGCGGCGCATTCTTTTTCGTACGGGGTGGCCGGCGCGGGTTTCAGCCACTCCAGCTTTTCCGCCAGTGTCGGGATAGGCATAACTCTCCTTCGATTCTCGAATCGCCTTACGCTTCCAGAATTCCGAGGCCTCGCTCGTCAATCGAAAGCTTCATTAGCGGAGGCACAACGATCGTCGTGTATTCCCCTTCGACCACGGCAGGGCCGTCGATCACGTGCCCCGGCTTCAAGGCTTCGTACGTGAAAATCGGCGTGGCTCGGTAAGCTTTTTCTTCCGGCCAATACGCGGGGCGCTCGCCCTTTCGCGCCGATGAAGGATCGCTTGTCCCCAGCGGCGACTTCGGCAAATCGACTTTCGGCGTGGTCACGATGGCTTTCAATATGAAACTTTCGATGAAAATGCCCCCTTCGGGGTTCACGACGAATGGACTAAACGCCTCGCTGAATTCCTTGTTGAACGCGTCGCAGATGGCGCGCACATCTTCAACAGAATGAATCGAAAGCAGCGGCGAGAGGCAACGTTTCACGTGGAACTGTCCGCCGTAAAGCATGTCCAGCTCCAGCACAAACGCGGCTTTCGCCGTATCGACGCCATCGGCGACCAGGTCCTTGCGGGCCTGCTCCACGAGCGATTCAACGGCCTGGTTGTATACGGCGAATTCGTTCGTGATCTGCTGATCGCCCGGTGTCATCAGCGTGAGTTTCTTCGAGGCTTCGTACACGTGCATGATATCCATCGTGGACGAGCCGTACGCGCAGAAAACCGGCGAAAACGGGAACATGACCGCTTTGCGAATGTCGCCCTTGAACCCTTCGGCATGCGTCGCGCCGGCGCCGCCGCCGACGAACAGAATGAATTCTTCCGGGCTGTATCCGCGCAGATGGACTTCCTTCATGATCGCCGAGGACATATTGCCGTTGACGATCTTGCGGATGATCGCGGCGCCTTCTTCCACGCTGAGGCCGAGAGGCTTGGCGATTTTGTCGCGAATGGCGGCGATCGAGCGATTCTTGTCGAGCTTCATCTTCCCGCCGAAATAATAATCGGGATTGATGTAGCCGAGCACCACGTCCGCGTCGGTGACTGTCGGCTCCGTTCCTCCGAGGTTGAAGCATGCCGGACCGGGCATCGAGCCGGCGCTGCGCGGGCCGACCTGCACGCGATTTTGAAGAAGCTTGTTGATGTACGCGATCGAGCCGCCGCCGGCGCCGATGGAAAGCGTCTTGATCATGGTGATGCCGACCATCCAGCGGTCGATGATTGGGCGGAAGTCGTAACTGCGGACGCTGTCTTTGACCACTAGGCCAACATCAAAGCTCGTTCCGCCCATGTCCGTCATCACCACGTTCTGGTAGCCGAGCGATTTCGCCACGTGATGGGCGCCCATTAGGCCCGAGACAGGTCCGCTGTTGAACGTGCGGCTGGCCGACGTGCGAAACACTTCGGCGATTCCGCCGGAACTTTGAATCATCAGCAGGGGCTTCTTGTAGCCGCGCTCGCGGAGCTTGTCCCACATGGCTGAAAGCTCGATCTGCATGGAGCGCTGCAGATACGCGTCGAGGATTGCGGCGAGCGTTCGCTCGTATTCGCCGAGCTTGCCGACCACCTGCCCGGCGAGGACCACAGGCATATAGCCGATGTGGAATTCCTTGTACTCGTCGCGGATGATTTCCTTCACGCGCCGTTCATTTACGGGATTCAGAAATCCCCACAAGAGCGACACGACAAAGCCGCGCGCTCCGCGATTGACCAGATAGCGTACCTTCTCCCGCACGTTCTTCTCGTCCAGCGGGCGAATCACCTGGCCGCGCGAGTCCACGCGCTCCTTGACTCCGACAATCAGCTCTCGCGGGATCAGCGGATCGGGCTTGAACTGGATGGCCAGATTCCTGCGCTCCTGCACGCGCGTGCCGTCAATCCACTGCGCTCCCCGGCCGATCAGAACAACGTCTTCGTGGCCCTCGGTGGTGATCAACGCAAGGCGCGGTCCCTTCCGCTCGATCAGCCGGTTCATGGCGATCGTGGTCGAGTAGCGGATCATGTCGATCGAGGGCAAAAGCTCTTCAATCTGCAGTCCGAGCGCGCCGGCACCCTCCTCGATCACGCGCGAAAAGCACACGGAGAGGTCGTAAGGGGTCGTCGGGACCTTTTTGATCAGGGCCTTGCCCTTGAAATTGAGGACGAGATCGGTGAATGTTCCGCCGACGTCTATGTCAATCGAGTTCATTCGGCGGCCTCGAGGCGTTTTTCGCGAATCACGAATTCCCCTTTGCGCAGGCGTTCCTTCAGGCTATCCAGATCGATTTCGATGTCGTACGTGATGGGATGGCCGGGCGGCAGGTATTCGGTTTCGATCTGCGTGCCGCAGCCGGGGCAATAGCATTCCACGATGCGGACCCAGAGCGGATCGGGAGAAAAGTTGAAGTCCGCCGAAATCACTCGCGGATGGATTTCCCGCGGGTCGCGATCGTGCATCAAGCAGCCCTTCTTGTAGCTCTCTCGCGCGGGACCCAGCACGCGGCCGCATCGGTTGCACATCCATTCCTCGCGGTCGATGTCGAGATCGAGATATTCGGTGATGCGAATCCGGCTCTGCGTTTCAGGTGGCATGTCTTTGCCTTCCTATGCGCGGCTCAACTTTCCGTTTCCGTATCCATCCACGACCAGCGCCCAGCCCTCGGGAACGAAGTACGTGGTATTCAGGCCCTCGAGCACCGCGCAGCCCGCGACGCGGTTTCCCGGCCGCAGCGATTCCCAGCGATAGATCTGCGCATCGCCGTTGCGGCTGCCCCAGAATACCTGCCGCTTACCCACGCGCGCGTGCGATGAATCCGGCCCTTCCGACGGGCGCTCCACAAGCTTCGGCTTGGACATCTCTTTCTTCACGCGCAGGCGGAAAAGATCGAGAGAAATTGCGCCGCGAGGCGCGCCGAGGGCGCTTTCGAGGGCTGACTGCAATTCTTTCGCGGAGCGCAACGAAGATTCGGCGACCGCTACCGGTGCAGAGTGGCTGCCCTTCCCGGCAACTTCGAATTCGAGGCCGTAGCTCAGGTGCTCCGGCCGAATGCCCTCGCCGAGCAGGTCCTGCGCGCCCTCCGCTTTCATTTCGTCGAGCATCGCGCGAATTCGCGCAACGTTGTCGTCCGTAATCGCAGGCTCCGGCAACGCGCGCTCGTACACGTGGCAGATATCGGAAACGGAAGAGCCGAACGCGCTGAATACCGGGCCAAGCGAAAAGACGTACACGGAATTCAGCCCCGCCTTCTCGGCCACGCTGCAGGCAAAAAGCCCGCCGTTTCCCCCGTAAGCAAAGAGCGCGTGTTTGGACAAGTCGTGCTGAACCTCTGCCTGCGCGCCGGCGATCACGCCCGCCACCATTTCAAACGCGCGGCCGATCGCGGCCTTGGACGCCTCTTCGGTTGAAAGTTTCAATGGCTTCGCCACCGATTCCTCGATTGTTTTCCGGGCCAGCTCGCGGTCAATCTGTTTCGTTCCGCCGAGGAAATAGTCCGGATTGATGAGGCCCGCGGTGACGAACGCGTCGGTGAGCGTGGGCTGGTCGCCGCCCAGGCCGTAGCACGACGGTCCGGGATACGATCCCATGCTTTCGGGACCCAACTGAACAGCCGGTCCATTCGTTCCGGCCAGCGGCTTCACCACGCTGCCGCCACCGAGCGCAATCGAGCGCAGATAGGGGAGCGAAAGCTCCACGGGAATGCCAAACAGGTCGGACGGCTTGCGATAGATCGGCTCGCCGCCTGCGAGCAGGCTGATCTTCGCCGTCGTGCCGCCCACGTCCATGGCAATCACATCCTTCAGGCCATACGCTTTTGCCAGGTACGCGCTGCCGAGAATTCCGAGCACCGGCCCGGATTCGAGCGTGTCAATTGCGCGCGTCTTCGCTATCCCGGCGACGCCGCCGTTGATATGGCTTACGAGAAACGTCCCTTCGTAACGGCATGTGTCGCGTAGATCGTCCTCTGCCTTGAACAACGTCGCGGCGAGCGCTCCGTGCGTGTAGGCATTGATCACCGCGCAATAGGAGCGCGTGCGATCGTCCGCGCTCTTGGAAATATCGCTTCCAGCGAGGACGGGAACCGATCCCAGGAAGTGATCGGGATACTGCTGGTCAATGATTCGCTTCCAGGCGATTTCGCGCTCCGGTTGGCGGTGGGCGCCCTCCAGGCTGATGCAAATCCGGCGCACGCCGCTTTCCAGAAGCACGCGGGCGGCGTTCATGATCGTGGCTTCGGTCGCCGCGCCATCCATGCCGATCACGTCGCGCGCGGAAAGCAGCTTATTCAGGACTCCGCTTTGCGCGTCGCTCCCGTACAAATTCCTCTCGTGGCCTTGGGAGACGAGCAGGCCGATGCGCGGCCCGCGCAACTCCGCGAGAACATTGGACGTGATCGTGGTGGACCACCGGATCAGCTCGACGTTTTCAAGAAACGCAGCCGTGTCCGGGAAGTTCAGCTGCGTCGCTCCCTGCGCGAGGCAGTCGAAAAGACACACGGTCAGATCGTGCGGTGTCGTGTCCACCTTTACGCAAGTCACGCTATCGCTGCCGGTGAAAAGGCCGTCGGTCAGCGTGCCGCCCACATCAATGTCAACCGTCCACACGAGGTCCCTACCCGCCTTTCGCCGCCAGCGCGGCGCACAGCTGTTTCGAATCGATCGTCCAGCCGAAGAACGATTCTACATTGAAGATGGTCGCGTCGTACGCACTTCGCTCGCCGGCCTGCATGGTGCCGTCGGTCAGCGTGCCGCCCACATCAATGTCAACCGTCCACACGAGGTCCCCACCCGCCTTTCGCCGCCAGCGCGGCGCACAGCTGTTTCGAATCGATCGTCCAGCCGAAGAACGATTCTACATTGAAGATGGTCGCGTCGTACGCACTTCGCTCGCCGGCCTGCATGGTGCCGTCGGTCAGCAGAATCGGCCAGTAGTCGTGGAAATAGGCGTCGCGCAGCGTGGATTCAACGCACACGTTCGCGGCGATGCCCGCGAAGAATAGATACTGGATGCCGCGGACGCGCAGCTGCGAATCGAGCGTCGTTCCCGCAAAGCCACTGTACCGCGTTTTGACGACCACGATGTCGCTCGGTTGCGGCGCGAGCTCATCCACGATCTGGAAATCCCAGCCGCCCTCGGTCAAAAGCTTGCCTTTCAGTTCCGGCTTCGCGCACATGAGGCGCATAGCCGTCTCTTTGTGATAATTCGGAGAGCGGAGGCCTCCGGCGTCGCTCAAATCCCGCTTGTATCCCGTCTGGAGATAGACAATCGGCACCCCCGCCGGCCGCGCGGCATCGAGAACGGACCGAATCGCGCGCACCACGGCGGGCGCCTCGGTCAGATCCGCGCCGGCAATATCGAGCGTGCCGCCCTTGCTCGCGAACGCGTTCTGCATGTCCACGACGAGGATCGCCGATCGCGCGAAGTCCACCTCGAGCGGCTCAGGCCTGGCGTTCAATTGCTGCATGTTTGAAAGTGAAGCACCCAAGCGAAGTGTCCCAAGAGCACGTTTTCCGGCTGGTCCTGTGGAACTCGGAGCGCCAACCCCGTCAATCCTGATTCCCAGATTGAAGCGGAAGATTACTACATGCGCCGCTGGCGGACAACTACGCAACGCAAGCAAATTCAATTTGCGCGGTCACGCGGAGAACTACTGGAGGCGCGAGCCCGTCGCGCGCTGCCGTCACGGACGAAATCGCCCGGACAAAAAAAGAAGGCCGGGCGTGGGCCCGGCCTTCTGCAACACTCCGTTACCGTCTTGCAGCTAGAACGAGAACTTCGCCGCAAGCTGGAACTGCCGCGGGTTGAGCATGGTCCTCGGCAAGCCGAAGCCCGGATTTGCGTTGAACGGGATGAACAGAAGGGTGTTTATCGGCGTGGACGCAAAACTTCCGACGAAGGACGGAACGATGTTGGTCACGTTGCCGACCGGGCAAACCGAGGCCCCTGCCTGGATCGTGCGGCTCACGGCATCACGATAGTGCCTCGGGATGGCGCCACCGCAGAAGACGGGTGAGTTATAGACCGGTGTGATCTCATCCACATTCGACCGATTGAGCAGGTTGAAAGCATCGACGCTGAGGTCCATCTTCATCCGCTCGGTGAGCTGGAAGTACCGCCCAAGGTGGAAATCCCAGGAGTACAGCGGATCGCCGATGTACGTATTTCTTCCGATCATGGTCGAGCAGTTGCTCACCGAAGGACAGTTACTTTGGACCAACGGGCCACCCACGCGGTCGGTTGCGCCCCCAGCCACGTCATTCAAAGTGTTGTTTCCATAGTAAATTGTGAAGGGGCGACCGGACTGCAGGGTGATGATGCTGCTGAGCGTGAAGTGCCGGACGAACGTGTCCTCGGGTCCCGTTGCGGTAAAGTTCGTCACGAGGCGGTGCCGAGCATCCTGGTTCGAGTTGCCGCGCTCCGCCTTGTAATCGAACTGGTTTACCGGCAGGTTGATGAACGTGGTGAAGTTTCCGTTGTCAATCGTGTGCGAGTACGTGTAGTTAGCGGTCAGGTTGAAGTTCTTGACTCGCTCGATGACCGTTACCGTTCCGCCGTGATATACGGCGTTGGCGACGTCGTTGTTGTAATCCTCTAGCCCTCCGTTAAGCGTTTGCAAGCCCGAGCCGAAGACGCCGCCAAAGAAAGGCCCCAGACCGGCCAGCGCGCCTGTCCCGACAGCAGGTGTACCCGTGCACGCTGAAAGGGTGCCATTCCCGTTGACCAACCCCGGCATCCATTCCGGCAGCGGGTCAGGAGCTGGCCCCGGTTTCGTGGTGCCTGCTGGACAGGGGATGTTGATGTTGTTTCCGCGAACCAATTTGTGCGCTGCCACGAAGAGGTAGCCGAGATTGACTGCCAGACCTCCACCAAACTGGTGATCCACTTCAAGGCTAGCTTGTTCGGCGTAGGGCGTCCTGGACCTGTGGTCCATCCCGCCTTCGCCAATGCCGCAAGCGCCCGTCGTGAAGCACGTCCCAGCCATCGAAACAGTGCCCGTAGGTAGGCTGTTGTTTGTGAACGAGTCGTAGCCGCCAGTGCTTATGACGCCTGCGGCTTTAGCTGCTGCGCCCTGACTCGCCGGAAATCCGAATATCTGATATCCCTGGCCAGATTGAAGCAGATTGGACTGGATATTTGGGAACTCCAGGGAAATTCCGGCTCCGGTGCAAATGGCGGCGACGACAGGGACTTTGTCCACATGATTGCCGCATTGATAGCCGGCGACCACCTTTTGAGTTCCCGGGACAAAGAAGAAGGTCAAGTTCTGGCGGTCGAAGAATATGCCAAACCCGGCGCGAACCACGGTCTTACTGTCCGGCGACCAGGCGAGCCCAACACGCGGCTGCCATTCGTTGTAGTCCCTGTTTACGTAGTCCTGCAAGCCCGTTTCGACGTCCCACCGCACGCCGTAATTCAGGGTCAGCTTGGGCGTGATCCGCCATTGGTCCTGAGCAAACCCGCCCCAATACCCATGGTCAATCTCGCGGCCGTAGCCGCTAAACAGGGCCGGGGGAAACGCATTCGCCCAGGTTGTGGTATTGAGGGTGTTATTGGTTGAAGTGACCGTCGGGGTACAAGCCGGTGCGCAAGCCGTTGGACTCGTCGGAAGCGACACACCCGAGTAGTCGAACACAACTCCGTGATCTCCGGGGACCGCGCATTCGCCGGCCAACGTGTTGAGACCGGCCGAGGTAGGCAAATGCGCATTGGATCCGAATGGACTCGTATTATAAAACTCCGCAAAATTCGCCATGCAAGAAATGCCAGGGATAAGCATGCGCGTCGGCATAAACCCGGGGAAATTGACCGTAGACCAAATCTTATTGCCGTCGAAACCGAACTTCGCCACATGGTTGCCCTTGACCCATGATATCGAGTCGGCGAACTGCAACCGTGTTTCATAGAGCTGGTCATTCGTTCCGAAGTTGTGGCCCAGCTCGAGGTCGTTCAAAACGCTGAAGTCGGGCTGGCCGGTCATGCCGGAGAAGTTGTAGTGTCGACGGGCATATTGCACGAGCGCGGTGTTCACCAGGTTAGGCTTGAGCACCGAATCCAGCGTGCCCACCAGCGATTGATCGCGAATGAAAAGATCGCGGCCGCCGCTGGGCGTGCCGATGCCGCCTCCATCGAGCGTCTGGCCGACCAGCTCACCGGAGTTTCGCGAATCCTCTATGTTGTAGCGGACCCCCAATCGGTTGTTCGCATTGAACTGGTGATCGATTCTGGCAAAGCCAGAGTCATTATTCGACGTCTTCAAGAACGATTGCAGGTACGCCTGGTTTGAAAGGGTGCACTGTGCGAGACCCGTACTGCAACCTTCCGGAGCCAGACCCATCAAAGCCTTCGCTTCGTCAATGAGGCCCAGGTTATTGACGAGGTCCGGAGGAAAGAGGGGAGACTCCGCACGCCGCTTGCCTTCGTAATTGATGAAGAAAAAAGTCTTATCCTTCGAAATGGGACCGCCCAGCGTGCCGCCGAACTGATTCTGGCGCAGCGCGTGAGGCAGGAGCACCGATTGTAGCTGCGGCTCCGGCTTCTGCAGAAGGCTGCGCGAGTCCAGATAGCTGTTCTGGAAGTAATCGTAGACCGAACCGTGCAGGTCATTCGTGCCGGACTTGGTCACGATGTTCACGATTCCACCCAGCGCCCGGCCAGATTCGGCGCCGAAACTGTTGTTCACCACGCGGAATTCCTGAACCGCCTCTTGTGGCGGAGTCGAGCGTTGCACGCCGCTGGCCGCGTTGACAAAGTCCGCGCCGTCCACCGTTACCTCATTGCTGAAGGAGCGCATGCCGCCGAACGAGATTTGGGTTGCTTCGTACTCCGTGAATGTGGTTCCCAGGCTGGTGCGGCTCGTGGCCACGCCGGGAGTCAGTAGCGCGAAATCCGTGAACAACCGGCCGCTGATCGGGAGAGACGCAATCTGCTCGGTATTGACGACCTGGCTGATTTCCGTTTTGGTTGGCTCAATCGTCTGTACCTCGGTGGTCACCACGACTCGTTCGCCCTGCGCCGCGACCTGAAGGGCCACATTGATCGTCGCGGCCTGGCCAACCGTCAAGACGATGCCGGTTTGCGTGTAATTCGCAAACCCCGTGAACGACGCCTTCAACTGGTAATTGCCTGGCGTCAAATTCGCCACGAAATAGGCGCCGCGATCGTTCGAGATCGCCGTGTAAGATGTGTTCGTGTCCGTGTTACGCAGGACGATGGTCGCGCCGGCGACCGATCCTCCGCTCGGGTCCGTCACAGTCCCGTTTAACTGCGCGGCGGAAGAGCCGCCCTGTGCAAAGGCAGAGCTAGCGCAGATCAGGAAAATTCCAATGGCGAATACTGCGGACAACAAACCCAAACGTGCCTTCATAATCGAACCCCCTCGATATTTGAATCGTCTAGCGAATTACGCAAAGCCACCCGGTCCCGTGTACGAAGCTCTAAGTTGCTGGATATTGAACGCCTATGCCGAATATTGTCAAGTACTTAATCGGGCGCCCGTGCCAAATCGGGCGTCATCGGTCGCGCTGAGGCCCCCTATACAATCCACCCTCCAGCAATTGTGCAAAAGGCTAGCGCAGGAGCTAGGGCGGGTCTCACCTCACGGGGAAAACGCACCTATCTCAGAGCGAAGTCGGAAAACGGCCTTACGGAGCCCATCCCCGATGAAAAACCCCAGTCCTCATGTCTTTCTGGGTCAGGATACCTTCAGTGGCTTCTCGGCGTCTTCGGAGGGCCACGGAGCAAATTCGGCGCGCAGGCTCCGCGGCGACGCGCCAAACTCCTCTTTGAAGCAACGGCTGAAATGATTGGAGCTATTGAAGCCCCAGGAGTAGGCGATATCCGTAATGGACCTGTGGACAAACGCAGGGTTCAGAAGGTCTTCCCGGCAGCGCTTCAACCGAAGCTTCAGTATGTAATCGGAGATCGATATGTTCTCCGCGTGGAAGGCCATATGGAGATAGCGCTTGGTGCAGCGGGTGGTTCCTGCGAGCTTCGTGATGGACAGGTCCGGGTCGCGGAGGTGGCTCGAGATGTAGCGTTTCACGCGTTCCCGAATGGATTCCTTGGAATCCACCCAGGCGTGTTCGCCAGCGGACTCCAGCAGGGCCAGACGGATCATCTGGACGACAATGTCTGCTATATCTTGACCGGAGCGATCCCGTATCTCCGGCATTTGATCGAAGGTTGCGGAGAGCAGGCTCCAGATCAGTTTGCCCAGTCCGCGGCTCCCGGAAAAGCGGTGCGCGACGAGATTTCCCAGATCGAAGTTCCGCGTCAGGACCTTTTCCCGCGGGATAACCAGGAAAAACATTCCGGCTCGGCCGGGTATAACGATGTTGGACGGTTTCCCTGTTTCATAGATGGTCCAGTCCCCGGGCTGCAGCAGCGCGGTATGCCCATCTTGTTCCACGAAACTACTTCCTTCGGTTTGAAACATGGCTTTCACAAGGTCCCGGTCGTCTCGCCTCGCAAGAGGGGCCGTGTGAACGACGCGGTGGCGGACCGGGGCGGAAAGCCGGCAGAAAACCAGGTCCGCGACGTTTGTGTAATTGATGCTGGCGCTGAAAGCCTCGTCGCCCTGCAACTCAAGACGAAAGGCGCCGCATAGGTGGCCAGCGTTCGTTTGCCAGAAATCGCGCCGTTCCGAAGGCTTGACGCCGGCCGTGGACATACTCTTCAACGGCGAAATCCCGGCGCTCAACGAAACGTGGCTGTCTGTTAGCATCACAGTATCTGCCGCATACTATCCAATAGAACTCGGAGCTGTCTAGCTGTTTGAGCGCGCGCTCCGGCAATCCATCCGCAGTCGAGACTTGGATCTCAAAACAACACCGTAGACTCGCGAAACATGAAAAGGGAGCGTGCGTCACGCGCCGCGAATTCGGCGCGGTCCTTTATTTTCCCAATTCTTTCCGAACAATCCGCGCGCCTTCGACCATGGCGCGGAGCTTGGCAAACGCGATATCTCGAGGAAGATGGAAGAGACCACAATCCGGCAGGACGTACAGCTTTTCCGCGGGAACAACCTTCATCGTTTTGCGAATCCGTTCGGCGACGATATCCGGCGTCTCGACCGAATTATCCTTGACGTCGATCACTCCCGCGCCCAGCTCGAACGGCACCTTGAACTCCCGGAAGAGATCCAAATCTTCGCCGCCGCGCCTCGCAAATTCCAGACTCAGCGAATTCACTTTCGCGTCCAGAATTGCCGGGAAGAGATACCGGTAGCTGCCCTCCCAGGATGGCTTGCCGTACCGGTTTCCGTAGCAAATGTGGACCGCAATCTTCGCTTGGACGCCCTCGACCAGAATATTCAGCACCTTGACGCCCCAGTTGATGTCCTCGGGGAAGCCCGAATAGTAGGGCTCGTCGATTTGGATGTATTTCGCTCCGGCTTTCACCAGCTCCTTTAGCTCCATATTCATCACGCGAGCGATGTCCGTCGCCAGGGCTTCCTCGCTCGGATAATGTTTGTTGCGGACGCGCTTGCATAGCGAATGCGGACCCGTGATGCAAATCTTCGCTGCCCGCTCCGTGTTCGCGAGCAGAAACCGGAAATCTTCCACCAGTCCCACCGCGGCCATGGGAATTTTCCCCAGCACTTCGCTATCGTAAAAGTCGTAGTAGAACTTCTTGGACGAACGGTCAATCTGGATTCCGGGAAGCCGCTCGACGAAATAGTCGATCATGTTGTCGCGCCGAAGCTCTCCGTCGGTCACGATGTCGAGCCCCGCCATCTCCTGATCCTTGATCGCGGACCGGACCGCGGCGTCGTGAATTTCGTCCAAGTCGTGGCGGCTGATCCGCCGGGCGAAATAATCCGTCTTCAGCCGCTCGAGCCAGCCGGGCATCGAGTAGCTGCCAACCATCGTCGTGGGAAGAATCGGAAGAGTCATCAGTCTTACTCCCGTCGTGTTGTGTACAGGACCGAAGTCTTCGATCCCGGCCGGTATTTGAATGGCGCGAAGTGCAGGTCGTATCCGGCCCTTTCGGCCACCTCGCGCAAAAGAGCGCCGTTGACCCAGTTCACGATGGACCCGTCCAATTTGCCCGGGCCGTGAAACCCCATGCTGTAATCTTGGAGATCGGTGGCAAAAATGTCCTGCACCTGCAGGTAACCACGCGGATGCAGGAGCGGCAACGTATTGCGAAAGCTTTCAAGCGCGCCCGGGCTCAAATGGAATCGCAAATCGTTCGGCGCGGTTCGAAGGATGTCTTCCATGTGTGCGGAGCTGAGTCCCGCCGGGAAGGAAGCATCCGGCATGTCCACCGCGTCCACCAATTTTTCCTCCGTACGCATCGCGTTCCAGACTTCCATCCAGAAGACCATGCCCTTGGCGCGGTCCGGCAGGGCTGCGATGCCCACCTCCAGCAGGCGATCCACGATTGTCGGTATGTCCGCAACGGCCACGTCGCACGCCTTGCTGATGCGCGCCGCATCCCCCGGGGGCAAATATGCGCGGGACTGTACCCAGAAAATACGGCTGTCGCGCCACACGACTTCTTCGTCCGGCAGGTTGTCGTACATGTTCGTCGAGTGAACGTGAAGAACCTTGTGGCGCAGAAAGGAGAGCGTCTTGATCGGATCCATCGCGTCGAGCGCGATGAAACTGCACAGATCGAGGTGATTCTTGACAGCCGGCCTGCAATGCTCAAGCGTTGCCAGGGAATAGTCGCCCAGCAGATATCGCAAGCGCGGATAAAAGTTCGTGCCTCGACCCTGATCGAGGGCGCAAAAGCTGTCCAGCCAAAGTCCAGCGTGCTTCCCCAAGCCCACGCCGATCTCCAGAATGAACAGTTCCTGCGGCAATCGGTTCTGGTCTTCCAGGTCCTTCAGCAGGGTCCAAAAATCGGCTGCCGCTTCGGCGACTCCCTGGGCTTCATTGCCGTCGGACTTGCCGCCCGGCAATGCCTGTTCGTAGCTTTTGCCGGTCGCCTTTTCCCAGTCCTTCAAGCGTTGCCAGTAGAGCCGGTTAAACTCCCATACGATGCTGGTGCGGAATGATCGGAAGCCCTCAAAATAAATCCGGCCCGTATCTTCGTCCGGCTTCGCAGGGTGCATGGCGTTCTGAAGCAATGCGCGGAGCGATCCGGGCGCCACCTGCCTCGAATCAATGCGAATCTCCATGGGAGCGGCGTCCACGCCCTGCTCTTCGCCACTCTGCATCACCGTGACGGCTTCCCGGAAGTTGTGCTTGTACTGCAGCCAGTCCAGGTGAATCTGCAGCCGTGCGAATTGCGCGGGCTTCATCTGCCCGTCTTCGAGCAGGGACAAAACCGTGGCGACGACTTCGCTCGTGGTCGCGGGCGCGGAGTCTTTATGGGTGTGATTCAGATGCAGGTTCAATTTTGAGCCCGGAGAATTCTGGTCGCCGCTTAGCCCCACACTTTGCGAGCGGTCCCCACAACGAGCCGTAGCTTAGCCCACTGTTGGTCTTCGGTCAGCAGATTTCCTTCGGCGCCGAGCACAACCGAGGTAAGCGCGACCTCTAGTGCCACACTCGCCGCGCCGTGTCCACCACCAGCTTCAACTTGGCCCATTGTTCGTCTTCGGTCAGCAGATTCCCCTCCGCTGTCGAAGCAAAGCCGCACTGCGGGCTCACGGTCATATTCTCCAGCGGAAAATATTTCGCCGCTTCTTTGATCCGCCGCACCACCTCGTCGGACTTTTCGAGCTGCGCCTTCTTGGTGGTGATCAATCCGAGAACGACGATCTTGTCCTTGGGGACCAGCCGCAGCGGCTCGAACGTCCCGGCTCGCTCGTCGTCATATTCCAGCAGGATCCGGTCCACTCTCAGCGAACCGAAGAGCTTCTCCGCGACCGCATCGTAGCCGCCTTCCGCATACCAGTGGCTGCGATTGTTTCCGCGGCACAAGTGAATCGCGACCGTCACGCCCGGCCGTCTGGCCGCGTCGAAGCAAGCGTTGTCGGCGGCAATCGCTTCGTCGAGCGCCTCTTCCGGGTCCTGGCCCATCTCCCTCTTGATCCATTCGCGCCACTTCGGATCGAGGTAATAGCTGTAGCGCGGCGCGTCCACTTGAATGTATTTCACGCCCTCGTCCGCGAGTTGCGCCATATCCTGCTTCATGATTTCGACGATGTCCCACAGCAGCGCCGAATGATCTTGGTAAACTTTATCGGTCACGCCGCGCTTGAACGCGATCGCCGGGAATTGCGTGGGGCTCGGCAGCAGAACCTTGATGTCGCCCGGGCTGTGCAGCTTCAGAAACGGCAATTCGCGCGCCGTCAGCGGATGCATCCGCTTGAGCTTTCGGTTGACCACGCCTGTCACCGAGGCCACCTTCGGTTTCTCCTGCGACGCGTCCCAGTCTCGCGCGATCGCATCATCCTTATCGAATCCATCGACCGCGTCCGTCAGCTCGCTCATGAAATTCCGGCGCCGCAATTCGCCGTCCGTGAAAATCTGGAATCCGAGCTCTTTCTGTTTTGCAAGTGCCTTCAAAATATATTGGTCTTCCATCGCTCGCAAGCGCGACGGGTCGGTTCCGTTTGCGCGCGCGGCCAGCAAGTCCGGCGGGCGCAGAAAACTGCCTATGTGGTCGGCTCTGTATTTCACTGGCATCGATCTCTTCTCCCTTGGCCGGCCATCGCCAAGCCATCATCCGGATCAAAACCCTTCCCGGCTAGAATCATTATGACCCAGACTTGCGGAGATCTTTGCGGTGGTTTCCATGGTGAGTGCTATCTTTCGCGCCAACTCCTTTCCGCGGAAGCGCGGCGTCGGTCCGGCCATTCCGACCGCCGCAATCACATGCCCGTCCCGCGACCATATCGGCGCCGCTACCGCGCTCAAGCCGCGTTCGGTTTCCTGGCGGTCGAGCGCGTATCCGCGTTCTGCAACTTCGCGCAGGTTTTTCTTGACGTCCGCCAGAGTCGTCAGCGTGTAGGCCGTGTAGGACGTGAGCCCCATGATCGAAATAATTGGTTCCACCTCGTCCTCGGGAAGATAGGCGAGAATGGCCTTCGCTGCGGCCGTGCAGTGCGGTGGAAACCTGGCGCCGATCGGCGTGCGCACGTTGATGATGCTGTCGCGCGAGTCCACGCGATCCAGACACAGCACGCCTCCCGGCCCGGGCACGGCCAGGCTCACGGTTTCGTGCGACGCGCGCGAAAGCTCCAGCAGGAACCGGTGCGCTTCCGTCCGCAACGTCCTCGATTCGACCGCCCGCGTACCCAGCTCATGCAGCTTCAGCCCTAGCCGGTAGCGGTCGCTCTCCGGATTCCTCTCGATCAATTCGAATTTTTCCATGGCGTGGAGCAGCCGGTGAACGGTGGTCTTATTCAGGCTCAAACCCGAGGCGAGCTGCGTCACGCCCAGCGCCGGGCCATTGTCCCCCATGTAAAGAAGAATGCGGAGCGCCTTTTGCAGGGATTTGCTCGCGCCGGTTTCGACGCGGCTTGCTCCTTTGATTCCGCCGCGCTTCTTTCGCGATGTGGATGGCTTCGGCACGATGTTCGCCCGCGCTCCCTGCTTGGTTCTCGACCGGAGCTCGGTGGCAGCGGCGGCCGGCAGCCGGGAGAGCCTGAGGGGACTAGGGCGATATTGCATGGACCGCAGCGCGGAAGTCAATATGAAGGCTTGTTTCACATTGTAAAACGAGGGGTCGGGCGGAATCCCCAACCTGCCGCCGCCCCCGCGTCGTAGTTTGCCGCGCTCGTACTATAATGACCGCCATGACAGACATTTCAACTGCAACGCCCAGCATTGCTGACATGCTGCGCGGTTTTTCGATCGAAGTGAATCCCGGCGAATCCAAAGTGATCGACGCGGCCCCGGTCCGCCTCAATCCCGGGACCGAAGTCTTCCTCACCTGGATTCCCGGCGCGAACCCGATGGAGACGATTGCTCCCGCCGCCAAATTGCGCAGCGCGGGCCTATTCCCGGTTCCTCACATCGGCGCGCGCCATGTCGAGAGCGCGGCCCAGCTCGAGCAGTTCGCGGCGCGGCTCGTGGGTGAAGCGGGCGTAGACCGCGTCCTGATTATTGGCGGCGATCGCGACCAGCCCGCGGGTCCGTTTGACTCAAGCCTCGCCGTCATGCAAAGCGGAATCCTTCAGAAGGCGGGGATCACGCGCATCGCCATCGGCGCATTTCCCGAGGGCAATCCGAGTATCCCGGACGCCCTGCTGACCCCAGCGCTTCCCGCCAAAGTGAATTTTGGGCGCAGCGCGGGCTTGCAGCTCACGATCGTCACGCAATTCTGCTTTGACGCCGAACCGATCGTCACCTGGCTCAAGAGGATTCGCTCCGAAGGCATCGACGTTCCCGTCCGTCTCGGTCTGGCGGGTCCGGCCAGCCTGATTTCATTGACGCGCTACGCTCTCAAATGCGGAGTGGGAAATTCGATCAAGGTCCTTACGGAGAAACCTGCTTTCGCGAAGCTGCTCACCGACAAAGGTCCGGAGCCGATCATCCGCGACGTCGCCGCTGGAATTGGTCCCGGGAATGGGAGTGCGCTGCCGCTCGGCATCGCCGGCATGCACTTCTTCGTCTTCGGCGGATTCAATAAGACCGTGGACTGGATTAACGCTCAGCGAACACCGTAATTCCAGCGGCTTTGCGGCACACTTGCTCTTGTCTCGGCGGTATGCCGAGCGTTAGGGAATGCCTTCCATTCTCCCGCTGCCGGCGAACTAGATGGATTCACCATCCAGATGTAGGAAAGTTTCTCCAGTCTTTGCCGTCATCTCGTCCAGTACGTATCTGAATACGCCCTTCAATCCCATGAATCTAATTTCGAGCACTGGGGCTTCCTTTGTGGAGGTAAATTCCACCGTGTTGTGCCAAGAAGTGTTTTCGAGCGCAAGCGGATAAATGTTTATGTTGCCCACCAGATAGTTTCTTGGACATTCCCCGGAATCAAACTCGGCTGACTGTTTGGCGGTGTCAAACTGTTTGACGAAGGTACTGATTCTTTCCCTGGCTGCCTGAGAGAGGTTCGACGGCTGTTTCAAACCGTAATAAACAAAAATTATGATCGTGTCTTGTTGTGATTCGTTTCTTAGCAGGTCTCTGTATGGGAACAGTGTTTTGACCAGTTGAATTGCCTTTTCTTTTTGATTCGATAGTTGGTCGACGTTCTTTAACTCGGCCATCAAAGGCCCAAAATCGTGATTTCTTAGAGACGAAATGTACGTTATCAATGGCCTGAGACTGTATTCGCTGCTGTTGCCAACGAACGTCTGAACCTTGACTTCATCTGGGTCCATGATTTCCAATGAAAGAAACTGGTCCATTCGTTCTGGGATCGCTTCACCGTTCTTGAGTGCCGCCCCATATGCAAACTCGTGCGGCGGAAGGATTCCGCCTCTAGCCTTAACCCTGACAACAAGAACTACGAGAAGGACAGCAAACAATATCCCTGCGATTACCGAAGGCGTGATTTTCATTGTTTGTGCCGGACTCCTTTGCGGAGGGTTGTGGATTACTAAATAGCGCACTTGCCGGACGAGGGTACCACGGGCGGCAGACTATTGACTCGGCAGTCTGCCGCAACCCCATCGGACGCGAGGAGTGCCCGATAATTCGGATTGCCGTACGGGCAGTCATTCGCAATTTCAGGAATTGGGGCGAGATTGGGAACGCGTTCTCTGGCGCCGCCCTCTTGCTGATGTGGTTTGCTTCACCGCCGACTGCGAATCGCAATGGGCGCAATTCCGCTAGTTGATTTTCAATCCCACAGGCCCAATATATTCCGACTGAGGCCGAATTAGATGATCTTCGGCGTGCTGCTCGATCACGTGCGCGCACCAACCTGCCGTGCGGCCGCACGCAAACATGGCCACGAACTGGCGAGGATCGAGTCCGAGCGCCTGCAGAACCAACGCCGTGTAAAATTCCACGTTCGTCCTTAAATTACGCCCCGGTTTCACTTCCGCAAGGACTCGCAGCGCCGTCTGCTCCACGTGCCGCGCGAGATCGTAGAGATGCCGGTTCTCCAGTTGTGCCTGGCCCAGGCGTTCCGCCACGCGGCTGAGTACCTCCGCCCGCGGGTCGCGCACTTTGTAAACACGGTGGCCGAATCCCATGATGCGCCGGCCCTGCGCCATCTCATTTCGCAGCCACTCTTCGGCGCGATCGGCGCTGCGAATTTCAAGCAGCATGTCCAGGACCGGCCCGGGAGCGCCGCCGTGCAGCGGTCCCTTCAGCGCCCCGAGCGCTCCGGTAACCGCGCTCACGAGATCGGAACGAGTGCTCGCGATCACGCGAGCCGTGAACGTCGAAGCGTTCATGCCGTGATCCATCACCGTGACCCAATAGGTGTCGAGTGCCTTCGCGGCCGCCGGGTCCGGTTCTTTTCCATGAATCATGTAGAGAAAATTCGCCGCCAGCGGAAGATCCTTGCGCGGGTGAATCGGTTCCTGTTTTCTGCCGATGCGCGCGTGAGCGGCCACAACCGTCGGTAAGCAGGCCGTCAGCCGCCTCGCTGCCGCGAAATCGGCTTCCGGCGTGATGGCATTGGGATCGGCCAGGCCCAGCGAAAGCGTCGCGCAGGCCATGCGCAGCGCGTCAATCGGCGGCGCCGCAGCCGCGCTACGAAGCACCTCGAGCGTGATCGGCGGCAGCTCCCGCAGCTCTGCCATCTCCGCGGAAAGCTTTGATAACTCCGCCGGATCGGGTAGGTGCCCGCGCCAGAGCAGGTGCGCCGCCGCTTCAAATCCCACGTGCCCGGCGAGCTCTTCAATCGTATAACCGCCGACGATGAGCACGCCGTTCTTCCCGTCCACATGACTCAGGCGTGTTTGTGCGGCAACCACGCCTTCCAGTCCGCGGGGTGCTCCTGTCACGTTCGAGGCCATTGAATTTTCCTTATTGTCAGCCGTGTGCTGCCATTATTTTTGATGCGGCAGCCCGGTGCATATGATTTGCAAAATCGCGACGAAACTGTGTATCCCAACCCGCGGGCCGCTGGCAATAAAAAAGGGGCGGATTGAAAGCACCCGCCCCTCGCGACTTCGGAACCGCAATCGGCGCGGCTTACTTTTGCGCCGAGCGCCAGCCCTCCGCGTAGGTTTCGCGCACAACCTTCGAGTACGGCACGGGACTGACAACCACTTTTACGTCGAGCTGCTTGTGGCGTTCGACGGTCGCCTTCTTGGTGCCGCCGTTTTCCTCGCCCCAGACCAGCGTAAGCTCCGTACCGACTTCGACATCCGGATCCACAATGCCGAGAGACAGCACGGACCGCTCATTGTAACTGTACCCGGCAAACATCGAACACCCGACGACCTTGCCGCCCTTCGCCACCACTTTGTCGTACGACGACGACGCGTAGTTCGAAATCGGGATGTCGATGAACTTGTAGGGTTCGCCCGGTTCGAGCAGCGACTTGTACGACTTCAGGACGTCCTCTCCGCTCCATGCGAAGGTGACCTTCTTCCGGTGCGGCTTCGTGGCGATCTTTTCGAGAGCCTCGCGGCCGATGAAGTCATGATCGAACTTGACGAATATCCCGTAGCCCAGTTCGTACGGCGTGTTGTAGTAGTCCTCAATGTTGTTGGAGACGAAGCTTCCGGCCAGCGACCCGGTGGCTTCGTAGCCGTTCGCCGGCAGCCACTGGCGGTAGCTCTTCATCTTCTCGCCGGTGTAGACGGCCGGCAGCGGCGAAGGAATCCAGCCCGATTCGCATGTGTTGGACGCATATGCGCGCGAGCCCACTTGCTTCATGCCGAAGTCCGCCCCCGCCTCCACGATCGCGGCGCGGATTTCTTCCCGCTCTTCGTACGGTCCCCAAATTTCTAGACCCGGAGCGCCGGCCATTCCGTGCCGCAGCGCGCGCACGGTTTTCCCCTTGATCTTGATCTCGCCCATGTTGAAGAACTTGATATCGGGAAACGGCCCGCCGTTGAGCTTCTCGATAATCTGCTTGGCGTTGGGTCCCTGAATCTGGAATCGATAGGTCATCCTGGTCACAGCCTTGCCGCCAGGGTTCGATGGCGACCGGTCGTCGCGCTTGATCTTCACGTTGTAATTTCCCGACGTGGCGTGGAACTCCAGCCAGTTCGCCACCGGCGCGCGTCCCACGTAAACCAGGCTGTCCTGTGCAAGGTGGAATAGAATTCCATCGCCGATGATGTAGCCGTCGTAGTTGCACGGAGCAAACTGTTTCGCGCGATTCACCGGAAACTTCGCGAAGCTGTTCGTCCCAAGGTACGAAAGCATCTTCAGGGCGTCCGGCCCTTCCACGTACAGATTGGCCATGTGGTGCGATTGATCGAATAGTACGGCCGTCTCGCGCCAGGCCTTCTGCTCGTCGCGCCAGTTCGAATACTCGGAAGGAACCACCGGATAGACGTACGCTCCAATCGGCGAATTGCGGAGCATGTTCACCGGATTTCCGGCTGCCTTTAGCACTTCTTCTAAGTTTTTAGCGCTCATGGTTGCTGATAGCCTCCTATTAATCTCTGTATTGGTAAAAGTCTACGGTCCCGCCAGGATTTCCCCGGACGCGATCGCGCCAAGCTTCTGAAGTCTGTTTCGCGAAAGCAGCGCGCCCCGGATTCCAGCTGATCCTCCGGGACGCGCGCTCCTCAGGATACTAATTCTTCGCGGCACAGCCCTGCGGATAGACGGCATCGAGCGCGCCCCAGAGAGCCTTCAGACTTCTCTCGGCCGCGCACAGCACTTCGAAATTGTCCTCGATTTTCTGTTCCGTCAGCCACGAGCGCCAGGCGGCGCGGTGGCGCACGTCGGCTTCCTCATGCACGGCGAAATAGGCCAGCGCGCGCGGCTCCGTGATGTCGTAGAAACGCCGCAGCCCGGAGATTTTTTGCGTTGCGATTTCCGGCACCTGCGCTTCGTAGGAGTAGAACGCGGCCACGGCCTGCGTCATCGTTCCCTGCGAGCTCACTTCGTCGAATGTATCGAGCAGCGCGGCGATGCCCGGAAGCGGGCGCGCGGCCGCCAGCGTCGCTTCGCTCACGCCGAGCGACTCGGCGAATTGGCGCCAGAGCATCGGGTGCGGCGCCACCGGATCGAGTTCTTCCGCGAGGTTTTCGTTGATCAGCTCGGCGACGGGGCCCTTGGCCCGGCCAGCCAGCTGTTCCAGATTCTCGGGAAACGCCCGCACGTGTTGGTAGTATTGCTCCGCATAAAGCTGGAGCGACTCCTTCGAAAGTTTTCCCTCGGTCCACGCCTGATAGAAGGGATGCTTCAGCAGGTGGTGTTGTTCGATGAGGGTGTCGAGCGATTCAAGCAGCGTCTTTGCTTTTGCGGCATTCCTTCGCATCGCGGTTGTTCGAGTTTCCTTTCAGAGATGTTGCTGATCCAAAACCCCGAAATCCTAACCGAAATGAACGCAGAAAGCGAGAGATCGGCGGCCCGCATTGCATTTCGTGGCTCCCGGATGTTTCACAAGATGAAACGCAGCCGGAATCGTGGCCCGGCTTGCCCGCCGCTTCTCCGCGCCCGCGGAATGTGGTACAAGAACTCGGCGTCCCAAGCGGGATCAAACAGGAATTCATCGTCTGTCAGAAAGAGGAGATTTCCATGGCACAAGCTGTCGCAGGTCGTGATGCAAAGCAGTTCATCAATGGCGAATGGACCGGCGCCGCCGATGGCAAGACGTATGTAAAGAAGAATCCTTTCAATGGCCAGGTAGCCTCCCAGGTTGCGGCCGGCAAGCGCGAAGACGCGCGCCGCGCGATCGAGGCCGCCGCTGCTGCGTTCCCCGCGTGGAGTTCGACGGCTCCCGGCGTGCGCCGCGGTCTCTTCTTAAAAGTTGCCGACGTTCTCGAACACCGCATGCCCGAGATCGCCAAGATCACCGCGGAAGAAACCGGCCAAACCTTCGGCTGGGGAATGTTCAATTGCATTTTCAGCGTGGGCCAACTTCGAGAGGCCGCCGCGCAAGCCTACGGCATGATCGGCGAGGTGATCCCCACCGACCTGCCGGACACGACCGCCATGGCCATTCGCCAGGCCGTCGGCGTAGTGGTCGGCATCGCTCCCTGGAACGCGCCGATGATTCTCGGCATTCGCGCCGTCGCCGCGCCGCTCGCCTACGGCAACACTGTAATCCTCAAAGCTTCCGAGGAATGTCCGGCCACGCATCTCATGATTGCATCGATCTTCGAGGAGGCCGGCTTCCCCAAGGGTGTTGTCAACGTCATCACCAACGCGCCGCCCGATGCCGCCGAAGTCGTGGACGAGTTGATCGCCAATCCGAAAACGCGTCGCATCAGCTTCACCGGCTCGACGAAAATCGGCCGCATCATCGCCGAAAGCGCCGGGCGGCACCTCAAGCGCGTCGTGCTGGAGCTTGGCGGCAAAGCGCCTATGATCGTTCTAAAGGACGCGGATATCGACGCGGCAGTATCCGCGGCGAACTTCGGCGCATTCATGAATCAGGGCCAGATCTGCATGTCCACCGAACGCATCGTCGTCGAAAAGCCGATTGCCGAGGAGTTCGCGAAGAAGCTGGCGGCCAAGGGGCAGTCGCTGAAAGTGGGCGATCCTCTCAGCCCCGATTCGCAGCTCGGCTGCATGATCAATCCCGGCGCAATCAAGCGGGTGCAGGAGTTGGTCGACGACGCCGTCGCCAAGGGTGCCAAGGTCCTCTGCGGCGGAAAAGCGGACGGCCCGTGCTATCCGCCGACCGTGGTTTACGGCGTCACTCCCGCCATGCGCATGTACGGCGAGGAATCCTTCGGTCCGGCAAAGCCGATCGTCGTCGCGAACGACGCCGAGGACGCGCTTCGCATCGCCAACGACACTCCCTACGGCCTATCGAGCGCCGTCTTCACTCGCGACGTGAACAACGCTCTCCGGATCGCCGAGAAACTCGAATTCGGAATCTGCCACATCAACGGCGCCACCGTTCACGACGAGCCGCAGATGCCCTTCGGCGGGATGAAAGACAGCGGCTACGGCAGGTTCGGCGGCAGCGCTGGTCTCCAGGAATTTACGGAGCTTCGCTGGGTCACCATTCGCCGCACCCCAACCCACTACCCGATCTAACGATCGGCGGGTTTTGCCTTTTGTGGCACAGACACTCGTGTCTGTGCGGTTTTCCATTGACGCCCGGCATGCTGTGTCCGGCGCACATACTTGGCATCCCGCTGCCCATTCAGCTCCGCTAATGTGGAGTGCGGCAGCTTGCTGCCGCTGTTCGCGGGCGAAGCTCGCTTCGCCCGCTCCTTGATTTCAGATTGCTCTGTTATTCTTTTGGGGCTAAACAATCTGATTCTTCAACGGAGCTCTCACATGCTGACAAGAATTCTCTCGCTCATCCTATTCTCCACCATCGCTGTTTCGGCCGCCGACGCTCCCTCGCTTCCTCCCATGCGCATGACTCCTGCCGAAATCGCCGCCCTGCCCCTCGACAACAATCAAATCGGCAGCTCCGGCGTCACGGGCGTCCACACGAAAGTGCTCTACGGCGATCCCTCGAAAGCAGGCTTCTATTCGATCCTGCTCTACGTCGGCCCTCGCACCACAATCCAGGCGCACTCGCATCGCGACAATCGCATGGCCACGGTCGTTTCGGGCGAATGGCACTTCGGCTACGGCGACCACTTCGACGCAAAATCACTGAAGATTCTCCCGGCCGGAAGCGTCTACTCAGAACCCACTGGCACGGACCATTTTGCCCAGACAACCAGCGACGCCGTCATCGTCCAGATCTGCGGCTTCGGCCCTACCGATACCCACTACTTCGACCCCGCCAACGACCCGCAATCCCATAGATAGCGGCGGCGCCTGCTGCGTCCAGCAGAGTCGCTTGGCGCGATCCCGCCGCAGGGCTTCCTGCTTCCTCCTCGCCTTGCCAAATCCCTCCGCGCTGGCGTACGATACCGCTCGCTCGGCCAACGTTCGTGGCCGGCCCAGTCACGAGCCGGGAAGGCGGCTCAGCTGGCTTACCCGTCCCCGCGGGAATGCATCTCACGATGTGTGGCACGATCCCAGCAACGATCGCCATGAAAGTGACAACGACATCCCTGTCCGCGCCGCCTCGCAACGGACGAATTTCGCAAGATTGAATTGAAGGAGGAAAGAGATGGCCACAGCAACGCAAGCCGTACAGCTCACTGACAAAGTAAGTCGTTACGTCGCAAAAACTCGCCAGATGTTGATCAACGGGAAATGGGTGGACGCCGCCTCCGGCAAGACGTTCCCCACCTACAATCCGGCGACCGGCGAAGTTCTCGCCAACGTCGCCGAAGGCGACAAGGAAGACATCAACCGCGCTGTAGCGGCCGCCCGCGCTGCCTTCGATACCGGCCCGTGGTCCAGGATCACGCCGTCTGAGCGCGGCAAGCTTATCTGGAAGCTCGCCGACCTCATCGAAAATCACGCCGAGGAATTCGCGCAGCTCGAATCGCTCGACAACGGCAAGCCCGTCACCATCGCCCGCATTGCCGACATCCCCGGCACCATCGACATGTTTCGCTACATGGCCGGCTGGGCCACGAAAATTGAAGGCAACACCATCCCCATCTCCGCTCACGGCGCAAAGTTCCTCGCCTATACGCTTCGCGAGCCTGTCGGCGTCGTCGGCCAGATCATCCCCTGGAATTTTCCGCTGATGATGGCTTCCTGGAAACTCGGCCCGGCGCTTGCTACCGGTTGCTGCGTTATCCTCAAGCCGGCCGAGCAGACCCCTCTTTCCGCTCTTTTGCTTGGCGAATTGATTCAGGAAGCCGGCATCCCCGACGGTGTCGTCAACATTGTTCCCGGCTACGGTGAAACTGCCGGCGCCGCGCTCGCCGCGCATCCCAACGTTGACAAGATCGCCTTCACCGGCTCCACAGAAGTTGGCAAGCTGATCGTGCATGCCGCCACCGGCAACTTGAAGAAAGTTTCGCTCGAGCTCGGCGGCAAATCCCCCAACGTCGTCTTCCAGGACGCGGATATCGACGCCACCATCCCCGGAGCGGCCATGGCCATCTTCTTCAATCACGGCCAGTGCTGCTGCGCGGGCTCGCGTTTGTACGTCGAAGCCAAGGAATTCGACAAGGTCGTTGACGGCGTTTCGCAGCTTGCCTCGAAGATCCGCGTCGGTCCCGGCATGGAGCCGACCACCGATATGGGTCCACTCGTCTCCGAAGAGCAGATGAATAAGGTATGCAGCTATCTCGAATCCGGATACGCAGAAGGCGCGAAGGCCACCGTAGGCGGCAGCCGCCAGGGAGACAAGGGCTACTTCGTCAAGCCCACGGTCCTGGTCAATACCAACGAAAAGATGAAAGTCGTGCGGGAAGAAATCTTCGGCCCCGTCGTAACCGCCATCCCGTTCAAGGATGTGGACGATCTGGTCGCCAAAGCCAACGCCACGGAGTACGGCCTCGCCGCCGGCGTCTGGACTCGCGACATCGGCAAGGCCCACCGCATTGCTTCGCAACTACGGGCCGGCACCGTCTGGATCAATTGCTACAACGTCTTCGATCCGGCCATGCCCTTCGGCGGCTACAAGCAGTCCGGCTGGGGCCGCGAGATGGGACACGAAGTCCTGAACCTCTACACGGAAGTAAAATCGGTCTGCACTCCGATTTCGTAGGTTCAGATTTGCAGTTCCGCAGGGTCGCCCACCCTTCCCGACCAGCCGGGGAGGGTGGGTAATTCTCTCCAGAAAGACCGACCAGCATGAGCTCGTCCGCCATCAGGAATTTCATGAAGCAGCAGGGATTCGCCGAGGAATCTCCCGATGCTTGCAACATGCATTTCACGGGTCTCTACTTTCAGCCGCGGATCGTTGGCTCGCTCATCGTGGTTGGTATCATCCTGGGTGCATCCGGCCTCATCGTTCCTGCTGCGACACTCTTCTTCGTCCTCTCCGCGCTGCTTTGGTGGAACGTCGCCGTGCCGGCGCTCAATCCATTTGAGCGGTTTTACAACCGCATGTTGGCCCGGCCGCGAGGAAAGCCCACGCTCGCGCCTGCACCCGGCCCGCGCCGGTTCGCGCAGGCGATCGCCGCAGCCTTTACGCTCATCGCCGCTATCGCCCTCTTGCAAGGTTGGATGATTACCGCGTGGATCTTCGAAGCGTTTCTAGTGGCTGCGTTTTCAATGCTTTTGTTTGGGAAGTTTTGCCTGGGGGCGTACATCTTTCATCTGCTGCGCGGAGAATTTGCTTTCGCGAACGCCACTCTGCCTTGGGGCCGGCCGTAGGCACCGCGGCCAGCGCACGTATCTGCGGGACGACCGGTCACAAAAAAGGGCTCCCAGGTCGACGGTTGGTCGAGTCTGGAAGTTGAGTCGAAGAATCCCTCTTGAGCCTCAGTAACGGGCGAACAGCTGCTTATGCTGTTGTAGTGGCGTAGCACCGCTGCGCCCGGCAAACTTGCTTGGCTTTGCGCAGGCATCGAGCGCCCGTACATGATTCCTTTCCCCGTTTCCGTTTTCATGGGATATTCAGCGAAATCTTTGGAGGCTTCTTTGGCTAGCGACGCAAAACCATGGCCGTGGCCGGATTCGCTCGACGCCGTCATCGCCGCGCCCGATCATCACAAGCTTCTGTTCGAAAACGAGCGCGTCCGCGTTCTCGAAGTTCGCATCGCGCCGGGCGCTCTCGTTCCCGTTCATACTCACCGCTGGCCTGCTTCGATCTACGTGGCGAAACAAAGCGACTTCCTCCGCCGCGATCAAGACGGCAATCTGCTCTTCGACAGCCGCACCGTGGGACCTCCGCCATCGAAGCCCGTTGCACAGTGGACTCCGCCGCTCCCGCCGCACTCGGTTGAGAATATCGGCGCCCATGAGATTCTTCTCATCAGCACGGAGCTGAAAGAGCCCGCGAACGCATGATCTTTCGGTGGAAGCGTGGGCCTTAAGGCCCACGAATACTCGATGCCAACAGGAACGGGCTTTAGCCCTGGCCCAGCTCCGTCTCGTCGCAAGACAATGTAAATAGGCTATTTACATCGCCCCAAACCGATAGTAAATTGCATGTCCCAGCACGGAACTCCCAACACCGATTGAGCCGTCAAAACGACCGGCTTACTAGCCGCGCATTGTCAATTGCGAAGCACGACCGCCCGCCGCGTTTGCGGTGGCCGGAGCCTGTGCTATAAGTAATAGGCTGCCGCAACTTGAGGAAATTGTGCCCTTTATTAATTTTCCCGCTCGCGAAATTAACTGCAAGCTCGTGTACTACGGTCCCGGCCTGGGTGGGAAGACCGCGAATTTGCAGTGGATTTACGAGCACACTGGCACCAGCCAGAAGGGCAAAATGGTCTCGCTCGCAACCGAGACCGACCGCACCCTTTTCTTCGATTTTCTACCGCTCGATCTCGGCACCGTTCGAGGTTTCAAGACGCGCTTCCATCTCTATACCGTTCCCGGCCAGGTTTTTTACGAAGCGAGCCGCCGCCTGATCTTGAAAGGCGCGGACGGTGTCGTCTTCGTCGCCGATTCGCAGGAAGAGCGCCTCGACGCCAACCTCGAAACGCTCGACAACCTGCGCGAGCACCTGAAGGATCACAACCTCGATTTCAATACCATTCCGTACGTCCTGCAGCTCAACAAGCGCGACCTGCCGAATATCCTTCCGGTGGATGAGCTCCAGAAGCAGCTCTCCGTCAAGGGCGAGCCCACGATCGAAGCCGTCGCCGTCACCGGCCAAGGCGTCTTCGACACGCTGAAGGAAGTCGCCAAGCTAGTCCTCGCCGAACTCAAGAAGAATTCGTAGGCTGGGTCGGTTCTCCCGCCGCCGAAGCCCTCGCCTCTGCAAACTACTCGACACATGGTGTCGAGTAAATTTGCCTGTAACTCATTCAAAACAAATGACGGAGCCACAATTCACTCGACACAAAAAGAGGGGTCTCGCACGCGCGCGCAGAGCGACGATAGCAGGAAATCTCGCCCGAAAATAAAACGGGAGGCGAATGCCAAAGGCATCCACCTCCCGGGGTGGGTGGGGTTTGTTGCCGAGACCCAGTAAGGGATTTTGGTGTTCCCGCGCCTGGGCGCTCCGGCAAACCGGCGTCTAGCCGGTGCCACGTGTAGCTCATCCTTACCACGCAGAAAGAATAGGTGTCAACCTTATTTCTGGGGCGTCGCGAGGACCTGCTGGTCGGGCGTTTCGCGCACCTTGCGCGCCAGATCGCGCGGCGAATAGGGTTTCTGCAGCACCGGCAGCCCCTCCTGCCGGGCCCTTTGCAGCTGGGCCATATCCCGACTATAGCCCGTCGCGAAGATCACCGCTAATTCCGGTTTTTCTTTCCGGATAACCGCGCAGATTTCCGGCCCGCTGAGTTTCGGAAGCATCACATCCAGCAACGCGAGGGAGATCTGGTCGCGATTCGCGCGAAAATCCGCCACGGCTTGTTCGCCATCGGTCTCCAGCATTACCTGGTAGCCGAGACTGGTCAACGTCTCCAAGGCGAGCTGTCTCAGGCCCTCGTGGTCTTCCGCGACCAGGATCGTCTCCGATCCACTGCGGATGGGTCCACGGTCCTCGGTCTTTTCGCGTGGAGCCGACACGTCCATGCTGACAGGAAAATACGAGCGGAACGTGCTGCCTTTTCCGAGCTCGCTGTATACGTTCAGGAAGCCGCCATGTTGGCGCACGATGCCCTACACCGTGGCGAGCCCGAGCCCGGTTCCTTGGTGGTGAAGAATGGCTCGAAGATGCGATCCAGCGTGGCGGAATCCATGCCCGTTCCGCTGTCCGTGACGGAAAGCACCGCGTATTCGCCGGGACGGCCAAGGCTGCAACGCGCAGAATGCTTCATCGAGTTTGATATTGGAGGTTTCGATGATCAGAGAGCCTCCGGCGGGCATGGCATCGCGCGCATTGATGCAGAGGTTCATCATGACTTGTTCGACTTGGGTAGGATCGGCGCGCACCAGCGCCAGATCCGGCGCGAGGGTCGCCTTGATCTCGATGTTGCTGCCGATCACCTTTTCCAACAGGCTGAGAGTTTCAACGGCGGTGTGGTTGAGATCCACGTTGCGGGGCTCGAGAATCTGGCGGCGCGCGAAGGCCAGCAACTGGCGCGTGAGGGCCGCAGCGCGTTTGCCTTGCTGATAAACCTTTTCGAAATGCCGGCGCAAGCGCGAACCGACTTCCGTTTCGTCGATGCCTAGCTCCGCCCAGCCGAGAATGGCGCCGATCATGTTGTTGAAGTCATGCGCGATGCCGCCGGCCAGTTGCCCGATGCCCTCGAACTTCTGCGCTTGAATCAGTTGTTTTTCGAGCGCGATGCGCTCGGTGACGTTTTCGACCGTGACTTCGGCGCATTCGAGTTTTCCATTGGGGTAGGTTGCCTTTCGGCCGTTGATGCGAACCGTTACGATTTTCCCGTCCTTGCGTTTCCATTCCACCGTTGCTTCCGCCCTGCCATGCCGCATGTATTCGGAGACGATTGTGGCCTGTTCAGATGGGTCGCAATAAAGCAATCTCGTGAACTCCACGGCCAGAAGATCTTCCGTGGATTCGTAGCCGAGCATTTCGGCCAGTGCCGGGTTCACATGGAGCAGCTTTCCCTCTGGTTCGAGCGTCCAGAAGATCCCGTACGCGGCGTGGTCCACGAGCGCGCGATACCGCGCTTCGCTTTCGCGAATAGCCTTCTCGGCGCCCTTGCGCTCGGAAATGTCGGTGATGCTGCCGCGCACGAGGAGGTGCGTGGCCGAGGGCAGCCGCACGAGATGCATTTCGGCGGGGAATTCCTTTCCCTGGGAATTGCGGCACATCCACTCGAAAGAAGGAGTGTCGCCGTCGAGGGCGCGTTTGATTTGTTCGCGCGAGGCGGCCTCGGACGGCCGTCCGTCTGGTTGAAGGAGAGAACTGATCGCACCAGGACCGCTCTGCATGAGTTCATCGCGGCTTCGGCCAAACAGACGGGTCGCTTTGCCGTTGCAATCCACGAACGTGCTTTTCTTCACGTCGAAGACTACGATGGCCTCGGGCGCGTTTTCGACAAGCGTGCGATAGTGTTCCTCACTTTCGCGCAGGGCTGCCACCGCCTTGATTTCTGCCTCGCGATGCGTTTTTTCTTCCTGCGCACGCCGAATGGCCATCGGCAGCCGCGCGAGCTGGTGCTTCAAAACATAGTCCGTCACGCCCAGCTTGATGCACTCGACGGCCAGCTCGTCGCCGAGCGTTCCCGACAGAAGTATCAGGGGGAATTCCGGGTGGATTTCCCTGGCTATCGCCAGTGCGTCCATTCCCGTCCAGCTCTTCATGCGGTAGTCGGACAGAACCACATCAAAGGGCCGTTCTTTAAGTTTCTTTTCGAACGCTTCCTTCGTCGAGACCGTTTCGGCCTGGAATTCGATTCCCGAACTCTCGAGACTGCGCAGGCACAGCTCCAGATCGTCGGGATCGTCGTCGGCGATCAACAGCCGCAAGGGTTCCACTGCGGCGGGGTTTTCTTTGGGAATGGGCCTGGGCCTGAGCATAGCTACTCGCCGATTCTATTGCGCCAGAAACGCCGCCGTCGGGGGATTGCTGTTGACCAGAAGCCAGTACATCCCGAGCTGCTCCACTACTTTCTGGAACTCGCCGAAGTGGACCGGTTTTTGAATGTAGCTGTTCACCCCGAGCTTGTAGCTCTTCACCAAATCTCTTTCTTCCTTCGAGGAAGTAAGAACGATGATCGGAATGGCTTTCGTGCGCGAGTCGGCCTTCACCTGCTCCAAAACCTGCAAGCCGTCCACCTTGGGCAGCTTCAGATCGAGCAGGATCAACCGGGGAGCGTGTTCGAACCGGCGCGTGGAAAAGGCGCCGCGGCAAAAGAGAAAGTCCAGCGCCTCTTCCCCGTCGCGCACTAGTTGGATCTGGTTGGCGAGCTTGCTCTTCCGCAATGCGTGCAGGGTCAGTTCCGCGTCCGAGAGATTGTCTTCCACGAGGAGAAGCTCGATGGCATCAGGCTCGACCAAGATAGGCCTCCTTTGAACCATTCGTCGTCGCCGCTACCGGCCGGGAGACCAGCGTGAAAATAAACGTGGCGCCGCGTCCCAGTCCCGATTCGGCCCAAATCTCACCGCCATGCCGCCTTATGATGCGCTGGACGGTAGCCAATCCGATTCCGGTACCCTCAAAGTCTTCCTGTTTGTGGAGCCGCTGGAATACTCCAAAGAGCTTATCGGCATATTTCGGGTCGAACCCCACACCGTTGTCACGAACGAACAACGCGGTCGCTCCGTCAATTTCTCGCGTACCTACCTCAATTACAGCGGCTTGGCGGCCGCGCGTGAATTTCACGGCATTGGACAAGAGATTAAAGAAAGCTAATTTCAAGAGTCCTGGGTCGCAATCCAGTTCCGGCAGTGGATCGATTCGCCATTCGATATCGCGAGTTCCCGCCTCCTCCGGCAGTTCGGCGATGGTCTGGCGGACAAGATCCCCGCAATTAATTTTCTGCCGGACCATCTCGCTGCGGCCGATTCGCGCCAGATTCAGCAGGTCGTCCACGAGTTGCCCCATGTGATTCGCAGCCTCGAGCACACGGTCGAGATAGCGTCGCCCCTCGTAAGGAATCGCCGTCGCGTACTCGTCTTTCAGGATGCGCGCGAAGCCGTCAATGTGGCGCAGAGGCGCGCGGAGATCGTGCGACACCGAGTAGCTGAAGGATTCGAGTTCTTTGTTTGCCGTGCTAAGTTCCGCGAGTTTCAGGCTGAGTTCCGCATTCAGTTTACGGATTTGCGCCTCGGCGCCACGGCGCTCGGTGACGTCTCGAATGGCGCTGGAAATAAGCGTGCCCTCTCCCGTTTCAAGCGGGCTCAAGCTGACTTCGACGGGGAATTCCGTGCCGTCTTTTCGCCGGCCGTAGAGTTCCATCCCGACTCCCATCGCTCGCGGGTGAGGATTTTGGAAGAACCCCTTTCGATGCTCGGGATGCTTTTCCCGGAATCGGCTTGGAATGAGGATCTCAACAGGCTGACCGAGCAGTTCCGCGCGAGGATAGCCTAAAGAGGTTTTCGGTCTGCGCGTTCACGAGCTGGATCTCTCCGGTGCCGTTTACGATCACGACTGCGTCCGGTGCCGATTCCAGGAGGTTGCGAAACTTGTTTCCTTCGATCTTTCGAAGGGTGATGTCGCGATTGCTTACCAAAATTGCAATGGGCTTTCCACAGGCCATAACTCGCTTCGCTGACTCGCAGGTCAAGTTCGACCTAACGGCGTTCGCGAATTTGCTCTTCCAGTTGCGCGTTGGCGTTCGCCCATTGAGCGATATTGGGGAGCGCGAGCGCATGCGGGAGGAGGTACGCCAGTCAGATCGCGGTTGCAATCGATGCGGCCGCGGTGACGGCCTTGATCAAGCCGGCTAGCCAGTAGTCGGCGTGCCACAGGTTCCAGATCTCCATCACGTGGGTGAATCCGCACGCAAGGATGAATACGCCGAACAGGACGAACATCCAGCTGAACGGAAGATCGCGGCGCTTGCGCACGAACCGCAGGAGGACCACGGGAATCGCGAAGTAGGCGAGCGCGATCAGCCCGTCGGACACCACGTGGAGCCATACCAGCCGCGTATTCCATAGGTAGCAATAGCCGTGCGGCATAAAGCCGCTGGGGCCAAATAGTTGGCGAAAGAATTCCAAGGCTGTCCTCCCGCGGAGGCGCGCGAGGCGCTGCCGCTTGTTCACCCACAGCGAATTCCAATGCGAGAAGGAGAGGACTTCTTGCGTCGAAGCAAATCTTGCAATGGCAGAAAAGGGGAAGGCCCACTGCTAGCGAAGGCCTTTCAGAAGGGGATACTACTTTGTGCTAACGCGAGCCGAAGTCAAGGTGAACGAAAATTTCCATCTCGCGAGAGTCAATCGCCGAGCAGATGGAAACGCGGGTTATTGCCCTGTCGCCGCTTGCGGGGGATGGCTGGCGAAGTATTGGCCGAGTTCGCCGGTAAGCTGAGTCAGTCCGGCGCGCACGTTGCGGTCCAGCGCCTCGACCACGTCGGATACTCTCTTGCCGTTGACAGGCTCGTCATGCGTGTAGGAACCGGCCCAGACGGTCGCACCGTTCTTCGGGTCGAACAGTTCCAGCTGGAAGGAAAAGCGCGCGGCCAGCCCCGAGGATTGGACTTCGTCCAGGGCGTAGAGGTGGCCGCGGACGATATAGTCGCCGCGCAAATTGCTGCTGATCCGCGAAACCGAGCGATAGGCACCCGATGCGCGCAGGGAAGTGATGACCATATCCTGTATCAGCTCGGCCGGGGGTTCGGCCCAGCGCTCGTATTCGTAGGTGCCCAGTTGCACGGCTCCGCTCCCGTAGACGAGGCGATCATCGCGATAGAGATGGGAAGCGACGACGCGGGAGATGAGAAGCGTCACGGGGAACTGCGCCGAGGCCGAGCTTGGCGGCGCCGGGCCGACATCGAGCACATAATATTTCACCGGCCGCGAAGCGCCGCACCCGGCGACAACTACTGCGAGCAAAAGGACGAACGCGGCTTGCTGGATACAGCGCGTCAACACTTTTCGTTCCTCCCTCTTCTACTTTGGCGGGGCCTGGCCTGGTTCGCGGGCCGGCAGCCCGGAAGCGCGAATCAGGGTGTAAGGCCGCGTTTTGATCGTCTCCGTAAACTCATTCATGTTGTCAGTGATGTGGCGGAGATTGTCGAGAATTTCATCCAGGTTTTCGGTGTTCGTATCGAGCGTACGATTGAGCTGGCCGGTCAAGGTCACCGCCGAGTCAAGCGACTGCCGGAGATTGGCGATGGCCTTATGAAGATCGGGGCGATCCTCGCCGATCATGGAGTCGACATGCTCGAGCGTGTCGCTCGCCTGCTTGGCAGTCTTGTGGAAATCGTCAATCAGCGGACCCAGCTTGGCGCTCGAAGCGTTCACGTTGTTGAGCGTGGAATGGATGTTGGCGCGATTCTCGGCCAGCATCCCGTGGAGGTCCGCCATGGTCCCGGAGAGGTTGCTGCGGTTCTGATCGTTCAACAGGTCGTTTACGCGATCCATCGTTACTTTCAATGCCACGACGCGATCGTTCAAATTCGTGAGCAGGGTATCGGCGTTGGGCTCGAGCTTGGCGATCATTCCCGCGACATCAGCCAGACTTACGTACTCGGTGGATTTCAGAACGGCGCCGTCGCGGGCTCTGGGCGCGTCGAGCGTGCCGGGACGGATGCCGAGGAAATTGTCGCCCAGAGGGCTGACGCTAGTGATCTCTGCGATGCTGTCCGTCTTAACTGGGACGCTGGGCTCGATGGAGAAATCCACTTCCATGCGCGTGGCGTTCTGCGGGTCGCTCATCACTTTCTCGACTCGCCCGATCGGAGGTCCGCCGGCATAGCGGACTTCCGCGCCGGGGCTGAGGCCGCCCGCATTCTTGAAATACGCTCGATAGGAGACGCGCCCTTTGCCGATGCCTCCGTTGAGCAGAAAGACGACCGCGACGAGCAGACCGGCAGCCACCAAAGTGAATAGACCTACGAAAGCTTGCTCGCGCTTCGATTCCATTCGCTTCCTCTTGAATTCGAGCCTGGCCCGCTGCACCCCGTTCTCAGCCGGTTACCCGAAATGTGCGGCGGAGTATATCACGTGAATCGCGTTTGGCAGCTTCACTGCCGCTGGGGAGGAGTTTCTCCCGTGAGCATCTGCAGGTAGTCGATTTCCGCAGCCAATTCGGGTTCGGCGATGCGGTCCAGGAACTGGCGCACGCGCGGCGCGTTGTTCTGGCGGACTTCGTCGGGTGTGCCCTTGGCGACCACGACTCCCTTATCGAGCAGAATCATGCGGTCGGCGATCAGGAAAGCGCTGGCGAGTTCGTGGGTGACCACGAGAATCGTGATGCGGAACGCTTTCTTCAATTTCAGGATCAGCTCGTCGAGCCCCGCGGCGATGATGGGATCGAGGCCGGCCGAAGGCTCGTCGAAAAACAGGATTTCCGGGTCCATGGCCAGCGCCCGGGCGATGGCGGCGCGCTTTTTCATTCCGCCGCTTAATTGCGCCGGCATGTAGTTCTCAAAGCCGGAGAGACCAACCTGATCGAGCTTCAGGCGAACTACGATATCGATGGTGGATTCATCCAGCTGTGTGTGTTCGCGCAGCGGCAATGCGACATTCTCGCCGACGCTCATGGAACCGAAAAGCGCGCCGCTCTGAAAGGACATTCCCATTTTCTTGCGGAGGTCGTCGCGCTCGTCGCCTGTCAGGGCCGCGAAATTCTTGCCGTGAATCCAGATTTCGCCTTCACTGGGCCGCTCGAGGCCCACCATCGTGCGCAACAGAGTGCTCTTGCCGCAGCCGGAGCCGCCCATGATCACCAGCGTCTCGCCGGACGGAACTTCGAAATTGACGCCGTGGAGAATTTCGCGCGTGCCGTAGCGGACGTGCAGATTCCGGACCTCGATGGCGTTGTCGGAAGATCCGCCGCGAGTGCTTTCTTTCGGGATGTGCTGGGCCGACATTTCTTCTATTTTTGCGGCGCCGTGAAATAGAACAGTGCCGTAAAGACCAGATCTACTGCGATGACCATGAAGATGGATTTCACCACGGCCGACGTGGTGGAGCGGCCGACCTGCTCGGAGCCCAGGCCGGTGGAGAATCCTTCGCGGCAGCCTACGGCCGTAATCACCAGGCCGAACATCACGCTTTTGATCAAGCCGCTGATGATGTCGCGCTGTACCAAGGCGTCCAACGTGGCGTGAAAGTAAGTGCCCCAGGTGAAGCCGGCGTTGGTGACGCCGAAAACGCCGCCGCCCAGGACGCCCATGAAATCGGCCCAGGTGGTGAGGCACGGCATCATCAAGATCATGGCCAGAAATTTCGGCGCCACGAGGAAACGGACGGGCTCGAGCGCCATGGTTTCGAGCGCGTCGATTTCTTCGTTCACTTTCATGGTGCCGATTTCGGCGGCAAACGCCGAGCCGGAGCGGCCGATCACCATGATTGCGGTCATCAAAGGACCCAGCTCGCGGGTAATAGAAATGGCCACCATACTGGCGACCAGTTGCAGTGCGCCAAGTTGGCGCAGTTCGTATGCGCCTTGCAGGGCGAGAATCAGGCCGATGAAAAAGGCAATGAGGGAGACAATCGGGATCGCTTCCACGCCCACGGCCATCGCTTGATGGATCGCGCGGACCCAGCGAAGCGGTTTTCCCCGGAAAGGTTCGATGAATATGGCTCGCGCCGCGCCTGCGGAAAGGCGGGCCAGACTGCCTACGTACGCCAGACCGCCAATGGTGGCTTCGCCGATATTTTCTGTGAATGACATTCCAGGATTCGCGAGGGCGGGAGCGCTATTTGCTGTCAGGAGCGCCGCTGGTGCCTCCGCCGAGGGCTTGCTCTTCGGTTTCGTGAACTTCAAAGACCTTGAGGAGGCGCGTCAGCTCGAGAACCTCGCGCGTTGACCGGCTCAGGCCATACAGTGCGAATCCGCTTTTCAAATCGCGGGAAAGCTTGAGTCCTTCGACCAGAGAGGCTACGCCCGCGCTGTCAATATATTTCACTTTTTCGAGATTGACGATGACGCGGCGGACACGCTTCTCCTTGAGCAGATCGAGCAGAATCTTGCGGACTTCGGGGGTGTTGTACAGCGTGATGTCGCCCGAAACGTCCACAATCGAGGCGTGTTCAAATTGACGCGTGGAGATGTTCATGTGCGGGGCACCCTCTGGCGCACCTGTGTTTTGCCAGAGATTGCGCGTATATGCAACCCTTTTCGAGCCGAGCACGAGGCCGGAACCGCCGTTTGGCCCGAGATGGCACAATCTGGCGAAGCGCGGGCGAAACCGCCTCCTGAAATGGTCTAGCCGCGATGATTGAGAGGAACGTAGCTGCGCAAATCTTGTCCGAGATATACCTGGCGCGGCCGAGAAATTTTCTGTTCGTGGTCGAGCAGCATCTCTTCCCACTGCGCGATCCATCCCGAAGTGCGCGGAATGGCGAACAGAACCGGGAACATGGTTACGGGGAAACCCATCGATTGATAGATGAGGCCGGTATAGAAGTCCACGTTGGGATAGAGGCGGCGCGTGACGAAGTATTCGTCTTCCAGTGCAATGCGTTCACACTCGAGCGCGATATCAATCAGCGGATTGCGGCCCATCACGTCGAAAACCTCGTAAGCGATGCGCTTGACGATTTTGGCGCGCGGGTCGTAGTTCTTATAGACGCGGTGACCGAAGCCCATCAGCAGCTTTTCGCCCGCCTTTACGCTCTTGACGTAGGCCGGTACGTTATTGACCGACCCGATCTCGACCAGCATGCGCAGCACGGCCTCGTTCGCGCCGCCGTGGAGCGGCCCATACAGCGCGGCGGTGGCCGCCGCCGTGGCGGAATAGGGATCCACGTGCGAGCTCCCGACGCCGCGCATGGCGGTGGATGAACAGTTCTGTTCGTGGTCCGCGTGCAGAATGAATAGAACGTCGAGCGCGCGTTCGAGAGTTGGATTCGGCCGGTACTGCAATTCGGTGGTGCGGAACAACATATTCAGAAAATTGCCGGAGTAGCCCAAATCATTGTCGGGATACACAAACGGCATCCCCAGGCAGTGACGGTAGGCGAACGCGGCGACGGTAGGCATTTTGCCGATCAGGCGATAGGTCTGCTTGCGGCGCGACTCCGGATTGAAGATGTCCTTCGCGTCCGGATAGAACGTGGAAAGCGCGGCGATCGTCGAGATCAGCATCCCCATCGGGTGCGCATCATAGTGAAAGCCATCGAGAAACTTCTTGATGCTCTCGTGAATGAACGTGTGATGCGTGATGTGGTAGTTCCATTCCTTCAGCTGCGAATTCGTGGGAAGTTCGCCGTGAAGAATCAGGTAGGCCGTCTCGGGGTAAGTGCTCTTTTCGGACAGCTCCTCGATGGAATAACCGCGATAGCGAAGGATTCCCTTGTCGCCGTCAATGTAGGTGATCTTGCTCGCGCACGACGCTGTGTTCGCGAACGCCGGATCGTAGCTCATCATCCCGAAATCGGATTCGTGGACCTTAATCTGTCGCAGGTCGATCGGCCGGATCGTGTCGTCGGCTACGGGAATTTCGTATTGCCGCCCGGTTCGATTATCAATGATCGTCAGCGTGTTGCGGCGCCCGGCAGCGGGCGTTTCGCTGCTGGCGACGGACCCAGATTTGGTCGGATTCATTCCCTGATCCCTTCCGGATGTGGCAAACGAAAGTTTGTGTTCCGATTGCGAGTAACAATGTACACCAAAATCCCCGAGTGACGAACCGGATTGCGTTAAGTATCGGCCGATTTGAAATCTGGATCGTCCATACGGATCCATACGGTGAACCGTGAGGCAAGCAGAATGACTGCGGCTGTCTAACGCAGTACCGTTCGAACGGTACATTACCTCGACGTATTAGCCGGAATCGGCCAACTGAGTCTCCGTGGCGAATTCTGTGCGATTGCGGCCGAGTTCCTTGGCGTGATAGAGCGCTAAGTCGGCCGACTGAAGAAGTTGCTTTGGATCGAGAGGGTCAGCGGCTTCGCTAACTGCAATTCCGCAGCTGACCGTCACGGTCACCGGGCCGTCGTCGGTCTCGATGGGCGGGGCGCTAATGGACTTGCGGATCCTTTCGGCTACGGCCGCTGTGCCCGCGCGGTCACACGAGGGTGCGACCACCAAGAATTCCTCGCCGCCGTAGCGGCCCACGGTATCGTAGGGTCGGACACAACTCTTCATCCGATGCGACGCCTCTTTGAGCACGGCATCGCCTGCAAGATGTCCGTGCGTATCATTGACGTTCTTGAAGTGATCGAGGTCCATCAGAATAATTCCGAAGCTGGAATTTTCGCGCAAGTGCCGCGAATGTTCGCGGGCGATCGCGTCGAGAACGACACCGCGATTCGCGAGTCCTGTCAGCATGTCGTAGGTGGCGCGGAATCGCAGCTCCTCGCGGGCGGCGATCAGACCGTTCTGCAAATCCAGAATGCGCTGGCCGACGTGGAGGCGCGCGCGAAGCTCCGGCGCGTCGAACGGCTTGGTGAGGTAGTCGTCGGCACCGGATGCCAGGCCACGCACCAGATCGGCTTTCTGGCTGCGTGCCGTGAGCAACAGAATGTACACGTACGGCCGATCGGAAAGCTTGCGCACGCGTTCGCACACCTGCGGGCCTTCCATGCCGGGCATCATCCAGTCCAGCAAGGCGAGCGACGGGGCGTCCGCGCTTTCGAGAATCTTCAGCGCTTCCAAGCCATCGGCGGCGACCACGATGTCATATCCCCATTTTACGAGGAACGCTTCGAGCAAACGGCGGGAAATGGGGTCGTCCTCGGCGATTAGAATTCTGCCCGTGGTCGTCTCGTTATCAGTCATTTGCGATTCCACGTTAAGAAGTGACGGGCTCAATGGGTCACCTTGCGGCAAAATGATTCAATCTCGGGCAGCAGGAGCTCGACTTCTTGGGCCAAGTTGTCAACCAACCCGGCGCTATTTTCCAAAGCGCCCGCGCGGGCCTGATTCTCCAGGGCCAGTGCCGCTGCCGAAACAGAAACGGCGCCGACGCTCAAGGCTGCGCCCTTGATGGTGTGCGCGAGCCGATGAAGGAGAGGAGCGTCTCCTGCCTCCAAGGCCTGGCGAATTTCGATGATATTGCCAGGGCAACCGTCCGCGAACAGTCGCACGATCTCCTCAAGAAGGTCCCGGTCGCCGTCGAGGCGCTCAAGCGCCGAGGCGATATCGAATGCGTTCGACGGGGTCGAGGCGGCGACGGGCGTTACGACAGGTGCCCGGCCGCCGACTCCCCGCCTGGCGCGATTCATGGCGGCCAGCAGTTCGGCGAGTCGGATTGGCTTCGTTACGTAATCATCGGCGCCCGCCTCCAGGCAGCGTTCCCGGTCTCCCTTCATGGCGTGTGCCGTCACAGCGATGATTGGCAGATGCGCCCCGGTACTTCGCTCTTTGGCCCGAATTGCGCGGATGGCCTCAAATCCGTCCATTACCGGCATTTGCACATCCATAAGCACCAAGTCCACATTCTCGCGTTCCAGGGCGTCGAGGGCCTCCTGTCCGTTTTCAGTGACGACGACGATATGGCCCCGCTTTTCCAGAAGTGTGGTGGCCAGTTTCCTGTTGACTGGGTTGTCTTCCGCGAGCAGTACTTTCATGCGCAGGGGTTCGTCCAGAGCGGTATCGAGCGGCGCCTGCGACGGCTGTGCGGTCTGCGTCGGTTTCGCGAGCGCACCGAGGATCGCATCCAGGAGCTCGGAAGGCTGAACAGGTTTAGTCAGCCAGCTAACGACGCCTAGTTCGCGGCAACGCGCTACCTCGCCTCTACCCGCGCTTGAGCTCAGCAGCAATATAGGGACCTTGCCGAAATCGGAACTTCGGCGAATTTCCTCGCTCAAGCTGCAGCCATCCATTTCCGGCATCTGCATGTCGGTAATCACCAAACGGAGAGGCAGGCCTCGCTCGTGAGCTTTCGCGAGCACCTCCAGAGCGGCCTTGCCTGTCTCGGCGGTTTGCGGCCGCATCCCCCATGCCGACAACATTTCGACCAGGATGACGCGGTTCGTCTGGTTGTCATCGACCACCAAGACCGAAAGGTCCTGGATCACCTCCGGGTCCGCGGGCGTCGCTGGTGGACCTTGGCTTTCAGCGAATTCGAAACGGCTGGTAAAGTGAAACGCGCTGCCCCGCCCCACTTCACTCTCCACCCAGATTTTCCCACCCATCAACTCGACGAACCGCGATGTGATCGCAAGTCCCAGCCCAGTCCCTCCAAACTTGCGCGTCGAGGAACTGTCCGCCTGCGTGAACGCTTCAAAGATCATGGCCTGTTTCTCTGGTGGAATCCCGATTCCCGTGTCGCTCACCCGGAAGTGAAGCAGAATTCCGTGTTCGTCTTCCGCTTCCTTTTCGACATTCAGGACCACTTCACCGCGCTCCGTGAACTTCAGCGCGTTTCCCAACAAGTTTACGAGGACCTGTCGCAACCTGCCGACGTCGCCCTTCAGGTAATCCGGCACTCCCGGTCCGACGCGCCAAGCCAGTTCCAGACCTTTCGCGTGCGCGCGGAAGGCCAGGGTCTTGAGCGTTTCGCCCAGGCTCTGTTTGAACGGAAAGTCGATTTTCTCGAGTTCAAGTTTGCCGGCCTCGATTTTCGAGAAGTCCAGAATGTCGTTGATGAGAGCCAAGAGCGAATCTGCCGAAGTTTTCACCATTCCCAGATATTCGCGCTGTTCGGCGGACAAGCTCGTATCGAGCGCGAGCTCCGTCATGCCGATGATGCCGTTCATGGGCGTGCGGATTTCGTGGCTCATGTTGGCCAGAAACTCGCTTTTGGCGCGGCTAGCTGCCTCGGCTGTGTCCTTCGCTCGGAGAAGAGCCTCTTCAGCAAGTTTGCGCTCGGTGATGTCCTGATAGAGGGCCAGCCCGCCCGTTCTCGTTCCATCGTTGAAAATGGGAACGATGAATGCTTCCACATCAAATAGGGTGCCATCGCTGCGGCTCCGCTGCCCAAAGATGTGTGTGGTCTCGCTTTGCCAGACTTTGTTCTTGTTGGTTTTGACCTCCTCGCGAAGCTCTTTGGTGCCAACAAGTTCCACAAGCGAACGGCCGAGAATTTCCTCCTGCTTGTACCGAAACAATTTTTCGAACGCGGGATTGCACATTTGTACCAGCCCGGCGGTGCTCGTTGCGACGATTCCCACGGGGCTGTTCTCGATGACGGAATTCAGAAACACCTTTCGTTCCTGAAGTTCAAGTTGGGCTTGCTTGCGTTCCGCAACTTCGTTTCGTAGCTCGCGGGTGCGTTCCTGCACGCGCGCTTCCAGTTCGTGGTGGGCGGATTGCAGGGCGTCGTCGCGCGATTGGATCTGGCTGAGCATCTCGTTGAATCGGTCAGCAAGGTTCCCGATTTCGTCCTCGCCTCTCTTAGTGGCGCGGAGGGAATAGTCTTTTCCCAGCGATACCGCGGAGGCGGCCCGCGCCAGTTCCAGAATTGGCTTGGAGATTACTAGTTGCAAGCGCGAGGCCAGGAAATACGCGGTCACGAACGATGCGAGAATCACGACCAGAACGATTGCCGCGAAGCGCCGAGTCCGTGTGTAGAGCTCGCCGAGATCGGACTTCAAATAGATCGTTCCGATTTCCTCTCCGTTCATCCAGATGGGCTGGAACAGGGTCATGGCGCGGTGCGTAATTGTGTTGCCCTCGGGTCCTTTGGCCGGTGGAATGAAGTTCGGATCCGCGCCGGGGCGCGCGTATTTTGCGAATACGGCGCCGGTCCGAGTGTAGATGCAGGCTTCGACGATGTGCGGCTGGGCCCGCAACGAACTGAGGGTCTCAGCGGCGGCCTCAGGATCCGAGAATATGAGCGCGGCGGTACTGTTGGACCCGGCAATACCCGCCGCCGAAGCCAGCCCGGTCGCCAGCTCCTGACGGAAACTGAAGGTGTCGTACACCGCCAGCGCGGTGCAAGCCATCAAGATGGAAATTCCGCAAGTCACCAGGATGATTCGCTGGAGCTTCCGTCCGATGGATGCGTCGCGTCGCGAGATCATCTCAGTTCCCGGCTCCTTTGTCCGAATCGTGGACGACCCGCGCGAGCGACAGCAGCTTCGAGCTCACCTTCAAGCCGGCGCGCGCGGCGGCATCGGTATTGATCAGGAAGCGCACGCGATCGTCTTCGATTGTGAATTGGACCGCGGCGCCCGCCTCCGCGAATCCCTCGGTCTCTCCTACGACGAGGGCATTCGTGCCTCGAAGACTGCCGAGAATCTCCCGCACCCGGCGCTTCTCCGACGAACTGACGAAAACAATCTGGCAGCGCCGCGCATCCGCCAAATCCTTGCTGCGTTCCACGGCGACCGCGCGATCTCCCACAGTCTTGCCTCGCCATGCGTCGTCCATCGCGCGCCGGAATGGATCGGTTCCCAGGATGCAAATCGTAAACGGCGATTGAGGAGTGGCAAAACTCGTTGCGGGCCAGTCGATGAATTTGGCGAAGTTGAAAAGAAACGCCGCTTTTAGCTGGTACTCACCGGGCGCCTCGGTCTGCGCGCGATCGGCCGGCACGCAGGCCGCGGACAAAAGTGCAAGCAGTAGGAAAGCAGCGGAATGCCGCCAAGCGGACGATGTTCTGCGCGATGAGCGGCTCAACGCTCGCGTTAGCAACCCGCGTCGGCCATAGCTAGCTAGGGTCAATCTCCTAAGACTCCGTCCTCAGAATCGCCAAGTGAATTTGGCGTACGCGCTGCGCTTGATTTCCATGGTTCTCACGCTGTTTGTGGAATCGGCAAATTCGATGTGTTGGCCCTGGGCGAGATTCTGGCCCACGAGGCTGAACTCCGCGCGTTCGCGGAATTGCCACGACAATTGCGTGTCGACTCGCGTGTAGGCCGGAATGACCGGGTCTCTCAAGCGATCGACGAAGTAGGCGGAGGCGTCCCAGCTAAGGCCTCGCCAGAGAACCAAGTGCGAACGCAGTTGCGCCGAGTGTACCGGGCTGCTTCCCTCAGCTCCGGCTGCCGACGTTGTGTCCTGGCTGCTGGCATATGGGTGCATGTGAACGCGCTCGAACGCGTAACCGGGGCTCAACGTCCATCGGTTTAATGGCTTCCAGTTCGCCGACAGCTCGAATCCGTGCGCTTCCCCCCGCATGAGATTCTTGAAGGTAAGTGGAATAACTAGATGAGCCGGAGCCGGTGTGTTCTCGAAAAACGGTGCCGCCGGTTCGGTAGTTTCCTGATGGTTGTAATTGGAGTAGTACGCCGCGACGTCAATCGAGAGCCGAGCGAGAAGCGACGCGCGATATCCCAATTCATACGCAATCAGGGTCTCATCATCGACTCGCGGATTTCCAAAGAAGGCGAGCAGATTCAGGGTTCCGCCCTGCCCCGGAAAGGCTGCGAGGTTCGCTCGGAATCCGGCATCGAGTTGGGAAGGCGAGCGAACGGCGTCGGCCACTGCGGCCCATAACGTTTGACGATTGTCGGGCGTCCACGCCACGCTCGCGCTCGGCATGATGTTCACTCCCGTGTAGTCATTGTGCTCGATGCGCGTTCCCACCGTCAGATACAGGCGGTCCGGGGCCAGCGTGATTTCGTCCTGAACAAAAGCGCTGAATAGATGCGTCGTCAGATCGGCCGGAATGAAGGCAACAAAGAAGTCGCCTCCGGAGGAAGAGGCGACACGGTTGTAGCCCAGGCCCCACACCAGATTCTGCCTCGACCAGCCTCTGTACTGGTGCTGAAAATTGACATCGAGAGTTGCGCGGTCGTCGAAAAGCAAGCCGCCGCGCTCGGATCGGTCGTAGGAAATCTGAAGAGTCGTGCTGGACTGGGGCGAAAAAGCGTGATCCCAGGCGCCTTCCAGGAAGCCACCGGATGTATTCGTTATGAAGTTGGCGGGTATTGGCCCGGGGAAAGCGATGGACGGGAAGTCAAATTCCGGCGTGCCCTCCCGGTTGGTATACATGTCCCCTTGAAGCGTCAGGGAGTCCTTCGCCGTGGGAGCTGCATCGATTCGGAATCCGCCGCGGAGGGAGTGCCATCCATCGGCGCCGTTCTGATTCATGGGATCGGAAGAGTGATCGTTGTTGAAGTACTTCGCGTATGCTCGATAGGTAATCGAGCTGCCTGCTTTCCCTCCGTACTGCACGGTTCCGAATTCCTGCTGCACGTTTCCTCCGCCCCCGACCACCAGAGCGCCGAGGGTGTCGGACGTCTTCTTGGTAATGATATTGATTACGCCATTCACGGCGTTGGCGCCCCAGGCCGAACCGCCCGGGCCGCGGATTACCTCGATCCGTTGGATGTCTTCCAGCGGGATATCCAGAGTGTCCCAGTAAACCCCGCCGAACGCGGTCGTGTACACGCTGCGCCCGTCCACCAGCACCAACAGCTCGTTGCCGAATCGTTCGTTAAGACCGCGTGCGGTGATGGCCCACACGTTGGAATCGAGCTGAGCGACATCCACGCCGGGAACCATGCGCAACAAGTCGGGAATATTTGTCGAGCCCGAGCGTCGGATATCCTCCTGGGTGATCACGAAAACGGCCGACGCAGTGTCGGAGAGTTTTTCCGCCTTCTTTGAAACGGAAGTCACCTCGATGTTCATCAAGTCTTCGAGGCTTCGGTCCGCGAGATCGGCGGTTCTCTGCTGCGACGACGCGGGCAGCGAAAACGACGCAAAAAGCGCGTAGAGCGCGGCCGTGCGAACAACTCGCCTTGCAATACGACATACGCCAACTGCGCGCTTATGTTTTTCTGACATCCTTAGGCCCTCACGATCCGGATGCGCCCACACGGGCAGCGCGCCCCTGAATGACTCATCGGCATCGCTGCCGAAACGCATTGACGAACCGGGACGGAGGTTGTGCCGCAGATTCGCAGCTAGAACGTGGGTCGTGCGCAGCGGCCCACCCTACTGGGAATAACAGGCCATAACGTGTAGCACAATGGAACTCCTGCACACTGGGTTGGCGAAAAGGAACACGTTATCGGGACGTTACCCTCGCCGAACTAATGTTAATGTCCCGTTAAAAGTGGGCGATGGGACCACCACCTGCTTGCGCCGAAGGTGTCATTTCCCGTATGTTGTGGGTGACCAACCGAAAGAGAATCGATGAAACGTGTTCTGGTAATCGAAGACGACAAGGATATTGTTGAGTTGGTGAAATACAACCTGGAGAAGGATGGCTTTCAGGTTGCTGCCAGTTCGGATGGTGCGACGGGACTCGCGCAAGTTCGCAAGACGCCTCCCGATCTGTTGATTCTCGACCTGATGCTGCCGAGATTGTCGGGCCTCGAAATATGCAAGGAAGTCCGCAAAGACGTCAGCTTGAATCGCCTGCCGGTTTTGATTTTGACGGCGAAAGGCGAAGAAGCGGACCGCGTCGTGGGATTGGAACTCGGCGCGGACGATTACGTGACGAAGCCGTTCAGTCCGCGCGAGCTCGTGGCCCGCGTGAAAGCGCTTTTGCGGCGCACCGAGCCGGGAACGCCTGCCGAGAAGCCCATCGAAATCGGCGTGCTGCGGATCGATCCGGCCGCCTACAGAGTCACGCGCGGCGGAAAGCCGGTGCCGATGAGCACTCTCGAATTCCGGCTGCTCTACTTTCTGGCGGCGCGCCCGGACCGCGTCTTCACACGCGATCAACTGCTCGACGGCGTCTGGGGGACCGAGCGGTTCGTGACGCCGCGCAGCGTGGACGTATATGTGCGGCGGTTGCGCGAAAAAATCGAAACCGATCCGCAGCATCCGGCCTACATGAAAACGATTCGCGGCGCCGGCTACCTCTTCGAAACCCGTGCGAGCTAGGCTTTTCTGGAAATTGGGGCTGACGTATTTCGCCCTGCTGCTGGGCGTCCTGCTTGCCGTTGATTTCTACTCCTCCGGCGTTCTTCGGCGCGATTCCATTCGCTCGGCCGACGATAAGCTCGCCTCGCTCCTGAATGTCGCGCAAGCGCGTCCGCCGAGCGTGCAGGATGCCACCGAGCTTCGCGCGTGGACCGAATGGATCGCTCGCAGCGGCGCGCGAGTCACCTTGATTGACAACTCCGGCCACGTCCTGGCGGATTCCGAGCGCGATGAGGAGACCACCCAGAATCTTCTGAGCCAGCCGGAGATCCAGCAGGCATTCGCCGCGGGCGAAGGAAGTTCGGTGCGCCACAGCGCAACGCTGGGCCGCGATCTTGTTTATCGCGCTGTGCGATTGTGAACAGACCGGGGGGGCAGCAGTCGTGATCCGCATGGCGCTGCCGCTTGCGCAAGTGGACCCATCGCGTTCGGAGTTGCGGCGAAGGATTTACGCCGCCTCGCTGCTGATCCTTGTGCTGGGCGGCGTGAGTTCGCTGATATATTTCCGGATGTTCGCCGCCCGCGTCGAACGGCTCAAGAATTTTCTGCACCGCGTTTCAGACGGAGATTTTCGTCCCTTGCCCGCCGAGCGCCCGCGCGACGAACTCGCCGATCTGGCCACGGCGCTGAACGAAACGGCGGCTTGGATGGACAGCACGATCCGTTCGCTGAGCGGCGAGCGCAATCGTTCGAGCGCGATCCTGCGAAGCATGGTGGAGGGCGTCGCGGTAATCGATGCGCAGGAAAGGCTTGTCTTCTGCAATCGCGCCTTTTCCGAAATCTGGAATCTCGACTCCGCTGCGGTCGAGGGGCGTCCGCGTAATCGAAGTAGTCCGCAATTCGGATCTGCTCGGGCTGATTCGCCGGGCTTTGCGCGGCGAAGAAGGCCTCCGGACCGACATCGCGATGGGCATCGTCCAGCAGCGGAATTTTTCGGTGACGGCCGCGCCTGTGCAGGCCCTCGAGGGAGCCCTGGCGGGCGACAAGCCATCGGGCGCCGTTGTCGTACTGCACGATGTGACCGAGCTGCGCCGGCTCGAACGCGTGCGGCACGATTTCGTCGCCAACGTCTCGCATGAGTTCAAGACGCCCCTCACGGCGATCCAGGGTTTTGCCGAGACGCTCCTTTCCGGCGCACTCGAAGATCCACGCAACAACCGCCGGTTTCTGGAAATCATCCGCGACCACGCCACGCGCCTCGCCGTCTTGACCGACGATTTGCTGAAGCTTGCGCGCATCGAAGCGGGCAAACTCGAGGTGCAATTCGGCCCGGTCCAATTGGCGGACGTGATCGAACGCTGCATGGAAACCTCGCTGCTGAAAGCGAACCGGAAGCGGATCACGCTCGAAAGCGATGTGCCCGCCAATCTGCCTGCCGTGCGCGGCGATGCCAGCCTGCTGCGGGATGTCTTGCAAAACCTGCATCGACAATGCCATCCAGTACACGCCGGAAGGCGGCCGAGTCCGCATCAGCGCAGCGGCGGGCCGCGCGAGGCTGTCGTCACGGTGGATGACACCGGCATCGGCATCCCCCTCGCCGACCAGGAAAGAATCTTCGAGCGTTTCTATCGCGTGGATGCCGCTCGCTCCCGCGAAGCAGGCGGCACCGGCCTGGGCCTCTCCATCGCGAAGCACATCGTCGAAGCGCACGGCGGCCGGCTGTGGGTGGAAAGCGAAGTCGGCCACGGCTCGAAGTTTTCCTTCTCCGTATCCGCTCGCTACCTAGCTCCTGCGAGACGGCTCGCCGCGCTGTCTCGAAGCATTTACCCTCGTTTTATCTGATTGCAATGCCCGTGCGTCATCGTCCATGCGGTGACAAAGATTGAATCGGCGGGCGGCCGCCGGAGAGAAGGCCACGATGGCAGCTACGAAGATGAGCACGGAGGGTGTTTTTCAGGCGGTGCTGCTGAACTACCTTGTCTCGCAGGCAAGGGCGGTGGAGGGCTCGGTGAATCGTGCGCTCGGCGCATTGCTGGGGCGGGATGAACGGCTGGCCAGCGAAGTATTTCTCAGTGAACCGCGCATCAACGAACTTGAAATCGTGATTGACGAGCACGCCATTCGGCTGTTGCGCCAGGGGAACCTCGCGGACGCGGATGTCCGCCTCATCGTCGCCACGCTGAAAATCAATAACGATCTCGAGCGCATGGGCGATTTGGCGGTCAACTTGGCCGAGCGCGCCATCTCCCTGGCGGCGATGGGTGATGTGCAGACTCCGGCGGAGCTCGAGCCCATGATTGCCGCCGTCCGCGCGATGATTTCGAAATGCCTCGGCGCGCTCATCTATCAGAACGTGGATCTCGCCACTCAGGTCCTCGAAAGCGACGACGCCGTGGATCAGTACCGCGACCGTGTGTTCGAGGCGCTTCCTCGCCGGCATCGCGGAAAATTCTTCGCTAGCCGCCCCGAGCCTCCAGTTCGTACTGGCTTCGCGCCATCTCGAACGAATCGCCGACCACGCCACGAACATCGCCGAAGACGTCTTGTTCTGGGTGCGCGGACTCGAGGTGCGCCACGGCCGTGCAAGACAGTTGGAAGCGCGCGCAGAAAACGCTGCGGTTGCCGGCGTGTAGTCACCGTCTTTTCACACTTCACTCATCCCTGATTAAACCGGTGCGCGTACCGTATTGGCAGGCGGCGCTCTGGCTTGGGATCCAGTTCGGTGCGCGGGATAGCGGGCCGAGACAGCCCGTTCGGCGTTGGCAGCAAATGGTTTGGGCGTTTGCCCGGGAAAGATTTTCTAGAGTTCCGGCAGCTCGGCAGTGTCCGCCGGAAGCACGACACGTCTCGCCCACCATAGAGGCGCGGTCTCCTACCCCCGAGGCTGCGCCTCTCCACCTTTCCGGGAAGTGGCGGGCACGTTCACGCTGGATTGTTCTTGGTGTAACACGGTTGTAACAATTCGAACAGGATAATGACGGAGGATAATTTCAACACCATGAGAAAAATGCTGGTTGTACCGTTCCTTCTCTTTGCCTTGGCAGCCACCGCGGGCGCGCAGTCGGAATCCCATGCTTCTCAACGCCGCAGGCGCCACGTTTCCCTACCCCATCTACTCCAAATGGTTTGATGTTTATCACACCGCGCATCCCAACGTTCAGATCAACTACCAGTCCATTGGTTCAGGCGGCGGAATCCGCCAGCTTCTGGCCGGCACTGTGGATTTCGGCGCGTCGGACGGCCCGATGACGCGATCGAATCAAGCTTCAAGGACAAGTCGAAGGTCAAGATTCTGCATTTTCCGACGGTTCTTGGCGCCGATGTGCCCAGCTACAACATCGCGGGCGTGACGGGTGAATTGAACTTCACGCAGAAGGCGCTTGGCGGGAATCTACCTCGGCACGATCACCAAGTGGAACGATCCGGAAATCGCGAAGGCCAACCCGGGCGTCAATCTGCCGGGCGACGACATCGTCGTCGTCCATCGCTCCGATGGCAGTGGAACCACCTACATCTGGACCGATTTCCTTTCCAAGGCCAGCGCGATTGGAAGAACAAAGTCGGCACGGGCACCTCGGTGAACTGGCCCGTCGGACTCGGCGGAAAGGGAAACGAAGGCGTTTCCGGCCTGGTGAAGCAGACGCCGAACTCGATCGGTTATATCGAGTTGATCTACGCCGTCCAGAACAACATCTCGTACGGCAAAGTTCAGAACGCGGACGGGCAAGTTCGTCAAGGCCGACCTTGCGGGCGTTACCGCAGCAGCCGCAGGTGCTGCCAAGGATATGCCGGACGACTTCCGCGTCTCGATCACGAACGCTCCGGGCGCAACGTCGTATCCCGATCTCCAGCTTCACTTGGCTCCTGATCCCCGCGCAGATTTCCGGATGCAGCCAAGCGCGACGCCATCAAGGACTTCCTGAAGTGGATGCTGGCGGACGGACAGAATTACAACGAAGGCCTGTCCTACGCGAAGCTTGCCGAAACCAGTGTTGCGAAGGAAATGAAGGCCATTGCGTCTAGTCCAATAGGATGTCCACATCGGCCACCACGATGGATCGCGCGGCCCCCCGCCGCTTTGATGGCGGGGGGCCGCGCGCATTTCTTCACCGGCTGGGGCACGGTGACGAAGTGGCGCACGTCCTGACGCTCACTTTCGCGGCGGGAATTCTGCTTCTCACTTCCATGCTGGTGTACGAGCTGTGGGTCAATTCCCATCTGTCGCGGACGAAATTCGGCTGGATGTTCTTTTGGACGCGCACGTGGGATCCGATCTTCGACAATTTCGGCGCGGCTCCGTTTATTTACGGCACGCTCGTTACCTCGATCGTGTCGCTCGTAATCGCCGTGCCGCTCGGGCTCGCGGCCGCGATCTTTCTCTCCGAGCTTGCTCCTCGCCGGATGTCGGACACGATTTCATTCCTTATTGACCTGCTCGCCGCCGTTCCCAGCGTGATCTACGGCCTGCTCGGAATTTTTATAGTGGTGCCGCTGATGCGGACCACTGTCGGACCGATTCTCATCGGCAGCCTCGGACACGTTCCCATTCTCGGGAAATTCTTCAAGGGGCCGAACTATGGCGTGGGATTTCTGACTGCCGGAGTCGTTCTGGCGATCATGGTCGTTCCTTTTATCATCTCGGTTTCGCGGGAAGTGTTGTTGACCGTTCCCCGGGAACAGCGCGAAGCGGCTCTGGCGCTCGGCGCGACCCGCTGGGAAGCGACCTGGAAAGTCGTCGTGCCGTGGGCCAGAAGCGGCATACTGGGTTCCGTGTTTCTGGCGTTGGCGCGCGCGCTCGGCGAGACCATGGCCGTCACGATGGTCATCGGCAACGATCCGAAGATCGCCGCGTCCCTCTTTGCTCCCGGCTACACGATCGCCGCAGTGATCGCGAATGAGTTCACCGAGGCGACGGGCGACCTGTACTTGAGCGCGCTGATCGAACTCGGCCTTGTGCTGTTCTTGATGACGTTCATCCTCAATGGCCTGGCCCGGCTGCTCATCGTCGCCACCGAACGCGGCGGAGGCCACCCTTCATGAGTCGCATGCTCCTCATCTGGCGAAAATCCTTGAACGTCGTGATGCTGACTCTCACGGGAGTCGCCGCATTTGGCGTCGTTGCGGTCCTGTTCCTGATTCTCGGCTATCTCGTATGGAACGGCGGGAAATCGCTCAACCTGGATTTCTTCACCCAGCTTCCCAAGCCCGTGGGCGAAACGGGCGGCGGCATGGCCAACGCCATCGTCGGGAGCCTGAAACTCCTGCTTTTAGCTGCGTTGATGGGCCTGCCGTTTGGCTTGATGGCTGGCGTGTATCTCGCGGAATTCGGCGGCAAGACGTTTTCGTACGTGATTCGTTATACGACTGACCTGCTGAACGGCGTTCCCTCGATCGTAATCGGAATCTTCGCCTATTCGCTCGCGGTTCTGCCCGTTAGGCACTTCTCGGCGGTTGCTGGCGGGGTTGCGCTGGGCATTATGGTGATTCCCATCACCGTGCGAAGTACCGAAGAATTCTTGCGGGCCGTGCCCGGAAGTTTGCGCGAGGGCGCCATGGCGCTCGGCGCCAGCAAGTGGCGGACGATTGCTACGGTCGTGCTGCCGGCCGCCAAGGGCGGGATCATCACCGGCATGCTGCTCGCTCTGGCACGCGTGGCGGGCGAGACGGCGCCCCTGCTGTTCACCGCCTTCAGCAATCGTTTCTGGAGCCCGGGTTGGGGTCAGCCCATTGCTTCGCTTCCCGTGATGATTTATACGTATGCGATTGCTCCCTACGACGACTGGCATCGGCAAGCTTGGGCCGCCGGGCTGGTCTTGCTGGCTCTCGTGCTGGTTGCCAACATTGGCACGCGGGTCGTTTTGAGCCGCGGCGGAGGGGGCCGGAGTATCTAATATGGGTGCCACCACACATGGAAACAACGCAACCGCCGCACGGCTCGCGCCGCAGGTCGTCATGAGCGACAAAACCTCTCAGGCATCGGATAAGGATGCGCTGGTGCGCTTTGAGATCTCCGATCTCAACTTCTACTACGGCCAGAAGCAGGCCATCTTTGGGCTCAACCTGAAGATTCCCAAGAACCGCGTAACGGCGCTGATTGGTCCATCCGGTTGCGGGAAATCCACTTTCCTGCGCACGCTGAATCGCATGAACGAAACGATTCGCAATACGCGTGTTGTCGGCGAGATTCTCCTCGACGGCCAGGACATTCTGCAGATGGACGTTGTGGGTCTGCGCCGGCGCGTCGGCATGGTCTTCCAGAGGCCGAATCCGTTTCCGAAGTCCATCTATGAAAACGTCGCATACGGGCTGCGAATCAACGGCTATCAGGGCCGGCTCGACGATCTCGTGGAGCACAGCCTGCGCCGCGCGGCGCTGTGGGAGGAAGCGAAGGATTACCTTCACAAATCGGCGTTCGCGCTTTCCGGCGGGCAGCAGCAGCGGCTTTGCATTGCGCGAGCGCTGGCCGTGGACCCGGAGGTTTTGCTCCTCGACGAACCTTGCTCCGCGCTCGATCCGGTGACGACGGCAAAAATCGAAGAGTTGATGTTCCACCTGAAAGATAGCTGCACGATGGCCATCGTGACGCACAATATGCAGCAGGCCGCGCGCGCCAGTGACTTCACAGCCTTCATGTTGGATGGTAAATTGATCGAGCACAGCGAGACTTCGAAGCTCTTTACGACGCCGACCGATCCCCGCACGGAGGCTTACATCACGGGCCGGTTCGGATAATCCGGATTCCTCCAGCGGCCTTGGAGAATGGAAGGGACTGAGCATCCATGGAACGCCATTTCGAACACGATCTCGAAGAACTCAAGCAGCGGCTGCTGTGGATGGGGAGCCTCGCCGAGCGCGCGGTCCATCAGGCGGTCCAGGCGGTGCTCGATGGCGAGGAGCGCCTCGCCGAAGCCGTGCTGAGCGAGGAAGACGCCATCAACGAGATGCAGATCGAAATCGACGAGCGCGTCCAGCGGCTGCTGGCCTTGCAAGCGCCCATGGCCGCCGATCTTCGATTTCTCCTGGCCGTGTCGCGCATCAATGGCGATCTCGAACGTATCGGCGATCAGGCGGTGAACATCGCGCAATCCGCCATGCGCATCCTGCGCCATCCGCAGGTGAAGCCCTATGTGGATTTGCCGCGGATGAGCGAACTCGCCGAGGCCATGGTTCGCGACAGCTTGAATGCCGTCGTGCGCGGCGATCAGGAGCTCGCCCAGAGCGTCCTGCGGCGCGACGATCAGGTGGATCGCTTGCGCGATCAGCTGTTCCGCGAGCTGCTCACCTACATGATGGAAGATTCGGCCGTCGTTTTCGCCGCGTTCGAGCTGGTCCTCGTCGCCAAGAATCTCGAGCGCATCGGCGACCACGCCACCAACATCGCCGAGGACGTCATCTATTTCGTCGCCGGCCGCGACGTCCGCCACCCCGCCCTCGACCGCCGCTGACAATCGGGCCGCGAATCACCTCGACTTGAATCCGCTTGTGGTTTTCCGGAGTTGTAGTATCTTCGCGCCGTTCCTTGGGGAGGGAAAATCATGCGAAATACGCTTTTCGGGACCGGAATCTGCGTCGCCGTTATAATTCTCGGCGCCGCTCTGGCGCAGCCCAGCCGCGCCCGCGCGTCGAACGCTGCCGGCAATTCCGCGCAGGCCGCGTCTGCGTCGGGCGCCTGCGACCGCGCCTGCCTGTACGGCATCCTCGACCAATACCTCGCGGCGCTGAAAGCCAAAGATCCTTCGCGTCTCCCGCTCGCCAGGAATTTCCGCTATTCCGAAAATAACGTCATGATGAAATTCCCGGACGGCGTCTGGGGCACGGTCACCGGTCTTGGCGATTACAATTTGCGAACGGCTGACCCAGCGAGCGGCGCGGTCGGCTGCTACGGCATCGTGCAGGAGACCAACAGCACCTCGATGTTCGCACTTCGCCTGAAAGTGGTCGATTCGAAAATATCCGAAGTGGAAACGCTCATCCGCCGCAGCGCGGCCGGAGAACCTTTCCCCAGCAAGCCGACGCTGGAGGAGAATCCCGTTTTTACGGAAATCGTGCCGCCCGCGGAGCGCAGCCTGCGTGAGCGCATGATCGCCATCGCCGACGGATACTTCTCCACGCTCCAGCTCAATGACGGCGTGCTGTTTGCGCCGTTTTACGATGATTGCGATCGCTGGGAAAACGGGCTGCTGACCACGCACAATCCCGACCTGGCGAAGACGATTCGCGTCGCTAACCTCGGCTGCGCGCAGCAATTCCAGCTCGGCAATTACCGCTATGACGACCGCGTTCGCGACCGCCGCTTCTTCTTGGTCGATGAAGACCGCGGTCTGATCATGACCGCCGGCTTCATTGACCACGCCGGGCGTCTGGAAAATTTCACCCTCACCGACGGCACGCCGATGAAGTCTCCGATGCGCACGCCCAGCACGCTCTGTCTTCTCGAGCTCTTTAAGATCCGCAGCGGCAAAATCCAGAAGATTGAGGCAGTGTTCATCGGCGTTCCCTACAACATGCCGTCACCCTGGATCCAATATCCGTCAAACTGAGTTGCGCCCCCCTGGGAGAACCGAGATGCCGGTGAAGCCGAAAATCTCAGCGACTCCGCTCGCGGGCGCCGTCGCCGCCGCGGCGCTGCTTGTTGTTCTGCTCGTTGCGATCAACGCCGCGCGCGCTTCGTTCGCGCTCGCAAATGATCAAAGCCGGCTCGCGGCCAGATCGATCTCAAGCGCCTGATGGCGGCGGATCAGCATCCCGCCGAATGGCTCACCACCGGCCGCGATTTCGGCAAAGGCCACTATTCGCCGCTCGCGCGGATCAACACGAAGAACGTCAGCGCCTCGGCTTCGCCTGGGAATACGACGACGCAAACCAACCGCGGTCTCGAAGCCACTCCCATCGTCGTCGATGGCGTGATGTACACCTCCGGCTCGACCGGCAAGGCCTACGCTCTCGACGCCAAAACCGGAAAAGAACTCTGGACCTTCGATCCGCACGCGAACCTGCGCGTCAATCGCGCGGCCTGCTGCGACGAAGTCAATCGCGGCGTCGCCGTCTGGCACGGCAAAGTTTATGTTGCGAGCTTCGACGGCATCCTATACGCGCTCGATGCCGCCACCGGCAAAATCCTCTGGCACGCCGACACGATCACCGACAAGAAGATCGGCTACTCCGTCACCGGCGCTCCGGAAGTCGCTGGCCACGTCGTCGTCATCGGAAATGCCGGCGCGGAATACGACGCCCGCGGCTACGTCAGCGCCTACGATCTCGACACCGGCAAATTCGCCTGGCGCTTCTACACCGTTCCCGGCGATCCGTCGAAGCCGCAGGAATCTCCCGAGCTTGAAGTCGCGGTAAAGACCTGGGACGCGAAGAGCCGCTGGGATATGGGCGGAGGCGCAACGGTCTGGGACTCGATGGTTTACGATCCCGAGCTGAATCTTCTCTATTTCGGCACGGGCAACGGCACGTTTTTCGATCAATCGCGCCGCAGTCCCTCCGGCGGAGACAACCTCTACATCGCCTCGATCCTGGCGATCAATCCGGACACCGGCCGGCTCGTCTGGCACTATCAGGAAGTCCCCGGCGACCAGTGGGACTACGACACGCTGCAGCCCATCATCCTCACCGACCTAAAAATCGGCGGTGCCGCCCGCAAGGTGCTGATGCAGGCGTCCAAGGACGGCTTTTTCTACATCATCGACCGCAAGACAGGCCAGGTTCTCTCCGCCGAAAAGTTCGTGCCGGTCACCTGGGCCGAGCGCGTCGATCTGAAAACCGGCCGCCCCGTCGAAGCCGCGGGCGCGCGCGATTACAAAAACGAGTTCAATGGCAAGAATTACGTCCATCCTGCATCGATGGGCGGGCACAACTGGAATCCGATGTCCTACGATCCCAAAACCGGGCTGGTCTATATCCCGGAAATCGAAAACGGCGAGACCGGGACTTTCACCGGCAAGACGTATCTGCGCGCCTGGGATCCGGTTCGCAGCAAGACTGTCTGGGAAGAGCCGTTCGGTGACTGGTGGGATCACGCCGGCGTCTTATCGACCGCCGGCGGCCTGGTATTTCAAGGCAACGCTCCGGGGCATTTCATCGCCTACGATGCCGCCACAGGAAAGAAACTGAAAGATATCGACGTCGGTTCGACCATCATCGCCGCGCCGATGAGCTATGAAATCGGCGGCGTGCAGTACATCGCGGTGATGGCCGCTTGGGGCGGCGGTGGCTGGAGCTACGTGCACCCGGAAAACGCCGCGTACCAGCGCGGCAACGAGGGGCGGATCATCGTGTTCAAACTGGATGGAGGCGCGACGCCGATTCCTCCGCTTCTTCCGCCCATCCAGCCGATTCCGCAGCCTCCACCGCAGACCGGCTCGCCGGACGTTGCGGAGCATGGCCGCGCGCTCTTCGCCGCGCGCTGCGCCGTCTGCCACGTCAATCAGCCGCGCTCGGAAGCGCCCGACCTTCGCCGCATGACGCCCGAAACGCACGACGCGTTCAATCAAATTGTTTTGGGTGGCATCCTGAAAAGTGCGGGCATGCCTCCGTGGGACGACGTTCTCACGCAGGCCGATGTCGACGCGATTCACGCGTACCTGATCTCGCTATCCTGGGACGCCTACAACAAGCAGCAGGCCGCGGCTAAGAACTGAATCGGGAGGATCGCTGCGCGCCGCCGCGATTCTAGGTTAAGATTCCTGGAGGTTTCCCAATGAGCAAACCCGTCACGGCAATCTATCCCGGTTCATTCGATCCGGTGACCAACGGCCACCTCGATCTGATCGCGCGCGGCGCGATGATCTTCGACCAGTTGATCGTTGCGGTGGCGCAGAACCTTGAGAAGGAACCGCTCTTCGCTGTGAAAGAGCGCATCGAGATGCTTGAATCCCTAACCTTTGAATGGAAAAACGTCGAAGTGGACACGTTCGACGGGCTCCTTGTCGAATTTGCCCGCAACCAGGGCGCCAGTGTGATCATGCGCGGCATCCGTGCCGTCTCCGACTACGAGTACGAGTTGCAAATGGCCATGATGAACCGCAAGATCGAGCCGGATATCGAAACTGTTTTCATGCTGCCGGCCGAAGCGTACAGCTACATCAGTTCCCGCCTGGTCAAGGAAATCGCGCGCCTGGGCGGCCCCGTGAAGGACCTCGTCCCACCCCTCGTAGTAGAGCGTTTGCGCGCAAAAGTCGGCTAGAATACATTGTTGTTCAAAACCAGTTAGAGGGTAGGCAAATGGAGCCGGGCACCGCCGTGAAGACAGAGGAGCTATTCCATCTTTCCGATCGCGTCAACCGCATCGCCGAGTCGCCCACAATGGTGGTGCTGCAGGCTGCGGCTGCGCTTAAAGCCAAGGGCGTTGACGTTGCCGATTTTGGCGCGGGCGAGCCGGACTTTCCCACGCCGGAGCACATTAAGCGCGCCGCGATTCAGGCGCTCGAGCAAAATCTGACGAAATACACGCCGGTGCCGGGCATTCCTGCGCTCCGTCAGGCCATCTGCGATTGGCACGCGAAAGAGCTTGGCTCGTCCTACCAGTCGGCCGAATGTGTGGTCAACGTGGGCGGCAAGCATTCCATCTTCAATGCCGTATGCGCGCTGATCAATCCGGGCGACGAAGTGGTCATCGCCGCGCCCTACTGGGTCAGCTATCCCGATATCGTCAAGTACGCGGGCGGTAAGCCGGTCATCCTGGAAACGGTCGCAAGCGACAATTTCGTGATGCGCGCGGCCGCGCTCGAAAAACTCATCACTTCGCGGACGCGCATGGTCATCGCCGATTCGCCGAGCAATCCTTCCGGCGCGGTGATCCCGCCCGACGAATATGCGAAGGTTCTGGCGGTCTGCCAGCGCAAGGGCGTCTGGCTGCTCGCCGACGAGTGCTATTCGCACTTCACATACGGCGACGCAAAGCCTTTCTCGATCGCGAGCGTGCCGGGTTCGAAGAACGCGCTCATCGTCATCGGATCGTTCTCGAAAACTTTCGCGATGACCGGCTGGCGCCTGGGATACGTGCTCGCGCCGCAGCCGCTCGTCAATGCCGTCACAAAATTGCAGAGCCAGTCCACGTCGAACCCGACCTCGATCGCGCAATATGCGGGCCTCGCCGCGATGCGCGGGCCGATGGACGGCGTCGCCACCATGCTCGCTGAATATGCGCGGCGTCGCGAGCGTATCGTCGCTGGTCTGCGCGCGATTCCCGGCGTAACCTGCACGGCGCCGCAGGGCGCGTTCTACGTCTTCCCGAATATCTCGGCGCACTACAACGCCGAAATGCCGGACGATATGGCGGTCTCCCGGCTGCTCCTCGAACGGGAGCACGTCGCTGTCGTTCCTGGTGTGGCCTTCGGCGCGCCCGGCCACCTCCGCATCTCCTACGCCACTTCGATGGATCGCATTGACGAAGGCCTGATGCGGATCGGCCGCTTCTTCGGCAAGGCGAAGTGACCGCCCAACGAAGTGCGACGATTCGGAGGTTCTAGCGTGTCTCTCTGGTAATGCGACGCCAGCGAGAGCTCTTTAGGGCGGTCGGAGCTTAGCTCCGACATAAAGTCGCTTGTGCGAACGGGGCTTCACGCCCCTGAGGCCCTAAGTCGATTGACCGCATTTCGCGGCGGCTCTGGCCCACTACACTAGCCCGATGATCCTTTGTCCAGCGCGCATGGAGCCCATCTTCAGTCCACGTCCATGGGGTTCGCTTTCGCTCGCGCCATTTTTTCCCGAAAAATCAGGTCTCGCTGAGCCTCTCGGTGAAGCCTGGATGACCGGCAGCGAATGTCGCATTGCCAACGGTCCGTTCGCCGGAAAAAAACTGGGCGAAGCGTGGCCCGAAATGCCGCAGGAATGGACCGGCGCCGGTGCAGACCGAAGCGCCGCTTTCCCTCTGCTGGTTAAGTTCATTTTTCCGGAGCAAAAGCTCTCCGTGCAGGTCCATCCGGATGACGACTACGCCTCGCGTCACGAGCAGGCCGCCGGAGGCCGCGGCAAGACGGAGATGTGGTACGCCCTCCAGGCGCGCCCCGGAGCGGAAGTGCTCGTCGGCTTGAAGCCCAGCGTCACGCGCGAAAGTTTTGAGCGCGCCATCGCCGATGGTTCGGCGGAGGATTGCCTGGAGCACGTTCCCTTGCGCGCCGGAGACGCCGTCTTCGTTCCCGCGCGCACCGCCCACACCATCGGTCCCGGTCTGGTGCTTTGCGAAATCCAGCAGAACTCCGACATCACTTACCGCGTTTACGATTACGATCGGCGCGATGCGAATGGCCAGGCGCGCCCGTTGCATATCCAGAAAGCGCTCGAAGTGATGCGGTTTGGCAAGCAATCCGGCGGAAAGATCGCTCCGGTTCGAATTCAGGAGGCGGGCGCGGAGACGACGTATTTCGCCTCATGCCGGTATTTTGAAACTGCGCGCTGGGAATTTTCCGAGCCGGCGCAGATGGCCAGTTTGCAAAGCTATTTCGACTTGCTGATTTTTCTCGAAGGCTCCGGCACGATTCGATGGGATCGCGAAAATGCGGCGTATGCGCCGGCGCAGGTATGGATGATTCCTGCGGCGCTCGGCCCGTTCCAGGTTGCCCCTGGTTCGCGGACCAGTCTGTTGCGAACATACGTCCCGCGCCAGCCGGGCGAGTTTGGACCCGGTCTCACACAGCATGGCGTGAGCGAAGCTGAGTGGTCGCGACTCGTCCATAGATGAAGCGCCATGAAAGAAAAGCAGCGCTATCATTCCGAGCGAGGTCCTGCGCACTACTCGGTTTGTGGGTCGCGGCTTTACAGCTTGCGGAAGTAGGCTTAGTTAGCGATCGTCTCATCGGTGGAAGCACGATATTCCAAGCGCCGTAGGCGCGTCAGACGTTAGCCCAACCCGGAAGGGTTGGGAAACTGTTCAGCCGCGACAAAGAACGTCGCGCGAAGCGCCTACCGATGCGCTGCTCTCGCAGCAAGTATTTGCGTTTCGGGCCGGCAGCCATGCGCCACGTGCTATGTTGATTCGTCGCAGGCTTTTGGAACTGCGACCGAACTCATTTGTAACTTTCGATGAAACGACGCGCAAAAGCCAACAAAAAACTGAACCGTCTCCCCGCCTGCGCCGTCTTGCTGGCCGGAGGACGCGGCACCCGTTTCTGGCCGCGCAGCCGCACGCGCACGCCGAAGCAACTTCTCAATATCGTCGGGGACCAGACCATGCTGCGCGAGACTCTGGCTCGCCTCTCGCCGCTTTTCCCGCCGCGAAACGTCTGGGTTGTCACCAACACCCAGCAATCCTCGACTGTGAAGCGCGAGTTGTCGGAAATCCCCCGCTCGCATGTCCTGGCCGAGCCCGCGGGGCGCAACACCGCGGCCGCCATCGGCCTCGCGGCCGTTCACTTGGTCCACGAACATGGCGACGCGTTGATGGTCGTGCAGCCCTCCGATAGCTACATCGCCGATGCGGCGGGCTATCGTCGCTTGGTTCGCGCGGCGCTCGACCTGGCCCGCACGCCGAGGAATCTTGTGGTTCTCGGCATTCCACCTTCGCGGCCGGAGACCGGTTACGGCTATATCGAACGTGGCGGCCTCGCGGCGCGCCCCCGCGGCGTCGCGGCATACGCCGTCCGGCGCTTCACCGAAAAACCGGCTCTGCCCATCGCCAAGAAATACGCTTCCTCTGGAAAGTACCTTTGGAACGCAGGAATGTTTTTCTGGCGCGCTTCGACCTTCCTCGACAATCTGAAGCACTTCCTCCCTGCGACGCATGGGGCTCTGCAGGAACTCGCCGGGTCAATCGGCACGCCTCGATACGCCTCGGCGTTGCGCCGCATCTATCCCCAGCTTGAAAATATTTCGGTGGATTACGCCGTCATGGAGCCAGCCGCGCGTGCCAAGGGCAAGCCGTGCGTGTTCGTGATTCCCGCCAAAGTCGGCTGGAGCGACATCGGCTCCTGGGCTGCCGTGCACGAACTTCTGGCGGCGAAGCTCGGCGCGAATGTTTCTGCTGGAGCTTCGTTCACGCACGACGCGCATGGCAACTATTTCTGGAGTCCCAAGAAATTTGTCGCCGCCATCGGTGTTCACGATCTCGTCCTCGTCGAAACGGATGATGCCCTGCTCCTTTGCTCCCGCGACCGCTCGCAGGACGTCGGCAAAATCGTCAAATGGCTCGAAGAAAAGGGCCTTCATCGGCTCCTGTGATCCATGGCCCTTTCGAGGAAATCTCCACACCAACTACCCTTTGAAATTTGCTCCGATTCATGGCAGCGTCGATGTGGAGATATTTGTGCTGAAGAAGCGCAGCGCGGCATCGACCAACCGGCTCCCGGCCAGGGGGCTTACGGATCGGTGTGTCTGTGAGACTGCGGCCATCGAATCGGCGTGGCCAGGTCCGAAATCACGAGTCACAAGTCACGACTCACGATTCACCTCTACCGGCCGGCATGCCCCCTTTCTAATCGACACTGAGGCGATTAGAAACGCCTCTAACTCATTGAAAACAAAGACTGGCGGCCATGTCTAATCGACACGAAATGAGCCCTCCCGACCTCGCGATAAAGTTCGGCACCGACGGCTGGCGCGGCGTCATCGCCGAGGATTTCACGAACGAAAACGTCCGCACGGTCGCGCACGCGATCGCGCGCTACGTGGTTCGCTCCGAGAAACCGGGCGCGGGCGTCGTCGTCGGCTACGACACGCGGTTTGCCTCCGAGCGTTTCGCGCGCGTCGCTGCCGAAGCGGTCGCTTCCGCCGGCACGCCCGTCTGGCTTGCGGCCGAGGCGTGTCCGACGCCCGCGGTTTCCTTGCTCGTGCGGCAGCGAGGCGCCGCCTGCGGAATCCAAATCACGGCGAGCCACAATCCGTATCGCTGGAACGGAATGAAACTGAAGGCGAGTTACGGAAGTTCGGCGTCGCCCGCCATCGTTGCGCAGGTGGAGCAGGAACTCGCGCGAGTCTTGCGCGACGGAGTTCCCGCGCTTCCGCCGCGCGATGATTTGATTCATTCGCTCGACGTGCGCACTCCATATCTCGAGACGCTCTCCGGTCTCGTCGATTGGGACCGTTTGCGAGCTTCGAAGTTCCGGTTCCTGATTGATCCGATGCACGGAGCCGGACGAGGCTTGCTGCGCGAGCTGTTTCGCCGCCAGGGAATCGGGGCCGGAGAAATCCGCGGCGAGCGCGATCCTCTTTTCGGCGGCGTGAATCCGGAGCCGATCGAGCCGCACGTCGAGGCCCTGCGTCAGGCGATGCGCGCGGGCGGCTACGACGCGGGGTTCGCGCTCGATGGCGACGCGGACCGCATCGGCGCGATGGATCCCGACGGCACGTTCATCACGCCGCACCAGATTTTCTCGATTCTCTTCTGGCATCTTGCGGGCGCGCGCAACCTCCCGGGCGACGTCGCGAAATCCTTTACCGTCACCAAAATGATTGACAAGATTGCGCAGAAGTGTGGCCGCAAAGTCTGGGAGACGCCGGTTGGTTTCAAATACATCTGTGAGCGAATGCTGGAAAGCGACATTCTACTGGGCGGGGAAGAAAGTGGCGGGATCGGGACGAAACTCTATCTCCCGGAGCGCGATGCGACGGTGAGTGCGCTGCTGCTCGCCGAGGTGATGGCCTGGCACGGGAAGCGCCTGGGCGAACTCGTCGCCATGCTGCAGCGCGAATTTGGCGAATATCACTACGGCCGCGTGGACCTTACTTTGAAAGTTGGGCAGAAGGAAAAGGCTCTGGAATATTTCGCCGCGCCGAAACTGAATCGTTTTCTGGATTGGCCGATCGTCCACCGCGAAGACCTCGATGGCGTGAAAGTCTATTTGGGCGATATCGGCTGGGTGATGATTCGCGCTTCAGGAACGGAGCCGATGCTGCGCGTTTATGCCGAGACAACCCGCGCCGATACCACGCAGCGCTTGCTGGACGAAGTCACAACTCTTGTCAAGAAACTTTAGCCGGAAGCTTCTGCTTCGAGGTTCTTGAACGCGGCGTCGAGAATTCCGTTGAGGAACGCGGGCGCCTCCGCGGACGAGAATTTCTTCGCGAGCTCGAGGGCTTCATCGATCACGACCTTCGGAGGGACGGCGCCGATGCGCAGTTCGTAAATCGCCAGGCGCAGGATGCTGCGATCAACGGCCGCGAGGCGGTCGAGCCGCCAGTTTTCCGCGAGTTTCCCGACGATTTCGTCAATCGCGCCGGCCTGAGCGACCGTGCCCTCGAAAAGTTCATCGGCGAATTTCCGCGTGGGCACCGACGCTCGCGCCGACTTCCAAAAAAGGTTTTCGACGCGCGCGGGCTCCTGCCGCGTCATATCCCATTCAAAAAGCATCTGCAACGCGAACTCACGCGACTTGTGCCGGAGGCTCATCGGCGGCGTTTGGGGCCGCGCTCGCGTCGGCGTTCCCGAGGTTTCGAGGCGGCGGTGCCACTAGAATATTTGCGCGAGAAGCGGGCCATCTCGATTGCACCGAGGGCCACTTCGTAACCCTTGTTGCCGCTCTTTTCGCCGGCGCGGGCGAGGGCCTGTTCGCGCGTGTCGCAGGTGAGCACGCAGAAGCCGATGGGCACGCCGGTATCGAGTTGCGCGAGCTGAATGCCGCGCGCTGTCTCCGAACAAACGTAATCGTAATGCGACGTCTCGCCTCGCAGGACGCAGCCGATGCAAATCAGTGAATCGAAGCGCTTCGTCGCCGCCATTTTCTTGGCTGCGATGGGCAGTTCGAACGCTCCCGGCACTTGGACGACTTCCAATTGATCCTTGCGCGCTCCGGCGCTCGCAAATGCGTCCAGCGCGCCGGCGAGCAGCCGGTCCGTGATGAAGCTATTGAATTCACTCACGACGATTCCGAAGTGCAGTCCCTCTGCAGTGAGCCCATCGTTCCCGCCGAGGCGCACGTTCGGTTTTCCATGTCCTGCCATCAATCAGCACCCATCAGTTTAGGGAGTTGCGAGCGGCACGAGGATGTTACCACCGCGCTGGCGCGCCTCATCAAGTCCTGCTTCGGCGCGATTGATCCATTCGGTGACGCGGTCTTCGGTTTCATCGCCTGGGCGCGAGGAAGCCTCGGCCACGATGGCGCTGGCCGTAAGATCCTGTTCGCCCCAGGGAGGCTGGACCGTGCCGGCGACCTGGCGAAGCTTTTCCGCCAGCGCGCGGGCGTTTTCAAGCGACGTGTTGGGCAAGACGAAGACGAGCGACCACGCCGTATGTTTCACGGCGATATCGGTTTGACGAACGGCAGAGGAAAGCGCGCGCGCCAATTGCTCGACGTATTGCTCGACGGCCGCGTCGCCGTGCTGCCGCAGGAGATCGCCGCCGCGGTCAATGTGCACGATGACAAGGGAGAGAGGTGTTCCCTGCGTGCGCGAGCGGTTGGACTCGACCAGCAAACAATCGATGTAGGCGCCGCGGCTCAGCAGGCCGGTCTTTTCATCGGCGACGGCGAGCGAGCGAACGAGCGAGCGCAATCGCGTGTGAGTCACCGACATCACTAACTGGTCGCCGACGGCTTGCAGGAAGAAGCTCTCGTTCGGCTTCCACTTTCGCGCGGCCCCGTCCCCTACGAGCAGTGCGCCGGCTGGCGCCTGGGTTTCCTTGTCCGTCAGTTCGACAGCAAGAGCCGAATCGAGGCCCAACTCACGCAGCGCAGGCGCGCTCGATGCATGAAGCTCGATCCCGCCCAATGCGTCGGGCGTGGCTTTAGTGACCAGCGAGATGATGGAGGGAATGCGCGCCGTGCCGGCCGCAACCGTCCCCGCGGCGTAGTACTCCGCAGTCAGTTGCGGCGCTTCGCCTGCCGCTCCCACCGCAATCAGGCAGCGCGTCACCTGAAGATATTTGCCGATTTCGGCTGCTGTCGTCGCGAGCAGTTCGCGCGGCGTGGACTGCCGGTACATCAGCCGGTTGATTTCGGCGATCGCCGTAAGATCGCGATGCGTCTCCGCGGGCACCGGTGTGGCGACAGACGGAGGAGCAGGAGCAACCTCGGCGGGCGCAGGCCGCGGACTCGATGGCGCCGGGGGAACTGCCTTGCGAGGCGCGCCCTTCGGCCACCAATTGGCACGCTCGTACAAAGCGCGCAAGCGCTCATTCTTATCTTCTTCGCCCGGAAAGAGTTCGGCGATACGCTCCAAACGCTCGACGGCTTTGGTCTGGAGCGAATACTGGAGAAAAATCTCCACCTGCACGACCAGGTCTTCTAGCGCCTGCTGCGCGCGAGCTTCCTCGGAGACAGGTCCCGCGGTTGCTCCTGCCTCGGAGCCGGCGCCGGTGAAGCCATCCGTGCGAGTGGAAACGGTTGCAGCCTTGGCCGCGCGCGATAGCACGTTCTGCAGGAATGCCGGGTCTACTTTTCCTTCGAGTTTGGCGATACGCTCCTGGTTGCGATAGTCGTAGGGGTCGATATCCACGAGCCGATCGAGCGTTTCGCAGGCTTCCTTCAATCGCGTTGCGCCGTAATAGAGGTCGAAGAGGCGCAGCAGCGCGTCAAAGTATTTCGACTCGCGGTTCATCTCCTCGTAGGAATGGGCAATCGTTTCGGCGAGCGGCAGCGAGTCGGGATGAGCGGCTGAGAGGCGATCCATTTGCGCGGAAAGTTCGCTGTCTTTTCGGCCGGCGCGCATCCATTCCTTGGTCTGCGCGAGCAGCAGGGCGCCCTTGGGGGCCTGGCCCGCGCGGATATAGGCGCTTGTCAACTCAAAGAGTTTTTCGAAGCGGTCAGGCTTTTGTTTGTAGTAGGCCTCGAATACTTCGCGGGCGCGGTCCAGTCGCCCCGCGCGCAGGAGGCTCTCTCCAAACAGCACGAGGAACGCCGTGTCCTTTTCATTGGGCGCAAAGGGTTCGAGAAGCGCAACCGCGCCTTCGGAATCGCCCTTGCGAAGCTTGGCTTCCGCGAACAGCAACGCTCCGGTGCGGTCACCGGGAAGCAGTCGGTGCGCCCGGCCAAAATATTCGAGCGCTTCATCCACACCGCCGCCGGCCTGGGTGAGTTGCCCCGCGCGGAGAAAACTGCGCGCGGCAAGATCGGCGTGCCGCAGCCGCTCCGCGAGTTCGCCGAGAACCACGTGCCGCGATGGATTTTCCGGATCGAGCAGCGCCATGCTTTCATAGCACGCGAGCGCCTCGATATCGCGCTGCTGCTGCAGGAAAAGCTCGGAGGCGGCGGCGAACTGCTCGATGGCCTCCGATGCGTGATTCTGCTTCTGCAGCAGGCCGCCGTAGCGCATCAGCCGGTCGGGAGGCTGCGGATAAGGCCGGAGAAAACGGCCGAAGATCGCGGAAGCCTTTGCGGCGTCGCCCACTTCGAGCAGGCGGTCGAACTGGGCCCCGTAATACTGGGCGGCCAGTTCGGGCTCGTTGAGCCGGGTATGGATGTCCGCAAGACCCTGCAGTGCTTCCTGATGCGAGGGCACCTCTTCCAGGGCAGCCTGGTATGCGGCAACCGCCTCGCGGAGCTTGTTCTTTTCGAGGCTGCGCCTCGCCCGCTCGAGATGCTTGTTGATGTCCTGAGCCATGAGAATTCGCGCGCTGCAGTCGTGCCGAGCGCGCGGGTCGAACTTAAACTATATAACGGACGGCTCGCGGCCCTCCAAACGAAATCCAGGGGATGTGCCGATGATGATCGTGAGGCGGTCGAAATCCGCCGTGGGACTTAAGCGCTCGACCGAGCGGACTTCCGCGGGAATCCCTTGACCTTTTCCCGCATGGATCGGAGCGACATTCCGCTACGCAGTAGGGCGGCGAAGCCGAGTAAAGCGAGTGGAAGAGTGAGGGCCACCCACGCAAAAAACGAAAGTCCGGCCGCGGTGGTTTTGTCCACGTCAAATACGCTCAATCCGAGTGCGCAGAAAACCTGGTATAAACCGACGTTCGCCGGCGCATTTGGAAGCGAAACGCCGAGATTGATGATCAACAGCACCACCATCGCTGCCAAAAGCGACAGCGAAAGCCCGTAGGACCGCATCATGGCCCACATTCCAAGCACCTGGCAAAACGGCATCAGCAATGACATCAGGACCGCCGCGTAAAAGCTAGGCGCGGTACCCATGGCGTGGAGGTCCGTAAGCACCGCCATGAATTTCCCGGGCAACCGGCGCCGTCCACCCTCGGGAGGAGGACTGCTGCCGAGTTTGATTTCGAGATACAGAATCAAGAGGGCGACAAAAGTCAGCAGAACAAGCGTAACGATTGCGAGAGTATCCGCCACGCGCTGAAAGCGCCGCGGCAATTCCACAAAGAGCGAAACCATGGCCAGGGCCGCTGTGGCGATCACCAGGTCCACGAATCGCTCGACGCCGACCGAGCCGAGGACGCGCCCGATCGTAATATCTTCGGAATTGGACAGAAGGTAGCTGCGGAGGACTTCGCCCGGCCGCAACGGGAATACGAGATTGGCAAAAAGGCCCGAAAACACCGCGCGAATCGAGCGGGTGAGCCGCACCTTTCCGAACGGAGCGAGCAGGAATTTCCAGCGCAGCGCCTGGATGCCGTAGCTGACAACATCGCAGGTCATGCCCAGCACGACCCATTTCCAGTTGACATTGGCGAGTTGGCGCAGCTCCTGCACGAGGTGGAAATCGCGCAGGACCCAGACGAGACACACTAAGGCCAGTCCGTAACCCAGGATGAGAAGCAGCCGCGGCCTCTTCTGAAATGCGTTTTGGATCGCGGTGTTCAACGCGGGGGGGCCGTGGACTGCGACTCCTCGATCTTAAGGACGCTCAGTTTACCGGACGGCTCGAGCACCGCCGCACGGACGTCGTCAACGCAGAATGCGCCTTGCGAACGCAAGTTCGACAGCAGCTCTTCGCGGCTGATGCCCACGCGGCGCATATTTGGCTCAACCATATGACCTCCGTGAACGAGCAGCGTGGGAACACCCTCGATGGCCTGCTCGAACCACTTGCTGCTATAGGCCGCGCGTCCCACCACCCAATTGACCGCCATAATCGTGGTGGCGCCGATCAGCCCTCCGATCACCGAATTATCAGGCCCGATCATCGCGTTTTGGAGGACGTTACTCAAGACCAGCAGCACGACCAGATCGAACACCGTCATTTGCGCGACCTCGCGCTTGCCCATCAGACGGAACAGAACAAGCAAGAAAACATAGACGACGAGCGAGCGAACAATCTTCTCGGCCAGTGGAATATCCGGCAGCCACCAGTGCATGATCAACTCCTTGGGATTGTTAGATTCCCGGATGGCTCGCAAATCGCCGATTTCGAGCCCCTCACGATCAAATTCGCGCCATGTTCGGGATATCGCCTGACGCGCTCCGTGTCCCCTGGCCCCGCACACGCCGCGGAGGGCGAAAGGAGGCGAAGCCGGGCAAGATACGGCGCCGATCGCCCCTAAGCTCGGTACAGCCTACGACATCGGGCTTCGCCAGGCAATCCGGGACTGTTCAGGGGGACAAATGGCGAAAGTGGCTGGCTGCCCGCAACGGGCGTATAATTCGGTCAGAGATGAGAGCCATCCCTCGAAGGTTCCGGCTTATCCGCCAAAGCGTACCCGAATGAAAACTTCGCAACCCGTGGATCGCCGAGAGCGTGTCTTGCTCCTGGGCGTGAGTCTAAAACACCGCCCACGCGGCAAACCGGACGGCCCCTCGGTCACCAGTCGCGATTCACTCAATGAATTGGAAGAATTGGCGCAAAGTGCCGGCGCAAATATTGTGGGCACCGTTCTGCAAGTGCGCGATGGGCTGGATCCGGCCACGCTGGTCGGGCGAGGCAAACTTGACGAAATCCGGGCGGAGGCGCAGGCGCGAAGCGTGCCGCTGGTGATCGTGGATCACGATCTGACTCCCGTGCAGCTCCGCAATATGGAAAAAGGGACCGACTGCCGCGTGATTGACCGCACGCAGCTCATCTTGGATATTTTCGCAACTCATGCGCGCACGCGCGAAGGCCAACTGCAGGTCGAGCTCGCGCAACTGAATTACTTGCTTCCCCGGTTGACCGGGCGCGGCCAGGAACTTTCACGGTTGGGCGGCGGCATTGGGACACGCGGACCTGGTGAGCAAAAGCTCGAAACCGATCGCCGGCGCATCCGCGAGCGAGTCGGGAAGATCAAGGCAGCCATCGAAACTGTCCGCCGGCAGCGCACGACCCGGAGACGCGCCCGCCAGGCCGTGCCGCTTGGGATGATCGCATTCGTCGGCTATACGAACGCCGGGAAATCAACGCTCTTCAACGCGCTGACCCATGCGGACGTCCTGACTTCTTCGAAGATGTTCGCAACGTTGGACCCCACGATTCGGGCGGTGCGTCTGCCGTCGAAGCGGCGGGTCTTGATGTCCGACACGGTCGGATTCCTGCGCGACCTTCCTCCTGATTTGATTGCGGCCTTTCGCGCAACGCTCGAGGAAGTGCAGGAGGCTGCGCTGATTCTGCACGTCAGCGACATTTCGAATCCGCATCACGTCGAGCAGGATGCCGAAGTGCTCAAGGTGTTGCACGAATTGGGCGTCGCAGACCGCCCACGGCTGCACGTGTTCAACAAGATGGACCTCCTGAGCGAGGAAGATAAAAAGGTGCTGACGGAATCGAGCGGCAACGGCGGATGCAACGTATTCACGTCGGCCGTGACCGGCGAGGGACTTCAGGATTTGCTCGCGCGGATCGATTCAGCGATGCCTGTCGATCCGATCGTGAAATTAAGATTGCGTATGCCGCTGGCCGATGGACGGCATCTTTCCATGGTGCAGGCGCGTGGGCGCGTGTTGCATTCGGAAGTCGTGGATGGACACTTCCTACTCGAAGCGGAATTGCCGCAGTCGGCCGCGCGGCGGCTCCAGGAATTCGTCCTGGAATAAGATTTCGCCACACGCCTTAACTTCCAAGACACTAGATCGCTCCCCCGTTTCGACCGCCTGGATCGATCGCCCGCAAATTTATCCCCAAGGGCAGCCGCCTCCATCCGCAAAAAGTCCACAGGCGCTCGAACACGAACGCAATCCCTGCACCGGTACGATTAAACGTCCGAAAGAGGACGCAGTAGCACACTTCGCCCGGCATTTCGCCGGAGAGAAAGGAAGTAATATGAAACGAATCGCCGCAACGCTGGCGCTCGCCATCGCATTTGGCGCGTCACAGGCACACGCGCAGTACACGGTGAAAATCACCTGGACCGCAAGCGCGGATGCAGCAGCCAATCCCTCGCTCACCTACGATGTCTATCGCGCCTCCACATGTGGAGGACACTTCACCAAAATCAACGCCGCACCGGTCACCAGCACGATCTTCCTCGACACCGGCGCCGCCACGGGAGCCGCCTACTGCTACCAGGTCACCGCAGTTCTCGCAGGTCTCACGAGCACGCCATCGAACCAGGCAATCGCGGCAATTCCTCCTCCGCCTAGCCGACAGGCCGCGTGCGAGCATCATGGCCCGGTCATCGGCTGGATACGCTGCGTCGGCTCGAGGACGAAGCGAGCCACGGCGCCTCGATCCCCAACACGCTAACGACAGTCAAACGAGTGGCAGGCTCGCGCTCCGCCGCCGGGCGTCCGCGGCGGAGCACGAGTCTGCTGCTAATCGAGACTTGCCGCGGGGGACAGTGGAAATCCCTGTGGAAAAAGGGCCTCAGTTTGGAGCAGAGAAATGAGTCCATGCCGTACATGCTGGCAATTTCTAGGAAGGACGCATGCGTGTAAGGGATTGTAAATAAGGAGGTTAGTTAAACTAGAAGTATCCCTGCGCTCAAATGATCCTCATTTCCGGGCTGTTTCGCCCTATGCGAGAATTTGCACAGAAGCAGTGCACCACCGCCTCTAAGAGTTACTAGCGCAGGGGTTTGGCTCACTCGTTATGGACAAGCGCCGCGGGCGGACGGTGTCGTTGAGTTCAATCTCGGAGCCGGTTCTGTTGACTCGGCAGGGGCTGGAGACTATATTCAAGGAGCTTACCAAGCCCGTGGCGGGCTTCGTTGAGTTTCTCCCGAGAACGAAATGAACCTGCCGAACAGCCTGACGGTCCTGCGAATCTTTTTTGTTCCTCTCCTAGTGGTCGTATTGCTTACCCGCCAGCCGAACTGGAATTTCTGGGGCCTGCCCGTTCATTTTGAAGTCTGGGGTGTGTTGATTTTGCTGGTGGCCGCGGCGACGGATGCGGCGGATGGTTACATCGCGCGGAGGCGGCGCGAAATCACGACGCTGGGGATTCTCCTCGACCCCGTCGCGGACAAGCTTCTGATTTCCGCAGCGTTTATTCCGCTGGTGCAGATGCATCTGGTGCAAGCGTGGATGGTGGTCATCATCATCGGCCGCGAATTCATCGTAATGGGACTGCGCGAGATTGCTTCGGTGGAAGGATTGGTGATCCCTGCGACGGCGCTGGGAAAGACTAAAATGATCCTGCAAGTCCTGGCCGGTTGCGCCGTGATATTGACGGCGAATCATCCCGCGTTGAAGACGCTCGGAGTTACATTGCTATGGCTCGTGGTGCTGAGCGCAGTGGCTTCGGCGATCCATTATTTCCAGATGTTCTGGAGCCAGATCAATTTCCGCGTGCAGGAACGGCATCGCCGGAGCGTCGTAGTGGTCGAATCGAAAGACAAACCTCAGGATGTCCTCACTCGGTAGTCGCGAAAAGCAACTGCTTCTTGAAGTGGCCCGGCGCGCCTTGATAACGGCGGCCGAACTCCGCGAATCCCTGGAAAATCTTCCTCAAGATACGGAACTCGGAGAATCAACCGGCGCGTTCGTTACTCTGCATTACCGAGGACGGCTTCGCGGCTGCATCGGACAGATCGGCTCGGGGCAATTGCTGCTCGAAGTTGTGGCTTATTGCGCGAAATCCGCCGCGCTGGAAGACCCCCGATTCGATCCGGTTCGCCCGGACGAACTCGGTGAGATCGAAATTGAACTTTCGGTGCTTTCGCCACTCGAGGAGATTGCGCCGGACCGGATTGAAGCGGGCAAGCATGGGCTGATGGTCAGCAGGGGCTGGCAACGCGGAGTATTGCTGCCGCAGGTGGCGATCGAATACCGCTGGGCGGCTGGGCGATTTCTGGAAGAGACTTGCCTAAAGGCCGGATTCGAACGCGACGCGTGGCGGGAGCCCGGTACAAAAATCCACTGCTTTACCGCGGAGGTCTTTCGCGAATCGGACTTTCGATCGGGACAACGGCCCGGCCAAGAAGGCCGGGCAAGATCGCGCTACTCGATCTCGACGTAGTCTCCCGGAAAGACTTCGCGCAGGCAGAACGTTATTAAGACGGTCGCGGAATTCGGTCCCGTTCGCAGCACGATTCCCTCGCCCACGTCCTCGCGCGGCACATTGCTCCAGTTGTATTTCTTCGAAACGCTTCCGAAGCCATAGATCGGCACATCTTTCACCGCCGAGTTGAATTCCATGTCAAAGGAATAGCGAGGCGTTTGATAGGCTGTCTCGTGCTGGGTGCCCTGGTAGCGAAAGATCCGGAAGTAATCGCCTACCTTCACTCCTTGAGCGTTCCCGAGGTTTACGTAAATGATGTCTTCGTTGCCGACCTGCTGTTGAAATTTCTTGCCCGTAATCACCATGGCGAGCGGTTTGCCGTTCGCCGGAGCAAAGCGATCAAAGTTGGCTTCCGATTTCAGCGGAGGAGCGGGCCGCTCGGTGAACGGCAGCAGGATATCTCCGCGCTGGACGTAATCGCAAGAGTGTTCGACTTGCCCGATCGAAACGTCCGGCCGCACGACCAGCACTTTCACTCGGCCTTCATCCTCCCACACCGTTCCCATTTTGTGCAGGATGGCGAATTCCCACTTCGTCCATTCGATTCCGAAGGGGTCCTTCATCGCCCGGAGGACGGAGAATTCGTCGCCCACCTTCACGCCCTGGCTGGAGCCCTTGTTGACGTAAACGTAGTCGCCCTCGTCAAACGTGATCTTGGTGGCCGACTGCTCGCCGGTAATCACGTAGGTATCCTGGGGGACGGATTCGCTCGTGACCGTTCCCGAACAATAGATATCTCCCGGCCGCGGAACAGCCGGCTTATCTTGCGCCGCCGCAACCATCCCGGACAGCCCCAAAATTAGTCCTGCAAGGACAATTTTCCCACGCATGACACTCGCTCCTTATGGAAACCCATCGCGCCGGAGACCCGGCGCCAGCCCATGAGCCGACTGTAATGGACGTACTAGACGGCGTCAAGACAATGGTCTGCCGGGCTTTACACATTGTGCACCGCATGGTAGAAGCAAGAACCCCCTCGTCTGCAGCGGATCAGGGTGTGGCGGGAAGACTCCACAAGAGATTGGAAACACAGGATGTTAGGGAGAGACAAACTCTGCGCCGTCGTCGCGGCGCCTGATGCGCGATCTATGCGGAGGCAGCTCGTCCGCGCGCTCCGGGAAACAAGCACAGTCGAGCTTCGGCTTGACTGGCTCTCGAGCGACGCGGAGATCACGCATTTCCTGGGGCAACTTGCCCCTATTCGCCGGAAAGCAACTGTGATCGCGACGTGCCGCCGCAACGAGGCGGGAGGCCGTTACCGCGGAAGCATCGCCAAGCAGTTGGTCCACCTGGCCGAGGCCATTCGCGCGGGCTGTATCTGGTATGACTTGGAAATCGAAACCGTCCGCCAGTGTCCGCCCGAGCTGGTGGATGTTCTTCTCGGCGATGGGCGCCAGCTGACGTCGGCGCATTTCTTCCGAGGGATGCCAGCGAATCTATCGCGAGTCGCACTTGAACTAAGGCGCGACCGGCCGGATGCCGTCAAAATCGCGGCGCAGTGCGATTCGCTGGCCGATAGTCGAAAGCTGCTCGATTTCGCACAGAAGCAGAGGAATGTCGTCGCCGTGCCGATGGGCGACGTGGCTTTGCCGGCGCGGTTCCTTGCATTGCGGGAAAAGCGCGCGTTCGCGTATGCACCCGTCGAGAACGCCACGGCGCCGGGTCAAATCACGCTCGAAGAAATGAAACACATCTATCGCGCGGACGAGTTCGACGGGCGGACCCGCGTTTACGGCGTGATCGGAAATCCCATTGGCCATTCGCTCTCGCCGGCGATGCAGAACGCGGGATTCGCGGCCCGCCGGATGAACGCTGTCTATTTGCCGTTCCTGGTGCGCGATCTGAAAGATTTCCTCGATTCGGTCGGGCCGCTCGGCATCCGAGGTTTCAGCGTGACGCTGCCTCACAAGGAACGCATCATCGGTCGCCTCGACGGCTGCGACCCGCTCGCGGCGCGAAATCGGAGCCGTGAACACGGTCGTGGTGCGCGAAGGCGGGAAACTTTACGGGTACAACACGGATTACGTCGGCGTGCTGCGTTCTCTCGAGCGGCGCATGCCTCTGCGCGGCAGCCGCGTGCTGATCGTCGGAGCAGGTGGGGCCGCTCGCGCCGTAGCATTCGCGCTGGCGCAAGCGGGAGCCGCCGTTTGCGTCATGTGCACGGCGGCACGAGAGAGCGAAATCGCTGGCGCGAGCCGTCGGCGGCGAAGCCATCGCAAGGGCCCGGGTGCGGCGCGAATTCTTCGACGCCATCGTGAATGCCACGCCCGTGGGAATGCATCCCCAGGTGGGACGCTCGCCGCTCGAAGCGAATGAATTGAATTGCCGGCTGGTATTTGACACCATTTATCGCCCGCGCCTGACGCGGCTGCTGCAACTCGCGGTTCGCCGCGGCATCGAAACTGTCTCGGGCATCGAAATGTTCGTTGCGCAGGGCACGGCGCAGTGGGAAATCTGGACGGGCGAGCGCGCGCCGGTAGCGGCCATGCGGCGCGCCGTGGTTCAGGCCCTCACGCGCGAAGAAGATACGGCTGGCAAGGGAAAAACGGGAAAGCAGCGGGCCACACGATGATTCAACCTGATTTCAAAACATTCTCTGGTTTGGCGCGGCAGGGAAATCTTGTGCCGGTGTACGAAACCTACACGGCCGACCTTCTGACGCCCGTCGGGGCCTATCTCCGCATTGCGCGCAAGGCGAAATATTCGTTTTTGCTCGAGAGCGTGGAAGGCGGCGAGACGATTGCGCGCTACACATTCGCCGGAGCCAACCCGGCGGAAGTGTTTCGGGCGCGCGGGCGGTCCTGCACGCTCGAAACGGGCGGCAAGCTGGTGCGCTCCGACGAAGATCCGGTCGAGCGCCTGCGCCGGCTCACCCGGCGCTTTCGTCCAGCGCGCGTGCCGGGGCTTCCTCCTCTGATCGCCGGAGCCATCGGCTATTTCGCCTACGACATGGTGCGGCTGGTCGAGCGCATCCCGGCAACCGGCCGCGACGACGTAGGCCTAGACGACTGCGTGATGATGTTCTATCTGGGCCTGCTGGCATTCGATCACGTGCAGCACCGCGTCTGGATCATTCGCAACGTGTTCACCGAAGGGGAGGGCAGTCTCCGCGAAAAATACGACGCTGCCGTCCGCGAGATCCAGAAGACGCGCCGAATGCTCGAAGGGCCGTTGCCGAAACAAAAGGAAGCGCGGCCCACAGAGCCATTGCGCGTCCGCTCGAACATGACGAAATCTCAGTTCACGGGCGCCGTGCGAAAAGCCAAGTCCTATATCCGCGCGGGCGATGCATTTCAGATCGTCGTCAGCCAGAGATTCGAGGCCCGGACAAACGCCGAGCCATTTGAAATCTACCGGGCGCTGCGAGTGGTGAATCCCTCGCCGTACCTCTATTTCCTGAAACTCGACGATGTTTCCGTCGTCGGGAGCTCGCCCGAGATGCTGGTGAAAGTGCAGGGGCGCGACGCCACCTACCGGCCGCTTGCGGGTACGCGGCCGCGCGGGCGCGATGAAAAGGAAGACCGCGAACTCGAAGCCGATCTTCTGGCCGATCCCAAGGAGCGCGCCGAGCACGTGATGCTGGTGGACCTGGGGCGCAACGATTTGGGCCGCGTGTGCGAATACGGATCGGTGAAGCCCGAGCGGCTGATGTTCGTCGAGCGCTATTCGCACGTGATGCACATCGCGTCGAGCCTGCGCGGGAGGCTCCGCGACGACGTGGATTGCTTCGACGCGCTGATGGCGTGTTTCCCGGCGGGGACGCTTTCGGGCGCGCCCAAGGTGCGCGCCATGGAAATCATCGATGAGCTGGAGCCCACGCGGCGCGGCATCTACGCGGGCGCAATTCTCTATCTCGATTTTTCCGGGAATCTCGATTCCTGCATCGGTCTGCGCACGCTGGTCGCGAAAAATGGCCGCGCCTACGTGCAAGCGGGGGCCGGCATCGTGGCCGATTCCGTGCCGGAGCGCGAGTACGAGGAATCCGGGAACAAGGCGCGCGCGGTGCTAAAGGCGCTCGAAATCGCCCATCGCGGAGGCATCGGTCGCGGCGAGTAACAATCCGCGCTATCCTGAATACGAAACATGCTGCTGCTACTCGACAACTACGACTCGTTCACCTACAACCTGGCGCAGTATCTCGGCCAGATGGGGCAGCAGCTCGAAGTGCGCCGCAACGATCAGATCACGCTCGATGAGATTGATATCCTGCAGCCCGAGCGCATCGTGATTTCGCCCGGGCCGTGCACTCCCGCCGAAGCGGGTATCAGCGTGCCGCTGATCGAGCGTTTCGCCGGGAAGATTCCGATCTTGGGCGTGTGCCTGGGCCACCAAGCGATCGGAGTGGCGTTTGGCGGCCGGGTGATCCGCGCGCCGCAGGTGATGCATGGCAAGACGAGCCCAATCCATCACGACCACAAAACGATTTTTCGCGGCTTGCCGCAGGATTTCCCGGCCACGCGCTACCATTCGCTGATCGTGGAGCGGAAGTCGCTGCCGCGAACGCTGGAAATTTCCGCCGAAACCGCCGACGGCACGATCATGGGCCTGCGTCACCGCAAGATGAAGGTCGAAGGCGTGCAGTTCCACCCCGAATCGGTGCTCACCGAAGTCGGTTACCGTCTCCTGCAGAATTTCCTGAACATCTAACTGCGAATTTCCCGTCCGCGGTTCTATTCTCTCTGCGAAAACGCGACGAACGCCTCGAGCTTCTCGCGCGCTGCGCCCGTATCGATTGATTTCGCGGCCAGGCGCGCGCCATCGAGAAAATCTGTCGCTCGTCCGGCGGCAACGAGCGCTGCGGCAGCATTGGCGAGCACGATTTCGCGGTGCGGGCCGTGATCGCGGTAAAGCATCGAGCGGCCGAGGATTTTGCGGATGATCTCGGCGTTCTGCTTCGCGTCGCCGCCTCGTATGGCGTCGAGCGGAGCGCGGCGCAAGCCGAAATCTTCCGGCGTCACGGTGTAGCTTCGCACGGTGCCGTCGCGCAGCTCGGCGATCTGCGTTTCACCCGAGATGGAGATTTCATCGAGGCCGTCCGCTCCGTGGACCACGAACGCGCGGCGCACCCCAAGCTCACCCAGCGCGCGCGCCATCAATTCGGTCACGCTCGCGCTGTAAACGCCAACCACTTGCGCCGATGCTCCCGCCGGATTCGTCAGCGGCCCCAGCAGATTGAATATCGAGCGCGTTTTCAGCTCGCGGCGCGCCGCCATCGCGTGCCGCGTGGCCGCATGCACCGCCGGCGCAAAAAGAAATCCGATGCCCACCTCTTCAATCGACTGTGCTACGCGCTCCGCGGGCAAATCGATCCGCGCGCCAAGCTCTTCGAGCACATCGGCAGAACCGCAGCGCGAGCTGATCGAGCGGTTGCCGTGCTTCGCCACGCGCACGCCGGCGCCCGCCACCACGAATGCGGCGGCTGTGGAGACATTGAATGTGCCGGAAGCATCGCCGCCGGTGCCGCATGTATCGACCAGCGCCTCTTCGGCCTTGGAGTGGCCGGCGGGGAAAATAGGCGTGGCATGGCGCCGCATCGCTGTGGCGAATCCAACGAGCTCGTCGAGCGTTTCACCCTTGGTTCGCAAAGCCGTCAGAAGCGCTGCAATTTGGGCGTCCGTCGCATTGCCAGCGAGGATTTGTTCGGCCGCAGCCTCCGCTTCGCTCCGCGACAGGCTCGCTCCGGCTGAGATTTTTTCAAGCGCTTGCTGGATCATTGATTTTCACGGTATCGGGCCGCGTGCAGCTGGAATTAGAAAACGATGCTCGCCTTGCTCGGCCCGCGGGTTCCAAGTAAACTGAATCGCTTTGAGCGTTTACAAATTCTAGCATTATTAAGGTGAGCTTCGGGTCGTTCGCGGAACCAGCATGAAAATTCACGAATATCAGGCGAAGGCAATCCTCGCGAAATTCGGCGTTCCCGTGCCGCGCGGCGAAGTCGTAACCAAGAAGGACGAAGCGAGAGCCGCAGCGGAGCGTCTCGGGACACCCGTCGTGGTCGTGAAAGCGCAGATTCACGCGGGCGGCCGTGGCAAAGCCGGCGGAGTAAAAATCGCCAAATCCGCCGAAGAAGCGGCGACATTCGCCGAACGCATGCTGGGAATGCAACTCGTGACCCCGCAGACGGGCCCGGAGGGGCGCATCGTCCGGCGCGTTATGGTGGAAGAAGGCCTCGACATCAAGCGCGAGCTTTACTTGAGCGTGCTCGTGGACCGCGCGGTAGGAGCGCCGGTGTTCATGGCCAGCACCGCCGGAGGGATGGAAATCGAACAGGTCGCGAAGGAACATCCGGAAGCGATCCTGCGCGAAACGATTCGCCCCGAGACGGGTTTTCAGGCCTATCATGCGCGCAAGCTCGCGTTTGGCCTCGGGCTTTCGGCGGACCTGGTCCAAGCGGCGGTGCCGTTCTTGCAATCTCTCTACCGCGCGTTTATCGAGACGGATTCTTCGCTCCTCGAAATTAATCCCTGCGTCGTCACGGGCGACGGCCGCCTGGTTGCGCTCGATGCCAAAGTAAATTTCGACGACAACGCACTCTATCGCCATCCTGAATTCAAGGAACTGCGCGACCTGGACGAAGAAACGCCGCTCGAAGTCGAAGCCTCCAAGTACAAGCTCAACTACATCAAGCTTGATGGCACGATCGCGTGCATGGTCAACGGCGCGGGCCTAGCGATGGCCACCATGGACATCATCCAGCTGAGCGGCGGCAGCCCCGCAAATTTTCTGGACGTGGGCGGCGATGCTTCCGAGGAGCGCGTGAAAAACGCGTTCCGCATTCTGCTGAGCGATCCGAATGTGAAAGCCGTGTTCATCAACGTCTTCGGCGGCATTCTGCGCTGCGACATGCTGGCCAGCGGTATCGTGAGCGCGGCGAAGGAACTGCGATTCAAGGTTCCCGTGGTCGTGCGCATGGAAGGCACCAACGTTCGCGAGGGTCAGGAAATCCTGCGGAATTCGGGGCTGAATTTCGCCGTCGCGAACGGCATGAAGGACGGCGCGGAAAAGGCCGTGGCGCTCGCGGGTGGCGCGCGATGAGTATCCTCGTAAACAAAAATACTCGAGTTCTCGTGCAAGGCCTGACCGGGCGCGAAGGCAGCTTCCATTCGCAGCAGATGATTGACTACGGCACGAAGATCGTCGCCGGCGTCACGCCCGGCAAGGGCGGCACGAAACATCTCGGCGTGCCGATCTTCAACACGGTTGCCGAAGCCGCCCGCGAGACCGGCGCGAACGCCGCGATGGCGTTCGTTCCTCCGCCGTTCGCAGCGGACGCGATCCTCGAAGCGGTGGACGCGGCGCTGCCTCTCGTCATTTGCATCGCCGAAGGCATCCCCGTGCTCGACATGGTGCGCGTGGCCGCCGCGCTGAAGAATTCGACCACGCGCCTGATCGGACCCAATTGCCCGGGAACCATTTCTCCTGGCCAGTGCAAGCTCGGCATTATGCCCGGCTTCATCCACAAGCGTGGAAACGTCGGCGTCGTCAGCCGCAGCGGCACACTTACGTACGAAGCTGTCGGCCAGCTCACTGGACTCGGCATCGGCCAATCCACTTGCGTCGGCATCGGAGGCGATCCGATCATCGGGACGAGCTTCCTCGACGTCATTCGCATGTTCAACGACGATCCGGAAACCCACGCGATCGTGTTGATCGGCGAGATCGGCGGCAACGCCGAGGAAATTGCGGCGGACTTCATCAGGAAGAATGTGAAGAAGCCGGTCGTCGGATTTATCGCCGGGCAGACGGCGCCTCCGGGCCGCCGCATGGGCCATGCTGGCGCGATCATCAGCGGCGGGCAAGGCACTGCAAAGGAAAAATATGCTGCCTTGCGCGCCGCCGGGATTCACACCGTGCAGAGTCCCGCCGAAATTGGCCACGCGGCAGCCAGAATCCTGGCGAAACCAACGCGGAAAGCAAAGCCGAAGACGGCGCCGAAGAAAAAGCCTGCTCGAAAGATTCGCAAGCGCAGCAAGAAGTAGTCTCATGTAGTTCGGGTCTTCAGACCCGAGGATTTATTCTGTGCCCGGTCAAAATCGAAAAGAGGAAGACAACGTGGCGATCGAGAGAACCTTTGCAATCATCAAGCCGGACGCGGTAAAGCGCGGGCTCACGGGAGAAATCCTGAGCCGCATTCACGCCGCGAAATTTCAGATCGTGGCGCTCAAGTCGCTGCGCCTCACGAAATCCGAAGCGGAAGGATTTTACGCCGTGCACCGCGAGCGGCCATTTTTCGGCGAACTCACGGATTTCATGAGCTCGGGCAAAGCGGTCGTCATGGTCCTCGAAGCGGAAGGCGCCATCGCGAAGTGGCGCGACACCATGGGTGCCACCGATCCCGCGAAGGCCGCGCCCGGCACCATCCGCAAGGAGCTCGGCACAAGCATCCAGTTCAACTGCACCCATGGCTCCGACGCGCCCGCCACGGCCGCATTCGAAATCGGCTACTTTTTCGCGGGCCTCGAACTGATTTAGCCCAGGTCACTACCAGATCTCGGTCGGCAGTCCATCCACTGCCGTAAAATGCTGGTCCAGCGTAATCAGCTTCATGCCGTGACGGACGGCCGTCGCGGCGATCCAGATGTCGTTCTGCGGAATCGGCTGTCCTTTTTGCCGCAGGGCGGCCTGAATTCGACCGTATTGGTCCGCGATCTTGAAATCCCAGCCCACGACGGGAATCTCGGCGCAGATGCGTCGAATCTCGGCCGAGTTGAACGCGCGCCGTGTCGATTGGTGCGCCCCCGCGTACATCTCGCCGACGCTGATAAAGCTGAGAAAACATCGAAAGTCATGGCCCATGCGCCAGCGCAGACCCGGGTCGCGTGCCATAAGCTTGATTAGGGCGCTTGTGTCGATCAGGAACTCACCACTCATTTGCGTCCACTCGTCCGCAGCAATCGTCAATGATTCGAATCACCTCGTCAGCATCCTCGCGGCTGATTCGCCCCATCAGTTTCATCAGCGTCTCTGCCGTCGCGCCGCGCGGCGCGACGCCCGGTTCGAGAGTACCTGGCTGCTTACCGTATTCGGTTTCGTACCAATCCAGCAGCTCATGATATTTCTCCGGCAGATCTTCTCGCAGCGGAGTAGTTCTCCCCTCCCGGCGATCCGGATGCTCCTTGTCCCCGGGTCGAAAAAGTCGTCTTCGGCCGGTGCCTGTGCGCGTCAGCATCCTGTGTTTGGCGGGGCTTGTTGGCTTGGACGCCACGCAGTGCGTCGAGATGTGTTGGGAAATTCCCGGCCGCCGTGCGCCTTCGGAGTCCACCGCTTCGCAGCGCCGTTGGATTTCTTGCTTTGAGAAATCGGCTTGTTCCGGGTTTTCCCGGTGCAAGAGCGCCATCGCAATCCACACTTGGTCTGCGACGGTAAGGTTGGTCACGACCTCTGATTTCATGTCAGGTTCCCCCTGTCGTTTATCAGATAACAAAGGATAGAAGGGGAATAACATAATGTCAATTTGTGATTGTTAGTGGTGCCACAACTGTCATGTGTGCCGTGGATTCGAGGGCTCTGGGGACAGTTGCGCCGAATTCGACTCCCAGAGTTACAATGACGGCTTCCATGGACCCCCTGCGCGAAATCGGGAAGCTGCTGCTCGTCGTCGGCGTCGTACTGATCGGCGCCGGCGCTTTGCTGATGTTGGGCGCGCGGCTTCCGTTTCGACTCGGCCGCTTGCCAGGCGACATTTCCTATCAAGGCCGCCACGGCAGCTTCTATTTCCCGATCGTCACCTGCATTGTCGTGAGCGTTGGCCTCACGCTGATCTTCTGGATCGTCAATTTCTTCCGCCGCTAGAGCCATGAGCCAATCGTCACTTTTCGATCTCGCGCCCGAGCGCCACATCTGGAAGGTCAGCGAGATCACCGAACGCATCGGCGATCTCCTGGAAAACGCGTTCCGCGACGTATGGATCGAGGGCGAGGTCTCGAACTACCACGCCGCGCAATCGGGGCATCTCTATTTCACCCTGAAGGACGCACGTTCCCAAATCCGCTGCGTCTGCTTTCGCGACCAGGTGCGCGGCCTGAAATTCCGCCCGGAGGACGGCCTGCACGTCACGGTTCGCGGATCGCTCGGCGTGTATGAACCGCGCGGCGAGTATCAGGTGTACGTCAGCCACATCGAGCCAGTGGGCCTCGGCGCGTTGCAGCTCGCCTTCGAGCAGCTCAAGAAAAGACTTCAAGACGAGGGCCTCTTCGACGAGGCGCGCAAGAAGCCGCTGCCCATCCTGCCGCGATGCATCGGCGTGGTCACGTCGCCTACGGGCGCCGCGATTCGCGACATCCTGCGCGTGCTCAAGCGGCGCTTTGCCAACCTGCACGTGCAGCTTTATCCCGTGAAGGTCCAGGGCGAGGGCGCGGCGGCCGAAATCGTCGCGGCGCTGCGGCATTTCAACCGCGCGAAGCTCGCGGACGTGGTCATCGTCGCGCGCGGCGGCGGATCGCTGGAAGACCTCTGGGCTTTCAACGAGGAAATCGTGGCGCGCGCGATTGCGGCGTCCGAGATTCCCGTGATTACCGGCATCGGGCACGAGACCGACTTCACGATCGCGGATTTTGTGGCCGACCTGCGCGCGCCGACGCCTTCGGCCGCGGCTGAAATCGTCGTGCAGTCGCGCCAGGAATTCGAGCGCCACATCGCCGCCTATTACCGCGATCTCGTCCAGCAGATGCGCTATTTGCTTTCCGAGCGGCGCCACCGCGTGCGCGATTTACAGACCCATCGCGGGTTTCGCCAGATCGAAATCCTCATGCGGCGGCGCCACCAGCAGCTGGATGAACTTTCTTCGTCGCTCGGGGTCGTGCTACGCCTTCGGCTCGCCACGGCGCGCCAGCGGATGACGAAGGCCGGCACCCATATTGTGTCTTTCGATTTGCGCGCGCGAGCGGTCGTGCTCCGGCGGCGCATCGAGCAGCAGAGGGAAGGTCTTCGTTCGGCGCTCGAGCGTGTCGTCATGCGCAAGCAGCGCCGGTTCACCGTCGCGCGCGTGCGATTCGCGGCGCTCGATCTGCGCGCGCGAGTCGGCAAGCTGCGACGCGCGCTCGACGAACGCGGCCGCGATCTGCGCATTCGAATGGATCGCGTGCTTGTCGCCAAGCGCCGGCGATTTGCAGCCGCCGCGTTGCAGCTTCAGGAACGCAGCCCGTTCCAGCTGCTCGAGCGCGGCTATGCCATTGCCTACGACGCCTCAGGAAAAGTTCTGCGGTCACCGGATCAAGTGGCGCCCGGCGACGATATTTCCGTCCGTCTCGCCCGCGGCCAGCTCGACGCCACCGTCCGCCGCAAACGTGGCAATTAGCAGCTAGCGATACACTTCGCGCCGGTGACCAACATTCAGAATAGTTACCGATCGTACCGAATCGTTGATTTCGTATATAACGCGGTAGCTGCCAACTCGCATTCGCCAACCGTCTCGCCCCGCTAGTTTGCGGCTCTGTGCCAGGCGTGGGTTTTCCTGGAGACCCAGAATCGCTTTCCGGACTTTTTCGCGTTCTTGTGCATCGAGCGATGCCAGCTCCCGCTGGGCGCGTGGAAGGATAAACAGAGAGTACTTCACTTGCTGGAGCGTTCGATCTCCTGAAATGCTTGATCGAAGGGCACTGGAGTCTCACCGGATTGTTTGGCGGCGTCGTAGGCCCGAATAGAATCGAGCTCTTCGAGATCGTCCAGCAACTTCTCGTAATCCTTGACGTCGAGAACGATGCTGATCTTCTGGCCCTTCTTCGTGGCGCGCAATTTCGTCTTAGACATGGGTTCGTCCTATCGATCAGTTTACCGCTGCGGCCTAAACCGAGGCAATAGACCCGTTCCTTCCCTGAACAGCGCGATGAAATAAAGTCCACAGGCGCTCATCCTAGAGTTTTTTCTTTCGCTGACTAGAATGGGAGGATGGGCCAATGGTCCAGAGCCGGCGCCCCTCTTGGGGCGCCGTTTAGAGCGATGTCGAGCGGCCTTGCGCGCGAGGCCGCTACCGCGGCACTCTGTCTGAAATTAACCGACACACCATGCCGAGTCCTTTCCCGCGTATCTCATTCAAAACAAAGGAAAGTGACACACCTTAACCGACACACAATTCGCGTCGGTCGCGTGTCGGTTTTTGGCCCAAAATTGAGCTGCAACAGCGTGTCGCGCGCCAAACTTCGGCCGCTATTCGTCGTCGCCGGTGCTGCTGGCGACCTTCAGCACCGCGAGAAAGGCTTCCTGGGGAATGTCCACTTTGCCGACGCGCTTCATGCGCTTCTTGCCTTCCTTCTGTTTTTCAAGGAGCTTGCGCTTGCGCGAGATGTCTCCGCCGTAGCATTTCGCGATCACGTTCTTGCGAATCGCGCTGATCGTTTCGCGCGCGATCACGCGGCTGCCGATGGCGGCCTGGATGGGCACCTCGAACATCTGGCGCGGGATCAGTTTGCGCAGCCGGCTGACCAGATCGTGGCCGCGGTCGTAGGATTGATCGCGATGGCAGATGACCGTCAGCGCGTCCACCGGCTCGCCGCCGACCAGCACGTCGAGCTTTACCAGATCGGATTCGCGGTAGCCCGAAAGGTGATAATCGAGCGAAGCGTAGCCGCGGGAAACGCTCTTCAGCCGGTCGTAGAAATCCAGAACGATCTCATTCAGCGCCATCTCATAGGTGAGCATGATGCGCGTCGGCGAGAGGTACTCGAACTTCTTCTGCACGCCGCGCTTTTCCTCGCAGAGCGCCAGCACCCCGCCCACGGATTCCTCCGACGTGATGATCATTGCCGTCAGAATCGGCTCCTCGATCTTCTGGATCGAACTCGGCGGCGGGAATTTCGTGGGGTTGTCCACTTCCTTCACTTCGCCGTCGATGGTCGTGATGCGATACTGCACGCTCGGCGCCGTCGTGATCAGGTCAATGTTGAATTCGCGCTCAAGCCGTTCCTGCGCGATTTCCATGTGCAGCAGGCCCAGAAATCCGCAGCGGAATCCGAAGCCGAGCGCCACCGAATTTTCCGGCTCGTAGAAAAAGGCCGCGTCGTTGAGCTGCAGCTTGCCGAGGGCATCGCGCAGCACTTCGTAGTCCGTCGCATTCACAGGAAAAAGTCCGGCAAAGACCATCGGCTTGATGGCCTCGAAACCGGGGAGCGGCGCGGCGGGACGGTTCGCTTCCACAACCGTGTCGCCCATGCGCGCGTCGGCCACGCGCTTGATATTGGCGATGATGAATCCCACGTCGCCTGCCGCCAGTTCCTTCAGCACCACGGGCTTGGGCGTGAGCGCTCCCAAAGCCTCGACCTCGTAGACTTCGTTGCCGGCACAGAGGCGAATTTTCGTGCCGGGAGTGAGCCGGCCCTCCATCACGCGCACCAGCACCACCGCGCCGCGATAGATGTCGAACCAGGAATCGAATATCAGCGCGCGCAGCGGCGCGTCCGCGGAGCCCTTGGGAGGCGGCACGCGCGCCACCACCGCTTCCAGAACTTCGTCAACTCCCAGCCCGCTCTTCGCGCTGATTGGGAGAGCGTCGTCGGCGGGGATAGCCAGAACGTTTTCGATTTGTTCCTTCGCGAAATCGATGCGCGCGGCGGGCAGGTCGATTTTGTTGATCACCGGGATGACCACAAGGTTGTGCCGCGAGGCGAGAAAGGCGTTGGCGACCGTTTGCGCTTCCACTCCCTGGCTTGCGTCCACCACCAGCAGCGCGCCTTCGCAGGCGGAAAGCGCGCGCGAGACTTCGTAGGAAAAATCCACGTGGCCCGGCGTGTCGATCAGGTTCAGTTGGTACTCGTGGCCGTCGCGCGCGGTGTAGTGCAGGCGAATGCTTTTGGCCTTGATGGTTATGCCGCGCTCGCGTTCGAGGTCCATCGAGTCGAGCACCTGCGCGCTCATTTCGCGCTGGGAGAGAGCGCCGGTCAGCTCGAGCAGGCGGTCAGCCAGGGTCGACTTGCCGTGGTCAATGTGCGCGATGATGCAGAAATTCCGAATGTACTGGGGATCCATCGAATTATCGAGTGTGCCACAGTTTGCGGTGCCCGGCCAGCCGCGTGCTCAGCGATTCGGCGCCGGCGAGGCAGCGGAAGCGGCCCGTATGAATTCGGAAAGCAGTTCGCCAAGGCCGCGGCTCGCGACTTCGAACTGCTTGTCTCGCGTGGCGCGGTCAAGCCATCCGAGGCAAATCAGCAAGGCCACTTCGGACCAGGATTCCGCGGCGGTTTCTGCGAATCCGATGTCGCGCAATACGTCCCCGATGAGGCGTGCTTTCCGCTTTTCGATCGCCGCCACGCGCGTCGCAACGCCCTCGTCTCCGCGCGCCCACGCCCGCAGGGCAATTTCCATGCGCATGCGCTCCGGGCTGGCGGTCCTTTCGATGAATCTTGCCCACCGCGTTGCGGTGCTTGCTCCATCGTCCCGGTTCAGCCAGTCGAGTTCACTCTCTTCCCAGCGGACCAGCAGCTTATCGAGCAACTCTCCGCGATCGCGAAAGTGCCAGTAGAAGCTGCCCTTGCTGACACCAAGGTCGCGGGCCACTACCTCGATGCGCACGGATTCGATGCCTTGGTCGGAGAGGCGAGTCTGCGCGGCGCCTATCCAATCGTCCGGATGGAGGAAACCGACTCGGGCTGTCCCTGGGCTAGCCATACGGTGGCGTATGCATACGGTAGCGTATGCAGTCGCGAGGTTATTGGAATTCCAACGAGCCGTCAAGCCTTTAGGAGTTCTTAAAATTAGTGATTGCGTGGGCCGCCGATATCACGGAGGGATCGTCGCCAAAACCGGGAAGCCAGATAACGTTTGGCTCCTTCCGGAACCATGTGGTTTGTCGCTTCGAAAACCGGCGGGTGGCTTGCTGGATGCGCAGGATTGCATCGGCCTTGGCTCCGGAGCCGCGTTCGATGCACTTGGACAAATCCGAGTAGCCGATGAACTGAAAAGGCTTCGCGGCCGCGGGAACACCTCGGGCAATCAGGCCGCGTACTTCTTCCAACCATCCGGCCGCGACCATGGTCTCGACGCGCGCGTTAATTCTGGCGTAGAGAGCTTCGCGCTGTGGCGCGAGGCCGATCTTCGTTACGTCGTAGCCTTCGAGTCCGGTTCGGACACCGCGATGAATTTCGCCGACCGGCTTTCCGGCGAGCTTTCGGATTTCGATGGCGCGGATGATCTTTTGCGTGTCGCGCGGGGCGATTTTGCTCGCGGCTTCTTTGTCGATACGCGCGAGCACGCGGTGCAGATATCCAGGCCCGTATTGCTTGGCTTTCTTTCGCAAGCGCTCGCGCAGTTCTTCGGATCGTTCGGGCGCGTCCGCCAGCCCTTCGAGCAGCGCGCGAAGATAAAGCCCCGTTCCCGCCGTGATAATTGGCAGCTTGCCGCGCCGCCGCACATCTTCGAGCACATCGAGGGCGCGCCGGCGATACTCCCCCGCGGTGAAAACTTCGTGTGGTTCGACGAGATCAACCAGATGGTGTGGAATGCCACGCTGCTCGGCGGCGGGCACTTTTGCGGTACCGATGTCGAAGTGGCGGTATACCTGAGTGGAATCGCAAACCAGGATTTCGCCGCCGAGGCGTTCGGCAAGGCTGATTCCCAGCGCGGATTTGCCCGAAGCGGTCGGCCCGAGAATCACGATCAGCCGCGCCGCTGGCTCCGGCGAAGAGGAGTTCATTTCGGAAGCGTCCAGTACCGCACCAGCAGCGCCAGCAACACGAGAGCAGCCAGCAGAAGGGCCCCAGCGACTTGCGTGCGGTTCAGTTTCAATGGAGGTTAACTTGTTCCGGCGGAATATTGTAAATGAACGCGATTCGTAACTTCAGAAAGGGTCCATGGAATTGAGAAGGCAAGGGCTCGAACGGGTTCGACGCGTGGATCGCCGACATCGCGGCATTATCGAGCGGTTCCTTTCCGGACGTTCTTTCGAGGGTTGGGTCCGGCGCCGAGACGCTGCCATCCGGATTGATTTGAAAAGTGGTGAAGACGACGCCCCTCTCTCCCATGCGCACCGACTCGGGCATCACGGCCTCCCAATTGCGTTGAAGCGTGGCCAGGAGCCTGCGAATGTAGGCGGAAAAATCCACGCCCTGTGTATCCGACAGAACATCCACGCCGTTACCCATGCCCACTCCACGGCCTCCGCCTCCGGCCGCGGGTGGCCCGCCGCTATAGACAGGTGCCTGGCGCCCTTCGTGCGCTGCATTTTGCATCTGATCCTGGATCATCTTGCCCGGGGACGATGTGGGCAATTGGAGATTGAGCCGGTTGCTTGGCGTGGCGGGCAGAACGGGCTCCAAGTGCGATGGCGCAGGCGTCGTCGGTATGGACGGCGGAGGATTCGGCGCCACCTCAAACTTAGGCCGCGGCGCTTCAGGCAGATCGGTTGGAGGTTTCTCCGGGCTCGGAGCCGGCGTCACGATCTGCGGTTTTTCAACGGGCGGAGCGACCTTGTGCAATGTTTCGGGAGTGACCCGAACCTTGGGAGTCGGTGCGGCGGGCACCGGCGTCGAGGGCGGCGAATAGATCCAATTCGTCGGCAACTGGTTCCGAGCGATCTCCTCCTGCGACGGCGCCGGGAGAAGTTTCGGTGCGAAAATCAGAAAAGCGATCACAGCGACGTGCACCAGAATCGAGAGGACCCGCGTCACCAGGTCGGATTTCGCATCCTTCTTTTCTTCCGGCTCGATCAGCAGATTCGCGTCGCCGGTGGTGAAAATATCCGGCTGGACGATTTCGCGAAGCTCCGCGGTCATCTGCGGCGCGTGCTCCGGAGTTTCGATTTCCTCAGCTGTGAGCGGCTCCACGTACGCGGGCACCACGGTGCGCGAATCGAGAATCTCGAGCGTGACGGCGGAGATGTGCTGCATCCTCTCGATCGGCTTGATGGCCATGCCGCGCGAAACGAGCGTGCGATCCACGAGCACGCCGAGCGGAACATGCGAAGGAATCGTCGTTTTGCCGTCGAGCGGAGGCGCTTCGGACAATCCCGAAGGGACGACCGTTCGGTCGTCCAGATAGGTGGTGACGCGGCTCGGCCTCTTTCTGGCCTCGTCTTTGGTGACGGGGCGCACGTCGACTGGAACCAATATGCGCGGGATCATCGAACGTCCTGTGGAGAGAAAGCACCCAATTGGACGCGGCGCGCGTGGTCCAGGATGCCTGCCATCACGCGGTCGGCTAGCGCGAGAGCTCGTCGCCCGGCGGCGCCGTCCACGATGCCCGGCTTGCGGGTGCGAACGGATTCAGCGAACGCGCGGAGTTCGGCGCGCAGCGGTTCTTCCGGAGCGGTCTTCAATTTCTCGAATCCGATGGCCGGCTGCGGACTGCCCGGCGTGACGCGAATGCGCAGCGCGTCCTGGCGCGCGAAATCGAGCGAGATGTACTCGTGTTCCTGGAAAAAGCGCATCTTGCGGACGCGCTCGGTCGAAACGCGGCTAGCGGTGACGTTGGCGACCGTGCCCGTCTCGAACTCGATCCGCGCGTGGGCGATATCCACCTTCTCGGTGATCACGGGAATGCCGACGGCTTTCAGGTCGGCCACCGGTGAATCCACGAGCGAGAGGAGAATGTCGAGGTCGTGGATCATCACGTCGTACACGACATCGATATCCAGGCTGCGCGGCGTGAAAATGCCCAACCGATGGACTTCGAAAAACATCGGGCGCAACACGATCTTCTTCGCCGCCACGACCGCCGGGTTGAAACGCTCGACATGGCCCACTTGCAGGATGCGTCCGGAGCGTGCCGCGGACACGATCAGCCGGTCGGCTTCTTCGAGCGACGCGGCCATCGGCTTTTCAACCAGCACATCCAGGCCCGCATCGAGCAGCTGGCAGCCGATCTTCGCGTGTTCTTTCGTGGGCACGGCGAGGCTGACGGCATTCACGCGCTGCGCGACCAGCGCGTCGAGATCGCGAATGACCTGCGTTCCGAATTCGGCGGCGATCTTGGCCGCACGATCCGCGTTCGTATCCACCACGCCGGCAAGTTCCACGCCGTCGATCTCGCGCCAGACGCGAACGTGGTTCCGGCCGAACTCTCCCGCGCCAACCACGGCCACTCGAATGGGTTTTGCGCTCACGAAGTCTTCTTTGATGGCGCCGGTTCCGGAGGAAACGCCTGAATCGCGATTCCCGCATCGTCGGCGGCGCGAATCAGATTGTCGCGATCGAATAGAAGCGTCCGCCCGGCATCGATTGCGAGCGCCGTGGCATTGGAGCCGCGCATCACCTCGATCGTCTTCATTCCCACGACCGGCACGTCGAATCGCATATCCTGCCGCGGCTTGCTGACCTTCACGACCACAAGCCGCTGGCCGCCGGCGATTCGCGCGGCACGCTCGATGGTCTCATCGGTGCCTTCCATTGCCTCGATTGCAACGCACGCGCGTTGGCGGATCACGACGGTCTGCCCAAGATCGAGGCCGGCGATCCGCCCGGCGATCTGCCTGCCGTATTCGATGTCCGCCGCTTCCGCTTCGTCCGGCGCTCGGCGCGTGAGGACTCCCGCGGCCGGCAACAGCGGCCCGAGAAACTTCGTCGAATCCACGAGCTCGATGCCTTCGTCCTGAAGCACGCGGGCGACCGCTCCGATCAGGGAGTCCGTGTTTCTCGCTGGAAGCGAAAACAATAGTTTCGCGAGACGCCAGTCCGGACGGATCGAGCTGAAAATCTTGTTGTGTTTTACCTGCCCGGCCATCACGGCGTGCTTTACTCCCTCTTGATGCATTAGTTCAATCCCGCGGCTGAGTTCGCCGAGGCTGATCCAGTGGAAACGCTTCGCGGCGCGCTCGAGCGCCGGCGACGCCTCCTCGCGAATGGCGATCACGGTCATCTCGATGCCCCGGCTGCGGGCTCCTTCGAGCACCAGAAACGGGAAATCGCCGTTTCCGGCGATCAAGCCCCAGCCCCCCACCGTGTCTTGCGCGGTCGCTGCCATTCCGGCTCCTATTTCGTCAAGCCGCGATCGGCAACCGACTCGATGAACCGTATAAGTGCTTGGACGTCCTCGGAGTGAGCGAGGGTTGCGCGCATTTTCTCGACGGCCTGCGACGTGTTGAGCTTCGAGCGGAGAAGGAGCCGGTAAGCCTGCTCCAGCGTCTTGATACGTTCCGCCGAGAATCCGTGGCGCTCGAGGCCGATCTTATTGATGCCATAGCAGCGCACTTCTCGCGGCCCCACGACCATCGAAAAAGGCGCGACGTCCTGCGTGATCACCGTGCCCGCGCCGATGTAGGAGTGCGAGCCGACGCGGGAAAACTGATGCAGCAGGCAGAACGCGCTGATCCCGGCGTAGTCCTCGACCACGATGTGCCCGGCGAGCTGCGCTCCATTGGTGAGGATCACGTGATCGCCGATCACGCAGTCGTGTCCGATGTGGGCGTAAGCCATGATCAGGTTGTGGCTGCCGATGCGAGTGGCGCCGCCACCTTTGATCGTGCCGCGGTGCACGGTGCAGAACTCGCGAAACTCGTTCGACTCGCCCACTTCGAGTCGCACGCGCTGGCCCGAATAGGTCAGATCCTGCGGGTCGCCGCCGACGATGGCGAACGAGTGGACATGATTGTTGCGGCCCAATGTGGACGGTCCCTTGACCACGGCGTGCGATTCGAGGACGCAGCCATCGCCGAGTTCGACCTCGTCTCCGACGACCGCGAATGGCCCGATTCTTACGCCGCAGCCGATTCGCGCCGATGGCGAAACGACGGCCCGGGAATCAATTTCGCTCATCGCGCCTTCCCGGCGGGTTCCGTGGCGGGCGGCATTTCCGTTTCCAGATCCACCATTTTGCACATCAGCGTGGCTTCGGCGGCGAGTTCGCCGTTGACGGTGGCGCGGCCGTGGAGTTTGCAGAAGCCCAGGCCTTCGCGCCAGGCGACGACATTCATTTCCAGCCTCAACTGGTCCCCCGGCACGACCGGGCGGCGAAAGCGCGCGTTGTCAATCGAAACGAAATAGATCAGCTTTTTCTCGCGGTCCGCCACTTCCTGAAGCAACAAAAAACCTCCGGTCTGCGCCATGGACTCGATGATCAACACTCCCGGCATGATGGGCTTGCCGGGAAAATGCCCCTGAAAATAGCTTTCATTGATGGTGACGTTCTTTATTCCCACAATGCGCTTCCATCGTTCCATTTCTTCAATGCCGTCAATCAGAAGGAAGGGATAGCGATGCGGGAGAACCTTCCGTATGTCGTTGATGTCGAGGAGCATGGTTGGCCTCTTAGCCTTTCATTTTGGGGGCCGCTGAATCGAACAATTCTATACGAAATCGCAGGCAGGTGGGAATCGAGTGCTCCGGCGGGTCGCGGGTCAGTTTGCGGTTACGGCGCTGATAAGGACTTAGGTCCATCATTTTTGATAAAAGTGCCCAGACAACAAGACCGCGCGTCTTTGAATCACATAGAATCATGCTGTGGCGCGATTGACCAAATTCGCCTGTATTGCCGCATCATTGCTATTGCTTACGCCACTAGCGGCACCTCCCCCGCAGGCCCAAAACGGAATCTCTTCACCCGATCCAAGCGGCAATCGACAAACGAACGAACCGCCACAAGCAAAAGATCGAATTCGGACCCACGTGAATGAAGTGATCGTGCCGGTTACAGTGACTGACAAGAGGGGCGAGCTCGTGCTCGACCTCACGCAAAAAGACTTTCAAGTTTTCGACAAGGGAGCGAAACAATCGATTGCGCGGTTTGATCTCGACGCCGATCCGTTGGCAGTGGTGCTGGTCGTCGAGGCAAATGTGCGATTGCAAGCCATGACGCCAGTCATTCGGGGCATGGGCAGCATTTTCACGGAAACCGTGATGGCGCTGAGCGGCGAGGCTGCAGTCATCACTTACGGTAGCACGCCGGAGGTAAGCCAGCCTTTTACGCAGGATCACGACGCAGTCGCGAAGGCGATCTCCGATCTTCAATTTCAATCGTCGGACAGCAACCTCTACGACGCCATGGCAAAAGGGCTGGACCTTCTGAAATCTCAGCCTCCTCAGTATCGCCGGGTTCTTCTCGTTGTCGGCGAATCTCAGGACACCCATAGCCATGCAAGACTTAGCCAAGTCATGCGCGAGGCGCAGCTGGCGAACATTGTGATTTATGCGATTGGTCCGAGCAGCACATCGGGCGATCTTCGCTACGGAAAGGATGAAGCGCCCGGTCAGCGACCTCCACCCACGCTCAAACTTCCAAGACTCCCTCCTATCGCCGGAACCTCCCCTTATACAGCACTTGCTATTTGGCTGCTTACGCGCGGAACGAACGAAATCAGCAACCATCAACTCGAAGTGGCCGCGGCCTCAACCGGAGGAATCCACTACAAGGCCCTCCGGGATGAAACCATACGCACGGCGCTCGACAGAATTGGTGGCGAACTGCACGCCCAGTATGTCCTTAGCTACGCGCCGAGCAGTGATCCTCCATTGGGCTTCAACGAAATCAAAGTCACCGTTTCACGTCCCAACCTCACTTTACGCGCACGTCCCGGCTACTACGTGTCTACAGATCGATAGGTCGTACTCGATCTGCCCGAGGCCCCAAGACCGACTCCCGATAATCGGAAACTGACCTCTTACGCTCGGGCGGCGTTGCCGCTCGATGTCCCGGCTGATACGATACGCGCGCGATGAGCGAAAACGGCACGATGATGCGAAGCCTGCGCCGGGAATTGCGCGGCCGGGAGCAGATGCTGGTGCAGCTGCTCGGGAAATTCGTCCGATGCGAATCGCCAAGCCATCAAAAGGCCGCGGTGGATCGCCTCGGGGCCCTCGTGGCAAGCGAATGGCGGCGGCGCGGTGCGGAGGTCCGGATCCTGCACCAGAAGAAACGCGGAAATCATGTACGCGCGGGAATTTGGCTCGGAGAAGGCCGGCCGAAGGGGCAAATCTTAGTCATCGGGCACCTCGACACGGTATATGCGCTGGGAACGCTCGCGCCAATGCCGTTTCGCGTGCGCGGCGGACGCGCGTTTGGGCCGGGAACCTTTGATATGAAGGCCGGGCTCGTGCTGGCGCTCGCCGCGGTGGACGCGCTGCGAGCCGTGGGTCTGCGTCCGCGGAAGCGGCTGGTGTTTCTGTGGAACTCGGATGAAGAGATCGGCAGCCACACATCGCGGCATGCAATCGAGCGCGAAGCGCGGAGGAGCGATGCGGTGCTGGTCCTCGAACCCGCGGCTGGAGCACGCGGGAATCTGAAGACGGCGCGCAAGGGATTGGGCACGGCGGAATTGATCATTACCGGGCGTGGCGCTCACGCCGGTCTCGACCCGGGAGCGGGAGTGAACGCCGTGCACGAGCTGGCGCTGCAGGTATCGCGCCTGGAACACATGAATAATCCCCGGCGCGGCATTGCCTTGCAGGCGACGGTGATCGAAGGCGGAACGGTTTCAAACGTGGTGCCGCATCACGCGCGAGCGGAAGTGGATATCCGGTACACGCACCTGGCCGACGCCCCGAAGATCAACCGCAAGCTGCGCGGCCTGCGAGCGATTTTGCCAGGCGCGCGGTTGGAGGTGCGCGGGGGGATCAATCGCCCGCCGCTGGAGCGGACGGCTGCGGTCGCAAAACTATTTCACCACGCGCAGTCTCTTATGCGCGAGATGGGTTCGTCGCTCGGCGAAGCGTGGGTTGGCGGCGGCTCCGACGGAAATTTCACGGCTGCGCTTGGCGTGCCCACGCTCGACGGTCTGGGCGCCATTGGCAATGGCGCGCACAGCTCGGTCGAGCATGTGATCATTCGCTCGCTGCCTGAGCGTGCCGCTTTGCTCGCGGGGCTTCTCGCCACTTTGTAATCGCGCAAGCCACAACCACTGCGTGATCGGCCGATGAAACGCGTTGCCGTTGATTAGCGCAGATACGCGTGCTTGAGGTAGGCGACGGTCTGTTGATCGAGGTCGGCGTAGTTCGAGCGCAGCACTTCCTGCGCGGCGGCCTCGGTAGAAGGCGATGTGGCCACGCGATCGAGCAGGCGGCTAATGTCGCTCACCCCTCCGGAATCGATGATGGATTCCACCACGGCAAGCGACCACGCGTAAGCAAACGAAGCCGAATTGCCGGAGAGGCTCATCCACGAGCCTTCGAGCGCTGCGAGCGGCGGTGCCGCACCCTGGCCCGCTGCTTCCACCAGCGCTCCGGCGTTGGACGTGCTCCGGCGGCCTTCCATCCATTGCGCAATACCTTCTTGTAGCCACGTAGGCGCTCGGTTGTTCGATTTCTGCCCGACGAAACTGTGCGTAAGCTCATGTTTGAGCACGCGCGCGAGCTCCGGCGTCACGGACGTCAGGCCCTGCACGGGAATGCGGAGCCGACCATCGTTGAGCGCGCCCACCCATCCCGGGGCGCGCGTGATGTCCGCGAAGGCCTGTTCCGTGTAGAGGATGACCGCGATCTGTTCGCGGGGCGTGTAATCGAGTTGCGATTCCAGGTTTCCGAAATCATCTTCCAGGACATGCAAAATGCCGCGAGCGAGATCCGGTGTGGCGCCGCCGTTGTATTTCAACGCGAAGTGAGCGGTCTCGCCCTCGCGATAGGTTTCTTCTTCGGCCTTGTCGCGCTGGGCCTTGTCGAGGGCCTGCTCGACTTCCGGGTCGGGACGCAGCTTTTCGGCGCGCTGCCATTCCTCGATGGCGCGGTCCATTTTATTCGCGCCGTAATACGCCCAACCCATCAGCTTGGCGACGTCCGCCGAATCCGGGGAGGCGCGGCGGGCGCGTTCCAGGGGGTCGAGCGCAGTGGTGAACTTGCTTTCGCGGAGATACAGGACGGCGAGGTTCAGCAGCAGGCCAATATTATCCGGTGCGAACGCGAGCGCCTGGCGATAGTGATCGATCGCCGCGTCGGTATCGCCCTTGCCGAGGAGGAATTGCGCGGCGGCGTATTGCGCGGCGGCCACTCTTGCAACGGCGGGCACGGAGCCGGATCGCGCGTCGGAATCCAGTTTCGAGAGGTACGCAAAATCGATCGCATTGTCGTGCACTGCCAGCGCTTGCACGTCCTCGTAGCCGCGAACCGGCTCTACCTGCGGCGCGGAAACAGGCGGTTCGGAGGACGCCTTGGAGGCGGACGAATATCCGAAATTGTCGTGCTCGATCCGGGCCACGATGGACTTGGGGATGGATAACTGGCCGGCGGGAGTCAGATACGTAACGTGTGCGGCGTCTTCGGTGACGTTATCGGCCACAATGCGGCGGCCGTTCTTCAACACGATGGTATCGGCTGTGGCCGAAGAAGAAATCGCGAGCACGAGCCAAACCGCCACTGGCATTGCGGGACGCACCATCCAATTCTATCAATCTGGTGCACAGTCACGAGGCTGCTCAATGCCGGGTCATGCCCTAAATGGCACAGCGCGGATCAAGTGCGCCGCGCGAAGTGCAGGCCGGGATCGTCTCCCGGGCCGTGGCGGAGTTCGAAATGCGGAATCTCGCTGAATCTGGCCGCAAAATTTATTTTGATTTAAACTTGCGTCTTAGCTTCTCAGGTTTTATCCTATTGCGTCCTGAGCGAGCATCTAGGGTCAACAGAGTTGGGTTTCGGAATTTGGGCGCGGAAAGATCGTGCGCCGCTGTGAGACCTGTACCGCTTCGGATTGCGAATCGCGCCATCACGGGGTGTGGCGGCGCTGATTCCGGGCTTTTGACGCTCCTTCAGCAGATTACAGGCATTCATAAATTTCGTCCGGGGATACTGCGTGGCATCTGAGGGTTTACACAACACAGCTGGGGTTGCCGATCCCGATCCAATTATCGGACCGGGTCATACGTTCGAAACGGTAACCGACAAGATCAGTTCGATCGTTCTGACGCGCCCGGTGACGCCGGGCTGGGTCTTCGGTCTGCTGATCGCATTTGGCGCGTTGATGTTGTTGAACCTCACGATTACCCTGCTGATGATCAAGGGCGTGGGGATTTGGGGCATCCGCATCCCGACCGCCTGGGGTTTCGCCATCGTCAACTTCGTCTGGTGGATCGGTATCGGCCACGCAGGCACGCTCATCTCCGCGATTCTTCTCCTTCTGCACCAGAAGTGGCGGACGTCCATAAACCGCTTCGCCGAGGCAATGACGCTTTTCGCCGTGATGTGCGCCGGAATGTTCCCGCTGCTGCACATGGGCCGCCCGTGGATGTTCTTCTACCTGATGCCGTATCCCAATCCGATGTGGATGTGGCCGCAATTCCGCAGTCCGCTGGTCTGGGACGTTTTCGCGGTGACGACTTACCTGACGGTATCGCTGCTGTTCTGGTTCGTGGGATTGATTCCCGACCTGGCGACGTTGCGCGATCGCGCCAAGAACAAAACCGCCAAGATCATCTATGGGATGCTGTCCATGGGCTGGCGCGGGTCGGCCGTCCACTGGTCGCGCTATGAAACGGCCTCACTGTTGTTAGCGGGCCTCGCGACACCGCTCGTCGTTTCAGTCCACACCGTTGTGAGCTTCGATTTTACGATCGGCATCATTCCCGGATGGCATACCACGATCTTTCCGCCTTATTTCGTCGCCGGAGCCATCTATTCAGGTTTCGCGATGGTGCTGACGCTCGCCATTCCGATTCGCAAGTTCTATCACCTGGAAGATCTGGTGACCATCCGGCATCTCGACATCATGGCGAAAGTCATGCTGGCGACGGGCCTGATCGTGGCTTACGGCTACTTGATCGAAGCGTTCCTGGCGTTCTACAGCGGCGACCAGTACGAAATCTACATGATGAAGAACCGCTTCCACGGTCCGTACGCGCCGCTCTATTGGATGCTGATTTCCTGCAACATCATCATCCCGCAGCTGCTGTGGTCCCGGAAAGTGCGCCGCAACGTGGGTCTGCTGTTCGTTCTTTCGCTGGTCGTCAACACTGGCATGTGGCTCGAGCGTTTCGTGATTATCGTGATCAGCTTGAGCCGGGATTTCATCCCCTCGTCCTGGGGAATGTACTACCCGACACGGTGGGATTGGGCGACCTACATCGGGACGTTCGGGCTTTTCTTTACTCTTTTCTTTCTCTTTATCCGCTTTCTGCCGATGATTTCCATCGTGGAAGTGCGGTCGCTGGTGCACGAAACGAACGAAGAGAAGAGTCATTCATAGAAGGAACGACTTAGAGAACTGATGCCACAGATCTTTCATCGCAGCACGAACTTCATCTCGCGGCTGACCATTTATGGAGCGGTGGTCATCCTTGGCGCGCTGGGCTACGCGCTGTATGCGATCGCGATGTCGCCGTGGTACACGGATCAGAACGTCAAGCGGCAGCAACCCGTGCCGTTCAGCCACCGCCACCATGCGGGCGAGCTGGGAATCGACTGCCGCTATTGCCATACGTCGGTCGAGAAATCGTCCTTCGCGGGAGTTCCCCCGACGCAGACCTGCATGACTTGCCATTCGCAGATCTGGACGAACGCTTCGATGCTCGAGCCCGTGCGCGCGAGCTACCGCGACGACAAGTCGCTTGAATGGATTCGCGTAAACGCGCTGCCCGATTTCGTCTATTTCGACCACAGCATTCATGTGGCGAAGGGCGTCGGCTGCACCACGTGCCACGGACAAATCGCGGAAATGCCTTTGACGGAGCGCGCGGGCACCCTTTACATGTCGTGGTGCCTGGAGTGCCATCGCCAGCCCGAGAAGTACGTGCGGCCGAAATCGGAAGTTTTCAATCCATACTACGAGCCGCCTTCCGCAGGCGAGCAGCTCAAGATGGGGAAGAAGCTCGTGGCGGAATACAATATCAAGAGTTTGCAGACCTGTTCCACGTGTCACCGGTGATGAAAGCGAGACGATGAACGAAGATTCCATCGCGAAGAATTCGATTGACCTGGCTGCGGCGCGGGCGAAGCTCGCCGGCGAAGGCGCCCCACGTCTCTGGCAGAGCCTCGAGGAGCTTTCGGGCACGAAAGAGTTCGTCGAATTTCGCGACCACGAATTCCCTCCCAGTGCGGGAAAAGGCAACGATGATATCAATCGCCGCGATGTGCTGAAACTGATGGCGGCTTCGGCGGCCATGGCTGGCCTGAGCGCATGCACGAAACTCCCCACCGAGAAGATCGTGCCTTACGTGCGTCCGCCCGAGGAAATTCTCCCCGGCCGCCCGCTCTTCTACGCTACGTCTCTATTCCAGGCCGGAGTTGCCACGGGCGTGCTGGTTGAAAGCCACACGGGCCGGCCGACCAAGATCGAAGGGAATCCGGAGCATCCCGGAAGCCTCGGCTCTTCGGACATCTTCAGCCAGGCTTCGATCCTGAATTTTTACGATCCCGACCGTTCGCAGTCGGTGGTATTCGACGGGCGCGTCAGTACCTGGAGCGATTTTGCGGCGGAAATGGGGAATGCACGGACGCGCCTGGCTCCCGCCAAGGGCGCGGGGATGCGCATCCTCACCAAGACGATCACTTCTCCGACGCTTGGCGCGCAGATTAAGAGCCTGCTCGCGCAGTTTCCGGAAGCGAAATGGCACCAGTACGAAGCATGCGGCGGAGATTCCGTGCGCGAAGGCGCCCGGCTCGCATTTGGCCGGCCGGTCAATACCGTCTATCATTTCGATCAGGCCGATGTAATCGTCTCGCTCGACGCCGATTTTCTCAGCTGCGGCGCCGGGCACGTGCGCTATGCGCGCGAGTTTGGTTCCCGCCGCGATCTCAGCGCCGGGCCGGCGTCGAAGTTGAATCGTCTGTACGTCGCCGAAAGCATGCCGACGAGCACAGGAGCCGTGTCGGATCATCGCCTGCCCGTGCGCTCGGCGGACATTGACGATCTGGCGCGACAGCTTGCCGCCGCCGCGGGCGTGGCCGTGCCGCCCAGCGCGAACGCCAGCGCGAAAATTCCGGCCGCGTGGGTTGGAGCGGTCGGGCGCGATCTGGCCGCGCATCGCGGATCTTCGATTGTGATCGCGGGCGAGCACCAGCCGCCGTTCGTTCACGCACTTGCCCATGCCATGAACGCGGCGCTCGGCAACGTCGGCAAGACGGTCGTCTACACCGAATCCATCGAAGCCAATCCGGTCAATCAGCTCGAATCTTTGCGCGATCTCGTGAACGATCTGAACGCCGGCAAAGTCGAGCTTCTCGTCATCCTCGGCGGCAACCCCATTTACGATGCGCCGGCGGACTTCAATTTTGCGGCGGCGCTCCAAAACGCGAAGGTGCGCGTTCATTCCGGCCTCTACAATGACGAGACGGCCGAGCTCTGCCACTGGCACGCTCCGGCTGCCCACTCACTGGAATCCTGGAGCGATGGCCGCGCCTACGACGGCACGGCCGGAATCGTCCAGCCCTTGATCGCGCCGCTTTACGACGGCCATTCGGCGCATGAGATCATCGCCCTGTTCACCGGTGACGCCGCAAAGTCCGGCCACGATCTGGTTCGCGGCTACTGGCAAAGCCAGCGCCCCGAAAAGGACAAGGCGTTCGAAGCGCTCTGGGAAACTTCGTTGCACGATGGACTGATCGCCGGCACCGCGCTGCCCGCAATTTCCGTGGCGCCGCATGCGGACTTCGTGGCTCTGGGACACGCCCAAGCGGCGGGCGGCGATGCGAGCGCGCTCGAGGTCGTCTTCCGCCCCGATCCTTCAATCGGTGACGGCGAATTCTCGAACAATTCGTGGCTGCAAGAGCTCCCGAAGCCGATCACGCGGCTCACCTGGGACAACGCCGCGATGATCAGCCCGGGCACGGCGCAGCAGCTCGGCTTGACTACCGGTGATTACGTCACGCTAACGCTCGCGCCCGCGGGCCGCAATATTGATGGCGGCATCTACATCGTGCCCGGGCACGCGGATAACTCGGTGACGCTGCACCTCGGCTTCGGACGCTCTCGCGGCGGAAGCGTGGGCACGGGCCCCGGCTTCAATTCGTATCTTTTGCGCGCATCGTCCGCGCCATGGATTGCGCGCGGCGTGCAAATCGCGAATACCGGCAAGAAATACGAATTCGCGACCACGCAGTCGCAATACAACATCGATCTCAATGGGCACCCCGTGGAGGAGGAAAGCTCCGCTGGGGTGGGCCAGGGCGGCGAGCACGGGCGCGACCTCGTCCGGATTGCGACGATGGAGGAGTTCCGCAAGGATCCCAGCTTCGCCAAGAATCCCGAGGACGAAAAGACCAAAGACCTGACGATCTACCCCGGCTACAAATATGAAGGCTACGCGTGGGGCATGTCGATCGACCTGAACCGTTGCGTGGGTTGCAACGCGTGCGTGGTCGCCTGCCAATCGGAAAACAACATCGCTGTGGTAGGCAAGGACCAGGTGGCGCGCGGCCGTGCGATGCACTGGATCCGCATCGACACGTATTTCCGCGGCAACCTCGACAATCCCGAGATGTACTACGAGCCGCTGCCCTGCATGCAGTGCGAGAACGCGCCTTGCGAGTATGTCTGCCCGGTCGGCGCCACCACGCACAATGCCGAGGGTCTGAACGACATGACCTACAACCGCTGCGTGGGCACGCGGTATTGCTCCAACAACTGCCCGTACAAGGTCCGCCGGTTCAATTTCTATCTTTACTCGGACTACAAGACGCCGAGCCTCTACGGCATGCGCAACCCGAACGTCACCGTGCGCAGCCGCGGAGTCATGGAAAAGTGCACCTACTGCGTGCAGCGGATCAATGCGGCGATGATCAAGTCCCAGGAAGAGAATCGCCTGATCCGCGACGGCGAAATCATCACCGCGTGCCAGAGCGCGTGCCCGTCTGAAGCAATCGTGTTCGGCAACATCAACGATCCGAACAGCAAAGTTGCAAAGCTCAAGGCGCAGACGCGCGATTACGGTTTGCTTGAGGATTTGAACACGCGGCCGCGCACCACGTATCTCGCGCGCGTACGCAATCCGAACCCCGAGATTCGCGACTAGAATTTGAAGCAAGTGGGAGTGTGATCGGCAACATGGTCAAGCGGCCTATATACGGATTGATGGCTGAGTTCGCGTCGCCCGAAGAGGTGCTCGCGGCGGCCCACCGCACGCATGAAGCGGGCTATCGCCGCATCGACGCGTTTTCGCCGATTCCCGTCGAGGGTCTGGCCGAAGCCGTAGGATTTGATTGGACGATTCTCCCGACTCTGGTTTTCTGCGGTGGCCTGGGCGGCGGATTGGCGGGTTTCGGCATGTGCTGGTACGCCAACGTGATCAGCTTTCCGCTGAACATCGGCGGGAAGCCGTTCAACAGCTGGCCGATGTGGATTCCCATCACTTTCGAGCTGACCATTCTCGGCGCGGCGCTCACGGCGGTGTTTGGGATGCTCGCGCTCAATGGGCTGCCTACGCCGTATCACCCGACGTTTAACGTTGAGCGGTTCGCGGCGGCGTCCACGGACCGTTTTTTCTTGTGCATCAAGGCGCGGGACCAGAAATTTGATCTCGCGCAGACGAAAGCGTTTCTGGAAGGCTTGCACCCGCATGGAGTATTCGAAATTGAGGACTGAACTGATACGCGGCGTTTTCGGGGCGCGCGGCAACGCGCGAGCCGCTCGGTCGTTCGTGCGTGGCGTAACCGTCGCGTGCCTGGGCGCGGTCGCCCTCCTGCTTTTCGGCTGCCGCCTGGACATGCACGTCCAGCCGAAATATTTGCCCTACCAGCCGACCGACTTCTTCGGCGACGGGCGTTCGGAGCGCCAGCCTGTTCCGGGCACGGTGGCGCGCGGTCAATTGCGCCTGGATGAGTTGATGTTCACGGGCCGGGAAAACGGCGTAGTCGTGGACAAGTTCCCGTTCCCGATCACCAAGGCGGATCTTGATCGCGGCCGCGAGCGCTACAACGTCTATTGCACGCCTTGCCACGACTACACCGGCACGGGCCGGGGCATGATCGTGCAGCGCGGGTTTCCGCAGCCGCCCTCCTATCACATTCAGCGCTTGCGCGACGCGCCCGCCGGGCATTTTTATGAAGTGATGACCAATGGCTTCGGCGCCATGTACAGCTATGCGGCGCGCGTCGAACCGGCCGATCGCTGGAGAATCGCGGCATACATTCGCGTTCTTCAGTTGAGCCGCAACGCCACGATGCAGGACGTGCCGGAATCCGAGCGCGGGAAACTGACACAGCAATCCGCGCAGCAGTCGTCGGCTCAATCCATGGGGCAATCGCAATGAGTTTGCCGAATACTTTACCGGACAATGTTCGCCTGCAAATCGATCGCGCGCAGAGGCGTGGGCTGGCGTTCGGCGTCGTCGGCTTGATCGCCACCGTCGCGCTGGCCTTTGGACTGAAGGATTGGACGCAGTTCTTCCATTCCTACCTAGTTGCGTACGTCTTCTGGATGGTGTTCGCGATGGGCTGCATGGCCATCCTCCAGCTTCATCACATGACCGGCGGCCGCTGGGGCCTTCCCATTCGCCGGATCCTGGAAGCCGGCACGCGGACGATACCGGCGATGACCGTCCTTTTCGTCCCCGTGCTGTTCGGCATGTCGCGGCTTTATCCGTGGATGCAGCCCGATTCGCTGGGCGACGATCCCGCGGGCCATTTCCGTCGCGTTTATCTGGAGCCGCACTTTTTCATCGTGCGCGCGGTTATCTACTTCGCTATATGGAATCTGCTGGCTGCCCTGTTGAACAAATGGTCGGCCGAGCAGGACCGCACCGGGGATCTGATCCTAAAGGAGCGGATGTCGAGCCTGTCTGCTCCGGGCACGGTGCTTTGGGCAATTACGTGGTCTTGGGCGATGGTGGATTGGGTCATGACGCTCGAGCCGACACTGGTATTCGTCCATTTACGGAATGGTTTTCATGGTAATCGCGTGCCTGGCCGCGCTTTCGTTCTCGGTTGTGATGCTGCGGATGCTCGACGGCTACCAACCGCTGCACGATTCCTACGACCCGCCGCGGCTGAACGATATCGGCAACCTGATGCTGACGTTCACGTTGCTGTGGACTTACATGTCGTTTGCGCAGTTCCTGATCATTTGGTCCGGAAACCTGAAGCAGGAAATTCCCTGGGTGAAGGTGCGCGCCTTCGGGCCCTGGGCTCCCGTGGCGGCAGCATTGCTGATCCTGCATTTCTTCGTGCCGTTCTTCATACTGCTGCAGCGAGGCGTGAAGCGCCGCTTGCAGAGGCTTTCGGTCCTGGCCGTATGGATGCTGGTCATAACGCTGGTGGACGTCTACTGGCTGATCGTGCCGTCGTTCCAGCAATCGGGCCCGCACATTCACCTGCTGGATATTTTCGCCGTGATCGGCATTGGCGGCGTGTGGGTCGGCGCGTACATGGCGCAGCTGAAAAAATTGCCGCTGTTGCCGCTGCACGATCCGCGGTTTGCGGGCGTCCTGGAGCATCAACATGGCGACTAAACACTCCTCCGAAGCCGAACGCTCCGGTGGACGCAAGCGCCGGTTGGGAGAAGCGCGACGTCAATATCAGAGGTCTGTTCCAGTTCGCTTTCTGGATGGCGGTGGTGCTTGCCGTGACTCTGGTTGGAATGAAATTTAGCTTTGATTCCTTTAAGAAGGCGCAGCCCATGGGTGCAACAATGTCGCCCATGGTGAAGCCGACAGACCGAATGATTCCGCCGGGTCCGCTCTTGCAGGTGCGGCCGCATCAGGAGCTGCAGGACTACTGCGCCGCGCAGCAGCAGGACGTGAATTCTTACGCCTGGGTGGACCAACAGAGCGGGGTGGTGCGCATTCCGGTGGAGCGCGCGATGGAATTGATTCTGGAGCGGGGATTGCCGGCGCGCGCGGCGAACGAAGCGTCCGGTCCCGGTTCGGTATACTCCGGTGGCGCCGCCGACAGTGGCCGGCGAAACCGATGTGCAGGGCCAGTGCGGGTATTTGACCGAACCAACCGAGGCGGATAAGGAACGCGCCGCGGCGGGCGGGGCGAAAGAGTAGTGCGCGCTAACGCAAGACGGATTTTGAAAGCGAAAGAAGAGAGCGGAAAGACAGTGCAGCTTCGAATCAATTCGGCGCAATTGTGGGTGATGGGCGCGGCCCTCGTCGCGGCTCTGCTCGTGCATCCTTCGCCAGCAGCGGCGCAATTCACCGACCCGACGCAGGGGATCGGCGTGCGTCCAGAACTGCTCAAGGAAGTCGGCATCGACCAGAAACTCAATGACGAAATTCCGCTCGACCTCAAGTTTCGCGACGAGCACGGAAACCCCGTCGAGCTCGGCGCAGTTTTTCGGCGGCAAGCCAGTGATTCTCACGCTGGTCTATTACAACTGCCCGATGCTGTGCACCCAGGTGCTGAATGGACTGGACCGCAGCCTGCAAGCGATCCCGCATGGAGATCTGGGCAAGGATTTCAACGTCGTGACGGTGAGCATCGATCCGACCGAGCGGCCGGTGCTGGCCGAGGCCAAGCAGGCGATGTATGCCGGAATGTACGGGCGGCCGGGCGCGGAGTACGGCTGGCATTTTCTGACCGGCGAAGAGCCGGAGATCAAGCGCCTCGCGGACGCCGTGGGCTTTCGCTACGCCTACGATCCGGATTCGAAGCAGTACGCGCATGCCAGCGCGATCATGCTGCTGACGCCGGAAGGCAAGATTTCGCGCTACTTTTACGGCATTCAGTTATCCGGAGCGCGACTTGCGGCTGGGACTGGTCGAGGCTTCGCAAGGGAAAATCGGCTCGCCGGTCGATCAGATTTTGCTGTTCTGCTATCACTACGATCCGCACACGGGAAAATACGGCCTGCTGATTTCGCGCGTGATTCAGCTTTCCGGCGGCCTTCTGACGGTGCTGGTCGGCGGAATTTGTCTGTTTTTCTTATTCCGGGGTGAGCATTACTCGCTGCCCGGGCACAAGGCCGTGACTCAGGCCCGGCGGAGTTACTGCACAGGCGCTGCGAAAGGATCGCAACGGAACTGTGATGATGGGCCTCCTTCAATCCGGATTTGATTCTCTGGCGGCCGTGGCTGCCATGATGCCGCATGCAGCCGCCCGCGGCTTCCGTCGATCGCCGATAGCGTCGACCAGCTATACTTGATGCTGTCGGGCATCACGCTGTTCTTCACGCGTGCTGATTTTTTCGATCATTTTTTATTTCATGGTGAAGTACCGCCGGCAGTCCCGAATGAATCGGGCAGCCGAAACTGCACACCGCGCTGAGTCCTCGAGCTGGCTTGGACGATTATTCCTTCGCTGATCTGCGTGGGCCTGTTCGTCTGGTCCTCGAGCCTGTACGTCCGCAACGTGGCGTCCGCCGGCGTCCTCGACGGAAATTTTCGTGATCGGCAAGCAGTGGATGTGGCACCTGCAGCACCCGGAAGGGCCGCGCGAAATCAACGAGCTGCACGTGCCGGTGGGCGTGCCGGTCAAGCTGACCATGACTTCGCAGGACGTGATTCATGACTTCTACATTCCCGCATTTCGCGTGAAGAAGGACGTGCTGCCCGGCCGTTACTACCTCGATCTGGTTCCAGCCGACCGAGACGGGCACGTTCCATCTTTTTTGCGCGCAATATTGCGGCACGAACCACTCGGAGATGATCGGCTGGGTGTACGTGATGTCGCCAACGGACTATGCGGCGTGGCTCGCGGGTGGCGAGAAGACGGAATCGATGGCGGCAGCAGGGCGAGCGCTTGTACAACCAGTTCGGATGCGGCAACTGCCACTCGCCGGAAGCAGGAAGCCAGGCTCCATCGCTTGCGGGAATTTACGGCAAGCCGCAAAAGATGCAGAGCGGCGAAACGCGAATAGTGGATGAAGTCTTGATCCGGCAGGCCATCTACTTTACCCAATTCCGTTCACTTGCCGAACTATCAGTCGATCATGCCCACCTACCAGGGGCAGATCGACGAGGAACAGATGCTCCAGCTGATCGCCTACGTGAAGTCGCTTGGCTCGGAAGAAAGGATGAACGGCAAATGAGTACGGCCACGCCAGAGCTACACGAAGCCCGGCCGAATCCGGCGTGAACTATCTCAACGCAACGCTACGGCATCCGGTCGTGGCTGCTGACGCTGGACCACAAGCGCATCGGACTGCTGTATCTCGGCGTCCATCACGTTGATGTTTTTCGTGGGCGGAATGGCGGCGGTTCTGATGCGCCTGCATCTGATCGGAGCCGCAGGGCGCGCTGTTCGAGCCGGAAACCTACAACAAGCTGTTTTCCATGCACGGCATCATCATGGTGTTTTTCTTCCTGGTGCCCTCGATTCCGGCGACGCTCGGAAATTTCCTGATCCCCCTGATGATCGGCGCGCGCGACGTGGCTTTCCCGAAACTGAATCTGATGAGCTGGTACATTTTCATTATCGGCGCGGCCCTCGCGCTCTATGCGACGCTTTCCGGCGGCGTGGACACCGGCTGGACATTCTATCCGCCCTACAGCAGCTTGTACTCGCATACGCACGTGGTCGCTCGTGGCGCTCGGAGTTTTCATCGCCGGTTTTTCCTCGATTCTCACCGGGCTGAACTTCATCGTCACCATCCACAAGATGCGCGCCCCGGGCATGACCTGGTTCCGGCTGCCGCTGTTCATCTGGGCGATGTACGCCACCAGCCTGATTTTCGTTCTGGGCACGCCCGTGATCGCCATCACGCTTTTCCTGCTGCGGCATGGAGCGAGTCCTGCATGTGGGAATCTTCGATCCGGCCGTCGGCGGCGATCCGCTGCTGTTCCAGCATCTTTTCTGGTTTTATTCCCATCCGGCCGTGTACATCATGATTTTGCCCGGAATGGGAGTGGTCAGCGAATTGATCACCGCGTTTTCGCGCAAGAAAATCTTCGGCTACGCCTTCGTGGCGTTTTCGAGCTTGGCCATCGCCGTGATCAGCTTCGTCGTCTGGGGCCACCACATGTTCGTCACAGGCCAGTCGATTTACGCGGGCCTGGTCTTCTCCGTGCTGAGCTTCCTGGTCGCGATCCCGTCGGCGGTCAAAGTGTTCAACTGGACGGCCACACTGTATAAGGGTTCGATTTCCTACGAAGCGCCGATGCTCTACGCGTTGGGCTTCATCGGACTGTTCACCATGGGCGGTCTGACCGGACTGTTCCTCGCCGTCGCTCGCGACCGACGTCCACCTGAACGGCACGTATTTCATCGTCGCGCATTTCCACTATGTGATGGTCGGCGGCGCGGTGATGGCCTATATGGGCGGACTGCATTTCTGGTGGCCGAAGATTACCGGACGCCTCTATCCGGACCTCTGGGCGCGTTTCGCGGCGGCGATTATTTTCATCGGCTTCAACCTGACGTTCTTCCCGCAGTTCGTGCTCGGTTATCTGGGGATGCCTCGGCGTTATGCGATCTATCCCGCGGAGTTTCAGGTGCTGAACGTGATGTCTTCGGCGGGCGCCTCGATTTTGGGCATCGGATACGTCATTCCGCTCGTCTATTTTATCTGGTCCATGCGCTACGGGCCGCCGGCGGGCCCGAATCCGTGGGGAGCGAAGGGTCTCGAGTGGACCACGTCATCGCCGCCGCCGACCGAAAACTTCGAGCGATTCCGGTTGTCACCGAAGACGCGTACAACTACGCATCCGAGGGTGCCCATGTCTGAGCTTGCCGGCACGGCGCGCATCCGCACGGGATTCGCGCATCAGTTCGAGGACATCGACCAGCAGCGCGAAGCTGGCCGGCTGGGGATGTGGGTGTTCCTGGTCACCGAAATCCTGTTCTTCGGCGGGATGTTCACGTCCTACACGATCTACCGCGCGCTGCACCTGGAATCGTTCATCACCGGCAGCCATTTGCTCGAAGTACCAGTTTGGCGCCACCAACACCGCGGTGCTGATCTGCAGCAGCTTGACCATGGCCCTCGCGATCCGCTCGGCGCAAACCGGCAAGAAGAAGGGCCAGATCATCTTCTGGCTGATCCTGACGATGATTTTGGGCGCGGCGTTCATCGGGATCAAGCTTCGTTTCGAGTGGTACCACGATTACCTGGAAGGCATCATTCCCGGGCGTGCACTGGTTTTACAACGGCACCGCACGCCCCGGGCGCGAAGATGTTCATGTGCTTCTATTTCTTCATGACTGGGCTGCACGCGATCCACATGGTCATCGGCCTGGGCATTCTGGCCGTGCTGGTTGGCATGACCGCGAGGAACAAGTTTTCAGCGCGAATACTACGCGCCGCTCGAGATCAGCGGACTGTACTGGCACTTTGTTGATATCGTCTGGATTTTCCTTTTCCCGCTGCTGTATCTGATTGGCGGGCGCTACAGCCACTGGGGAGAGCAACAACCGATGTCCGATCACAGCGAGCACGCCACGTCAGGGCACGTGGTTCCGATCAGCACCTACCTTGCCGTCTTTTTCGCGCTGCTGGTGGGAACTGCGCTGACGACCTGCATCGCCACCTTGACCTCGGCCGCTGGAACACGGTCGTCGCGCTCGTCATCGCTGTGACAAAGATGATTCTGGTCGTTCTCTTCTTCATGCACGTGAAGTACGCGACCGGGCTGACGAGGGTTGTGATTCTGGCCGGTTTCTTCTGGCTGGGCATCATGATCACGCTGTCGTGCTCGGACGAACTTACCCGCGCTTGGGAAATCGTACCGCAGGGCTGGAACATGATCGTTCCGCTCGTTTCCCGCCTCTTCTAGTCGTGTTCGAGCGAATTCCGAGATAGTTCTCTCGATCTTCGTCCGAAATTCCGAGCGATCTCGGTCCAAATGAGAGTTCGCGGAGTGACTTTGGCTAGGACTTGTACGCGCGGAAGGCGACGACGGCGTTGAGTCCGCCGAAGGCGAAGGAGTTCGAGAGCGCGGCGCCGACGCGGACTGCTCGCGACTGATTCGGGATGTAGTCGAGGTCGCATTCGGGATCGCGTTCGGTGAAGTTGGCGGTGGGCGGCAGAATGCCGTGATGGAGCGCCATCACCGTGGCGATGGCTTCGAGCGCGCCGGCAGCGCCGAGCGCGTGGCCGTGCATGGATTTCGTGGAGCTGACGGCGAGCTTGTCCGCGTGCGCGCCAAATACTTCGCGGATCGCCTTCGTCTCGATGGGATCGTTGCCCGCCGTGCCGGTACCGTGGGCGTTGATGTAGCCGACTTCCTCGGGCGCCATTCCCGCTTCGCGCAGAGCGCGCGCGCATGGCGCGCGCCGGGCCATCACGGTCGGCTGAGTTAGGTGGTGAGCGTCGGAAGTCATGCCCAATCCGCAGACCTCGGCGTAAATTTTCGCTCCACGCGCTTGCGCGGCTTCCATCGGCTCGAGAATCATCATGCGCCGCCCTTCGCCGAGGATCATGCCGCGGCGGTCCTTGCTGAACGGGCGGCAGGTGTCCGGCGCGACCACGCGCATCGCTTCCCAGGCTTTCAGCATGCCGATGGTGAAGAACGCCTCGGTGCCGCCGGTGACGGCGAGATCGGCTTCGCCATCGCGCACCAGGCGGAACGCCTGTCCGATGGCGTGATTCGCGGAGGAGCACGCGGTCGAAACCGTGTAGACCGGGCCCGCGAAGCCAAGTTCCATCGAGATGTGGCTGGCGCCGGCGTTGGCCATGGTCTTGGGAATTGTGAGCGGGTGGACGCGGCCGCGGCTCTGGACCCATAGGTCTTCAAAGCCTGCTTCGATCGCTGACTGGCCGCCGACGGCCGAGCCGCAGACGATCGCGGCGTTTTCGCGCATCTCTGGGGTGAGTGAAATTCCCGAATCCTTGAACGCTTCGCGCGCGGCGACAACGGAGAATTGCGCGAAGCGGTCGAGCTGCGCGTCCTTTCCGCCCGCGAAATGCTTCAGGGGATCGAAGCCCCGTACTTGGGCGCCGTTTTGCATTTTCAGGCCGACGCCGGCGACATCGGGAACGCTGACGGGGCCAATGCCGGAGCGGCCATTGCGGAGCGATTCCCAGTTCTCAGCGAGATTCAGGCCCAGAGCTGAAATGATTCCGAGCCCTGTGATGGCGACACGGCGCGAGGCCATTCGTCAGACCGCCGGGCTGGCTGAACCGGCCGCGTCGGGCGGGGCGGCAGCGAGGATCTTCTTGACGCCCAAGACAATGTCATTGACGGTCTTGATGGAGCGAACGTCGTCGTCGGGAATCGAGATCTTGAAGGCGTTTTCGAGTTCAAAGAGCAGCGTGAAAACATCGAGGGAATCGATGCCCATTTCCTGGAGGCTGGTGTCGATCTTGATGTTCTCGGCCGGGATGCGCTTCACGGACGCGAGTGTGGCGATTACTTTTTCGGCGACTTCATCGGCCATCGAGTGAGCCCCAGTTGTCGACGCGTCGCGCGGCGCCAAACGAATTTGACACCACGCTGTGTCACGCGTCCGAAAAGTTGCGCTTGTATGGGTAAAACGTAGCCCACGGCACGCAAGAATGCAAATTCTATCAGGACTGGAGGACGGAGTGGGAGTTTTCGAGGAATGGAAACCGGCAAGAGGAGGCGAGGCGCTTCGGCGGAGCGGATCAATCGTCCCTCCGGGACTTTTCGCGCAGGCTTTGCGTTCCCGGCACTCCGCTGCGCTGCGCGCCGGGCTAATTGCAATCGCCGCTCCGCGGCTGAGGCGCGGGAGGGGACAGAAATGGCACAGAGAAGGCCCTGACGGGCGAGGAACGATCATCGGTGTGGCATAATGTTTCACACGGAGCGGAGCGGCGATTTCGGCGCTTGCCCCTCGCGGAACTCGTGACATTTCAGAAGAAAATTCGGAAGAAATTGGCCGCGGTACATCGGCGGATGCGGGAAGTGCAGAAGCTCGCCAAGGCCCTCGTCTCGACCAGGCATCCGCTGCTGGTCCATATCATCCCGATACGCCGCTGCAATCTGGCCTGCACGTATTGCAACGAGTTCGATGATTTTTCGAAGCCGGTGCCGGCCGACGAAATGTTCCGGCGGATCGACCGGTTGGGCGCCATGGGCACTGCGGCGGTGACGATCAGCGGCGGCGAGCCACTGCTGCATCCCGAGCTTGACGACATCATCGCGCGCATCCGCAAGAACGGCATGCTCGCCGGCATGATCACCAACGGCTACTTGCTGGTGGCCGATCGCATCGCGCGCTTGAACCGTGCCGGGCTCGAGCACCTGCAGATCAGCATTGACAACGTGCAGCCCGACGACGTTTCGAAGAAGAGCCTCAAGGTTCTCGACCAGAAACTGGAGCTGCTGGCCGAACACGCCGAATTCCACGTGAACATCAATTCAGTGCTCGGCAGCGGCGTCCGCAATCCCGAGGACGCGCTCACCGTGGCGCACCGGGCTCTGGAGCTGGGCTTCACGTCCACGGTCGGGATTCTGCACGACGGCAACGGACAGCTGCAGCCGCTCGGAGGGCGCGAGCGGGAAATTTTCGAAGAGATCATGTCTCTCGGCAAGGCATCGTTCACGCGCGTCAACGGATTCCAGCACAATATCGCCGCGGGCCGCGAGAATCAGTGGCGCTGCCGCGCGGGCTCGCGCTACCTGTACATCTGCGAGGATGGATTGGTGCATTATTGCTCGCAGCAGCGCGGCTATCCGGGCATCCCGCTCGCCGAATACACGGCCGAGCAACGCCAGCGCGAATTCCTCACGAAGAAGAGTTGCGCTCCCCGTTGCACCGTGTCCTGCGTTCACCAGATTTCCGTGGTGGACGCGTGGCGCGCTCCGCAAACTTTCGACGGCGGCCCGTCGGCTGCTCCGGGTTCCCTGATACAGGTCACCGGCCCGGCCACGCGCGATTAACGCACCCGAATTCCCTTCCAAGAATCGGCGGCAGCCAGTCCGATTGTGCTTTCCCAATCTTGCAGAGGCGATATCATCTCTCCGAATCGTTGCGTGATTCCGATCATGCTGAAACGTTTATTTTTCCATTACATTGCCGAAGAAGCGCGGCCGATGCTGCGCCTGGCGATTCCGCTCGTGCTTGCAGAGCTCGGCTGGATGACGATGGGCGTGGTGGACACGATGATGGTCGGACGACAGGCGAACAGCGCCGTGGCGATTGGCGCGGTAAGCCTGGGGAGCATTGCTTACTACGTCGTGGCAATTTTCGGCACCGGGCTGATGTTGGGGCTCGACACGCTGGTTTCGCACTCCTACGGAGCGGGCGACCTGCACGATGCGCACAGGTCGCTCGTGAACGGCGTCTATTTGAGCCTCGCCCTTGCGCCGGTTTTGATGGGCGTCGTGTGGCTTTGGGAGCCGGTGCTGCGTGCGCTCGATATTCAGCAGTCGGTGCTGGATCAGGCGATCCCTTATTTGCGGGCGCTCAATTGGAGTACGCTTCCTCTTCTCCTCTACTTCGTTTTTCGGAGGTACCTGCAAGGAATCGATCTGGCGAAGCCGGTGATGTTTTCGCTGATCACCGCGAACCTCGTGAACGTGGCGGGCAACTGGGCGTTCATTTACGGGCATTTGGGGCATCGCGCCATGGGCACGGTGGGTTCGGGATGGGCGACGTGCGCGGCGCGCATCTACATGGCTGCTGTGCTGATGGCGTATTGCGTATATTACGACCTGCGCTACGAGGTGGGGCTTCGCCACGCGTCGCCGTGGCCGCACATGCCCCGAGTCTGGCGTCTCGTGAGCCTCGGATTCCCTGCGGCAACGCAACTGGGGCTGGAGGTCGGTGTGTTCGCGGTGACCACGGCGCTGATTGGCAGGCTGGGAGCGGTTCCGCTGGCGAGCCACCAGATCGCGCTGAACACCGCGAGCTTCACCTACATGGTGCCGCTGGGTCTCGGCTCGGCGGCGGCGGTGCGCGTGGGGCAGGCGCTTGGACGGCGCGATCCGCACGCGGCGAGCCGCGCTGGCTGGACTGCCATGCTACTCGGCGCGGGTTTTATGACGTGCACGGCGCTCATTTTCTGGCTGGCGCCGGGTGCGATCGTGCGTATCTACTCGCCCGACCCGGCGGTGATTCGAGCCGCGAGCGGGTTGCTGTTCGTCGCCGCGTTCTTCCAGCTGTTCGACGGCTTGCAAGCCGTGGCCACGGGTGCGCTGCGCGGCGCCGGCGACACGCGCACACCGATGATCTGGTCGGCGGCTCTTTACTGGTTGGTGGGACTGCCCGTTGGCGCGTACCTCTGTTTCAGCGTGGGGTGGGGCGCGGCGGGATTGTGGACGGGATTGTGCGTGGCGCTGATCCTGATCGGGTGCGCGCTGCTCTATTTTTGGCGCCGCCGCGAACAGCGATTTACAGCCGGCGCGATTTCAACTCCGCTCGCGCCTTGAGCCATTCGAAGCGCCGGTGATATCCTGACTTGGCGAGATGCGGCGAGAATCCAGCAGCGTGTTTGGGGTTCCCGATCTCTTCCGTTCGTTGTCGCTGAAATATCCTAATCGATCCACCATGCGCCGCACGATAAGCATCTGCACCTGAAAATAAATGGCCGCCACCGCCGAATACGCGCACCCTCTGCCGGCGATCAACCCGTGGCTCATTGCGGCCACGGTGATGACGGCCACGTTCATGGAAGTTCTGGACACGAGCGTTGCCAACGTCTCGCTGCCTCATATCGCCGGCAATCTTTCGGCGGGGGTGGACGAGAGCACGTGGGTTCTCACGTCCTACCTGGTTTCCAATGCCATCGTGCTGCCGCTGAGCGGATGGTTTTCCGCGCTCTTTGGCCGCAAGAGATTCTTCATCGGCTGCGTGGTACTTTTCACTCTCAGCTCTTTGCTCTGCGGACTGGCGCCGTCGTTGCCGATGCTGGTCTTCTTTCGCGTGATTCAGGGCCTCGGCGGCGGAGGAATGCAGCCGGTGTCGCAGGCGATCCTGGTGGACAGTTTTCCTCGGCAGAAACAGGGTATGGCGATGGCCGTCTACGGCATGGGCGTGGTGGTGGCTCCTACGCTGGGGCCCACGCTCGGCGGCTGGATTACGGACAACTATTCCTGGAGATGGATCTTCCTGCTGAACGTGCCCGTGGGAATCATTTCAGTGTTGATGATCTCGCTGCTGATTATTGATCCCGCGCATGCGATTCACAGGACCTTCAAACAGGGCTTGAAAATCGATTTCATCGGGCTGGGACTGCTGAGCGTGGGACTGGGATTTCTGCAGATCGTGCTGGACAAGGGGCAGCGGGACGATTGGTTCGGCTCGCCGTTCATCATCTGGGGGACGATCATTTCCGTGACGGCTTTGATTGCGTTGGTGATTCGCGAGCTGACCACGGAAAATCCGGTCGTTGACTTGCATCTCTTCAAGGACCGGAATTTCGCGATTTCAACCTTCATGATGTACACGCTGGGCTTCGTGCTCTATAGCACCACTCTTCTGCTTCCGATCCTGATGCAGACTTTGATGGGCTACACGGCGATGGAAAGCGGCCTGGTGTTGCTGCCGGGCGGGCTGGTGTTGTTGGGGATACTTCCGTTCGTGGGAATTCTCCTGGGACGATTTCAGCCGCGATGGATCGTCATTACCGGGCTCGTGGTCATGGCCACGGGATTATTCCAATTGTCGCACCTGAATCTCTATGCTGGCGCGCGTTCGATGGTTCTCGATTGGGCCATTTCGCGCATGGGTACGGCGTTCCTGTTCGTGCCGATCAACGTGATGGCGTTCTACTTCGTGCCGCCCGGGAAAATGAACAACGCTTCGGGCTTGATCAATCTCGCCCGTAATATCGGCGCGAGTACGGGCATCTCGTTCGTGACCACCATGCTCGACCGCCGCGCGCAGTTCCATCAGGATATTCTCGCCGGCAACTTGCAGGGCACGAATCTGCATCTTCGGGAGGCGCTGTCGCGCATCACCCACATGATGATGACCCGCGGGCCGGACGCCGTCCACGCCGCGATGCAGGCGCAGGGGATGGTCTATCAGGAGCTCCAGCGGCAGGCGATGATGCTTTCTTTCGTGGACAATTTTCGCACCATGGGAGTCATTTGCGTGTGCGTGCTCCCTTTGATGCTGGCGATGAAAGGGCGCAAGTGAACCCCGGAGGATTCTAGGCCGATCGCCGCGCTAGAATCTTTACGAATGAGCCGACGCGGAGCTCTTCCTGCGTGAGTCCCGTGAGCGCTTGCACCTCATCCGCGGTCAGCGCGCCGCAATGCCCTGCTTGTAGGAAAAAGTTCAGCAGACCCTGCACCATGGCCGCATCGTCGAACACTTGGCCGATGCGCGTCGCCTGCGCGGCCTTCTCGACAAAATTGCGCAGGCGCTCCGCGGACGAATCAAGGTTTTCCAGAAAAAAAGAATAGACGGCCGCAAAGCGCGCGGGAAGCTGCGCGGGATGCAAGTCCCAGCCTTGATAAAAGCCGAATTCGAGCGCGCGGCGGACGTGGTCGAACTGCAGCTTCCAGCCCAGATGGACGGTGGCGCGGTTCTCCTCGATCTGGCGCGTGGTGAGCGCAACACCGTCTTTGCCTGGACGGTACGGTGGAATAGGAAGGATGTTGAGCGGGCCGTCGGCGATCCGGACGCCCGTTCCCGCAAGCGAAACCTGCATGACCTGCCGCGCGTAATCGGATGCGGGATGCGTTCCCGCCTGGCGTGGCGCCGCGATGCCGAGCGACGACGTGTAATCGTAGGGACCGAAATGAGCCGCAACGCAGCGCCCCCGCGACGCGCTCACCAGCGGCAGCAGATTCGCTTCGCCGCGTTCATTGAGAACCGATTGCGGCGTCTCGACCATCAGTTCGATTCGCAGCGAGCCGGGCTCGAAGTCGAGCATCGGTTCCAGACGCGAGCAGATGTCGGCGAGTGCCGCGACCTCATCGGGTAGCGTTACCTTCGGAAGCGTGATGCAAAAGTGCTTCGGCAGCACGCCGCGCGATTTCCCAGCGAGTTCCGTCAGAAATATGTCCAGCGTGCGGATGCTGCGCTCTCGAAGTTCCTCGGTGAAGGGTTTGACGCGGATGCCGATGAACGGCGGCAGCTCGCCCGCGTTCATTCCAGCGCTCACCTCGCCAGCTGCCGACGCGGCGTGGCCGTCCTCTTCGTCATCAGGACGGTTGCCATAGCCATCTTCGAAGTCGAGCCGGAAATCCTCGACTGGCTCGCGCCGGAGTTTCTCGCGAACGCGGCGATAGACGGTGTGCGCAAGCCATGCCGGGCGGTTCTCGCGCAGCACCGCTTGCGGATCGGCCTCGATGGACTTCGCGATAGCTCCTATCGCGTCAGGTGCAACGGGCAGGCGATCCGATCCTGGCAAGCCGATGGCCTTCGCGAAGGCGACGAAATCGGGCGCGTATTCCTCCAGCGATCGCAGCGCGAGGTCGCCGAGTCGCCGCGTCGTACCTGAACGGAACAGATGAGCTCCGCCGTACACTACATGAATCGGCTGGCGGTCGCCGGATGGTCCCGGATAGCGCCGCTGAAACGCTTTGTGAGCTTGTTCGAGCCGCGTCGCAATTTCTTGCAGAGATTCCGGTGGCAACGTTCTCTTCATGAGGCCTCGCGCGATCGGTGCCGTGTGCGAATGAAATTCGGCAATCGCTTTCCGGACCTGCGATTCCGGGTTGTCCGAAAGTACGGGACAGGATACATTTGTTTACCCAGCTAGTGAAAGTTCGAAGCGAATCAGGATCGCATGAGGACCGGAGTCAAGTGCGCTGTGCTTCTTGCGCTGCGTCGTCCGCGCGATTGCTCGGCAACGAAGGTTGAATGAATGTTTGAAAGAATTCTCATCGTCGACGACGAATCCGCCGCGCGAATAGCGCTCGCGACCCTGCTGCGCCGCGAGGGATTCGACGTGCGCGACGTAGGCGACGGCGCTGCTGCCCTTGCCGAGTGCGCTTCGTTCCGCCCGGATTTGATCCTTCTGGATATCGTCATGCCCGGTGTGGACGGCTTCGAGGTCTGTCGCCGCATCAAAGCGACGCCGGAAACGCGGCTCACGCCCGTTGTCCTGATCACCGGGCTTTCGGCGACGGAAGATCGCATAAAGGGCATCAATGCCGGCGCAGATGATTTCCTCAGCAAGCCGATCGACTTCAACGAGCTATTGGCGCGCACGCGCTCGCTCCTGAGGCTGAAGCAGTACACCGACGAACTCGAACACGCCGAAGGCGTGCTTTTCAGCCTCGCTCAAAGCATCGAGGCGCGCGATCCGTACACCTCGGGGCACTGCGAACGCCTCGCCGAAATGTCGGCGCGGCTGGGAGAAAAGTTGGGCCTGCCGGAAGAGGACATCAAGGCGCTCCGTCGCGCCGGGACGGTGCACGACATTGGCAAGGTGGTTGTGCCGGACGCAATTTTGCTGAAGCCGGGACCGCTGTCGGCGGATGAGACCGAAGTGATGCGGAAGCATCCGGTGGTTGGGGAACGCATCTGTGCGCCCCTCAGGACGTTTCGCCTTGTTCTCCCGATCATTCGCCATCATCACGAACGCCACGACGGCTCGGGCTATCCGGATGGCTTGCGCGGCAGCGAGATCCCCCTGACGGCGGCCATTTTGCAGCTGGCAGACGTTTACGACGCACTTACGACCGACCGCCCATATCGCAAGGCCTCGCCTCCCGAGGTCGCTCTTCAAATCATGGATGAAGAGGCTACGCTCGGGTGGTGGAACCGCAAACTGTTCGACGATTTCCGCGCGATGATCGGCAACGGGCACGCGGCGTCGAAGAAATTGGAAAAAGCCGCGAGCTAGCTCCGGCGTTCGTTCAGTCCCGCCCATGATTGCGATCTTCAGGTCTTGCCGACCCGCTCGCCTCCCGCATAGACCACGAAACGGCGGCCGCGCAGGAATCCGATCAGAGTCTGCCCGAGTTCTCGCGCGAGCTGCACCGCCAGGCTCGAGGGCGCCGAAACCGACGCGACCACGGGCAAGCCCGCCACGATCGCTTTCTGTACGATCTCGAAGCCCCCGCGCCCGCTGACGAGCAGAATTGTGTTCCCCAGCGGAACGCGCTCCTCCAGCAGCGCCCAACCGATCACTTTGTCCACCGCGTTGTGCCGGCCAATATCCTCACGCACGACGAGCAGTTCCCCAGCGCCGTCGAAGAGCGCCGCAGCATGCAGCCCGCCCGTCCGCCCGAAAACGGCCTGCGACGCTCGCAGCATTTCCGGAAGCCGAACCAACACCTCCGGATCCAGACGAAAGTCCGGGTTGGGCGGCACGAGCGCTCGCGCTCGCACGGAGTCGATCGAAGCCTTTCCGCAGATGCCGCAGCTCGACGCAGCAAAGAAATGCCGCCGCATTTTCTCGAAATCCGGCGCCGCTTCCGGCGCGAGCTTTGCCAGGACGACGTTTCCGCGATTCTCTCCCGCCGCTCCTGCATCCTCTTTGAGAGTGATGATTTGCGCGCGGCGCTGGACGAGCCCCTCGGTGAACAAAAAACCTGCAGCTAATTCAAGATCGTGCCCCGGCGTGCGCATGGTGACGCTAAGAGGATCGTTGCCGATGCGAATTTCCAACGGCTCCTCGGCCGCGAGATAGTCTTCCTTGCGGCGAATCTTGCCGTCATCCCATTCCGTAACCTGTGTCAGATCAACGCTGCGGGGTTTGCGAGCCAAGAGGCGATCTCCGAATGCATTTGATGACTTCCGCCCAGACGGACGCCCAAGCATACATCCGGGATGCCGCGCGCGGCGCTCCTAAAAACGGATCTGGCTCGTCCCGAAGGAATCGGGACGAGCCAGGGGGGCGTTGCTTGGCGTGAGGACTACGGGGATCTGTTCCGCTACTGTTGATTGTCCTGAATCGCGACGACTTCTCCGGTTATCGGATCCAGGAAAATCTGGTTCTGCCGGAAATGTTGGAAATCAAACATATTGGTAAGCGGTCCGGCCAGCGCGTCGAATGAATCAGCAATCTGGCCGAGACCCCAGTTGTCTTCGATAAACCGCAGGATGGAGCTAAAGTCGGCCAGAGTGCTATCCACGGAATTCTTTTTCGCCCAGCCCGAAATCACTAGCAAGGGAATCCGCGGGCCGTAGCCGCAGCGACCCTGGAATCCGCCGAGCGCATTGGTGCCCGTGCCGCAGGAACTAGTGCCGGTCAGCGCGTCCGCCGTGGTCGACGACTGGTTGACGATCTGGCCGAGCTGGTGGTCGTACCAACCGTCGGAATCATCCCAAGTGATGACCACGGCGATTTCGTTCCACTCATCGAGCGACTGTAGCGCGTTGATCGTGTTGACAAGAAACTGCTGCTCGTCGAGCGAAGTGGAGTTGTTCGGGTGGCCATCCTGCGCGCGGGGTGCCTTCAGGTAGCTGACCGCCGGCAAGTTCCCGGCAAGCGCGGCATTCCAGAAATCCGAGATATCGTACTGGTGGTTGGCCTGATCCGTGTGGCCGATCATGGCGACTGAGCTGGGCGGCAGGTGATGCGGGTTCGAAGTCGAAGCGTAATACTGGAACGGCTCGTGATGCGGGCTATAGGACGCGACCGAAACGCCATCGAGACGATGCTGCGTGGCCCCGCAGACGGCCTTTCCGCCTGAGGTCGAGGTAGGCTTGAATCCGCCCTCGAACCATCCCCAGGTGATCTGTTTTGCGTTCAGTAGATCGCCGACGTTCTTGTTGGTGCTAATCATTCCGACTTGCTCGGAGCCGCTGCAGTCGTCGTAGAACGGATCGGGATCGCCGACGACGCTGTCGGAAACAACGTCGCCGCCGGTGTTAATGCTCTTGTCAACTCCCCAGGTCTGCCCGGAGACTAGGTTCAGGGCTCCCGGCGTGGACGGGCCGAACGTCGTGCCGTAGTGATTGTCGTTCAGCGCGTAGAACTGCGCGTAGTTCCACAGGCCGGTGATGGTATTGCCGTCGTAATAGCCCATTGTGATTCCCGTGCCGTACTGTTTCAGATTGGCCTGTGGGCAACCGGCGGCGGGAGAGGTGTTTTCCGGGAACTTGTCCATCAAGCCGTGATCGAATGCAAGCTGTTCCGGCGTGTAGTCGTGGTTCAAGTCGCAGGTCAGGTTCTGGCTGCGGTCGAGCCTAAAGGGCTGAAACGAATTTGGATTGTGCGTCAACAATCCGGGAGTCAGGCCGTTGACGCTAGGCGTGTTCGGTTTAGCGCCTTGAAAGTACACGCTTCCGTCGAGGTTCGGCTGTGCGACGGGGTACGTGCCGAAATAATGATCGAACGACCTGTTTTCTTGAAAAATCACCACAATGTGCTTGATCGGAGTCTTGGTAGGGAAGTCGTTGGGATCCCCTTGACCGTGACCATGGTCATTCTTATCGTTCTTGTCGTTCGCCAAAAGACTGCCAGGACCCATCAGGGCCAGGTTGCACGCCATTACGGCTGCCCCCAGCCAGCGAAGATTCGTTCGAATCATGTTTTCTCCTCTGAAGATTTCTTGGGTTTCAATCCGCTTCGCCCGGAAGGGGATCCGGCCGCGCTTTGCGGCTCCGGGTCGAGCTAGCGGAATCAAACCTGCGCATAACGTGGATACGCGAGCGTTGTTATCGCCAAATGACACCCGGATTAAAAGTCCTGGTTCGCGATCTCACTCGTCGTTTATGGCGCCTTCATACTTCTGAAATGTGGCTTTGTAGTTCGGCGGAGTGACTTTCCAAAACGAGCGATTTGCCATCGTCCGTACGCCCTTCGCTTGCCTGTTCTTGGCCCTGCTGCTAAACTGTCGCGGCAAGGGTTGGGAATACCGCTCCCGCCATACTCCCTGAAAAGGTTCGTACATGTCTGGACACTCGAAATGGGCCACAATCAAGCACAAGAAGGCGGCCACGGACGCTCGCCGCGGCAAGATTTTTACCAAGGTCATCCGGGAATTGACCATCGCTACCCGCACGGGCGGAGCTGATCCGGTCACGAACCCGCGCCTGCGCACGGCTATTCTGACCGCCAAGGCCGAGAATATGCCCAACGACAACATCGAACGCGCCATTCAGCGCGGCGCAGGCACACTCGAAGGCGAGACTCTCGACGAGGTCACCTTTGAAGGCTATGGCCCCGGCGGCGTCGGCGTCCTGGTTCAAGTGGTTACCAACAATCGCAATCGCATCGTCAGCGAAATTCGGCACATGTTTTCGAAAAACGGCGGCAACATGGCCGAGACCGGAGCGGTGGGATGGATGTTCCACCGCAAAGGCGACATCGTGGTCCCCAAAGAGCAGGCCGACGAAGACAAGATGCTGAGCATCGTGCTCGATGCCGGTGCGGAAGACCTTCGCGATGACGGTTCCTTCTGGGAAGTCACCACCCCTCCTGAGGCGATGGAAAAGGTCCGCGAAGCTCTCACCGCCGCCGGGATTACTCCTTCTTCCGCGGAAGTGGCTTGGGTCCCGCAGAACCACGTCAAGCTGACCGGGGTGCAGGCTCAGCAGATGTTGCGGATGATCGAAACGCTGGAAGATCACGACGATGTGCAGCATGTCTATGCGAATTTCGATATCGATGAGAAGGAAATTCAGGCGGCCATGGCGGGATAGTTTCCATCGCGCCGCCCCGCGTCGAGAAAACACTTCCCTCTGGTTCCGGCCCGCACGTACACTTGTGCCCGTCGCCATGTCTGCTTATACGGCTCCTACAGTCACCAAGGGACGCAAACTGCGCGTGCTGGGTGTCGATCCCGCGGTTGCGGGCGCGACCGGCTATGGCGTCATCGAAATTGATGGCAACCGCGCGCGCCTCATGCGCTTCGGGGCGTTGAAGCTTCCGGCGCGCGCGACGTTTGCCGTCCGCCTGCGCGAAATTCACTTCTTGATCTCCGGCCTTGTCGAGCAGTTCGCCCCGGATGCCGTGGCCGTCGAATCCGTGTTCACGGCGCTGAATATCGGCACGGCCCTCAAGCTCGCGGAAATGCGCGGCGTGGTCCTGCTGGCCGCGGCACAGGCGCAAATCCCGGCGCACAGCTACTCACCGCGCGAAGTGAAGGCCAGCGTCGCCGGATTCGGCGGCGCCTCCAAGCAGCAGATTCAGCAGATGGTGCGATCTCTTTTACACCTTCCTATGTGCCCCGAACCTGCGGACGCAGCTGACGCCCTGGCCGTGGCGCTTTGCCACGCGCAGGCCTCTCGAGCGCGGGACCGCCTCGCGGCTTCCGTCACACGCCGGCGCGTTTCCATGGCGGTGGGCGGCAATTCCAGCGCCTCGCGCATCCCCCTTCCTCGCGGACGATGAATCCCTCAGCGCGCCATCGGTGGCTCCTGGCTGTGGCGTTCTCCCTCTCCATCTTGATGGGCCTGGGAGCCGCGCCACTCGCCGATGCCGGCGTTTCCGCGGCTGGCGCGACGATTACTTTCCGAAAGGTGTTCAAATCAAGCTACCCGGAATACGTAGAAATCAAGGTGAGCGACTCCGGCTCCGGCACGTCCGACATCCGCCAGCTCGACGACGAGTCGCACCCCCGGGCCATGCAGATCGACTCGGCTCTGGTGCAAACGATATTTGATCTTGCGTCGAAGCTTCATAACTTCGATGGCGTGGATCTAGAAATGCACCGGCGGATCGCGAACCTCGGCGAGAAGACGTTTGGTTACGAACGGGGCGCCGAAACGCACCGTGTCACCTTCAACTACACGCTCAATAGCGTGGCCGCCCAACTCCTCGACATCTTCGAGGGCCTCGCGCGCCAGCAGACCGATATTTCGGATCTGGACCGCACCATGCATTACGACCCGCTCGGCGTTAACGACGTAATCCTGCAAATCGAAAAGGATTTGGACCACAAGCTGCTTCCCGAACCCGGCCAACTCCTGCCGTTGCTCGATCGCTTGGCTGCGGATCAGCACTTCATTGACATCGCCCGCGAGCGAGCACGCAAGCTCGCCGGCCGCATCCGCTCCACGCCCTGACCAGGGGGTGACGCCTGTTGCAACTTTGGCCATCATTCGATCCATCCCTTGCGGTACCTGCTAGCATCTCATCTATCCGAAAGTTGCCCATCCCACGCTTCGAGGGTGTCCGAACTATGCGAGCATTACATCATCGTCTTCCGAGCAAGCTGCTCGTGGCCTCTTCCTTGTTCTTGGTTTTCGTGCTGAATGCGACGGCGCAGGCAAGCAACGTCCAGTCGCGCATCACCCAGGAAGTGAATGACTCGCAGCGCACGGTGTTGCGCGGCAACACGCATCCGCTCGCCCGTGCGGAATTCGATCGCGGCCCGGCGCCCTCAACGCTTGCGATGGACCGGATGATGCTCGTTCTCAAGCGCAGCCCAGCGCAGGAGGCAGCTCTTGAAAAGCTGATGGCCGAGCAACAGGACAGGTCCTCGCCCAATTTCCACAAGTGGCTCACGCCAGCCGAGTTCGGTCAGGCCTTCGGCCCATCCGACCAGGACATTCAGAAGATTACGTCGTGGCTTGAATTGCACGGCTTTCAGGTGGCGACTGTTTCGAACGGCCGAGGAATCATTGAGTTTTCGGGCACGGCGGCCCAGGTCGAGGCGGCTTTTCACGCCCCCATCCACAGGTTCGTCGTGAATGGCGAAGAGCACTGGGCCAATGCGAATGACCCGGACATTCCGGTCGCCCTCACTCCGGTCGTGGGCGGCGTCGCTACGCTGCACAATTTCTTTCCGAAGCCAATGAGCCACGTCATGAGACCGTCATCGCGCGTGCAAAGTGCCGCAGGGGTAGCCTCGGTGATGCCGCAGGTCACGTTCAACACCAGCAGCCCTTGCGGTTTGACCGTCGTGGATCAATGTTTCGGGATCGGTCCGACTGACTTTGCAACTATCTATAACGTTCAGCCATTGTGGAACGCGGGCATTGACGGCAGCGGCGAAACGATCGCAGTTGTAACCGATAGCAATATTAATATTCAGGATGTCCGTGACTTTCGGGGCATCTTCGGCCTGCCGGCGAAAGATCCGATTGTAACTCTTAACGGTACGAACCCAGGCCCAAACGGCGATGAGATAGAAGCCGTCTTGGATGTGGAGTGGGCGGGCGCCGTGGCCAGGAATGCGACGATCAACTTGGTTGTCTTCAAAGAACGCGGCGTCCTCCGGCGTCGACCTCTCCGCCACGGATATCGTGGATAACAATCTTGCCCCCATTCTGAGCGAGAGCTTTGGAAACTGTGAGCTTTCGTTCGGAACCGCAGGCAATTTGTTCTATAAGAATCTTTGGAGCCAGGCGGCTGGCGAAGGCATCACCGTTCTGGTTTCCTCCGGAGACTCCGGTTCAGCAGGCTGCGATTTCTTTACCCAAGGCGGTCCCAAGGTGCAACCCGCTCGATCGGGCCTCGCCGTCAATGGCATCGCGTCCACGCCTTTCAATGTTGCCGTTGGTGGCACCGAATTCAACGACATCTCGAATCCGCTTCAATTCTGGAATTCAACCACTGCGCCGAGCACGCTTGCTTCAGCCAAGGGTTACGTACCGGAAAGAACCTACAACGACTCCTGCGCCGATCCTATCGTCTTTACTTTCTTTTCGTTTTCCGGCGCCACCGCTGCTCAGCAAGCTTGCAATGACCAGACTTTGGTCCAGCCAAATGGGTTCGTACTCAGTCAGCGGCGGTTCCGGCGGACCCAGCAATTGCATTACAGACGCTTCCGGCCCGCTAACCTGCAGCGGAGGCTACGCAAAGCCTTCCTGGCAGACCGGTCCGGGTGTTCCGAACGACGGAGCGCGCGACCTGCCAGACGTTTCTCTGTTTGCTGGCGATGGCACCATCTCCGGGAGTTTTTATGTCGTTTGTAATCGAGATTTCCAGGGGATAACCGGTTCTTGCAATCTCAGTAATGGAAATTTTCTGCAGGTTGGCGGCACTTCGGTTTCCACGCAGGTGTTTGCCGGCATCATGGCTCTGGTCGATCAAAAATTCCAGGATAAACAGGGCCTCATCAATCCTTCGCTGTACACACTGGCAAAAACGGCTGGGAATACCTGTGCTTCCGCTGCAAGTCCGGCGGGGACCTGCATTTTCTATGACGCGACCGCTGGCACAATCGCGATGCCTTGCTCTACAACCGCTCCTAATCCCAACTGCGCGGCCAACGGATTCCCCATTAACATTCTCCCAGGCTATGACGCCGGCGCCGGTTACGACCTGGCGACAGGCCTCGGGTCAGTAAACGCAGCCAATCTCGTAAATGCATCAAGCGCCTGGGCCAACACCACTTAGCGGAAACGATTTCACTATTTCAGCCGGTGCTCCGACGCCAGTTTCCGCACCCGGCGGCATGGGCACCGTCACCGTCACAGTCACTTCAGACGGCACATTCAACGGCATGGTCACATTTGCGTGCTCGGCCCTGCCGAGCGAGACGACTTGCTCGGGCCCGTCGGTTAACGGCAGCGGGCAAAGCGTCATTACGTTTCAAACCACCGCCGCCACGGCGGTAACCGCTCCGAAGCCGCCCGCCCGCATCGGTCTGCCGGGCGCCGGAGTCACGCTTGCAATGATCTGTGCTCTCTCGCTCTGCCTGATGCTTATAGGTTTCTCGAAAGGGAATCATCGCTGGGGCGCAGTGTTTGCCGTGGCAGTCATCGCGATCGTCTTCGCGAGCGTCGGCTGCGGAGGCGGTGGTGGGGGGGGAGGCGGCGGTGGGGGAGGCGGCGGTGGAGGGGCGGCAACCCCGGCACTCCGCTGGGTACCACGAATGTCGTGATTACAGCGACCAGCGGTTCGATTCAGCGTTCCGTGTCTGTCGCACTGACGGTGAATTAGAACGGGTCGCGGTTAACGAATAACGATTCCCGCGTAGCCGACCACCTCGTCGCGCTCGCCGGTTACGTCACCGGAAGTCGCGTAGCGAACCAGCGTCGCTTCCCTCGCGCCCAGCTCTCGCACGGCGACGAGCATCGCCACCGTCGCCGCGTAGCCGCACATCGTAATCCCCTCTCGCCGCACCGTGTCGTATAGTCCTCGCGGATCGAGCGCTAGGATGCGCTCAATCGCTCGCCCGTCCTTTGCTCGAGTGATCGCGTCGCTCTCATAGTGATTCATATCTGAGCTCGCGATCACGAGCAGCGGCTCGCTTTGCGCCTTCACCACCTGTGCAACCGCTCGGCCCAGTTCATCCATGGCCCCGTAGCGGTCCGTCGCAAGCACCACGGGCACGAAGCTGAAATCTCCGGCGATCTGCTGCAGGAATGGAAGCTGTACTTCGAGTGAATGTTCGCGCTCGTGCGCGACCGCGTCTTCCCGCAGCAGAGGACATGCGCGCGCCAATTCCGCAGCCAGCGCTGGGTCAATGCGTGCCTCGCCAAGCGGCGTCCGAAAGCTTCCTTCGGTGAGGATGGCCATCGGCTGGCCCTGCGGGTAGTGCCGGGGCCCCAGCAGGATGCATCGCGTGGGAATCTTGAGCGACGAATAGACTGCTCCGGCCACGCCCCCGGAATACATGTAGCCCGCGTGCGGCACCACGCACCCCAGCGCGCGAACTCTCTTCGTCGCACCGGAAACGTACTGGCCGATCTGGTGAGCGAGTTCTTGCGCGTCGGATGGATAGAAGCGTCCGGCAACGGCAGGCGGGCGAATCATGGTTCTTCAGGTGTTGCGCGGAAAAGCGAAAATCAGAGCGGCTTCGACGGCTTGCCGTGAATCCTCAGCGCCACCGTCTGCCCGGGCATGTAGAGGATGCTGATCTTGTCGCCGTACTGGAATCCGCCTTGATCAAGAATCGTCTGCATCTGGTCCCTCATCTCCGGCGAAAAGTTGAAGGTGTGAATGGCCATCCCGTTTTGCTGCTCGCGGACGATGATCGAATTCGAATCAGCGTGGACCACTTCCGCCTTGAGCCAATTCGAATCTTTCGGTTTGCTGCCCTTTTCCGCGACCGCATTGATGATCTTTACGACGATCGGCACAGCAATCTTGGCAATTTCTGCGGCTTGTGCGCGCGCGGGCGTGCTCGACATCGCCAGCATTGCAGCCAGCGCGAGCGACGACGCGAGAATCTTACAGTTCTTCATCGATGGAAATCTTCAGCGACTTCAGAAACTTGATATCCTGCGGCGTGATTTCGACCTTTGCTTCCGCGTGGTCCTCGTCGAGCGCTTCTTCGTCCACACGAATATGCAGCGATTCCAGGAAGCGGCGGTCCTGCGACGTCATTTTGGCGTCTTGCGATGTCCGGCGCGCCAGTCCGATGGTGGCGTCGAGCTTCAGCACGATGTCGAAGCCGGCCGCGCGCACTCCGGAGATGGCCTCGGCGATCCGTTCGGAGTCCGAAACGGTGTCGTTGATGGCGTGTCCCAGCTCTCGCAGCAACTGCTTCATGCGGTCGTCGAGTTGCAAGGGGGCATTACCTCCTGTGGAACTCTTCCTACCCCAATTCTAGGGCGGTAGCAAGCCCGAAACAAGACCCGCGTAGGCCGTTCCATCGGCTCGGTTACCTGTCCCTCGGCGCAGGGGGACGTCTTACGACGCGTCCTGAGCGCGCGCCCCTTCCCGGAAGCTTTTCAGGGCGTCCAGAATTTGCTTGCCGTAGAGTTCCGTCTTGCGCTCTCCGAAACCGGACACGCCGCGAATCTCGGCGAGCGATCTGGGGCGCTTCCGGCACAGCTCATCGAGCGACGTGTCGTGCATGATGATAAACGCTGCGATGCCGTTCTGCTTCGCGGTGGCGCGCCGCCATTCGCGCAGGAATTCCCGCAGATCCGGATCGATATCGGCGGCCACTTCTCGCTCTCGGCCGCGTTTCTTCCGCCCGTTTTTCTCCCTTTCGGGTTGCGCCGCCTCCGTGGGACGCTTGGTCAGCCACGCGGGCTCGCCGCTGCATGTGTCGCAGGCCGAGCACGCTTTCCATTTCGGGTTCTCGCCAAAATGGGTGCAAATCCTGTGATGGCGGCAGCGTTCCGGCGCGACGAATCCGCGGATTTCATCGTAGCGCTGCCAAGCGCGTGTCTGCTCCCCTGCATCGGTCATTTCCTTGATGAAATGCACCAGCAAGGCCGTATCTCGCTTCTGCCAAAGCAGCAGGCAATCCGCGGGTTCGCCGTCGCGCCCCGCGCGCCCCGCTTCCTGGTAATACTGCTCGATCGATTTTGGCAGCGACAGATGAATCACCGCGCGAACCGCCGCCTTGTTGATCCCCAACCCGAACGCGACCGTCCCCACCAGCACGCGCACTTCGTCCGACATCCAGCGCTCTTGATTCGTCCTTCGCGTAGGCGCATCCATTTTCCCGTGATAAGGGACCGCCCCGATTCCGCTCTCCTTCAGAAACTCCACCGTCTCTTCGACCCGCGCGATGGTCGGGGAGTAAACAATCACGCTGCTGCCGGAATGTTTCCGCAGCGCCGTCACCAGCAGATCCTTCTGCGTCTGTGCGTCGCACTCCTTTACGATGTAGTGCAGATTCGGCCGGTGAAAGCTCGCGATGTACTTGTCCGGATCGCGCAGTTGCAGCTGGTCGATGATGTCGTGGCGCACCCGCTGCGTGGCGCTCGCCGTGAACGCCGCGATCGGGCACTCAGGGAAATGTAGCCGCAGCCGGCTCAACTGCCGGTAGTCGGGCCGGAATTCGTGCCCCCACTCCGATATGCAATGGGCCTCATCGATCGCAAAAAGAGAAACCGGCACCTGCTGGAGCCATGCGAGCGTGTCCTCGCGCGCCAGCCGCTCCGGTGAGACGTACAGCAGCCGGTATTTTCCCTCGCGCGCCTCGCGGATCACATCGGACTTCTGCGATTCTGTCAGAGAGCTGTTCAGCAGCGCAGCAGCAATTCCCATCTGCGCGAGCTGTGCCGCTTGATCCTGCATCAGCGCGATCAGAGGAGAAACCACGACCACGGTTTTTCCCGGCAGCATCGCGGCCGGCAACTGGTAGCACAGCGACTTCCCGCCGCCGGTGGGCATCACCACGCAGGTGTCACGTCTTCCGAGCAGGCTTCGCACGATCCGCTCCTGCAGCGGGCGAAACGAGTCATATCCCCAGTAGCGCCGCAACGCCGTCAGCAGATCAACTTCGGAGACCATGCAAGGAGTATAGACCGCCGGCGGACAAGTTCCTTCTGGTACCCGCCATCAGGAACCTAGCTTCTCGGACAAGTCACAGTTCATTCGGCAGCCGAAGTATCGCAAGCAACGCCTACCCTTGGCTTGAATTGGCAGCTACATCGGCTCAGTTCAACTCCTAGAGCGGAGCGGCATACTCGAAATGCCTCCGCATCTTTGTGCCGCAAGGTCAGCAGTGAAGAAAGATTCTGCCTCGCTTCCGAAAGATGGAGCCGAAAGGCCTTTTCGTACGTATCAGGGGTTCCGTCGGAACTCGGCGGCCTGTCTCCCCAATTGTTGGAGCGAAGATCTTCCTCACGGAGTCTTACGACAGCACGAAGATGGTTCTCTGCGGCTTCCATATGCCCGCATGTCACTTCCAAGCGGCCGACGCTAAGAATCGGGCTGATGTTACCTACATTCTCTTCTCCCATAGTCTTCTTCAGAACGGGTAAACCATCGCACGGCCGATGCGCTTCCTCATAAGCTTCAGCGATGACCTGAGCATGGAACAGATTTTCGGTCATCGACGCTGCTCGGGAGCAAGCTTGAAGGGCTCCGTCCATATCTTTCCCGTCGCTCACGCCACTGGCGCAAGACATGGTCCATGCGTCTTCGCTGGCAGGATCAAGTCTCACGGCGCGCCTTGCCGCCCGAAAACCCTTCGCATCAAAATTTGCTCTAGCCACAAGAGCCTGACTAACTGTGTTTCGTACAGCCTGAGGCAGAGTCATCGTTAAAGCGTCCATCGGCGCCCACCGCACAGCCGCCAAGTACAAAACCACGAGCAACAATGGCAGGGATACTAAGAACAAACCGATACCAACGAATGCTTTACGCATTAGCTCAACCTTAGGACATCCTGAGCACAGTATAGGTTCGATCTGAGTTGCCTTCCGTCTGATTTTTAGAATGGAGACTCGTAAACGGGATGTTAGTACATTTGTCCGCCGCCCTGTCCCGGTTAGCGCCCACAAGTCGCCTTATCGATCCGGAATCGTCTGGGATTCGTGCGGCCCTGCCCCACGGCCGACAATTGCCGCGCTTGCCATTTGCCGTATAACTCCTAGAATTGTCCCATGTCCGCCAACCTCCTTCCGGTGCTCTGGCGTTCCGGCAAGGTGACGCTCCGTGTGTTCTGGCGCCTCGCGCGCCAGCTTTTCCACGAAGCCACCGGCGCGCTCTTCTTCGTTTTCGCGGCATACGGCGCGTTCATCGTCTGGCAGGAATGGAAGCATCGCCCGACGCGCTGGGTCATCGGATTCGTGATTCTTTACGTGCTCATGATGGTCGTCTTTGCTTTCACGGCATTTCGCCGCGCGCGGCGCGTTCGATGACGGACGCCGCCAAGAATCGCGCGGCCCTCTCGCAGAAGAAAGCGGCATCGCCCTCCGGTCTGCCCATGGAAACGGTCGTCGGCCCCGCCGATTTGCCCGGCTGGGACGCCGAGAGCGACCTCGGCTATCCCGGCGAATTTCCGTTCACCCGCGGCGTCTATCCCACGATGTACCGTGGACACCTTTGGACCATGCGGCAATACGCCGGATTCGGCTCGGCCGCCGAATCCAATCGCCGCTATCGCTATCTCCTCGACCAAGGCCAGACCGGACTCTCGATCGCCTTCGACCTCCCTACGCAGATCGGCATGGATTCCGATCATGCTCTCGCGCAGGGAGAGGTCGGCAAGGTCGGCGTGGCCATCGATTCCCTCGAGGACATGCAAACGCTCCTTGATGGCATTCCGCTGGGGAAAATCTCGACTTCGATGACCATCAATTCCACCGCGGCAATCCTGCTGGCGCTGTACGTCGTGGTCGCCAAACAGCAGGGGGCCAGCCTCGCGCGGCTTGCGGGCACTGTCCAGAACGACATCCTCAAGGAATACATCGCGCGCGGGACTTACATCTACCCTCTTCGGCCGGCGATGCGCGTTGTGACTGATGTTCTTGGCTGGTGCCGCCGCGAACTCCCCAATTGGAACGCGATTTCGATTTCCGGTTATCACATTCGCGAGGCCGGCTCGACCGAGGTACAGGAAGTCGCCTTCACACTTGCCAACGCCATCGCCTACGTCGAGGCGGCCGTCACTTCCGGATTGCATGTGGACGAATTCGCCCCGCAGATTTCATTCTTTTTCAACGCGCACAACGAATTCTTGATGCAGATCGCCAAGTTCCGCGCCGCGCGGCGCCTCTGGGCCCGCACCATGCGCGACCGTTTCGGCGCGAAAGACCCGCGCTCGCTCATGCTGCGCTTCCACGCGCAGACGGCTGGCTCGTCGCTCACCGCCCAGCAGCCGGAAAACAATCTTGTGCGCGTCGCGCTTCAGAGCCTCGCTGCCGTGCTCGGCGGCTGCCAGTCGCTTCATTCCAACGGTCTCGACGAGGCGCTCGCCCTGCCCACCGAACAATCGGCGCTGCTCGCCCTTCGGACGCAGCAGATCATCGCTCAGGAAACGGGCGTGGCCAATACCGTCGATCCGGTCGCGGGCTCCTATGCCATCGAGAAGCTGACCAATGAAATCGAATCGGCGGCGCAGGATTACATCTCGAAAATTGACGCGCTGGGAGGGATGCTGCGCGCGATCGAGGTGGGTTTCCCTCAGATGGAAATTCAGAAGTCTGCGTACGAATATCAGCAGGCCGTCGAGCGCGCCGAGCAGGTTGTCGTCGGCGTGAATCGCTTTCAGACGGAAGGGGCGCAGTCGATCCCCACAATGCGCATCGACCCCGAAATCGAGCGCTCGCAGGTCGCCCGGCTCCGCGCCTTGCGCGCGCGCCGCGATTCCGCGAAATCGCGCGCGGCGGTCGAAGAAGTCGAACGTCACGCCCGTGGCAGCGAAAATCTTATGCCCGCGATTCTCACGGCCGTCGAAGCCTACGCCACAGTCGGCGAGATTTCGGATGCCCTTCGCCGCGCCTTCGGCGAATACCGCGAATCTGTCGTGATCTGACGATCCGACCAGGCTCTCTCTCTTCGTCTTCTCTTCTTCCGCGTCCTCTGCGTCACCTCGCCCTGAGCCCGCCGAGGGCGGGCGAAGGGTGGGGTCGCCTTTGCCTTCTCTGCGCTCTCTGTGCCTTCTCCGTGTTCTCTGTGGTAAGTTTTTCTCTCGCATGAAACCGAAACTCACGTCCGACAACGAGATCCGCTGGCCCCGCCGCGTCACCACGCTCGCCGAAGCCCGAAAGTTCATCGACGCCGCCGGCTTCTGCATGCTCTTCCCCGTAACGAACGTCCCGCTGCCCGCGCTCTATTCCGCCGTCACGCGCCGCAGCCCAAGCGCCGGCGTCGTCTTCGACAAGCATTTTGAAAAACTGTGGCGCTGGAAGGACGAGCTTTCTCGCCGCCGCCGCGCCTACTACGCGAAGTATTTCCGTGCGCGCGGCACCTTCATTTCGCTCGCGCAATTGCCGTATTTTCTGGCCATGCGCGATTCCGCGGTCGTGCCGGGCGATCACGCGCGACTCTATGCCGACGGCCGCATTCGCGACGATGCCCGCGTGATCTGGGAAGCTCTTGAAGAGCATGGCCCGCTCGCGACTCTCGAACTCCGGCACCTGTGCCACATGGAAACAAAAGCAGGCAACGTTCGCTTCAAACGCGCCATGCTCGACCTGCAGTGCCTGCTCGTGGTCGTGCACTTTGGCTCAGAGCAGGAAACGGGCGCATGGGCCTCCGGCCGCTTCGAGCTGACCTCGCGCGCGTTCCCGAAGCAGACCGCCGCCGCGCGCCTCATCACTCCCGAAGAGGCTCGAGCGAAAGTGGCTGCCAAGTATCTCGCATGGCATCCCTTCGCTCCTCCGGTACAATTGGCTCGACTCTTTGGTTGGTCCAAGGACGAAGCTGCCAAGGCGATGTCGGCTTAACCTGGGCGTACAGGTTCTCCTCTGGGCTTTTCTCTTGGTTTTTCTGCGTTCTCTGCGTCTCCTTGCGCTGAGCGCGCAAGGGTGCGGTGGCATTTTGGTTTTTCGGTAAACGATCCGTCAGGAGCGAAAGGCACAAATGAAACTCGTTCTCGCGTCGGCCTCTCCCCGCCGCGCCGAAATTCTGCGCAACGCAGGGATCGCCTTCGAAACGCACGCACCCATTCTCGACGAAGCCCGCCGCTCGGGTGAGCTGCGCGCAGACTATGTCCGCCGCCTGGCGCTAGCAAAGGCTCGCGCGGCAGCAAGCTCACAACGCGAGGCCGCCGATTGCCTTTTCATCGGAGCGGACACCGTAGTCGTTGCCGCTGACGAAGTCCTCGGAAAGCCGGAATCGCCGGAAGACGCGCGCCGCATGCTTTGCCTCCTCAGCGGAACCGTCCACGAAGTGCACACAGGGCTCGCCGTCGCGCGCCGGCTCGGCGCGATGGAAGCAGTCGTCGAGGAGATTACCCGCGTCACGTTCGCCCCGCTTTCAGAGGAAGAAATCGAGTCTTACATCGCCACCGGCGAGCCTTTCGACAAAGCCGGCGCATACGGAATACAGGGTATTGGCGGGCGCTATGTCACTCGGATCGAAGGTTGTTACTTCAACGTGATGGGATTGCCGCTTGCGCGGCTTTGGCTGCTGTTGCGGGAGTTAGGCTGGAGCGAATCGGCTCCCGAATAAGCGACAACGCCAAAAAAAAACGGCGGCCGCCTAGCCGCCGTGCTGAAAGCAATCTCCGCGCGTCTCGCAGTTCTTGGGCGCGTTACTTCTTTTCCTCGACCGGTGCCGAGGCGGGTGTAGCTGCGACCGGCGGATTCACCGGCTGGCTCGTCTGCGCGGGCTGCGCCTGATCGCCGCGCATGCCTTCTTTGAATTCGCGGACTCCCTGTCCGAGTCCCTTCATCACTTCGGGGATCTTGCGCCCGCCGAAAAGCACGAGGATGACCACTCCGAGAATCAGCAAATGCCATGGGCTTTCAAACATAGGGCACCAACCTTTCACCCCCGGGTCATTGGAACCGAAGCAAACCCGGGCGCCACGTCCGAATCAACCACAGTATAGCACGCTCGCCGCTTAGCGGCGCGTCACGCGCCTGAGGTGCCCCGTCGCGACTCTCGCCCGGCTTCTGCGATTTCGTGGGCGACGGCCAGCGCAGCCTCGCGGGGGCTTGCCGCTCCGGTGATCGGTCGCCCGACGACGAGGTAGTTCGCCCCCGCGCGAATCGCCTCGCCCGGCGTGGCCACGCGCGACTGGTCGTTCACTGCCGCGCTAGCGGGCCGCACCCCAGGTACAACAATCAGGAATTTTGGGCCGCATGCCCGTCGAATCGCCCGCGCTTCATGCGCTGAGGCAACCACGCCGTCCATCCCAGCCTGCTTTGCAAGCCGCGCCAGAGCTACCGCCCGGCTGGAGGGTGGCCCCGAAATCCCGACGTCGCGCAGTGCAGCCGCATCCATGCTCGTCAGTATCGTCACTCCCAACAGCGCTGGCCGTCGCTTCCGTCCCGACAGCGCTTCTCGGGCTGCACGCATCATCGCCGCTCCGCCGAGAGCGTGTACATTGACCATCCGGACCTTTGGCAGGTCCGCCGCGGCGGCAACGGCGCCGGCAACTGTGTTGGGGATGTCGTGAAACTTCAGATCGAGGAATATGTCGAAGCCCAGACCCGCGAGCCTCTCAACCGCCCGCGGGCCTTCAGCCGTGAAGAGTTGCAGCCCAACCTTGAATAGGCCTGCCGCACCGCGAAGCTGCCGCGCCAGGGCGCAGGCCGGCCCTAGGCGGTCAACATCCAGGGCTACGATTAGTTCAGATGTACCGGGGCGGTGCGTGAGGGCACCTCGAGCAGTTCCAGGCGGACCTTTGCCGTACCGCGCTGGTCAAATCCAAGCTTCTTCGCTACCGCGTACGAGACGTCGAGTTCGCGGCCTTCCACATAGGGGCCGCGGTCATTGATGCGGACCACCTGGCTCCGGTGATTTCTTGTGTTTACAACGCGAACGACCGACCCGAGCGGCAGCGTCGGGTGGGCCGCCGTTTCGGCATACATATCGTAGGTCTCACCATTGGCGGTCTGTTGTCCGTCAAAGTCACCGCCGTACCAGCTGGTGGTGCACACCCATGTCGCCAGCGGCTTCTGTTGGCTGGGGGTGCCTAGCTTAGATTGGGTGGTTGTTAGGGGGGCGAGTGCCATTTGGGAAGGGCTGCTTGCCGCTCCGGCTACCGTGGGATTGGCTGACGGAGTTAGGATAAGCATGCCCAGTCCTAAAAACACCGATTCGAGAACCACAAAAATCTTAGCTCTCATATTCAACTAACCTCCCTGAAATCAATAAATTCTAGCATTTCGAGGGTCCCAAAAGCAACTGATTCAGGCCTTTAGAGATCCCCGTAAGCTGTTGATTTCAAGTAAATTTTCGTCCCGGCACCACGCTTCGAGGCCTCCAACGAGCCGTTCTGAAGCTCGTGGGTCCACAAAGTGTGCAGTGCCAACCTCAACCGCCGAGGCACCTGCGACCATATAATCGGCCACATCCGAAGGGCTCTCTATACCGCCAAGCCCTATGATCGGTATCTTTACTACCCGACCAGCCTCGTAAACCAACCTCACGGTTATAGGTTTTATGCCCGCGCCCGACAACCCTCCTGTCGTACTACCAAGACGGGACCTGCGAGTGTGGGCATCTATACACAATGCCGGGTACGTGTTCGCAATTACTACAGCATCGGCTCCCTCCGTTTCTGCCACTTTTGCCATAACTCCAATGGATCCAACGGTCGGTGATAGCTTCACCCACATTGGTCGTTTGGAGGCAGTCCTAGCCGCCGAAACTACGCCAGACAGCAGTTCCGGATTGGTACCGTACTCCATCCCACCGCGTTCCACGTTGGGGCAGGAGACGTTCAGCTCGTACGCGGCAACCCCATCTGTGTCTTCCAGGACACGAATCACCTCGACGTACTCCGCGACCGTGTGCCCGAACACATTGGCGATAACGGCCGTGTCGAATCTTCGGAGCTGAGGCAGCTTTTCGGCGACGAACGCCCGCACGCCGATATTTTGCAACCCTATGGCATTGATCATCCCGCTCGGCGTTTCGCACATGCGCGGCGCCGGCGATCCGGCCATCGGCCGCGCCGAAAGGCCCTTCACGACGATCCCGCCCAGGCGATTGAGATCGACAAGCTCCGCGAATTCGATCCCGTAGCCAAAGGTACCGCTCGCTGCAATGATGGGGTTTTTGAGATGGATACTGCCGATGCTGACTCGGAGGTCTACCCCCGAGGCTGTGTGGGGGATGCTTGCCCGCTCGGGCGAACTCACTTCAAGGATTCTAGCACGCGGGTCAAGGTTTCCGCGCCTGCCCGCTGCTTCCACCTTGGTATTCCGTCGCTGCGAAGTAGTTCTACTCTATGTTACGATGACGCCCGCGATGCGCGTCGTAGAAAAAAGGCAATTGCTCTCGGCGGAAGAGATTGGCCGGACGCTCAGCAGATTGGCGCATGAGATTGTCGAAAGGAGCGGCGGGGCGAAAGACCTGGCTCTGATCGGCGTTCGCCGGCGCGGCGTTCCTCTTTCCGAACGTCTCGCCAAGCAGATTCGGGGTTTCGCGCACGTCGAAGTTCCGGTGGGCACTCTCGATATTACGCTCTACCGCGACGACCTCTCGACCATCGGCCACCAGCCGGTCGTCCAATCCACGCAGATTGACTTTCCCGTGGACAATCGCGACTTGGTCATCGTGGACGACGTTCTCTATACCGGGCGCACGGTTCGCGCGGCGATGAACGGACTTTTCGACTTGGGCCGCCCCCGGCGCATCCAACTCTGCGTCCTGATCGACCGCGGGCATCGCGAGCTTCCCGTCGAGGCTTCTTTCATCGGACGTACGGTTCAGACTAGCGATACCGAAATTGTCGAAGTCCGCCTTCAGGAGATCGACGGTGATGAACGCGTCGTGCTGGTGGACCGGGTTCCCTGACTTCGTTCGGGGGCGGTCCGGAGGCTGCGTCTAAAGGGAAAAAGTGTCTCAGCGCCTGTCACACTTGCTCGGAACCGAAAACCTTAGCAGAGAGCAAATTGCTTTTATTCTCGATCAAGCGAAGCCCTTCCAGGAATTCCAACGCCATCCATTGAAGAAGCTTGCCACGCTGCGCGGCAAGACCGTCGCCATCGCCTTTTTCGAGTCTTCCACGCGCACGCGCATCAGCTTCACCACCGCCGCCGCCCGGCTCGGCGCCGACACCATGGCGCTGCAGGCGGAAACCTCGAGCTTGAAGAAGGGCGAATCGCTCATCGACACGGTTCGCACGCTCGAGGCGATGCGGCCCGATGGAATCGTCATTCGCCACGCATCTTCCGGCGCCCCTGAATTCGTCGCCCAGCGGCTCGAGATTCCCGTTCTCAATGCTGGCGATGGCACCCACGAGCATCCCACACAGGCCTTGCTCGACGCCCTCACGATTCGCGACCGGAAGGGAAAGCTCGAAGATTGGAACGTCACCATTCTCGGCGATATTCTGCACAGCCGCGTGGCGCGCTCGAATATTCATCTGCTCAGCAAATTCGGGGTGAAGATAACGCTTTGCGGACCCGCCATGTGGGCGCCGCGCGAGCTTGAAAAACTCGCCCCGAACGTGCGCGTCCTGCATCGCGTGGAAGACGCACTCGACGGCGCGGACGTGGTCATGGTGCTGCGCGTCCAGACCGAGCGCATTCACGAACCCTCGCTCGCGCCGGATGAATATATCGCCGGCTACCAGCTCTCTCCCGCGCGCTTGCGGCTCGCGCGGCCCGACGCTCTCGTCCTGCATCCCGGCCCGATCGTGCGCGGCCTGGAAATCGACTCCGCCGTGGCCGATGGTCCGCAATCCGGCGTGCTCGAACAAGTCACCAACGGCCTCGCGATACGCATGGCCCTGCTCTACCATCTCATCGGCGGCGCTGCCGCGGACGCGCCCCATCCCGCAAAGGATCGCTCGAATGCTTCTGATTAAGAACGGCCGTGTCCTCGACCCGGCGGCCAAAACGGACGCGGCGCTCGACGTCTTGCTCGATGGCGAGCGGATTTCCAAAATCGGCGCGAATCTTTCGGCGCCCGGCGCGGAAGTTTTCGACGCGAAAGGCTTGATTGTCGCGCCCGGCTTCATCGATCTCCACTGCCATCTGCGCGAGCCGGGCCAGGAAATGTCCGAAACGATCGAGACCGGCACGCAATCCGCTGCTCGCGGGGGATTCACCGCCGTTTGCTGCATGCCCAACACGCAGCCGGTGAACGACAACGCCTCGGTAACCCGTTCCATCGTCGAACGTGCTGCCGTCGCGGGCGCAGTACGCGTCTGGCCGATCGGCGCGGCGTCGCTCGGAAGCAAAGGCGAAGCGCTCGCCGAAATCTCCGCGATGAAAGGCGCCGGGATCGTCGCGGTCAGCGACGATGGCAAGCCTGTCGCCACCGCCCGCCTGATGCGCCAGGTCATGGACTATTGCAACACTCTCGACCTCCCTGTGATCGACCACTGCGAAGATCCGTCGCTCTTCGCCGGCGGCGTGATGCGCGAAGGCCCTCAATCGCTGCGCCTCGGCCTGCAGGGAATTCCCGCGCAATCCGAATCCATCTGCGTGGGCCGCGACGTTGAGGTTGCTCTCCTCACCGGCGCCCGCCTGCACATCGCGCACATGTCCACGTTCGGCTCGCTCGAATATGTCCGCGCCGCGAAAAGGATGAAGCTGCGCGTCACTTGCGAAGTTACGCCGCATCACTTCACGCTCACCGACGAGGACGTTCGCTACGACTCGCGCTACAAAATGAATCCGCCGCTCGCCTCGCGTTCCGATCGCGACGCGCTGATCGCCGGCCTCGCCGACGGCAGCATTGACGCCATCGCCACCGACCACGCCCCGCATCATGCGGCTAGCAAGGACGTGGAATTCGATCGCGCGCCGTTCGGCATCACCGGATTCGAAACGGCGCTAGCGCTCGGCCTGAGCGAGCTCGTCCACCCGGGAAAACTTTCTCTCATGCGCCTCGTCGAGCTCTTCACCACCGGCCCCGCCCGCGTTCTCGGCATGGAGCGAAAAATCGCCGCCGGCGAGCCAGCCGATCTCACCATCTTCTCAACCGATCTCGAGTGGACCTACCGCGCCGCCGATTCCCCCAGCAAATCGCGCAACACCCCGTTCGATGGCCGCGCCTTCCGCGGTGCTCCCATGGCCACCATCGTCGCCGGCCGCATCGCCTTCTGCCGCTAGCCCCGTCGTCCCATCGCATGTGTAGGGGCACGGCATGGCGATTCATTTGATTTCGGTGTGAGTCGCGGGAAGCTGTCGTTCCGAGGAGTTTTCCGCGGCGAACGGTGAGCGATCTTTTTCTTGGGTGGAAGCGCGGGCCTTTAGGCCCGCGAAAAATGTGAAACGAGAGTCCGGGCTTTAGCCCGGGCGCATTCAATCAGGATGTTTCTCTGTGTCTCTGCGCCTCTGTGGCCAATTCCTAATGCGTGGCAGGCTCTGACGCAGGATGCATCCCATGTTGCGGCACTTCGTGGACGCCGCGCGCTGGCGGCTCCTGATAGAAGCGGAAAAGCTGGTTCAGCGGTCCGGCGCCCTTGCCGGTCTGGTACGATTTTTCAATCGCCTTCGTCACGTATGCCTTCGCGAGGATCACCGCTTCGCGGAGCTGCTGCCCGCACGCGAGCTGCGCCGCAATCGCGGAGGAAAACGTGCATCCAGTACCATGCGTGTTCGGGGTTCTCACGTGATCGCCGCCAAACATTTCCACTTCTGTCCCCTCGCACAGCACGTCAATCGGCTTGTCGAGATGTCCGCCCGTTACGACCACGGCGCGCGCGCCCATTTCCAGAAGTTTCTGTCCCGCGGCCCTCATCCCAGCCAGATCCTTCACCTCAATGCCGGTCAGGAATTCCGCCTCGGGAATGTTCGGCGTGATCACGCTCGCGCGCTTCAGCAGTTCATCGCGTACGAATTTAAGACCTGCCTCGTCGAGCAGTTCGGTGTCACCCGCCGTCGGCCGCGAAACCGGATCGAGCACTACGTGCGCGAATTTATATTTGTCGAGAAATTCCGCCACCACCGAGGCGTTCGCCCGGTTCGCTAGCATGCCGATCTTCACTCCCGCCAGCGTCGCATCTTCGGCCAGCGCGTCGAGCTGCGCCCTCAGCGTAGCCGCCGGAGTCGCATGCACCGAAAGCACGCCTTGCGTTGACTGCACCGTGAGTGCCGTCACCGCCGCGATGCCGTAGCAATTGTGCGCTGCGAATGTTTTCAGGTCGGCCGCGATGCCCGCGCCGCACGAGGGATCGAATCCCGCGATGGTCAGGAGTATGGGAGGCACGCTGTGCCCGTTGCCCATGTGATGGTGGTGGCTGCTCAATTCTTGCGTTTCCTCCACGCTAGACGAATATGCCGGCGACACCCTGTCTCGCTGGGCGTGCCGGCAAATGAAAATGTACGGTGTTGCGCCGTCGCGCGCAACAATAATTTTTCCGATGGGAGGAAATGCGGCGGGGAATATGAGAGACGGGTTTGCGAGGCTTGCGCTCTGGTCCCGCCGTGATAGCCCAGGCGTTCTCTCGGGCGCGGCCGATGTCACGCCCTAATTAGCTTGAAGCTGATTTGATAGCGATAGAAAACGACATTCCGCACCACGGCCAGTGCTCTTCGGATTCGCTGGTCGTCCTCCAACGCAATGATCACGCCCTCGACGGTCTGGCCTTCGTCGGCCAACTCCTCCTGCACATAGCCCATGTAACGCAGTGCTTGGCCGACAACTGCATCACTGGCCCGGCCTTTCTTCAACTCCACTACCAACAATCTCTTCTTGTCTTTGCTGATTGCCAAGATGTCAATTCGTCCGGTGTCCGTGGCGTATTGCTTGCCAACAGGCTCGCCATCTTCTGCGTAGATATCGTATTCTCTGCCCAAGTCGGTAGATGCCCAGTTCTGGACGAGAAAATCCTCCAGGTGCATCTCCATGGCAAAAGCCGAGGGATCTTCGACTGTTTCGTCGGTGTATATGAGTTTGGGTGCCGACACACCACCGATCAGCTTTTCAATTTCATCCCGATATCCTGAGATATCGGAAACCGTGCCGATGGAGCCCGTTGAATTCCTGAGGGCGTCGCCCATCGCAGCGCGGTCGATCGTTTGACTCAACCACTGCACAGGACGTCGGTGGGGGAGCACCTGACCCGGAGCATATTGGTAGTCGCCCGTTACCTCGCATACCCGATATGCACCTGAGCCGTCCGGGCAGAGCGCCACATCACCTTTCCTGATGTACTTGGCAACTGTCCATATGAAGCCGCACGAGAGCCCTGCGGCAATCTTGGACTTGCCCGGATGCATCGCCAGCCAGACCGGGATGAACTGCTTGTTGAACGCTCGCCACTCGTCAGGGAGCTTCCCGGCTAGGTTTTCTGCGATACCGAAGTCGACTCCGATAAAGTTTTCGGCGAAACACTGCTCTGCGAATGCGCTCCCATTGCCCAACATGACGCGGAAGTAATTCTTCATACTAGGCGTGCCCTTCCGGTCAGGAGTTCTTGCGTCATTTCGAATTTGACGTGCGGGTCATCTAAGAAAAAGGAAGAATTCTCTCAACTTTGTCTTGCAGCGCTCGTCACCGGCAGGATGAATCAGGGAAAGAGGCCGCGCACGAGAGTCGCATCGGCCACTCGGCCGACGGCGAGCACGTACGCGCCGGTGCGCATGTGCGCGCGATGCTTGCGCATGGACTCGTGCACTTCGTGAAATGCCTGCCGCATCACCGTTTCGAGCTTCAACGTCACTTCCGATACGGGCCAGAAGAAACTCTGCAGATCCTGCACCCATTCGAAGTAGCTGACGGTCACTCCGCCCGCGTTGGTCAGAATGTCGGGCAGCAGCAGGATTCCCTTGCGCGCCAGAACTTCATCGGCGTGTGGAGTCGTCGGTCCGTTCGCGGCCTCGGCGACGATTTTCGCCTTGATCTGGTCGGCGTTGTTCAGCGTGATCACATTTTCAAGCGCCGCCGGAACCAAAATGTCGCACTTCATCGTCAGCAGGTCGTCGTTGGAAATCCGCGAAGTGCCCGGCATGCCGACTACCGTGCCCGAGCGTTCCTTGTAGCGCATGGCCTTCAACGGATCGATCCCGCGCGAATTGAACACGCCGCCGCGAGAATCGCTGATCGCGACCACGCGCGCCTTTTTCTCCGCAAACAGCCGCGCTACCTGCGAGCCGGTGTTGCCGAATCCCTGAATCGCCACGCTCGAACCGCGCAGCGACATTTTCTTCACCTTGCACGCCTCTTCCACGACCACCAGGCATCCGCGCGCCGTCGCGTCCTTGCGTCCTTCGGAGCCGCCGATCGAGACCGGCTTCCCCGTCACCACGCCGAGCGCCGAATAGCCCTTCGTCATCGAGTACGTGTCCATCATCCACGCCATCGTCTGCGAATCCGTATAGACGTCGGGCGCAAGAATGTCCTGTTCGGGTCCGATGATGGGCAGAATTTCAGAGGTATACCGCCGCGTCATTCGCTCGAGTTCCGGTTTGCTCATTCGCTTCGGATCGCAGATCACTCCGCCCTTGCCGCCGCCGAAGGGAATGTTCACCGCGGCGGTTTTCCACGTCATCCACATCGCCAGCGCCTTCACTTCATCCGGCGTAACGCCCGGGTGGTAGCGAAGCCCGCCCTTCGCGGGGCCGCGCGTCACGTTGTGCTGCACGCGATATCCCGTAAAAACCTTTATCTGCCCGTTGTCCATCTTCGTGGGGATGGATACTTCCAGCACGCGCTTCGGCGTGCGCAAAATTTGTCGCAGTCCCGCGTCGAGCTTCAGGTACTCAGCGGCGAGATCGAATTGTATCTGCGCGATGCGGAACGGGTTCAAATCCTCGCGGGGTGCAATTCGGGGTACTGGTTGGGGGGCCGCCTTGGCAACCGTCGCCATCTTGCCTTCCTCCTGGGGTGGGAAGCTCTGCGCTGCTTCGAACCGCTTTTGTGTGCCTTCGGAACTGGCCGAGTGCTTGTAAGTCCCGCGAGAATCGAAGTTTAGCGAAGCGGCCGAGGATGTCAATGAAAACCAGTGTAAAAGCCGCACGTCCGAGGCATACAAGTAACATATCTTGTCAGCCCCATCGCCGCCATTCTCGTAAGTAATTGTAAATACTAGTGTTAACTCATTCCCAGATAGCGCTCAGATGGCTAGGTTCTCGTTCTGCATGAGCCGCCGCATCCGGCCGGCCCCACGATCTTGATCGGCCGCGCGTAGCGCCATGCCCTGAAATTTCCATGGATGATTTCGCCTCTTGCGCGGATTACACTCTGTGGGACGGATTATGGAGCGGGTCCCCCGGCCAAGGCTTGCCCTTTGGCCCGTTGCAATCCTGAGGAGGAAAGTGAACATGAAGAAAGCCATCGGTACGTTTGGTTTGCTCGCAGTGTTCTTCGCCACGCTCAGCCTGGCCACCATCGCCGACCAAAAGACGATGACCTGGACCGGCTGGATCAGCGACGATCACTGCGGCGCCAAGGGCATGAGTGCAGACCACAAGGCCTGCAACGCGACCTGCATCAAGAACGGCTCCAAGTACGTTTTCGTCAATTCCGCGGACAAAAAAGTTCTCGCCATCAAGAATCAGGACTCAGTCAATGGCGAAAAGAACGTCGGCCAGGAAGTGAAGCTCACCGGCCACGTGAACGACGACGGTTCGCTTCAAGTGGACAGCATCGCCAACGCCAAGATGTAAGGTTGGTCCTGAGCGAAGTCGAAGGGCCAACGCCAAGATGTAGATTGGTGTCAGGTCTCGGGTGTAGGTTTACCCGCCGAACCCAGTAGGGTTAGCCCAGACCTGGCACCCATCATCCGAGACGCCCTCGCCGTTCCCCGAACTCGCCCGCCGCACTTTGGGGGTCGGAGCTTCAGCTCCGACAAAAAGAACGGCGCGAAGCGCCTTCCAGTGCGCCGTCTCTATCGCAGCAAGCACTTGAGTTTCTGCCTGTCTCCGCGCTTCTCAGTCCTTCGCTGGAATCTTCTCCGCTCCCATGTACGGCCACAGCGCCTCCGGCAACTTCACCGAGCCATCGGCCTGCTGGAAATTCTCCACGATGGCGATCCACGTGCGCCCCACGGCAAGGCCGGATCCATTCAGCGTGTGCACGTACTCGCTCTTGCCGCCCTTCGGCTTGAACCGAATCCCCGACCGCCGCGCCTGAAACGCCTCCGTATTCGAGCAGGACGAAATCTCCATGAACTCGCCCGACGAGGGCAGCCACACCTCGATGTCGTAGGTCTTCGACGACGCGAAGCCCATGTCGCCGGTGCAGAGTTGCATCACGCGGTAGTGCAGCCCCAGCCGCTCCAGGCATTTTTCCGCGTTGCGCACCAGCTTTTCCAGCTCGTCGTAGCTTTGCTCCGGGCGCGTGAATTTGAATAGCTCCACTTTCTGGAACTGGTGCTGGCGCTTGATGCCGCGCGTGTCTTTTCCCGCCGCGCCGGCCTCGGACCGGAAGCACGCCGTCCACGCGCACACCTTTATAGGCAACGAATCGGCGTCGAGCGTCTCGTCGCGGTGGAGGTTCGTCAGCTCCACTTCGGCGGTCGGCGTGAGCCACAGGTCCGTGCCCTCCAGATGAAACATATCGGCCGCGAATTTCGGCAATTGGCCCACGCCGGTCAGCGCGGCCGTATTCACCAGAAACGGCGGCAGGATTTCCGTGTAGCTGTGCTCGCGCGTGTGCAGGTCGAGAAAGAAATTGGCGATGGCGCGTTCCATCCGCGCGCCCAGGCCCTTGTACACGGCGAACCGCGCGCCGGTCATCTTCTGCGCCGCCTCGAAATCCAGGATCCCGCAGCGCTCGCCGATCTCCCAGTGCGGCCGCGGCGTGAAGTCGAATTTCGGCGGCGCGCCCGACGTGCGCACCACCACGTTGTCCGCGGCGCCGTGCCCCACCGGCACGCTCGCGTGCGGAATATTCGGAATCGTCAGCAGAAAATATTTCATCCGCTCGTCGAGCGCCGCCACGCTCTCGTCGTCGGCCTTGATCTGCTCGGACACCTGCTTCATCCGCGCGAGAATCCTCAGCGCGACTGCGTTCCCTGCCCGGCTGGGGTGTCGCCCTTCCGCGTGGCTGCCCCCATTCAGATCCCGATTTCCTCGCTCGCCTTGTTGCGGTCCGCCTTCATCCGCTCAGTCGAGGTGATGATCTTCCGGCGTTCGGCGTCGAGCTCGCGGAAAGGCGCAAGGTCGAGCGCGACCCCGCGGTCCCGCGCCATCTTCTCGATCACGTCCATGTGCTCGCGCACAAATCCCAGGTCATGCATAGGTTAGAGAGGATACCGAAATTCGTGATTCGTGAGTAGTGATTGGTGATCGGTGAATCGAAATCCGTGACTTGCGATTCACAACTCGTGATTCGTGGGCAGTTTGGTGGGGCGTGGGCAGCACCACGGTACAGGCTCCGGTGAACTCAGACCTTCCAGCCCTGCCTACGGAAGAAGTCGATGATCTCTATGCAAGGTATTCCCAGATCGTGACAGACATCTGGGATCTTCGGCTTGACTAGGGTTCCGGTGGCCTTCTCCGCAGTCACCACCGTTAGCTCGCGTTCGCGTGCCAACGCTATTACCCATGGATCGCAACCGGATCTGTTTTTCCTACTGTCTACCAGCCGACTATACTTGCCCATTATTTCCATTACGTGGCGCTGTAGGGCTTCATCTATCGGGACGATCATTGACTGACGCTCTTTGAGCCACTCGACAAGGCCATCGTCTTTTCTTTCGACTTCTCGCAGGACCTCATCGACCACAACTATTTCTCCCTTGTTAGCCGCATCATCCATCAAGGCCCAAATCGCCGGAAATACATCGGGAGGATAGTGACGCACCCACGCGTCGAGGAGCCCGCTCGTGTCTAAGCTGAAAGCCACGCAACGCTTACCGGCCTACCTTGGAATACTCGCGCTGGAGATCCTTGAGGTGCTTCAGTCTGATCTGAAGATAATCGCTCACATCGCTGGCAGTGATTTTTTCGCGGTTCAGGTTCTCCAGCACCAGACTAGTGAAAAGGGGACCCGCGCTGGAAAGCGCAATGACATGAGGGGGCGCGAAGCCTTCGGATTCCTCCTTCTCTTTCTGAAGCGTCTCGTATTGGCGCAGGAATTCCTGTCGCATCCGGTCGTAAAACGATTGGGTCGTAAGCCGCAAAGTCAGCAGTCTGACCAGCGCAGCTTCACGACTGCCGCCGAATTGCCGCGAAAGGTCCCGTAGCTCGGCATCGGACCAGTTCGGATCGTTCTTGGCATGATTGCGAACGGTCGGAGATCGAAGGAGCGATTCGCGCAGGAACAATGCTGCGCCCGCAACTCTATTGCAATAGGCTTCGACATCGGCGTCGTGAAAATCGCAGATGCCACCTTCCTTCAACATTATGTGTGTCAGCTCGTGAAGCAGCGTAAAAATACGTCCGCGTGGGGCATCCTTGATATTCACCACGACTACGGGAAGCGGGCTCATGCTTATCGAGAATCCGCGGACTTCGTCCAACGCTAAAGTCGTCGCCTGGAGCGTCAGAACACCTGCCCGTTCTACCTTATTGCGCCACCCTCTGAACGCCTCATTTTCTTGTCGCCAACCAGCCTGTTCTTCGATCGTAATGTGCAATTCGCTCCGTAGGCGAGCGGCTGCCTCTTCGACGGCGCCGTTCAGCGTCGTGACCGCGGAGAATAGCGGGATCGGGCTGTCAAGCTCGGCCCACAGCTCCAGAGCCCATTCTCTTCGGTCATAGGCTTTTCGTACTTCGAGCGCCAATTGCGGGGTGCGTTGGGGAATGCCGGCGTCTCTGGCCAGCCTACGGAAGTCATGCATTACCTCGAATCGTTTTGGAGGTTCCGGCAAGTAGAACGCCGCGAGAGGGCGTCGATAAGCCTCGGCAATTTTTCTCAACTGCGGGATGCTGGGGCGAGAGTCGGCCTTTTCCCAGGAAGATAATTGCTCGACCCGGACTCCGAGCTTCCTAGCCGCAGCCTCGAGAGACATGCCTGCTGACTCTCTTGCCCAGGTTAGGAGTGAAGGCGTTGGGGTTGCTTCGACGCGAGTCATAGCGACCTCAGCCTACATTCTGTCTCGTCTGGTAGCTCAGGTACAAGCTTGTACTCCAGTGGATTGCGTGATGTCTAGTGTTCGCCGCGGCCAGTCGCTTTCTCACCTGTACCGTTTCTGTACTTCCTGCCAGCAGATTCGCGCGCGAAATTCCTGTAGCGTGAAGAACGCCCCCTTCCTTCGGGAAGGGCACGAACGAAGTCCCGGTGCAGTCCAACCGGGACGAAGACGCCGCGCTTGCACTGAGCCCGCTCCAGGCGGGCCGAACGTGTCCCGCGAACGCATGGGATCGAAGATCCCGGTACTTCCTGACCGGGACTCAAGCGGCGTCCAACGAGAACAACTGATGAAGCATTTGACGCTCTCGCATTCGCGACGAACGCGGCGCTATCCGTGCGTCCCTAGTGGCACAGACAATCCTTGTCTGTGCGAATTTGAAGGGCCTCGCGGTGGAAGCGTGGGGCCTAGGCCCCACGAAAAGCCAGCCTCTTTTTCCCAGGGTTTTAACCCTGGGCCTCAGGTCTCGTTCTTGCCTTGTAGGGCGGGGCTTAAGCCCCGCCATAAGCCCGTCCGACAGAAATCTACCGCTCTGCCGAAGGCCTTCGCGGAGGCTGGACGCCGCAGCGAATCCGGAATTTGTGCCGTGGGTCTTGTCGGACGGCCCCTGCGGTTCGGCAGACGACCAAAGCCCTTGCCAAAAGAGAAGACTCCGCCAGAATCCCGCCGCAGAATTCCCGAATTAAGTGTCACACCATGCCGAGTCTTTTTCCTCCTAACTCATTGAAAACAAAGGAAAGCGACCCCAACAAAGTGTCACACTTTTTCGTGCACCGCGGTCATGTAGCTCGCCTCTTCAGAGGCGAGGCCTTTCGGCCCGTACCCGAAAAAACCTCGGGTCTGAAGACCCGGGTCAGGCGCTTGGTGTGTCTTGGATGTGCAACGGATTTGACTGGTGCGCTTCGCGGCAGTCGTGGCAGACGGGCGCCTCGCACAAGCCGCAAATCTCGAGGTGCTCCGGACAGAAGGATTGCGAACACTCGACGCACTCTTTGTCTGCCGGGCGCGAGCAACCTGCAAGAGAACATTTCATGGCTCGATGCTACTCGGATTGAGAAGCAGGGTCCATGGAAAAGCGGCCGCAATCAAGCCGCACTACGCGGCGATGTATTTTTTCGAGATTTCGGCGATGGTGCGGGCGCCGGCGAGGCGCATGGTCATTTCGAGTTCGGCGTCGAGATGCTGGAACACGGCCTGCACGCCCATCCATCCGCCAAGCGACAGGCCGTACAACACCGGCCGACCGATGGCGACGAGATTCGCGCCAAGAGCCAGCGATTTAAAAACGTCCTGGCCGCGGCGCACGCCGCCGTCAATGACGATGACCGCGCGCCCGTGCACGGCATCCGCGATTCGCGGCAGCACGGCGATGGAGGCGGAGACGTCATCGAGCTGGCGCCCGCCGTGGTTCGACACCTGAATGCCCGCGCAGCCGTGCTCGACGGCGGCGACGGCGAGGTCCGGCGTCATCACGCCTTTCAGCAGCACAGGCAAGCCAGTCGTTTTGTGGATGAACTCGACATCGTCCCAATCGAGATCGCGCTTGATGGGTTCGCGGCCGTAGCCGCCATTTTGTCCCGGAAAATTTCCGCTAGGGAACGGCGAGACGAAGCGATTGCGGCGATCTGTTTCGCGATTGCTTGCCACGACCGTGTCAATCGTCAGGACGATGGCAGTGTAGCCCGCGGCCTTGGCGCGGCCGAGGATATCGGCGGCCTTGCCGCGGTCGGCGGGCAGATAGATCTGAAACCACTTCGGGCCGGGACACGCCTGCGCGATTTCCTCGAGAGTCTTTGTGGAGAGCGACGCCGCGCAATAGAGCGCACCGGCCGCGTTGGTGCCTTTCGCCGAGCCGATTTCGGCCGATTCGTGCGCCATGGCGTGCGCGGCCATGGCGGAAACCATCATCGGCATCGCCAGCTTCGAGCCGAGAAGCGTGGTCGAGCGGTCGGCGTCCTTATAGCCGCTGAGATAATGCGGCGCGATGGTGACGCGCTTGAATGCCGCTTCGTTTTCGCGCTTCGTCCATTCGTCGCCGGCGGCGCTGGAGATGTAGCCGAAACCGCCCGGAGGAATCACTTTCTGTGCCGCGGGCTCGAGTTCGCGGAGATTGATGAACTCAATGGCTTTGATTTCCGTGGGCGCGGCGTAAGTGGAACTTCCTGCAGCAGGGGCGGACGCGGGCGCTTGCGCGGATGCAGCTTGCGCCGCGCCTGGATGAGACAAAGACTCGGCGGCGTTCGCGAATGTCGCCGGAAGACCGGCCGAAAGAGTCACCGCCGCAGCAGTGGCAGACAGAAAATCCCGGCGCTTGCGGTCCATCGCATCTCCTCCCGCTGGCGCATCGGATCGCGCGCCCAGCGGAAACGCAAATTGATGCCGCGGATCATAACACGAAGAATGCGCGCGGATTTCTCAGGAGGAATGGAACGAGAGTCGTTGGATTTTGACGCAGGTCGCCGGTGCGCCGCGCGGCTTCTGACCGCGCGACGACCAGACGATCGATCTTCTAATAATGCGCGATTTAGCGGCTGTCGCCGTCGTGGTCCACGTCGCCGCTCGCCTTGGGTGCCGGAGTTGCCGGCGGCGCCTGCTTGGCAGTTTGGCTGAGCGCGACTGTGTCATTTGGAATCGCGGAGGTTTGCGACGGAGCCTTCGCGTTCTTGGTCGCTTGGGTCGTCTGAGTGGTCTGGCTTACTGCGGTAGTGCTTTTCACGGGACTAATCGCAATGCTCATGGGTAGAGTGCCTCTCATTTTACCTATCGGCAAGCGGTGGGAAAGCGTTAGCGGATAATTTCAGATGACCAATGGTCGTTGCATCTGAATTTGGCGAAATCCGACATTGCCGGATTCCAGCCGGCCGGGCCGGTCAGACGGCGATCACGATCTTGCCCAGGAAGTTGCCGGAGGCCTGGAGGAGGAAGGCGTCGGCGGCCTGGTCGAACGGAAAAACCTTTTCGATGATGGGCTTGATGTGGTTGACCTCGATGGCCTGAATTAACTGCTCGAGGCTGGCGCGGCTGCCAACGCCGATGCCGTGAAGGCTGGCGTTCTTGAACATGAGGTCGTGGGGATTGGCGTTGCCCTGCGGGCCCGCGAGCACGCCGATCAGCGCCACCTTGCCGCCGTAACCGAGGCATTCAAATGAGCGGGCCAGCGTGCCCACGCCGCCATTTTCGATCACGCAATCCACGCCGCGACCGCCGGTCAGCGCGATGACTTCCTTTTCCCAATCGGGATGCGTTTTGTAGTTCACGCCGTCGGATGCGCCGAGTGCGAGGGCACATTCAATTTTCGCGTCGCTCGACGACGTGACGATGACGCGCGCGCCGGCTGCCCGCGCAAATTGCAGCGCGAACATCGAAACGCCACCGGTGCCGAGGCTCAGAACCGTGTCGCCCGGCTTGACGCGCGTGCCGACGTTCATCAAGGCGTTCCAGGCCGTGGGCCCGGCGCAGGGAAGCGTCGCGGCTTCCTCGAATGAAAGACTTTTCGGCATGGCGACCCAGCCGTCTTCATGCAACGCGACGAGTTCGGCGAGAGTGCCGTCGAGGGGAGAGCCGAGAGCGCCGCGATTCTTTGGTGGCGCACCGTCAATCCAAACTTGGAAGAAGGTGGGGATCACGCGGTCGCCCGGCTTGAAACGAGTGACGCCCGCGCCGACAGCGACTACTTCGCCCGCGCCGTCGGAGCAGGGGATCGTGTCGTGGTCGGAGTCATAGCGATATTTTCCAGTAAGGATGGCGTGGTCGCGGTAGTTGAGCGCGGCAGCGCGGATGCGGACAAGGACGTCGCTTGGCCCCGGCTTCGGATCGGGGCGTTCGGCCTTACGCAGGTCTTCAAGCTTGGTCGCGCCCTTCGGTATTTCGTAGGCCTTCATGACGAGGATGAGGATACCGAATCGGTCACGAAGATGGTAGGGGCGGTTTGAAACCCGCCCCTACGAGCATTGCGTGCCGATCGGCGCGCTATTTTCTCGAGACGCGGATGAGGCGGCCGTCGTCGAGCAGGATGAAGAGCGCGCCGTCGGGTCCTTGCTGCACTTCGCGGACGCGCTGGTTCAGATCCTTGAGCAGGCGCTCTTCGGCGACGACTTTGTCGCCATCGAGCACGAGGCGAATCAGACTTTTCGCTCCCATTCCACCGACCAGGACGTTGCCCTTCCACTCCGGGAACATGTCGCCGGTGTAGAAGATCAATCCGCAGGGCGCGATGTCCGGATACCAAAAGTAGACGGGCTGCTCGACGCCGGGCTTCTGCGTCGCGCCGGTGCCTGCGATCAGGTCGCCATTGTAGCGGCGACCGTAGCTGACGTTGGGCCAGCCGTAATTTCCACCGGGCTTGATGATGCTGATTTTATCGCCGCCGAGAGGGCCGTGCTCGATCACCCAGAGTTTGCCAGTCGTGGGATTGATCGCCGCGCCTTCGGGATCGCGGTGGCCGTAGGAATAGGTTTCAGGCAGGACGGTCGGCTGGTCAAGGAACGGATTGTCCTTGGGAATCGAGCCGTCCTTATTGATGCGCGCGACGCGTCCGGTGAAATTGCGGAGTATATCGGGATCGAGGATTTCGTGATCCGTGCCGTCGTAGGACGCTTCGTAGAAACGGAAGCGGTCGGCGCCGGTGATGAAGAGCGTGCCGTCGGGCGCGAAGACGATGCGGCGGTTGACGCCGTCCAGCAGCACTTCGACGTTTTCGAGGCGGCGCTCATCTTCGCTGAGGCGCGCGCGGGCCAGGCGTTCTTCGCCGACGCGCATGGTGCGGCGTTCGGAGACGGAGGCTTTCCAGACGTTGCCGTAGAAATATTCGAGCGGCCAGGAGCCTGGCGTTTCACCCGGTGGCGGCGCGAAATACGTGAAATAGATCATGCGATTGTGGGCGAAATCGGGATCGACGACCACGTCGTGGAGCGACTCGGCAGCGACGATCTTCGTATCCGGCACACCGGCGATGGGCGCCGAATAAAAGCCGTTCATCTCCGCGACGCGGAGGAAGCCGTAACGCTCGCTGACGAGGATTTTGCCGTTGGGCAGAAGTGCGAGCGACCATGGTCCGTTGAAGCGTGAAATGATCGTCTCGACTTTGAGCGCCGGGGACGGCTTCGCGGGCGCTGGGGCGTTGGTCTGGCCGGGGAAAGCCGGCTTCGGTGGAGGATAGTCTTCGGCTTTGGCTTGCGCGCGTGCTACGGATGAGATCAAAACCGATAACGCAAGTACTGCGGTCAACTGCGCAACTGCACCAACGAAACTCTTCGTTTGCATCTCTCTTGTACGCACCTCGGCCCCCTGGGTCCACCCAAATTTAGATTTCAATTTGTGGGCGCGATATTACATGCGTTTGGAGGCGGTGGCAATCACCACGGGTATAACGCAAAGCGCCGCACAAAACGCCGGAGGCAGGGACCGAGACTTGCACGAGAGCGCTAAGCGCAGGCCGCGCGACGGGGGCGGGCGGATTCCGCGAAGGGTTCAGCGGCACGAAGCCCCGATTCAACGGCGGCTTCGAGTTGCCGCAGGGAGTTTTCAATTCGCAGGAACACCACCTCGCGCGCGGGTTCGCTCATGTGTTTGGCGATGCGCAACATCCAGCGCACCGCTTCGACCTTTACGTAGAAATCGAGATCGGGATCGTGAAGGTACGGTGCATCCTTGAGCCAGACGAAGTTTGCAGGCGAGTTCAGATTCTTGAAGCGATCGCTCAACTGCTGGATGCGCGCCTCGACCTCTTCCGCTTGTGTTTGGAAAAGTTTCCTTCTTTGGGGCGCGTGGAAATGACGGTTCGAGATGCCGTCAGCGTGATTCTGAATAAGAGCTTCTCTTACCATCGCCATCCTCCTTCTGAGGGCCGTAGCAGACCGAATGTGTATAAGTGCTGCCCGCAGTACCGGGGTAGCAACGGTCCTGCCAACGCCGCCGTCATCGTACAAGTGCCAGTAGTTGCGTGCCTTAGAGCGCAGCCTTGTGGCAAAAACCGAAGCGCGACGGGTGCTACAACCATGCAAATTGTGCTGCCGATCCGCCGTTTGTGCCGGAAGAGAGGTGCGATAGGAGAGAGGATTTAACTGCTTCGGGTCGAGGACGCCGGACGTCTTTGAAGCGCGGACAGCTGTGCTAACATCCCGTGAAATATGGCGAATACTGTTTACATTGTGAGCGCGGTGCGAACGCCGATTGGGAAATTCGGTGGGATGCTCGCGGAGTTCACGCACCCGGACCTGGGAACGATTGCGGTGCGCGCGGCGCTGGAGCGCGCGTTTGGATTGCCGCTGCCGGCGGAGCGGACGCCGGGAGAATTTGAACATGCGCCAGTGACGGATGCTGGAAGAGAGATTCCTCGGGGCGCCGATGGCGTCCCTCGGAATGACAAGCAAAATGAAAAGGGCACGGGTAACGGCAACGGAATGCCGTGGCATGTGGACGAAGTGATTTTTGGGAACGCGCGGCCGGCGGGCGTGGGGCCGAACCCGGCGCGGCAAGTCGCGTGGCGCTCGGGGCTGGGAGACGACGTGCCCGCGTTTACGATAAACATGGCGTGCGCATCGGGATTGCGCGCGGTGGTGCTCGGCTGGCAGGAAATTCTGACGGGCGCGGCGGAGATTATTGTGGCGGGCGGCGCGGAGTCCATGAGCCGCGTGCCGTATCTCGTCGAAGGGCGCTGGGGATTCAAGCTGGGCAACCAGCCGCTGATTGACGCGATATATCGCGACGGCTTCGTCTGCCCGATATCAAAGCTCATCATGGGAGAGACGGCGGAGATTCTGGCCGAGCAGTACAAGATTTCGCGCGACGAGCAGGACGTGTTCGCGCTCGAAAGCCACAGGAGGGCTTCGCGAGCCGCTGCGGAGTGCCATTTCAAGGCTGAGATGGTGCCGATCGACGTGAAGGACAAGAAGGGCAACGTGACGCGGCTGGACAAAGACGAGCACGTGCGCGGAGACGTGACGCTCGAGGCACTCGCGAAATTGCCGCCCGTGTTCAGCAAAACAGGCAGCGTGAGCGCGGGGAATTCGAGTGGCATCACGGATGGCGCGGCGGCGGTGGTTCTGGCGAGCGAGGAAAAAGTGCGCGAATTGAAGCTCACGCCAATTGCGCGGATCGTCGACGCGACCATCGCGGCGGTGGATCCGCGCGTGATGGGCATCGGCCCGGTTCCTGCGGTGCGGAACCTGAGCAAACGCACCGGCACGAAGGTGGAAGATTACGATGCGGTCGAACTGAACGAGGCATTCGCCGCGCAGGTGCTGGCGTGCGACCGCGATCTGCACTTCAATCGTGAGCGGCTAAATCCCAACGGGGGTGCGATCGCGCTGGGGCATCCCATCGCGTGCACGGGCAGCCGAATTCTGACAACCCTGATTCACGAACTCCGGCGGCCAACGGGACAGGGCACTGGCCAAGAGGCCAGCCCGCGGACAGGTCGGCGGGGTCTTGCCACATTGTGTGTGTCCGGCGGATTGGGCGTGGCGGTCGAAATCGAAACGGTCTAACCTTTCGGGAGTGCTCTTAGAGAGTTTTTTGTGAAGAGCCCCTAGACCGGAGCGATTTCCATGGACACGCATCAGCAGAAGCGCGGAGCAGGTGTCGAAGTCCTCGGAACGCTGGCGCTGGTGGCGCCGAAAATCGAAGAATTCCAGTTCGTGAAGGTGCGCATCGAAGGCGAGGTTGCGCGGCTCACGCTCGATCGTCCCGACCACAACCTGCTGAACGAACGGATGCTCTGCGAGCTGGCCTCCGGCATCAATATCCTCGGCGAGCAGTACAACATCAAGCTCATCATTCTCGAATCCGCCGGGAAGACATTTTGCGGCGGTATCGAGCTCGGCGAATACACGCAGCGGCGCGTGTTTCAATTGCTCGACGCCTTTCACATGGCGTTTTCCGCGATGCTGGATACGTCGAAGCCGCTGCTGGTGGTGGTGAACGGGCCGGCGCTCGGCGGAGGCGCGGAGCTGGCGGCGTTGGGCGACCTGGTGGTGGCGACGCCCAAGGCGCGATTCGCGCAGCCGGAAATCAAGCTGGGAGTTTTTCCGCCGCTGGCCGCGGCGATCCTTCCCTACATTCTGGGACCGAAACAGGCGCTGGAGCTTGTGCTGACGGGCGAAGCGATGTCGGCTGAACGCGCGCGCGAGCTGGGACTGGTGAACTGGCTGGTGCCCGAAAACGAGCTGCAGAAGAAAGTGGACGACGTGATCGCGAAGGTGACGGCGCAGTCCGCGCCGGTGCTGACCATGGCGAAGAAAGCCATCATGGGCAGCTTGGGATTGCCGCTGCGCGAAGGCGTTCGCAACTCGATGAAAGTTTTCTTGAACGAGCTTGCCGAGCTCGAAGATTCGCAGGAAGGTTTGCGAGCGCTCGTCGAAAAGCGCGCCCCGCAGTGGAAGAACCGCTGAGTTGCAGCCGCAGAGACCTCAGGGGCTACAACCCCTTCGGTGTGCATGGCAATACGGCACGGCTGAAGCCGTGCCCTGACGACTTCCAAAAGAAGAATACTTAGGTCAGCTGGCGCGGATTGACACGCGCGCGAGCACGGCATAAACTCGCGTTCGACAAGTGAATTGGTTTTGGTAGTGGGAAGGCCGTGAAAATCGGCCACGGTCCCGCCACTGTGATCGGCAGGCGCTGCACCCATTCGAATCCACCACGGGCGGATTCTCAGGGCAAGTGCGAAGCCGAAAGTCAGGTGACCTGCCAAAACTTGTAGAAGCTGACACTCTTCGCGAGAAGGGGTGTGGCGATGCGCCTCGCTATTCTCGCGAGGCTTTTTTATTTGGAGACGAGAAGTTGATGCGAGTCTGGCATGGACGATTCGTAACGGCGGCGATTGTGGGCGCGCTGATTGTGAGCGCGGCGCCGCGCGCATTTGCCGCGCCGGATACGAGCCGCACGGTCATCGACGAGGTGGGGCGCGAAGTGAAAGTCCCTGCGGAAGTGAAACGGATCGTGACGCTGGCGCCGAATTTGACCGAGACGATCTACGCGCTGGGACTTGGGGACCGGCTGGTGGGCGACACCAATTTTTGCGACACGCCGCCGGCCGCGAAATTGAAGCCGCACGTGGGCAATCCGCAGAATCCCAACCTCGAAACAATAGTGGCCTTGCATCCCGATCTGGTGCTGGCGACAACGTCGATCAACACACTTGAGACGGCCGACGCGCTGAAGCAACTCGGAATTGCGGTCTACACGAGCGATCCGCAAACGGTTCGCGGGATGCTGGATTCGACCAGCCACGTGGCCGAGGTGATTGGCGCCGCGCAGCAGGGAACGGAACTGGTTAGCCGGATGCAGCAACGGCTCGATGCTTTGCACGCGCGGCTGAGCGAGCGGCCGATGGTTCACGTGCTATTTGTGGTCTGGCTGGAACCGCTGCAGACGATCGGGCAAAACACTTTCATTGCGGACGCGCTGCGATGGGCCGGCGCCGAATCCGTGCTGGTATCGAAGCAGAACTGGCCGCACTTGAGCCTTGAAGAAGTAGTGCGGCTGCAGCCGGACTACATCGTTTTCACCGAGGATCATGGCGGAGGCGTGTCCACGGAGCTTGCGGATTTGCGCGCGCGCCCGGTATGGCGGGACCTTGACGCCGTCGAGAGGGGGCACGTGGTCAATGTTAGCGAAGAGGTCGTGCGGCCTTCACCGGGATTGGTGGACGTGATCGAGCAGCTGGCGCACGACGTGCATCCGGAAGCGTTTGCGGCGGACGATGGCCGAAACTCGCGAGGCGGGCGAGACACTCTCTACGCACAGCATGAAATTGACTCCGTAGGGGCGGGTTTGAAACGCGCCGCTATTGTCCAGCTAAGGATGTAGCCACGTGCGCCCGCTAACGCCGCGACGAGTTGCGTGGATTTGCGCTGCGCTCGGCGTCGTATTGTTTGTGGCGACGGTCATCTCGCTGCGCATGGGCGCCTATCCGATTTCGATTACGGACATCGTCAAGACGCTTTTCAGCGGCGCCATTGGCCGCTGGAACGACATTCCGGGCGAGTACAGATCGATCGTGTTCACAATTCGACTGCCTCGCATCCTGCTCGGAATATTGGTGGGCGCGTCGCTTTCGACCGCCGGCTCGGGCTTTCAGGCGCTGCTGCGGAATCCGCTGGCCGATCCGTACGTGCTGGGCGTATCGAGCGGCGCGGCGCTGGGCGCAATCATCAGCTTGATCGTGGCGCCGCACACACCGGGCGCGATTCAATTGGCCGCATTTGCCGGGGCCGCGGCCACGACCGCGGCGGTTTATTTTCTCGGGCGCCGCGGTGGGCAACTCGACAGCGGGACGCTGCTCCTTGCCGGGATCGTCGCCGCGTCTTTTCTTTCCGCGATCATCATGTTTTTGATGACGACGCTGAGCGGGCGCGACCTGCGGGGAATGGCGTTCTGGCTGATGGGCGATCTCGGCTCGACGCTGCCGTCGAATCCGCTGCCGTGGTTCGAGGGACTATTTCTGGTTTTCGTGCTTGCGGCGGGAGCGATTTACGCGACGTCGTCCGACTTGAACTTGATTCTGACGGGTGAACAAGAAGCGCGGCATTTGGGCGTGAACGTGCATCGCGTGAAGCTGGTCGTCTACATCGCGGCTTCCGTGCTGACGGGACTCGCGGTTTCGGTGAGCGGCACGATCGGTTACGTGGGACTGCTGGTGCCGCACCTGATGCGCATGATGTTTGGCACCGATTACCGGCTGCTGATTCCGACGTCGGCCATTGGCGGCGCGATTCTGGTGGTGCTGGCGGACACGCTGGCGCGCACGATCGTGAGTCCCACTGAATTGCCGGTTGGCGCGATGACGGCGCTGGCGGGGGCGCCCGTCTTCATTTATCTGATGCGGCGGAGGGTGCGATGAACACGGTCGCGGGAAGGGGCGCGGCGTCCGCATCGCCGGCGATCATGGCGCCGGGGACTTCGGGCGTGCGCCTGAAGGTGGAGCAAGCCAGCTACGCGTATGCGGCGACAGACCGATCGGCGCCGAAATTCACATTGGGTCCGACAAGCTTCGAGGCGCAGCAGCGGGAAATCGTCGCGATTCTGGGCCCGAATGCGAGCGGTAAGTCCACGCTGCTGACGCTGCTGGCGGGAATGGCGAGGCCGCTTTCGGGGCGCATCGAGGTGGACGGCGTCGAAGTCAGCATGCTCGATACTCGGACGCGCGCGCAGCGGATTGCGCTGGTGCAGCAGGAAAGCGAGCTGCTTTTTCCACTGCGCGTGTGGGAATACGTGCTGCAGGGGCGCTATCCATACGGAAAGCGTCTGCGGTTCGAGTCGGAGGAAGATTGCTTGCTCGCCGGAAACGCGCTGGCGCAGGTGGGAGCGGATGCGCTGCGGGACCGGTGGATGGATCAGCTTTCCGGAGGCGAAAAGCAGCGCGTGATTCTGGCGCGCGCGCTGGCGCAGCAGCCGTCGTTGCTGCTGCTCGACGAACCGACGCAGCACCTCGACATTGGCGGGAAAGTGGAATTGCTGCGACGGCTGCGGCGATTGGCCGATGAAAGCCGCTACACCGTTCTGGTGGTGACCCACGAGCTGAATTTGGCAGCGGAATTTTGCGATCGCATCGTGCTGCTGCACAAGGGCAAATGCTTGCGCGTGGGCACGCCGGCGGAAGTCTATGACCGCGCGCTGCTGGAAGAGGTTTTCGAGGCGCCGCTCGAAGTGGAAATGCGAGCGAACGGGCGTCCGAGGGTGATTCTGGGAGGGAATCACTGAACACGGTTTGGGATTGACGCACGAATTCGCGGGGCGGCTCTGGGCCTCGCAAGCGGCGCTTTCTTGGTTACGGAGCGCCGTCCACAATCACAGGAGACTCCGCGCAAGGGAAGACGGTGAAAATCCGTCGCCGCCGCGCGACTGTAAGGCGGAAAAGTTTTCGGCGCGTGCCACTGACCCGCACAGAGAATCCGCACGGATTCGATGACGGGATGGGAAGGCCGCGCTGCAGTCCCGAATCTTTCGGGACAATCCGCCGAGCCAGGAGACCGGCGGAGTCTCAATCCGGATGCGCACGGCAAGCGCGTGCGTTTCAGGACAACCTTCAACTCCCGCGCGAGAGGGAGCGGAGGAAACAATGAGACTACGGAATTTGCTGTACCCAGTTTTGGCAAGCTTGTTCGCAACATTCTTCGTTCTCCCCGCAGCCACCCACGCACAAGCAACCGCCACCATCCGTGGAACGCTCACCGATCCGAGCGGAGCGGCCGTCACCGAAGCTACCATCGCCGCGCAATCTCTCGATTCCAGCTCGCCAATCATTAAGACGCGAAGCGGTCCTGACGGAAGTTTCTTGCTCACGCTTGTGCCGAGGCGCTACCGGATAAGCATCCACCATCGCTCGTTCACGCCCGTGGAGCGGGAGATCGCGCTCGTGGCCGCGGAAGCGAAAACGTGGGACGTACGGCTGACACTGGAAAGAATGTCTTCGACCGTCGTGGTGACCGACACCGCCCAGCCAACGACCGCCGAAACCGCGCCGAATCTGGTGGACGTGATCACCAAGCAGGAAATTGACGAGCGCCGCGAGATCCTGCTTAGCGATCTGCTTGCGTCCGAACAAGGAACGAGCTTCTCCCGCCTCGGACCCGGAGGCGGCGTCACATCGTTTTTCCTCGATGGCGGAAACTCGAATTTCACGAAATTTCTGGTGGACGGCACACCGGTGAACGAACCGGGCGGGGACATCGATCTCTCGAGCTTTACGATCGAGAATGTGGACAAGATCGAGATCGTGCACGGCGCTTCGAGCGCTCTGTACGGTTCCGACGCAATGTCGGGAGTCGTGCAAATATTCACCCATCGCGGAGCGACCTCCACTCCTCAATTGGCCCTCGATGGCGATGGCGGAACGTTCGGAACCGGCCACGGCGGCGCACAATTGAGCGGTTTGCTCGGTGCGTTCGACTACTCGGTCGGCGGAGGCTATGTCGCCTCCAACGGACAGGGTCCCGACGATTTCTTTCGCGACGCCACGCAATCGGGAAATTTCGGCTGGAAGTTCACCGACCACGATTCGTTGCGCTTGAGCATCCGTAACAGCGCCAGCGACGCGGGCCAGCCGGGACAAACGCTGTTCGGGCCGGAGTTCTCGAATTTGGATGAAAGCAGCGCTTTGCATGATTTCTCGTCCAATTTGAACTGGCAGTTCGACGCCACCGATCGCTGGCATTTCAACCTTTCGGGCTACGAATCCCGGTTCCACCTCTTCGGAGTCTTCGCGCCCGGCCCATTCGGCAATTTCGTGGACAATTTCAACCGCGCGGGATTCGACGGCCAATCCACGTATTCGTTTCGCAATGGAGCCATCACCGCGGGTTACATGAGCGAAGTCGAAACCGGCAGCCAGAGCCACCGGGATAACCAGGCTGGCTACGCCGAAGTGCGTTACCAATTCTCGAGACGCTTCACGGCCACGGCCGGCGCTCGCGCCGAGGACAACGCCAGTTTCGGAACGCGCGTCGTGCCGCGGGTCGGCGGCTCCTACGCCGTGCGCTACGGATCGGGTTTTTGGGGAGCTACGCGTCTACGCGCGTCCTACGGTCTCGGAATCAAAGAGCCCAATTTCAGCCAGTCCTTCTCGAACGATCCCTGCTTTCCGGGGAATCCCAATCTTCGGCCGGAGCGCAGCGCTACGTTTGATGCGGGGGTGGAGCAGCTGCTGGCGTCCGACCGCGTGAGGCTGTCGGTCACATACTTTCGGAACGAGTTCTACGACATCGTCAGCTTTCAGGGAGGCGACGTTACTTCCGCCTGCGAATTCGGAACGGGAACTTATTTCAACACCGACAAGGCCCGCGCTTTTGGGTCGAATTCCTCAATCGAAATCAAAGCCACTCGATGGCTGAATGTGTCCGGCAACTACACCTACGACGACTCGAGAGTGTTGAAGTCCCCAAATGCATTTGACCCCGCACTCGTTCCCGGCAATCGGCTCTTGAAGAGGCCGCTCAATTCCGGAAACCTGATATTCAGCGTGCATGAGCGGGGAATTAGCATCAACCTAATGGGCAGCTATGTGGGCCGGCGAACGGACAGCGATTTTCTGGGGTTCAATCCGCCGATCACGAGCAATCCCGGTTACTTTCGCCTCGACCTCGCGACGATTGTGCCGCTTCGCTACGGTCTTTCGGCGACGGCGCACTTCGGGAATCTCCTCGATCGCCATTACCAGGAGGCAGTCGGCTATCCTGCATTGGGCTACAACTACCGCCTCGGCCTGAAATACGTTTGGGGCGGCGAGCGGTAGAGCGGCAGCAGGTCACCGGCACCGGCCAAATTGTCGGGCGGGCGCAAAATCGGCGAAAAGCGCGCCGCCCGGCCGGATGCTATAATCCTGCGCTTATAATGAGCCGAACCGCACAAGAGGCATCTCGCATTTCGCCGGAAGTGATGGCGCGCTACGAAGCCGTGATCGGCCTCGAGGTGCACGCTCAACTACTGACGAAGACGAAGGCGTTTTGCGGCTGCTCAACGAAATTCGGGGCCGCGCCCAATTCGAATACGTGTCCCGTGTGCCTGGGATTGCCGGGGGCACTGCCGCTGTTCAATAAAAGTGCGCTGGAGCTGGCGTTGCGGGCGTCGCTGGCGATCGGCTGCAAGATTCAGGAGCAGTCGCGCTTCGCCCGCAAAAACTACTTCTACCCCGACCTGCCGAAGGGCTATCAAATTTCGATGTACGAGCTCCCGCTGGCGACCGAAGGCGCGCTCGAGATCGAAGTGGGGGGCGAGAAGAAACGCATCGGCATCACGCGGCTGCACATGGAAGACGACGCGGGGAAAAGCCTGCACGAGGGATTTCCGGATTCCGACCGCTGGAGCTACATTGATTTCAACCGCTGCGGCGTTCCGCTGATCGAAATCGTCTCCGAGCCGGATCTGCGCGCCCCCGCCGAAGCCTACGCGTACCTGACTGCGCTGAAACAGATCCTCGAATACACCGAAGTGAGCGATTGCAATATGGAAGAAGGCTCGCTGCGCTGCGATGCAAACGTCAGCGTGCGTCTGCGCGGCGCGCCGAAATTCGGGACGAAGGCGGAAGTGAAGAATCTGAACTCCTTCCGCTATCTCGCGCACGCGCTGGAATACGAAATCGAGCGCCAAATCGGCGTGCTGGAATCGGGCGGCGCGGTGGTGCAAGAGACGCGGCTCTGGAACGTGGCTGCCGGGCGCACGGAGCCCATGCGGTCGAAGGAATTCGCGCACGATTACCGGTATTTCCCCGATCCCGACCTGCTGCCGATCATTGTGACCCAAGATACTGTTGCGGAAGTGCGCCGCTTGATGCCGGAATTGCCCGGCGCGAAAGTCGCGCGATTCCAGAGCGAGTACGGCATCTCCGCATACGACGCGGGAGTGCTGACGGACACGCGAGCTCTCGCGGATTATTTCGAGGCGAGCATACGCGCGGGGGCGCCTGCAAAATCCGCTGCGAGCTGGATTTCCGGTGAGCTGCTGCGGCGGCTGAATGCCGCCGGCAAAGATATCGCGGAGTGCCCGGTTGAACCTGCGGCGCTCGCCGAGCTGCTGGCGAAAGTCGAAAAGGGCGAAATCACCGCGGCGAGCGGGAAGAAAGTATTCGCGAAGATGTTCGATACCGGAAAAGGCGCGGCGGAGATTATCGCGGCCGAAGGGCTATCGCAGATCACGGATACGAGCGCGATTGAAAAGATTGCGCGGGAAGTGGTGGCGAAGAGTCCAGACAACGTGGCCAAGTATCGCGCGGGGAACGAAGGCGTGTTCAAATTTTTTGTCGGGCAGGTGATGCGCGAGACGCGCGGGCAGGCCAATCCTCAGGCGGTCAACGAAATCCTGAAGCGAGTGCTCGCGGAATCCTGATTCGCGCGTCAAACCGATTGGAGATCCCAACGTGCCCAAAGAAGGCGAAGCAGCTCCCGGTTTCAACGTGACCGCCGACGACGGCAGCAAGGTATCTCTTGCGGACTACCGCGGCCAAAACCTGGTCCTCTATTTCTATCCCAAGGCCAATACAAGCGGCTGCACGCACGAATCCGTCGAATTTCGCGACGCGCTGAAGGATTTTAAGGCGCTGAACGCCGCCGTGGTGGGCTGCAGCGGCGATTCCATTGAGGACCAGACGAAATTCAAAACCCGGTACAAGTTGAATTTTCCGCTGCTGGCCGATACGGAATTCGAAGTGGTCGATGCCTACAAGGCACGGCGGATGAAGAGTTTTTTCGGCAAATCTTTTCTCGGAATCGTGCGGACCACATTCTGGATCGGGCCGGATGGGAAAATCCGCAAGATTTGGCCCAAGGTCACCCCGAAGGGCCACGCCGCCGAAGTTCTCGCCGCGATTCGAGAGAACTGAGCAGCAATCGCGCCGGCGCTAGATTGTTACGTTGAAGGAATCACCGGCCGGCTCAATCAGCGCGTTGTCGATCAGGCGCGTGCTGCCGACGCGCGCCGCGAGCAGTACGTAACACAACTTCCTCAGCGCCATCGCGGGATCGAGCGTGTCCGCGTCCACGACTTCCGCGTAATCGAGCGACACGCCCGGCTCTGCTTCGATCATTTTGCGCACCGACGCCAGCAAATGCACCACGTCGCGTTCACCTGCCGCGATTTCGCGGCGGACGCCGGCGAGCGAGCGATAGAGCACGGTCGCCGCGCGGCGGTCACTCGCGGAAAGATATGCGTTGCGCGACGAGAGCGCCAGGCCGTCGGGTTCGCGCACGATGGGGCAGACGACGATTTCCGTGCCAAGATCGAGATCGCCGGTCATCTGGCGAATGATGCGGGCCTGCTGCGCGTCTTTGCGTCCGAAAAAAGCAAAGCGCGGCTGAACGATTTCGAAAAGCTTCAGCACCACGGTGGTGACGCCGCGAAAGTGGCCGGGACGCGAGCGTCCCTCGAGCCGGTCGCTCAGCCCTTCGACGGCGACCCATGTGCGGAAGCCGGGCGGATAGATTTCCTCGGGTGGCGGCGCGAACACGCAATCCACACCGAGATTTTCGAGCGCCGCGGCGTCCGCCTCAAGCGTCCGCGGATATTTCTGAAAATCCTCCGATGGGCCGAACTGTTTCGGATTCACGAAGATCGAGACGACCACGGGCGAGCACTGGCGTCTGCGCTTCGCGAACCAGCGAAAGATGCCCCTCGTGCAGGGCGCCCATGGTGGGCACCAGGCCGAGGAGGCGATCGCTGCGGCGCGCGTCGGCCGCCACCTGCTTCATCCACGCGACGGTGTGAATTAATTCCATCGCGCGCCGGTTATGCGTTGGTTCCGGCGCCGGTTTGTGCGGCGCGCTCGAGGTAAAAACGGATCAGGTCCGTGTCGACGGGCGTCGCACCGAGTTGTCTCAGCAGAGTTGTGACTTGGCCGCGATGATATGTGCCGTGATTGGCCAGATGCTGCAGTGATTGATACAGAGGCATCGTGCCGGATTGGCCTGCGATCTTGAGCTGCAATGGGCGCTGGAGATCGTCCTGCGTGAGCGATGCGACGTAGTCGAGCAGGTTGCGCTCAACATCCGACCAGCGGCGCCGCACCGCGTCCAGGTCGGCGTAATCGGCCGGTGGTGGAAACGCGCCAAGCGGCCGATTGTGCCAGCGGTCCAGCCATCTTGCCTCGGCGCCGCAAAGATGCATGAGCGTGTCGCGCACGGACCCGAAGCTCGAGCCGAGCGCGCGCGTGAACTGCTCGTTGGTCAACGCCGCGCAGGCATCGAGCACGCGATGATTGGCCCACGAATTGTAGTCGTAGAGAGTATGAATATCCTCGAGGTTCATGCGGATAGCTCCTTTTCGATCGGGAATGCGCCCGTCGCAGGCCTTTCTCGATCAGCGCCGCTGGGGAGCGGTTTGATGCTCGCGCAGCTCGGCGGCCGAATGATAGGACTCCGCATCCGACGGGAAGTTTCCGTTGCGCACGTCGTCGCAGTATGCCGATACGGCGCGCGAGATTTCGGCGGAGAGATTCGCATACTGCCGCACGAACTTCGGTTTGTGCTCCGGCCCGAGGCCCAAGAGATCGTGGATGACGAGCACTTGCCCATCGCAATCCGGGCCTGCGCCGATGCCGATCGTGGGAATGCGCAGCTTCTCCGTGATGCGCGCGGCCAGGTCGCGCGGCATGGATTCGAGCACGACGGAAAATGCTCCCGCCGCTTCGACCGCGCACGCGTCCCGCTCGACCTGCCGCGCCGCGTCCGTCGTCTTCCCCTGCACGTGAAATCCGCCGAGGGCGTTCACCGACTGCGGCGTCAGGCCGATGTGGCCCATCACCGGAATCTCGGCTTCGACCAGGCGCGCGATCAGCTCGATGCGGCGCTCGCCGCCCTCGACTTTCACGGCTTCCGCTCCGCCTTCCTTCACCAGGCGCACGGCGTTGCGCACCGATTCCTCGAGCGACACGTGAAAGCTGCCGTAGGGCATGTCGGCGACGAGCAGGGCGCGATGCGTGGCGCGGCGAACCGCGCGCGTGTGGTGCACCATTTCGTCGAGAGTGACCGGCAGCGTGCTGTCGTAGCCCAGCACGGCCATGCCGAGCGAATCGCCGACGAGCAGAATGTCCACGCCAGCGTCGTCGAGCAGGCGCGCGGTGGGATAGTCGTATGCCGTCAGGCAGGTGATCTTTAATATTGACTGGGGCTTCGCTTCAGGAAAACCAGCAGGAGAATGAAACTTGCGGGAGAGAATGTCGGGCACGGTAACTTTCCCGTTGTCCGCACGCGGTACAACACTCATTTTGGCCTCCGGTGCCGCCCCCAAATTCGGGGTGCAGCCCACCAACAAGCAATGCTAGCAGAATGTCGCTGGATTCCACAGTGAATTAGCGCGCTTGGCGCAGTCATTGATATGGCAACGGTGCACTCCCGAAACGTGCTCAGGTTTGTGCGACTGTTGCAGGGGGGCGGGGCGCTGCAGGTGCTTGCGGCTCGACGCCGCGCCATCCCACCGGCCGCCCTCGCAGGGCTTCGCGGAGCGCCCTGAAGAGCACCACGTACATCATCTGGCGATAGTAGAAGCGCTGGAGGATCAGCGGGGCGAGAAGCGTCCAATCCTCGTCTTTTTCAAGGGCGAAAGCGACGACGCACGTGAACAAGTCGATCAGCATGAAGATGGCGAAGAAGATCAGCGAGCGCTCGACGTCCTGCGACGTCCACAGCTGCGGCAGGCGCGCGAACCGCAGCTGCCCGAGTCCCCACAGGGCCAGCGAAAGCAAGAACAGAAAATCGATGACCGGAGAAACGAGCGGAAGAATAATCTGGAACAGGAAAATATTGGGAATGGCGATCGAGCCGAGCGTGCCGTAGCGCGGCTTTCCGGCCGTGTCGCGGTGTTTCCAGACTGCCTGCAACGTGCCGAACGTCCAACGGAATCGCTGGCGCACGAGCGCATCGACGGTCTCGGGGACCTCGGTGCGGCCGATTGCGGTTTCGTCGTACAAAATCTTCCAGCCGTTTCGACGGATGGTCAGCGTCAAATCGGTGTCTTCGGCAACCGTATCGCCCGAAAAGCCGTCGTTGCTTCGAAGCAGATCCGTCCGCCACGCGCCCACGGCCCCGGGCACCACGGGAATGCAGTTCAGCAAATCGAACGCGCGCTTTTCGAGGTTCTGGCTGGTGATGTATTCCAGCGCCTGCCAGCGCGTGATCCAGCGATTGCGGTTGATCACCTTCACGTTCCCTGCGACGGCTCCAACGCTGGGTTCGGCAAAATGCCGGACGAGGCGCGGAACCGCGTCGGGATCCACGATGGTATCGGCGTCAATCGACACGGCAATTTCGCCGATGGCCTCGCTGAGCGCATGATTCAGCGCCGACGGTTTGCCGCCATTGCTTTGCAGGAGCAGGCGGACCCGCCGATCGCGTCCAAAGTTCGTGCGAACAAGCTCGGCGGTGCGATCCGCCGATCCGTCGTCCACCACGAGAACTTCCAGCTTGGGATAATTGGAAGCAAGCGCCGCGCTAACCGTATTCACGATCACCGATTCTTCGTTGTAAGCGGGGATCAGAATGCTGACCTCCGGCTGATATTCGGGATGGTCGAGCGGAGCGGGGCGCAGCTTTTCGATCAGGGCGAGCAAACCGATAATCAGCGCGCGCCCGCTGACCAGCAGAATGCCCGCGAGAAAAATGAACGCGATCCCGTTACGCAGCCAGCGGAACACATCGAAGGTGAAAGCATCGGCGCGCACCATCAACCATTCGCGGTAGGACAGCGAAGGCATCACGTCGGCGCGGCTCTGGCCGAGCAAGTCGGAAACCTGAACGAATTGGTAGCCCTTCGCGCGCAGCCCATCAATGATCAGCGGCAATGCCGCAACGGTGTGGCTGCGGTCGCCGCCGCCGTCGTGCATCAGGACGATGTTGCCGTTGTTGTTTTCGGTCTGCTCGACCACACGCTGGACGATCGTCTGCGCCGGAGCCGGCGGCTGGCCGTTGGGCTCGCCCCAATCGTGCGGATCGATCCGCGCGCCGATGATCACATAACCCATGGACTGCGCGACGGGAAGCATCTGAATCTCGCTCGCCGTTTCGGGCTGGTGGTCGATCCCGTACGGCGGGCGGAAAAGCGTGGTCTTGACGCCGAGGGCGCTCTCCAGCAGCAGTTCCGTCAGATTCAATTCGAGCTGAAGCTGCGTTTTCGTGATCTGTTCGATTTCGGGATGGGTAAAGGTGTGGTTGCCGATCTCATTGCCCAGCGCGAATTCGCGCTTCACGATGGCGGTATTTTGGTTCGCCGATTCGCCAATCACGAAAAATGTGGCCGGCGCTTTTTCTCGTTCCAGAACGTCGATAATTTTCGGCGTCCACTCCGGATCGGGGCCGTCGTCGAATGTCAGCGCGATCTTCTTGGGCGCGGCGCCCATTTGTTGGATCCGCCAGGAAAGGGGATAGCTCTGAAAGCTCTCGTCGTCGAAGCTGTTGGAGTCGGCATCGTATTCGAGCGTCCGGCGGCCGCTCTGAGGCGTTGCGGTGATGCGCCAGATATCGCCGTCGCCTTCGAGAATCAAGTCGTAGCCCGGCGGAACTTCCTCGAGTTTGTTGCGGGTCGCGTCGTCCGCGTGAGTCGCGTCCCAGATGTTCCAGATCGACGGATCTTCCATGCCCAGCCGCCAAAGCGCCGTGCCTTGAACTCCGGCTCGCTCGGCGGCGCGGAGTTCGTTGTAGGCCGTGACAGCGTCGAGCATCCAGACGTTGTGCACCCGGTTCTTCTCGTCTTCATACGAGTAGTGAAGGTTGAGTGTCTCCGGATCGAACAGCACGTCCGATTCGGATTCGACCGCGGTGACGACACCTTGCTGGAAGGAGACCGCCTGCGCCACCGGATGGGGATCCTTCTTCGATTTCGCCGGCCAGTCGTAGCCGTAGTTCGCGATGCCCATCACCAGTTTTTCCGGTGGGACGAGCTTCACCATGTTCTCGATATTTCGTACGAACCAATCCTGCGGCGCAACGGGCCCTGGCTCCGACGTGGACCATTTAAAGTCGTAGTTCATCAGGATGATGGCGTCCACCTGCGAACCCAGATATTTGTAGTCGTAGCTCCAGTCTGCCGCGGGCAGCGCGACCATCAGCTTCAGGTTTCGGGCGTGCAGCGCGGCGCTGAGTTCGTGGATGAAATCCTGAAAATTGGCCATGCTCGATTTTGGGAGGGATTCGAAGTCGACCACAATCCCGGACTCATGCTCGGCGTCGGCGTATTCCTCAAGTGACGTCGCCAACTGCGTCCGCGTGGCGGCATTCGCCAGCGTTTGCACGAATGCGGGCGGGCACCATTCATTAGTCACCGCGTTATAATTGTTTACCATCGGCATCACGGGCAGCTCGACGGCGGGAGTCCGAGCCTGCAGCGACTGCAGAAAAGCCGAGAGTTTTGCGTCTTGGTCCGCGCTGAGGCGTCCATCGGCCGAAACCGCGTGCAGCTCCTCCGGGATCAGCAGGTCGAGGTCGTGGTAGTGCAGTTGCAGCGAGGCGAGACTCGTGTAGTCGTCGCTCACGTAGAAAGCAGCGCGCAGGGGCTCATAAGTTTGCGGAATCTTGCCGAGTGCCGCGACCTTGCGCCTGCGGCCCTGGCGCACCGGCCTGGATTTCGATTTCCCTCGAATCGCGTGCAGGCTGCCGCGCGTATCCGGCCGCAAAATATCGGGCAATTCCGGCTTGCGGACGATATTGACGAGGAAAACGACGAGGACGAGAGTGACAAATCCGCCCAGAACCTCCAGAACGAGGCGCGTGCGGCGCCATCGTCGGCGCTCCTCATCGTAGAAAATGGGCTTGCGTTCAGACATCAGGACATTCCAAGCTAGCCGTCCACCAGAAAGCTGTCAATGACCGCCAAACGTATGATGCGCGTAAACGTAGCCCTCGCTGCCTTTGCCGGACTCGTGTTGCGCCTATTTTTCGTCCTGAAATTGCCGGTCTCGGACTCGGGCGATGCGCCATTCTACATCGAGCTGGCCTGGAATTGGCTGAAGAAGGGGGTGTACGGTGCGGTGGTTGAGGGGCAGCTCACGCCGCTGGACGCGCGCGTTCCGGGCTACCCCGCGTTTCTGGCGGCGATCTTCAGTGTGGCCGGGAATTCATCGCGGGCGGTGATGCTGGCGCAAGCAATGATGGATCTCGCCACGTGTTTTGTGGTTGCGCTGATCGCGGCGCGGCTCGCGCCGGAATCATCGCGACGCCGCGTGGCACTTGCCGGGTTGTGGCTGGCAGCGCTCTGCCCGTTTACCGCAAACTACACGGCTGTGGTTCTCACCGAAACGCTGGTCACGTTCCTGACCGCGCTGGCGATTCTGGTGCTGATCGAAGCGGAGACTCGGGGCGCAGCGAACGCTCCGCCTTTCGGCAAAGGCGCGTTGAGTCCATGGTTTCTGGGAGGAGTCGTCGCCGGATTCGGAGCGCTGGTTCGCCCGGAAACGCCTCTGCTGCTTCTGGCGATGGGACTGGTATTGGTCGCGAAGTGGTGGCGCCCCGTCAACTGGATGAAGCTCGCGCGCGCGGGCTTGCTGATGGGAGTTGGACTCCTGCTGCCACTGGCCCCGTGGGCGGCGCGGAACTGGCGCACGCTGCATGAGGTCCAATTTCTGGGGCCGCGCTACGCGCAGATGCCCGATGACTTCGCTCCGCGCGGATTCGATGCCTGGACGGCGACGTGGCTCTGGCGGTTCCGCGATGTGTACCTCACGCAGTGGAATCTCAACTCGGCAGAGATTCCAATCGCCAATATACCGGCGCAGGCTTTCGATTCTCCGCAAGAACGCGCGCGCGTGGCGCGGATGCTCGGCTCGTACAACGACACGCTGACGCTTTCGCGGGAGCAGGACGCCGGGTTCGGGGAAATTGCCCGTGAGCGAACGGTGGCGCGCCCGCTGCGGACGTATCTGAAGATTCCGCTACTGCGTTCGCTCGCGATGTGGTTTACGCCGCGCGTGGAATTACTGCCCAACAGCAGCCCGCTGTGGCCCATCGCGAATGAATGGGAAAACGACCGCCTGGATTTTCTGGTAACGCTGGGCCTCGCGCTGCTGAATTCCGCGTACGTGATTTTGGCGCTAGCCGGGGCATGGATCGTGTGCGGACGGCCGGGCGTGGCGCTCGCGATCGTGTTCATTCTGGCGCGCACGGCGTTCTTCGCGAGTTTTATCGAAACGCCGGAACCGCGCTACGTCCTCGAATGTTTTCCCGTGGTGCTGGCTCTGGCGGCGCAGGTCTTTGCCAGGTCTCGGGGCGGCAGGCGTCAGCTTTCTTCGACAGGTTCCGGGTGAATGGTCAGCCGGAAGATTTGAGGGAAGCGCTCCTTGACGCGGCCTTCCAGAAGCGCGGTGAAATCATGGACGTCGGTGATGGGCAGGCTGCCGTCCATCGCGCAGTGGCAGGAGACCAGGATTTTGTGTTCGACGCTGCGGACGTGAACCTCGTGGCAATCCACCAGATCGTGATATTCGGACGGAAGCGCATTCAGGAAATCCTGAACCGCGCGTGAAAGCTCCTTCATTTCCTCCGCGCCCACGATGCGTGCGCCGAGCGGTTCGATGTGAATATTGACGCGCGCTCCGGGGTCGGTTTCGCGCTGGATCTCTTCCTCGAGGTCGGTGGCCTGGCGGTGCGCGTCACGCAGGCTGGAGGCCTCGTCCACTTCGAGATGCAGCTCGATGAAGAGGTGGCCTTCGTATTGATGCGCGGACAATTCGTGGACGGCGAGGCCCCGGCGCTGGGCGATCGCGCGAATTGTTTCAAACAGGGGCTCGTCGTTTCGCGCACGCGGCTCGACGTGCACCACGACGTCCGCGGGCACAATATCTTCGATGCGGCGCTCGACGGCGTCGCTGGCCGCGTGCGCCTGCTCGAGGCTGGCCGTGCGCGGCACGCTGATGGTCACGTCCACGAAGTAACGCTGGCCCGCTCGCCGCACGCGCACGCGTTCAGCTTGCAGGACGCCTTCCGTCTCATCCACGGCGGACGAGATCCGCTCGCGCAATCCCTGTGGCGCCACGTCGAGCAGCGCATCCACGGTTTGGCGTCCGAGCCGCGAACCGATCCAGATGATTACGCCGGCGACGCCGAGCGCTGCAAAGGCGTCCAGCATGCTCAGCCAGGGAATATTGAATTTCACGCCGAGCCATGCGCCCGTAATTCCCAGGACCACAACGAACGTGCTCCAGACATCGGTTGAAAAATGCAGGGCATCCGCCTCGAGCGCCTCGCTCGGATATTTTTTCGCCACGCGACCGAGAGCGCGCGAGCGGACGAAATCAATTCCCATGGAGAGCGTAAGAATGACGATGGCCGTAAGGCTCGGCCTGATCGCGTGCGCCGAGCCGCCGAACAGCCGGTGAAAAGCTTCCCAGATGATGTAGAGCGCGGTTAGGAGCAGCAGGCCCGTCTCGACGAACGCGGAAAAGCTCTCCACTTTCCCATGGCCATAGAGGTGTTGCGCGTCGGCGGGCTTGTCCGCGACGCGCACGGAAAGATACGTGATGACGGCGGCGACGAGGTCGAGGCTTGAATGCAAAGCCTCCGAAAGAATTCCGAGGCTGCCGGTGACCGCGGCAAGAAAAACCTTCAGCGAGACAAGAACGATGGCCGAACCGACCGAGCCGAGCGCCGCCATCCTCTTTTCGCGACTGGCCTGTTCGATGGTGTCCGGCGCCATGCCCGGGATTATACGCTGAGGGGCGGGGAAGACAGTGGCTAGCGAATAGTGGCGAGTGGCCGGTAATTCGAGATCGAGGGAGGCAAAGGAAACGGAGGAAGCAGAGGAAGCAGAGGAGAGACCCGGAAGAAACGCCAATCGGGAGATTGGCGATCCCAGGAACCCCTCGAAAAAGTGTGACACTTCGCGAGGGTGCCAATCGTTTGTTTTGTTGGAGATACGACCGAAATTACTCGGCATGGTGTGACACTTAATCTGTGGCGCGCTCGGAGCGATTACCGAGCGGCGCGGCGGCCTCTCCCGCGCCGACATCCGATGCGCTGCGTTGTGCGTATGCCATTTGGCCGACGGAGAACTTGAACAGATTCAGTTCCTGCTTGGGCATGCATCGGTTCAAATAACTGATCGCTATCTCGGCTGCAAGCAGAAAATCAGCGAAGTGGTGAACGACAATCTCGGACTGGAGGACCCATGACGGTGGGTCACGCCCCATACGCGGACTTCTGGCCCTGAGTGGTTTCCGGATAGCCTGTAACCCAGGACTTATACACTATCTGATCGGCTAAACTTAGCTCTGGCACGCACTCCCGGCGACAAACTCGGTCCGTATGAAATTGTCGCGCCCATTTGTAGAGGCGGCATGGGGGAGCGCGATGCGCCCCCGCGAGCCAGGAAAAACGACAACTTCGGTTTTACCGATCCAAACAACGGCAACAGCACGAAGTTGACAGCTTTCTTTTTCGCCGAGCTCAGGCGAGGTCGAAGCGATCGTGGTCCATCACTTTGGTCCACGCCGCCACGAAGTCTTTCACGAACTTCTCCTTCGAATCCGCGCACGCATAGACTTCCGCGAGAGCACGCAGCTGGGAGTTCGAACCGAAGATCAGGTCGACACGGGTGCCGGTCCACTTGACCTCGTTCGTCTTCCGGTCGCGCCCCTCATATAAGTCTTCCGAGCCAGCGGCCGGCAGCCATTGCGTGCCCATGTCGAGCAAGTTGACGAAGAAGTCGTTCGTCAGCGTCTCCGGTCGCTTGGTGAAGACGCCATGCGTCGACTTCCCGGCATTTGCGCCCAGGACGCGCAGGCCACCGACGAGAACCGTCATCTCCGGTGCCGTCAGTCTCAGCAATTGCGCCCGATCCACCAATAGCTCCTCAGCCGCTAGGCGCGGCTTGCCATTGACATAGTTACGGAACGCATCCGCCTTCGGTTCGAGCGGCGCGAAGGAATCGACGTCGGTTTGCTCTTGCGACGCATCCATGCGCCCCGGCGTGAAGGGGACTTCCACGTTGTGCCCTGCGGCCTTTGTGGCTTTCTCGATCGCCGCACTACCGCCGAGAACGATCAAGTCCGCCAGCGAAACCTTCTTCCCACCGGTCTGTGAAGCGTTGAACTCCTTCTGGATCCCTTCGAGCTTCTGCAGCACCTTCGCCAGCTGTGCCGGCTGGTTCACTGCCCAGTCCTTTTGCGGCGCCAGACGAATGCGCGCGCCGTTCGCTCCACCGCGCTTATCAGAGCCGCGGAAGGTCGACGCCGAAGCCCAAGCCGTCGACACCAGCTCGGAAACGGACAACCCCGACGCGAGGATTTGCGACTTCAGAGCGGCAATGTCCTGCGCCCCGATCAGCGGATGATTCACAGCGGGGATCGGGTCTTGCCACGCTAGCGTCTCCTTCGGAACGAGTGGGCCGAGATAACGCACGATCGGGCCCATATCACGGTGCGTCAGCTTGAACCACGCCCGGGCAAACGCATCTGCGAACTGATCCGGATTCTCGTAGAAACGCCGTGAAATCTTTTCGTAAGCAGGGTCGAGCCGCAGCGCGAGGTCAGTGGTTAGCATGGATGGCGCGTGACGCTTTGACGGATCGTGCGCATCCGGCACTGTACCCGCGCCTGCGCCATTCTTCGGTCTCCACTGATGCGCACCGGCCGGGCTCTTGGTCAGTTCCCATTCGTAACCGAACAGGTTCGCGAAGAAGTTGTTGCTCCACTTCGTTGGCGTCGTGGTCCAAATGACTTCCAAGCCGCTGCCGATCGCGTCGCCACCCTTGCCCGAACGAAACTTGCTCTTCCAGCCGAGGCCCTGCTCCTCGATGCTGGCGGATTCCGGCTCTGGGCCCACCAGTGCCGCATCGCCAGCGCCGTGGGTTTTGCCGAAGGTGTGCCCGCCGGCAATCAGCGCAACCGTTTCTTCGTCGTTCATTGCCATACGGCGGAACGTTTCGCGAATATCCTTGGCCGCCGCGATGGGATCCGGCTTGCCGTTCGGCCCTTCCGGATTCACGTAGATCAGACCCATTTGCACGGCAGCGAGCGGATTCTGAAGATCACGGTCGCCGCTGTAGCGCTCATCGCCCAGCCACTTGCCTTCCGGGCCCCAGTAGACGTCCTCTTCGGGCTCCCACACATCCGCGCGCCCGCCGCCAAAACCGAACGTCTTGAAGCCCATCGACTCGAGGGCGACGTTGCCCGCGAGAATCATCAGGTCGGCCCAGGAGATCTTCCGGCCGTATTTCTGCTTGATCGGCCAAAGCAGCCGGCGGGCCTTGTCGAGGTTTACGTTGTCCGGCCAACTGTTGAGCGGCGCGAAGCGCTGCTGGCCCGCTCCGGCACCGCCGCGGCCGTCGCCGATGCGGTACGTGCCGGCGCTGTGCCACGCCATTCGAATGAACAGCCCCCCGTAGTGGCCAAAGTCGGCCGGCCACCAATCCTGCGAGTCCGTCATCAAGGCATGAAGGTCCTTGATCACGGCATGCAGGTCGAGACTCTTGAATTCCTTGGCATAGTCGAACTCCTCGCCCATCGGATTCGACAGGGCGGAGTGCTGGTGGAGAAACTGAAGGTCCAACTGTTTCGGCCACCAGTCACGGTTCGTGTGTGCGGTGGTTCCGTGAGGAAACGGGCACTTGGATTCAGTTGGCGCGCCCGCTGAGGTGGTAAGTTCCTTGTCCATGTGTTCACCTTCCTTCGAATTAGTAAAAAACTGTTACGAACTTCAAACTCATTCTCGGTTCCCCATTCGCGCAATCGCCGCCGCGCTTGCCCACGCGCCTTCGAAAGCTAACGGGAAGTGCGCCGCGGAGCGCACTTCGTGCAGAGTCCCCGGAAAATGAGTTCGCATTCGCGAAGCATCCGCTTACCGAGAGAGCGCGAGGCAGGCCTGGGCACGTCGTACCACTCGATGTCCTCAACATTGCCGCAGCGGTCGCAGATGAAGTGGTGATGCCGCATGCCTTTCGCATCGAATCGCGCGGCGCGGCCCTCGACGGCCACTTCACGCACCAAACCCGCCTGTACCAGATCCCGCAGATTGTTATAAGTCGTGGCCCTGGAAGAGCGCGGATCCACGCGATTCACGGCTTCGAAGATTTCCGCAGCCGTGGGATGACTGTTGTGTCTCATCAAGAATGCCATCACGGCATAGCGCTGCGGAGTGCACCGCAACCCGCTGCCGTCGAAGGACCGTTTAATCGCCTTGGCATCCATTAAAACATTTAGACTATGTCTAATGTGAGATTTAGTCAAGACTTATGCTTTGGGTTGCTGCTGCGAGCGGAAAACTGGCGGATGCCGTATTGAGTATCAGCTGTAGCCATGTTGGGTTCCACCTGCGCGAAGCCTAGAACCATACCTGCCAAAGATCTAATATATCGTCGCTGCGGGACCCATAGGGAAAAGAAAGCAAGACTCCCTGGCTATCGAGCTGAAACATGGAACTCCATCAATTGCGCTGCTTTTGTGTGGTCGCCCACAACGGTAACTTCACGCGCGCCGCCAAAGCCGAGAATGTGGCGCAACCTTCACCATCACAACAGATTCCATCAAGAAAGATGATCGATTTGTAAGAGATTAGAGCGGCAACCCAGCCCAGGCTATTATTCTGAGATGTGACTGCAATGCCGAACACAGACACCAAGACCCCGCTTCGGACGGGCTTCGTCCGATCCTTTATTCGATGGCTTGTCATCGGCGTGCTGCTTCTTTGGTCGCTTGCCGCGCTGATCCTTGTGGCCGCCCGGTGGATCGACCCACCGACAACCGCGGTGCACATCCAGCGCCGCTTGCAGGCCTGGATTCACCACACGCCGTATCGCGAACGGTACAAATTCATTCCGCTCAGCCAAATCTCGGCCGATCTCCAGCACGCTGTAATCGCCGCAGAGGACGCGGAATTCTACCAGCACCATGGATTCGATTGGCACGAGATCCAAATCGCTGCCGACGAGGATTTGGAAGGCGATCGCACTCGCGGCGCTTCCACCATTACGCAGCAACTCGCAAAAAACCTATTCTTCGGAACGGGCCGCTCTATCCTCCGCAAGGGCGCAGAGGCCACACTGGTACCGGTGGCCGAATTCGTCCTCGGCAAACAGCGCATTCTGGAGATATACCTCAACGTGGTCGAATGGGGCCCTGGTATTTATGGTGCAGAGTCGGCGTGTCGTTACTACGACGAAACCGCAGCCCGGAATATCGGCCGGCAACAGGCGGCACGGCTCGCTGCAATTCTGCCGGCTCCCCTGAAGCGACGACCCGAGCGCATGAATAACTACAGCGCGATTATCCTTAAGCGGATGGGCCAAATGGGTTGGTAATCGTGGCTAACATTTTACCAATGCGGCGGCTTTCATTACTCTCGCGCTGGGTCCTGGCCGGATAGTCACCGATTCGGAAATTGCTATCTCCACAACAAAGCATATGGCAGGAACCGACGCGGCACCATTCTTGAGCTACCTTGGAGGATTAGTATCGCTAAACGCGCTTACCGTCAGTGACTCCCGAATCGTCGGTATACCGGAAGTTGGCCAGAAACGGGGTTCGAGGAGATCGGAGCATGCACAGCATTGAGTAATATCGCATTTCCTCGCACCGGACTTCGGGCCCGTTTGGCAAAACTGGCAGTCGAATGCGGAGCGAGCACGTTCAACTGCCCGCAGCGCTGCTGTGTTTGGCTTGGTCTGAGTTCGCCGTTCCGGTCTTGTTTTATTGCCTCAAAACCGGCGATGAAATAGGGCTGCTTCTCTCACGGCAGCTTCTTCCGTACTACCCAAGTGGTCATCGAGCGTTGATTTTGGACAACGGTGGTTTTCAACGGGTCCACCAGTTCGCCGCCTAACCGTCCGGCGATCGAGCCGAGCAGCGCTTCGTCCACCAGATACCGCTCCGCACCATCAGGCGATTGGAAGCGGCGTCCCTGGATACGTTTGAACTGGCTCTCCATGCCGATCGTGGATGCGAGGCGGCAGAAGAGGAGCCCGCCGGGCTTAAGAACGCGCCACGATCCTTGGAGCATGGACTCGAAGTGCTCGTCGTCGCGGGCGAGATGGAGGACAGTGTTGCTGACGACCACATCCGCGCAGGCATCGTCGAAGGACATATGTTCGACGGGTTCGACTCGAAAATTCGACGCCGGAAGAGCGGGTGCGAACATTCGGGCGAGGGAGCGGACGGTATCCACGGCCTGCGCATCCGAGTCCGCGCCGTAAACTTCGTAACCTTCCCGCAGGAGGTAGATGAGGTTTCGACCGGAACCGCATCCGGCGTCCAGTACTCGCATTCCGGGTGAGATGCGGCCTTTCAGAAGCTGGTCGAAAAGATAGATGTCGATCTGTCCAAATTGCTCCTGGAGTGTGGGCACGGGCATTTTTAGGAACCTAGTCCGGCGGTGCGGTTGTGTCAAGTATTAGAGACTTTCGTGCTGACTTTCTCGTGCAAGCTGCGCGCCGCGTGTCGGGGTAGACAACGTCATGCGCTGTTAGCGGCGGAAGTCTCTGATAACTCTCTGACTTTTCGAGCATTCGCGGAATAGCTCCCGTATGGTTGGCAACTCGGAAACTATCTCGACCAGGCAACGAGCTGACTGTTCGTTCTTGCCAGACGCGCAAAGCGGGAACTGGTCACTACACGGATGGCTGGCGACGCACGAATTTGAGTACGAGAGTGGCGGACGGCGGGAAAACCCGCCACGGCGGGTGCAACAGGCGCACTTGCTGCGATAGTGGCAGCGCAAAGGTGCGCGCTTCGCGCGGACGCTTTTTCGTGGGGATAAATCCCCACGCTTTCACCGAACCCCTTCGGCCAGCGTTCGCCAGAACGCGCGCCCCACGAAAAAAAGCGGAAGCGGCAGGTCGGGAAGAGAGATCCTTCAGCCGACCAGGGCAAAAACGTCGGCTTCGGGATGACGATCCTGGTCGGATCGTCACTTCAATGGCGGAGCGGGGGCAAGGGGGAGGCGGCGAGGCTCGCCGTGGAAGCCGCGGATTTCGACGTCGTCGAGCAGGAGCGAAGGAGCGATGACCGTGCTCGGGATGCCGCCCTGCGCCAAACCGAAAGCGCCGATGGCCGTTCCGGCGAGGCCGTCGGCGGGATTCTGCATGTAGGAGAGGACCGCGGCGTCGTCACCGATCGCGAGAATGTTGCGCAGCGATCGCAGCGTCAGTCCTTCCAGGATTCCCCCGCGCGCGAGTTCTTCGCGGCCATCGGCGACGTACACGCGATAGACCAGAAGGGGCACGCGATCGCCGTTCGCGATTCCTCCGCCGAGGTCGCCGATGAATTGCGAAAAATCCTCCTGGCGAACCGCCGCAAGCGCGGGATTGTCCATGCGCTTAATTTCGAGGCACCAGTCATGTCCGTCGGAACGGCAAGCGTCGAGAAATTTCTTGCGCAGATCGTCCGGCTTGAGCGCGTCGGTTGACTGAAAGAAAAGATTGCTGCTGAGAGGGCGTTCGTCGGAAAGCAGCGCGGAGCGCGCGTGACCGTTGGAGTACATGAAATCGGGGCCCGGGCGGCGCGACATCAGGAAATCCTTGAGAATGCCGCCTTCAACCAGAGAGACGCGCTGGGCCTTCACGGCCTCGTCGTCCACGTCGAAACTCCCGATCAGCGGCTGGCCATGGAACTCCTGAAGCGTGGGATCGTCCACGAGCGTGACGCTGGTGGGAAGCACGCGCGTACCGACGCGGCCCGACCATTCGCTGCGTCCGCCGAAGCGTTCGAGGAACGCGTCGAAATCGCGGGTCATCGAAAGCGGAGGACGCGCGCCGGAAAGAGACGGCTCGAGAACCTGCGCGAGCGTCGAAGCAGCCGCAGGAGCGTCAAACAGCACCGGGCCGGTGTAATCCGGAACGAGCGGACTCGAGCGCAGCGCCATCAGCTCGGTGGCGGCATTCGCAACACCTTTGGCGACGGTTGCCGCATCGGGCAAGCCCGCGGGCTGGCCGGCATAGAACGAATAATAGTTGTGCAGCGCCATGCCGTCTTCCGCCTGCGTGTCCATCGCCGCTTCAATGGCGGCCAGGTGACGGGAAGATCGGAGGATGGTGCCTTCGCTCGTCATGCGATAGGACGTGGCGTAGACGAGGTAGTAGTTGACGCGCGTCCCATAGAGCTGCGGGAAATTTTTCAGGATTGCGGAGGCCTCACGGGATTCTTCCGACCAGTCGCGCGAGGTCCAGTCGGGATCGATCCGCGGATCAATCTTGACGAGCGGCTGCGCCTGGGAGAAATCATCTATTTCGGGCGGCTTTGTCAGGCTGCGGAGGAAGGACTGCTTGAGCGCCATCTGGGTGACCGCGGCTTTGTAAGCCTGATCGGTGGCGAGCCACAAATCCTGGCGAAGCGAATTGTAATCGCGGTCGATGCCGACTTCTCCCGTGGAGCCGAGGAAACCCTGGAAACCGTCCTCGCTGATGAAATTGGAACTGTCGAGGTGGTAATCGCCCACGCGCACATCCACGCTCATGAAGCGGGTGCGCGAAGTCGAATTCGCGACGAGAGCGCCGAAAGATGACGTAACGCTGCGGACGTCGAGATCGAGCAGCCGGTACTCGATGTAGAACGGTTTGCCGACACCCGCGAGGACCAAGCGCGTGCGGGCGCGCTCCATTTCATCGTGCATGGCATGGAGCGTCTGGTCACCTTCGCCGGCCGGAACGGGCGCTTGAGCGGAGGCTGGCGCTCCGGCGTGATTTCCGGCGGCGCGAGCGGCGGTCAGCGGCATTGCGAAGACGGCGAGCAGCGCAAGTGTGGCGAATTTTCTCACGGCTTTTGGCCCTTTGCTTCCGGATCGTTGCCCGGCGGCGGCAGAACGGGCGGCCGGTCGGTCGAGGTTTCTTTCTTCGCGAATTCCATCTCCGAGATCAGGATCGCGGGGGCGACGGCCGAGACCGGCACGGAACCGGATTCCGCGCCGCAGTAGCCGTTGAATATTTCCTGCTTGTCGCTGGTGGCCACGATCTTGGTCAGCGAAACCAGCGGCGTGCCCACGATATCCACGCCGCGCACGAGTTCATCGGGGCGCCCGTCGGCGAAGACCCGGTAAACGACCAGCGGCGTGACCTGAAAGGCTTGCGGCTGCCCGCGGCCGGTAAACGTGAAGCCGCCGGCAATGTCGTCAATCAGGAGGCCGTAGGGCAGGCCCTTCTCTTTCACGAGCGCGATCAGCTTTAGCCGCATCGCGGCAAATGGCTGGGTCTGCGTGCTCGAAACGATCAGATTCCCCTGTCGAGCGACGGGCACGTAGCCGAGCTGGCGTCGTCCGTGGCCATTCGAGTGCGGAATACTGACGAGCGGCGAGCGCGACATCAAGAAGGTTTTCAGCACGCCGTGGTCCACGAGCGGAACATTGACCGCGGGCACGCCCTCGTCATCGAACGGATAACTTCCGAGGAGCATCTGGCCGCCCAGAGCGGCTTCGGTGGGATCGTCTTTGATGGAAATGAAGTCCGGCAGAATTTTTTCACCGACCTTGCTGGTGAAGGTCTGGCCCTCGCTGATGTCCTTCTGGCGGAAGCCCTCGGCGCGATGTCCGAAGACCTCGTGGAAGAAAACGGCGGCGGCGCGGCCGGTGAGCAGCGCGGGTCCCGCATAGGGATTCGCGAGCGGGGCTTTGTCGAGAGCTTCTGTTTCCTTGATCAACTCATGAATGCTGTCGAAGACCGCTTTTTCGTCGGGAGCGTTCTTGGGGTCGAGCCAATCGAAATTCGCATAGCGCTCGATGTCCATCCCGTCCGGAGCCTTGCTCTGAACGAAGAGTTCGAGGCGGTAATGGATCTGACCAAAGGCGAGCTTCGTGCCCTCGGTATTCACTTGATACTGATTGGTGGCCTGCGCGGTGAACGTGGCGATGGAATTCAACACCGCGGGTGACTTGCTGAACTCCGCCGTATATCGGCGCACGCGCTCTTCCCAGGGTTTGCGGTCCACGCGGATTTCGACGGGCTGGCCAACGGAGGTGTGCGGCTGTTCGCGCGAGAAATCCGGCGCGGCGCCTTCGGCGGTCTGCACCTGCACTTGCTCGCTGGTCTTGACCTTAATCAACGCCTGGGCGGCAGCGCGATACTGGCGATCGGTCTCCCGCCAGATTTCGCGGCGGAGGACGGGAATATCATCGTCAATCGGGACGTTGGTGCCGGGGCTGGTCCAGCTGGGCGGCCGGTCGCCGAGTTTGTGCGTGTCGTCGAGCTGATAGGTTCCGACGCGTGACTGCACTTCGAGCCAGCGCGCGCGGTCCGCGGTGCTGGAAAGCAGCGCGCCATTGGAACCGGAGACGTTTGTATACTGCCGGTCGGAGACGGTATAGCTGATGAAATAGGCCGGGGGATCGGCGGCGGACATCGCCTCCATCGAGCGGCTGAGTTCGGCCTGCATGGCGGTCAGCACCGCGGGTGCGGGCGCGTCCGCAGGACGGTCCGCGGCCACGCAAACCCACGCTCCGGCGAGGAGGGCCAAGCCGGTCAAGAAAGCTCTAAGTCTCAGATCGCGTTTCATCATGGCGCAAAGTCCCTTAGTTTAAGATAAGCTGCAGTCGAATCCTAATGAAATGCCCCGCCTTCGCCCTTTAGGCTACGGCGCGGCAGGCCCGCCATCGGCGAGAGAAGCTCGGCTACGGCGCGAGTGGTGGTTGCAAGTCCCGGCCCGAAGGAGAGTTAGATGCGCGCGTTGGTGGTACGGCGGTATGGGCCGCCCGAAGTTTTTGAGTCCCAGCAAGTGCCGGATCCCCAAGCGAAGGCCGGGGAAGTGCTGATCCGCGTGAAGGCAATCGGCATCAACTTCGCGGACCTGCTGCAGCGCATGGGGCTCTATCCCGGCACGCCCAAGCCACCGTTTATTCCCGGGCTGGAGATTGCGGGCGTGGTGGAAAAAATCGTCGAAGGCGGCAGGCGCGGCGAAGGCGAAGGGCTGAAGCCGGGCGACGCTGTCGTGGCGCTTCCCCACTTCAACGCCTACGCCGAATGGGCGGCGGTACCGGCGAGTGTGGTGTATCGCCTCCCCGCGGGGATGCCATTCGAGGACGGCGCCGCGATTCCCGTGAACTATCTGACGGCGCATCACGCGATGTTCACGATGGGCAATCTGCAGCTGGGCGACCGAATTCTGATTCATGGCGCGGCAGGAGGGGTGGGAATCGCCGCCGTACAGCTGGCGCGAGCGAAGGGATTGCTCGTATTCGGCACGGCGGGCCCGGCGAAGCAGGAATACCTGCGCAAGATCGGCGTGGATCACCCGATTGATTACGAGAAATCGAATTTTGTGGAGGTGGTGCGGAAGTTCGCGCCAAACGGAATCGAGATGGTGATGGACGCGGTTGGCGGAAAATCGTTTGCCCGCAGCTACAAGTGCCTTGGACCGACCGGGCGGCTGGTCGTCTACGGCTTTTCGGCCGCGGCCGGGCCTGACGGCAAGCGCAGCTGGTGGCGCAATCTGGTTGCGTTCGCGCAGACGCCGCGATTTCATCCGTTGAAGCTGATGGGGCAAAGCGTCTCCGTGATCGGCGTGAATCTGGGGCAGGTGCAAAGCCGCGGAGCGCTTTTGCGCGGCGAACTCGACGAACTATTCCGTATGTACACCGCCGGTAAGATCAAACCTGCTATCGGCAAGACATTTCCGCTCGATCAGGCGGCCGCCGCGCATCAATATATTCACGACCGGAAAAACATCGGGAAAGTGATCCTGTCGGTAAAGTAAGCGCGCGCCCGTTATTTCGAAGCGGCGGGCGCTCCTTCTGGCTTCGCCTTGCGCAAATCAGGAGCGAGCAAATCCACCTGGTCGAAGGCGATTTCTTCGTACTTCGCATCGGGAAAGCTTTTCTTCAAGGCGTCGCGAAAGGCTCCCACGTTCCCGGCGAAAACCAGCTCGAGGTCCTTCGTGCTGAGATAACGGTGGGCCATTTCGCGCACCTGCGCGGATGTCACGCCCCTGATCTTGTCGGGATATGTGGCGTTGTAGTCCGCGGGCAGATCGTACGCCGCCGCCGTCAGAACGCGATTGGCCACCTGTTCGGCGGTCTCCGATTGAATGGGATAGACGCCGGCGAGATAGTCGCGCGCGAAATCCATCTCCTTGGGAGTTATGTCGCCCGTGGACATCTGAGAAATCAAATCAACGACCAATTTAGCCGCTTCGACGGTGGCAGAGGTGCGCGAAAACGTCGAGACCGCAAATGAGCCTGCGAAACGATGCGGATTGAAGGAAGAGCGGGCGTCGTAAGTGAGGCCCTTCTTCACGCGGACTTCCGTATTCAGCCGGCTATTGTAACCGCCGCCAAAGATGCGGTTCGTCACCACCACGGGGATGTAATCCGGATCGCCGCGGCGAATTCCCAATTTGCCGGCGCGAATTTGCGTTTGCACGGCGTCGGGCTTGTCAATCAGCCAGACGTGCATGCCCGGAAAGTTTCCGGCGCGGGCGGAACGGCGGATGCCACGTCGAGCTTGGGCCATGCCCCGAAGTATTTTTCGGCGGCAGCGAAAGCTTCCTCGGGGGTGATGTCGCCGGCAAAGGCGAGCAGCGATTGGTTCGGCGCGTAGTTGGCATCGTGGAATTTCGCCAGCACTTCGGGCTCAAGCTTCTTCACGGTTTCCGGAGTGCCCTCCTGAGGCCAGCCGTAGGGCGAGCTGCCATAAATCGCACGGCCGAAGACCTGCGAAGCCAGGTAATCGGGATCGGAATATTGAATCGTCAAGCCGGAGAGAAGCTGCTGGCGCTGACGGTCGAGTTCTTCGGCGCGGAATGCCGGATGCAGGACGACGTCGGACATCAGGTCGAGGCCCGCAGGCAAATCTTTCTTCACCACGTCCAGGCTGACGTCGGTGGAGTCCTTGCTCGCCGAGGCTTCGAGCGAGCCGCCGATGAAGTCAATTGCCTCGGCAATATCGCGCGCCGAGCGCTTCGCGGTTCCCTGAGTCAGAAGATTTGCCGTCATTTGCGCCACGCCCGGCATTCCCTTGGGGTCTTTCGTGCTGCCCGCCGACAAGGTTACGAGCTTGGCTGCAACGGCCGGTTCGCTATGATCGGTGACGACGAAGACGCGTAGCCCATTCGCAAGCGTCTTTGTGGCCGCCTGCGGGAAATGGAAGTGCGTAGGAGCGCCGGAAGCCGGCATATCCGGCACGAGCTTCACTCCCGGTGGGACAACTCCCGTGCCATTTTTCTGGTCCTGTGGCGCCGCCGGCGGGTTCGGCTCGCTGCAAGGGCTGTTGCGCGAGCGCCGCGGTCGCCGCGAGCACGAATGCTGCCGGAAAAAGAATCCATCGCTTGATTGCGCGCTTCATCAGTGCTCCTGAGACTAGAGTTTCTTCGCCGGCGGCTCTACTGAGCCGGCGGCGCCGCGGGCTTGATCGTCAAAATGGTGGCGCGCTGCGGCACGAAATATTCCTTGGCCACTCGCTCGATGTCCTCCGGCGTGACTTTCAGATATCGATCGAGCTCGGTATTGACCAAGTCTGGATTCTTGCCAATCACTGCCGCGCCGGCGAGCGCGACGGCTTTCTGCTCGTCGGTGTCGCGGCCGAGAATAAAGCCCGAGATCTCCTGATTCTTCGCCTTCTGCAATTCGTTCGCACTCACCGGCTGATTCTTGAGGCCATCCAGGATGGCGACGACCGCCTTTTCGCCGTCTGCCGGCGCGTGCCCCGGATTCATGATCGCGTACGCCCAGAAAAGATTGGGATCCTCGGTGAAATTACCGAAGCCGGCCGATTGCACGGCGATCTGGTCCTTGTATACAAGCGCTTGATAGAGGCGGCTGCTCTCGCCTCCGGCAAGAATGTTCGACGCGAGGTCGAGCGGATACGCGTCGGGAGCGTACCGCGCGGGAATTTTGTAACCGATCACGACGGCCGGCAGCGGCGTGTTCGAATACGACTTTGCGACGTCGCGTTCTTCTGTTTGCGGCAGGCTCGGGCGTGTCGGGCCGCGGAATGGGTCCGGCGGACGCCGGAATGCCCTCGAAATATTTTTGCGTCCACGACAGCGCCTGATCTGAATTGAAATCGCCCACGATGACGAGCGTGGCGTTGTTCGGCTTGTAATACGTGTTGAAGAAAGCGCGCACGTCCTCTAAGGTGGCCTTGTCCAGATCCGCGATGCTGCCGATGGGCGTGTGGTGATATCCGTGGACTGTGAATGCGGCGGCGCGAAGATCCTCTTCGAGCGAGCCGTAGGGCTGATTGTCAACGCGGAGTCGCCGCTCTTCCTCCACGACCTGGCGTTCGGACTTGAAATTCGCTTCGTCCACGTTGAGGCTGCCCATGCGATCGGCCTCGAGCCAGAGAACGCGCTCGAGATATTGACTCGGAAACGTCTCGAAGTAATTTGTAGTGTCGTCGCCCGTCTCGGCGTTGTCGAATCCGCCGACCGCTTCGATGATGCGTGAATGTTCTTCGGTTCCCACGTGCGCCGAGCCCTTGAACATCAGGTGCTCGAACAGGTGAGCGAAACCGGTATGGCCAGGGCGCTCGTCTTTCCCGCCGACGTGATACCAGACCTGCAGGTCGATCACCGGCACGGCGTGATCTTCCAGCAGGATCACTTGGAGGCCGTTTGAGAGCGTGTGAGTTGTGAAATCGAGCTTCGGTGGGCGAACGGTAGAAGACTGATCCTGCGCCGCAAGCGGAGGCGTAAGGCAGGCGGACACGCCAATCGCGAAAAATACGGCTGCAGCGGCTCGAATCCATTTTCTCGTGCTCGCGCTCATCGTAAGTCGCTCCGATCGATTGGGGTAAGTTGCCTGAACAGGCCAAGGTCTCGAAGTACGAGTTCCAGTATCACGATAGCGCGTGGAAGTGTCAAACGAGCCTGGCGATTGGCACGCGACGCCCTTCTGTTTGCCCCTGTACTTGGACGCATCCAGAGTATGAAAGGTAGCATCGGGCAGCCGGTGTTCCGAGATGCCGCGCGGGCCTCTGTTTCCCGATTCGCATCCGCGCGCAACACAAAGTTGCGAAGGTAGCGGGCGCTGTGGTGCCATGGGAATCAGCGGCTTTCAACCGTGGCAACAGCTTGGTGAGGTGCTTATGCGCAGCCTGGGTAGCATCATCAGTATTCTCGTCGTCGCCGTGATTGGTCTGTTGGTCTATAAGTTCTACTTTACGCAGAGTAGTTCCACGGGCGCGGCGACGCCCGCGCAAACCATAAATGTTGTCGGCGTGAAGAATGACTTGCTGGCCATCGCGCAAGCCGAGCGCAACTATCAGGCCGAGCACAATTCGATCGCTTCGCTCGACGAACTGGTTTCGAGCGGTGAAATGAGCATAAAGAAGACAGGGCGCGACGGATACACGTACGACGTCGAATCTTCCGGCGACGGCTTTCGCGTAACCGCCCGATGCTCGGCCACCGCCGCGGGCTGCACGAACTACCTCGTAGATCAAAGCATGGAAGTACGGGCCGCGCCCTGAGCGCCCACACGCGCCGATTCCCGGCGACTGGAAGCCGCACTGCTCCGTGCTAGAATGACCGCGCTGTGCAAAAGCTCCTCCAGGACCTTCTCGACCTGCAAACCGTGGACATTCGGCTAAACGATGTCCGCGCCCGGCTTGCCAGATTCCCCAAGAAACTCGCCGAATCGGATGCGCGCGTCGCCGCCGCCAAAGCGGATCTCGATGCGAGCAAGGCCGCGCAGCTTGCGACGGTCAAGGACCGGAAGAAGTACGAGCTCGACGTTGAAAGCTGGAAAGAAAAGGTACGCAAGTACAAGGACCAGACGTCGCAGATCAAGACCAACGAAGCCTACCGGGCGCTCCAGCATGAAGTGCAAATGGCTGAGGATGAAATTGCCAAGGCCGAGGACCGGCTACTGGAACAAATGGTCGCGAGCGAGGAATACGACCGGCGGATCAAGGCGTCCGAGATCGCGCTAAAGGAAGTCGAGCAAGTGGAGCGCGTGCAGCGCTCGAACGTGGAAGCCGATCGGGCGCTGGCCGAAAAGGAACTGGCCGAGGGAAACGTCGAGCGCGCGCGTGCCGTAACCGCGATCCCCGAGAAAATACTCGATCACTACGATCGCATCGTGAAGAAACACAACGGCGTGGCGCTGGCCGAAGTGCGCAATGAGAAATGCGGCGCGTGCGGGATGATCGTGCGCCCGCACGTGATCCAGGAAATGCGGCGCTCCGAGAGTACGGAGTTGTTTCACTGCGAGACGTGCACGCGGATCATCTACTACATCGAGTCGAGCGTTTCGTCCGCGCCGGCCGCCGCCTCGGCTTCCCAGGCCAGCGCTTCCGCCTCCACGTCGCGCGAGAGCTGAGGCCGCGGCGCATGCGAGGATCGAAAACTTCTCCGCCGGGCAGCGCGCGTCTCTTCTCCGATACCCATCCAGCGGCGCCGCCTGCGGGAGTGCACGTCGCCAACATCGACGGCGCTTCGCGCGGCAACCCTGGTCCCGCCGCATACGCCGTGGTGATACGCGATCCGGAAGGAAAGCTGGTCCTGGAGCTTGCGAAAAAGTTTGGCCGCGACACGAACAACGTGGCCGAATATTACGCGTTGCTCGCTGCCCTCGACTACGCGACGACGCACGGCATTTCGGCGCTGCGCATCCGCAGCGATTCCGAACTGCTGGTTCGCCAGATGCAAGGGCGCTACAAGGTAAAGAGCGCGGATCTGAAGCCGCTCCACGAGCGCGCTTCGATACTTTCGCGCCAGCTCAAGTACTTCGCCATCGAGCATGTCCGGCGGGAGCAGAACCGCGACGCGGACGCCCTCGCGAATGTCGCGCTCGATTCGGGGCCGGTTAATTCGGCATCGCTCGAGGTAAAGCGCGACGAGGCACCCGCAGCCGGAGAGCGAAAGCCGTCGGCGCGCCCGCGGCAAATTCGCGCGCGATACGAAGACGGCGTATTCGTTCCCTCCGAGACACTCAATCTTCCTGAAGGCACCGAAGTTCTCTTGGACCTCAAGCTTCCGCACAAGGAATAGTCGTCCTCGGGCAATCGCAGGTCCGCTTCGCTATTGTTTTAGGATATATGAGAGATAGAGCGTATCGCGCTGGGCGGGGATATATCCGGCGTCGGAGATGATGCGGCGAAGTTCTTCTTCGTTGGTGCGATTGCGCACTCCTGCGGCGTAAACGACGTTCTCTTCGATCAGGATGCTGCCGACGTCATCGGCGCCAAATTGCAATCCCACCTGGCAGATTTTAATTCCCGGCGTGAGCCAGCTCGACTGGATGTGGTCAACGTTGTCGAGGTAGAGCCGGCTGATGGCGAGCGTCTTCAGGTAATCGAACGCGGTGGTTTCCGGCACTTTCTTCCCCAGCGGCGTGTTTTCGGGCGCGAAAATCCAGGGGATGAACGCGGTGAACCCGCCCGACTCCTCTTGAATCTGGCGAATCTTTTCGAGATGGTTCACGCGATGGCGGTACTCCTCGCCGCAGCCGAACATCATGGTGGCCGTCGTGCGCATGCCGAGCTTGTGCGCCTCGCGATGCACGGTTTCCCATTCTTCCGACTTGCACTTCAAGCGCGCGATGCGGCCGCGGACTTCGTCGTCCAGAATCTCGGCGCCGCCGCCGGGAATCGAGACGAGCCCGGCGTCGCGCAGGCGCACGATCGTCTCGCGAATCGAAAGCCCGGAAACTTCCGCGATGCAGGTGATCTCCGGCGCGGAAAAGCAGTGCAGGTGGACTTGCGGGAAGCGCTCGTGAATCGAGCGCAGCATGTTCTCGTAGAACTCGATTTGCAAATCGGGGTGCAGGCCGCCCTGCAGCAGGACGCCCGTGCCGCCCAGCTCGAGCATCTCCTCGATCTTTTCGTAGATCGTTTCCAGCGGCAGAATGTAGCCATCCTTCGCGCCCAGCGGCCGGTAAAACGCGCAGAAAGAGCAATATTCGGTGCAGAAATTCGTGTAGTTAATGTTGCGATCGATTTGATAGGTGGCGATACGTGGATCTGTCTTTTTGCGGCGGACTTCGTTGGCCGCCATGCCGATGCCGATCAGGTCATCGGAGTTAAATAGGTCGAGCGCTTCCTGCGAACTGATCCCCATGGTTCCCCTATTCTCGCATTAAATCAGCCAAATCGGGTCGTTGCGCCGCACAATTCCTTCGCTGAGGACCGTGCCGTAGATCCCGGCGCAGCCATCGTGATTCCGAGCCACGCATTCCAGGAGCGCAGGAAATGGCGAGCCGTTATCCGGATCGAGTGTAATCATGACGCAGCGCACATCCTTTTTAAGAGCCATCACGCCGACGGTGTCGCCGATGCGCAGCTCTCGTCCGATCAACGTATCCTCGAAAAACGCGGCATCATCGTCCCACTGCGCGTAGAAGTTCGCGCGAAACCGCCGCGGGTCGAGATCCTTGCCCGTTTCTTCCGACAGCGCGCGAATCGTGCTCAATCCGAAGATGGAGACCGCGTGAGCGTCGGTGATGCTGCGCTCCGAGAAGTGCAGGCGCAGCGAGCGCCCGAATCGCTTCTCGAGGTATTGCGTGAACTCGGGCGCGTCGGCGCGGAAGCAATCGCCCTCCGGAGTGACGACTTCCGCTGCGAATTGCTCCGGAGTCGAACTGTGATCCGTGGCCGGAGGAGGTTCGAGAAATCGCGGGCGAAAGCAAATCCAATCGTGGCCGTGGCGCGCTGTCATCCATGGGAAGCTCGTGCGATTGGCGGTTTCGACGAACGCATACACGCGATCGCCTGCAAGACCTGCAAAGGTGACGCGCGCTTCTTCGAGGTCCTCGCCGGACATACTTTTCACGGGATAACGGCGAATCGAGTGGATGGTGCCAATGCGCTCCACGCTGTTATGCGCCGCGATGCGCTGTGGAGCGCGCGACGGCCTGTGGAAATTCCAGCGGCTTCGCGCGTGGGATCAATCCTGCGGCGGCCGCCTTCTCGAAGTAGAGCTGCAGGCCGGCCAGATTGTCTTCGTCGAGATCGAAGTGAATGTTTTCGGTCAAGTAGCGCTCGAGCGCGTGAGGGGGCAGATCGAGTTTGATCGCAGCGGCTTCGGAGATTTCGCGGACGCGCTCGAGGCCGTACTGCTTGGACGCGGTGAAATCGGCCACAACTTCCGGCGTGATCGCGTCGCGCCGTCCCACCCAGATCGCGAGGACGGCGGGTTTGCCCGTCATCTCGCGCCACTGATGAATCACGTCGTACACGTAGAGCGTCTCGAAGCCCGGCACGGGCATCTCTTCGGGGTCGCCCTGGCAGCACTGCTCGCCGCTGGGCGCTTTTCCGGCGAGGGCTTCCATCTTGAGCGAAATGCGCAGGGCGGGATCGCCGATCAGGAGCGCGGCGTCCGCTTCCCGCAGCATTTCCGCAGGGTCCGGGGCGGCATCCACGAACTCAGGGGCGATTTTCCAGTGTTCCGCAGCGAGCAGCCGCACCAGGCCGACCGTGCTTCGCGAACTCGTGTCGAGCGCAATCCGCTTCGCCAGTTCGATCGGTTTCTTAGCCACGACGAGTAGGCTGCGGACTTCGCGTTTCGACGCGATGGCCATTCCCGGCAGCGCGACGACGTCATCCATTCGCTGGTACTCGATCGAGGGGATGATTCCCACGTCTGCGTCGCCGCTGCGGAGTTCTTCGGCGCACTGCGACGGCACAGTGAACGAGAGGTCATACTTGCCCGCTAGCGGCCCATTCGTAAAGCCCCAAACGAGAGGCGCCGCGTTCAGGTATTCGACAATTGACACGCGCAACTTGCTCAACGATCTCCCCTTATGTCCAACCGCGCCAATATTATCACATCCTGCGGTCGAGCCTTTCCGGCGCCGCCAAGCTACCCGAGCTGCGGAATTCTGGCCTTTGGTGATTTTGGCATGCAGCGGTTTCGCGTTGCGAGTGAGTTGGCGCCCGGTGACGCCCGGTCTAGTTGTGGTGCTGCAAGACGTACACAACACCGATAATGATCGCGAGCACGGACGCCTGCATCAGCATCCCTGCTAACGCCAGGACTTCCCAACCCATGTCGGAAAGGCTTTCGTTCCATCTCTTTGTTCCAATTCTCATGGGGCCCTCCATTCAGTGTGATGCCGCCGCAGTGGATCGCGTCTACGCCGTAGAGGGTCCGGGATTGGTCTTGACAGCAGAGTTACCAGTCATCTACGTAGTTCCCGCTCTTGACATATCTTGAACCTGCTGCGTAACTGTGGCCGCGGATCTCCCTCTCGATGCATTCCGACGACTATATAGGCTGGCTGGCGCTGGCTTTGACACCGGGCCTAGGCGCACGGACAGCAGGGAAACTACTCCGCGAATTCGGGAGCCCCGATGCCATCTTCAACGCGTCACTGACGGCGTTGGAAGGGCAGCGCCTGCCGGCGGCGGTCGCGCAGGCGCTACATTCGCGCAGGCCGCTGAGCGACGCGGCAAAGGAATTGGCGCAAGTCCAGGCCGCTGGGTGTCGATTGCTCACATGGGACGAACCTGAGTATCCGGCGCGGCTAAGGGAAATCTACGATCCGCCGCCGCTGCTCTATGTCCGCGGAAACATTGAACTTCTGAACCGCCACCTGATTTCCGTGGTTGGCGCGCGACGTCCCACGCCCTACGGGAATCAAATGGCTGAGCGGTTGTCGAGGGACCTGGCCGACCGAGGGCTGGTGATTTCTAGCGGCCTCGCGCGCGGAATCGACGCGAGCGCGCACAAAGGAGCCCTCAGTTCGGCGGCTGGCGCGACGATTGGCGTCCTTGGCTGCGGGATTGATGTCGTCTACCCGAAAGAGAACAAGAAGATTTTCGAGCAGATCGAGCAGCGCGGCGCGATTATCTCCGAATTCCCGATTGGGACGTTTCCAGCGCCGCAGAATTTCCCGATTCGCAACCGGATCATCGCCGGAATGGCGCTCGGGGTTGTGGTTGTAGAGGGAGCGCAGTACTCTGGCTCATTGATCACGGCACGATTGGCGATGGAGTTCGGCCGCGAGGTTTTTGGTGTCCCGGGCCATGTGACGCAACCGTCGAGCTTTGGGCCGAATCAGCTGATCAAGCAGGGAGCGAAGCTGGTGACGGGGTGGGAGGACATTGTCGAGGAGCTTCCGACGCCGGTGCGCGCGGAACTGATGCCCGTCGAATCGGCGTCCCACGAAGAACGCGCCGCGCTGGTCGAAGGAAGCCTCGGGCCAACGGAGAGGCCTCTGTACGGTCTTTTGAGCGTGGACGAGGCTCAACATGTGGACGAATTGGTCGAACTTTCGGGCCTGACCTCGTCGGAAGTGCTGGCGGCCCTGTTTGACATGGAGCTCAAGGGCGTGATACGCCAGTTACCTGGTAAGCAATTCCTGAAAGTCCTGTTGTAATTATCCTGGGGACAGCAGGTTAGGATGGAAGCGCCCAAGGGAGGGTTGGAATTCCTTGCGGGCGCCAGGATTTCAGGGTAAATCGTTCCACAAGGAACATAGAGACGGATGGCAAGATCACTCGTAATCGTGGAGTCGCCGGCCAAGGCTAAGACCATCAATAAGTATCTCGGCCGGAACTACAACGTGAAGGCTTCCTACGGCCATGTGATGGACCTGCCGAAGAAGACCATCGGCATCCTTCTGCCCGGCGAACAAAACGGAAAGAAGAAGTCCAAGCGCAAGACCAAAGGCAAAGGAAAGAGCAAGGCGGCCGAAAAGAAGGCCGTGAAGCCGATTGTCGTCACCTCCGAGAACATCTTCGAGCCAACCTACGAGGTCATCCCGACGAAGTTGAAGGTTATCGGGGATCTTCAAAGGGCCGCCCGTGGTGTCGAGGCCATCTATCTGGCGGGTGACCCGGACCGTGAAGGCGAGGCGATTTGCGCCCACCTGGCGGAGATACTGAGCAAGCCGCGCAAGTACACAAAGGTCGTTGCCGATGCCGTTGCCGCCGAGGCAAACGGAAACGGTGATAAATCCGGAGCCAGCGCCAAGCCGGTGAAGAAGCAGGAAGCCGAGGCGCGCACGACCGCTCCTAAGATTTACCGCGTGATGTTCAACGAAATCACGCAGAAGGCGATCAAGGCCGCCTTCGAGCATCCCACGGAAGTGAACGCAAATCTGGTGAACGCGCAGCAGGCTCGGCGCGTGCTCGATCGGCTGGTGGGCTACAAAGTCTCGCCGATTCTATGGGACAAGGTTCGCCGCGGGCTTTCCGCCGGGCGCGTGCAGACCGTCGCGCTGCGGCTGATCGTCGAGCGCGAGCGCGAGGTTCGCGCCTTCGTACCCAAGGAATACTGGACGATTCACGCGCTGCTCGCCGCCGGCCAGCCGCCTTCGTTCGAAGCCAAGCTGATCAAGTACAACGGCCAGGATATCGAGATTCCGGACCAAGCGGAGTCACAGCGAATTCTCGCGGCGGTCGATCATGCCATCTGGCAGGTCGTCAGCGTCGCGCAGAAGGAGAAGCGCCGGTTCGCTCCTCCGCCGTTTACGACTTCCAAGCTTCAGCAGGCCGGCTACAACCGCCTGCGCTACACGGCGAAGCGCACCATGATGCTCGCGCAGCGCCTCTATGAAGGAGTCGAGCTCGGCGAGGAAGGTTCGGTTGCGCTGATCACCTACATGCGCACCGACTCGGTGAAGGTATCCGCCGATGCGATCGAGCAAGTGCGCGATCACATTAGGTCGAGCTACGGCCAGAGCTATCTTCCCGAGAAACCCAACTTCTACAAGTCCAAGAAGGACGCGCAGGAAGCGCACGAGGCCATTCGTCCCACCGACGTGACCCGCACGCCGGACAGCGTCCGGAAGTTTCTCGACGACGATATGTTCAAGCTCTACCAGATGATCTGGCAGCGCTTCGTTGCGTCGCAGATGGTTCCAGCGGTTTTCGACCAGACCACGATTGACGTGGACGCCAGCGGCTATACGTTCCGGGCGACCGGCTCGGTGATGAAGTTCGAAGGCTATCTCGCCGCGTACCAGGCCGTGAAGGATGAGGAAGAAAAGGACGATGAAGGCGACGCCGCCGGAAACAGGCTCCCCGCGGTGCGCGAAGGCGAACAACTGCGCCTGGAAACAATTCGCCCCGAACAGCACTTTACCGAGCCGCCCCCGCGCTATACGGAAGCCACGCTCGTAAAGGATCTCGAGGAAAAAGGCATTGGCCGTCCGTCCACCTATGCCGCGATCATCTCGACCATCGTCGAGCGCGAGTACGTGAATAAGGACCAGGGCCGCTTCACGCCCACGCTGCTCGGCGAAAAAGTCAGCGACCTGCTGGTGAAGGCGTTCGAGGATATTTTCGACGTCGGTTTCACCGCGCGACTCGAAGACGAGCTCGACGAGATCGAAGAAGGCAAGATGACCTGGCGTACGGCGGTGGGGGAGTTCTGGGACCGCTTTACGGTGGACCTCGATAAAGCCAGCGACAAGATGGAATCCTACAAGGCGGGCATTCCGACCGGGCAGAAGTGCGAGAAATGCGGCCAGGGCGAGCTGCTCGAGCGCATCAGCCGGCACGGATTTTTCCTGGGCTGCTCGCGCTATCCGGAATGCGATTTCATTCGCGATCTCGCCGAACCCGGGACCGTGGATACCAGTGGCGAAGTCAAGACGGAGTACTGCGACAATTGCGGCAAGGAAATGGCCATCAAGCGCGGACGCTTCGGCACGTTCCTGGCCTGCACCGGCTATCCGGATTGCAAGACGACGCGGCGACTTGCCGCCGGGACTTTGAAGGCTTTGCAACCCGACGTGGTGCTCGACGAGAAATGCCCCACCTGCGGCGAGAACCTGCTGCGCCGCCATGGCCGCTTCGGCGAGTTCATCGGCTGCAAGAATTATCCGAAGTGCAAGTACACGCGGCCAATCACGCTCGGAATCAAGTGCCCGAAATGCAATGAGGGCGAGTTTGTCCGCCGCGGCACGGCCCGGGGAAAAGGGCGGGGGCGGATCTTCTATGGCTGCAGCCGCTACCCGGATTGCGATTTCACGACGCCGCACGAGCCGATCGCCGAGCCCTGCCCGAAATGCGGAGCGCCGTTTGTGGTCGAGAAGCGCACGAAACAGGGTAATTTCCGCGCGTGCATCAACGAAAAATGCGATTGGGAAATTGCCGCGCCGGAGCCACCGCCGGCAGCGCCGTTCGTTCATCCGCAAAATCTGCCCGCGCCGGAGCCGCAACCGGTCGGGGCAGCTCCCGCGAAAAGCTGAGTTTTCGTCTCGCAGTTCCGCGGTGTTCCCGACGAATTTTGAGAGGCCCCGCCCCCGAAAAAGTGTGACACCTTGCGAGGGTCCCATCGTTTATTTTCAGTGAGTTACGGTGACATTTACTTGGCATGGTGTGTCGGTTAGTTGCAGTGAATTGTGACCTGCGTTTCGGGATTTGTGTCGCGCCTACGGCGCTTGGGGAAACAGCTGGCCGGTGTCCCAGACTGCCGGGCTGGGCTATCTTCTGCCGCGCCTCCGGCGCTGAGAAGAGGTGAAGAACTCGGATTTCTGGGTCGGGCGGAAGGCATTGCTGGATGGCGCTGTATCGCCAAGCATCTGTGCCGGGCATGGCATGCCATGCCCCTACGGAAGCGAAGGCGCTCGATCGGCGGAAACGGCCGCGGTTTGCGCAGACACAAGAATGTCTGTGCCACCAAACCCCATTTCAAATGTCAAAGAGCGTGCGGCTCTCGCCTGGAGAGCGGACGAAAAATCTCGTCGTCAACAGAGTGGATGATTGGTGCGAACGCGTCTACTGTCCGTTGGTCCAAAATTGGTGCTGCCTGTACTTTTTCGTGTTTCGAGGCTCAGGCAATTCCATGTAGAGTTCTCCAAGTTTGAGCGGCGGTTAGTCGAGCCCGGGGAAAGTGGATTCTCGGAGGCAACGCAGATGACACGGATATTACGGATATTGAGGAACGGCCAGCTATTGGCGAGGTCGATGTGTTTCGCGGTGTTCGTGGCGATTGTGTGCACGGCGGGCCCTGCCGCGCGGGCACAATCGAACACCATGACGATAACCTTGACGGGCCAGTCGATGATCCGGTCGGATATGCGCGCGACGGCGCCGGCGGAAGTGCCGGTGATCCAGGGGCTGCTGAAGGGCGATGTCGCATTCACGAATTTCGAAGGGACCGTCGCGGAAAAGGGCGAGGCGGTGCACGAGGGCCGGGGGTTTCTGACGCCGCCCGAGGCGCTGGATGCTCTGAACACGTTCGGGTTCAACTTACTGGCCTTCGCGAGCAATCATGCGTTCGACCTGAGAGTGGCGGGCATTCAGAACACGATCCGCGAGGCAGACGCCCGGAAGATCGTTCACGCCGGGACGGGGAAAAATGCGGCCGAAGCCGTGGCGCCGGGTTATCTGCGCACGCCGAAGGGCACGATTGCGCTGGTCGCGAGTGCATCCGGATTGATTTCGCCCCGAGGAAGCGCCACGGCGGATCGGCCGGGCGTGAACGAGTTGCACGTTGAAGCCGGCGACAGGGAAAACGAGGCGATCGAAGACCTGCCCGGTGCGCCCGCGAACACGCCTAATCCGGAAGATGCGCAGCGAATCCTCGGAAGCATTCGCGAGGCGCGGCAGCACGCGGACCTGGTGGTCGTGTACGAGCACAATCACGTGTTCGGGAATCATTCGTTTTCGACGATTTTTTCCGAAGGCATGGCCGAGCGGCTGGCCCCGAACGAGTGGCTGATCAAGTGGACGCACGCGGAGATTGATGCCGGCGCGGACATCGTGGTGATGCACGGCGCTCCGCTGCTGCACGGAATTGAAATCTACCGCGGGCGGCCGATTTTCTACGACCTAGGCAATTTCGTCTACAACGTGCCGCCGACGCTGATATACATTGACGAGCCGATGTGCTGGGAGAGCGTGGTCGCGTACGTGGAATTTCAGGGAAAGAAACTACAATCGATTTCGCTGCGGCCGATTGTGCTGAATTCCATCGGCGAGGGACAGCCGGATGTTCACAGCGAGTTCACGAACAACCAGTTCCTCGACACACGCGGGCTGCCGACCCCGGCGATTGGCGCGAAGGCCGGTTACATTCTCCAACGCGTGGCGCAAGAATCAAAGCCCTTCGGCACGGCGATTGCAATCCAAGGCGAGACGGCGGACATTATTTTGAAATGAGGGTTTTGCCTTCCTTCGGTTTGGCGCTGGGGCAGATGGCTATTCCTTAGTCGCTCTTCAGTTGGGTTAGAGCACGCGGTTTCATTTCGCCATTTTTCGCGGGCTTGAAAAGCCGCTCAATCGTCCCTCCGGGACTGGGGATTCTTTTCGCTCTATTCCCGGCACTCCGCTGCGCTGCGTGCCGGGCTAATTACAATCGCCGCTCCGCGGCTTGACGACGTCGACAAACTGCTACATCGTCGGCCGCTTAGCGACTCCGTGAGACTGCGCTGTTATCCGGAAGGCTTTCACGCCGACTCTCAAGTGTTCGCGCTTGCTCAGTTGGGCCGACCGCCGAACACTCCTCGCTATTTCGCCGTGGGGTCCTTTTTTACGCCGTTGTCCATGAACTCGAGCCAGAAGCCTTGCGGATCGGTGATGAAGAACATGCGCGTCGTCGGGGCGATGAAGACCGGCGCGTTGGAAGGGCTGGTCGTGTGCAAGTTGGCTGCCTTGACCCGGTCGATCATCACGTCGTCGTTTTTGGACATGAACAGGAAATGCGCGGCGCCGGGATCTTGAAAATTCTTACGCTGAAAATGCTTGTTGTGATGCGCGTATTCGACCAGCTCCATCACTACCGGAGAGCCGGGAACCATCGCCTCGGCGAGCCGGAACTGGCCGTGCGTGCCGGTCAGCTGCTCGTAAGTGCTGTCACCCATTAGCGACGGACTCAGCCAGAACTTGAAGTCGGGTCCGACGAGGCTCTGGTAGAGGCGGGCGGTTTCTTCGAGATTGTCGACGACGATCGCGACACGGGCGCCGAGAACCTTGCTGCCGGGCGCGGCGGTTGTCGCCGGCGCGGGAGTTACCTCCATCAGTTCGACCGGGTAGCCGTCGGGATCGCGCACGAACACCGCGCGTATTTTGCCGGTGATACCGGGCCAGCCCGATAGCTCAACGGGACTTTCGCCAACCGAGATGACGGGAACGAGTTCGTCTTTCAGAAGTTTAAGCGTCTGATCAAGGTCAGCGACGATGAGCTTCAGGTAGGACGCGCCGGGATCGGTCAGCGCTGGACGGTACGGCCGAGACTTGATTCCTTTTATTTCGATGGCTTCGATGGTCATTTCAGGGCCACCCGGCGCCGCCGCAGTCCCCGGAATCGGGAGAAGCGCAACGCGGCTGGCCTGATCGTGGGGATTCGGCACGCCTTGAGCGAGCTCGGCAACCTCCTGTAACCCGCGATTCCTGCCGAAGGGACGCGGTTGGTCGCGAGTGCCGCGAAGTTCGAGGCCGATGAGATCGTGATAGAAGTGCATGATCTCTTCGACGCTCGCGATCTGGCGGCCAAGGTGACCGGGACGAAGTGCGTCTCCCGGAGGCGCGATCCCCGATGGCGGCGCGTCGAGAGTTGCCCAGGATGTTTGCGGCGCTTGCGCTGTTTGCGCCGAGGCAATCGGGATAACGAGCAACAGCATGAAGCCGATCACCACGAATCCGCGTGCGATGTTCTTGAGTGTTTGTGACACGGGGGGCCCCTTTAATCTGATCCGGAAGTTTCGAATTCGATCTCTTTGCTCGCGCGCATCATACGCTTCCGGTGCTCTTGTCACAACGAATCCATGTCACCGAAGCGGTCTCCAGCGAGATCGCGGGATTCCGATGGCTAACTCCTGATAAACGCGGCAATCGGAGAAGTAAAACTTCGTCGGTTTTCGCGGCCCGGCAAGTTCGTGTGCCGCAAGTAGCCTCGCAGAGTTACACTACGCCGAACTTTGTCTTGCGATGAGCCGGTGGTGGGCTGGGCGCGCGCGCCGGCCGCGCGGTTCAGCGTTGAGAGCGGGGGGAACAGCATGACTGCGATTCATCGAGTGTGGATTGCCGCGTTGATCGTTCCGTTGTGTGGACTGACCGCGAGTCGAGCCGCTGCTTCTCCGCGCGCGGCGCAGGATACGCCGATTGCCAATCCCTCGCCGGCGGACGTCGAGCAAGGGAAACAAATTTTCGAGACGCGCTGCTCGACGTGCCACGGGCTTGATGGCGGCGGCGCCATGGGCCCGAACATTCAGGCGATTCCGATGCGGCTGGGCGCGCCGGCGGTCGAAAACGTGATCAAGAACGGCATGAGCGGCGGAATGCCCGCGTTCGCGGGGCAAGTGGATGAGGCGCAAATCCAGCAGATCATCGCTTATCTGATGACGCTCACGCGCAAGGATACCGGCACGGTGACGGGCGACGCGGCCAAAGGCAAAACGGTTTACGACGCGAGCGGATGTACGAACTGCCACATCATCTCGGGAGAGGGCAGCGGCGCGGGGCCGGAGCTCACGAAGGTCGGCCAACTGCGCGGGGCCGGCTACCTGAAGACCACGATTCTTTATCCCGGCTCGGATTTGCCGCAGGCGCGCGTATTTCTCGAAAGCGGCGGGCTGCTTGATTACCTGCACATTCACCTGGTGACTAAGGATGGTCATGCGTACGACGGCACGCGCGTGGTGGAGGATTCGTTCCGCATCGTGATTAACGATGTGGACGGCAAATTTCACTCCTTTCAGAAAAGCGAACTGCGCGTGTTCGAGAAACAGCCGGGCAAAAGCGTGATGCCCAGCTTCAAGGACAAATTGCCCGCGGCGCAGGTGGACGATCTGGTCGCGTACCTGGCGAGCTTGAAGGGGGCGCAATGAAAATCGTTCGGTGCGTCCTGATTCTTTTTGGCCTTTTTGCCTGCAACGCAGCGCGGTCTCTCGCGCAGAACGTGCCCTACGAACGGATTCTGCACGCCCCCAGCGAGCCGCAAAGCTGGCTGACTTACGGCGGCAGCTACTCGTCGCAGCAGTTTTCGTCGCTCAAGCAGATCAACCGAGCGAACATTGCGAATCTGAAGGTCGCGTGGATTTACCAGCCGAGCAAGCCCGTCTCGAATCTGGAGGCGTCACCGATCGTCGCGGACGGCGTGATGTACCTCACCGAGCCGCCCAGTACGGTAACGGCGCTCGACGTTCGCACGGGACTGAGGCTGTGGAGCTGGTCGCCAACTCTTCCAGAACACGTTGTGTCGATCGGGCTGTATGCGACGAGCCGCGGCGTCGCGATACTCGGCGACACAGTTTTCATCGGCACGGCCGATTCGCATCTGGTCGCGCTCGACGCGAAAACCGGCGCGGTCCGGTGGAACGTGCACGTCGCGGACAATGCCATGGGCTATGCCATGACCGGTCCGCCGCTCGCGCTCAATGGGAAGGTGATCATCGGGAGCGCCGGAAGCGAAGCGGCGGTGCGGGGTTTTCTCGACGCGTACGACGCAAAAACCGGAAAGAAGCTTTGGCGTTTTTGGACGACTCCTAGGCCGGGAGAGCCGGGCGCGGAAACATGGGGCAACGGGGCGTTCCAGAGCGCCGGCGCCACGACTTGGAACAACGGATCCTACGATCCCGAGCTAAACCTGATTTACTGGGGCACGGGTAATCCGGCTCCGGACTTCAACGATGACGAAAGACCGGGCGACAACCTCTACACGTGTTCCGTGATCGCCTTGGATGCGGACACAGGCAAACTGAAATGGTATTTCCAGTTCTCGCCGCATGAGGATCACGACTGGGATTCGGACGAACCTCCCGTCTTGTTTAACGCGCCGATCGACGGGAAGCCGCGCAAGCTGCTCGGATTTGCCAATCGCAACGGCTTTTACTACGTGCTCGATCGGACGAATGGGAAATTCATCACGGGGCGGCCGTTTGTAAAGCAGACGTGGGCGAAAGGCCTCGACGCGAACGGGCGGCCGATACCCGCGCCCAACCAGGAGCCGACCTTGGGCGCGGGAACGCTGGTCTATCCGAGCATTACTGGGGGCGTGGACTGGACTTCGCCCTCGTATTCGCCGGACACGGGACTTTTCTACGTGAGCGCGCACGAAACGGGCGCGTACTTCATCAAGGGGACGGGGAAGATCGAGGCCGGGCCGCCGAAGGGAATCGTGGGCGGAGGCGGGATCCGAGCGCTCGTCGGTGAGCAGTCGTACGGAGCGATTCGCGCGCTTGAGGCCACGACGGGGAAGCTGCGATGGCAATTCAGGCTGCTCGCGCCGGCGTGGGTGCCGGTGCTTTCGACCGCCGGTGGATTGGTTTTCAGCGGGTCCGAGGAAGGGAATTTTTTCGCGCTCGATGCGGTGAGCGGAAAACCGTTGTGGCAGTTTTATATGGGGCACGCCGCGCGGTCGAATCCGGTCAGCTATGAAGTGGATGGCAAGCAGTACATTTTTATAACCGCGGGTAACGTGTATTTGGCGTTTGCGCTGCCGTAGTCAGAAGACGCATCGGAACAGAGTGGCTCGGCCTCGGCGCCTCGAAGCTGAAGAGAGATTCTTCGACTGCGCGGCCGGACGTCCCGGCTTCGCCGGGACGAACGTGCAAGTCTGGTCGCTCCGCTAGAATGACAGCTCGATGGATGGCTGCAGTGCTTGCCAAGGTCGATTGCCGGGCGTAGCGGTGCTACGCCCCTACGAGAAAAACAACCTTGAAAACAAAATGGCCGCGTTTCTCTACCCGGTGATTAGCTCCACTTGTCGATGGACACGCTCACCCGGTAACTCATGTTTGCAAGCTGGTGATACGGGTTGGTCTGGCCGCCGACCACGACGAAGGTGAAGGCGTCGGCCTTCTGCCATTTCGGGATGACGTCGTCGTCCTTCAGATTTGCTGCTTCGGGACCGCGCGGCAGCCCGCTGAAGAGCATCGACTTGACGTCTTTCACCGTTACCGTCGTGTTCTTCTGCATCCAATCGCCGAGCTGCTCTTTCGTCTTGTAACCCAAATCGCCCAGCCCATTGGCGACCAGCGGATCCAACAGGAACAGGGCGCCGAAGAGCGAAGCGAACGGTGCGACGTTTGCAGACATCGCCACGTTGTAGAGCGGAACCGGTTTCACGCCGAGGCCCTTGCCGCCTTGTCCCTGCGTTATGCAGAAGCCGAAGAAGAAGCTGATGACGCTTTCATCCGGCTTGAAACCTTTCTGCACGTGGAAGGGAGGCCAGGGGCTGTCCTTTTCGTTTTCCGGGATGATCAGGTTGCTGTAATTGATCACGTTGCCCTGCGAGCCCATGTAGGTCTCGCCGCAGATTCCGCCGCCATCGAGATTGCGGGACATCAGCGTCCAGGCGCGGCCGATGCATGCGTTCGGCTGATTGAAGGGGCCCATGGCGCCGATTCCGTAATTCATGGTGAGCTTGTCGCGAATCGGACCGTTGATCACCGCGGCCGATACCAGCGAGTTTGTGGAGCTGAAAAGCGCGGAAATTCCGGTGGAAGCGATGGCCAGGATCGTCGGGAAATAGTCAGGCGTCGCTCCCGCCATCACCGCGTTGACTGCCACTTGCCGAACGGTATACGACCACGGAGGGAAAGCGCCCTGCGCCGGAGTCATCTTGCCGACCACTTCGTCCGGCTTGTGGCTCGTGCCCTTGAGCATGGCGTCCACTTTTTCCTGCGTCGGAATGATGATCGGCATGGTGTCCGTCATTCCATTGTCGAGGAAATATTGCTGCAGGTTGTCCGCCGTGTCCGTGAAGGTTGGCGCACCGACCGGAGGCGTGACAGTTCCGGTCTTCATTTCTTCGGCCGTGACCGGTCTGAGCAGCGAGTCCACGATCTCTTTCATCAGAGGTGTGTTATGGACCGGATCGTTACCGTCGAGGTAGGCGTACATCTGCTCGTCCGTTTTGCCCCACACCGGATGCGGTGTGTAGGAAATTCGCTGGAGCGGCATGCCTCGTTTTGCGCAGTTTGTTTGGGCGAGATCCTTAAAAGCGATCGTCACAATAGGAGCGGCGGGAATGCCCATCTTTTCGTACGCTATGCAGTGACCAACGGTCGCTGGGGTGCACGTGCTTCAATGCCCAATGGCCATGATTACGGCCTGGCCCTTCTCCTTGATCTCTGCATTCAGCTTTGGATCGTCATCCGCGAATCCGCCGGCTTTCAACCGGTAGACGGTGGTGACGCTGGGCATGTTCTTCTTGAACCAGTTGCCGACCTGATCGAGAAAATGATCGGCGCCCGGGAATCCGTCGGAGACGAGATAGACGGTTTTGCCGTCGAGCGAGGCGAGACGCGGCGCCATGGGGATCAACGTAATCGGAGGCGGTATGCCGCGCGGATTCAGAGCCGTTAGCTTTACTTCGCCGGCTTTGCCGGCCTTTGCATTCTTGTCCTTCGCCTTGGCCTGCGCTTCCGCGGTCGCACCAGCGAGCAACGCTGGAGACATTCCGAGCAGCGACAGCAATCTTCGCCGATTCAAACTCATATCCACCCCCTGGACCCTGCCAACTTGCTTTATCTTACCTCAACGCCCGCCGCCCGCGCATAGTGCCTAAACCAATCGGGCAACCGCGCACCATTTACGCCGGCCGTCCTCACATCCACTTGTCAATTGAGACGCTCACGCGGTAAGTCAGGTTACCTACCTGGAAAAAAGGATTGGTCTGGCCACCGGCGACGACGAGAACAATGTTGTCCGGCTTGGGCCACCACGGGACCAGCGTGTCTTCGGGACATTTGTACCAGGTGGCGTAGGGTTCTTCGCCCCTGAGCGCGCGCGGATAGTGGAACGTGTAAACAAAGGCGGAGTCGCGATATTCCTTGGCAGTCCGTTTCGTGTTTTTCCAGAGCCAATCCATCAGCTTTTCTTTCGTGTCGTAGCCCTGCTCGACGAGCCGCTTGACGGTGAGCGGGTCGCAAACCACGAGCGCGTCGAACTGGCTCGTCAGCGTGCGGAAAATATCGCTGATCTGGTCGTCGAACATCGGATTTTCAAGAACACCCGCGCGCCGCGCGCCGTGGCCCTGGCGAATGTCCTCGCCGGCGAAGAGGCTGACGACGTTTTCTTCGGGCTGGAATCCCTTTTGCACGTGGAACGGAGTCCAGGGGCTGTCCTTTTCGTTCTCCGCAATGACGATGTTGTTGTAGTTCGTATTGTTTCCCTGCGAGCCCATGTAGGTGTCGCCGGGGATTCCGCCGTTGCCGAGGTTTTTGCCGATCAGCGTCCAGGCTCTTCCGATGGTCGCGTTCGGCTGCGCGAAAGGACCCATCGCGCCGATCGTGTAATTCATATTGAGTTTGTCGCGGATCGGGCCGTTGATGACCATCGAGTAGGCGAACGACGTGGTCGAGCTTCCCAGCGCGGCCATACCCGACGACGCAACGGCCAGCACCACCGGAAAATATTCCGGCTCGCAGCCGGCCATCACCGCGTTCACAGCGACCTGTTTCACGGTGTACGTCCAGGCGGCGAAGGCGCCGGCAGCCATCTTGCCGACGACTTCATCGGGATGATGGCTCGTGCCCTTGAGCATCGCGTCCACTTTTTCCTGCGTGGGGATGATAACCGGCAGAAAATCCGTCATTCCATTGTTCAGAAAGTGTTTTTGCAGATTATCTAGCGTATCCGGTCCGTAGATCGGCGGCCCGACGGAGACATCCATAATTCCCGTTTTTGTATCCTCGGCAGTGAGCGGGACGGTGAGGCCGTCGATGATCTCCTTCATTAGCGGCTTGCCGGAGACGGGATCGTTTCCTTCGACGTAGGCCATCAACTGCTCGGCGGTCTTGCCCCAGACCGGGTGCGGCGTGAAACAGGCGCGGATGTGGGGCATTCCCCGCTTTGACGCGTTTGACTTGGCCAAGTCCGCGAACGACTTCGTAGCCATGGGAATGGCCGGGAGGCCTAATTTCTCAATCGATATGCAGTGACCGACGGTCGCTGGAGTGCAGCTGCTTCAATGGCCAATGGCCATGATCGCTGCGTTGCCCTTCTCTTTGATTTCCTTCCAAAGCGCCGGGTCGTCTTCCATATAAGGTCCGGCTTTCTTGCGGAAGACGACGGTCACGTCGGGCATGTTCTTGTTGAACCAAGTCTGCATCTGCTGGAGGAAAACGCCTCCGCTCATGAATCCAGTGTCGACCAGGTAGATCGTCTTCCCGTGGATGGTATCGAGGCGCGGCGCCATGGGAATCAGACGAACAGGCGGCGGCGAGCCTTTGGGATTCAGCGCTTCAAATTGGGCGTCACCGGCGGGAGAAGCTTTCGCGGTTTTCGCGTTCTTGGCGTGTTGCTCTTCGGCCTGCGAGCCGGCGAGGAGCACCGGAGACATACCAAGAAGCGAAAGCAACTTTCGTCTATTTACTTTCATGGTCTCACCTCACAACCGTGGGCCGATATTTCTCATCCGGTCGTAAACAGCAGATCCCTCAGTCGTCCGCCGCGGCGGACGACTGACGGATGACAATCCTTATCGGATTGTCACATCCATTTGTCAATCGAGACGCTCACGCCGTAGCTCATGTTGGCAGCTTGGGGGTAGGCATTCGTCTGGCCGCCGGTGACCACAACGTTGAAGCTGCTTGCTCTCGGAAAGTGCGGGATCACCGCGTCGTCCGGAAGCTTGTACCACGTCGCGAAGGGTTCGACGCCCTGCAAGGCCTGCGGGTATTCGAACAGATACGCGTAATTGCGGCTCTTGTAATCCTTCACAGTCTGCGTCGTGTTCTTGTACAGCCAGTCGATCAGCTTTTCTTTCGTGTCGTAGCCCTGCTCGTGCAATCGCACGGCGACCAATGGATCGGCAATCACCAGCGCGCCAAAAAATCCGGTGAACGTGCTGAAGAGGTCGCTCAACTGCTCGTCGAACATCGGGCTGGTGTTGACGCTGCTGCCCCGGGCGACTTGGCCAGGAACCACGCCCAGGCCCCGGAATAAACTGACCACGTTTTCTTCCTTCTTGAAGCCGCGCTGCACGTGGAATGGAACCCACGGGCTGGCCTCTTCGTTTTCCGCGATCACCACGTTGTTGTAGTTCAGGTTGTTGCCGAGCGAGCCGAGATAGGTATCGCCGGGAATCCCGCCGTTGCCTAGATTCTTCGACATGAGCGTCCAGGCGCGCCCAATCGCGGCGTTCGCCTGGGCGAACGGTCCCAGCGCGCCGATCCCGTAATTGAATTCGAGCTTGTCGCGGATCGGTCCGTTGACGATCATCGAAAAAGCAAAAGAGTTCGTCGAGCTGAAGAGCGACGCGATTCCCGTGGAAGCGATCGCCAATAATATCGGCAGGTATTCCGGCCTGCATCCCGCCATCACCGCGCTCGCGGCTACGTGCCGGACCGTGTAGCTCCACGGGGGATAAGCGCCGGCTGCCATCTTGCCGACCACCTCGTCGGGATGGTGGCTGGTGCCCTTGAGCATCGCGTCCACCTTTTCCTGCGTGGGCAGAATGATGGGAAGGAAATCGGTGTAACCGTTGTTGAGATAAAAATCCTGAAGATTGTCCGCCGTGTCGGTAAACGTCGGCGGCCCCACGGAAACGGAAACAATCCCGGACTTCTTTTCTTCGTCGCTGAGCGGAACCGTCAGCGCGTCCACCACTTCTTTCATGAACGGTTTTTGGTTGACGGGATCCTGCCCGTCAACGTACACGCGCAGTTCGTCGGGAGTCTTGCCCCACACAGGATGCTGCGTGAAGCAGATGCGCTCGTGAGGCATTCCCCTCTTCGCCGCATTCAGAATCGCGAGATCCTTGAAAGCCTTGGTGACGATCGGGGCGCTCGGGATGCCCATCTTTTCAGTTGTTATGCAGTGACCGACGGTCGCTGGGGTGCACGTGCTTCAATGGCCCACGGCCATGATGACCGCGTTCCCCTGAGCCTTGATTTCCTTCCAAAGCGCGGGATCGTCTTGCGCGTATGGCCCGGCCTTTCGCCGGAACACCGTGGTGACCTGCGGCATGTTCCTCTTGAACCATGCCTCGATCTGTTGGAGGAGCATATCGGAGCCGTGGAATCCCGTATCGACGAGATAGACGGTCTTGCCATCGAGGCTCGCAAGGCGCGGAGCCATCGGAATCAGCTGTATGGCCGGAGGCATTCCTTTGGGATTTACCGCAGTGATTTTGGCTTGGCCTGAATCAGCGCCCGAGTCGGCACGCTTGGCTTGACCAGCTCGAGCAGGATCACCGGTCAGCAGCACCGGAGACATTCCCAGCAGCGACAGCAATGTGCGCCTATTCATTGATTGATCCCCACTTGTCTGATGGCTCGATGCTTCTTGGACTGCCCGAGTGCAGGCTCGGTTACATTTCCCGGCCTATCTTCTCGCAACGGCCCATTGGTAACAAGCGGTTTGGGCCGGCTCGATCCTTCGGCGCCATTGCAGCGAACGCGTTTTTTTTCGGCACTCGCTCGCGAGGCCCGCGACGGTTGGGCCATTTCACGAAACCCTGCGCGGCACATCCTCCGGCATTGACGCCCGCACGCGGAGCGCGCTATCGTGGCGGCCCGTCGGCAGTTCGGCCATGGAAATTTGCACGCGCAGGAGAGTGGTCTCATGAAAAAGTTACTCTTTTCGATTGGGATGGTCTTGTTGTTCGGCTTCGCAATTCTCGGCGCAAAGATCGCCGCCGCCCAACCATCTCCACAACAAAGTCCGGCGCCCGAGTGGAACCCAGCCGCGATCAAGGAGTGCGACCGCGCCTGTCTGGTCGGGATCATGGAAGGCTACATGGACGCCATCTTCAAGCACGATCCAAAGGCCGTGCCGCCGCTAGCGCTGGACGTGCGGATGACGGAAAACACCGGGCAGATGGACGTCGGCGAGGGAATGCTTTGGCGGTCGCATGTCGAGCCGACCACCTTCAAGATCTACATCGCCGATCCCGTCGAAGGCCAGGTGGCCCTGCAGACGCGCTTGAAAATCGAAGGACGGAACGCGCTGGTGGCGGTGCGGTTGAAAATCGACCGCGGCAAGATCCTGGAGATCGAGCAGCTCTGGGATCGAAACATCAATGACGCGGCAATTCCGCTGCTGACGACGCCCCGGGAAACACTGGTGAACGACGTTCCCGTGTCGCAGAGAAGCTCGCGAGAAGTTTTGTTTCGCGCGGCCAACTCGTATTTCGACGCGCTGGAGGGCGACGACGGCGGCATCGCGGCGTTCGCCGACGATTGCGTGCGGCATGAGAATGGCTATCAGACAGTGAACAATCCGCCGCCGGGCGGGCACATGATGCCCGCTCCGATGTTGCCGGACCCCAACACGGACCAGGGCAAGCAGCAGCTCAAGTTCAGCATGATGACGTGCAAACAGCAGATCGACAGCAAGACGTTCGCGTACATGAAGCACATCCGGCCGCGCAGGGCGCTGGTTATCGACGAACAAAAGGGACTGGTGGCAACATTCCCGTTGTTCGTACACGACGGGACCAGGCGCGGGGCTGCGCCGGACGCGCCTCCGGGCATGCTGCAGAATCTGGTGACCATGGAGACCTTCGGAATTCGCGGCGGGCTGATCCACGAAGTGGAGGCATGCCCGTTCGTCACGATTCCTTATGGGCTGGGAAACGGTTGGACGGAGGGTTCAGGACGGTAGCGGCGACGCCGAATAATATTAGCGCGCTTGCGGGAAGTCTTCGCAAAGCGGAGATCGTAAGAGCACAGACATGAGTCTCTGTGCCGCCCGAACTGCCCAGCCAATCGGGAGATTGGCGATACCAGGGGCTAGCGTTCGGTGAATTCGTCGCTGTGGACGATGAATTCCGGGTAAGCGCCCGCGCCCAATTCGTATAAATCCATGCCCTGGCGTTCGCCCTCCGCAGCTACTCGCTGCGGATATGCGCGATCCAGGAGCCAGTTCAGTCCGTAGGTCAGCGGCAGAACAAAACCGATCAACGTCGCAATTCCCACCAGTTGCGCCAGCCATTGTCCCGTCGCACCGGTTGTGGGTTTGCCGGCCGCGTCCATGGCAATCGCCGGGATCCTCGCGAAAATTCCAACCGAAAACACGCCCCATAGACCGCCCATCGCGTGCGCCGAAATCGAGCCTCCCGGATCGTCCACCGACATGTGAAATTCGAACCATTCCACCGAGAACGTAACCAGGGCTCCGGCCAGAAGGCCGATTGTCGCGGCCTCCGCCGGACTCACAAATGCGCACGCGCCGCTGCTGGCAGCCAGCCCGCCGATCCAGCCGTTGGCGGTCAGCGATGCGTCCGGCTTACCGAAACGAACATGCGTGATCAGCGCGGCCGTCAAAGCCGCCGTCGCGGCGCATAAAATCGTGTTGATCGCCACCAACACTGCCTGGCCGGGTTCTGCGCCGTTATAGAGGACGGCGCCCGCGGAGTTCAGTCCCAGCCAGCCCAATAACGCGAGCACGCAGCCGAGAATTACCAGGACGCCGTTGTGTCCCGGAATCGCGGTCGGCATTCCGTCGTGGGCATACTTGCCGTGGCGAGCGCCCACAATCCAGGCAATGGAAAGAGCCGTGAGTCCGCCGACTGCTTGAATCGTGCCGGCGCCGCCCGAGTCCACGAATCCGCTTCCCAGTCCGTAGTTTGCCCCGAGCCTTGCCAGCCAGCCGCCGCCCCACACCCAGTGCGCGAACAGTGGATACGTCCAACCGGCCAGAACCGCGGTCGAAGCGCAACAAGCTCCCAGCCGCCACCGGTCGGCTCCGCTGCCGAGAGGTATCAGCGCGGCCAATCCAACGCTGAACATTCCCAGCAACGCCGCAAGCGACGCGGGGGAACCATCGAGCGCCTGGTGGCGCAGAAAAAACGGCCCGGCGGCGATCCAGCTCCACTCTTTGCCGCCCACCCAAATGGCGTGCGCCGGCCCGCCGGCGAATCCCTGCCATGCAAAGCCGCACACGAAATACACGAGGGCCGCTACTGCCAGCACGCACAACGAAGACATCATCGAATGCGCCGCGCTGCGCGAACGCCCGAGTCCGGTGCTGATCAGCGCGAGTCCCGCGGCCGCGCAGGGAACCAGAAATATGAACGCGAGGCAGAGCAGGGTCGCGGAGTCGGAAGGAGCAGCGGTGGGCGCAGGGATCACTGGTGCGCGCCTCGCCGAATTGGATGCGCGCGAATCACCAGCACAAGTCCGACAATTTCCACGCCAATCCCGGCCAGCACGAACGCAATTCGCGGCGCCTCTGCTGACAGCAACGCGAGAGCGGTCAGCACGATTCCCCAGCCAGACAACAGGAGCGCAAAACCAAAAAGTCGCATGCACCGAGTCCCTGGCAGGCGCGGTCCTGCCCGCACAAGCCACTGATTTCACGACTAAAATATCATTCTTGTGGCAAACGGAGAGAGAACAAAGAATTTCCGGACTGGCCGCCGACCGCGCGGCGAGGGCGTGCCATTGGTGGGGAAAATCGATCGAGTCGAATTTCGCAGCGCCGCGTACTGCCGAAAAAGCGCGAGAAGCGAACCTCCGCTTCTCGCGGAAAGATTTTCGTTTGGCCGCCTACTCCGCGGAAGTAGCGGGTCGCGGCATTACGTTGACGGTCAGTGGCTGATCGAGCTGGAAATCCAGTCTCGTCTCGGAAGGTATTCTTACCTGCTGGCCCTTTGTCGCACCTTGGTAAATCCCGCCGCCTGCACCTCCGACTCCTGCTCCGATCGCCGCGCCTTTTCCGCCGCCGGCAATCGCGCCGATGATCGCGCCGATCACCGCGCCGCCGCCGACTTTCTCAGCTGTGTTCTTGCCGCGCGAGTCGCCGGCCAGCGAATACGTGCTGCTCACCAGCGGATAGGACCGCCCGCGGAACTCGATCTTGACGAGTTCGAGATGCAGCTCGCTCTTGCCGGCGAACTTTCCGGCGGAACTGGCGGACACCAGCCGGACGTACACGTCCGCCCCTTTCGGAACAATCACCTCATCATTGACCACAATGGGCGCATCGAGCGAAGCGTGGAAAACTTCCCCGGCGTGATTCACCGACGAATCCACGCCGTCAATCATGCGGATTGTCAATGTCGTGTCTGCAGCGACCTGTACCGGCCTGGGCTGCGGAGGAGGCGGCGGTGCGGGAGCTGACACGGGAACTGGCGCCGGCTCCCGTTGCGCTGCGGGAGCCGCTGTGGACGGGGGCGGATCGCCCACCGGTATGTTTGCCGCCGATTCCGTTTCTTCCGCAGCGGGCTGACGCTTTTTCCCGTGCTTATCGCGGCGCGATTTCATCGCTGCGCGGTCCTGTTTTGGCGCGGGAGCCAATGCGGACTCCGGTTGCGGCGCACGCGCGACTTCGACGGTCATTTGATCGTTAACTTTGTCCACGCCGGGCGTCTGCATGGCGATCTTGTATGCATCCAGACGCGCCGCGTCGCTGGACACGGTGCCGCTCAGCGTGACTTGTCCGCGGTCGGAGGTTACCTGCAGGTTCGCATCCTTGAGCTGCTGGTCGGAAAACATTTGCGATTGAATGCTGGTGACGAGCGCCGCATCGTTCGACTTGCTCGAGCAGCCGGTTGCGACCACCATGGCAATCACCGCGACCGATAGGATCAATCTCTCGCGCATTCTTCTTTCTCCTTCTCGCACTTGCCGGCCCCGATCCCTTCGCCATCCGTGAACTCTCTCGGGGCCCTGTGGCTTACGTTACGTACGATGCGTGGAAGCGGAGAAATGCCGTCCGCCCCGCGCGGGATGCGTAACCGCCGCAACGTCAACGTCTCGCCCGCCGAAAGTTCATGTTCGCGCCCGAAAATCGCCACAACTTTTTCTCGGGCCGCGGGTTTGACGGTCAGCAGCCGAAATAGCGTTTTCGGCTACCGGCAGTCATAAATTATTGGGGTGAAGGAGAACCAGGATGCGAAATTTGAGAGCTACGGGTGTGTTCTTTGTGCTGCTTGCTGTACTGGGACTGTGCAGCTGCGGCGGATCGTCTTCCGCGTCCAATCCGGGAACCACGGGCCAGGCCTCGGTCTTCACGATTGGCACGGATGCGCCGTTGCCCAGCGTTGTCTCCTGCCAGATCATGGTCACCGGCGTGACCATAAATAACGGCACGAGCAACGTGTCCGTCTTGAGCACGCCGCAGGTGGTTGATTTCGCTCAATTGAGCGGCCTGCACCAACTTCTGGATTTGAGCGCCGTCCCGACGGGAACGTATTCGTCCGCGACGGTTACGATTGCGAGCCCGGTCATCGGATTCATCGACACCACGCAAAATCCGCCGGCCGTCAGCACCATCAATGGGACTCTTTCTCAATCAAGCGTGACCGTGAACTTTGCGAATCCCTTCGTTATGTCCGACGCCGAACTCGTCGGCCTGCGCATGGAGTTCGACCTGCGGAAGTCTCTGGCAACTGACGTGAACGGCCAGGTGACCGGCGCCGTCAACCCGATCTTTCATATGCAGCTGCTCGGCGCGGATGACGCCAATGTTTCGATCGATGACTTCCACGGCGGCGTTGTGGGGACCACGGGCAACACGAGTTTCGTGATTCAGGGGCCGAAGGGCCGCCAGTGGACCGTCCAGACCGACGCCAGCACGGCCTTCGACGATCCGAATGATCCGATCAGCTCGTTTACGACAAGCACGATCGTCGAGGTCTCGGGCCAGCTCAATCCCGTGACGCATGACATTGATGCGTCGGAGGTCGAGGTTGTTTCGAACGACGGATTCTTCCTCGGCGGATTGTTCACCAGCATTCGTCCGCCGTCCGGCGCAGCGACCGCGGCGGATTTGTACGTTCGCTCCGAACTTCCCGACATCAACGGAATTGCAGATGGTCAGATCGAAACGCTGAGCTTGAATGGCAGCGAGCAGTACAGACTCGCGAACATCAACAATCCCATCACGACCCTGATCTTCAACAACTCCGCGCTGGCCGCCGGGCAGTCCGTTGGCGTGGGAGGCAAGCTCACGACGACGAACGGCGTCTCGACCCTTACCGTCCATCGCGTCGTGCTGCGGCGGCAGGGGCAGGCTGGCGCATTGGTTCCCGGCCAGACGGTCGTGCAATCCGGCAACGCCGGCAGTTTCGAGCTGACCGATCAGTCCACGGCCGGCATTCTGCTTCCGAGTCCACTCACCGTGCTGACGACGAACGCGACGAACTTCGTCAATCTCAGCGGGCTTTCCGGGCTGACGGGAACGCAGGCCATTCCGCTGCGCGTGGTTGGATTCATCCTCGTTGATCCGTTGACCAGCACACCCGTGATGGTCGCGCGCAGGGTCGAGCAGTTGACCGACTAGTTTCGCATTACGTTACGTCACGGGCGCCACTGTCCTGCGTCGTAGAAAGAGGACGGTGGCGTTTGTGTTTCTGCCGCATCACGCTCGGGAAGGGATCACTTCGAACCGGATGGAACTGCTTGCGGTGAATCAGGCGATTCTACTCTTCGCGCACCGCGACGATCTGTTTGCCGTCTACGCGAATTTCGATGGCCATTGGCGGCCGGATGCCGGTTCCCTGAACGATCACGCCGCGCACGAGTTCGTCATTCGCGGCCCCGCCGCCGTAGCGCAGCAGATCGTAGACCGTGTGGTTGCACGGGTCCACAACCATCGGATGATCGGCCCGGAAACGGTAATCGGTTCGTAGCTTATCGAGGTTGGTGACGTATTCCAGTTCGCAATTGCCGAATGGCTCCAGCAGCGAGAATCCCCAGTACGCTCCACCCGGCAAACGCACCACCATCGCGGGTTCGGGTTGGCCCGTCACCGAATTGCGAAACAGAAAGCGCTTGGAGGACCAGGGTTTTGCCAACTCCTCGGTCGTTGCAACGGGTCCGGGCCCGATGAGCGCGGATGGCGCTGGTTTGGGCGCGTCGGCCGGCCCCGCGGCAGGAGTCCCCGCGCTATTGGCTGATGTCGCGGCAGGCCTTGGCGAGGAACTCCGGCTCCAGTAAACGAGCCCCGCCAGAATAATGAACGCCCCCACGGCCGCGATCGCAATCAATTTGATGTTAGCAGGGGCTTTTTGCTGCGGGGCGCCGGGATATTCAGGCGGTGGCGGCGCCTCAGGCTTGGCTTTCGCTTCGCTTGGCAACACACCTGGAATGCTCGGTTGTTGAGGCTTGAACGGATCGATCTTTTTTTGGTCCGGCATGCTGGGGTATCCGGAAAGGCACCTTCAGATTGAACGGGCGGCTGCGGAAATGCAAGATGGCGGACGCCCTTTGATGTTGTCACTTTCGCATGCGCGGCCACCGCGGGCGCTGGCGGACTATGCGGGCCTGTCCAGCCGCACGGAATGGTGCGCCACATACTCGTGAAGGTTGGCGAGCATCAGCAGGAGTTCGAGCATCCGGTCGCGATGTTGCGGTTGGGGATCGCTCGCTTTTTCTTCGAGATTTTTTACGATCGCCAGCGCGTCCGACAGCAGCCATTCGACATCCGCCGGATTCATGGCCCGCCCCTCGCGGCAGCGGCCGAAGGTTTGATCGGTGCGGAGAAATGCGTCGTCCAGAAAATGTTCGAGGCAGAGTTGTTCGTTTGCCAGAGCGGCCGGAATCGAACTCGGACACCCAGCTCGCCTGCAACTTCCAGCGCCAGGCGCATTCATGGCAAACCTCGATCACCCCAAGTGAATTTTCTCGCGGTCCGTGCGACAGAGACTACCACAACTATTCTGCAGCGGCGGAAGTATCCACGGCACGATTGATGTCGGAACCAACGGAATTGTGGTTACAATATTTTCGCTGGCCCTTGAAGATAACGTGGCGCGTTCAAGCCCGGAAAGAAGACCGATGAATCGGATCGTAGCGATACTGTTCGTGACAGCCTGCATCGGTTTCATCGGGTGTGGCGGAGGTTCCGGCCAGATGTCGACGCCCACGATTCAACTCTCGCAACAATCGATTTCGTTCGGCGCGTCATTCGGTATCGCGAACGATCCCGCGCCCCAATTTGTCAATCTAACGATTCCGAGCGGGGGCGTGCTTCCGTTCACGGCCGCGAGCGATTCGACGTGGCTCACCGCAAGTCCGCCAAATGGATCCGCTCCTCAGTTGCTGACCGTGACCGCCATTCTGGGTACGCTTACGGTGGGAACGTACACGGGCCACATCACCGTGACAGCGCCGGGCGCGCAGGGATCGCCGGCCACGATCGCGGTGACGTTCGTCGTTGCCGCCGCACCGGCGAACACGCCTTTTTGGTCGCAGTGGGGAGCGAACCCGCAGCACGCCGGAATGGTCGCCGTGGCCGGGCAGAATGCGGCGCAGACGCTGGCCGATATCGTTTACGATCCGTTCGTGAAGCAGGAGCAGGCAGAAATTCCCGGCGGAGATTTGACCGTTCACTACCAGGCGCCACTCACGGACGGCAACGACGTTTACATGATGACCAAGACCGGGACCTACAAGTCCTGCAGTTCGGCCGGGGCGTGGCAAAACGGATCATCGTGTGGGCCGAACACCTGGTCCACCGAGCAGTGGAACGAGGCGCGATTCACGTGGCTGAGCGGGAAACTCGTTCCGGTGTGGACTTTTGCGAGCGATTGGAAGCCGGAGCCCAATGGTTCCGGGCTGCTCGGGTGGGAGCCTGTGTTTCATACCGTGGACGCAAACGGCTTCCTCTATGTGCCAGGCGCGGGCGGCACGGTCTGGAAAGTGAATCAGACCGACGGAACGCCGGCCGCGCAGATTAATCCATTCTCCGGAATCAACATCACCGCGGCGGATACCTATGTCGCCGGCCCGCTGACCGCCGACTCAGCGGGCAATATCTATTACAACGCGATCGAACTCGACCCGACCGGGGGTGACCCCTGGCAGAATGACGTAAAGGGCGCGTGGCTTGTGAAAGTGACGTCAGCCGACGCAGCGAGCGTGCTTTCCTTCGCCACGCTCGTTCCCGCCGCACCGCCCGGAGCCGCGACCACATGCCCCGGACAATTCTCCGGTGCTGGAACTTTGCCGTGGCCGCCAACCGCCAACGCTGTTCCTGCGACCGTACTTTGCGGTTCCCAGCGGCCGGGTATGAACATTGCGCCGGCCGTGGCGTCCGATGGGACGATTTTTACGGCGAGCCGGGCTCATTTCGATGGTATGCAGGCCTATCTGATCGCCGTGAAATCCGATTTTTCCGGCGCCAAATGGGTAGCGTCTCTGCAAAACCGGCTGAACGATGGCTGCGGCGTCCTCGTCCAAATCGGCCCCACGAACAGCACGGCTAATGCGTGCCGTGTGGGTGCGACCGTCGGCGTAGATCCCACCACGAACGCCCCCGGCTCGGGCGTTATTATTGACCAGGCATCGTCCTCTCCAGCGGCCCTGCCCGACGGCTCGGTGATTTTCGGCGCGCTAACGAACTACAACGGTTTCCGCGGTCATATGTTCAAATTTAGTTCCGCCGGAAGCTTCACTGGCGCGTACGACTTCGGATGGGATTCGACGCCCGCCGTGTATTCCCACGGCGGCACGTATTCGATCGTCCTCAAGGACAATCATTACGATACGGGTCTCTACTGCAATCTGAATAGCTCGATCTGCCAGACGCTGCCGCAGGGGCCGTATTACATCACGCAGCTCGACCCGAATCTCAATATCGAGTGGCAGTTTAAGGCCACGAATACCCAGAGTTGCACCCGCAATTCGAGTGGCACGATTTCATGCACCAGCACGAATCCGAACGGATTTGAATGGTGCATCAATATGCCTGCCGTTGACGCGAACGGAAACGTCTATGTGACCAGCGAGGATGGGAATCTCTACCTGCTCCCGCAGGGTCACACCGGAGTTTTCACGACGCCTTCTGCAAATCTCTTCTTGAACCTCGCGGTAGGAGCCGCCTACACGCCGCTCTCCATTGGGCCGGATGGGAAGCTCTATACTCAAAACGACGGTCACCTCTTCGTGATAGGAAACTAGCAGGAAACTCGCTGCAAAAACAAGAAGGGCCGGCGGTTGCCCGCCGGCCCGAAAAGAAGGTGATTTTGCGATATTAGAAGCGAAACACAACACCCGCCGAGATGCGGGCGTTGTTTTGCGTTTCGGAGGCGAACCGCGTCATCAGGTATTCGGCCTGAATCAGGCGAATGCCGATGTGGGTTGTAGCGTTCCAATCGACCCCGCCGCCCGCGGTCATGGCGAATGCATTTTCGGAGCCGGAAACCGAGCACGGTACGCCCTGCGGACGTACACGTGCGAGGCACACGACGCCCGTAACGTCTCCCGAACCATGGGCTCCGCCGAACAAGACCTGAGCGAACGGCGTGAACGGGCCGTGCCGCAGCGCGACTTTGGGTCCAAAGAGATAGCTAACGACAGTTGCGTCCACGCCGCTCTGGCTCCAGTGATAGCCACCGAAGTCAGCTACGACTCCGAGCGTCGGAGTGAAGTTGTAGGCTAGCGAGCCACTGCCGCCATTGAAATTGAGACCCGGCGCGCCGAAACCCGGATTGACGCGCACATAGGAGTATCCGCCGAACGCTTCCACCTTCGGCGCTTCATCCTGCGCTGATGCGATACCTGCGAAGATCAACAGGGCTCCGCACAACAATGCCAACCTTTTCATTGGAATTCTCCATTCTTAGTTTTGTTATTCTTCAGACTGACATCCTGGATTGCAATATCTATTTATCTTCCGTATTTAGACTCGTATGTCGTTGCCTGCGATGGCTGTGAGGCCAGTCACAGCTCCTTGTGACACTGATCACTACCAGTGCGCCGCCAACAGCGCCCCACTCGTCCCAGCATCCCGGTGACCAACGCCCTCTTTATGTTGGGTTTTACCTGGAAGCAGAAAAGCAAACCTCACAGCCATTGCAGCTTACCTACCCCAGGATGAAGCAGTCGATGAACCCCCGGGGCGATCCGTGAGGAACTTCGTCAGAAAAAGAAAAAGGCCGGCAGTTGCCCACCGGCCCGAAAAGCAGTTGATATTGCGAGATTACCAGCGGAACACAACGCCGGTCGAAACGCGGACGTTGTTTTGCGTTTCGGAGAAGAACCGGGTCATCAGGTATTCGGCCTGGATCAGACGAATGCCGATATGAGTAGTAGCGTTCCAATCGACTCCGCCGCCAGCGGTCATGGCGAATGCGTTTTCGGAGCCGGAAGCGATGCACTGTTGTGAGATCTCCGGACGTACACGCGCAGAGGGGCAAATGACACCGGAGATTTCTCCTGAACCATGAGCTCCGCCGAACAGGACCTGGGCGAACGGCGTGATCGGACCGTGCCGCAGCGCGACTTTGGGTCCAAAGAGGTAGCTCACGACAGTTGCGTCCACACCGCTCTGGCTCCAGTGATAGCCACCGAAGTCAGCCACGACTCCGAGCGTCGGAGTGAAGTTGTAGGCTAGCGAGCCACTGCCGCCATTGAAATTGAGACCCGGCGCGCCGAAACCCGGATTGACGCGCAAATATGAATATCCGCCGAACGCTTCGACCTTCGGCGCTTCATCCTGCGCCGATGCGATACCTGCGAACATCAGCAGGGCTCCGCACAACAATGCCAACCTTTTCATTTAAATCTCCTGTGTTTTGATTTTTCGTGCCAGATCTCAGCACGAGAGGAACGTGACGCTGGCCTACCACTTCGATGGTATAGCCTAGCCCACCCAACTATCCCGACCTCATTTGTACCATTACGGGGAACCGCAGCCAAGCATACAAGATGTGCCGTGTGCCCGTTCAATAAACCTTGTAAGTTATAGTCGTTAAAGGGTATAGATATGAATGCTTCACCCTGAATTTAGCGGAACCCTCTACCGGAAACGGGGTCGAAAAAAGGAGCTCAGGCTGCGGCACCGTGGCACTTCTTGTACTTCTTCCCGGAGCCGCACGGGCAGGGATCATTGCGGCCGACTTTGGCGCCCGAGCGTACGGGCTTGGGAGCCTCCGCTTGCGCCGGGCCGGCCTGGAATTGCAGATTCTTCTGCTGGCGCCGCTGGCGCTCCTCGATCTGTTTGGCCTCCTCCTGGGGTTTGGCCGGTTGCATCAGGAAGAGGAACCGCACCGCCTCGGTGTCGATCCGGTTCATCAATTCATCGAACAGGGTAAAGGCTTCCTTTTTGAACTCGACCAGGGGGTCTTTCTGCCCGTAGCCCCGGAGTCCAATGCCTTCCTTCAAGTGGTCCAGCGTGAGCAAGTGGTCCTTCCACTGCGCGTCCACGATGTCGAGCAGGATGTGCCGTTCGAGCCACCTCAGCGTGGCTGCGCTGAAGAGGTTTTCCTTTTCTTCGTAGCGCGCCCGCGCCTTTTCCAGCAGTGTCTCGGATAGCTGGTCGTGGTTTACCTCGGCGACTTCGACGCCGGCCGCTTTCGGGTCCAAGCCGAACTGGTTCAGCATCTCGTTGCCAAATTGCGTCACGTTCCATTGATCGGGATGCTGCTCGCGCGGGCAATACGTCTCGACCAGCTCGTTCACGATGGCCTCGGCGCGTTCGAGCACGAATTCCTTCTGATCGCGGCCTTCGAGAAACGAACGGCGCAGCGAGTAAATCGTTTCGCGCTGCTTGTTCATCACGTCGTCGTATTCCAGAAGATGTTTGCGAGCTTCGAAGTTCTGCGCCTCAACGGCCTTCTGCGCATTTTCGATCCGCTTGCTGATCAACCGTGATTCGATGGGCACGCCCTCGGTCATTCCCAGCCGGTACATGATGGCCTGCATGCGCTCGCCGCCGAAAATCCGCAGCAGGTCATCCTCGAGCGAGAGAAAAAATCGCGACGAGCCGGGATCGCCCTGCCGCCCCGCGCGCCCGCGAAGCTGATTGTCAATGCGCCGCGCCTCGTGGCGCTCGGTGCCCAGAATGTGAAGTCCGCCCATCGCTACCACTTCGTCATGTTCCGTTTTGCACTGCGCGGCGAATTTATCGTAGAGCGGCTTCCACTGCTCGAGTGGCACCTGGAAGATTTTGCCTTCCTGCTGGAAGAGCACCATCGCCGCCTTTCCCGCGCCGTTCCCCGAGGCGCCTGCCTCGGCGGCATCCGCCTGCGCGGGAGTCTCCGTTCCAGGCGCCGCGCCGATCACCGGACCCGCCGGCAAATATGGCATCGCCAGTTTTTCCTGCAGGCAGTAGTCGCGCGTCATCGCTTCGGGATTGCCGCCGAGCAAAATATCGGTACCGCGGCCCGCCATATTCGTCGAGACCGTCACGGCGCCCCTGCGCCCGGCCTGTGCAATCACTTTCGCTTCGCGCTCGTGCTGCTTCGCGTTCAGCACCTGGTGCGGGATCCCGGCACGTTTCAGATGTTCGGCGATCTTTTCCGATTTCTCGATCGAGATGCTCCCGACCAGCACGGGCTGCCCGCTCTCGTAGTATTGCCGAATGCCACCCGCCTTCGTTCCATCCTCCTGAATGATCCCATTCACCGCCGCTTCGTACTTTTCCTTTTCGGTGCGGTAGACCACGTCCGGATTCTCGATGCGGATGAGGTTCTTATTCGTCGGGATGGCGACAACCTCGAGCTTGTAAATCTTGTCGAATTCCGGCGCTTCGGTTTCGGCCGTTCCGGTCATCCCCGAAAGTTTCTTGTACATCCGAAAATAATTCTGAAATGTGATCGTGGCCAGCGTCTGATTTTCACGTTCGATCTTCACGGCTTCCTTGGCCTCGATCGCCTGATGCAAGCCGTCCGACCACCGCCGGCCGGGCATTTGCCGCCCGGTGAATTCATCCACGATCACTATTTCGCCGTCTTTCACGACGTAATCCACGTCCTTCTCGAACAGCGTGTGCGCGCGCAGCCCCTGATAGACGTGATGGATGATTTCCATATTCGCCGGATCGTAGAGATTGCCGAGGTTCAGCAGGCGCTCGCACTTCGCCACGCCTTCTTCGGTCAGCGTCGCGGTGCGCAGTTTTTCATCGAGCGTGTAATCGATGTCGCGGATGAGCTTCGGAATCATCTTGTCGATGCGGTAGTACTTGTCAGTGGATTCCTCAGCGGGCCCGGAAATGATCAGCGGCGTGCGCGCCTCGTCGATCAGGATCGAGTCCACTTCGTCCACGATCGCGAAGTGGTGGCCGCGCTGCACGCAATCCTTCAAATCGTATTTCATGTTGTCGCGCAGGTAGTCGAAGCCGAATTCGTTGTTGGTGCCGTAGGTGATGTCCGCGGCGTAGGCGGCGCGGCGTTGCGCGTCGTCCAGGTCGTGCACGATCACTCCGACCGTCAGCCCGAGCATCTTGAAGATCGGCCCCATCCATTCGGCGTCGCGCCGGGCCAGATAATCGTTCACGGTCACGATGTGCACGCCCTTGCCGGCCAGCGAATTCAGATACGCGCCCAGCGTGGCGACGAGCGTTTTGCCCTCGCCCGTCTTCATCTCCGCGATTTTGCCCTGGTGCAGTACGATTCCGCCGATCAGCTGCACATCAAAATGCCGCATGCCCAGCGTGCGGCGTCCCGCCTCGCGCGCCGTCGCGAAGGCGGGCACGATCGCCGGTTCGACAGCCTCCTGAAGCTTCTGCTTGTAGGCCGGATCGTCCCACTCGACGCCTTCGAGCCGCGCCTGCACCTCCGCTTTGAGCGCGAGCGTGCGTGCGCCCAGCGCTTCGTCGGAGAGACTCTTCATCTCCGGTTCCAGCGCGTTCACCGCCTCGACCAGCGGCTGTATTCGTTTGACGTCGCGCTCGTGCTTCGTCCCTATGAAGCGCGCAACGACGCTGTCTATGACTCTTTCAACGTCCATTTGTCTTGGATTCGATTCCTTCTAGGGGCCATTCCCGCTTTTAGATGCTTACAATTGCATTGTAGCCGCTCGCGCATCTTCCTGCAAAGCTGCGATCCGACCAGGATCGCAGTCCCGAGCGACCAGCAGGAGCCGAGGGACGTCTATTCAGCTTTGGCGTTAGCGCAGCTTGCTTCGATTGCGCCGACTCCCGTATAGAATACGCAACACAAAGGGATCAGGTTCGACCTACTTCCATCAGACGAGGTGACCCATGGCGTGCGACCCCAAAATCTTGAAACAAGTTCCGCTCTTTGCTTTGCTGGACGATGACGAGACGGCAGTCTTGGCTGGCCAGGTCGAGCTGAAAACATTTGCAGCGCGTCAGCGTATTTACAAGATCGGTGATCCGGGCGGGCAAGCGTACGTCGTCGTCTCCGGCGCCGTCCAGGTCACCACCGTGGACGAAGATCACCAGGAAGTCCTCGTGGATCAGCCGGCACAGGGAGAGTTCTTCGGTTTCGCCTCCATGCTTGAGCACACTCCTCATCAAACGAACGCCGTCGCGCAGGAAGAGACCGTTTGCCTCGAAGTGGATCGCGACGATATCTCCATTCTGTTGGAACGCAAGCCGATGGCGGGAATGGACATGCTCACTGTCTTGGGCCGCCAGTTTCATGCCTCCCAGCAGCTTGTGCGCGTTCGCGCCAATCGCAATCCCAACGAGATGATCGAGGAGGATGCCACATTCGGTGAAGGCATCGCCGACCACGTCGCCCGCTTCGGCGGGTCGTGGACCTTCATCATCTCGTTTCTCGTCGTGCTCATCGTCTACGCCAGCATCAACATATTCTTGCGCCGCTCGGCTTGGGACCCTTATCCCTTCATCCTCTTGAATCTTTTCCTCTCGATGCTCGCCGCGATTCAGGCGCCAGTCATCATGATGAGCCAGAACCGCCAGGACACGAAGGATCGCCTCCGCGGCGAACTCGACTACGACGTCAACCGCCGAGCGGAATCCGAAATCCAGGGCTTGTCTCACAAACTGAATCTTCTGAGCGATAAGCTGGGCGACGTGGAGGATTTGCTGCGCAAGAAATTGAATATTGCTTAAGCCTCTCGGACGTCTCGTAATTCGTTTGCATTCGGCTGGCAGGAGCTTCATCTAAGGATCAACCGGAAGAGGTTGCCGGAGCCGTAGCTTTTCTGGCGTCCTTGGATGCTTCTTACATCAGCGGCGTGGAAATTGACGTGGATGGCGGTCGCGGCCAAATCTAAGTTCGTTTTTGTCTTTGTAGGAGCGGCCTGAATTTATCCCGACCGCAGCCGAGGAAAGCCGGTGCCTTTGCCTCACCGCAGCCCCGCGCAGGGAACTTCTCACCAATTCTAATCGACACAGAGGCGATTAGAAAATGACGCAACTCACTCGAAATAAAGGGCGGCGGTCAGTTGTAATCGACACGCTAGCGGGGCGCTGCGGTGGCCTGAGGCGCAGCGGCAAGTCGCACGAGTCGCACATCGGTGACGGACGGCAGCGCGCGAATGTGCTTCACCACCGACGCGTCCACGTTTCCGTCGAGGCCCACCAGCGCGAGCGCCTCGCCGCCTCCGCCGGGCGCGCGTCGGCCGAGCGCGAACGTCGCGATATTCACGCCGAGAGCGCCCAGCTCGGTTCCGATTCGGCCAATCACGCCGGGCACGTCAATATTTCGCGTGAGCAGCAACGTGCCTTCCAGCGGCGCTTCCAGGCCCATGCCATCCAGCGAAACGATTCGCGGCGAGCCGTCCTGCCCGACCGTCCCTTCGAGCGCGAAATCGCGCCCGCCGTCGGTGATGGCGACTTCGATCGTGTTGGGGAATCCGCGTTCCCTCCGTCGCGTGGTTTCTTCCACCACGATGCCGCGCGATGCGGCCTCCGCCGACGCGTTGACCAAATTCACGTTCTCGTCGATCACGGCCTTCAAGGCGCCGACGAGCACGGCGCTGCGAATCATGTGCGAACCCAGCTCGGCGGGTTCGCCCGCATAGCGGATGCGAATGTGGGTGAAACTCCGCGAAGGAGCAGCTTGGGCGACAAATGCCCCCAGGCGCTCGCCCAACGACATGTAGGGTTGTAGTCGGCGATACTGGTCGGGCGAAAGCGCCGGCATGTTCACGGCGTTGCGAATGATTCCTTCCGCGAGATAGTCGCGCACCTGCAGCGCGATGGCCGTGCCCACTTCTTCCTGCGCCTCGGCCGTGGAACCGGCGATGTGCGGCGTGGCGATCAGATTCGGCAGCCCGACGAGCGGAGAATTCTTCGGCGGCTCCGTGGCGAACGTGTCCACGGCGGCTCCGGCAAGCTGGCCCGACTTCAAGGCATCGGCGAGAGCGGCCTCGTCAATCAATTCGCCGCGCGCGCAATTGATCAGGCGCGCGCCTTTCTTCATTTTCGCGATGGCCGCGGCGTCAATCATCTTCTCGGTCGAGCCGCTGAGCGACGTGTGCAGCGAAACCACATCCGATTGCCGCAGGATTTCGTCGAGGGGCAGCAACTCGACCTCCACTTCGCGCGCGGCCGCCGGCGTGACGAATGGATCGTACGCGATCACTTTCATTTCGAGGCCGCGAGCCCGCCGCGCGACTTCGGTACCCACGCGGCCCAGGCCCACCAGGCCAAGAGTCTTTCCGCGCATCTCCGTGCCCGAAAACGCGGATTTCTCCCAGCGCCCCGCCTGAATCGAGGCGTTCGCCTGCGGAACCGCGCGCGCCAGTCCCAGCATCAGCGCGATCGTGTGCTCCGCCACGCTGACGGCGTTTCCGCCCGGCGTATTCATCACCAGCACGCCGCGCTTCGTGGCCGCTTCCACGTCCACGTTGTCCACGCCCACGCCCGCCCGGCCGATCACGCGCAGCTTCGAGGCTTTCTCCAGCAGCGCAGCGGTCGCCTTCGTTGCGCTGCGAATCACCAGTGCGTCGGCGTCTGCGAGCTCGCCCGGCAAAGCGGCGGCTGCCGGCAGGATTACTTCCCATCCCGTTTCACGAAGAAGTGCGATTCCGCGCTCGCTGATTTTGTCGGCAATTACGATTTTCATGGGACCCAAGGTTATCGGGCGCACGCGCTCGTGTCAATTGCACGCGCCACCCGCGACCCGTGTGCTATTATTTTGCGCCGGGAGACGCGCACGCATGAGCTATATCGAACGCATCGAAAAAGATTTGACCGTGGCGATGAGGGAAAAGAACGAGCTGCGGCTGAGCGTCCTCCGCATGGTCAAAAGCGCGCTGAAGTACAAGGAAGTGGACAAGAAGCGCGCGCTGGACGACATGGAATCGCTTCAGGTGCTACAGACGCTCGTCAAGCAGCGCCATGAATCGGTCGACCAATTTACGAAGGGCGGCCGTAAGGATCTCGCGGAGAAGGAAGCGAAAGAAATCGCCATCATCGAGGAGTATCTGCCTGTCGCGCCGAGCGACGAGGAAATTCACCGCGCGGTCGAGGAGGCCATCGCCGAAGCGGGCGCTGACTCGCTCAAACAAATGGGCGCCGTGGTGAAGGCGGCCCGCGCGCGCCTCGAAGGAAAGAACGTGGACGGGAAAGTCTTGAGCGACAAGGTTCGCGAGCGCCTCAGCGGAAAATCCTAGAGTCCCGCTTCATGCTACATTTTGATTCGGCACAACCAGATCGAACGCAATCAGGGAGTCGCGCGGCGGAGTAAGGCGGACGCCTGCTGGTCCGCGGCGACCTGCTTCAGGAAACTCCGGATCTCGGGAAGCTTCTCTGTCGGCACTTCTACGTCCTTGATCTCGAACGTCCGCTTGTAATGCAGCACGCCGTCCGCAACTTTTATCTCGCTGTGATAGGTCGCATAGGCACAATCGGCCTGCACGGGTTGAGGAATCCCGTCCACGACGTAGCCCGGCGGCAGCGTGATATCGAAGACGTCGTCTTGCCGAGTCGCCTCGCTGAATTCAATTCCGTATTTGCGCGGCTTTTGCTCCGTGAACAACCGAAGGAGACTGCTATATTGATCTCCCACGACCCTCGGGCGAAGAAAGAGCATGTCGCCCGACGCGTTCGCATATCCCGGCGAGACAAACTTGTAATCGAGGCCGAAGTTCTGATCGTACTTTTCCAGATTGGTCAGCGATGCGCCCGTGAGCGTGAAATTGTTCAGGAAGCCTCCGAGGAATTCCTCGATCACTTCAGCACGCTTGGTTGACTGCGCCTCCAGAAACGCCTTTCTCTCCCGTGACGCAGGGCCTCCCCAATTCATCTCGTGAACGTCGCCGGTCAGATCACCCGTTGCGCTCAGACTGAATGTCGCCGTCCGCAGCCGGCGATTGGTTGATGGCGGCAGCAGCGGCATCGCCAACAGATTGCCGCCGTCGCTGGTGACCACCAATCCGTGATTATTTTGCAGATACCAAGGCAGGTAGCCGAGCGGCACATATTCATTTGTGGGATCAAAGAACAGAAGCCGTCCCAGCTTGGGGTCGTTCACGATTGCGTAGAGGGAACCGGTCTCCATCCCCTCCGGGAGCCGGATCGCCACAATCACGTGGTTGAAGTGAATCGAGGGATAATCGGCTCGGACGATCCCCCGGTTGTCGTCCACGACCACGTAGTAGGACTCGATCCCGGCCTCGTGGAGCATCGCGCTGAGAAGCGTCGCCTTGTCCTTGCAGTCGCCGTACTGGTGCGTGAAGACATCGCCCGCCGGATGAGGTTGATAGCCGCCGATGCCGAACTCAATCGCGACGTATCGAATCGTTTTCTGCATGTATTCGGTCAGCGTCCTCATCTTTGTGACCGGATCGGTCATCCCAGCGGTGAGCTCCGCGACCTTTTGTTTGATTTCAGGCGAAGCGGTGCGGCTGGTCTGCGTGAGTCCCGCATACCAGAGTCCCAGATCGTTCCACGATCCTGTTGTTCTCGCCCGCATGGCTGGATCGTGCGGGAAATACTTCAGTCCCACCCACCCGGCCACCGCCAAGGGCGGGGGCATGTCAGACTCGACGTCGATCGCGGGAATGTCGTTCACTTCCCAAACATACTGATTGCTCCCGGAGCTTTGAGGCTTTTGATCGGCGTAATTGAACCACCGTGCCGTGAATTCCCAACCGGCCGGGAGTTGCAGGATGAGGCGCCCGTGACGCAGCGGAACTTTGTCCTGAAACCACCAATCGTCCTCGAAGATGAATGGGCGCTTGCGCTGGACGTACTCGTAGCCAACCACGCTGCCGGGGTTCGCCTCGGAAAACCTCTGGATTTTCTCTTTATCGTCGCTAAAGACCTCGTAGGTTGTCGTGCTGCGTTCAAAGGAATCCTTGTCCTTCAGCGCGAATTCGTGCCCGTCCTTTGTGATCGTCCAGGCGTTGAAGGATGTGACCTTCGTTTCATTGTCGAATCGCACGCCGGCGTAGCCATATTCGTCCTTGGCCTGTGGACGGAGCAATTTGTAGGCGATCCTGCGACGAGTTACGATTTCGCCGTTATCCAATACCGTCGTCTGCAACTCGTCGAGAAGATTGACGGCGATCGTGTCGCCGGGATATTCGGGCAGCTTTTCCTGGGCCAGCGCACGAAGCCAATCTGGTGCGGAGTCCGCCACAGCGGGCGGTGGGGAGCAAAGAAGCGCCAGCGCGGCACACACCGCCAGAAGCACGATCCGGTAGATCTCGTCGGTGCTAACGGCTTTGGAACATGACTTGAGCACTGTCATTCGATTTCACCATGCTGAAGAATGAGCGCAATGCCGGATAGGATTCCTTCGGATATCGGATTCCGTTGATCGTCAGTTGCCGCTTGACCTCCACGCCATCCGGTTGCGGCGCGGCCGAGATTTCGTACGACACGGGGCCCGGGCTGATCTTTTGAGGGTTGGGCACGGCCTGCGCCTTGTATCCAAGCGGGCAGTGAATCACCAGGTCGTCCACCTTCTGGTAAGGATATGGAAAATCGACCTCGTTCACGCGTTTTTGCGATTGGAAGTAGCCCACCTCGGTCGTCTGGAACAAATCGAGAGGCAACATCATTCGCTGCACGGTTCGGCTCGCGAGCGATGGAACTTTCACCGTTCCCTCCACGTGGAGCGGAGCATCCGTCTGATCCCAGTTCGTGATGCTGGTGACCTCAAAGCTTGAATCAACCGCGAGCCAGCCCTTGATTTCGTCGCCGAGGACTTTCTTTCTCCCGGCTTCGTCCTCATCGCGGTTGGAGAGACGGCGCGTGGCACCCTCCTGGCCGGTGAAATCCACGGTGATCTTTCCCGAAATCTCCATGTCGTCGCCCACGTTGATATCTGCATGGCGAACGATCGTCGCGTCGGCGGTCGAGGGTGGAGTCGTCATGATCATTTCGCCGCCGTCCTTGCTGACACGCACACCGTTGGCCGCCGTCTCATACCAGGGGACCACGCCGAAGGGATAGTAACGAGCCGCGGGGTCGAGGTAGTACTCCTTGGAATTCGCGCGCACCCACACGAGCTCCGCGCTCAGATCGCTCGACGCTTGGCGGTTGGGAATAAAAACGATTCCAGTCCGCGGCGCGACCCGAACGTCGGCGGCCTCGAAGCCCGCCGCGCGCGCCAGGCCTATCATCAGAAAACTGATATCGAGACCGTGGCCGTATCCATGCTTGAGCACGTCTTCCGCGTTATTGTTTGGTTTGATCTCTTCATGCTTCGCTTCCTTCTGCGTCTTTTCGTCCTCCATGTCCAGGTTGCGGATCTTCAGCACGCGCGCATACAATTTCTGTAATTTCATCTCCGGAGAATCGCCGGCAGCGACATCCTGCGAAACCTCCGCAGCCAGCTCCTTTTTCTTGTCCACGAAGTGATCGACGTCCGCGCTCCACTTCTTGCCGATTCGTTTCCAGTATTGGTCTTGCGTCTCGGAGGAAGGCTCATCTTGCGAGCGATAGTAGAACTCGACCCTGGCCTCCAGCGCGGTCACGGGAGGCATGAGCTGTTCCTCCTCGACTCCGGGCAAGTCGTGGACTTGGAGTGTGTAGAGATTGGACCGTTTCTCGACCGACGCCAGGTTGGCCGGCAAAGCGTAACTGCGCGAAAACAGCGGTAGCGCATAGGAGGAATCACTCGGTTTGATCGAAAAGAGTGCCTGGCGCGTGTACAGATCGTATTGAACGGTCCACCCGAGCGTCCAATAAAATTTGTCGTCGTATTGCTCGCGATACCTGTATTCGATGATGCTTCCCGGGCTGCACATCAGGCATCGTGAATGTCCTGGCCAGAACCTTGATGCCGCTGCCCTTCACGATTTCCTTGTCGTAGGTCTTGCCGTCGAATTCCACGATGCTGCCGTCGGGCCGAATGGTGCGGCCGCGCACCGCCTGGATCGATTCCTGCGCTTTGTTGTACGGCAATTCGATATCGGCCTGGGACTTCACACCGGCCTGCGTGAAGATCTTGATGCGCAGGTAATTATTGACCGCGGACGTGTTGGCGTCCTCGTTGACCTCGCGATACAGCACCATGGCATCCGCGCCCGGCTGCTTCGGATTGTCCTTCAGCGCCAGATCCTCCGGCGGAACCGGCAGCCAATCGTCGGCTCGCGAGCACTGGGGAGAAGCCACCCATGCGAATACTAAAATGGCGATGCTGTAGATGATTCGTCCGGTTCGGCTCATGCGAGGCTTCTTGCCCTTTCCGCTGCTGCAGGCGGGTCCGCGGATTGGACTGCCTTCAGCGAGCGCATAGTGCCTTTCGCGCTTAGTTTGCAGGTAGTGACGTGTGTCCAACGCTATCTCGAATTGCCTCCCCTGTCAATTCAACCGATGTGCCGGCGGCGTCTCGATTTCGGCGGAACATTCTCAGGTTTATTCCTGGACCAGGAAGGAGCCCACGCCCCGATTGCGCCTTGCCTGGGCGGACGTGCGGTGCTACCTTTCCCGCTCCGCCGCAGCTGATTTGGTTTGTGATCCGATGGGCGCGCGGCGAGACGGCAAGGGAGGCACGGCGTGGCCACGAAGCCCTGGAGCTCGACCGCACCGCCGGGCGAGTTTCGCCCGTTTGTGGACGCGGGCGAAAACCTCCGCGAATTCAGCCTTCGCGCGGTCGTGCTGGGCGCGCTGTTTGGAATTTTGTTCGGCGCGGTCTCGGTGTATGTCGGTTTGCGCGCCGGCCTGACCGTTTCCGCTTCCATCCCCATCGCCGTTCTTTCCATCAGTATTCTGCGCGCGTTCGGGCGCTCGACGATTCTGGAAAACAACATCGTGCAGACGACCGGCTCGGCCGGGGAGTCGGCTGCCGCCGGCGTGATCTTCACGATGCCCGCCCTGATTTTCCTCGGCTACTCGCTCAATACGGAATATTGGCGCATCTTTTTCCTGGCGCTGCTGGGCGGGACGCTAGGCGTTCTGTTCATGATTCCGCTGCGGCGGCAGTTGATCGTGAAGGAGCATGGCAATCTCACTTTTCCCGAAGGTACGGCGTGTGCTGATGTGCTCGTTGCCGGTGAGCGCGGCGGATCGTTTGCCGGGCGCGTGTTCTGGGGTTTGGGCCTGGGCGGCGTGTACACGTTCTGCATGAACACGCTGGGAATGTGGCCGACTCAGCCGGACTACCAGCCGAAGTGGCTGCCCGGCGCGTCCATGCGCTGCACGATCACTTCCGAATATCTCGGCGTGGGCTACATCATCGGGCCGCGCGTGGCGGGAACGCTTTTCGCGGGCGGCGTGATTTCCTGGCTGGTGATGATGCCGGCAATCCGTTTTTTCGGCTCGCTCGCGCCGGGCGTGGCTCTGTATCCGAGCACGATACCCATTCCGCAAATGAGTCCGGACCAGCTCTGGGGCACGTACATTCGCCCGATGGGCGCCGGAGCCGTTGCTGCTTCGGGGCTGATCACGCTGATCAAGACGATGCCGACAATTCTTGCGGCGCTCACCGCCGGATTGAAGGATGTCCGCGCAAAGCATGCGGCGATGCCCGCAGCCAGCCGCACCGAGCGCGATCTTTCGATGCGAGTTGTGATCGTGGGTTCGGTGGTGATCATGGCGATGATCTGGGCGCTTCTCAGGTTCAAGCCGATTCCCGGAGCGCAAAGCGGCGCGTTTGCGAATTTGATCGCGGCGTTTTTCATAATCGTCTTCGGCTTCCTGTTCGTGACGGTGGCGTCGCGAATTAGCGGGCTGATCGGGAACTCCTCCAATCCGATCAGCGGAATGACGATCGCGACGCTGATGGCCACCTGCGCGGTTTTTCTGGTGGTGCACTGGACCGCGAACTCGTACGCGGTGCTCGCGCTGACGATCGGGGGCGTGGTGTGCATCGCCGCGGCGATCGCGGGCGCCACATCGCAGGATTTGAAGACAGGCTATCTCGTGGGCGCTACGCCGGCAAAGCAGCAGATCGGCTTGATCATCGGCGTGCTCGTTTCCTCGTTCGCCATCGGCGGTACGCTGATCCTGATGAACGTTGGCCTCGCGCAATACAAACCGATCCAGATCGCGCTGGACATCAATCAGCTGCCGACTGGCGTCGAGAAACAGCAGGACAACTACACGCACGAGGGAAAGACCTACGTTCTCGTGAATGCCATCGGCTCAGGCGAAATTCCCGACGGCAAATATCTCTACGACCCGGCGACGCGCCAGATCGAAGTTCAATGGGAGCAAGGGATCGGCAGCGCAAAGGCCGCGGCGCCGCAGGCGCGTTTGATGGCCACGGTCATCAGCGGCATCTTGAACCGGCGGCTTCCATGGCGTCTTGTTTTTCTGGGAGTTTTTCTGGTCATCGCCATCGAGATTCTGGGCGTGCGCTCTCTGCCGTTCGCGGTGGGTTCCTATATTTCAATCGGGACGACGATGGCCATGTTCGCGGGGGGCTTGGTGCGCTGGCTTGCGGAGCGCGGCGCCGAGAAGAAGGAAGGCGCCGAAAGCGAAGTCAGCCCCGGCTCGCTCTACTCCAGCGGATTGATCGCCGCCGGCGGCGTTTTCGGCCTGCTCGCCATCGTGATCAACCTGCTCCAGGACCAGGAGCTGAGCGAACACCTGCCGCACTGGCTCATTCGCACGCTTCATCTGCCGTGGCCGACCGGGATGTTCGCATTCGGGCAGACGTTCATGCCTCAACTCAGCCAGAAGATGGGACTGGGCGTGTTCCTGTTTGTGGCGCTCGCGATTACACTCTTCGTGTCCGCGCGGAAGAAACTGAAGCAATCGTAGGAAGAGATTTCCTATTTGGGAGTCGCGTCACGCAGGAACCGCGCAGCTTCTTCGGGCGGCGTGGGATTGATGTAAAAGCCCGTGCCCCATTCGAATCCCGCCACCTTGCTCAGCTTGGGCATCATCTCGATGTGCCAGTGGTAATGGTCGTTGATTTCCTCTCCGATGGGCGAGGTGTGGACCACGTAGTTGTAGGAAGGGTAGTCGAGCGCCGCGTCGAGCCGCCCCAGAAAATTGCGCAGAACTTTCGCCAGCGCGCCGTAGTAGGGCGTGGGCATGTTTTCGAAAGCCGAGCTGTGCTGGCGCGGCAGGATCCACGTCTCGAACGGGAAGCGCGGGGCGTATGGAGCCAGCGCGATGAAGTGGTCGTCGTTCAGGATCACGCGCGTTTCCGTCTCGATTTCCTGGCGGATCATGTCGCAGAAGATGCAGCGCTCTTTTTCGTCGTAGTAGTGCTTCGAGCTGTCCACTTCCTCGCGCACGCGCTTGGGCACGATCGGCAGGGCGATCAATTGCGAGTGCGTATGCTCGAGCGACGCCCCGGCCGGCTCGCCGTGATTCTTGAATAGCAGAATGTAGCGGAAGCGGCGGTCGTTCTTCAGATCGAGCATGCGGTCGCGATAGGCCCAGAGCGTTTCCTCGACCGCTTTCTCGGGCATGGATGCCAGCGTGAGTTGATGATCGTTCGTTTCGACGATCACTTCGTGCGCGCCGACGCCGTTCATGCGGTCAAACATACCCTCGCCTTCGCGATCGAGACCGCCTTCGATGCCCAGCGCTGGAAATTTATTGGGTACCACGCGCAACGACCATCCGGGCGTGTCCCTTCCGCTGCCGTTGCGTCCATAGGCCAGAACTTCCGGCGGCGTCTTTCCTTCGTTGCCGGGACAGAACGGACAAACTCCGACTCCCTTGATCCGAACGCTCTCGCGCACAAAATCCGACGGGCGCCTGGCGCGGTCCGAGGAAATGATGACCCAGCGGCCAGTGATCGGGTCTCTGCGAAGTTCCGGCAACCTTACCTCCTCGATTCCAAGCGATCCATGGAGGACCGAACACGCACTCTGGAGATTTATTCTACTACGGCGAGCGCGGAAGGAGCGGTGTTGTTCAGGTAGTTTCGGGAGCGAATGCGCCCTTGTGGAGACGCACGGCGGGGCGTGTACCGGAACGGGACTCGATGGCGAGGACGTCAAAACGATAGGGCACGGCTTCCGCGCGCCGCGTACGAAGAAATTGCCGCGCCATGCGGGTGATGTTCCGGCGCTTGTCCGCGTTCACGGCTTCCTCGGGCGACGGCTGATCTCGCTCGGCCGGCGTCCGCGTCTTCACCTCCACGAACGCAAGGACTGGCCCGTCATAGCCGACCATGTCGAGTTCGCCCTTGATTCCCGGCGAGGTGTAATTCCGCGCGACGAGCACGTAGCCATGGCGTCGGAGATACCAGTAGGCGTACGTTTCACCGCGAACGCCGGTGCGCCGCGCTTGCTGCTTGGGAGATGAATCGGGGGCGTTTGAAAGGCTGGCGTCGGCGAGACCCTTGCGGGCCGCGAAGTCCACGATGGCAAACATCAACCGCGCGAGCATGTGCGTTCCTGAACCTGCGTTACTAAACCGAAGGATGCCCGGGATAATTTGCAGGAGCGGGTCTCGCGCGACGCCGCCCCTGCAGGAAACTAGAGCGACCGCTCGGCCTCGCTGATGCACGCATCGAGCGTGCGCACGGCAAAGTCGGCCTGCTCTTCGTCAATCACCAGCGGAGGAGCGAGCCGGAGTGAGTTCTCTCCCGCGCCGAGCACGAGCAGTCCCTTGCGGAAGGCTGCTTCGATCACCTGATCGCGGATGACGGGCGCTTTTTCCTTCGTCTTCTGATCGCGCACGAACTCGATCCCGATCATCAGCCCTTTGCCGCGAATGTCGCCCACGCTCTTGTGGCGCTCGCGCCAATCGGCGGTTTGGCGGAAGATAAATTCGCCCATGCGGCCCGCATTTGCAATGGCATCTTGCTCCAGCAGCGCGATGGTCGCAAGCGCGGCGGCGATCGAAACCGGATTGCCGCCGAACGTCGAGGCGTGCGCGCCGGGCTTCCAATCCATCACCTCCGCTTTCGCGATCATGGCGCAGAGCGGCATTCCGGATGCGATCCCCTTCGCCGAGCAGATGATGTCCGGCTCGATGCCGGCGTGGTCCACGGCCCACCATTTGCCCGTGCGGCCCATCCCCGACTGCACTTCGTCGGCGACCAGCAGAATTCCGTGCTTGCGGCAAAGGCGCTCGAGGCCCTGCAGAAATTCCGGCGGCGCCGCGAGATATCCGCCCTCGCCCTGAATTGGCTCGACGAATATCGCGGCAACATCCGCGGGATCGCAGAGCCGCTTGAAAAGCTCGTTCTCAATATACGCCAAGGAATCAGCCGCGGCGTTTTCCGGACGCACGCCGTAAGCCCCGCGATACGTGTTGGGATAGGGCGCATGAAATACTCCGGCGAGCAGCGAGCCGAAGTTTTTCCGCTGAACGGCTTTGCTCGCGGTGAGTGAAAGTGAGCCGAACGTGCGCCCGTGAAAGCAGCCGTGGAACGCGATGAATTTGTCGCGCTTGGTGTGATACCGGGCAAGCTTCATCGCGGCTTCGACCGCCTCCGTGCCAGAGTTTCCGAAATAGACGCGCTTCGCGCTCTTGCCCGGCGCAATCGAAGCGAGCTTTTCCGCCAGCTCGACGGTGCCCTCGTAATAAAAATCGGTGCACGACATGTGAATCAACTCGGCAGCTTGCTTCTGGATCGCGGCGACCACCTGCGGATGGCAATGCCCCGTGGCGACGACGGCAATCCCGGCGGCGAAATCGAGAAACGTGTTTCCGTCCACGTCCTCCACCACGGCGCCGCGGCCCGTCTTGGCGACCAGCGGATAGTCGCGCGTGTACGATGGCGAGACCACGTTATGGTCGCGCTCGACAATCTGCTTGGCTTTGGGGCCGGGTAGTGCGGTTACCAGGTGCGGTAGTTTACGTTTGCTCTCGGCGACTTGCATGTGTTCCTCCCGGAATTGTGCTGGTCCTCGTGCGCGCAGAGCGGTTTCCGCCGCAGCGTGCCGGGCACATCCTTAGAGGAAAAGGGAATTAGGCTGCGCCGAAGAGATTCGGCCGGTCCAGAGAAGGCTGGCTATGAAGCAAGTACGCTCTTTTTGAGGAAAATCTCATTTGTACTTCCAGCGGACGCTTCCGTCCTTGGCATCTTCCAATAGGATACCAGAATCCGCGAATTTCTGCCGTATCTCGTCGGCGCGCTTGAAGTCGCGCCGCTTCTTCGCCGCCTGGCGTTCCTCGATCAACGCTTCCACCTCTGCGGCGGCCATGCGCGCTTTCTGAGGAGAGAATCCGAGCTTGGCGAGTTTTTCATCGTCGTCGTCGGCGAGCAGCGCCGAGCACGTCATCGAACCTTTCCATCGCGGCCACGGCGCGCGGCGCATCCTGCTGCAGAAACGTGCCCCGGTCCATGGACGTATTGACGTCGCGCACCAGATCGAAGACCGCCGCGAGCGCCATCGCCGTATTGATATCGTCCGCGAGGCCGGCATCGAAATCGTTCTCGGCCTTCTCGATGCGCTTTTCGTTTTCCGCGTTCGAGCCCGGCGGGAATTGTGCCGTCTTCAGCCTGGTCACGAAATTGCGCAGCCGTTCGGTCGAGTTCCGCGCCTGCACGATGCCTTCTTCGGTGAAATTCAGCTGGCGGCGGTAGGGCACCGAGAGCAGCAGATAGCGGATGGTAGAGGGCTTGTGGCCGCGCGCGAAAAGATCGCGCAGAGTGTAGAAGTTGCCGAGCGATTTCGACATCTTCTGGCCTTCGATAATTAAGTGTTCGGCGTGGAGCCAGGTGCGCACGAACTGCTTTCCCGTTGCCGCTTCGCTCTGCGCGATTTCGTTCTCGTGGTGCGGGAATGCGAGATCGACGCCTCCGGTGTGAATGTCGAGCGTGTCGCCCAGATACTTCATGGCCATCGCCGAGCATTCGATGTGCCAGCCGGGACGCCCCGGCCCGATCCGCGTTTCCCAGAAGTGCTCGCCCGGCTTCGGCGCCTTCCACAGCGCGAAATCGCGCGCGTCATCCTTTTCGTACTGATCGACGTCCACGCGCGCTCCGGCCTGCATGCCGGCCACGTCGATTTTGGAAAGCTTTCCGTAAGCAGGGAATTTCGCGATCCGGAAATAGATTGAGCCTTCGCTCGTGTAGGTCAGGCCCTTGGCCTGCAGCTTCTCGATCAACGCGACCATGTCTTCGATGTGGTCCGTCGCGCGCACCAGCTCCTCGGGCATCTGGATGTGTAGCGCGTCAATGTCCTCGACGAACGCGCGGATGTATTTATCGGTGTACTCGCGGATGCCGATTCCCGCGGCTGCGGCGGATTGAATGATGCGGTCGTCCACGTCCGTGACGTTCATCACCTGCAGCACGCGCAGGCCCTGCGATTTCAGGAATCGCCGCAGGACGTCCTGAAACATGAACGTGCGAAAATTTCCGATATGCGCGGAGGCGTAAACCGTGGGGCCGCAGGTGTAGATGCGCACTTCGCCGGGGTGAACCGGAACGAGCGGCTGCAGGTCGTTCGTCAGCGTGTTGTGGAGGCGTATCTGAATCATATTTGTGCCAAACGCAAAACGATGATTGTATCCGACGCTTCGCTTGGCAGCAAACGCCCGATTCGGCGCACGTGCTCGCACCAGAGCCGCAGATAGTTGAGGTGTGCTTTCTTTTGACCGGTTCCAGCGCGCCTCAACTGTCTCCGAGCGGGGCGGGATCGCCCGGGTCGCGCGGATCGACCCCGAAAGCGTTGAGGACATCGGGCAGGACCACGATTCCCAGCAACTGATGGACGTCCGCCCGGCTAACGACCGGCAGCACATCCAACTTCGCCGTGCCCATGCGTTCGAGCGCCACATAAAGCGGATGGTCGGCATGGACGTGCGGAAATTCGCTGACATCTAGAAAATCTCCGAGCGACGTGTCTTCTTGGCCCTTGGTTACAGCCTGCTCGATTTGGGCTTGGCTAATGACTCCCACGACGCCTCGGCCATCCGACACCGGCCACGCGTGCACTGCGCTACCGCTCCTACTTAAGGAGGCTTCCTTCACGGTCGTTTGTGTCTGAAGCACCTCTGTCGCGGCGCGCATCACCTGAGCCACCTGCCGCTGGCCGTAACGTCTCCGCGCGCCTTCGCTGGGCAAGTGGATGCCATCCTGAATCGCCAGCGCCTCGTAGATGGGCGTCTGCTGTAGCCGGGAGGATATGAAGAAGCTCACCATGTTCGAAATCATCAGCGGGACGATCACGGCGTAATCGTGCGTCGTCTCGAAAATCATCAGAACGGAGGTCATGGGCGCGCGCAAAATTCCGGCAAAGAGAGTGCCCATGCCCACGAGCGCGTAGGCTCCCGGGGCCGCCGTGTAGGCGGGCCACAAATGATGTACCGCGCTTCCCAGCGTGCCCCCGAGCATCGCTCCGATAAACAACGCCGGTCCAAAAATTCCGCCCGCATTGCCGGACGCGTAGCTCGTCGTCACGGCCACCAGTTTGAACACAACCAGCAGAGCCATGAGTTCGAGAGCCATTCTGTTGTTCAGCGCATCGCCGACGTACGCGTATCCCACGCCGAGCACCTGTGGCACCCGCCAGGCGATCAGCCCGGCGACTAGGCCGCCCGCGACGGGCTGGAACCAGCGCGTCCACGAGGGGAGGCGGGAGAAGCGCTCGCGCATCCCCAGCAGCATCTTGGTGAACACCACGGAGACAAAACCGCCCAACACGCCGAGCGCTGCGTATACGAAGAACTCGACCGGGTGGACCAGTTGGTATTGCGGCACCTGGAAAAGCGGGCTGTTCCCGAGAAGCAGGCGCAGGACCAGCCAGGATGTCGCGGACGCCAAAACCACAGAACCCAGCACGGGCGCGTTGAGATCGCCGACGATTTCCTCAAGCGCGAATATCACCGCGGCCAGTGGAGTGTTAAACGCGGCGGCGATGGCAGCGGCGGCTCCGACCGGAATGAGCGCCTTCACGTTCTCCGGCCGCAATCCCAATCGCCGCCCGAGCACGGACGCGATGCCGCCGCCCACTTGAACCGAAGGACCCTCGCGCCCCAGCGGGACGCCGCTCGCGAGCGTGGCGGCGGTGCAGAAAAACTTGCCAACCACCGTGCCCAGCGTGATGACGCCATCGCGTGCATAGAGCGCCGCCTTCGTCTGCGGCACTCCGCTGCCCCGCGCGTCGGGAAAATAGCGGAATAACAGGTAGCCCATGCCCAGCGAGCCGGCCACGGGAACTAGCACGCGGCGCCACGCGGTGCCATCCACTGGGTACAGCCGCATACCGAGCCGTTCGGTGAGGACAATGAAAGCCACGACCGCCAAGCCGGTCAGCGCGCCGATCAGGATGCTCAAAATCAGCAGCACGCGCCCCTGGCGCTGCGCGGAATATGTGGCCCACCACCGCAGTGGCTTCTTCCACCATGAAATAATCGGCAGATCTCCAGCGTCACTCATGCTTGCGAGCACCGTTCACGCCGAACATCATATCGAGTTTTCGGAGGACGGAGGGCGACTCGGCGCAAACTTTTTTCGCGGTGAATCGCTCGTGAGGTGATACCACGCCGGTTACGGCAGCAGCTGGACGCGGCGCCGGACAATCGTGACGTCGCCATTCTGCGAGGGCGTCGCCGTGAGCGGGCGCGAATTTACCAGGAACATGCCATCGGGCGGCAGTCCATAACTCTGATCGGCCGCCGAGAGCTCGACGGTTTTTCCCAGCGGCACGGAAAAACTGACTTCAATGCCGCCTGCGGGCATCGCCGGACAGGCGTACGCCGCCCAGCCGTTGAAATAATTCCGAATTCCCTGAGTCGCCGGCGGCAGGGGCTGTCCTCCGATCCGCACGGATTCGACGCCGGCGTCCGGCGGAAAAAAAACCGCGGCGAACGGCGCTCCGCGCTCCGAGCGCAGCAGCGCGCGATAGTTCCGCCGGCCATCTCCTTCCGACGATTCTAGAATCGTGAAAGTCGGCGGAGGCAGCTCCAGGTGCGGTGCGTCGGAGAGAAATGCGGGCCGCGTGTCCCAGGGGAACGCTCCTCGGTCGGCGCTGCGGAACGTGGCTGCCAGCCGGATCGGTTCCGGCAAGCGGCCGGACGCCGGTTGAACGATCCATTGCGCGTTTCCCGTGTCGGCGTCCTGCGAGAACTCGATATTTACGCGCTCCGGTGATTTCGCCGAGTATGCGGGCACGACCACTGCAGCGAATAGGGCGAGCGCAGTCACCAGAATTGGAATCCAGGGAATTGCCAGGCCTCGCAAACCGGGGACGCCGCGTAGATCGGCACAGAGCGGGGCAATCGGCGTCGAGATCAGTCCGACCGCAAGGGCGATGAAAACCAGGGCTGGGTTGCCGAGCGCGCTGTATAGCAACAGCGCAGGTGCGAATCCGACGACTCCAACGGTCGCGAGCGGCAAAATAGCTGCGAGGGCGGCGCCCGCGGAGGTTTTGCTGCGGCGCAGCGTCGCAGGCAGTCCGGCCAGCGCGGCCACGCCGGCGGGAACCACGAAAATGTAACTGAGTCCCGGCATCTGCCAGGAAATCACCACGGCCAGCAGCGCCCACCACGTCCACACTCCGGCCCATAAGCCCCAGAACCCCGCGCGCCGCGCGAACAGGATGGCGTGTGTGGTCACCACCGCCACGGCCAGCGACCAAAAGGCAATCTCAATCGGCAGCGGGTATGCGATCCAGTCGACCGGCGTTCCACCGGCCAGATGAATCAGCCGCGTCACGATAAACGCCAGCAAGCCGGTGACGACCATGCTCACGAGCCAGCCGATCATTCCCCAGAGATACTCGCGCAGAGTCAGGCGACTGTTTCGAATCATCCAGCCGATTTGCAGCCAGAGAAGAATTGCCGCGGCGAGCGCAAATGCCAGCGTCCGCCGCGCCTGCCAGCGGATAAGCCAGCGCCCGAATAGATCGAAGAAGACCGCTTCCCGTTGCGGCAAATTCGCAAGATCGGCATTGGCCAGCGCGACGATCGCGGGAAGCGCGTTTTCGCCGTGATGCTGCAGGCTCCCGAGATTCACGTTCGCGGAGTTGTCGAGCGGCGTGTGGTAGTGCGCTTCGCTGCCGATGTACGCGAAATTGAGGCCCTGATAACCTGCGGCTTTGAAGACCGTGAAATCCGTGTCGTTCGGAAGGAGCTGGTAGAGCGTGTAGGCAATCGAGGTGGCTGCGGGATGAGCCGCGGTGCGCCCGTAGAGCCGGACGGCCCAGTCGCTCGCGCTGCCGGTTTCAAACATCAGGCTCGGGCCGGAAGTTCCGCGCGCATCCAGATTCACCGCAGCGCGCACGCCTTTCGCCCAGGGGCTGGAGTCAACGAATGCGTGCGCGCCGAGCAGCCCGGCCTCTTCGCCATCGTCAATCAGCAAGACGATGGAGTGCCGCGGCGCCGGCAGCGACTTGAGCGCGCGTGCGATTTCCAGCACGCTGGCCATTCCCGTGCCGTCGTCGGAGTCTCCCGGGCCGGCCGGAACCGAATCGTAGTGCGCCGCGAGCAGGACAGCACTGCTCGAATCCGAGTCTCCTTCCGTTCCATCGAGCCGCGCCACCACGTTGCTGACCGTGGCGCAGTTCACATACTGGGCGCAGGCAAACGACGTTTGAATCTGGGGCTGATAGCCAAGCCGGGTCAGCTCATCCACTATACGGCCGCGCACGGCATCGTTCGCCGCGCTCCCGACGGGATGCGGCGTGTCGTCCTTCAGAACTCGATGGAGCGAATCGAGAGCGCGCGCTGCCGAAAATTCGGACGCGGGAGCATTGGCTGGCTTCGGCCATGGCGGCCGGATACCCATGAAGGCGACGGCCAGGATCGCGACCAGAATCACCGCGCTTGACAGTATTCGGCGCACTCTCGGACTGCTGGGTGAGTCCAATCTGCCCTCCCGTGGGCGCCATGCTAGGCCGCACCCAGCCGCAAGTCAACGAGCAAAGGCGGGCCCAGTGACGCCATTGCGTTCTCCTCCGGGCACCAAAAGCTCCGCGTTCGCCGCCAGCGTAGCGTAACTTCAAGGTGGCTTCGCGCCGGGAGAGGCTCGCGAGTCTACGCAAAAATACTGAACCGCAAACGGACCATCCCCCGCTATTTGCAGCGGATCGTCGTGCTCGTGGCGAAGTTCACCTCGGGGGCCTGGGTCAGCGCGTTTCTGATCGCCGGGCTGGTCTCGATCATGATGGTGGTGCGGCGACGGCGCTCGCGGATGGATCGCCATGTCTGACGCAGCCAAGGCCCTCGCCGCTGACGACGCGCCCGCGATAAATTGTATGCACAATATCCAAAACCGCGCTTTACACGCCCCACGCGCCGTGCTAATTTCTATTCCCGTAACCGCCGATTCGAAAGCGCCAGGCGGTAGGGCCATCGCTATCGACCCCTCCGTACGTTTTTGTCTCGATCGAACTCCTTCAAGAATTCAGACAGAACCTCCTTCTGCGGATGCCGCAAGGGGAGTAAAACGTGCGAGGGCCGGGTGCTAAAACTTCGTAAAGTCGAACTTCTGGGTTTCAAGTCTTTCTGTGAGAAGACGCCGATCACGTTCAGCGGCAGCGGCATCACTTGCATTGTCGGGCCGAATGGCTGCGGCAAGTCCAACGTGGTGGACGCCATCTCCTGGGTGCTCGGCGAGCAGAGCCACAAAATGCTCCGCGCCGAGCGCATGTCCGACTGCATTTTCAACGGCACCGCCAAGCGCCCGCCCATGGGCATTTCCGAGGTCACGCTCACTCTCATTGATCCGGAACTCTCCGAAGCCGTCGCCAAAGTGCTCCAAGGCGAGCCGGAACCCGCGGCCGACGTTCTGGAGGACACTCCCGCGGACGCCGCGGATTTCTCATTCGCAGCCGCCGAGACCCCCGCGGATGCCTCCACCGGCGAAATTCCCGCTGAAGATTCCGCCGCTGAACGCAAGCATTGGAAGAAGCGCGCCGCCGAAAAGCCGGCTGTCACCCTGCGGCCCGGTGAAATCGTCGTCGGGCGCCGCCTCTATCGTTCCGGCCAAAGCGAATATCTGATCAACGGCCGCGTGGCCCGCCTGCGCGACGTCCAGGAAATCTTCATGGGTATTGGCCTCGGCCCGGACAGCTACGCCATCATCGAGCAGGGCCGCATCGGCCAGATCCTGAATTCCAAACCCATGGACCGCCGCGCCATCATCGAGGAAGCCGCCGGCATCACCATGTACAAGACGAAGAAGCGCCTCGCCGAAACCAAGCTCGAGGCGGCGAAAATCAATCTCTCTCGCGTCAACGACATTCTCGTCGAAGTCGAAAAACAGCTTGCTTCGCTCAAGCGCCAGGCGTCCAAGGCGCGGCGCTACGCCGAGCTGCGCGAACAGATGCGCGGTCTGCTGCGCATCGTCCTTGCCAGCAAGGCGGAGCATCTGGATATCGAAGCGGCGCGCCTGGAAAAACTTCTCCGCGATATGGACGCGGCCGAGGAGCGCGAATCCCGCTCCGTCCACGAGATGGAAGCCGAGCAGGAGCGCCTGAGCGCGCGCACCTACGATCTCGATGGCGAGCTTCGCCAGACGCAGAACCTTCTCGGACAGACCGCTCTGGATCTCGACCGCGCCGAAAACCGCATCGCGTTCAATCGCGAGCAGCTCGCCCAACTCGAATCCCGCGTGGCGCGCCTCGCCGTTGAAATCGAACAAGCCGTCCGCCAGGCCGCCGATCTCGTCGCGCGCATTGCCGCCCAGCGCGAATCAGTCGCCGCGCTCCGCGGCCAGGCTGCTGCCCTCGAAGCGGGCTTGCGCGAATCCACCGAACACGTTTCCACAAGCGCCGCCAGCCAGAGCCGGCTCGAATCGCGTATGGAAGAACTTCGCCGCCTCGCCCACGCTCTCGTCGAGGAATCCGCGCGCGGCCAGGCCGAATCGCAGCAGGCCGAGGAATCCGCCGCGCGTCACACCGCCGCCGAACAGCAGCGCTCCGCCGCCATGCGCGCCATCGAGCAGGAATGCGCGGCGCTTCAATCGCGCGTGGATGCCGCCGACGCGGCCTTCGCGCAGGCCGAACAACACGCGCATGCCATTGGCAACTCGGTTCGTGAATCGCAAACGCGCCTCGTGAGCCTTCGTCAGACCCAGCAGGAAACCAGCCAGCAACTCGAGCAGGTGCGCCAGGAATTGTCCGCCGAGCGCGCCAGGCACGCCTCCATCGAACAGATTCTTCGCGAGCGCGCCTACACGGCCGATGCCGTGCAAAAGCTCTTCAATGCGAATAGCGACGCCGGGTCGCGAGGCTTCCGCGCCCTCGGCTTGCTCGCCGACTACGCCGAGGTCCAGGAAGAATACGAAACCGCGATCGAACAGTTTCTCCGCGAGGAGCTCGAGTACGTCGTCGTCGAATCGTTCGATCAAGCCCGCGCCGGCGTCGCGCTGTTGCGCGAAGAAGTAGGTGGACGCGCGACGTTCTTCGTGGATTCGGCTAGCACTCTCGACGTGGACAAAATGGAAAATGGCGCGTCCATGCCCGGCAATTTCATCGCGCGCCTCGACCGCCTCGTCGAATTCCGCGAGCCGCTCGGTCCCGCCACCAAATATTTTCTGAAAAAACTTCGCACCGCCTACATTGTTGAAACCATCGCCATCGCCGAGCAGATGGCCCACGACAATCCGCACAGCTATTTCCTGACGCCGGACGGTACCTGCTACCACGGCCGCACCGTGTCCGGTGGTCGCAAAAGCGAGGCCGGACCGCTGGCGCTCAAGCGCGAACTCCGCCACCGCGAAGCCGAAACCGCGCGTCTCGAGCGCGCCGCCGCGGAACAGCAGACGGAGCTGACCCGCCTCGAGGAAGAAACCGCCGCGGGCGAGATGCAGCTTTCCACCGCCACCGCCCAGCAGATGGAAGCGGAAAAATCTCTCGTCTCGGCCGCGCACCAGCGCGATGAAGCGCGCCGGGAATTCCTTCGCGTGGATCTGCAGCTCGATGGTGAGCGCGGCGAAATCGCGCGTCTCCATGCCGAAGCGGAAGCGGCCCGCGCGCGCGCCGAGCAGGCGCGCTTCGAGCACGCCGAAGCGGTTCGCGTTCGTGCCGCTGCCGAAACCGAAGCCGCGCAGGCTGCCGAAAAACTCGCGGACCTGCGCCGCGATTTTCAGGAATTGCAGGAGCGCGTGGTCGCCCGCCGCGAGGAGCTGGCGGCCGTGATCGAGCGCCTCGCAAGCGCCGAGGGCATCGAGCAAAGCCTTTCGGGCGAGATGGCCCAGGCGAACGAACGCATGGACTCGCTCCGCCAGCAGCACGCGACTCTATCGGGCGAGAAGTCCGAGATCGAATCCTCCTGCGCGCAGCTTGCTTTGCAGGTCGAGGATCTGCGCTTGGAGAAGACACGCCTCGGGGAACTCAAGGCCGCGTTCGAGACGGAATGGGCCGAAGCACGCTCGCGCACCGGACAGATTGAAGAAACACTGCGCGGCCGCCGCCAGTCGCTCGACGAGCTCCGCGCCGAGCGCAGCCAGCGCCAGATCGAAAAAGCCCGAAACGACGCCGACCGCGACTATCTCCGCCAGAGCTGTGTCGCGGAATTGAATGCGCAGCCCGAGGAGTTGATCGCCCAGGAGTCCCAGCTTCTTGTCGGCGAAGAGCTGGTCGCCGCCGAAACCAATTTCAACGAGATGAAGGCGCGCGTCGAAGCCATGGGCCCCGTTAACATGATGGCGCTCGAGGAATTCCAGGAATGCGAGCAGCGCGAAAGTTTCATGCGCCGCGAGCGCGACGATCTCGTGCAGTCCATCCAGAATACGCAACTCACCATTCACGAACTCGACGAAGTGTCGCGCAAGAAGTTCGAGGACGCCTTCACCTTCATCAACGCGCAGTTCGCCGTCGCGTTCCAATCGCTTTTCGGCGGCGGCCACGGAGAGATGCGCCTCAGCGAGCCCGATAGCTCGGGCGACTGCGGCATTGACATCGTCGCGCAGCCCCCGGGCAAGCGCCTGCAGAATATTCTGCTTCTCTCCGGCGGCGAAAAAGCGCTCACCGCGCTCGCGCTGCTCATCGCCGTCTTTCGCTATCGGCCGAGCCCGTTCTGCATCCTCGACGAGGTGGACGCACCGCTCGACGAAGCCAACGTCGGCCGCTTCAACAGAATGCTCGCAGAAATGTGCGGCCAGACGCAGTTCATAGTCGTCACCCACAACCGCAAGACCATGGAAATGGGCTCGGTGCTCTACGGCGTCACCATGCAGGAACCCGGCGTCTCCAAGCTCGTCTCCGTAAAATGGGAAGAAGACGCCGCCGCTGCCGCGCCCGAAGCCGCCAGCGCCGCCAGCAACGCCGCATAGGTCTTGGGATTTGTCATCCCTAACCGGCCGTGGCGGGTGAGGGATCTGCTGTTCGGCTTGGATCATCGCATGCTCACGCTCGTTCTTCTCCCCGGCATGGACGGCACCGGCATATTCTTCGAAGATTTTGCTGCTGCTCTCCCGCCGGAATTCAAGCCGGTCGTCGTTGCGTATCCGGATGACCCGTCCCTCGGCTACGTTGAACTCGAAGCTCTCGCTCGCGCGGCGCTGCCTCAAAGCGAGCCTTATCTCGTCCTCGGCGAATCTTTTTCCGGCCCCATCGCTATTTCGATCGCTGCCTCTAATCCGCCGGGGCTTCTCGGACTGATACTCTGCGTTACGTTCGCGCGCAATCCACATCCGCTGCTGCCGCTGGTGAGCGCGATCCTCAAGCCGCTGCCGGCCTGGCGCCTCCCGCGCTTCATTCAGCAACCGAACCTGTTCGGCAGATTCAACTCCCCGTACCTGCGCGCGAAACTACGCGAGATTCGCAGCTTGGTCTCGCAGAAAACGCTGAAGGCCAGGCTGGAAGCCGTCGCTTCCATCGACGTCTCGGAGAAACTCCGCCGCGTGACGGTTCCCACGCTTTATCTCCGTGCGAAGTACGATCGAGTCGTCTCTCGGGCGGCCTGCGATTACATTCGAAGGATCCGTCCGGACGTCGAAGTCGCAGAACTCGACGCGCCACATCTGCTTCTGCAGACCGTTCCGCAGGCCGCAAAAACCGCGATCGGCAATTTCGTGAGCAGCCGAATAGAAAGTTCGAATTGACGTAAGTCTTCTTACAGGTTGACAACAACTCGCCCTGCGCTAGAATACCGCCCACTCGCAACCGAGGACACAAAGCTCGTGGCTTCTTCCCATATGCGCGCCATTGTTTCGCAGACAGAATTTCCGGGGCTCAAACTTCTTGGGCGCGGAAAAGTTCGCGACATTTACGACCTCGGCGATCGTCTCCTGATCGTGGCCACGGACCGCCTTTCGGCATTCGACGTCGTCCTTCCCACTCCCATTCCCGATAAGGGACGCGTCCTCACCCAGCTTTCGCTTTTCTGGTTCGAAAAACTCGCTGACGTCGTTCCGCACCACGTCATCGAGGCGAAAAACTTCACTGGCGAGCTTGCTCCCTACGCCGATGCTCTTGCCGGCCGCGCCATGCTCGTCCGCCGGACCCAGCCGGCTTCCATCGAATGCGTGGTGCGTGGATACATTTCCGGATCGGGCTGGAAGGATTATCAGAAGACTGGCGCGATCTGCGGAATTCCGCTCCCAGCTGGTTTGCGCGAGTCGGATCGCCTGCCCGAGCCGATTTTCACGCCCTCGACTAAGGCCACGACCGGCCACGACGAAAATATATCCTTTGAAGAAACCGTTTCTCGCATCGGACGTCCCCTGGCCGAGCGTCTCCGCGACGTTAGCCTCACGCTCTATCGCCGCGCCGTCGAACACGCCGCCGCGCGCGGCATCATTATCGCCGACACGAAATTTGAATTCGGCCTTCGCGGCGACGAGCTCATCTGGATTGACGAGGCCCTCACGCCGGATTCCTCGCGCTTTTGGCCCGCAGGCCAGTATTCACCCGGCAAGGCGCAGCCGTCGTTCGACAAGCAGTTTGTCCGCGACTATCTCGAAAAAATCGGTTGGAACAAGCAGCCGCCGGCGCCGGCGCTGCCGCCGGACGTCGTGTCGGGCACGCAACAGAAGTATCGGGAAGCCTATCAACGCATCACCGGCCACGCACTCGACTGATACGGGAAAGATTTCCCCGGAGCTTCACTGCGGAGCATGCACACGTGAAAGAGGAATTGGAATCGCTGGTCGGAATGATGGTCGAGCGCGGAATCCTGCTCGAAGAAGCCCTCACGGAATTCGAGAAAAAATTCATCCGCCGCGTCTTGGAACACTCCCGTGGAAATCAATGCCGCGCAGCCAAGGTCCTGGGGATTCACCGCAATACCCTGAGCCGCAAAATCACGCAGTATCATCTGGATCATCCCATCCGCCGCCGCTAGTCCCCTGGGATCGCCAATCTCCCGATTGGCGTCTTCGCGCGGATGTCTGGCGATGTAATCCATTTGCCGTTTCTTCGTAGGGGTGCTGCTCGCTGCGCCCCCGGCCCGGTTACTTGGCTTTGGTGCTGCCATCCGCCTCGCACGAGGTCTTAACTTTCTCTGGGAACTCCGCTCCTTCTCCTTGCCCTCTGTGTTAATTCTCTCGGTCTTCTCAGCGTTACTCTGCGATCTTTGCGCCTCTGCGGTGAATGTTTTCTTTTCAATCCCGTACGCGCTGGCACAAAAAAAGGCCGGCCCGTTTCCGGACCGGCCTTCAAATTCCTCTGATCGCCGACTGCCGCTACTGTTTCGGCGCGGGTTTGCGAGCCGGGCGTTTCGGAGCCCCTGCCTTTTCCGGAATCGTCGTCGGATCCACCTTCACCATATCCCAGTGCAGTTGGAACGGCGAAGGATCGTACCTCACCAGCGTCCCCGAAAAACTGATCTCGTCTTCTTTTTGCACGCGCAGCACGTCAGGCTGCGGCGTGATCGGTCCGGTAGCGGCGCCCGCCGGCGGCGGGGCCGTCCAGACCTTCACGTCCATGTTGGCCGTCGTCGCAGCCGAAATCTCATCCGAGCTGGCGCTTGTGAACACCATGATGTCCACGAAATTGTCGGACTTTTTTACCTCGATGATTTTCCCGATCACCTGCGGGAATTCGGCGCCGCAGATGGCCAGCCACGTCAGCTTTGCCTTGTCGCCTCCAGCGCCCAGATCGCCGATTACCGTGATGATCGTGCTAGCCTGCGCAACCTTCTGGATATCGGCCGCGCTCGGTATCGAATACGTCGCGGGGCGTTCTGGCGCATTCGCCGCCAGCTGCAGCAGTTCGTTCAACTGCGCGTCGATCAGAGTGTCGCAGTTCGGCTGCTGGTAGTTCACGATTGTCTTGCGGAGATAATCCTTCACCTTGTCGGTGTCCGGAATTTTCAGGTCAACGGCGCGCGCCAGCGCCCAGAATCCGTCGAGCGATTGCGCGGGAGTGGCTTGTAGATACGCAAGTCCCAGGCGGTAGCTCGCCACTGGGTCGTTCGGATTGAGCGCCAATTGCGCCTTAAAGGCTTCTTCCGCGGCGGGATAGTCCTTGAGCAGCACATCGGCCGCGCCGGCAGCTCCTTCCAGTGCGGACTGCACCGCCTTCACCTGATCGTCCGTCACCTTCGGATTCGATTTCTTGAGATCGGGAAGCAGCTTGATACCCTGCAGCGCGGCGTCTCGCTGCTTGACGAGCAGATCGTGCGCGTCCGCAGCCTTCGGGTCGAATGCCCCCGGTGTCGCGAAGAGTTGCATGCGCGCCTGAATCGCCTGAACTCTGGAACCGACGTCCGCTTTATCACCGAGCGCGACGAGCTTGTCCGTGTACTCGATTGCCTTGGCGTAATTCTTCAGCTGGAAATAAGTCTGATAATACATCTGGTAGATGTACTGCATCAGTGTTGAATTCGGATACTGCGCGACGAAGGCGTCGAGCAGCTTGATCCGCGTCTGCGAATCTTTTTCCGCCTGCGCCGCTTGCAGCGAGTTGTATTCCGGGAGCGTGTACGTTGGTTGCTGGGCCGTTGCCCCGGCTTGTTGTGCGGAGCTGGGCCGGGGAGACAGGGACGTCAGGACGAGCGCGGCGAGAATAATTGCCATCCCGTTCAGATGCTTTCGCATGATCACTTTCCTGCCTCCTGGATTTGGACGTAACTTCGGCTGGCCGTTCAGACTCGCAACCGCGATTCCTGCGGGACACCCGCGCAACATATTGAAATCCACGGGATTATAGGAAAACCATCCAACCCGCGCAAGCCAAAAACCTTGCGTTCCATCGAATTCCGCCGATTTCGTCTGCTCGCGCATGTCTGGAAGCTTACTCCTACGTGATAGGATGATGAATCCCCGCCCGCGTGTCGCCTGACGGAGGCCACTCATGTCCAAAGATAGACAGCTGGAAGCGAAAGTCGCTCTGATCACCGGCGCAAGCCGGGGCATCGGCCTCGCCATCGCGCGAAGCCTCGCGGCCATGGGAGCGAAGCTCGGCCTGTGCGCTCGCGATCCAGGAAGGCTCATCGGCGTGGCCGCCGAATTTGAGCGCCACGGAGTCCCGGTGCTGGCGGTTCCCGCGGACGTTTCCCGCCCGGGCGACATCGCATCGCTTGTGCAAAAGACCGAACATTCGCTCGGCCCCATCGAAATCCTCGTCAACAACGCCGGGATCGGAGTCTTTGGCTCCATTCAGGAAGCCTCCGAGGCGAATTGGGACGCTGTATTGGACACCAATTTGAAATCCGCGTTCCTGCTGAGTCGGGCCGTGGCGCCGGGAATGATCGCTCGCCGCGGCGGGCACATCGTCAACATTGTTTCGCTTGCCGGCAAAAACGCCTTTGCCGGAGGCAGCATCTATTGCGCTTCAAAATGGGGCCTGCTCGGGCTTACGGAATGCATGGCGGAAGATCTCCGCCCGCACGGCATCCGCGTCAGCGCCGTATGCCCCGGATCGGTGGCTACCGATTTTTCTCTGCACGGCAACAAGGACCCGCAGAAGATGCTACAGCCCGAGGACGTCGCCCACGCCGTAGCAATGATCCTTACCCAGGCGCCCCAAAGCTTCATCAGCGAAGTGCTTCTCCGCCCCACCCAGAAGCCGTAAGGGCCTGGGAGTCGAGTCGATCGAGTCTGTGTGGGAATCGAAATCGATGCGAACGGCGTGAGCGCCGAGGCGCGACAGACGGTAGCCCCGCCCGGCAGGGCGGGAAAGCAAAGCCGTCAAATCCTAAGCTAAGCGCCGTAGGTGGACACATCTTGCCCGTGGCCCGAATTGCGCGACGTCGAGCGCTATGCATCCACACCAATCGCCCCGCATCCAATGGATGAAACTGGCAAGATTTCAGGAGAATCCCGTGATCGAAATTCGTCCATCGGAAGAGCGCGGCCACAACAAGATTTCGTGGCTCGAATCGCGTTTCACATTTTCTTTCGATCAATACTACGATCCCGAGCACACCCAGTTCCGCTCGTTGCGCGTCATGAACGAAGATGTCGTTGCGCCCGGCGGCGGTTTCCCGACGCATCCGCACCGCGACATGGAAATCCTCACCTGGATTCTTGAAGGCGCGCTCGAACATCGCGACAATACCGGCGGCAGCGGCGTCATCCGTCCCGGCGAACTCCAGCATATGACCGCCGGACGCGGCGTGATGCACAGCGAGTTCAATCCGTCGCAGAAGGATCCGGTTCACTTGCTGCAGATATGGCTTCTACCGGAGCGCAAGGGCCTCGACCCGGCCTACGAGCAACTCGCGTTCCCGAACGCCGAATTGCGCGGCCAGTTTCACCTGGTGGCGGGTCCGCAAGCTCCGGTCACCATCCACCAGGACGCGAACCTCTACATCGCGCGTCTCGATAAAGGCACCGAAGCGAAGCACTCGATCGCGGCAGGCCGCCACGCGTGGGTACAGATCGCCCGTGGCGCGGTGCGCTTGAATGGCGGCGAGTTGAAAGCCGGCGATGGCGCGGCCATTTCAGACGAAGCCGAAGTCCGCGTCGAAGCCCGCGTGCCGTCCGAAGTCCTTCTCTTCGACCTAGCCTGAACCGATAGCTCCACCTCTGCGTGCTTGCTTCGGGGCCTGAATTCAGTTACAACGCCTCTCACGCACTCGGCCCCGAAGTAGATCGCCTCTCGCAAAGGAGAAATCCTGATGTCGAATTCCTCGACCAGCATCGTTCCGCTTTTTGGCCGGATATTGCTCAGCAGTGTCTTCATTCTCAGCGGAATCAGCAAAATTACCGGCTTCGCCATGGAGGAGGGATACGTGGTGGCCAAACATCTTCCTCTGCCGGCCGTGGCACTTACCATTGCTCTCGTCATCGAGGTGGCTGGCGGGCTCGCTCTGCTTGCCGGTTGGTTCACCAGATTCACGGCGTGGATCGTCTTCCTCTACATGATTCCGACCACATTCCTCTTCCACAATTTCTGGGCCATGCAGGGAATGGATCGCTACGACAACACGATTCATTTCCAGAAGAATCTCGCCATCATGGGCGGCCTGCTGCTTCTCGCCGCGTTCGGCGCGGGCGCTTACTCCGTCGATTCCGCGCGCGCACCCAGATCCTAGCGCGGCACATCCACGACGTCCGGCCGCCGAATCCTCTCGGCGGTGCGCCCGCATCCGATTCGTGGTCTAATGCTCCCCTATTCCAAGGAGGAATGATGTCCGACCACAAGAGACCCGCTCCGGCCGCCTCGCCCATCCACGATTTGATCAGCCACCGCTGGAGCCCCCGTGCGTTCGACGGCCGCGCCATCGAGCCTGAAAAATTGCGCTGCCTGTTCGAAGCCGCCCGCTGGGCTGCGTCTTCCTACAACGCCCAGCCGTGGTATTACATCGTGGCCACGAAGGACGATCCGGAAAATTACAAGAAAGTTTTGAGCTGCTTCGTCGAGTTCAACCAGAGCTGGGCGAAAAGCGCGCCCGTGGTCGCGATCAGCGTGGCCGCGCACAAAATGCCGCACGACGGCTCGCAGAATCGCCACGCATTTCACGACGTCGGCCAGGCCTCCACGACTCTCGCGCTCGAAGCCACCTCGCATGGCCTGCAAGTCCATCAGATGGCCGGCATCGTTCCCGACAAGGCGCGCGAAGTTTTCGGCATCCCCGAAAATTTCGAAGCCGTCGCGGGCATCGCCCTCGGCTATCCGGGCGACCCCATGACGCTGCCCGAGGGACGCCTGCGCGACAACGAAACCGGCAAGCGTGAGCGCAAGCCCGCTTCGGATTTTGTTTTCACCGGCAAGTGGGGCCAGGTCTCGCCGATCGTAAAGTGACGACCCGATAACGGTCGTCATCCTGAACCCGGCGCTTTCGGTTTTTGGCCGGGTGAAGGATCTCTCTTCGTTTTTTCGGTTGCCCCATCCTTCGCGAAGCGAAGGGTGGGGATTTTCTCTTTCCTTTCTTCCACTCCCGCCTGCCCGCCGACGGCGCGCATACGTGCACCTTGCTTCGCCTCCCGCGCGTTGATACATTCCCCGTCCGGGGGACATCACCATGAGAACTCGAGCGATCGGAGCGCTGCTCGCGCTTTTGTTTTTCTGCCCGGCCTTCGGAAATCCCACAGCCACGCAGGCGGCGGGCGACAAAAAAGACCTCGCGGCGGAAGTCGCGGCGCTGAAAACGCAAGTCGCGCAGCTCGCCAAGCTGGCGCAGAACTCGCAGGACTACATCGCCATCGCCAATCTGCAGCGCGCCTACGGCTACTACGTCGACAAATGCCAGTGGGACCAGACCGCCGATCTTTTCGCCAAGGACGGCACGCTTGAAATCGGACTGCGCGGCGTGTGGGTCGGCCAGGACCGCGTGCGCGCCTATCTCCACACGCTCACCGATCTCAAGTACGGCACGCTCTTCAACCACATGCAGCTCCAGCCCGTGATTGACGTCGCTCCCGACGGCATGACGGCCAAGGGCCGCTGGCGCGCTTTCGAGCAGTTCGGCGCGCTGCACCGCAGCGCCCAATGGGCCGAAGGAACCTACGAGAACGAATACGTGAAGGAAGATGGCGTGTGGAAAATCAAGAAGCTGCACTACTACATGACCTACTACGTGGACTACTACAAGGGCTGGGACCAGGGCGGCAATCCGCCTCCGGGACCCATCGCGGGAATGCCCCCGGACCGTCCGACGACCGAGCCCTATAAGCTCTACCCGGACGTTTTCGTTCCGCCGTACCACTATAAGAACCCGGTCACTGGGCGATGAGCCCAGTGACACTGAGCGAGCACAGCGAAGTGTGCCGGCGAAATACCATGCGCCTCCTTTCCGCCGTACCGCTTTTTGTTTGTCATCCCGAAGGAGGCCGATTTGTGGCCGACGAGGGATCTGCTTTTTCTTGGAGGCGCGCATAAAATGAAATCCCGACTTGTCCAAATCTTGCTTCCGCTCTCGCTCGTTGGCTTTTTCTGGATGGCCTCCGCCGGCTTTGGCGCAGCCGATTCGTCCGCCGCGGCGGACAAAAATCTTGCCGCGGACATCGCCGCGCTGAAAACGCAAATCGCGCAGCTCGCGCATCAAATCCAGAATTCCGCCGACTACATCGCCATCAACAATCTGCAGGACGCCTACGGCTACTACGTGGACAAAACCAAGTGGGACGAAGTCGCCGACCTTTTCACCGACGACGGCTCCGTCGAAATCGGCCTGCGCGGCGTTTACAAAGGCAAGGAGCGCGTGCGCGCCTATATGCACCATCTTGGGGATCTCAAGTACGGCACGCTGTTCAACCATTCGCAGTTGCAGCCCGTGGTGCACGTCGATCCCGACGGCCTGCACGCCCATGGACGTTTCCGCGCCTACATGCAGGTAGGCACGCTGAATTCGCCGCGCGCAGTGGGGCGACGCCGTCTACGAAAACGAGTACGTGAAGGAAAACGGCGTCTGGAAAATCAAAAAGCTCCACGCCTACTTCACCTACTACGTCAATTACTACAAAGGCTGGGACCAGGGCGGCGACCCGCCTCCCGGCCCAATCCCCGGCCTCCCGCCGGACGAGCCTCCCACCGAAACCTACAAGCTCTACCCGGATGTCTACATCCCGCCCTACCACTACAAAAATCCGGTCACTGGGCGATGAGCCCAGTGACCCTGAGCGAGCACAGCGAAGGGTGGACGGGTGGGCGATGAGCTTGCCGCGCCGAAGCGCGTAGCGCGTAGGCGGGAGCGAGTCCGCCGCGGCGGACGAAGGGTCGAAGCAAATGACGGCGGGAGATTTGTGATCTGACAATCCGATCAGGATTGTCATCCCGAGCGAGGCCGCTTTTGGGCCGACGAGGGATCTGCTTTTTGCCGCCTATGTAGCGCCGCGGTCTTTAGCGCGGCAGCATTCGCTCTGCGTTTCTCTGCGCTCTCTGCGCCTGCCCGCCGCTGGCTGTAGCGGGTCTCTTGCGGTGGAATCTTCGCCGTTGCCTTCATAGCGCCCGCCGCCGATTCGCGGGTCCCGGACGACTCGCGGCCTTTCCGGCTAGTTATTCGTCCAGACGCTCGAAGCAACCGATCGCGCCGCCCTCTGCAGGACATCGGGCTCGACGATTTCCAAGTCTCCGTCTGGCTGGCTCAAGATGAAGTACACAGCGGGAGAGAGACCTGCATACAAGTGAACGCGTTCCCTGGCGTCTTTCAGAGTCGCCGCCATTTCAACCCAGCTCAAACTGCCTTCATGCCCCATCCGAAAAATATCGAATGACACGTTCATGTGATGGACCTCCTGGCGACTCGAAGTTTATGAAACGGCCTGTCGCGCGTCTGTCCTCTTTCGTTCACTTTCTGAAGTTTCCCCGCCGAGGCACCTCTGCGCAGTCTTTCGGGGCTGAGGAGCCCTTTGGAGGGCCACTGGGCCGTGCGGGCCCCGAAAAGGAGACCTTGCGTTTTTTCTCGATTAGATCGGGTCGTTGCGCAGTGTTTATATGGGTTTTTGATGGATTCTTATTCTCATATTTCTCGATTAGAAAATCATATATCGCCGATTTAGGCCCGCTGAGCGAGTTCGGGCCAGAGCTGCTCTTGTGTCGGGCGCGAGCGGCATTTTCGGTCTCCGGGCAGGCGGTTTCCGCTACGACCTCCGGGCTTCCAAGCACAACTCCAGCGTTCATCGCGCCGCCACTCTCTTTCGCTCGCTTCGAAGCAAGCTGCCTTTCCATTTCTGTTCCTCTCAGGGCCGAGAGCGCCCTCAATTCACGCTAGCACGCAAAAGTCTTGGAGATGTCAAGTGGTCCCTGTGGACTTTTGGGAGGCGGGGAATTGCGCCCCACGGGATCCGTCGACCGGCAAGAGTTATCTAGCGCCGGGAATTTTTTCCTTGCTGCTCGATCGTGCGCCGCGCTCCGAGGCCGCGCCAAAACGCTTCGCGCGAAGCGAAACGCTAAGTCGTGTGACGGCATGGTGTTCGCTCTTCACTGAAACAGCACATCGCCGCCGAGAAACGACGAACCCACATGCTCGTTCGGCCAGCTTGTTGCCCTTACCCAAATGCATCTTCCGTCGCGCCTAGCCGACGCAGCACACGGGGGGACAATGGCTACAAATGCAGTAGCGCTGCCTCAACCTGCGGCAGACGACATGGTAAAGCGTCTGTGGCAAGCAGTGATCGTCACCACGATTCAAGAATGGATTTCAGGTACTCTCCGCTCCAAACGCCAAGCCGAAGAATATCTTTTTCAAGATCAGCAGGATTTCCCGGCCGTCTGCCAGTCCGCCGGAATGGATGCAGACCGCTTACGCGCCAAGCTCAGTCGCCTCCGCATTCAGAAACGCGCGGAGGACGGCACGCCCGCCCGCTCCTAATTTTTCGACTGCGCCAAATTTCGCGTAGCAATGGGTGTAGGTACAGCGCTCAAAGACGATTCTTCGCCGGACCCTCAGTGTCTGCCGAGAATGACCTGCCTGATGTGCATCGCGTTCCTCTGCCCCGACTCGAGCATGGGCGGCAGGTGAATGCCCGAGCGGACCGTGGAAACCATCGTGGGGACAACGAGCAAATACAAGATCGCGGCGTACCACCACGGAATCAGTTTGCCGCGGATCGCCTTGACGGTCAGTCCGATCACCACCGGCCCGACCAGCAGGACGGCCGTGATTACGCCCGGAGCATACGTCCGAAAATAGAAGCTCCAATAGATGTGCTGCAACACGTTGCCGAACGACAGAAAGACAAAGAACGGAAGCGTGAGAAACGCGGCAAACTTTGGATTCTTGGGCCAAGCCGTCAGAGCGGTCCAAATGATCCCGTACGACGCGACCAGGCTCAAGCCGAACCAAAGCGCAGGATGGGTAATGGTGGAGAAATAGCCCGGATCTACAAAGTGCCGGGACTCAAACTTCATGATGTCCCATTCCTCGGCTTCGTGGAGCGTCCAGACGAGGGGAGCAAGCCAGATGGCCTTGCGAAAATCGAGGCCCATGAACCAGTCGACGAGGGATTTCATGGAGACACCTCTCAGCTGTGGCGTGAATTGGCCGCACGATATCACATGACGAAGAATGCGGGCAATTGGGGAGCGCCGGCGGCGCAGGGGCCAAAGGGATTCACCGCACCCTTCGTCGAGGAACTCAGGGCAGGGAGACGCAGAGTTCGCAGAGGAAGGCAGGAACAGGCGTGCACGCGAGTAGGCTTTGCCTTGCGAGCGCGGTTCGCCGCTGGTACCCTCGCGTCCATCAAGTGAGGGGGAAAAATCAATGAAACTGATTGCGAATTGGCAGCGCGCGGCCGCACGAATTGCGCTGACGCTGACGGCGCTGGTGCTGGCGGTGCTCCTTGCCGGAATCGCTTCGCAAGGTCAGGCGCAGAACCAGACGCAGACGTCGCCGCCCGCGCGCGGATCGCTTTCCGGCACCGTGACTGCGGATCAGGGCACGGTCGTCGGATTCCGCGTCACGGTGCACAACCTGACCTACAAGCTCTGGTACACGGTCTTCACGGTGAAGGGGCACTACACCGTGCCGCAGGCTTTGCCGGGATCGTATGACGTGATCGTGCTCGAGAAGGGCTTTTCATCGCCGACGATGAGGGTCGATCTGGCGCCGGGCGAAGACAAAAAGGTCGACATTGCCGTGAAGAATCTGGCGGCGCGCGCGGCGGCGGCGCAGGGCGCGTCCACCGAAGGGATGACCGCGGCCATGGGCGGCCCTGCCCCCGCTGCGAACACAATTTGGGTCAACTCGATGGAGGAGCTGTATCCGCCGGGACCGGGGCGCGACCTGCTGAAGGCCAACTGCACGGGCTGCCACGGCTCCGAGTTCGGCACGATGCATCGCACGAAGGAGGGATACCGCATCGGCATCGCGCGAATGACCGAGACAGGGCCGACCGACGTTCCCTTCGACACGAATCTCGGCCACACGTACCTCACCGGCGCACAGAAAGATCAGATGGCCGAATACCTCGCCACAAATTTCGGTCCCAGCACGCCGGACAAGCGGCTGAAAGTGGACCCGCCGATCCTCGACGAGGACGCGCTCGCGAAGGCCATCTACGTTTCCTACGACATTCCCGACAATTTTCCGCGCCCGCCATTTCGGGGCGACCGGGTCGGCGCGAACGAAATCGACGGCGTGACGGTGCAGGAATCATCGATGCCCGGCGGCCGGGCGCTGCCGCAGATGTTGCACGATCCGCTGATCGTGCCGGACGGCATCTGGTACGCGAATCCCACGGGTAACGCGATGATCCATCTCGATCCGACGCAGCTCGATCCGAACAGGCGGTACACGGTCTATCCGCTCGAGGGATCGAATACGTACACATTCCTGCACGGAATCACGGCGGACAGCAAAGGGCACATCTATTGGGCGGAAATTATCGGCGGGCAATTGGGCGAGCTCGATCCCGCGACCGGCAAGCAGATCCGGCACTACACGCCGCGGCGAGGCGGAATGCTGCAAGTCGTTACGGACAAGGACGACAACATCTGGTTCGGGATGGTGAAGGGGCCGGGCGGAGTGGGGAAGCTCGACGCGAAGACGCGCGTGGTGCATCAGTGGCAGACGCCGACGCCCGACAATTTGATTTACGGCCTCGCGGCGAGCCCGGTGGACGGCACGATCTGGGGCGCGGGGTACAGCAAGGGCCAGGTCACAAAATTCGACCCGAAGACCGAGGAGTACACCGAGTATTACGCGCCGGGATCGTGGGGACAGATTCGACGCATCGGCGTGGACTCGAAGGGAATCGTCTGGTTCTCGGAGTACAGCACGGGAATCCTCGGGCGGCTCGATCCTTCGACCGGCAAGATGACGGAATACAAAATGCCGACACTGGGCGCGAACCCGTACGACGCCTGGCCGGACAAGACGGACAAGATATGGATTTCGGACCAGCCGCAAAGCTCGCTGGTGCGATTCGATCCGGATACGAAGAAGTTCACCTACTATCCCGAACCGCAACTGAACTGGAGCCTGCCGAAGGTCGAGGTCGAGAAAAACAACACGGTCTGGTTCGGCGCGCGGTTCCTGCCGTACATCACGGCGAACCATCTCTATCCGAACGGCTACTCGGCCGACGCGCCGCCGGAGCCATAGCACTCCGCCGCGGTTGCCGAGTGCAGATCACCCGGCAACCGACGGTCGGCGGCCGATTACTGCGCGGCGGTGAACGTGAAATCGGCGCTGGCGGATTCGCCCGCGCGGACAGTCACCGCGTGCTCCTGCGTTCCGAACGTGCTGGTCCAGACCGACAGCGTGTAATCGCCCGGCGGCACGTTCTTGATCGTGAAGCTGCCATCGTCGCCGGTGACCGCGAAATACGGATTGGTTACGACTCCGATGAACGCTTCCATCCACGGGTGAATGTTGCAGTGCACGGGAATCATGACCGCGGGCTGAGAAAACTTCGTGTTCACCGAAGTTGTGCCGGGCTGCTGCGTCACATTCCAGTCGCGATTGCCCTTGGTGGCTGAGACGTGGATGTTGTGCGCCGTGGGGTCCACGGTGACGACCTGCAGCGGCTGGCCCACCTGAATGCCGAGCACGTGCGGCTGATAGATACATCCCCTTTGCGTGAGCGTGACGGAGTTCGGCGGCGCCTTCACGGTGAGATTGCCCGTGCCCTTGGAGATGTACACGAACGCGTTCGGCAGAGTGCCGTTGGCGTTCACGCGGCCGTCTTCCGGCAGGACGGTGCCCGATTGCTCGGAGGCGCATACGGGGTCTTTGTCCATCGAGATGGGCCGCAGCTCAGGCGCCTTGCCCTTGAAATAAATCTTGCCGGAAATGCCGCTGCCGTCGGCCGGGCGTGCATTCACCCTCGCTCCAAAACTAGCCGCTACCAGCAAAGCCGCCACGGTCATAATTGCCATTCCGAATCTCTTCATTGGCGTTGCTCCTGTTCTTCGATCGCTCACCGATCCGCAAACTTTACTCGGCCGCCGACCGGACCCGCCTGAAAGAGCGGGCCCGGCAAGCGGTGCTTCCTGGCCGAGGGGAGACGTTTTCCCGGAAATATCCCGCGCCCTCGTGCGCGGATTCCGGCAGCGGCCGCTTAGAAAATGAATCGAGCGAGAATGTACAGCGTGTTGTTGTCGGACGCATTTCGCGGCGCGCTGATCGACCCATTGTAATTTGTCGAGCCGCCGTTGAATTTGAAGTACCCAGTGTACTGCGCCGCGAGATCGATGTTCTGCGTGGGCCACCAGGACAAATTCAACAAGTACCCGCTGTTGCTCGGGCTGCCGTTCGCGCTGCCGAAGGGGTCGTCGGACGGCGCATAGAGCAGCGAATCGCGCGTGCCGGAGGTATTGAACCAGCCGACGGTGCCCGTGTAGCGATCGCCGAAATGGTATTCGACGTTCGCCTTGACGGTGTTGAGATGGTGCGCGATCCGGTCCGCCGATCCAATACCCTCACTGGCGCTGGCGTTGAGCGACGAATTCTCGTGGATATAGATACCGCGGATCGAGAGAATGTCGTTGCGGAATTTTGGAATCGTGCGGTCATACTGAAAATCAGCGGCCACGTCGGTGTAGTTGTCGCTTGAACCCGACACTAGTGTTTCGCTGTCCGGATTACCTTGGACATTGTTCGGAGTCGATCTCATGAACATGCCATAGGTGCCGACTTCGAGATAATTATTGCCCCACGTCTGCTGCCACGCGCCGCGCCAGTAGGGAGCGAGACCATGGATGTTGAAGGAAGCGCCTTGGCTTGGCTATCGATGCCATTCGGCTGGCCGAAGCCGATGTGCTCCGAACGATACATTGTTGTCGCGAAGTAGAGATGATCGTTCCACATGCCGTATGCGCCGAAACCGGCAACGTCCTGCGCCAAGGTGCCGTCGATGATGGTGGAAGCCGCCGGCGTGGGCGCTTGATCATCCGCGATGAAGGGATAACCCCACGCGGGCGTGGTGTGCCAAAGATCTTCGACGCCCGGAGTGTTGTTCATCATGAGACCGTAGACGAAATCCTTTCCGGCCAGCTTTCGGGTATTGGCGTAGCGGATATCCGTCTGATCCCAGCTGAAGTGGTTGTCTTGCGTGCTGTAAGTGAACTGCACGAAGCTGCCCACATGCGCGGACCATGCGCCGGCGACGAACAGGGAAACGTCCTGCGGGAATTCAAAGCTGCTGTTCTGCGTGCCCGGCTGCACTTTGTTGGTTTGCGTGTACGATGTCTCAAAGAAGACGGAAAGCGGCAAAGTCTGAAGCAGGGTCAGGCCGGCTTCTCGGGAGGTTTTCTCCGCTTTCGTAACCGGCATTCCGGTGATCGTGTAGCCGTTGAGCTTGAACTGTCGCCCCAGCGGCGTGAGTTCGGGCGGCGTCGTGTGGCACGATCTGCACGGAAAGCCGGTCTGCCGCGAGTAACTGGGAACGGCGCTTGCACTGGGCGCCCGAACGCCTGTCAGCAGGGGCACGATCAGCGAAGCGCCTGCGAGGATCACCTTGAGCCACAATCTTTGAGTCACTTTCTTCATTGCATTTCCTCCCCTTTATTCTTCGAGCCCGGCCGAGCAACCTCTGAGCACCTGATCGGTCAACGCCCTGTGAAGCTGAGGGTATGGGCAGCCGAGTTGAGCAGGTGTGAACCTACCGGAAACGAGGCGGAGGCTCTGTGAGTGAAATCACGATTCTTTGTGACGTGGGTCACTTCGCTCTGCGGGCGGAATGTCAGCGCGGGAGAAAGAAAGAGAGATCCCTCACCCGGCAAAATATGCCGGGTGAGGGATGACGATCCTTGTCGGATCGTCAAATCTTGGGCAGGACGATGCCTTGCTGCGACTGGTACTTTCCCTTTTTGTCCTTGTAGGAGACTTCGCACTGCTCGTCGGATTCGAAGAAGACGACTTGGGCGAGTCCTTCGTTGGCGTAGATTCGGGCGGGGAGCGGCGTGGTGTTGCTGATCTCAAGGGTGACGAAGCCTTCCCATTCGGGCTCGAACGGCGTGACGTTGACGATGATGCCGCAGCGCGCGTAGGTGGATTTCCCGACGCAGAGCGTCAGCACGTTGCGCGGGATGCGGAAATATTCCACCGAGCGCGCGAGCGCGAAGGAATTCGGCGGAACGATGCAAACGTCGCCGATGAACTCGACGAAAGATTTCGCGTCGAAATTCTTCGGGTCCACGATGGTGGAATTCACGTTGGTGAAGATGCGGAACTCGTTTGCGACGCGCATGTCGTAGCCGTAGGACGAAAGTCCGTAGCTGATCACGCCCTCGCGCACCTGGCGATCCTCGAAAGGCTCGATCATTCCGTGCTCGCGCGCCATCTTGCGAATCCACTTGTCCGACTTCACCGACATCAGGTCCTCCAGGGTAAGGAAATTGTTTTCAGAATTCGGCACTTGAAGAGAGGCCCTCCAGCGAGCAAGTTCGCTCGCTCCAGGGCGGCGATCCTTGTCGGTTCGCCGGAATCGCGCAGTGTATTACACGGCGCCGTGCTTGACAACCCGCAAACCCCTGTCTAGCATAGGTTTCCGGCCTAAGCAGGTGATTCGCGGAGGCATTCGTGATTAAGCTCGACATCGTAAACGCTATCGTTCAGAAAACAAATATTACCCGGACCAAGGCCGAGCAGGCGGTCGAGACGGTGTTCGAGGCCATGAAGAATTCGCTTGGCCGCGGACGGCGGATCGAACTGCGCCGCTTCGGTGTGTTCAACGTGAAGCCGCGCAAGACCGGCATCGGGCGCAACCCGCGCACCGGCCAGCAGGTGAATATCCCTCCGGGCAAGGCCGTGCGCTTCAAGCCCGGCAAGGAACTCCAGTCGCTCCCGACACCCGCCGTAAAGCCCTGACGATTCGCGCGGCCTGGCGACGATTCGGCGGGGCCGCGCGCGAACCGCTTTCGATGGCGCACCGGGAACCTGCGCCGCCGCATCCAATTCTCAGTGACCGTATGAGCGCACGCACATGAGCGAAGGCAATGGCCACACGCGGACGCCTGTGGAAATACTGGACATCCCATTCGCGCCGCCCGCGGATTTCCGGCCGCCGCGCCCTCCCCGAGATTCCCTGTGGCTTCCGCTAATACTTTTCCTGCTGACCGTGGTTTCGACGCTAGCGGTGGGCGCGGAGTTTGGATTGTCGTACGCGCAGAATCGCGAGCCCTTTTCCGGCTACCAGGATCCGTTCGCGATGATGCTGCTGCCGTTCAAGCATCCGGCGCTGCTCGCACTCGGGATTCCATTTTCCTTCACGCTGCTTCTGATTCTGTTCACGCATGAGATGGGCCACTACGTCGCGTGCAGAATCTACGGAATTGACGCGAGCTATCCCTATTTCATTCCCGCGCCGACGCTCTTCGGCACGTTCGGCGCATTCATCCGGATTCGGTCGGCGATCACCACGCGCCGGGCGTTGTTTGATGTGGGGCTGGCGGGTCCCGTCGCGGGATTTGTGGTCGCGCTTCCGGCGCTCGCCTACGGAGTGGCGACGTCAAGAATCGTGCCGGGCGCGGAGGAGAGCTCCGCGGTCGTCTTCGGGCATCCGCTGCTGACTCGATGGCTGAGCGCGCTATTTCATCCGCACATTGACGTGAGCTGGCTGCTGCTGAATCCGGTAGGGCGCGCGGCGTCCATCGGATTGCTGGTGACAGCGCTGAACCTGCTGCCCGCGTGGCAGCTCGACGGCGGGCACATCATGTACAGCCTGACGAGCGCGCGGCATGCGCGCGTTTCACTCATCGTGTCGCTGGGATTGATCGGGCTCGGAATTGTGGCGTGGCACGGGTGGGCGACGTGGGGAGTCATCCTGCTGATTCTCTCGCTGCGGTTTCGCCATCCGCCGGTTTACGATCAGTGGCAGCCGCTCGATCCGGCGCGGCGGGCGTGGGCCCTTGGCGCGCTGGTGATTTTTGCGCTGTGCTTCACGCCGTGGCCGGTGGTGCTGCAGTAGGCCTCGCGAATGTGCGCTCGATCGGCGAGCTGTGGCGGAATCGCGGTGGAGCGAAGAGAAGGCTTGCTGCGAGAGAACCAGCGCATCGGATCGCGCTTCGCGCGGTCGTTTTTCGTGGGGATAAATCCCCACGCTTCCACCTTTGTTTCCCAGCCCTACGGGCTGGGCTAACGTCTGACGCGCCTACGGCGCTCGGGGCTTCGCGCGGTCGATTTTATGTCGCAGCTAATGCTGCGACCCACAAAGCAGCTCTTTTCTCGTGGGGACTAATCCCCTCGCTTCCACCGTAAGACCCTTCCGACGCAAAGCGATCAGGACAGAGCTTCCGACGCAACGCAATCAAGACAAATTCGTGGGATCGACGTCGACGAGGACGGCGGTTTCGGGGATTTCTTTCGCGGCGCAGAAATCGAGCGCGCCGGCAAGGGCTTTGCCGAGCGCCGAGCGGTGGGGCGACTTCAGCACGAATTGGAAGCGGTAGTCGCGGCGCAGGCGCGCGAGCGGAGCGGCGGCGGGGCCGAGAATCTTCACGCCCTGCTTTTCAAACGGCGCGAAGTAGCCGGCGAGCGCGCGGGACCAGCGAATGGCGTTCTCGACTTTGCGGTCGCGGACCAGGACGGTCGCAAGCGCGGTGAACGGCGGATAGTGCAGGACGCGCCGGAAGTGCGCTTCCTTGTCGTAGAAGGAAACGTAGTCCTGCTGCACGGCATGTTGAATCGCGTAGTGCTCGGGGTAGTACGTTTCGACGAGAACTTCTCCCGCGAGTTCGCCGCGCCCCGCGCGCCCCGCGACTTGCGTGAGCAGCTGAAAGGTGCGCTCGGCGGCGCGAAAGTCCGGGCGGCCGAGAGCGAGATCGGCGGCGACGACTCCGACAAGCGTGACGCGCTCGAAATCGTGGCCCTTCGCCACCATCTGCGTGCCGACGAGAACGTCCAGCTCGCCCTTTGCGAACGCGCCGAGCACCTGCTGGAATTCGCGTTTCGTGCGCACGGTGTCGCGGTCGAGGCGCGCGACGCGGGCGGCCGGAAATTGTTCGCGCAGATATTCGTCCACGCGCTCGGCTCCGTCGCCGACGAAATACATATATTCGGCGCGGCATTTCGGGCACTGCTTGGGCGGGCGGATCGAATAGCCGCAATAGTGGCATTCCAGGCGCTGGCGGCTTTTGTGATAGGTGAGCGCGATGCTGCAATTCTGGCACTGGACCATCGCGCCGCAGCCGCGGCACATGAGCGACCACGAATAGCCGCGCCGGTTGATGAGCACCATCGCCTGCGTGCGTTCTTCGAGGCGCAGGGCGATGGCCGCGCGGAGCGCCTCGGAAATCGGAGCGGCGCGATGCTGGCGGCGAAAGTCCTCGCGGAGGTCCACGATGCGGACTTCGGCGAGTGGGCGATTCTCGACGCGCGAGGTGAGCTTGAGCAGATGATATTTTCCGGCGCGGGCGTTGTGATAGGTCTCCAGCGACGGCGTGGCCGAGCCGAGCAGCACCGCGGCGCCTTCGAGGCGCGCGCGATAGACCGCGGTGTCGCGGCCGTTGTAGCGCGGCGTTTCTTCCTGCTTGTAAGCCGATTCCTGTTCCTCGTCCACGATGATCAGGCCAAGATTTTCAAGCGGCGCGAAAACGGCCGAACGCGTGCCGACGACGACTTTGGCTTCGCCGCGCCGGACGCGCCACCATTCGCGCGCGCGTTCAATATCCGGGAGGCCGCTGTGCAGCACGGCGACTCCTTCGCCGAATCGCGCGCGCACCAGACGCCCTACCCACAGCGTGAGCGCGATCTCGGGAACTAGGACGATGGCCGTCTTGCCGCGCGAAAGGGCCGCTTCGATCGCGCCGAGATAGACTTCCGTCTTGCCGCTGCCCGTGACGCCGTGGATCAGGCCGGCCGCGAATTCACCGGCCACAAGCCAGCGCCAGATTTCTGCGAGGGCTTCTTTCTGTTCGGCGTTGAGCACATTCGCGGGGGGAACGAAATCGGTGTCCCACGGATCTTCACCGGGCGTGAGCGGCTCTTCCCAGGTGGCCAGCATGCCCGCTTTTTCGAGGCGGCGGACGATGGCGCGGGAGGCGCTGGCCTTTTCGAGTAGATGCGCGAGCGGGAGCGGGCCGCGCGTGGCGGAGAGGATGTCGCGAATGCGCTTTTCGGCGTCACCCGTGAGCAACTCGGCGGTCCCGGGGCGCCAGGCGACGATTTGCTGGGTGCGCGTCTTGCGAGGACGCAACACATCGCGCGCGGAAAGATAGCCGAGGCGGACGAGGGCCGCTGCGACGGGCTCGTTGAGGCGCTTTCGACGCGGGCGCGCGGCTGACTCGTCGAGATTCTCCAGGGTTGCAAGCTCGAGCCGCTCCCGATCAGTGACTTCCGCGGCGGCGGCCAGATCGCGGAGATAGGCGCGGCCGGAGTCGGTGAGCGAATACTCGCGATCGTGGCGCAGCTCGATTTCCGGCGGCAGCATGGCGCGGAACGTTTCGCCGACTGGCGCGAGGTAGTAGCGGCTGATCCAATGGCCGAGCTCGATTAGCTTCGGCGGCAGCGCGGGAAGCGAATCCATCAGCTCGGCGATTTCTTTCACGCGCGGGATGTCGGGCGGGCTGGTCGGATTCGGAGAGCCCCACTCCGATCATCGCGCGTCTGCCGAAGGGCACGACGACGCGGCGGCCGACGAGAAGTTCGCCATCGAGCGCGGGCGGCACGGCGTAAGTGAACGTCGAGCGGAGCGGAACCGGGAGCGCGACCTCGCAGTAGCGTGGGGGCATGGCAGCGGAATAGTGTAGCAGTCCGAGCGATAGCGGTCTAAGCGGCTATCGTGGTGATCGGCTTCAGGCCGATCGCCAACTCGAGTCCATCCTGCAGAGCGAGTGATGGGGCGTATTCGATATGCGAGGACTCGCCGCGGCTGTTCGGAGCGCGATTTTGAGGCCGCGTGAACGATGAGCGGCTTCATGGCGATTACGCCGCCGAGCCTTAACGACTCAATCCACGGGGCTGCATGTCTGAGCGAGGTGACGAATCGCGCGTTTTCGAGCACGCCGTGCGATGGTTCTCGTAGAACTCGGAGTGGGCCGTTTTCGACCGTCGAATCGTCGAGGTGCACGCGAAGCGCGACGCCTTCCGAAGAGCCGCGGCGGGCCTCGTGTGATACGTGATGCCGTCTTTACGTACCAGGGCCCGAGCCGGGGACTTTCCCTATGATCCCTTAATCGGCACAGCCATGTCTTGCTGCCACGATCGGACGATTCGAGTTTGGCGATTTGTCGAACAGCGTGGCGCCAAACGGGATGCAGCGGTACCCAAGATCGTCTCGAGAATCGAGTCCAGCAGACCCGGTTGCGAACCGAGAGTCGCCAATCGTTTCGTGGCGCTGGCGTACGAAAGCCTTGCCCTGCAGCGCGGCAAAGGCCTACCGGCAATTTCCTTAGGCAGGTGGGCGATTTCGCCGGTTGATCCTACTTCGGCAATTATTGCAAAACCGAGCGACGACCGTCGGCGGAACAGTGGCGATTTCGGCCAATCATATCGAATATGTAACTTATCACCGATTCGATCGACGAAATGGCGAGACCGTGCCAATCATATGTGCCGGGCACTATATAGTCGTGCCTTATGAAACCATTATTCGCGCGCAGGCCGGGACTAGTCGGCGGGAAAGTGCCGCGCTGAACACCGCGACCCTCGGCGGCGGGCAGGCGCTACATTGAAACCTTGCGAATCTAGAGACTGACGAGGACGATGCCAACGAAGATTAGGGCGATGCCGAACCACTGGCTGCGTTCCATGCGCTCGCGAAGGAAAATCCGGGCGAGCAGGACGGTGACGGCGCCGTAGAGCGAGGCGAGTACGCTGACGACGGCGACATGGCCGGCGCCCATGCCGGCGTTGTTGGCGACGAAGGCGGAGGTGTCCATCAGCCCCGTGACTAGAAGCAGCCACCAGACGTTGCCGCGCGGGAGAGGGAGGGCTTTGCCGGTGGGCAAGCCGACCAGCAGCAGGACGCTGAACGTGGTCAGGCGGATGACCCACACCGAGAGACCGCTTCCGATGAGAGGTACGACGTGAAATCCAAGCCACCAGAACATTACGCCGTAGCCGACGGCGGCGACGATTGCGAAAGCAGCGCCTTTTGATAGATGCGCGTGGGCGTGATGCGTGCTGGGTCGATGGCGTGTTTTTCGTCGGGCGCGAACGCGAGCGCGGCGAGGATCATTCCGATAAACGTGAGCGCAAGTCCTGCGCCGCGAATGGCGTGGATGCGTTCGCCGCTTGCGACCGCGAGCGCAACGGTGAGCGCCGGATAGGAAGAGGAGACCGGGCCGGCGATGCTGATGGCGCCGACTTCAAAGGAATGATAGAGCGCGAGCCCCGCAACAGTGTTGATCAGGCCGGCGATGGCGGCGAAGAGCCAGGGCGCCCAACCGGGAGCGAAGGTGCGAGAGAAGCCACCGGTCAGCCAGAGAACAATGCTGAGCGCGGTGAAACCGAAGAACTGCATGACGATGAGCGTGCGAAAGGCGCCGATGCGGCGCGAGGAGAAGCGCGCGGAAAAATCCGCCACACCCCAGCCGAGAGCCGCCGATATTCCGAGGATGATATCCAAGGGTAGCTTGATTGTAGGAGTGTAGTCCCCAGGGCTAAAGCCCGATTTTTCGCCGGCGATATTTCGTGGGGCTGATGGCGTCACGCTTCGCGATCGAGCCGGCTCGTTTCACGATGTGGCAGTTTGCGTGCGCTAGTTGCGTTTGAGGACTCAATCGTCCCTCCGGGACTTGGGCCTCTTCTTGCCCTCTTCCCGGCACTGCGCTTCGCTTCGTGCCGGGCTAATTACGGTCGCCGCTCCGCGGCTGAATAATGGCGTCGGACTTGAACACCGAACTCCGGTCACTTCGCGCAGAGTGGCGGTCGTCATCATGATTCAGAAAAACTCAAAACCTGACATTCGCGCACGTTGCGACGAATGGTATTGGCGAAGCCAAGGAACTGCACCGGGCATGGCATGCCACGCCCCTACGGCCGAACAGCCTGACGGTGTGATGGACCGTTACTTTTTCTTTGGGGGTTCGAGCCCGAGGACGGCCATTACCTTCTGCAAATCCTTCCAGACTTCGCCTTTCGCGGCCGGGTTGCGCAGCAGGTAGGCCGGATGATAGGTGGAGATCAATTTCGAGCCGCGGTAGTCGAACCATTCGCCGCGGAATTTCGAAATACCCTGAGTGGTTTGCAGCATGGTCTGTGCCGAGCAAGCGCCGAGGCAGCAGATTACCTTGGGCTGGATCACGCCGAGCTGGCGAAGCAGATACGGCGAGCATGTTGCGATCTCGTCAGGTTCCGGCAGGCGATTTTCGGGTGGGCGGCATTTGACGACGTTGCAAATGTAAACGTCCGGGCGGCGAAGGCCCATCGCCTCGATCATCTGCGTGAGAAGTTTTCCGGCGCGGCCGACGAACGGTTCGCCCTGAGCGTCTTCGTCGCGGCCGGGGCCTTCGCCGACAAAGACGAGCTGCGCCCCCGGATTGCCCACGCCGAAGACGATGTTCGTGCGGGCCTTGTGCAGCTTGCAGCGGGTGCAGTTCGGGCCGATGTCGGCGCGGATGCGGTCGAGCGTGTCGCCCTCGATGCGCTCTTCAAACAACGATGGGGCTGCGACAGGCGGAATGAAAGCGGGCGCGGATTTGGGCGCCGGCGGCGGCTCGGTAGCGCGGCGTGGTGCTGCAGCCGCAACTGCCGGAGATGCATTGGGAGCGGGTGCGGATGTTTCCAGCGGCGTTCCCACCCTTCCCTCCGAGAAGGATGGGGCACCCGTAAAACCGGGCGAAGTCTGCTGGACCGATTCTTGAGTGGAACGGTCGAGATAGTATGGGCCGAGGCGGAGATCTTCAGCGTAACGCAGCCAAGCTTCCGCACGAGCGCGATTTGAGGGATCCATGAGTCTCCTGTTTCGATCGCCGAGAACAATTCAGACACACGAGCGGGTTACATCTTCGGTTTCACGAGCGCCTGATAGACGGTGGGGCGGCTGAGCTGCTCCACGTTGGGCTGTGCGGGACCGATCATGTGCTGCGTCATGCCCACGAAAATCAGATCGTTCGCGGGATCGACCCAGAACCAGGTGTCCGCCGCGCCAAGCCAGAAAAAAGTGCCTTTGCCGACGATTTCGTCGGCTATCGCCGGGTCGGTGAAGACCGCGCAATCATAGCCCCAGCCCATGCCGGGCCGGATTGTCTCCGGGCCAATGAAGAATTCGCCGGTCATCAGGCGTGGCGACAAATGGTTGGAGGTCATAAGCTGCACTGTGGCCGGCGCCAGGATGCGCGCGCCATCGAGTTCGCCGCCATTCAAGAGCATCTGAGCGAAGCGCAGATAATCCTGTGCGGTGGAGACCATTCCACCGCCGCCCGAGGGCATCGTGGGCTGCGCGGTATAGTCGCCCAGTCCGGCGGCGGCCGGAGGCGGGGACGCGACGATTTCACCTTTATCGTTTTCACCGTACAGTGTGGCGAAGCGGTTCCATTTGTCCTTGGGGACGAAGAAGCCGGTGTCCTTCATGCCGAGCGGCGCAAAAATGCGGTCGTGCATGAAATCGGGCAGCGACTGGCCCGACAATTTTTCAACGATGTAGCCCTGAATATCCATCGAGGCGCTGTAAACCCAGCGAGTGCCCGGCTGGTAGAGGAGCGGAATGGTTGCAAGCTTGTCGATCATCGCTTGAAGGGATTTCGACTGCATCACGCCCTGCGACTGATACAACTTGTCCACCGGACCGTCGCCGAAGAGGCCGTAGGTGAAGCCCGCGGTGTGTGTCATCAACTCGCGCATGGTCGGCGGATGGACGGGATCCTCCACAATCATCTTGCCGTTCGCGTCCACGCCCTTGAAGACCTTCAGGTGCGCGAATTCGGGGATGTATTTTGAGATCGGGTCCTCGGGGCGCCATTTGCCTTGTTCATAGAGGATCATCATGGCGACGCCGGTGACTGGCTTGGTCATCGAGAAGACGCGGAAGATCGTGTCCGTGGTCATCGGCGCGCCGCTCGCGAGATCTTTCTTGCCGTAGGCCTTCAACTCAGCGACCTTGCCGTGGCGGGCGAGCAGCGTGACGACGCCGGCCAAGTGCTTCTGGTCAACTTCCTGCTGCATCGCTGCGTGGAGACGCTCGAGGCGCGCGGAAGAGAAGCCGAGCGATTCCGGCTTGGCCATCGCAGCGTCGGAGGACTTGGCGGCCGCTTGCTGAGCCTGTGCTGAGCATGCGCTCGAGGTGAGAAGAAGTGCGGCTAGCAGCGACAGCACGAAGTGCAATACGTATCTGTTTCTCATTCGTTTTCGTCCTGTCGGGTCAACTCTTGCGAAACAGAACCTTTTTGGATGGCGAAAAAACCCGTCGAAGGGTTTTATCTCACTACATCGGAACGTGTCAACGAGCAGTTGGGGGGAACTTAACGCTTCTGGATTTCGAGGACGCGGTCGAGGATGTGGTTCGCGACTTCGAACTTGGTGAGTTTCGGCAGAGGAAGCTCGCGGCCATCGCGAAGGAAGATGGTGACGATGTTTGTATCGGTGTCGAAGCCTGCGCCTTCCTGCGTCACGTCGTTGGCGACGATCATGTCGGCGCCTTTGCGGGCGAGTTTGCCGCGGGCGTTTTCGGCGAGATTGTCGGTTTCAGCAGCGAAGCCGACCAGCACTCGCTGGCCGCGCTGTTGAATGGCGTCCCGCCCAAGCTCGGCGAGAATATCGGGCGTGGGTTCAAGCTCCAGCGTGAGTCCCGCATCGCCGCGCTTGAGTTTGTGCGATTGCGCAGCGGCGGGGCGGTAGTCGGCCACGGCCGCGGCCATGATGACGACGTTCGCTTCCGCGGCGCGCTCGTGAACGGCGTGGCGCATTTCTTCCGTTGAGCGCACGGGAACCCAGTCAACGCCTTCGGGGGCTGAAAGATCGGTTGGGCCGCTGACGAGCACGACGTGAGCGCCGCGGCGCGCGGCCGCTTCGGCGAGCGCGTAGCCCATTTTGCCGGAGGAGCGATTGGTGAGGAAGCGCACGGGATCGAGGTCTTCACGGGTGGGCCCGGCGGTGACGACCACGGTCTGGCTTTCGAAGTCGCGGCGCAGTCCCAGCACGGAGCGAACTCTTTCGACGATGGCATCGGTTGCGGCCAGGCGCCCCGCGCCCGTCATGCCGCAGGCGAGATAGCCTTCGTCAGGGTCCACCACGTGAACGCCGCGCGCGCGAAGCTTCTGCAGATTCTCCTGCGTCGCAGGATGCTCCCACATGTTGACGTTCATGGCCGGAGCGACGACGACCGGCGCCTTGGTCGCGAGGTAAAGGGTCGAGAGAAAGTCCCGCGCGATGCCCTGCGCGAAGTGGCCGAGAATATCGGCTGTGGCCGGCGCGACGAGAAGAAGATCAATTCGCTGCGCGACGGCGATGTGCTCAATGGCGCTTTCGACGTTGGCGGGCTCCGCGCCGTGCGCGCCGAACATTTCGGTGATGACTTTCTTTCCGGTGAGCGCGGCGAAGGTGAGCGGCGTGATGAATTCCTGGGCGGAGCGCGTCATCACGACTTGCACGTCGAGCTTTTCCTGCTGCAGGCGGCGGACAAGCTCCGCGGCTTTGTATGCAGCGACTCCACCGGTGACGCCGAGAGCGATCTTCATGGGAGAAAAACCAAAGGCGCCCGCCTGAAGGCGGCCGCTACGAAACCGTCTTTACTTGCGGCGCTTGCCGTCCTTGTCCAGCGTGCCCTCGGGCACTTCCGGCAAAGAATATTCGAGGAGCCCGAGCTGCAACTCCTCCTCGGCGATGCGCGAGGTCTTGCGCGATTTCGGATTATCAATCATGGGACGTCCGCCGATCATCAACTGGCGAGCGCGGCGCGACACGACGACCACGTAGGCAAACTGGCTTTCCGGAATGTTTGTGAGTGCAGCCATGAGAACGTCAACCTCCAAAAGTTTTCAAAATTTCGAGTATGTGCTCTTCGGTCCGGGCCACACGGCAACGCGAGCCCAGCGCGATGGCCTGCACTTCACGGCCGGCGCGCTCGAGGTCGTCGTTGACGACGGCGAAATCATAACTGCTGTAGCTCAGCATCTCTTGCCGCGCGCGGTCGAGCCGCCGGCGAATCTCGTCTTCCGAATCCTGCCCGCGCTCCCGAATCCGACGCTCAAGATCGTCGCGCGAGGGCGGAATGACGAAGACCGCGATGGCGCCCGGCAGTTTTCGTTTTACCTGCAACGCGCCCTGGACGTCAATTTCCAGGACCAGATCTTTTTTCTGCTCGAGCGCCTCGTCCAGCGCCTTCCGCGGCGTCCCGTACCAGTTCTTGCCGAACACCTGCGCGTATTCCAGAAACTCGCCCCGCTGGACCATCTCCTGGAATTGGGACTCGGAGACGAAATTGTACCATTTGCCGTTGCTTTCCGTCTTGCGCGGCGGGCGCGTGGTGGACGAAACAGCCAGCATGGTGCCGGGAATCTCCAGAATCTTCTGCACCAGGGTGGACTTTCCCGAACCGGACGGCCCGGAAACGATCAGGACCAATGGTTCCGCGAGGCTCATTCGATATTCTGCACCTGTTCCCGGAGTTTTTCGATTTCGGATTTGATTTCGAGCGCCATCTCGGTGATCTCGAGGCTCTCGGCTTCGTTGCCGGGAGTCTTCGACAAAAGCGTATTGGCCTCACGCTGCATTTCCTGAAGCAGGAAATCGAGTTTCTTGCCGACATCGGAGGCGCCGGTCAGCAGGGATTCGAACTGGCGCACGTGGCTCGCAAGGCGCGCCAACTCTTCGGACACGTCGCTGCGTTCGGCGGCAATGGCAGCTTCCTGAGCCAGGCGCGCGGGGTCAATCTGGACTTCGCCGAGCAATTCTTTCAAGCGCAATTCGAGCCGGCGGGCGAAAGCGGGCCGGGCGCGCTCGGCGAGAGTTTCGACTCGTGCGGCAAGGCTCGCGATGCTCGTAAGGCGGCCGGACATTTCGTCGTGCAGCGAGCTAGCTTCCTGCGCGCGCATGTGGTCGAGCTTGTCGAGCGCTTCGGTGAGGCATCGCGGCGACAACGGATTCGAGGCGCGCGATTTCATCGTCGGACGCCGCTCCCGCTCCGGTCGTGCCGATCACGCCGGGCAAGCGCAGAATGGAAGCGAGGTCCGGTTCGGCCTTCATGCCGAACTGCGTCCGCAGATCCGCCACGGCTCGCAGATAGGCCGCCGCGACCTCTTGATTTACGGCGACCGCGGCCGGGCCCGCGAGTTCGTAGCGGAGCGTAACGTCGAGATGGCCGCGCCGGACGCGCTCGCGGACGATTTGCCGGATGCGAGGCTCCAGCGGCTCGAAGCCCTCGGGCACGCGCAGATGCAGATCGAGAAAACGGTGATTGACGCTGCGCACGGAGACACGCAGGTCGATTCCATTCTCGATCGTATGCGCCTGAGCATAACCCGTCATTGACTTGAGGCCTTTCGACGCGGCCTTGGGCGGATTGACGAGTTGGGATTTTGCGCCGGACATTTTCACTCGAGACCCGCCACGCGCGAGACGGGCTCGGCGTCGCGGAACTGCATTTCATACAGGCGCGCGTAGATTCCGTTGCGCGCCAGGAGTTCTTCGTGCGTGCCGCGCTCGCGAATCGCGCCATCGTCGAGCACGGCGATCAGGTCCGCGCGGCGGATGGTCGAGAGACGGTGCGCGATGACGAACACGGTGCGGCCGGTCATCAGGTTGTTCAGCGCGCTTTGCACGAGCATCTCGGATTCGGAATCGAGTTCGGAGGTCGCCTCATCCAGGATCAGGATCGGCGCGTTCTTCAGCAGCGCGCGCGCAATCGCCAGGCGCTGCCGCTGGCCCCCGGAGAGCCGCTGGCCGCGGTCGCCGATCACCGTATGATAGCCCTGCGGCATCTGAATGATGAAATCGTGCGCCATGGCGGCCCGGGCCGCGGCGATTATTTTTTCATCAGGCATGTCGGGGCGGCCGTAGCAGAGATTGTTGCGGACCGTGTCGTTGAAAAGAATCGTTTCCTGCGTGACGATGGCCATTTGCTCGCGCAGCGAGCGAAGCGTGACGTCGCCCACCGGCGTAGCCGTCGATGCGAACCGCGCCCGTGGTCACCTCGTGAAAACGCGGCAGAAGATTGACAAGGGTGGTCTTTCCCGCGCCGCTCGAGCCGACGATTGCAACCACGGCGCCGGCGGGAACCTTCAGGTCAATATTTTTCAGGATCAGAGGACCGCTATCGTAGGCGAAGCTCGCGCGATCGAACTCGATGGATTTCGAAAACGGCGGTAATACCTTGGCGCCGGGCGCTTCCATCATCTCCCGCGGCATGTCGATGAAGGCAAAAACCTGTTTGGAGACTCCGGCGGCCTGAAGGAACAGCTGATACACATTGCCGAGGCGTTTGATGGGTTCGTATGCCTTGAACAGAGCGAAAGCGAACGACGCAAACAAGCCGAGCGTCATACGGTCCGCCTTAATCTCATTGCGTGCGACGAGTATCACAAGGGCAATTACGACGGCGCCGAGGAGATCCATCACCGGCGAGGTGGCGGCGAAGGCCCTGATCCAGCGCATGTTCTCGTGCAGCAGATTGCGCGCGGCCTCGCGAAACTTTCGGATTTCGAATCCTTCCATCCCGAACGCCTTCACGACGCGATTTCCCGAGATGGTTTCCTGCAGGATTTGGCTCAAATCCGCGAGGCGCGACCGGCTTTTCTCCGACGAACGGCGGATCTTCCGGCCGAACCTGCTAACCGGCCAGACGACGAGAGGAATCAGGATCGCGGAACCAAACGCCATGCGCCAGTTGATGACCAGTAGGACAGTCACAAACGCGATGAGGGCGAATATCTGGCGGAAGCCTTCAGCGAACCAGTCCGAAAAGGCGTTGCGTATCTGCTCGATATCGGCAATGACCGCGGACATCACGCGCCCGACCGGATTGTGCTGAAAGAAGCCGATGGGTTGCTGCACGACCTGGCTGTAAACCTGATTTCGAATGTCGGTGACGGCGGAAAGTCCTACGTACTGGATCAGGATGCTGCCAACGTACTCGGAAATGCCCTTGACGATGGTCATAAGCACGAGCGCGACGGCGAAAACGGTCCACACGTTGTGAAAATGGCGCGGTGCAAATGAACGCAGATCGACTGTGTAGTGCGTCCAGGGAATCTGAAACAGGGTCAGCGCTTGAGTGGTTGAATGCGGGTTCAAGACCACGTCCACCGCGGGTCGGAGCGCGAACGCCACCAGGAATTCGACGGCGCCCATCACGGCGATCAGCACAATGCCCGCGGCGAGACGCGGCGTATACGGCTGCAGATAACGCAACAGCCGCCGGATTTCGTCGTGCGCGGTTACGCCCGCAATACCGTCTATGGTTTCGGTCGCCAAAGTTCTTGAGCAGGAAACTGACTTAGCCTATGCATCGCCCCGGCATCTTGCAAGCCGTAATCGCAAAACGAGTACCCCGCAAGTTCAGGAAGCGGACTTATCGAGATCGCGGTGCACGACCTTGGCCGCATACCCCTTGCGTTGCAGCGCGCGGCGAATCGCCTCGGCCAGCGCCACGGAGCGGTGCCGCCCGCCCGTGCAACCGAGCGCGACCGTCAGAAAACTTTTGCCCTCCCGGATGTAGTGCGGGATCAAATATCCCAAAAGACTTTCGATGCGGCGCAGGAATTGTCCCGTCTGCGGAAACGAGCGAATGTAACGCGCGACGCGTGGATCCTTGCCGCTGAACGGGCGGAGGCGCGGAACGAAGTGCGGATTCGGCAGAAAGCGCACGTCGAAAACCAGGTCCGCGTCGGCGGGAATTCCGTAGCGAAATCCGAAACTGACGACCGAGACCAGGAGTGGCCGCCGCCCCGGGCTCTGAAAGCGGTCGATGATGAGCTGGCGCAGCTCGTGCACGTTGAATTTTGTCGTGTCGATGATGACGTCGGCGAGACGGCGGATCGGGGCCATGCGCCGCCGCTCCTCGCGAATTCCCTCGGCGATGGGGATTTCTTGGCCAAGCGGATGGGGGCGGCGGGTTTCGCTGAAGCGGCGCAACAGGGCGCCCTCGCTCGCCTCGATGAAGACGAGCGTGGCGGCGCGCTCGCTGCTCAGCTTGCGGTAAATTCCCGGCAACTGGTCAATGTGAGCGCCTTCGCGAGCGTCCACCAGCAGAGCCACGCGCTCCACTTCGCCGCGTCCGCCCTCATAGAGCTCGCTGAACGCGGGAATCAGAGCGACGGGGAGATTATCCACGCAGTAGAAGCCGAGGTCCTCGAAAGTATTCAGGACGGAACGCTTGCCCGATCCGGAAAGCCCGGTGAGGATGACGAGTTGGCGGGCGCTTCGTTTCCGGTCGGGGGGCGTCACGGGGAAACGGCTAGGCCTTTACCCGGCGGCGGTGCGTGCTCGGGATGCGCAGATCTTCGCGATATTTTGCGACGGTGCGGCGGGTGACGTGGATGCCTTCGTCGCCCAGTTTCTTGGTGATTTGTTCGTCGGTGAGCGGGTGAGCCGTGTCTTCCCCTTCAATCATCTGCTTGACGCGCCGCTTGAGGGACAACAGAGACATCTCGCCGCCCTGCGGGCCGTTGACCGATTCCGAGAAGAAGCTGCGCAGCTCGAGCACGCCTCGCGGAGTGTGCACGTATTTGTTGGCGACGGCGCGGCTGACGGTCGAGGGGTGTACGCCGACTTCCTCGGCGACCTCTTTGATCATCATCGGTTTCAGGTGATCGGGCCCGTAATCGAGGAAATCTCCCTGGCGGCGCAGGATCGAGTTGCAAACGCGCAGAATGGTGTGCTTGCGCTGCTCGATATTCTTCATCAGCTGGATGGCGGCGGTGAAACGCTCCTTGACGTAGTTGCGGACGTCGCGGTCGGCCGCGTCGCGCGCCAGGAGACGGCGATAGGTCGGGCTCAAGCGGAGCTGCGGCACGTCGTCGTCGTTCATGAAGACCTGCCATTCGCCGTCCACTTTGCGGAACTGGACGTCCGGCTCGACCAGCCGGGGCTCGATCTTGTTGTAGCGCAGGCCGGGCTTTGGATCGAGGCGCTTGATCAGGTCCACGGCGCGCTTGACGAGTTCGATGGGGCGGTTCAGCGCGCGCGCCACTTCCTTCATCTGATTATTCTGCAGAAGCTTCAAATGCTCGGCGATGATCTGCTGCGCGAGCGTGTTCTGGGGGTCGATCAACTTGACCTGCATGATCAGGCATTCTTCCAGATTGCGCGCGGCCACTCCGGGCGGGTCGAATTCCTGCACCACGGCCAGAGCTTCCTCGACATCCTCCATCGAATAGTTTCCGGACTGGGCGATTTCGTCGAGCGTGGCCATCAGATAGCCGTTTTCGTCGAGATTGCCGACGATCGTATCGGCGATCTTGCGGACCGTTTCGCTGCAGATGCTGACACTCAATTGCCAGGTGAGGTGGTCGGTCAGGCTGGCCGGAGAGGTGAGGAATTTGTCGAACGAAGGCTTCTCGATTTCCTCATGTTCGCCGCTGGCCGCGCGCTCCGAGCCCGTATCGAGATATTGAGCAAAAAAGGAGCCGAAATCGAATTCGTCGAACGGGTTGGCGGCCGGCGTTTCGGGAAGCTTTTCCGTTTCTTTCTTGAGGAAGGCTTCGTCCGTATAGCTGTCGGCGGTGACGCCGTCCTCGGCCAGCTCTTCGAGAACCGGATTCTCCATGATCTCTTGATTGATCATCTCCCTTAGCTCGAGACGATTCAGCGCCAGCACGCTGACCATCTGGACGAGGCCCGGCGTCAGAATCTGCTTCTGCGCGAGCCGGAGATGCAATTTGGGTGCGAGCCAGTTCATGGGTTTCAGTTCAGCCGGAATCCCTCTCCCAGATAGATACGGCGAACATCGGGATCGGCGGAAAGTTCCGCCGGCGTTCCCGCCGCCAGGATCTTGCCCTCGCTGATGATGTAAGCGCGGTTCGTGACGGCCAGCGTGTCGCGCACATTGTGATCGGTCATCAGAACGCCGATGCCCGCATGGCTGAGATCCCCGATGATCTTCTGAATGTCCACGACGGTAAGGGGATCGATCCCGGCAAAAGGCTCGTCGAGGAGAACGAAGGAGGGCGAGAGCACGAGCGAGCGCGCGATTTCCAGGCGTCTCCGCTCGCCGCCCGACAGCACGTAGGCCTGGCTGTATCGAACTCCCTCAAGTCCCATTTGCGCCAAAAGCTCCTCGACACGGTCGCGCCTCTGCTCGGGCGTGACCGAGAGCGTTTCCAGAACAGCCAGCAGGTTCTCCTCGACTGTCAGTTTCCGAAAAACCGAAGGTTCCTGGGGAAGGTAGCTGATGCCGCTGCGGGCCCGGAGGTACATGGGCAGGTCGGTGATATCCTCGCCGTCCAGCATGACACGCCCGTAGTCCGGACGCGCGAGTCCGACCAGGATGTAGAAAGTCGTGGTCTTTCCTGCGCCGTTCGGCCCGAGCAGCCCAACCACTTCACCCTGCTGAATCTCCAAATTAATGTCGTTAACGACCTTCCGACCTCGGTAAGACTTCCTCAGATCGGCGGCTTGGAGTTTCAACATACCGGTTCATTTCTCAACCCGGTGCTTGGTTAGTGTGCGCGAACCTTCCTGCGAATCAATCAAAATCGTATCACTCGCCACAAAGAAGGTCAACGAATGGCCCGTGATTGTGTCGCTGGAAGCATCAGCAATCGTGGGTTCGCCGCCGGAAAGCACGAATTTTCCGTCGGCAGCGGTATATTCAGCCTGCTCCGCCATGGCCCGGCGGTCTCCCTGCCGGACGACAACGCCTCCCATAGCCAGCACCCGTTCCAATTGACGTCCGCCCGGTGGGCCCCGGGCGGGGTCTTCACCACTGGTGCTGCCGGGCCGGCAGTGGCAGAGGCGGATGCGGCCGGACTTAGGAATAGGTCCAGCGTGCGGGATTCCAGCGAGCCCTGCCTGGAACTGGCGTTGACGCCGCCTTCGAGGCGGGCCTTACCCTGATCGCTCCAGTAGGTCAGAGTCGGCGCCACAACTTTCCACAGCGTTGGCCCGGTGGGCGAGCCAGCCGCGGAGCCGGAGCGTTTAGCGGGAACCGCAGCGAACGGACCGGACACCTGCGAGAAGACCGCGATCACGTGTCCGCTGGCCTGCAACTTTTTATCATCCTGCCATAGCTGGATCTGATCGCTATCGAGCACGGATTCTCCCTGCCAAAGGCGCGCGTGCCCTGCGTACGTTACGATCACGTGGCTCGAATCGACCGTGCCGGAGAGCGTGTCCGCGGAGATATGCGCGGCGCCGGAGCCGAGACTGAGCGAGTCTCCTTGCGCGGTTGGCACGTATGTGGAAACCACGCCGCCGGTGGCGCGCAGTTCGCCCGATTTCTGGTTGACGACCACGTTCGCGGCGGTCGTGCGGCTCATCGCATCGGAAATCACCGGCGATCCGTCGAGCGTGATGATGTCCGTCGCGCGAACGAGATTGGCATGGTCGGCGCTAGCCTGGCGGTCCGACTGTTGAAACCGCACATTCCCGCGCTCATCGAGAGTGTCCCATTCGCCGTGCGCGCCGAACGTGGCGATCATCTCCGCGGCCGAAAGCGTCTGCGGCGCGGAGCTGCCGACCTGCCGGCGGACTTCGACGCCCGCGTGCCCGAGCAATTTGTCGAGATGGCCGCTCGGACCGAGCTGCGCGACGAATTTCTTCGCGCGCAGAGTTGTCACATCACTCGTGCCGTGCAATTCAATCGTGGCCGGCGCCAGAGATTCGGCGCTTTCGATGCGCTGCTGATCCGCCTTGCCCCGCGGCTCGCCGGGATGGCCGCCCGCGGAGCCCGCGGAAAATGCCACGCGCAGCGCGTCCGTCTTCAAAACATGCGAATTGCCGCCCTGATGCGATTCCGCCATCACGCTGCCGGTCGCGGTCATGTCCCGAATCAGATTCTTCTGCGGCACCATGGCGAACTCTACGTGAGAAGCTGAGAATCGGTCGGTGCCCGCGGCCGTCTGACGCGTGCCGATCATGTTTCCGTCCGCGGCGACATGTTCGACCCAGCCGGCCGGATTCAGAATCGCTTCCAGTTGCGCGGCCGAAACGGAGATCTTTCCGCCGCCCTCCGCCGTGCGAATTTGCGGATGCCCTTCGGCGACGGCGCGCCGCGCGTGGAAGTCCGCGTCGAGTTCCACGGAAAAAGAATCCGCCGATAGCTCGCGCGCGCCTTCGCGCACGATTGCCGGTCCCTTGAGTACGATGGTGCGATCATTGCGCCTGATCTCGAGGCTGCTCCCCGTAGCGGTCACCGGCATGCCGCCCGTCTGCTCCGTTCCGGCCATGTTGAATTCAACGCCGTGCTCGACGCGCACGGTTGAATCGCTCGTGCTGTACGACGCCCCCACGCCACGTCCTTGTCCCGAGGGGAAATGAAATTCCACGGGAGCCGGAGTCGAGGCCTCGCCCGTATTACGATTGAACGAGAGATTGCTGGTTTTCACCTGGAGCGTGCCCGTCGAGTGCCCACCCGGCTCGCCGCCCGTTTGACCGCCCTTCTGACCTTTTGACGGGTTCGCGCTCGCCAGGTCCAGCTCCACATCGCCTTCGCAGCGAACGTCTCCGGTTCCCTCGTAGCTGCATTCGCGCGTGTGGATGTTGTCGTTGCGGCTTCCGTCGCGGCCGTAGAGGGTGATCCAGACATCCTCGAGCACGGCGCGATTCTGATCCTTGTACTGCGTGGCGTGCGACGCGCGGACCGTGAAAATAGTGCGGTCCTGCTCGACCTTGGAAAACGAGAACTGCGCGGATTGCTGTTGCACGGTCACGGGAACCGCAACCCGCGCGCTGCGCCCGCATGAGATCGCCGGAAGGCGCGCGCAGCGTAGTCGCCGGCGACCGCCAGTGCGATCAGCCCCGCGGTAATCGCCGCCCAGCGCGCGTAACGCGCGGCTTCCCGGTTGCGCAATGAAGAATCTCCCTGGTTACGTTAGAAGCCGAGTATAGGCGAGTGGTTTTCGCGCGACAACTAATGGTAGCGGTGCGGGAGATGAGCGACAGCGCAGAATCGTCAGCGGCTGGGGAGCAGGCCGACGCCGGCGGCGGCGACACTGTCGCGGGAGGTGTTCTTGACGAGGTACATCGCTTCGTCGGCGAGATGCAGCAGCTCAGCCTTGGTGCGCGAATCGGTGGGATACGCGGCCACGCCTACGCTGGCCGTCAGACGCACGGGCGTCCCGGTATTCTTCAGCCACACGGTCTCGCGAATCAGTTTGTGGAGGCGGTGCGCGACGCCGAGCGCATTTTCCTTGGATGTTTGCGGCAGCAGCACCACGAATTCGTCGCCGCCGTAGCGGAACGCCAGGTCAATCAGCCGGCACTTTTCCTTGATCGCTTCTCCGATTTCGGCGAGCAGCTTGGAGCCCACCAAGTGGCCGTGCGTGTCGTTCACGAGCTTGAAGTGGTCGAGATCTATGAAGATCAGCGAGAACTCGAACGCGTAGCGGTGCGAGCGGTAAATCTCCGTATCCAGCATGAAATTCAGGTGCCGCGCGTTGTAGAGGCTGGTGCAGTCGTCGGTGATCGTGAGCTCATGAATGCGCTGGACGTGCCGCGCATTTTCGATGGCAATCGCGGCGTAGTCGGCAAGCGCCTCGAGCAGCGCAAGATCTCGCTTGCTGAAACGCCCTCCGGGCCCACACAATTGATCAGCTCGATCACGCCGAGGCATTGATCGCGGAAGCGCACCGGCACGGCGACAATCGAGCGCGTCGCCATTTTCGTCTTTTCGTCCACCTGGCCGAAAAATCGCGAATCCTTGCTGGTATCCGCCACGACGACGGCTTCTCCGGACTCCGCCACCCAGCCCGCGAGCCCTTGCCCAACCTTGATGCGCACGTCCTTGAGCGCTTCGGCTCCCGCGCCGGTCGCGATCTGAAAGTAAAGCTCGCGCTTGTCCAGGTCCATCAGCAGCAACGACCAGGTGTCCGGGCGCAGCACCTCGTTGATTTTTTCCATGATCGTGCGCAGAACCTGATCGAGCTGCAGCGACGACGTGAGCGCCTTGCCGAGTTCGTGGAAGACGTTGACTTCGGTGGCTTCGGGCGCAGGGATGTCCACATCCGGACTGTGGCGCCGTTCCACGCCGGCAAATGGCTTCGCGTCGGCGGCCCTCCGCAACCGTTCGGCGGGGGTATGCGGTTTTGCGTCTTGGGATTCGGGAGGCAACATCTGCATTATAGTGAACCGTTTTCGCCTCCCGCAACGGGCATTCCGGCCCGATTGCCGTAACGCCAATGCCTGGGCCGGGCAGCATACTTTCCGGGCGGCATTGACACCCCCTCAACCGACGCCTATATTTTTGTTGGCCCCCTGCGAATGCCTTCGACACCTTTCGGCGAACACCTGCGGCGCGAACGCGAAATGCGCGGCGTTTCACTGGACGAAATTTCGGCCGCCACGCGCATCAGCACGCGTTTTCTCGAGGCCATCGAAAAAGATCAGTGGGATCAGCTGCCCGGGGGCGTTTTCAATCGCGGGTTCATTCGCTCGATCGCGCGTTTTTTGGGCCTCGATGAGGATAGCCTCGTCGCCGAATACGCGCTGGGGACCACGAGTGCTGCGAGCGTCCATGTCTCCTCGGCGCGCCCCACGGAAATGCCGCGAAACTGGCGTCCGGCCGCCGCCGCAGTCGTCATCGTCCTCCTGGTTATTGCGGGCGGCATTGCTGGATATCACCGCTACGGCGCCAATATCGGCGCGCGGATGCACGCCCGATACCTAGCGGCCCGTGTGGGCGCTCGCAGCGGGGCTACGGCGAACCAACCGCCTGCGCCCGCGCCGGACGCCGGCGCGCCCAATGGATCCGCAGTGACCGCGGCGGCGCCCGCTGGCCTCGCCCTCAAGATGCAAGCCGGAAAGCCTGCGGACGTGAAGGTGATCGCCGACGGCAAGGTTGTCTTCGAGGGCGCAGTCCAGCCGAATGACGTTAAGCAGTTCGACGCGCATGATAACTTCGAAATTACATCGAGCGAATCGAGCGCGCTGCTGCTGGAGCTCAACGGCCAGACGATGCCGGCGATCGGAACTCCGGGACAGCCCGGCAGCGTCACGCTGACGCGGGCAGATCTGACCGCCGCCGCGGGAGGACCCCATTAGCGCTGAATTGCGCACGCAAATCTGCTCAGGCCGCGCGCGCCCAGAACAGAAATTGGCGGTCTGTTCGGGTGGCGTACCACTCGGCGCGGAGGATCGCGTGGAATTGCTCGCCGTTTTGGCCTCCGACGCCGACCCCGCGATTGCCGACCGCGCCCAAAATGCGCTGCTGGCGCAGTCCCTGGAGTCTTTTCTGGCGGCCTCCGCTCGCGCCGATGCGGATGCGCGTCTGTTCACGTATTGCACGGATCACTTGGGCGAAAAGCCGGGTGTGGCCGACGCGCTCGCGAAAAGCGCTGCGTGTCCGACGGCGCACGTCGCGCGGCTGGCGAATCGGCTGACCGCGGCGGGCGTCCAAGCGTTGCTCGATAATCTCGAGCGATTCATATCGGATCCTCAGTTGGTCATCGCCGTCGCGAACTGTCCCGGTGCGACGCCCGAACAGCGCGAGTTGCTCTCGAACATGGAAAAGGGCGCCGTCGTGTCCGCCGAAATGGCGGAGGCCGCCGCGGAAATCGAGCCGGACCCCGTGAAGCGCGAAACGCTCATGCAAAGGGTCACGCATATGAACGTGGTCCAACGCCTCACGCTGGCCCTCAAGGGCGGCAAATCGGAGCGGATGCTGCTGATCAAAGATCCGAATAAGCTGGTGCAAAGGTGCGTTCTGCAGTCGCCACGGCTGACCGATTCCGAAGTCGAAGCTTTTGCGTCGATGACCAATCTGACGGGAGAAATTCTTCGCGCCATCTCGATGACGCGCGTGTTCATGAAGAACTACTCCATCGTGCGGAACCTCATCAATAACCCGAAGACGCCGCTCGACGTCTCGCTGCACCTGTTTCCGCGGCTTACCGCTTCCGACCTGGTAAAACTCACGGCCAATAAGAATGTTCCCGAGACCCTGCGAACGTCGGCCTTGAAGCTCCACCGGAAGCGGAAACTGGGAGGTCCGGGGAACTGAATACGTACTGAACACGAGAATGGTGCCGGGTTTGGGCGATTCAGTCGGAAAGAAGAGCTTCCTGGAGCCATCGAAGAGTACAGATAGGCGCGGATAGATTCACCAGGCTCCCACTCATGGCAACCGCCAGACCAGTGACGGAAGGATCTGCAGTCATCACCCCGCGAGGCGTCGAGCGGCTTCGCTCGGGACACCTGTGGGTCTATCGCAGCGACGTTCGTTCGGCGCCAGCCGAGCCGGGCGCCGTGGTCCGCCTCACCGATGAACGTGGCAACTTCTGCGGACGAGCCTTCTATAGCGACAAGTCGCAGATCTCCATCCGGCTGCTCACGCGCGAGGACGTTCCCATTGATCGCGGGTTCTTTGCCGCGCGCTTTCGCCGGGCCGCCGCCTACCGCGATCTGGTGGTCGAGAATTCGGACGCCTGCCGGCTGGTATACAGCGAAGCCGATCTTTTGCCGTCCGTGATCGTTGACCGCTACGGCGACTACCTCGTCCTTCAGACTCTCAGCCAGTCGAGCGACCGGTTGAAGGACCTTTTCGTCGAGATCCTCGTGGAGCTTTTTTCACCGAAGGGGGTAGTCGAGAGAAACGATCCCAAGGTGCGAATGCTCGAGGGGCTGGATCAGCGGGTCAGCGTCCTTCATGGTGAGGTTCCCCCGGAGGTCCTCGTAAAGGAAAACGGCGTGACGTTTTTTTGCGATCTCGCCAAGGGGCAGAAGACCGGCTCCTTTCTCGATCAGCGCGAAAACCACTGGGCCGCGCGGCGATATGCCTCCGGAGACGTTCTCGATTGCTTCAGCTATCAAGGCGGATTCGCGCTCACGGTCGCGGACAAGTGCGCGCACGTCGAGGGGATTGACATGGCGCCCGCCGCGATCGAGGCGGCCCGGCGAAATCAGCAGCTGAACTCCATTTCCAACGCCCACTTTCGGGAAGGAAACACATTCGACCTCCTGAAGGAATACGACGAGGCCGGCCGGCGCTTTCAAATGGTCATACTCGATCCCCCGGCCTTCGCCAAGAATCGCGACAGCATCCCGGCGGCGCGCAGAGGTTACAAGGAGATCAATCTGCGGGCCCTGAAACTCCTCAAGCCGGGAGGCTTTTTAGTGACCTGCTCGTGCTCCTACCACATTACCGAACCGCTGTTTCTGCAAATTCTGGCCGAAGCCGCGAACGACGCGCGCAAGAATATCGTCGTCGTGGAGCGGCGGACGCAGGCCCAAGATCACCCAATTCTGCTGACGATGCCCGAGACTCACTACCTCAAGTGCTTGATTGTTAAGGTCCTAGAATAGCGCAGTACATTGAAAATAAACGCTTTAGTCCTATTCGAAAATACTTGACAATAATAAGCGCAGATAATATCATTCGGTTGCGCTAATTATAAGCGCCAATTTTATTAGGAGGGATTCAAGTGAGTTCCATAACCCGTTTTGACACCTTCCAGGGCCTCTCCGGTTTGCAGGAGCAGGTCAACAGGCTTTTCGACACCTCTTTCCCGGGACGCTCGGACAATTCGGCTTTGACGACTTGGGCTCCGGCCGTGGACATCTACGAGACCGAAAATGAATTGGTTGTGAAGGCCGATTTGCCGGACATCAACGAGAAGGACTTGGACGTGCGAATCGAAAACAACACGTTGACGATTCGCGGCGAGCGGAAGTTCGAAAAGAAAGTGACCGAGGATAACTATCTGCGGGTCGAGCGCACCTATGGCTCGTTTAGCCGCAGCTTCAGCTTGCCGAACACCGTGAACAGCGAAGCGATCAAGGCCGATTACAAGAATGGCGTTTTGACCGTCGAGCTGCCGAAGCGCGCCGAATCGAAACCCAAACAGGTAAAGGTCAACGTAACGAACGGCAACCACTAAGCGAGGTTTGATTCAACGAGGGGGCTGACGGCGCGTGCTTTCAGCCCCTTCTTATATTTATTGCGCTCCGAATAAGAGAGAGACTCCCAACATGCTCCGATTTGACAAATTAACGGTAAAGGGTCAGGAAGCGCTCCAGGCGGCCCAGGAAATGGGCGCGCGCTCGGGCCAGCAGCAGATCGAGCCGCTGCATCTGCTCTGGGCGCTCACGGCGCAGGGCGACGGCGTTGTCCCGCCGCTTCTCGAAAAGCTGGGAGTATCCCCCACGACGCTCGCATCTGAGATCGAGAAGCAGATCGAGCGCCTTCCGAAAGTCTCCGGAGTTTCCGAACAGTCCCTCAGCCGTGCGTCGAATAGCGTCCTCGAGAAAGCCTTTGACGAGGCGCAGCGCCTGAAGGACGAGTACGTCTCAACCGAACATATCCTGCTCGCCATTGCCGGCGCGGACCGCGACCCGGCGGCCCAGATCCTTGCGCGCCATGGCGCGAGCCACGATTCCATCCTGCAGGCAATGGCCACGATTCGCGGCAGCCATCGCGTTACGTCCCAGAATCCCGAATCCACCTATCGCGCGATCGAACAGTACGCGCGCGACCTCACGGACGCGGCGCGCCGCGGCAAGCTCGATCCCGTCATCGGCCGTGATGAAGAGATTCGGCGCGTGATGCAGATTCTCGCGCGGCGCACGAAAAACAATCCAGTTTTGATCGGCGAGCCGGGAGTGGGCAAGACGGCCATCGTCGAGGGTCTCGCCCAGCGGATCATCTCCGGCGACGTGCCGGAAATCCTCAAGCCCAAGCGCATCGTGTCGCTCGATCTCGCGGCGCTGGTAGCGGGCGCGAAGTACCGCGGCGAGTTCGAGGACCGGCTCAAAGCGGTGCTGAAAGAAGTCACCGAGGCCGAAGGGCAGATCATACTGTTCATTGACGAGCTGCACACGCTCGTCGGTGCGGGAGCGGCCGAAGGCTCGATGGACGCTTCCAACATGCTGAAGCCGGCGCTTGCGCGGGGCGAGCTGCGAGCCATCGGCGCGACTACGCTCAACGAGTACCGCAAATACATCGAGAAGGACGCTGCGCTTGAGCGCCGTTTCCAGCCCGTCCAGGTCGGCGAGCCTTCCATCGAGGACACGATCGCGATTTTGCGCGGCCTGAAGGAGCGCTACGAAGTGCACCACGGCGTGCGCATCAAGGACGCCGCGATTGTGGCCGCGGCCATGTTGTCGCAGCGCTACATCACCGACCGCTTCCTTCCGGACAAGGCCATCGACCTGGTGGACGAATCCGCGGCCGGATTGCGTATGGAGATTGATTCGCTGCCGACCGAAATCGACTTGATCGAGCGCCGCATCATGCAGCTGGAAATCGAGCGGCAGGCGCTTCGCAAGGAAACCGACCCGCACTCGCGCGAGCGCACGGCCCAGTCTCGAGAAGGAACTTGGCGCGCTGCGCGAACAGTCCAATGGCCTGAAGGCGCATTGGCAGACGGAAAAAGACGCTATCGGCCGCATCCGCAAGCAGAAGGAAGAAATCGAGCGGCTGAAGGCCGAAGAGCAAAAGTACGAACGCGCGGGCGACCTTTCCCGCGTGGCCGAAATCCGCTACGGCAAGCTTTCCGCGGCCGAAAAAGAATTGAAAAGCGCGCAGGACCATCTCGCCGACATGCAGAAAGACCACCCGATGCTCAAAGAAGAGGTCGGCGAGGAAGAGATCGCGAAAATCGTCAGCAAATGGACCGGGATTCCGGTTGGGCGGCTGCTCGAAGGCGAAGTGCAAAAGCTCGTCCATATGGAGGAGCGGCTGCGCCTGCGCGTCGTGGGCCAGGATGTGGCGCTCGCGAGCGTAGCCAATGCGATTCGCCGCAGCCGTTCGGGATTGAGCGATCCCCACCGGCCGATCGGTTCCTTCTTGTTTCTCGGGCCCACCGGCGTCGGCAAGACCGAACTCGCGCGCGCGCTTGCCGAATTCCTGTTCGACGACGAGCGCGCCATCGTGCGCCTGGACATGTCGGAGTACATGGAGAAGCATTCCGTGGCGCGGATGATCGGCGCGCCTCCGGGCTACGTCGGTTATGAAGAGGGCGGACAGCTCACCGAACAGGTTCGCCGGCGCCCCTATTCCGTCGTGTTGCTCGACGAAATCGAGAAAGCGCACCCGGACGTATTCAACGTGTTGCTACAGATTCTCGATGACGGGCATCTAACGGATGGGAAGGGCCGTAAGGTGGATTTCCGCAACGCGGTGATCATCATGACCTCAAACGTTGGCTCGATGGCCATTTTCGAGCTCGCGGGCAAGGACCCGAAAAAGGCGCGCGAAGAAGCCATGGGCGCCTTGCGCGCAACCTTCCGCCCGGAGTTCCTGAACCGGATCGATGATATCGTGATGTTCAGCCCGCTCGGCAAGGATCAGATCGAGCGCATCATCGATCTGCAGATGAGTTTGTTTATGAAGCGAGTGGCGGAGAAGAAAGTGGCTCTCACGCTCACGGCCGCGGCAAAGGCGCTACTGTTCCGCGAGGGGTATGACCCGGCGTACGGTGCGCGGCCGATGAAGCGAGCAATCCAGCGGCTGATTCAGGATCCGCTGGCGCTGAAGATCCTCGACGGCGAGGTGAAGCCCGGCGACGCCGTCGTGGTGGACGCCGATTCGAAAACCGGCGAAATGAAGTTCAAACACGAAGTTGTAAAGGCAGGCGCCGCCTGATCGGGCGCCGGGGACAAAGGCCATGAAGACATTCAAGACCGCATTCCTGCTGACGGCTTTGACGCTGTTGCTGCTCTTTGCCGGCGAAGCATATGGCGGGCGCAATGGCATGACGCTCGCGCTGGGCTTTGCGATTCTGATGAACGGCACGGCCTATTTTTTCTCGGACAAGATTGCGCTGATGTCCAGCGGCGCGCGCCCGATCAGCCGCGAGCAATCCCCGCGCCTCTACGCCGTGATGGAAAGGCTCGCCGCCAAGGCGAATCTGCCGGTGCCGAAGCTCTATATGATCCCGCAGCCTGCGCCCAACGCCTTCGCAACGGGCCGCAATCCGAGCCACGCATCGGTCGCCGTCACGCAGGGCTTGATGGAGTTGATGGACGATGAGGAACTCGAGGGCGTGATTGCCCACGAACTTTCGCACGTTCGCAACTACGACATTCTCACTTCCTCGATCGCAGCAACGATTGCCGGGGCCGTTACGTTCATTGCGCGGATGGGATTCTGGTTCGGCGGAGGCGATCGCGACCGCGAAGGTGGCGGGCTCGCCGGCATTTTGATGCTGATCCTGGGGCCGTTGGCAGCGATGCTGCTTCAGCTCGGAATTTCCCGCCAGCGCGAATATCAAGCGGACGCTTCCGGCGCGCAGATGGTCGGCTATTCGCAAGGTCTGGTCCGCGCGCTCGAAAAGCTGGGCGCTTACAACAAGAGAATCCCCATGGATATTCCGCCGTCCACATCCGCGCTGTGCATTGTCGCTCCTTTGACCAGCCGCCAGTTCCTGTCCAACTTGTTTAGCACTCACCCGCCGCTCGCGGAGCGGATCGCCCGGCTCCAGAGCATGACCATCACGCGCTAACCGCGCCGTTCGTTTGCGCGGTCCGGCCAGTTGTGAGAGGCAGAATCTGCGGCACATTCTGCAGCAAGTTCTGCGGATTCGCCCCGAAATCACCCAACTAGTACCTCGTTTGTCACTGCGCAGAAACCATTAAATCCACGTAAAATTTGCAGGGTCCACCCGACCTGCCGGCTGTATAGCCTGCCATCGCTCCTCCCTATCCATCTGAAATATAAACACTTAACCATGCCTTCCCGGAATGGTCCATTTGGTTCCGGGCGTGCTTCTATTGATTCCAGCAAGGGGTTCCCACGGAGGAAACCAAAATGATCGACGAAAAACCAGTAGTCATAGAGCAGGAAGGGGCCGCCCCGCGATGGATCGGTATCGTCGTGGTAGTGCTGGCCATTGTGTCGCTGGCAGCCCTCGGTGTGGGCTGGACAGCTTCGAACCGCGCGGCGTCGCTTCAGCAGAGTCTGACGGCGCAGACCAAGCAATTCACGCAGAGTGATGAAGTGGTGAGCCAGCGCCTGGCGAAGGCGGAAGACACCAACGCGCAGCTTCAGGGCGAACTCAGCGTCGTCACCGACAAGATGAAGCTGACGGAGACCGAGCTCGGCCGAGCGCGTTCGCAGACCAAGAAGATCAAGGAAGATGACGCGAAGGAGCTGACGGACCTCACGAACAACGTGAACGGTCAGTTGGCCACGAAGGCCAGCGTCGATGACGTCAACAAGCTGGGCACGGACGTCAACGGCGTCAAGACCGACCTCGACGCGACCAAGAGCAGCCTGAACCTGACTCGCGGCGAATTCGGCACGCTGATCGCGAAGAATCACGACGAAGTCGAAGAGCTCCGCCGCATGGGCGAGCGCGACTATTACGAGTTCACCATCGAAAAGAAGAACACCCGCGAAAAAGTGGGCGATCTGATGGTCGAACTCCGCGGCGTGAACGCAAAGAAGAACCTTTACACGGTCGCCATCTACGTGGACGACGCGCGTTACGAGAAGCGGAACCGCTCGGCAAACGAGCCCATCTACTTCTTCACGCACGGCACCCGCGCACCTGTCGAATTCACCGTCAACTCGATTGGCAAGGATAAGATCGTCGGTTACATGAGCGTCCCGAAGGTTGCGTCGGCTCACGCGCAGGCCTCCGGAAACTAAACCGACTGGCTGCCGGTCCCCTGGCGGGGGGCAGCGAGCGAAACAAAAGGGCGTCCCGGTCCACCGCGGACGCCCTTTCTTTTTGTTGCGGTCTTATTCCGCCTTGCTGAGTGCCCGCATTTTGCGGGTCAGAAACTTCTTGGCGAGCGCGGGCAGTTTATCGTGCGGAAGCTTCCCCTGTTCGTAGAGCTTCACTTTCGCCTTGGCGGTTTTGCGCCGGCGCCGCTGGCGCTTCTGCGCCACGTAACGCTTGTCGTATGCCATTCCATTCCCCTCCGATTTTGAGCGACACTCGATTGTAACGAAGAAGCACAGGGATGCAAGCTCGGCTGTGATTTCGCTGCCCGCTTCCGGTAGCATTCTTGGTTGTAGCCACCGAAGGAAGCGCAGTGAAGCACGATGCAGACCACGGTAATCCATGCCGGCCGGATCCTGACGCCTGAAGAGGAAATCAACGACGGCGTCATCGTCGTCGAAGGCAGCCGCATCGCCGCGCTCGGGCATCGCGATGAAATCCGCGTGCCGCCCGACGCGATGGACTACATCGCGGCCGAAATGACGGTCGTCCCCGGATTCGTGGACGTGCACATCCACGGCGCCGGCGGCCACGACGTGATGGAAGCCACCGCACGCTCGCTTGACCGCATCGCCGCGACCGTAGCCCGCCACGGCACCACGTCGCTCGTCGCCACCACCGTCACCGCGCCGGTCGAGGAGACCTGCCGCAGCCTTGAAGGCATCGCGCGCTACATTCGCAGCCACGAGCAGCCAAAGGATCCGCAGGAAGGAGGCAAGCTCGCGGCCGAATTCCTCGGCATCCACCTCGAAGGGCCGTTCATCAGCAAGGCGCGCCGCGGCGTGCATCCCCCGGATGCCATCGAGCGGCCGTCGGTAGAAGTGCTCCAGAAATTCCTCGATGCGGCCGATGGGCTCGTGAAAATTGTTACGCATCGCGCCCGAAATTCCCGGCGCGCGAGAGTTGATCGAGTATGCCGTCGCGGCCAAGATCGTCGTTGCCATTGGTCACACGGACGCGGACTACGATCAAGCGCGCGCGGCAATTCAGGCCGGCGCGCGCCATGCCGTCCATATGTACAACGCCATGCGGCCCTTCACTCACCGCGATCCCGGCGTCGTCGGCGCGATCCTCACCGATCCGGAGGTCACCGCGGAAGTGATCGCCGACGGCGTGCACGTCGCCGGCCCTGCGATTCAGGTGTTGCTCGGCTGCAAGGGGTTCGACGCCGTGCTGCTCGCGAGCGACGGCATCGCCGCCACGGGAATGCCGGACGGCAATTATCGTCTCGGAAATTTCGAAGTCACGGTGAAGGATGGCGTCGCGCGAAATTCGGAAGGGAAGCTCGCGGGCAGCACGCTCACTCTCGATCGCGCGCTGCGCTACGTGGTTGCGCTTGGCGTCCCGCTGCAGGATGCCGTGCGCATGGCCACGGTCCTTCCCGCGCGCCGCCTCGGCCTCGCGGGCAAGAAGGGAATCATCGCCGTGGGCGCGGACGCCGACCTGGTCGCGCTGACAGCAGACCTGCGCGTCGCAGGCGTGATGACGCGCGGTGCCGGACTCATCTGAAGGCTGTGATTAGTAATTATTGGTGACTGCTAAGGCGGAAGCTTGCAATGTGGGCGGTGCCTCCACTAATCACCACTCACCAATCACAGCCTTACTTATTCAGCGGAATCTTCAATTCTTCGGCGAGCTGGTAGGGGTCAAACGGGCTGCACGCGAAATAGCGGCCATCGACTTCGAGCGTGGGCACCTTGCGAAGGCCGTGGTTCACGCGCAGGACAAGCTCCTCCGCTTCCGGCGTTTCGTCAATATTCACCTCGCGAAATGCGACGCCCCGCTCGCGCAAAAAATGCTTCGCGCGGCGGCAATCGCCACACCAGGGAGTGCAAAAGATCGTAAGTTCAGCCATTTGTTTCTGTCCCGCCATCATGAAAACCGGAAACTAGCTAGTTCTATTCTGATGCCTATTAGATGTGACGGGAAGTGCGGAGATTCGAGGTGAGTTAACCAGAAGTGGACATCCTCGTGATGCGGTGAGGCCATTCTATTGGTGCGAGCCGCCGGCCGTCGCACCGGTCCGAGCCGCCGCCTGCATGCGCACCAGGGCGCGGTCGAGCGCCAGTTTTTCGCGCTGCCATTGATCGCCGCCCACACCAGCCTTGGCGAGTTCGGCCTGCGCGCGGTCGTGGGCCGCGCGGCTGCGTTCCACGTCAATTTCCTCCGCGCGCTCGGAAATTTCGGCCAGGACGATCACGCGATCCGGCAGCACTTCGGCGTAGCCGTGGATCACCGTGACGAAGTGATTTTCGTCGCCCTTACGGTACGCCAGAATTCCGATGCCAAGTTCGGTAATCAGCGGTGCGTGCCCCGGCAGAATCCCGAGATAGCCTTCCTTGCCCGGAATCTCGACCGACTGCACGGTCTCCTGCAGGACGTGCCGCTCCGGCGTCACAATCTGCAGTTCGATAGCTTCTGGTAGCGTGGCCATGTGTTCGATTCGGGTTCGGCGCTCGCGCGATAGCTACGCGATCGCCGCCATCTTTTCCGCCTTCTCCCGCGCTTCTTCGATTCCGCCGACCATGTAGAACGCCTGCTCCGGAAGGTCGTCGTGTTTTCCTTCGACGATTTCCTTGAAGCCGCGAATGGTGTCCTCGATCTTAACGTACTTGCCTTCGATGCCAGTGAACTGCGCCGCCACGAAGAACGGCTGCGAAAGGAATCGTTCCACCTTGCGCGCCCGCGCCACGGTCTGCTTGTCGTCGTCGGAAAGTTCTTCGATTCCGAGAATGGCGATGATGTCCTGCAGCTCCTTGTAGCGCTGCAGCACGGACTTCACCGCGCGCGCCACGGCTGTAGTGCTCCGCGCCCAGAATGCGCGGATCGAGAATGCGCGAGAAGCTCGCCAGAGGATCGACCGCGGGATAAATGCCGCGCTCGACGATCTGCCGGCTCAGGTTCGTGGTGGCGTCCAGGTGCGTGAAGGTCCCGGCAGGCGCGGGATCGGTGTAATCGTCCGCGGGCACGTAAATCGCCTGCACGGACGTGATCGAGCCGTGCTTGGTCGAGGTGATGCGCTCCTGCAGCTCGCCGATTTCGGTGTTGAGGTTCGGCTGGTAACCCACGGCCGAGGGCATGCGGCCCAGCAGCGCCGATACTTCCGATCCGGCCTGCACGAAACGGAAAATGTTGTCGATGAAGAGCAGCACGTCGAGGTGTTCTTCGTCGCGGAAATATTCCGCCACCGTCAGCCCGGTCAATCCCACGCGAAGCCGCGCGCCGGGCGGCTCCGTCATCTGCCCGTAGATCAGCGCGCAGCGCGACTTCTCCGAGTTGCCCGGGACAATCGACGCCCGACTCCTGGAATTCGAGCCACAGGTCGTTTCCTTCGCGGGTGCGCTCGCCGACGCCGGCGAACACCGAAACGCCGCCGTGCTTCATTGCCACGTTGTTGATCAGCTCTTGAATCAGCACGGTCTTGCCCACGCCCGCGCCGCCGAACAATCCGATCTTGCCGCCCTTCAGGTAGGGCTCCAGCAGATCGACTACTTTGATCCCAGTCTCGAACATTTCCAGGGTTGTGGACTGATCTTCAAGCGACGGCGCTGCTCGGTGGATCGGGTAGCGCTTGTCCGTTTTCACCGGTCCCAGGCCGTCGACCGGCTCGCCCACCACGTTGAGCACGCGGCCAAGGGTTCCGCGGCCCACGGGCACGGAGATCGGCTCGCCGAGGTCCTCCGCCGTCATGCCGCGGACCAGACCTTCCGACGGCTTCATGGCCACGCAGCGGACGCGTCCTTCGCCCAAATGCTGCTCCACTTCCGCGATGATATCGAGCGGCTCGGGAATGTCGAATCCTTCGCTCTGGATGCGAATCGCATTGTGAATCAGCGGCAGATGGTGCTCCGCGAATTGCACGTCCACCACGGGGCCAATCACCTCGATCACGTGGCCGATCTTATTCTTGTCCGTTGCCATTCTGACTTTCTCCTGTGCCTGCTGGATGCCCTATGACGTCGCGGAAGCTGCGCCGCTCACGATCTCAATCAGTTCCTTGGTGATGCTCGCCTGCCGAATCTTGTTCATGTCCAGCGTGAGCGAATCGATTAGGTCCGAAGCATTTCGCGTCGCGGAATCCATGGCGGTCATGCGCGCGGCATGCTCCGCCGCTGCTGATTCCAACAGGATGCGAAAAACCTCCGCTTCCAGGTAACGCGGCACCAGGCCCCCGAAAATCTCCTCGACAGGTTCTTCGTAGATGTAGTCCACCAGCTGCGCTTTTCCGCTCGCTGATAAATCGTGGGGGAGCGTCTCCTCGGACCCGGCGTGACTGGTCGGAGGCATGTCAGTCTTTTGCACCGACTCCTCGTCCAGGATGCCGGGATCGATGGGCAGGAGCTTCGCCGTGCGCAGGTTCTGCACCATCACATTCTTGAACTCGTTGTACACGGCGTAAACGGCGTCTACCTCGCCGGCGGCATAGAGCCCCGCGATTTGCCCGGCGATTTCCTTGGCGATGAGAAAATCAACCTTGGCCGACACGTTCAGATATTCGCCCGCAATTGCCCATCCACGCTTGCGCAGCGTGTCCCGGCCCTTTTTGCCGATGGCGATCATCTGCGATTTCTTGGAAGAATTCTCCTGGATGAACAGGATCGCGCGGCGAATCACGTTGGTGTTGAACGCCCCGCAAAGGCTGCGGTCGCCCGTCAGCACCACCACCAGAATTTTTTCTTCAGGTCGCCGCTCGAGCAATGGATGCGCCGCGGATTCCATGCGCGCCGCGGCCGAGCGCATCACCCGCAGAATCTCGCCGGCGTAGGGCCGCGCCGCAAACACGCCTTCCTGGGCGCGGCGCAGCTTTGCCGCGGATATAAACTTCATCGCCCGGGTGATCTGCTGCGTGCTCTTCACCGAGCGGATGCGGCGCCGATAATCGAGAAGTGTGGGCATGAATTAATGTTCCGGCAGCATTAGTTCGCCGCCGCGGTCGCTCCGGCAGACTGCATGAACCGTTCCTTGAAAGCATCGAGCGCCGCTTTCGCATCCGCCCGCACCGCGTCATCGAGAGCCTTCTTCTCGGCGATGGTCTTCAGCAGTCCGCCGTAGTTCGCCTCGACGAAGGGATATAGCTCGCGCTCGAACCGTGCGCACTCGGAAACCGGAATATCGTCCAGGTATTTATTAGCGCTGGCGAAAATCAGCAGCACCTGCTTTTCCACCGGGAGCGGCTGGTACTGATCCTGTTTCAGGATTTCCATCAGCCTCTGGCCGCGAGCCAGCTGTGCTTGCGTGGTCTTGTCGAGCTGGTCGGTACCGAACTGCGCGAATGCCGCGAGGTCGCGATACTGCGCCATGTCCAGCCGCAGAGTTCCGGCCACCTGGCGCATAGCCTTGATCTGCGCGTTGCCGCCGACGCGGCTCACGGAAATGCCCGCGTTGATCGCGGGACGAATGCCGGAGTTGAAGAGGTCCGCTTCCAGATAAATCTGGCCGTCGGTGATCGAGATGACGTTCGTCGGAATGTACGCCGATACGTCGCCTGCCTGCGTTTCGATCACGGGAAGCGCCGTCAGCGAGCCCGCGCCCAGCTTGTCGTTCAATTTCGCCGCGCGTTCCAGCAAACGCGAGTGCAAGAAGAAGACGTCTCCCGGGAACGCCTCGCGGCCGGGCGGCCGGCGCAACAGAAGCGAAATTTCGCGGTAGGACTGCGCGTGCTTCGAAAGATCGTCGTAAAAGCAGATGGCGTGGCGCTTGCTGTCGCGGAAATATTCGCCCATGGCCGCGGCGGCAAACGGCGCGATGTACTGCATCGTGGCCGGCTCGCTGGCCGTGGCTGCCACGACGATGCTGTACTCCATGGCGCCGTGGTCCGTCAGCGTCTTCACCACCTGCGCGACCGTCGAGCGCTTCTGCCCGATCGCGCAGTAGATGCAAATCATGTCTCCGCCCTTTTGATTCAAAATCGTGTCGAGGATGATGGCGGTCTTGCCGGTCTGCCGGTCGCCGATGATCAATTCGCGTTGGCCGCGCCCGATCGGAATCATCGAATCGATGGCCTTGATGCCTGTCTGCACAGGCTCGCGCACCGGCTGCCGGTCCACCACGCCCGGGGCAATGCGCTCGAGCGGATTGCGCTGGTCCGTTTGCACCGGGCCCTTGCCGTCCAGCGGCTGCCCGAGGGGGTCCACCACGCGCCCGATCATCCCTTCACCCACCGGCACGGACATGATGCGGTTCGTGCGCTTTACCGTGTCGCCTTCGCGGATTTGGGTGTAGTCGCCGAGCAGCACCGTGCCGACCTGATCTTCTTCCAGGTTCAGCGCGATACCGAAAACTCCGTGCGGGAATTCCAGCATTTCGCCGGACATGCAACGGTCCAGGCCGTGAACGCGCGCGATGCCGTCACCGACGGAAATCACCGAACCGATTTCCTCGACCGCGACCGTCTGCTGATAGTTTTCGATCTGCTCGCGCAGTATCTTTGTGATCTCGTCTGCCTTGATATTCGCCATCCGTGGCTCCTATTCCGCTTCCAGCTGCTCGCGCAGCCGGGTCAATTGCTCGCGCACCGAACCGTCATAGACGGTTGAGCCGACGCGCACGATGGCGCCACCCACGAGCGATTCGTCCTCGTGGAAGCGCGCTTCGATCTTTTTCCCGGTCCGCTTTTCAAGCGACGCGGTCAGTTGTTTTCGCTCCTCGGCGCTCAATTCCCGCGACGAGGTCACATCGGCTTCGGCAATTCCGAGCCGCGCATTTAGTTCCACGTGGAACGCCTGTTGAATCTCGCGCAGCATCTCCGTGCGGCGATTGTCCACGAGCACGCAGAGGAAATTGCGTACCGCTGGCGCCAGATCCATTCGCGCCGCGATTTTCTGGACGACCTGCAACTTCGCTTCGCGGCCCACCGAGGGGCTCTCCAGCGAATTTCGCAGATCGGCCGACGAAGCGTATGCCTCCGTGAAGGCAGCGAGATCGTTCTTCACGCGGTCGGCGCTTTTCTGCTCCAGCGCCACATCCGCCAGAGCCGCCGCATACCGTGAAGAAACCGCGCCGATCAATTCGCGCCCCCTTCGAGCTCCGCAACGAACGTACGGAAGCGCGCCGCTTCGGCCTTCGGCGTCAGTTCTTGTCGGAGCACCGCTTCGGCGCGCTCGACGGCCATGCGCGCGGCCAGCGTTTTCAACTCAAGCCGCGCGGCGCGCTCGGTCGCCGCGATTTCCGCCTGCGCGGCGCGCTCGATCATATCCGCCTCGGCGCGAGCCGACGTGCGAACACGCTCCGCCTCCAGCGCCGCCGCCCGTTTCGCTTCCAGGCGCATTTCGGCGACGTCCGCGCCGATATTCGCGAGCTTGGCTTGCGCTTCGCCGCGCCGCTTTTCCGCAGCTTCGCGTGCCCGCGCGCCTTCGGCAATCTTCTGCGAGATTTCTTCCGCGTGCGTGCGGAAATAGGGAATCGCCTTACTGAATGCATAGATCAGCAAGCCGAGAACGATGGCGAAGTTGATCCAACGAAAAATCTGGCCAATGGGAGCGTCGGCGAGGGAAGGTTTGCTTTCCTCCGCCAGTGCAGGCGCGGCAACGAAAAGGAAAAACAGACCGAAACGCGCGAGAGGTCCTGTCGAATTCCGCACGGCGCGCATCATCTTCCTGAACTTCTGCCTGAACCGCCTTGCAAGGTCGAGGGTTTGTCGAGTATGGCGCGAGCTATCTGGCTGGCGAGAGCGGGCGTCTCGCGCTCCACTTCCGTGCGGGCGGCAGCGAACTCCGCGGCAATTCGTTTCTTCGCCGCGTTCACGTCTTCCTGCGCTCGTGCGCGCATGGCCTTCAGGAGCTTCGCGCGGTTGTCGAGAGCTTCCTGGCGCGCCAGTTCCTGCTCGGCGTAGATTTCTCCGCGCGCCTTGCGCAGCGCGTCATGGTAGGCGTCCAGCTCCTGTTTGGCACCGGCTTCGGCGGCCGCGGCTTCCGCGCGTGCGCCCTCGATGCGGGCGCTGCGCTCCGCCATGGCCTTCTGAATCGGCCCGAAGAAAGCCCAGCGCAGGAAAAAATAGAAAAGCAGAACGACGATGACGGTCGGCAGAGCACCGAGGAACAGTTTGCCGAGCTGGTGGGCGATTTCCATCGAAGAGGAAAGGACCTGCGGCCAATCTCCTGGTTGTTTTTTTCGAATCGCGGCGTGCCGTACTCCGCCGCGCCCTGCGTGCAAGCAGTAAAACTAAGGCGAGAAATTATCGCATCCACTCTGCCGCGCGTCAAATCCTTTGCCGCGTCGGAAATAGGGAAGCCCGCTTGCGCTAGACCCCCAATCGGGCCAAAAAGCGCGCAAGGGCCTCGCGCGGCGGGTCATGCGGCGCCCTTGGCGTCTGCCGCCGCTTCGACCAGGAGTGCGGCGAGCTTGTCCGGGTCCGAAACGGGCGGAAAGCAGGTGGTTTCGACGCAGACGAACGCTTGCGCCAGAGCCGCGTCGAGGTGCGGCAGAGTTTCGCGAAGAGCGGCGGGGAGCGCGGCCTTGGCCAATTGCTCGGGCGTGATGCGGAGGACCGCTTTTCCGTAGCGATAAATTTCGTGGGCGGCCTTTTCGAGAGCGGCGGCTTTCGGATCGCCCGCTGCGCCGGTGATGACCACCTGCATCGGATGGCGGGCGTGGAGCAGAGCGGCGAGGCCGTAGGTTGCGGCGAAGAGGCCATACTGCGGAATCAGGCCGACGAATGCCTCGAGCGTCTTTTCCGCCCATTCGCGATAGAGTTTTTCACCGCTGAAAGCGTGGAGGCGGTCGAGAACGATGGCGGCCACGGAATTTCCCGCCGGCGTGGGGGAATCCTGCAGCGGCTTGCGGCGGACGTCGAGTCCGCCCATCGGTGCCGCGTCCTTCGCGCGGTCGAAGAATCCGCCGCCATCGGGATCGCCGTAGCGCTCGATGGCGAGCAGCATGGCGCGCTCGGCGATGTCGAAATAGCGCCGGTCGAGCGTGGTTTCGTACGCGTCGAGCAGCGCGGCCGCGGCGAAGACCTGATCGTCGAGCGAGCCTTCCAGGCGCGGCCCGCCAACGCGATGGAGAAAACCCTTCGATTCGTCCCAGGCTTCGGCGAGGATCCGATCGAGCGTCTTGAGCGCGAACTCGCGGCAATCGGGCCGATCGAGAACACGCGCCGCTTCCAGATACGCGGAAACGAACATCGAGTTCCAGCCGACGTAGAGCGTTTGGTCGATTGTGGGAATGGGGCGGCGCTCGCGCCGTGCGGCCAACAGCTTACCCTTCGCGCGAGCGAGCAGGATGCGTGCGCTCGCTTCATCCATCCCGAGTCTTTTCCCGAGGTCCTCAATACTCGAACCGACCCAGAGGACATTTCTCGCCGGGTTGTGATGCATTTCGCCGTGCGGGCCGATGTCGTAGTAATGCTCGGCGGCGAGAGATTCCTCCGGAGTCAGGACGGCGCGGGCTTCCTGCTGCGTCCACGTAAAGTAATCGCCATCGTCGTCGAGCGTCTGGTCGGCGTCCTGGCTCGAGTAAAAACCGCCAGTGGCGGGATCGGAAAGCACCTCGCCCACCCAGGCGATGATTCCTTCAGCCGTTTCGCGGAAGAGCGGTTTTCCCGTCATCTGATAGCCGTGGAGAAAATTTCGGAGCAATTCGGAATTGTCGTAGCTCATCTTTTCGAAATGGGGCACGCACCAGCGCTCGTCCACCGAGTAGCGGTGGAACCCGCCGCCCACCTGATCGTAGACGCCGCCGAGGGCCATGCCTTCGAGCGTGCGTTCAGCGATATGAAGCAATTGCGGATCGCGCGTGGCCTGGTAGCGCTCGAGAAGCAAATCCACCGTGCCGGCGTGCGGAAATTTCGGCGCGTGGCCGAAGCCGCCGTGCGTTTCGTCGAATTGTTTGAGCGCCGAATCGATGACGGAGTCGATCACGCGTGCGTCGAAAACGCCGCGCGCGCCGTGAAAGACTTCGGCCTTGGCGACGGCTTCGGCGAGCGCGTTCGCGGAGTTGTCCACTTCCGCGCGGCGCGCTTTGAATGCTTCGGAAATCGCGAGCAGGATGCGCTTGAAACCGGGACGGCCGCCGGCGTCGTCGGGCGGGAAGTAGGTGCCGCCGAAGAACGGTTTTCCGTCCGGCGTCAGAAACGCCGTGAGCGGCCAGCCGCCCTGTCCGGAAATCGCGCTGACGGCGGACTGATAGCGCGCGTCCACGTCGGGCCGCTCGTCGCGGTCCACCTTCACGGGAATGTAGAGATTGTTGATCATCGCCGCGATTTCGGGATTTTCGTAGCTCTCGCGGTCGATCACATGGCACCAGTGGCACCAGACCGCGCCGATATCGAGCAGGACCGGTTTTCCTTCGGCGCGCGCTTTGGCGAATGCTTCCTCGCCCCACTCGTTCCAGTCGATGGGCTGGTGCGCGGCGGAGCGCAGATACGGGCTCGCGGAATTTTTCAGGCGGTTTTCGGGGGCGGCAGTCATTGGGCAGTCCTCGAATCAAACGAAGCGAACGAAGCGTAGGAGGCAGAGGCGGCACCGGAAACAGCCGGAAAATACGCCAATCGGGAGATTGGCGATCCCAGGACGCCCTTGAAAAAGTGTGACACTTCGCGAGGGTGCCGATCGTTTGTTTTCAATGAGATACGCTGAGAATTACTCGGCATGGTGTGACACTTAAGTTGCAGGATTTCGTGATTCGAAACTCGTGGTTCATGAGCGCAAAGGAGCGCGGGATCTCCTCGTTTTATTGTCGAGTAGGGACAGCCACGGCTAAAGCCGTCGTTCTGATACGGCTGTTTTTCGCGGGCCTGGAAGGCCCGCGCTTTCACCAAAAGTCGTCCCGTGATTTGTGACCCGTAAGCCGTGACTTGTGACTCGTAATTCGTGACTCGTGAAGGCAACGACGCGCTCCGGGCGGTCTGCATGCGCGGCTCGGCGAGCGCTTGCCGCGCCCGACTCATTCGGCTTTTTCTTTCGTTCAACATTTTCGATTCACTCGCGCCTACACATCCACATTAGCAGGATCGCGGCAAAATGAAACGAGGCGAACTACCCAAAAAAGGACAGGTCCTATAACTGTCCTACTAGAACTGGCAACTCGGGCAAAGCGCCACGCATTGAGTGCCGCTGTGATAATTTAACCGACTAGGATTCCGTTGGATCGCGGCGATTGGCGGCCCGCGCGCGGATCCTACTTGGTCGTCTGGGCGGGGATAAATTCCTCGAAAACAGCGCGGCGCATGAGGTCGGGTGGGAGCAGGCCCTGCGCGAGAATGAAGTCGTGGAACTTCTTCTGGTCGAATTTCGCGCCGAGGGCCTTTTCGGCATCCTGGCGAAGCCGCAATAGCCGCGTATATCCGTAGAAATAGGAGTTGGCCTGGCCGGGCGAACGGTACGTGTAGCGCTCGACTTCCTGTTTGGCGAAGGGCACGCTCAAGTTGACGTCCTGCGTCAGGACGCGCATCGCGTCCTCGGGCTTGATCTTGCCGGATTGAAGCTCGGGATCGAGAAACGCCCGGGCTGCGCGGTGCAATCGCATTTGCAGCGAGATCAACTGGCCTTCGAGCGGCATGTAGGGTTTGGTGATGTATTCGGCGTAAAGCCCCCAGCCCTCGACGTTGGTGCTGTTGAAGGCGTACAGCGCGCGCGCGAGCGACACGCCGTGCTCGACCATCGAATCGAACTGCAGCTCGTGCCCCGGGCGCGCTTCATGCGCGATGATCGTCCACGAGGCGGCGTCGTAGGTGAAGTCGTCGATCTTCTCCGGTTTCGCGATCCCCTCCGTCGGAGGCATATTCAGCGGGAGCACGAACTCGCCCTGCTCGCCCGTATTGTTCAGTAGAGGAGGAGGCACCATGTGGGGCGCGGGTTGCTGCGAACTCTCCGCGGGCGTGGCGATCCGGATGCGCGCTGGCCGATCCGGAAGAGTGACGAGGTTTTGCTTGGCGATGATCGCTTCGATTTCGCCCAGGCGTTTCTTGTAGAACGGAAGAATGGCCTCTCCCGTCAACTGATCCTGCTTGAGCCTGCGGCACACGCTGCGATAGTCGGTCTCCTGCCATCCGCGCTGGTGGGCAATCTGCGCGGCGATCACTTGCATCTCGGCCTGGTAAACCTTGAACTCGTGATGCGCCATCTGCGCGAGCTGCGCGATGGGAATATCAATGCCGAAGGATTCGAGGTTCAGGGCGTATTCTTCCGGCGGCAGGCGAAAATCGGTGCGCGCCTTGGGCAATAGGTCCGACTTCACCCAGGAGTCGTAGCCGGTCAGCTCGGTTTTCAGCTTTGCAAACGGCTCTTCCCATCCCGTCAGGCCATACTGCTTGAACAGCGCGGGGATGCCATCGAGATAGTTCTGATTGCGCGACAGCTCCGTATCGATCTCCAGCTTCGCGGGAAAAATCATGTTCGGCTTGGCGATTTGCTCTTGCGCGCGCTGCTTCAGGATTTCCGTGAACGGCGTGTAGCCGGGCTCCAGACCCGCATACCTGCGCAGGCGCACCAGAGCGGCCTTGCGGCGGTCCGGAGCGACCTGATCGTCCAGCAGGACCCGCAGCCCCTGAAACACGTCCGCACTCGCATTTTCGTAGGGGACTTCGTGGGCGTTGGCAAAATCATGGCGCTTCAGCGTTAGCTGAATGCTGTGCAGAAGGATGGAGAGGTCCTCCTGGACATTCTTGTCGCTTTCGAGCGCCAGCGCGCGCGTGAGTTTGGCCTGCACCGCTTTGGTCTCCGCGATGGCGGCGTCTTCGTCTTGCTTGGTAGGCCGCGAGATTTTTTCGTCGTACTCGGCCAGACCCTGCGAGGACGCGTCTTCGGGCGAATGTTTTTTCAACACGTCGAGCAGCTGATTGGTATACGCGTTGCTCGACGCGATCCAGCTGCGATCGGGCTGCGCCGGCGCCTGTGGGCCGGCCATCAGGCCAGGACGCGCGCCCGCGGCACAAATCGAGAGCAAAGCCGCTGCCAGAAGATTTCTCGTCAGTTTTCTCAAGCGGGCGATCTCCTTGCTGGGATAAATGCGAACCGGAATCATTGCACGGTTTGGACGGGCTACGCGAGGTTTCGTGAGCCGGAACGGCGCCGCGAGGATGCGGCTACTGGATGGGGCTGCGGTAATCGGCGTCGCGCGGGTCGATCGGCTTGCGCCCTGAAAATCCCTCGTCCTGGCTGTGGTAGAAACGGATGCGGTCCTCGCCGAGACGCCAGCAGAGATAGACGGCCTCGCCATTAATTCGCGCGGGGAAATCGAGCAGGCCGACTTCGATGTCCTTGACGACGCAGCCGGTCGACTGGATTCGTTCGAGCGCCGAGTGAATGGATTCCGCCAGGCGATTGCGTTCGAGGCGCTGCTTTGCGGCTTTCTCGAAGGGAATCATCATGCCGCCGGATTGCTGGACGCGCTCGGCGAGCTTGGCGAGCTGCTCTTCGAGTTCGGCGAGCTTCCGACGCGCCTCGATCGCCTCGATTAGAATCGGCTCGAGTTTAGCGCGGAGGCGCTCGGCATCGCGGAGAGAGAAGATTTTGGATTCGTCGTCAGGCATGTTTGCGAGGTGCGTCGAGATGAAAAGCAGATCCCTCAGTCGCGCTGCTCCTTCGGGATGACAATCCTAGTCGGATTGTCACCCGCCGATCGAAACCATGGTGCGTGAGGGCGGCACAAAACCTGGCTCGTTGATGCGGTGGCCCTTTTCCTTCTGAGCGACGATGGCGTGAATTTCGTCGCCGATTTCGCGATCGGTCGCGTCGCCTCGCAGCAGGAATCTCAGATCGTGATCTTCCTTGCTGAAGAGGCACGTCCGGAGCTTGCCGTCGGCGGTGAGGCGCAGGCGCGAACAATGCCCGCAGAAGGGCTGCGAGACCGGAGAGATCAGGCCGATTTCGCCGCGGCCATCAGCGAACCGGAATTTGCGCGCGGTTTCGCTGCGCTCGTGGACCACCGGCACCAGCGGCCAGCGCGCCGAGATGCGGTCGTGCACCTCCGCGCCGGTGACGACCATGTCGCGGGTCCAGGAGCGGTCGGCATCGAGCGGCATGAATTCGATGAAGCGCATGATCAGGTCGCGGTCGCGCGCGAAGGAGGCGAAGGCTTCGACCTCATCGTCATTCAATCCGCGGACGAGTACGGCGTTCACCTTGACGGGGCGCAGCGACGAGGCCTGCGCGGCGTCGATTCCGGCGATTACTTGATCGAAGGTTTTGGTGCGCGTGACGCGCTCGAATTTGTCGCGGTCGAGCGAATCGAGGCTGATGTTGATGCGGTTGAGGCCGGCAGCGACGAGGCGATCGCAGCGTTCCGCGAGCAGGTGGCCGTTCGTGGTCATCGAAAGGTCCGGGACGCCGAGAGCCTTCAGCCGCGCGATGAAATCCTCGACGCCGGGGCGGACCAGCGGCTCACCGCCCGTGACGCGGACCTTGCGGATGCCCATTCCCACCATAATGCGCGCCAGGCGCTCGTACTCGTCCCAGGTGAGCAGGTTGGCCGAAGGCATGTGCGTTTCCGGATCGGCGGAGCGGCAATAGACGCAGCGGAAATTGCATCGGTCCGTGACCGAGATGCGCAGGTCGGTGATCTGGCGGCCGAATTTGTCAGCTAGCGGCATAGATTGTGCCCAACAACAAAAACGCCCAAATCCATGCTTGGATTTGGGCGACACGCCGGGCGCAATGTGGCTGCGCCGAGCATTCCCCTTTCCAAGCACGGGAGGTCCAGGCGTTTCCGCCCGAACCCTCAGCCCTCGTCACGCGAGGGCATCGCCTCCGGGCCGTCGGATTTCTCTCCGTTAGGCCGAGGAGGTCGGAGAACTCGAACCAAATAATACGCTTACGCAGGGTTCTAAGCAAACCGCACAATCACGACGGATGTAGCCGGTTCGTATCGATATCTACAGGCGGTTCAGGACGAGGCGCACGGCGCGCTAGGCGCGGCCACGGCTCATGTTGCGGATTTCCTTGCGGTAATCGGGGGCGGAGATTTCGACGGTGCGGCACATTTCGTAGAGGCGCGAGCGGATGCGCTTGCCGACGCGCTCGGTGAGGGAATCCTCAATCGCCGGCGGGCGCATGCCGACGACGCGCGGACTCGGGGCCGGAGCAGCGCCGTTGGCTGCGGTCTCCGCGTCGAGGAAATTCGTGGTAAGCAGCGTGACGCGCTTTTCGTTGTAGCGCGTGTTCAGGACGTGGCCGACGGTTTCGAGCGCCCAGAGCGACGGCTTGCTCGATCCGGTGTCGTCGAGGACGAGAACTTCCGCCTGCAGCACCGGCTCGAGAACGCCCATCTCCGTGGCCTGGCTTTCGGCGTTGTAGCTGTCCTGAATTTCCTTGAGCAGCTCGCGGTAGTCGTAAAAAAGCCCGGTATGCCCGCGAAGAATGATTTCCTTGAGCGCCGCGACGGCGAGATGCGTCTTGCCGACGCCGCAGGGACCCATCAGCAGCAGGCCATGTTCGCTGCCAACGGGGAATTCGGCGGCAAAACGCTGGACGACGAGCTTCGCTTGCGCGAGGCTGCGATTCCATGCGGCGAGCTGATCGCGTGAGACGTTCTCGATGTCGTTGTCGGTCTCGTAATTCTCGAAGTCGCAGTGGCGATAGCGCTCTGGAACGCGCGCGCGAGCGAGGACGTGGCTTGCGCGGTCGGCCGTGGTGCAGTCGCAGGGAATGGCCCACACCATTTTCGGTTCAGCGGTTGCTGAGCCAGGCTTATCGGCGGCAAGCGCTTGCGCGCCTTTGGTGGTGCGCTCGACAACTTTCCAGCCGCTGCCCTGACAGTTGGGACAATCCGCTCGCGCCATGAAAGAAGCATATGCGGGCTATTCGCGGAGCGCAAGCGGACGAATGCTGTGCAAATTGGGAGGGCTGTGGAATTCATGTAGCTCAGGTTTCAGACCTGAGGCTTTGCGCGAAAGCATGCACTACCGCCCAGGCACCGGCCACAGTCAGCTCGTCCGAATTCACGGAATTTCAAAAACGTCGCATGATCCCGCGGGTTGTCACTTCTCTACGCGGAAGGCGTGGCGCGGGGCGGCGCGCACGATGGCGATTGCGCGCAGAGCGATCGGCGCCGGCGATGAAATCGCGCGCGACTTCGTTGCGAACGAACTTGATGAACGCTTCCATCTGCGATTGCATTTCGCCCATCTTGTCGCGCATGTTGAGAATGATTTCGATGCCCGCGAGATTGACGCCCAGCTCGCGCGTGAGGTTGAGGATCACTTCGAGGCGCTCAAGATCGGAGTCGGTATACAGGCGCGTGTTGCCTTGCGAGCGCGAGGGCTTCAGCAGGCCGACGCGTTCATAGAGGCGCAGCGTCTGGGGATGGAGCTGATAGAGTTCGGCGACGGCGCTGATCATGTAGCCGGCTTTTGCTCTTTTTCTGGGCCGCGTAGCCATCGTCGTCTCCTCCTTCCGAGCGCTCAGACGGCCGCGCGCGAGAAAATTTCCTGGCGCGGGTCTTCCTGCTCGATCTTGTCGAGTTCCTTCAAGAAGTTGCGCACGCGCTCGTCCTCCGGCTTAGGCACGACGATCTGCACCTCGACAATCTGGTCGCCGCGTTTGCCCGATTGCCGCGCGGAGGGCGCGCCCTTTTCGCGCAGGCGGAGCTTTTTGCCGCTGTTCGTGCCCGGCGGAATGCGCACCTGCGCGCGGCCGTCGATGGTCGGGACTTCCACTTTGGCTCCGAGCGAAGCTTCGCTCACGGTGATGGGAACGACGGTGTAAAGATCATCGCCGCGGCGCTCGAAGAAGGGATGCGGCTCGACCTTCGTGATGATGTAGAGATCGCCCGGCGGGCCGCCCTGGACGCCGGCATTGCCGCGGCCGGCCACGCGCACGCGCGAACCCGTCTTCGCGCCGGGCGGGATGCGCACGTCGAGCGTTTCGGCGCGCTGCACGCGTCCTTCACCGCCACAGTTGCGGCACATCGTGCGCATGCGTCCGCTGCCGCCGCAGCGCGAGCAGGTGACTTGAAAGCGCATCTTGCCGCTCACCTGCGGCACGTGGCCCGAGCCGCCGCACGTGGGGCAAACTCTTTCATCGCCCGGCGCCGCGCCGGCGCCGTGGCAGACGCTGCAGACATCGAGGTGCGTGAAGCTAAGCTTCTTGACCGTGCCGCGCATCGCTTCCGCAAAGGAGATCTCGATCTGATATTCGAGGTCGGTGCCTGGCTCGCGTTCGTGGCCCGACTGAGCGGCCGTCGCGCCGCGGAAAAACTGGCTGAAGAGATCGCTTGAAACTGGTGGCGCCGCCCGCTCCAGCGCCCTGGCCCCCTGCGCCGCCGAAATCAAAACCACCGAAATCGAAGTGAATGTCTTCCGGGGACGCGCCGCCGTAGCCCGCGCCCGGACCAGGCCCGCCACCCGCGCCGGGAACGTTGAATCCGAACTGGTCGTACATCTGGCGTTTTTTCGTGTCGGAAAGAACTTCGTACGCTTCCTGAATCTCTTTGAACTTCTCTTCGGCGGACTTGTCGCCGGGATTCAGGTCGGGATGATATTTGCGGGCGAGCTTGCGGTAGGCCGCGCGGATATCTTTCACCGCAGCTTTGCGCGGAACGCCCAGCAGCTCGTAGTAGTCTTGTTTCGTGGATGTGGCCATTTGGTTCTGTGGCGGCCACCTTTAGGTGGGCGCGTGTACCATTGAACGTATGTAGGGGCGGGTTTGAAACCCGCCCCTACTATTTGCAACGTCGCCCGATCTAGTTTGGCTTCTTCGATTCGTCCACGTCGACGAATTCGGCGTCCACGACATCGCCTTGCGGTGGCGTGTGGCTGCCACCCGCCGAGGCGCCGTCGCCTCCGGGCGCTCCGGCTCCGGGACCGCCTGCGCCGGGTGAACCCGCTGCGCTTTGCGACGCCTTGTAGAGCGCCTCGCCGATACGGCTGAGCGCCTTGGTCAGGCCATCCGACGCGGCGTTCAGCTTTTCCGCTCCGCCCTCTTTCAGCGCGGTCTGGGCTTGTTCGACCGCTGACTCGGCGGACTTCACGTCGGCTTCGCTGAGTTTTTCGCGGTTCTCCTTGATCAGCTTTTCACCCTGGTAAATCAGGTTGTCGAGCTTGTTGCGCGCCTCGACTTCCGACAAGCGCGTCTTGTCTTCGGAGGCGTGCTCGTCGGCTTCCTTCTTCATACGCTCGGCTTCTTCCTTGCTGAGGCCGGTCGAAGCGGTGATCGTGATCTTCTGTTCCTTGCTGGTTGCGTTGTCCTTCGCAGAGACGTTGAGGATGCCGTTGGCGTCGATGTCGAAGGTGACTTCGATTTGCGGCAGGCCGCGGGGCGCCGGAGGAATTCCGATCAAATGGAATTTCCCGAGGGAACGGTTGCCGCTGGCTACCGGCCGCTCGCCCTGCAACACGTGGATTTCGACCGACGTCTGGCTATCCGCCGCGGTTGAAAACGTTTCCGACTTCCGCGTCGGGATGGTCGTGTTGCGCGGGATCAACACCGTCATGACGCCGCCGAGCGTTTCGACGCCGAGCGAAAGCGGAGTGACGTCGAGCAGCAGGATGTCCTTCACTTCGCCGCCCAGCACGCCGCCCTGAATCGCCGCGCCGACCGCGACCACTTCATCGGGGTTAACGCCCTTGTGGGGTTCTTTCCCGTTGAAGAGGCCCTTGACGATATCCACCACGCGGGGGATGCGGGTCGAGCCGCCGACCAGAACCACTTCGTCAATCTTGTCCGGCGTCAGGCCGGCATCGCTGAGGGCCTGCTTGACGGGGCCGACGGTTCGCTGGAGGAGGTCTTCCATCAATTGCTCGAGCTTCGCGCGGGTCAGCTTGGTTTGCATGTGCTTCGGACCGGAAGCATCCGCCGTCAGGAAGGGAAGATTAATTTCCGTTTCCTGCAATTGCGAAAGCTCGATCTTGGCCTTTTCAGCGGCTTCCTTGAGGCGCTGGATGGCCATGCGGTCCTTGCCGACGTCGAGGCCCTGATCGCGCTTGAATTCGCCCGACCATCCACTCGACGATGCGCTGGTCGATATCGTCGCCGCCGAGGTGCGTGTCGCCGTTCGTGGACTTCACTTCGACGACGCCTTCGCCCACTTCGAGGTCCGAGATGTCGAATGTTCCGCCGCCGAGGTCGTACACGGCGATGGTCTCTTCCTTTTTCTTGTCGAGCCCGTAGGCGAGCGCCGCCGCGGTGGGCTCATTGATGATGCGCAGGACTTCGAGGCCTGCGATTTCGCCCGCCTGCTTGGTGGCCTGCCGCTGGCTGTCGTTGAAATAGGCCGGGACGGTAATGACGGCCTTGGTCACTTTTTCGCCGAGGAAATCCTCCGCGGCGTTCTTCAGCTTCTGGAGAATCATCGCGGAGATTTCCGGCGGGCTGTAGGCCTTGCCTGAAATTTCGACGCGCGCGTCATCGTGCGGACCCTTCGTCACTTTGTAGGGGACGCGCTTCGGTTTCTTCCTGCACTTCGTCGTATCGGCGGCCCATAAACCGCTTGATCGAGTACACGGTGTTCTCGGGATTGGTAATCGCCTGACGCTTCGCCACTTGGCCGACCAGGCGCTCGCCGGACTTGGTAATGGCCACAACCGAGGGCGTTGTGCGCGCCCCTTCCTGGTTGGGGATAACGACGGGCTCTCCGCCTTGCATGACGGCTACGACCGAGTTGGTCGTGCCCAAATCAATGCCGATAATCTTGCTCATGGAATCCGCTCCTGTTAGCGTGCGCGTGGCTTATAGTCAAGTGGCCTACGCTGAGACGGGCCAATGATACATGTTGAGCGCATCATTGTCAAGTTTCTTGTGTGTCTGTATTGCAATGTTTTTATTAGACTTACGTACCGTATTTCAGCGGACTCAGGGAGCCCCATCCGGACCCAGCGTGTCTTGGGCAGATCTCCACTAACTTCTGGCGAACCAACCGGTGGCGGGCCGCATCTTACCGATGAATTGAGGAATGGGCACCGAACGGCCAACACGCGGTCTGGCCGGGCGGGATTCGCGCTACAATGTGCCAGTGGATTTCGATTCAAGCGTTGGGGGGAGGCGGATTTGATTCACCGAACGAGCGTAATGCCGAGAACAGGCGATCAACAGTTTTGTGCCAAGCCGTTTTGCGCCAATCTAATTATTAGGGCGGCAGCAGCTTTGGTGGCGCTGCATCTACTTGGGAATTTGTGTGGCGACTTCCGCGGGCGCGCAGACAGCTCCGCCTGCCGCGGATAGCACTAAGCCCGCGAAGCCTGCGACATCGGCGACTACACACGCGCCACACCGCCACGTCCGCAACGGCAGCGCTCGGCTCGCCGGTGAAGACCTACGGGTCCAGCAGCGCCCCGATCACGATGGAAGTATTCAGCGACTACGAGTGCCCGTCGTGCCGGAACCTGTTTGAGACGACCCTGCGCCAGATGATTCCCGACTACGTTGCGTCCGGCAAGGTATACCTGATCCATCGCGATTATCCGCTGCCGATGCATAAGTACGGCTACGAAGCGGCTCGCTGGCTGAATGCCGCTGCGCGCATCGGACAATTCCAAGCCGTCGAAGCGGCGCTATACGACAACCAAAATGCCTGGGCACAAGATGGAAGCATCGAGAAGTACGTGGCCGCGGCGATGTCGCCAGCGCAATTCAAGCGCGTGCAGAGCCAGATGCGCGGCTGCGGGTTTGAAACCGCCGCGTCGGTCAAGCCGGCGGCACTCGCACTCGCGCTCGGCGGCCAAGCCGGCGAGACGTGCTCGGTTGACAGCTTCATCGAGCAGGACAGAGCGCTCGGCAATAAGATTCCGGTGCAGTCGACGCCGACTTATGTGATCACCTATAAAGGCAACCGCCTGCCGGCGGGCTCGGGCATCGTCTCGTGGCCCATCCTGAAGCAATTCTTCGATTCGCTGCTGAGCCAGTAGAGCAGATGGATCGACGTTTCGTGAAATCACCACGATGAGCAACGAAGCGCGCCGTAGATGGGGACGGATTCTGCTGATCGTGGCGCGGACTGCGCTCGCGGTGATTTTTCTCTACGCCGCGTACGCGAAGATGAAGCCGCAACCGGGAATGCCCTGGACTCACGGCTCGGTGCACACTTCGCTTTCGATGTTCGCCATGGGAGTGGATTCCTACCAGATGTTGCCGCCGTGGGCCGTCAGCCCGTTCGCGCACCTGTTGCCTCCGTTTGAATTGTTGCTGGGGCTTTGGCTGCTGACGGGTTTTGGACTGCGGATTTCCGGACTTGTCTCGACCGCGCTGATCTGCGCTTTCGTCGCAGCGATGTATTCCGCGTACGAACGCGGCCTGACGATCAGCTGCGGATGTTTTGGTGCGGGGGCGCAGATCGGGCCTAAGGACCTGATCCGCGACGGCCTGTTATTTCTTCCTCTCGCGCTGGCGGTCACGATTGGCGCATTCCTGATCCGTCGAAAAAGCAGCGCCCCGGCGCTCCCGGAATCCGCGCCTTCGGCCACACACGCGGATTAGCTTTCCTATTGCGGTGGCGCAATGTTCCGTAGATATTCCCCCAGGCGGCGGCTGAACTCCTGCGCTCCCTCGTAGGTTAAATGAAGCGGATCGGCGAACGCGCCTTGATCCGGCATCCAGTGGCTCGCGTCGATGTACGTCGCGCCGAGATCCCCGAGCATCTGCTGAAGGTGGGCGCGATATCCTGCGGCCCATTCCGGCTGGTCGTAGAACATGCGCACGTGGTCCGGTGGCATGGGCATTTCCACAAAGTAGACTTTCGCGCCGGCTGCTTCGGCTTGCAGCGCGATTTCGCGCACGGAAGGAATCAGCGGGTTGCGGCTCGCGCGGCCGCATTCGGCGATGAACGCGGGCACGCTGGGATATTCGAGCATGGCGAAATCAACCGCTCGCCCCATCGAATTGGATTTTTCCGACGGCATTCCCTGTCGCTCCAACCCGCGCCGGAGCAACTCGACGCGCTCCCATACCGTGCCGCGGTCGACGAACATCTCGAAGTGCCGCATGATTTCGAATTCGGCGCGATCGTGCAGCGAAAGATGGTAGAACGCTCGCGCGTATTCGGGCTCCATGTAATAGAGCATGGCGCGATTTCCGATCAAATCGCGCGTGGCGTATTCGAGCGGATGAGTCAGCTGAAAATCGAAAAAGCCGAAGACCACCAGGCGCGGGCGCACGCCCTGCTGCAAGGCGTAGCGCAACATCAGCAATTGCTCGACCGCGCTCGAGGCGCCCATGCCGAGGTTGATTGCCCCGTCCTGTTTGCCGAGACCCATTGCGGCGTCAAACGAGGATTCGTTGAAGCCCACACCGATCACGGAATTCCCCAGCGCCACGGCCTTTGCGTCCGTTGAAACGCAGATGCGGGCCATCAGCGCGCGTGGGAAAGTATTCTGCGCCGACCGCGCGACCGCGCGATCGAGAGCGATCAGCAGGAGCAAAATCCCCGCCAGCGCCAGAATGAAGATGCGTTTCGGAGGGTGCATTCGAATCCCTTCGCCGTCTCAGAAATCGATGTAGATGAACTTGGAGCTCTGGCCCGAGAAAACGTAAATCGCCAACGCCATGGCTCCCCACCACACGGCCCAGAACCACCAGTGGCCGAGCTGGATGGGAAAGCCGGGAGGCGGTTCGTCCTGCGCGCCGCCGACATAGTCGAACGCGTGCTTGATCCAATCGAAAGTTGTCATCGCGTTATCCAATCAGGAGTCTCCGGAAAAAGAAAAGCGCCGTGCGCACGTCCATGCAGAAGAAAGCCCAAGCCAAATTGACGGCGACATAAGTCAAAAGCCACGAACCGAGCTGGGACCAGAGCGGCGGCGCCGTGGAGGGCATGGGACGAATCCGGCGCCACACGCGACGGATCACGAGCATCACCCCGTGCAGCAATCCCCATACCACGAAGTTGATTCCCGCGCCGTGCCATATGCCGCTGACCAGCATGGTCACCAGAATATTCGCGTATACCAGCCCGCCGCGCCCGCGCGATCCGCCCAGCGGAATATAGATGTAATCGATCAGCCAGCTGGTAAGCGACATGTGCCAGTGCCGCCAGAAATCGGTGATGTTGGCGCGGAGATAGGGCCAGTCGAAATTCTCCGGAACGCGAATTCCGAACAGGCGCGCCGAGCCGATGGCGATGTCCGAGTATGCCGAGAAGTCCGCGTAAATCTTGATGCCGTAAGCGAAGAGCCAGAGCGGCAGAACGGCCCGTTGCGCGCGGCTGATGTCCATCCAATTCAGGTGGTTGGTGTAAGCCGTGAGGACGTCGGCGACCGCGAATTTCTTCACCAGTCCCGTAAGGATTCGCGTGACCCCGCGCTGCCAGTCCACAACCCACTCGCGAGAAATACTTCGCAGCTTGGGCAGGAAATCCTGATAGCGCTTGATCGGGCCCGCCACCATCGTCGGGAAGAACAGGATGAACGCGAGGTATTCGGTCACGGAACCTTCTTCGGTCTTGTTCTTGTAACGATCCACCGCGTAGTGGAGGAACTCGAAAGTGAAGAAGGAAATGCCCAGCGGCAGAAACGCGTTCTTCCAGTAAAGGGGATTGTGTCCGGCGACCGGCCAGACGAGCCCCGTCAGGAAATTGCGGTACTTGAAAAGCACCAGAAACACGACCGTCTGCGTGACGCCGAACCAGCAGAACCACGACGAGGGTTTGTAGAAACGGCTGACGAACGATTCCCATAGAAAAATCGCCAGGCAGGCGACTCCGACGATTCCTCCAAACTGCGTATAGGAAAAATAAGTGAAGAAAAGCCCGCCGCCCAGGAAGATGACCCATGGGCGCAACCGCGGGCTCGCCGCGCGGCAGAGAATGGCGCTCGGGATCAGGAAGAGAAGGTAGTAGTCCCAGGTGTTAAAGATCATTTGTCGCCGATGGGCGTGGCCGGACCGTCAGTCAATCAACGAAGAGAAATCGACTCTATCCGACAATCAGGGGTTTTTCAATGCGGCGGATCTGGCAGGGAAGCAGGAGAGAAATTAATCGCCGTTCGATGGGGGCGCTGTGGTCGTCGCCGCCGCGGCGGTGGGTGTTACGTTGCGAAGGTAGCGCCAGGGGTTTACCGGCGTGTTGTAGATGCGAACTTCGTAGTGCAGGTGCGGGCCGGTCGAGCGGCCGCTGTCGCCTTCGTAGCCGATCACGTCGCCTGATTTCACGTGCATGCCGCCCTGGACATGGAAGCCCGAAAGGTGGCCGTACCAGGTGGTTACGCCAAACCCGTGGTCGATGACGACCAAACGCCCGTAGCCCGCGCGCTGAGCCACTTCCTGTACCACGCCGTCCGCGGTCGCACGGACGTCATCGCCGTAGTGCGATGCGATATCCAGTCCCGCATGGAAAGCGCCCTCACCACTGAACGGATCAAGCCTCTCGCCGAAGTGTCCCGTGATATGGCCGATCACAGGCCAAAGAGCGGGCACGATGCCGAGGCTGCTGAGCTGCGACGCCGGCAGGAGCCGCATCCCTGCGCTGGACATGGCCACGGCAGTCGCGTTCTTCTGAAGATAGCTGAATTCGTCCACGGAATTCTGGAACTCGACGTCCGGCTCGGGTTCGGAATCGGTCAAGCCGAAAGGAGTCTGGTGGAAGCGGGTGATGCCGTAGGCCATGGCCACTTCGCCCGCCAGGGACTGCAGGGAATTCAGACGCTGGTTGGTGTCCTTGACTTCCGTCTGAAGCTGGACGTACTGCTGCTTCAGGTTTTCCTGCTCGCGGCGCAGGGAGTTGTAGTTCGTCGCCTTCCAGAGCATACGGGAGTAGGAACCCATGCCCGCGGCGATGGTGATGCCTCCCACAACTGCAAGGATTGCCAACACATGCAGGATGAACCACGGCAGGCGCACCCGTCTCATACCGCCCGAGGCGTTGGAAGCAATAAAAAACGTGTAGGAAGACTTACCCCTCATCGTTTTATTTTCATCCGAGTGATTCTTACTACGGCCGGCTTGAAAACGCTCGCCCCTTGCAGCGCTAAGCCGTGTTCCTCAGAACAACTTCGATCTTGAGCCTGAACCGAGAGCCCTGGTCCGAAACCCGCCAGATTGTAGCCACCGTGGAGCTTGGCGTCAACCCCGATCTTCCATTTTGCATAGGCGCCCCCAAACTCGCTTCTCCAGCAGAGGCGCTCTATACTTCATGGGCCGTGTAGCCACAACTCTACCTTATCGGCAGAAGTCGCCGCAACTGTACCGAGGGACAGGTTGGATCGCGAAATGCAACTGATCGAACGGATAGCAAGGGCCGTCCCTTCCAGCCGGGGCGTTGGCCGGAGCCATGATGAAGTGCGCCTGGGAATTGGCGACGACGCGGCGATCGTGGCGCCCAATAGGACAACCGAGTGGGTGTTGAGCTGCGACGCGTCTCTGGAAGGCGTCCATTTCCTCGCGGGGAGCTACCCGGCTGACTCCGTCGGGTTTAAGGCGCTGGTCCGCGCCGCGAGCGACCTGGCCGCCATGGGTGCCAAGCCGCGACTCTTTCTGTTGACGCTTGCGCTGCCGGCAAAGCGCACCGGGAAGTGGCTCGACGAGTTCCTGCGCGGGATGGGGCGGGCGGCTCGTCAGCTGGGGATGCGCCTTATTGGCGGAGACACAACCAGGAGCCCCAGGGTCTCGATCAGTATCACGGTGCTCGGAGAAGTGGGTCGCGGTCTGGCCGTGCGGCGGTCCGGTGCGCGGCCGGGCGACATTCTATATGTGAGCGGAAGACTCGGGCGGGCGCAGTTGGGCCTCGAGTTGATGCGTCAGGGACTCACGAGCGCTCGCGCCAGCGGTCGACGGCTCCTGCAGGCGCACCTCTACCCGAAGATTCGAATCGAATTGGGCGAATGGCTTGCGCGGCGCAAGATGGCGACAGCCATGATGGACATCTCCGACGGTCTTTCGACCGACCTGGCCCGCCTGTGCGCCGCGAGCGGGGTTGGCGCGCGCGCTTTGGGCCGAGCGAATCCCGCGCGTGAAGATTCCCGCCGCGCGATCTGGCTTGCTGCGAAAGCGGCGGCTTGACCCACTGCAGATGGCGCTCGACGGCGGCGAGGACTACGAACTGCTCTTCACCGTCCCGCGCAAGAACGTGGAGCGCCTGCGAAGCGCGCCGGGATTCGCAGAACTTACGGCCATCGGCGAAATCGAACGCGGCAAGCAGATCACGCTCGTCGGCGCCGATGGCCGCGCCAAACGTCTCGATCCGGGCGGATGGGATCCCTTCCGCGGAGAATAGACGAACGAAGCCTGCAACCGTGACGAATCTGTATTCGGGCTGCGGTTTCAATACTTACTTATTGGGGCGGCTTCGAGGGCGGCGGTTCTGCCGCGGGCGGTCCGGTCAGGCCCTGCTCGGCGGCATCGGCGGGAGGGGCCGTATCGGGCGTATCCACCTGCACCGGATGCGTTCCCGCCATCTTTTCGAGCGGCACGACGTTTTGGAAATTTTCCACCGGCATTCCCTGCATGCCCTGCTCCATGAATTGAATCCAGATGGGAAGCGCGGCGCGCGCGCCGGTTTCTTTTTTGCCCAGCGTTACGTGCGCGTCGTTGCCGACCCACACGCCGGTGGTGATTTGCTGCGTGAACCCGATGTACCAGGCATCCGTGAAATCGTTAGTCGTCCCGGTCTTGCCGCCGGAAGGGCGCCCGATCTCCTTCGCGCGAACACCGGTGCCGAACTGCACCACATCCTCGAGCATCGCCACCATCGTGCGCGCCACGTCCGGCGGAATCACGTCGGTAACATTCGGGCGCAACTCCTCCATCACCGCGCCATCGTATGACGTCACGCGGCGGAGGTAGTGCGGCTCGATATGGATGCCGTCGTCGGGAAAAACCGTGAACGCGGATGTGTGCTCGATGAGCGTGAGGTCGGCAGCGCCGAGCGCAAGCGGCAGAACCGGCGGCAGCGGACTCGTCAGTCCGAATTTCCGCGCCAGGTCAACCGTATTTTCGATGCCCACCTTGTTCAACAGCCGCACGGCCGGCACGTTGCGCGAATCGGCGAGCGCGCGGCGCAGCGTGATGCGCCCTTCGAATTTCTCATCGTAGTTGTGCGGCGAATAGTCCTGGCCGCCGGTATGGAACGTGACCGGTTCGTCCACGACCGTGTCGAAGGGCGAGGCCCCCTGCGCCAGTGCTTCCGCGTAGACGTACACTTTGAACGAGCTTCCGGTCTGCCGCATGGCCTGAGTCGCGCGGTCGAATTTCGAATCCTCGAAATCGTAACCGCCGACCATGGCCTTGATTTCGCCCGTGGCATTGTCAATGGCGATGAGCGCTGCTTGCGCGACGGGAACCTGCTCGAGCTCGACTTCTGCCGCCGTGCCGTTCAGCTCCTTGATCTGCACCGTGACCACATCTCCCGGTTTCAGAATTTCCGCGGCCGATTTGTGCGCGGTCCACGCGAAATCCGCCGGCGTGAGCAAGGCGCGGTATGGACCGATCTTGATATACGCGAACGTCGGCTGCACGGACGTCACTAATCCCGTCACGTAGTCGCCCTTTTGGATCGGGCCTTTCCAGTCGTCGTTCTGATAGGTATCAACCGACCCGAGATTGTCGCGAAGGATATTCGGAAGATTGCCGCGCCAGCCGTGCCGGCGGTCATAGGCATGCAGACCGTCGCGAACAGCCTGGTTCGCCGCCTTTTGCATGGCCACGTTCAGAGTCGTATAGGCGCGCAGGCCCTGTTCGTGGACCGCGGCCGTTCCGTAGGTATGCTCGAGATACTGGCGAATCTCTTCGACAAAATAGGGCGCCAGATCGTTGCGCAGCGATGCGACGTGCAGTCCGAGCGGCTGCTTGCTCGTGGTCTCGGCGACCGCCTGGGTGATCTTTCCGTTGTGTGCCAGCAGCGACAGCACAAGATTCCGCCGCGCGCGTGCGCGTTCCGGATGAATGATCGGCGAATAGATCGGCCCGCGGATGATGGCGGCGAGCGTCGCAGCCTCCGAGAGCGTCAACTGGCCCACCGGTTTGCTGAAATAGTATTCCGAGGCCGCTTCGAAACCGTAATTTCCCGCGCCGAGATAGATCTGGTTGCAGTACATCGTGAAAATCTGATCCTTGGTGTAATGCCGCTCGATCTGCAGGGCCAGCATGGTCTCCTGAAGTTTGCGGTGGAGGCTGCGGTCGGAGCGGTTCAGAAAAAGTCCCCCGGCGAGTTGCATCGTCAGCGTGCTGGCGCCTTCGGCGGCGCGATGGCTGACCACGTCGCGCCAGGCGGCTTCGAGCACGCGCGGAAAATCCACGCCCCAGTGCTGCTCGAAGTGCTGGTCTTCGGTGGTGATGATGGCGTCCCGCAGGACGGGCGGAATCTGGCTGTAGGTGAGGAGAATCCGCCGCTGAAGCGCGAATGTGCCGATGGACTGGCCGTCGTCCGCGTACAGCTGGGTGACGATGACCGGGCGATAACTCTCGAGCGCGTGAATTTCCGGCAGGTCGCTCGAGTAAACGAACAGCAGCCCGATCGCCGCGCCCAGCGCAATCGAACAGATCACCAGGAAGGCGAACGCCAGCCGCCCCAGCAGCGTTCCGCCGCCGATCTTCATCGTTGCGCGATAGAATCGTTCATCCAACGTAGTTCCATTCTATCGCAAGGAGCACGGGCTCACCGGAGTCGGAATTCGCGTGGTGTATCCAGGAATGCGACGCCCGCGTCAGCGAGTCAACGTGGCTCAGCGGCCGGCAAATCAAGATCAATGGCGAATGATCGTCGACACGTTCCCATTCTTGTCGATCGGATTGCGGTTGTTTTCCTCGCAGATGAATTCCAACTGGTCCAGATCGCGGTGGCGCGTGTAGGTTCGGACCATGTGCCACGGTTTTGCGAGCACGTCGGGGTCAGTCAACGTCATTTGATCTTCCATCTTGTCGGGCGAAAGCAGATGAATTCGTTCGACCACGTGCAGTTGCGGTCCGTGCTGAAGGCGATTGAAGCCGAGCGGCAGCCTGTGTCCTAGTCCTACAGTGTCGATTACCAATGTATCGCCTTCCCAATGCCCGATCGAATGGCCGTTGAACGTGGGATCGACGTCGGGCGGATGGCTGCGACCGTCGGTGAACACCCGCCGGACCTGCATGTAGGCTTCCTGAATAATTGTGACGCGCCCCGGCGTAAACAAGAACTCGATATCGTAAGGTTGAAACATGATGGTCGGCATTCCGGGGGGTACGCAGTTGGCGCTTTCGGTCGCCGGCTCTTGATTTTTCGCTTCTTCGGCCAGCAGAACTTTCAATTCCGCAGCCGACGCGGGAGTCAACGACGGTTCCTCGGGTTTGGGACCGCCAGGAGTCGGAAAATCGAACGTCCAGATGCCAGCCCAGTCCGGCAACGAGGCGAGAGCGGATATCGCAGCCACGTTTCTGTGCACGACGGCGGTCTTGGCCGGTTGTTGCGCCGCCTGGCCCTGGCATGTTGCCCCGAAACCCGCGAAGGCGGACAACACAATGACGATTGCCGCAGAAAATCTCATGCTCGCTCCATTTCGACAAGGCTCGGTCGTCGATTTCGAACGACGCTGTTGCCACGAACGACGCCGAGCCTTGCGCATGAAACAAATCTTCAATTTCCGGCGGGCATTATAGTACTTTACGCAGGCGCGGTGTACGGCGCGGAACGCAAATTCGATCTGAATTCGGCTATTATTGATTTGGGGGCCACGATGAAGAAATCTCAAATCGCGTGGTTGAGCGCATTCCTGCTCTTGGTGGCAGGCTCCGCCTCCGCGCACCACTCTTTCGCGATGTTCGACCGCTCGAAGGAGACGACCCTCGTGGGCGTCGTGAACGAATTCGAGTGGACCAATCCCCACAGTTGGATCGAGCTCGACGTTCCGAACGAAAATGGGGGGACCGACAAGTGGAGCATCGAATTGAACAGCCCGAACAATCTCTCGCGGCAGGGCTGGAAATCGACCAGCCTCAAGCCGGGCGATAAGATCTCCGTCATCATCTGGCCGCTGAGGAGCGGTGAAAAGGGCGGCCTTTTCATGTCGCTAACTCTTCCCAACGGGCAGGTTCTCGACGAACTGGCCTTCCGCAACCGAAACAAGCAGTAATTACGTTGGTTGTGTAGGTATCCCGAGAAAATACTCTCAACGCGCGGGTGTGCTTAGATGGCAGACGAACAGCTTCTTAAAGCGGAAAGACTCGCGGCGAACTCGAAGCGGCTACTGGGTGGCTTGAGTAGCGGCCGGCGTGCAAATGCGATCGAAGGCGCGCGTCAGAGCTGCCGCGATGGTGAGCGGGTCGCTGCTTTCGATGTCGCGCCTCTCCATCATGAACGCAACCTTGCCGTCACGAAGCAGTGCGATCGAGGGGGACGACGGCGCGTATCCCGTGAAGTAAGTTCGCGCCTGCTGCGTTGCTTCCGGATCCTGCCCCGCGAAGACGGTCGTCAGCACTTCCGGGCGCGCTTTGTTCGAGAGAGCTTTGGCAATGGCCGGACGCGCCTTGCCGGCGGCGCATCCGCAGACGGAGTTCACGACGACGAGCACCGTGCCCTTCTCCTGCTTCAGCACGGAATCCACTTCCGCCGGCGTCCGCATTTCGCGAAACCCGACTCTCGTTAGTTCCTCACGCATGCCCGCAACCATCTCTTCAGGAAACATCGTCGCTCCTTGACCGCTTCTGAAACTCGGTACTGCTCGCGGAACCCGACTCGCAACTCGCCCGCCGCGCCAGCAGTCTCTTGAACGAACTATAGCACAATGGATTCCCGCCGATCCGATTCGACTCAACGAAACGTGCGCAACGCGTTCACCGCAGAAAATCGCGGCCGATGAGCTTTACTTGACCAGGGGGAGTGGCGAGCCTATCCTTACTACGCGTCGTGGATTTGGAACGACGAGTCCTGCTTGGCGGGATTTCGACGAATCGCTGATTCGAACTGGAGAGGTACAATGAAGAATTCGCGCAGGGCTGGTTTTCTAGGCTATTTTCTCGTGGGGGTGATCGTTCTTATGGCGGCAGCAAATCTATACGCGGCATCGAGCATCTATGACTTCACCCTGCCGCTCCTGAACGGCAAAGACGCGCCGCTGGCGAGCTACAAGGGCAAGGTCGTTCTGGTTGTCAACGTGGCGAGCCGCTGCGGATTCACGCCGCAATACACGGCGCTCGAAGCCACCTACGAAAAGTACAAGGACCAGGGTTTCGTGATTGTCGGCTTCCCGGCGAATAATTTCGGCGGGCAGGAGCCCGGTACCAACGAAGAGATTGCCAAATTTTGCACCGGCAAGTACAACGTGACGTTTCCGGTGTACGGAAAGATTTCAGTGAAGGGCGACGACCAGGCGCCGCTTTACAGCTATCTCACCAAGGACGCCAATCCCGCCGTGGCCGGCGACATCAAATGGAACTTCACGAAGTTCCTGGTGGACCGCAACGGCAACGTCGTGCAGCGCTTCGAATCGGCGGTCACGCCTGATTCGCCCGAAGTGATCGCGGCGATCGAGAAGCTGCTGAAATAATACGGGGTCGCGCTTCAAAGCTCGTCGATCATCTGCAAGTACAAGCGCCGCTGGATGGACGATAAGGTCCTCCCGCGGCGCTTGTTTATTTTTGGCGCCTAGCGTATGCCGAGCAGCGCGCACGCATTCTTGTAGTAAAGCTTTTCGCGGTCCTCTTTGGAAATGTCGAGCGAGTCGATGACGCGAAGCGTTTCGCGAATGTACATCGGGCCGCCTTCGGGATCGAAGGGCGCGTCCGAAGCGAACAGAACGTGGTCGATTCCGTAGAAACTGAGCGCGCACACCAGCGCAGCCTTCGAGCCGAACGTCGCCGTATCCGCGTAGAACATCTTGAAGTAGTCGAGCGGGCGCTTCTTCAGCTCCTTCAACAGCGGCTTGTAATCCACATTCGACGTGCGCGCGCCGAGCTGGTCCCAGCCCGCGCCGACGCGGCCTTCAAAGAACGGAATCATGCCGCCGGCGTGATGGATGATGATCTTCAGCTTGGGCATCTCATCAAGCATTTTCGAAAACACGATTCGCGCCTGTGCCGTGCTTGATTCGTAAGGCCAGCCAAACGTCCACCAGATTTCGTAGAGCGACAGCTCTTCGGTCTGATAGTCCGGAAAACTAGCGGTGCGCGCGGGATGAATCCAGATGGGTTTATCGAGCGTTTCCATCGCCTTGAAAACCGGGCGAAATTCGGGCGCATCGAGCGGCTTCCCGTTCACGTTGGTATAGATTTGAATTCCGCACGCGCCGAGTTCCTTCACCGCGCGGCGCGCCTCCTCGACGGCGCCTTCCGGGTCGCGCATGGCCACCGACGCGATGAAACTCGGGAAGCGATCGGGATATTTTCGGCAAAGGTCGGCCATGCTGTCGCTGCCGATGCGCGAAAGCTCGCGCCAGGCGTCGCGCGTGCCCATAGCGTCCGGCGGGGGAGCCGCAAGCGAAAGCACCTGCTGATATTCGTCGAATTTGTCCATCACCGCGAAGCGCTTGTCGAGGTCGGTCATCATCGGCACGGCCTCGCTTCGGCGATGAATGTCCTTCATCTGCCCGGTCGTCTTCAGGAGCGCTTCGTGAAACGGCTTCGGCCAGATGTGCGTGAAAATATCGAGCTTTCTCATGGTTGCATTCTTCTCCAATTCAAGGATTTGTTCTCGCGGGCTTCGGGCCCGGTTGCTTCAACATTTCATCCGGATTGTCCGTTCGATCGATGTAGCGGCCGGAAAGCGCGTCATATTTCCCCGCGGCCAGCGCCAGGCAGCGGTCGGTGCACCACTGCATTCCATCCTGCGGCCCCAGTTTCCCTTTCATTTCATGTAAACGCTCGACCATTTGTGGCACCCAGCGCTGCGCATCGGGCGAAGTCATCGTCTCGTCCGCCATCTCGGTCATGATCGAGCCCGGGTCCAGCGCAAATGTTGTCACGCCGTATTGCTTCACCTCGTTGGCGACAAGTTCCGCGAGCCTGTTTTGCGCGGCCTTGCCGAGGCTGTAAGCCGAAAGATTGGCCGTCAGCATGTGGCATCGCGGCGACGAAATATTAATGATGCGTCCGGCGCGGCGCTCGATCATTCCTGGCAATACGGCGCTCATGAACAACAGCGGCGCACGGATGTGCACTTCCTGCGCCGCCCACCATGCGTCTGGATCGACGATCCCGATTGGACCGTAGGGACCGGCCAGCCCGGCGTTGTTCACCAGCAGCGTAACACCGCCGAGTTCTTCGCTGGTTGCTCGCGCCACGCGCGCGACGTCTTCGCGTTTGGTCGCGTCGCCCGCGACCGCCAAACCTCGCCCTCCGGCGGCTTCGATTGCGGCGAGCACCTGATCGAGTTGCGCTTTATTTCGAGACGTCAGCGCCACCGCCGCGCCCGCCGCCGCAAGTCTCATCGCGATGCCCTTGCCGATTCCCCGGCCCCCGCCGGTCACGATCGCGATTTGTCCCGTCAGCAATCCGCCCATTTTATCGCCACCCTCCGCGAGGAATGAAGATACAGGCGGAAATTCGCAGGAGCAAGGGATTCAGGCGTGCTCGGGTGCGGCTGATGCCAGGGTGCTTTGCGGCTTCCGCGCCGGTTTCATCAGCAGCAAGACAATCGCCCCAAGAACTGAAAGCCCGGCGACGCTATAGAAGACGGGCGTGTAGCTGTGGATGCGATCGAATACCATGCCTGCAATTCTGGCGCCCAAAGCCCCAGCGGTTGTGCCGATCACCATCATGAACGAGATGACCGGAGGATAGCCCTTCACGCCGTAGTAGTTCGCGGGTAGAACCATCATCGCGGAAAAACAGACTCCGAACGAGCTGCCCAGCAGAACTGCGTAAAGGTACAGGCCTGCGGCGCCGCTGGCGTGCAGCGCCAGGAACATTCCCACGGCGAAGACGACGGACGCCGCGGCCCAAATGAGGCGAGGTTCGATACGGTCCGCCACGGCCGCGAAGAAGAGCGTGCCAAAGAGCGCGGAGAGCAGCATGATCGAAATGGACGAGGCGGCCTGCTCTGGGGAATATCCCAGATCGCGCAGATGCGCGTTGCCATGCGCGATGTAGAGGGGGTAGCCGGCGCTGAATCCGAGAAGAGAAATCAGTATTAGCCAGATCGCGGGAGTGCGCAGTGCGTCGAGCAGCGTCCAGTGCTCGCTGGTCTTATGCACGCGCTCCCCCGCGCCCGAACCCGCCGGGCGATTCGCGAATTCTTCCGCCGTGGCGCCATCGGGAAATTGCCCGAGGTCGGCCGGGATTTCGCGGACGAAAAGTATCGCGAGAACCGCAGCGATCGTGCTGACGCCAGCCATCAACCACCAACCCGCGCGCCAGTTGCCGCCGGATGCGCGGATCACTTTGTCCACAAGCCGCGCCGCAACGAAGCCGCCGAACGTGGTGCCGGTGTGGACAATGGTGATGGCGAGACCTTTGTAACGATTGAACCAGCGATTGACGCCGGTCTGCGCGACGAGGATTCCGCCGGTCATCGCACCGAGACCCATCGTGAAGCTGTAGACGATATAGGTTTGCCAGCTAGTATGTACGACGGACGACATCAGCAGTGCGCCGCCGACCACGATCCAGCAACCGATCGCCGTGGTGAATCGCGCGCCTTTCTTGGCAATGAGCACTGAGATCAGCGGCGCGGGCACTCCGATCATCAATTGATAGATCGCATAGGCCGTCCCTAGCTGCGTGCGGTCCCAGTGCAGGGCCTCGGCCATGTAGGTGTTGACGACGCTTGCGCCGTAAAGGGGAAACGCGAAGTTGGCGAAGAGGATGATCCAGAAGATCGCCAGCAATTTCCAGCCGTAGAACCCCGTCTGGCGCGCCATCTGGCTCCTTATCGTGTTGTCGAATCGCCGGCCGCGTGTTCGAAGTGCCTACTGCAGTTCTTCCGCCGTCACCCAGTTGCCGTGAACCTGATTGCGCAGACGCAGCGGCAGATGCGCCGTCGCGATCGGCCCTTTGTCGAGGTGCTCGGCTTCGAATACCAGCAAATCTGAAAGCTGCGTATCGTGCAGGTCGGCGATCAGCGCGAGATAACCTTCGTGGCCCGGCTGCTTCGAGGGAATGTGGACCTCTTCCTGGATCGTGACCGGCCGGTTCGAATGCCACGACTTCAGCTTGCCGCTCTTTATTTCTAGCCGGCTGAGCGTGTTGAATCCGGCGCCGACAGGGCCCGCGACCAGCGGCGCGCCGGCCTCGGGATCGAAGCGCTCGTAGTAGCCGATGGAATAATCCTTCATGTGATCCTTGTTCGCGATGCGCGGGAAATCGCCCGCGGGCGCGAGTTTGTATTCCTCGAATTTCTCTCCCGGCTTGGACATGTCGAACGTCCAGCGCACCACCCGGCCGAATGCAAAGTCTTCCGGCGTCGGATGGATGTGCGACGCTTCTTGAATGAACGGGAATGGCGCGTATTTGCCGATGCCGAAATCGAGATGCACGAATTTGCCTTCGGTATAGGCGTTCATGAAATGAAACGCGGAACACGCGGGATGCTTGAACCAGTGCATGTCGCTGGTGTGGCCGTCGCGCGGCATGATGCCGACGTAGGCGTCCAGGGTCGGATCGCTGACCCAGTGAACGCCACCGGCCTTCATTCGGTCGAGGTTGGCCGTGGTCGGAAAGACGGGGAAGATGACGTGTTCCTTCGACACGGCGAAGTCGTGCATCAACGAGACATAAGGAACCTGGAACCATTCTTCTTTGACGAGCTGGCCTTCTTTGTCCGCCACGCAGTAGGAAACGTCGCGCGTCGCCAAGCCGCTGGCCTCGTAGCCGAAAAAGTGCAGGTCCTGGGTGTCCTCGTCGAGGCGCGTGTGCGCGGTCATGGTCTGGCTCTTCAGCTTGCCGCGATAGTTGAACACGCCGATCGTTTCGAGCGACTCGGGATGAACTTCCACCGCGAGGCCGTCTTCTTTGAGGGTGAGTAGCTTCCCGCCGTGGAAAATGGGGGTCGTATTGTTGGCGCAGCGGTTGATGCCCTTCACGCTGGGATCGTCGGTATACGGATTGCGGTACAGGCCGAACAGCCCGCGGCGCGCCTTGCGGTCGGCTTTCAGGCGGTCGGTCATGATGTACTTCATCTTGAAATCCACGTGGCCGTTTTCGAATTTGAACGCGCTGATCATGCCGTCGCCGCTCAAGTACGTGTCGTGGCCCAGCATCGGCGGATATTGCGGATCGGGGATCGTGCGATACCACGAGCCGTTGATCTCCTTCGGGAGATTTCCCTCGACGACGAGATCGTAAATGTCGCACTCGGTGCGCATCGGCGCGTTGAATCCGGCGTAGTCAAATGTGTCCGGGAACTTCGTGGTCATGATGGCCTCACCCCCGCAATTCGGAGCAGTTTCAACCCTTGTTCTGATCTTCTCGTATCACCTTCGCGGCGAGCCTGTCAACGCGGGACGGTCGTCTTCTTGTCTCCGCGCAGAGTCCAGTTGCCTCGCGGAATGCGGTCCATCTTAAAAAGATCCGAAGTGCGCGCGTACCATCCGGCGCCGTGCATGCGCCCGATGAGCTTCAGCCCGGGCGTGTCAACGTAGTGCTTCGCGGGATCGATCACCAGATCGTCGCGCACATGCATCGCCAGCACCCGCCCCAATACCAGAGCGTTGTCCGGTCCGAGCTCCACGATTTGCAACAGCGCGCATTCCATCGACACGGGGCTCGCGGCGATCCGCGGCGGCTTTACATGGACGGAAGGAATGGTTTCCAGCTCCGCCTCCGCGATCTCGTTAACTTCGGGCTCGAACTCGATCGCGGTGATGTTCATGGCTTCGGCCATGTCTTCGGAGACAAGATTCACCACGAACTCTTTCGTTTCCCGGATATTCCGCCGCGTGTCCTTCGCGCGGCCCGGCTCATGACTCCCGATGCCGATCCCCACCACCGGAGGATCGCCCGAGAAAACGTTGAAAAAAGAAAAAGGCGCCGCGTTCAGCCGCCCGGCCGCATTCAGGCTGGTGATCCACGCGATCGGGCGTGGCGTTATGGTTGAAACCAAAAGCTTGTATCCCTCTCGCGGAGGAATTTTGCCGAAATCGAAAAGCATCCATGTCTCCTATGGAAGGATCCCCGTCGTTTTCTACGCCTCGCTGATGAACTTCGTCACCAGGCACGCTTCCAGCCCTTCGATGCCTTCCTCGGAGCCGTGCCCGCTTTCCTTCACTCCGCCGAACGGCGATTCCGGCACCGAAATCTGGAACGTGTTCACCCCGACCATGCCCGCTTCAAGCTGTTCGCCGACAAGCTTGGCCCGGTGCGCGGAATTCGTGAACGCAAACGCCGCGAGGCCATACGGCAGGCGATTGGCTTCGCGTATTACGCTGTCGTAATCGGAAAACGAATTGATCAACGCTACCGGCCCGAACGGTTCTTCGTTCATGATGCGCGCCTTGTTCGGCACGTCGGACAATACGGTTGGCGCGTAAAAATAGCCGGGGCTTTTCAGCCGCGTGCCGCCCGCCTGCAGCTTCGCGCCGGAGTTCTTCGCGTCCTCGATCAGTGATTCGATAGCCGCCAATCGCCGCGCGTGCACGAGCGGTCCCATCTTGTTCTTCTCGTTGATCCCATCGCCCACCGGCAAAGCCTTTGCGCGCGCCGCAAATCCTTCCACAAATCGGTTGTAGATCTTTTCATGCACGTAGAATCGAGTGGGAGACACGCACACCTGGCCGGCGTTGCGATACTTCGCCACGACGCATGCGTCGAGCACCTTTTCGACGTCCACATCGTCGAACACCAGCACCGGCGCGTGCCCGCCCAGCTCCATCGTTGTGCGCTTCATGCCTTCCGCGGCCAGCTTCATTAAATGCTTGCCGACCGGGATCGAGCCCGTAAACGAAACCTTGCGAATGATGGGCGACGCGAGCAGGTGTTCGGAAATTTCCGCCGGCACGCCGTACACAATCGCCAGCACGCCCGCCGGCAGCCCTGCATCCACCAGGCATCGCGCCACCGCGAGTCCCGACGCAGGCGTTTCCTCCGCCGGCTTCAGGATGCACGAGCATCCTGCCCCCAGCGCCGCGCCGATCTTGCGCGCGGGATTGCCGATCGGAAAATTCCACGGCGCAAACGCGGCTACCGGCCCGACCGGTTCCTTGACGATCGCCAGTCGAGTGCCCGGCGTCCGCTGTGGCAGCACGCGCCCGTAGGCGCGGCGTCCTTCTTCGGCGAACCACTCGAAAATGTTGGCGGACATCTGGACTTCGATCCGGGTCTCGTGGATGGATTTTCCGGATTCGGTCGTCGCGATCCGCGCGATTTCCTCGGCGCGCTCGCGCATCAGCTCCGCCGCGCGCTTCAGGATCTTGCCGCGCGCGTCCGGAAAAACCGCGCGCCACAGCTTGAATCCCTTCTCCGCCTCTGCGAGGGCGCGGTCCAGGTCGGCTTTCGTTGCGTGCGGAAGGTGCCCGATCACTTCCTCGGTTGCCGGGTTGATCACCGGCGAAGTTTTCCGTCCCGCGGCCGACAGCCACTCGCCGCCGATGAAAAGCCCCAGCTCTGCATACGCGGACGCCAGTTGTGTTGCCATGGTTCACGCTCCCCTTGGAATCGTCTGTGGAAACCGGGATGATTCCACGTTCCTCCGACGCCCGTCAAGCCGCCCCTCCGATTGTATTTCTCGCGACACTGGGGGCGGCCTCCGCAACGCGGACCGAGCAGAAGCCGTCTCACTATCGAGGTCAGGCCCCGTTCAACATCTCGGTTCGCATGGAGGGTTTCATGTTGAAAATTCTCCTCGTGGCACTTCTTCTCGGGTTACCGATCTTTACGCAGGCGCAATCTTCTGACGATCAAAGCGACGGCGGATGTGGCTCGAGCAAAGCCGGGTGGGACGTCAAAACCGTCAAGGATCACCCACCATCTCCAAAGCCGCAGGACGGGAAGGCGCTGGTGTACGTCGTCCAGACGATGTGGGTGCAACCCGGCATCGTGATCGGCAGTGAGAAAGCGACGACGCGGGTCGGCGTGGACGGCACATGGATTGGCGCAAACCACGGCGATTCGTACTTCTTCTTTCCGGTTGATCCGGGCGAGCACAGCATCTGCACGGACTGGCAATCAACGTTCTACGCGCGCTCTGGCCTGGCTTCGGCTGCCGACCTGAACGCCGAGGCTGGCGCAACTTATTATTTCCGAGTCAAAGTCCGCGATGCGAGCCAGTACCGGCCTGGAGAGGTGAAAATAGAGCCGATTGACAAATCCGAAGCGCGACTCCTGCTCGGCAGGTCGTCGTTTAGCACCTCGCATCCAAAGAAATAAGCGGCGCCCTGCTAGAATAGCCCGCGCTTGCCAACTGCCGCCCAACTCGACCGCCTGCGCGTCGTTCTGGTCTCTTCGCGCAACCCGCTCAATATCGGCGCGGCCGCCCGCGCCATGAGCAACTTCGGCTTCCGTCACCTGCGCGTCGTGAATCCGTACCAGCCCGCGTTTCGTGAGGCGCGCTCCGCCGTCGGCGCGTCGGACGTGCTCGCAAGCGCCGAACAATTCAAGACCGTCGCCGAAGCCGTGGCCGATTGCACGCTGGTCGTAGGGACCACCGCGGTCCGCCACCGGACATTGCAGCAGCCTCTCCGGCGCCTGGAAGACGGCGCTCGCTTGATCCGCAGCCGGCTCGGAAAAAACAAAGTCGCGCTCCTTTTCGGTTCGGAGAAATTCGGCCTCTCGAACGACGATATGAGCCACTGCCACTGGCTCCTTCGCGTACCCACCTCCGACGCGAATATCTCCATGAATTTGGGCCAGGCCGTCGCGGTGTGTCTCTACGAACTGGTTCGCGACCCGAAAACGCCGCGCCTGCACGAAAAACTCCCGCCCGCGGCCGCGGACGAAGTGGAGCGAATCACGACGATGCTTCTCGACGCGCTCCACCTGAGCGGTTTTCTCGAATTGCGCCGCGTGGCGGACGCAGACCAGCGAATTCGCCGCCTGGTTCGCCGCCTGAATCTGCCCGCCCGTGACGCCGTCATCTGGCAGGGCATGCTGCGCCAAATCGTCTGGAAGATGCGCTCCGGCGAAAACCCGAAAACCTAGACCGCTGCGAACCACTGCCGATTGCGCGGCCTTCCTGCGCCGCGCTGCTGATACAATCGCCGGGAAGGGAACTCACATGAGCACTCGATCCCGCATCGCAGTCGCCTCGCTCGGCGTTCTCGCGTGGTTCACCTTCGCCATTTCGGCGGCGGCGCAATCCGTCGCCGGCCAGTGGGAAGGCACCGTCGTTGTCGACGGCATGACCATTCCCTTCCGCATTGATATTTCCGGCAAGGGCGAGAAGCTCCAGGGCGCGTTCATCAATGGCGACGAGCGCGTCACTTCAACCAGTGGACGCCAACTGCGCGACGCCATCCGCCTCAACTTCGACCAGTACGCGGAAAAGCTGAATGCCAGCCTCGAAGGCGGCGAGTTGAAGGGCACGATCGAAGGCAAGTTCGACCCCGGCGCGCCCAGAACTCTGTCTTTTCAGGCGAAGCGATTCATTCCTCAGCCGGAACCGCCCGCGGGCAGCGTTCCTTCAATCGGCGGCCTGTGGGAAATTGAAGTGAAGAGTCCCAAGGGCGAGTCCGCGTGGCGATTCATCGTACGGCAGTCCGGCGCGGACGTCTCCGCCGCGATTCTGCGCGTCGATGGCGATACCGGCGCGCTCACGGGACGCTACCGCGACGGCAAATTCGTCCTTAGCCATTTTTCCGGCGAGCGCCCGTATGTGATGGAGGCGGCGCCGAAGCCGGATGGCAGCCTCGCCATCACGTTGAACGACTACAACGGCAAGAGAGAACTCCTGGCCTATCGTCCGGCGGACGCTCGCGCCAACGGTTTGCCCGAGCCCACCGACCCCGCGCAGCACACGCGGGTCGCGGACGCACAAAAGCCATTAGAGTTCCGTTTTCCCGATCTCTCCGGGCGCATTGTTTCCAATACCGATGCGCGCTTCCTCGGCAAGGTCGTTCTCGTCGTCATCACCGGAAGCTGGTGCCCCAATTGCCACGACGAGGCCCCGTTCCTCGCCGATCTCTATCGCAAATACCGCGACCGCGGCCTCGAGATCGTCGCGCTCGATTTTGAGGAGCCTGCGCAGATGGACGATCTGGCGCGCTTGCGCGCGTTCGTCTGGCACTACGGCATTCGGTACACGGTGCTCGTCGGCGGCGATCCCGACGACGTGAACAAGAAAATCCCGCAGCTCGTCAACCTCAACTCCTGGCCCACCACAGTCTTCATCGGCCGCGACGGCCTCGTCAAAAGCATCCACGCCGGTTTCGCCAGCCCCGCCAGCGGCGACTTCAATGGCCAGTTGAAAGCCGAAATCACAGCTCGCGTCGAAGCGCTGCTCGCCGTGAATCAGCCGCCCTCGCAATAGTTGAGCTTCTCAGGATTTCTCGGTGATGCCATGAAGGCGTCGGCTCCTTGCGAGCGAGTACACTTGGCAGCGCTAACCGACCAAGGCCCGCAAGAAAGGAGCCGACTCATGTGGATTATAGGTTGTGATTTTCATCCGCGCTATCAGCAGGTGGCAGCGATGAACCAGGAGACGGGCGAGATCGTCGAACGGCGGCTGAGCCATGAAACCAACGAAGCCGAAGCGTTCTACGAGTCGTTACCGCGCGGAGCGCGCATCGGGATGGAGGCCAGCTGCACGGCGCAGTGGTTCGAGCGGCTGCTGGACCGTTGCGGGCACCGGTTGCAGGTGGGCGATCCGGCCACGATTCGCGCTTCGGTGGTGCGGAAGCAGAAGACGGACGCGCGGGATGCGCGGCAGCTGCTGGAATTGCTGCTCACCGATCGTTTCCCGAGCATCTGGATTCCCACGCCGGCCGAGCGGGATTCTCGTCAACTGCTGGTGCATCGTCACAAGCTGGTGGGCTGGCGCACGCAGGTGCGCAACCAGCTGTCGGCGCTGGCCCGCAGCCAGGGAGTTTTTCCCGGCACGCGCTTCTGGACCCAGGCCGGAAGACCGAAGTTGGAATCGCTGTCGCTGGACCGCTGGGCAGCGCAACGCCGGCAGGGCCTGCTGCGCCTGCTGGACGATCTGGACGCGCAGATCGCCGATCTCACCCGGCAGATCGAGCAGCAAGCGCGCGCACGGAACGATGCCGTCGAGTTGATGCGGCAGGACGGCGTCGGTCCGATCGTGAGCCTGGCGTTCGTTCTGACGCTGGGAACGGCGCAGCGTTTTCCTCGTGGGAAACAGGTGGCCGGTTACCTGGGCCTGAATCCCAGCGAGCACAGTAGCGGCGGGACGCAGCGATTCGGCCACATCAGCAAACAGGGCAACCGCATGATGCGCTGGCTGCTGGTGGAAGCGGCTTGGATGGCGGTGCGGAAAGATCCGGAACTACAGCGGGTCTATCAGCGTCTGGCCTTCCGCCGCGGACGCAAGATCGCCGCCGTGGCTGTCGCCAGGAAGCTGGCGGTGAAGTTGTACTGGCGGTTGCGGGAATTCGAGCAGAACAACGCCCCGCAGTCGCCGGCTCCCATGCAGGGCAGCTCGGGCAGAGGACTGATGCACTCATCGACTCTGTGATTGGGCACCCTGCCTCCCTCCGAAGTCGTGGAGGGAGTTCGCAATGAATCATGGTCGCGGTTCAGACCGAATAGATGGCTGGTGGAGCAAACCACCGCAGGATTCGAAGGAAGCGAGCCTTGGTCGGCCAGCGAAAAGATTCTGTGGAAGAAGCAACGAGACAAAATCTCGTTACTGCACGGGTGTCTCTTGACAACGCCGACGCCTTCATAGATGTGCTCTGTGCATCCTCAGTGATCTCTGTGTTAAGTCTTGTGCCTTACTCCGTTCTTTCTCTGCCTCTCTGCGGTGGGTCATGAAGATTTCTCTTTGATCTCTGTGCATCCTCGGTGCCCTCTGTGTCATGTCTTTTGGTTTTCTCCGTCCTCTCCGGGGTGAGTCCTAATGCCTTCTCAACATTTCCCCTAGTCTTCCCAATTCGATAGTGATTCAATGCACGGCGAAACTCCCGGGGGGCAGCATGAGGCCGCAGAAGAAATCCATTCGTCTCGCCGTGCTTGGTTGTTTCGTCGCGATGGCCGCGTTCATCGCGGCTCTCGCGCCCGCGCCGCTTCTCGCGCAGAACATGCAGATCGGCAACAGCCGCAACGTCGCCACGTTCACCGCCGCGCAGGCCGCGCAGGGAAAGGACGCCTACGCGAAAAACTGCGCCAGCTGCCACGGCACGAATCTCGGCGGCAGCGAATTTGCCAGCTCGCTCCGCGGCGCCACCTTCAGCCTCAACTGGGGCGGTCAGAACGCCGCCGCGCTCTTCACCTTCATCGCGACGAAGATGCCGCCCGCGAGCCCCGGCTCGCTCGGCCCCGACGCCACCGCGCAGCTCGTCGCATTTATTCTGCAAACCAACGGCGTGCAGCCGGGCGAAAAGGCGCTGCCCACCGACACAAATGCTCTGGCCGCGATGACCATTCCCCGGGGAGGCACCTCGCGCGCCGCACCGATGATGCCGCTTTCGCCGCTCGCTCCGCCGATGACGCCGGTTGTGCTGCCGAATCCGCTCGAAAAATTCTCGCCGGTCACCGATGCGCTGCTCGCTAACCCGCCCGCCTCCGACTGGCTGATCTGGCGCCGCACCTACGACGATCACGGCTTCAGCCCGCTGAAACAAATCAACAAGAGCAACGTCGGCGATCTGCGCGTCGCCTGGGCCTGGTCGCTGCCCAATGGACAGAACGAAGCCACGCCGCTCGAGCACGACGGCGTCCTCTTCGTTGACAGCTACGGCGACAAAGTGCAGGCGCTCAACGCCGTCACCGGCGATCTCCTGTGGCAGTACTCGCGCCAGCTTCCAAGCGACGCGCGGCTCAGCGTCAAGCGCAACTTCTCTCTTTACGGCGATCGCCTCTACGTCCCCACGTCGGACGATCACATTGTCGCTCTGGATGTGAAGACCGGCAGCGTGATCTGGGATTCGGCGCTCGCCGACTACACCAAGGGCTACCAGACCACCGGCGGTCCGCTCGTCGCCAAGGGAAAAGTGATGCAGGGACTCGCCGGCCAATCGCCCGGCGGCAATTTCATCGTGGCGCTCGATGCCGAGACCGGCAAGGAAGCCTGGCGATTTCACTCTATCGCCCAGCCCGGTGATCCCGGCGACAGTTGGAACGGCCTGCCTGCCGAAAAGCGCAATGGCGCTTCGGTCTGGACCGCTGGCAGCTACGATCCCCAGCTGAACCTCGCCTACTTTGGCGTCGGTCAAACGTACGACACCGGCCCGGTGCTGCATCGCGTTGCCGGATTCTCAAACGACGGGCTGTTCACCGATTGCACGCTCGCCTTCAATCCCGACACGGGAAAACTCGTCTGGTATTTTCAGCACGTGCACAACGATCAGTGGGATCTCGATTGGGCCTTCGAGCAGCAGGTGATGCACCTCGCCGGCGAAGACGGCGGCAGGAAGATGATCGTCACCTCGGGCAAGATGGGAATCTACGAGGGCATGGATGCCGCGACAGGAAAATACATTTTCTCGCACGATCTCGGCATCCAGAATGTGGTCACCGCGATCGATCCGAAAACCGGCGAAAAAACCATCAATCCGGACGTCGTCGTCGGAGACGGCAAGCCGCACATGATCTGCCCGCATCCCGGCGGCGGCCGCGAATGGATCGCCGGCTCCTACAATCCCGCAACGAAAGTCGTCTACGTTCCGATCACGGAATCCTGCATGGACCTGATTCCCGCTCCTGCTGGCCAGCGCGGCAATCTCTCCTCTGGCGTGAACTGGTTCATCCGCATGCGCCCCGACAACAAGGACGGAAAAATCGGCCGCCTCGAAGCCTTCAACCTCGAAACGAAGAAAGTGCTGTGGATCGACCGCCAGCGCGCTCCGCTTACCACCTGTACGCTCGACACCGCGGGTGGAGTTGTCTTCGTCGGCGCTCTCGACCGCTATCTCGCCGCCTACGACGACGCGACTGGCGCCGAGCTCTGGAAAATCCGCCTGAACGACATGGCGAGCTCCTGCCCCGTCAGCTACAGCGTCAACGGCAAGCAGTATCTCGCCGTGGTTGTTGGCGCAGGCGGAGCGCAGAGTGTCACGTTCCCGGTGCTCGTTCCGGAAATCCAGCTTCCGCCCGACCACGGCGCCGCCGTCTGGGTCTTCGAGCTTCCAGACAAGCATCCGGCGAAGGTCAAAAACTAGCTCGCAACCCCCCGCAAATCTGCGGCGTACGCCGATATCATCTTCTTCAATCACACGGATTCGTATTTTGAGTTTGCGGTTTTCTGGCCGAATCCGCAAACTGTCTAAGACTTTAAAGTGTAGTTGCTTCATCTCGCTTTTCCACGTGGAGAAGGGATTTTCCACCGCTTTTACGAGCGGTGGCGCTGTGGGCCCGGTTTGGATCTCGGTTGAGATTCCGACGAAGCCCCATGGTCGCTGCGGTTCCACGTGAAAAGGAGATGAATATGTCGGCAACAAATGAAGGCGCACTTCAGCAACGTAATTTAGGTCTCGATTCACAGCCTCGTCGGACGCTTCCCAACTTCGCCTCCTGTTTTGCGCGCGCAAACCCGGCGTCTTCGCCACCGCGATCCTCGAGGAAGACGCCCTTTCTCGCGGCAAACGCGCCGCGCAAACCGGTGTCGCATTCGCCGTCCAGGCGGCAGTCGTCGGCGCGCTCTTGATCGTCCCTCTCTTTCTTACCGAGGCAATCGATCTCCATCAGTTCGAGAAGACTCTCTTGGTGGCGCCGCCTCCCCCCGCCGCTCCGTCCCCTCCCGTCGTTCACGCGCAGACGGTCGTGCCCAAGCAGACGTTCGCCCACCCGCAGCTCACCGCTCCCATGATCATTCCGAAGAAAATCGTGGAGACCGCCTCGGATCTCGGTTCCGCCGCGCCCGCGATTTCAGACATGGCGGGCGGCGTAGCCGGCGGCACGGGCGACGTTCTCGGCGGTTCACTCGCCGCGCCTCCGCCTCCTCCGCCCGCGGCCTCGAAGCCCAAGGGACCCATTCGCATCAGCACAGGCATGCGAGAACCGCGTCTGGTCTATGCTCCGCCGGTTGTCTATTCCCCGATTGCAAGGCAGGCCCATGTCGAAGGCACGGTCATCCTCGAAGCAATCATAGACGAGCAGGGCAACGTCACCCATGTGCAGGTGATCAGCGGCCCCGGCTTGCTCTTGGCCTCGGCCTTGAAAGCCGTGGCGGAGAGAAAATACGAGCCAACAATTCTGGATGGCGAACCCGTTGCCATCCGCCTCGACGTCAAGGTTCAATTCCACTTGTCCTGAGCCGCGGCGCGCCGTTGTCCCGTAGCGCCGGCGTCTCGCCGGCTCTTTTCGTCTGCCTTCGTAGGCTGCCGGCCCATGTAGCTCAGGCCTGCCCTGACGCGGGAAGGGTCTTCAGACCTGAGGCCTTTGCCTTTGTAGCGGCCACTTTTCAAGTGGGCGCCGTTGCCTCTGGTCTTGCATTGTACCGCTGGCGTCTCGCCGGCTCTTTTCCGCTGCTTCCGTGGCGGCCGCCTTCTTGCCCTGAGGCCTCGCCTGTGGCGAGACCGTAGGCCAGGCGGTCGGGGTGTAGGTCCGGGCTTCGGCCCTGACATAGAGGTCGGCGCGCAGCGCCTGCCACTGCGCAGCCTCACCCGCAACAAGCTTTCTTCATCCTGCACCGCAGCGGCGTGCAAGAAAGTTGTGAAGTTTTGGGGGTCGGAGCTTTAGCTGTTTTGTATCATGACATGCGTTACACCGTGTATCAGGACATCCGTTACACTTCCGGGTTTTGGTTTTGTTCTCCGTTGGGAGGGCTCGGAGGGAGCCCGCAGGGCGACCGGAGAGCCCTCCCAACGGCGCGCGGGCGGACGAACGCTCGCGTCGCCCCCTGTCGGCGATCGATCTCCCGCACGTACATGTGCCGGTAGCTCACCAGCAACAGCTCTCCCACTGTCTCGACCCGCACGCGCCGCCCCGCCAGCGCTTCGCACACGAACCAGTTCCTGCCTTCCCAGTAGAGAAATCCCTTGGCGTTCAACCGCCGCACCGTGCTTCCCTCCGCATAGTCCCATTCCCGAGGCTCTGCTTGATAGCTCCTCGCGCTAGGCCGATAGCGTTCCGCCGGCCTCTTCATCCCCAACGCCTGATGCGGCCGCTCCTCGTTGTACACCCGGCGAAATTCTTCCAGCGCTTGCTCCCACTCCCTCAGCCGCTCCGGTTTTCCCCGATAGCGCATGGCCTCATCCAGCGTGCGATGGAACCGCTCCACTTTCCCCTGGGTCTGCGGATGATGCACCCGCCCGTAGATCAACCCGATCCCCTGCTCGATCAGTCGCACCGACATCCACGTTAATCCATACCCGTTCTTCGTCCCCCACCAGATGCTGCCGTGATCCATCAGCATGGCCTGCGGAACACCGTAATGCTCCATCGTCCGCACCACGCAGGGATACACCAGCTCGGCCGTGAAAGCGCGCAGGCCGTACAGCCCCACCGCATAGCGGCTGTGATCGTCCAGGATCGACAGCGGATAACACGCCGCTTCTCCGCCGCGATACTCGCCCTTGCCGTCCATCTGCCACAGCTCGTTCGGAGACGCGCGCTCGAACCGCTCCAGCGCCGGCGGATGCGAATCTTTCTTCCGCACCAGGCCGCGACGCTTCAAAATCCGATGGATGGTGATCGCTCTCAGCGGCGCGCCCTGCTCTCGCAACAGCACCTCTAGCTTCTTGGCGCCCCAGGCGTACTTCTGTCGCAGAACCACCACCCGCTCTTCGTTCTCCACGCAGGTCCGCGACGGGCTGTGCTCGGGACGTCGGCTGCGCTCGATCACCGCCGTCACGCTGCCGGCTTGCTCGAAACGCCGGCGCCAGCGATAGCCCGTCGGCCGCGAAATTCCAAACTCCCGGCACAGCGCCGCCATGCGCTCTTGCCCGCTCGCCGCCCGCACCACAAACTTCACCCGCTCCGCACTCACATCCGTCCTCCGCCACGGCATCGTTCCAGCCCTCCCTGGAACGAAACTCTACCCGTACCGGTGTAACGGATGTCCTGATACAAACTGTAACGGATGTCATGAGATCAAACAGCTTTAGCTCCGACATAAGAGCTGGCGCGCAGCGCCTTCCGTTGCGCTGCTTCTACCGCAGCATGTTCTTGAGTTATTCCGCACTGGCTCTCCGTGTGCCCCATCCTCCTCTTCTGAGGGTGGGATTCATCTCAACCAATCCGCCTGGAGTACAATCGTCCGCCGGCTGAATTTCCTTCGGAGGCAAAATGAACCTGCAAAACGCGGTGGCATTGATCACGGGCGGCAGCAGCGGCATCGGACGCGCCATCGCCCAAACTCTCGCGGCCAGCGGAGCGCGCGTGGCCATCACCGGCCGCGACGACCGCCGCCTTAGAGAAACCGCCGGCGCCCTGAAAGTCCATGCCATCCGCGCGGACGTCACCAAGGAAGCCGACGTGGACCGCACCTATCGCGAAGTCCTCGACAAATTCGGTGACCTCGATATTCTCGTCAACAACGCAGGCTTCGGCGTCTTCAAGAATCTCGTGGACTTCGACCTCGCCAGCTTCGAGTCCGTCTTCGCCACCAACGTTACCGGAGCGATGCTCATGGCCCGCGGCGCGGCAAGGCACTTCATCGCGCGCCAGCGCGGCAACATCGTCAACATCTCCTCGACCGCCGGCCTCACCGGCGCCGCCAACGGCACCGCCTACTACGCCAGCAAGTTCGCGCTTCGCGGCATGACGGAATGCTGGCGCGCCGAGCTCCGCAAGCACAATGTCCGCGTCATGCTCGTCAATCCCAGCGAAGTCCTCACTAATTTTTCCGTCGTCGCCGGCTTCGACCAAAAAGAAAACCCCACCAAGCTTCGCCCCGAGGACATCGCCCACATGGTCAAAGCCATCCTCGAAATGGACGACCGAGGCTTCACCCCCGAGCTCTCCGTCTTCGCCACCAACCCCCGAAATTGATTTTGCCTTCGCAAGGGCGCTGCTTGCTGCGCCCTGCTTTCGTAGCGCACGCCTTTAGGCGGGCATCTTGCCGTTGCGGTTGCCTTCGTAGCGGCCGCCTTTCCCCGCTTTCTGGGGTCCCGGCGTCCCTTGCCGGGAAGGCGGGCATCCTGCCGTTGTCGTTGCCGGGTGCCCCATCCTTTGCGCAGCAAAGGGTGGGGATGTTGACGTTTCTTCCGCTTTCGTAACGCACGCCTTTAGGCAGGCATCTTGCCGTTGTCGTTGCCGGGTGCCCCATCCTTTGCGCAGCAAAGGGTGGGGATGTTGACGTTTCTTCCGCTTTCGTAGCGCACGCCTTTAGGCGGGCATCCTGCCTTTGGGCTTGCCCTTGTAGCGGCCACTTTTCAAGTGGGCGCCGTTGTCTCAGGCCTTGCATTGTACCGCTGGCGTCTCGCCGGCTCTTTTCCGCTGCTTCCGTGGCGGCCGCCTTCCCGGACTGAGCGCAGCCGAATGTGTCGCGTCGTGTGCGTCCCGACGCCCTTGGTCGGCAACGCGGGCGGGGTGTAGGTCAGAGCTTTTTACCCTGAGGTCGCCGCGGCGACCAAACGGGCAGCCCTGACATAAACGAACGGCGCAACGCGCCTATTTACCCTGACGGAGGAAGGGCCGCTTGCCGGCGTTTTTTTGTTTCGGCGCGCACTCCGATTTACCCTGAAGGCCTCGCAGGCGGCGAGGCTGAATGGGTTTACCCTGACGCAGGAAGGGCCGGCAATCCCGCCTTTGACGTTCGCTGTCTCTTCTCTCTATTGCGGACAGGGCCGCCTGCTAAGGGCGTCGGGTCATCTTGTCGAGGCTAGAAAACGTTCAAGCTGTTTAGCATACCGACACTTATATATATGGATAAGATGGAACAGCCTAACAGGGTAGTGCAGGATCTATATCGGGAGGGTCATCTTGTGAGAATTGATCTGAAATGGGACAAGCCGATCCGGCTAAGAGATGGATCAAAGCTAAACCAGATTTATCATTGCCGCGGCCTTGACCGTTTTTCGGGCAAGTCCGGAGTGTATATCTTTGCTCGTAAGTTCGGTAAGAGCGTTCTGCCTCTTTATGTCGGCCAAGCATCAAGCCTGAAGGGCCGCATCGAGGGTCAATTCAACAACCTACGGCTCATGATGGGCGTCAAGAACGCGCACTCTGGTCGCCGCATCTTGCTCGTGGGGCGATTGTACTTGAAGCCCGGGCAGAGGATGAGCAAGGTCTTGGATATCGTCGAATCAGCGTTAATCAAGAACGCTCTCGCTCAGGGTCACGACCTCCTAAACCAACAGGGTACAAAAACCAAGGTACACTTGATCCGCTCCAAAGGTAATAGCTCATCGCGACAGGTAGCGCCACTTACGATGTTTGCAGAGCGGAAAAACTCATAGTCGGCCGGGTCGTTTACGCTTTGGCCTTTGCTTTTTTTGGCTTGTGGCAAGCGGAGCCGCCGGGCATCGCGCGACGTTCTCCCTGTATTCTCCAGGAGCTAACCCCGAGCAATGAGTTCGGCAGCTACTACGAGCTTGTTCTTGTAAGTCAAGAAAACCGTGGCCCCTCCTGCCGCCCGCGGATCCGTTGTCGTTAAGAGAGTGTATAGGTCTATGTTGGGGCTGGGCCGAGACAATATTCGGAGAGCCAAGCTTTCCAAGGCCGTCTGCGTCGTCGAAGTTAGGTGCGCCGATGAGTTCCGCATCGTCCGAAGATCCGCCAGCTCCGAGGTGATTGAGCTTAAGTGCGGTTCGTAAGGATAACCATTCTGGAAGTAAAGATTTACGATCCTCTTAACGTTTTCTTGATTCCCGTAGTCGAAGTATCGGTTGACACCCTTAATCAACGCGTGAGCGGCCTCAAGGCTGTGCGGTGAGACGAATCTGACTGGATGGGTACCCGTTAAAGTTGGACTTCCCATCATTAGCGCTGCAAGGGAAGACTCGAGAAAAGTCTCCCAGCCAATAAATGCGTTGAGAAATGCCGCCACGGTGATCTGCTTGCGATCTTCTAACGGCAAGAGCGGAACACCGTTCGCATTAGCTTGATGAGAGTTGGCAATCAGATTATCGCACTGCGCGACGCATGTTCTAAGTTCTGCGAGTATTGCGGTCAGTGGCACGGCGACGACTTATCCGATCAAGTTCAGAAGGAACACGGTCCTTCTCTCGCGAACTTTTTCGTCCGTAGTCGCACGCCGCGAGTCCTGAAGGAATTGTTGTTTTTCTTTGCTGAGACGAGCCAATTCCTCGGTTTGAAAAATCTCCTCTACCTCCTCAAGCCCATTGCGCGCTGTCACTAGCGATGCGTCGACTAGATGGTTCGGATGAGGCTGAAGTTGTGGTAGCCCAAACAGACAGTGTGCAACTGCCGTAAAGAGCGAATAGTAGAGATGCGGCCTTCTGAATTCCGTATCCGAAAGGCCTTCGGGGTAAAGTTCGGAGATCTTTGAGACCACGGCATCGAACTGCACCTCGAGAGCGACGACATCGTGTTCAAAGTTTGCCTCGTATACGTCGTAAAATTTCTTAATTTGTTTTTTTGACTTGATCCCCTCAAGGGCCGCGATAAGTAGATCTGCGACGAGGTTCACTTCCTGCATTCGCATGATGTTCTTAGCCGTGAGGATGCCCTGCTCGGTCCAATAGCTATAGTATTTGTGGCCTATCTTGTCCGCGAGCGCTTTAAAGGGACCGAAGTGATCTGCATTTATTTTCTCTTGCTCATTTAGAATCACCGCATATGAGTTCAAACGGCTAAAAATGTCCAGCACTTCAGGGTCCGGCAGGTTTATCAGGAGGTCGACCGAGACCTCGTACGCAAGCATCTGCGCCTGTATTTCCTCGGGAAGCTGGCTAAAGCGCAGGCCACCGTACTCCGGGTTCTGCCTCTTGCTGACAACGAAGCCGTCCTTAATGAACGACAAGATCGTACGGAGCCGCTGCTGCCCATCCACGACTTCGCGTATGGACGTTTTAGTTGAAACGTTAATCTTCTGGCGTATGAATATCTTCGGAATAGGTTTGCCTCTTAATATCGTATCGATTAGAAAGCTCTTGGCCTTGTCAGTCCACACGGGCCTACGTTGAAATCGAGGATTCAACTCGAGCTGACCAGCCGAGTCCCACTCGACGAAATCGTTGATGCTATAGGTTCGTGAATCGTAGCTTTTCATGATCAACTGCCTACCGTTGTCGGCGTGCGCTACCTCTCGCGTGACTTGTCGGACGATACCACAACGCTAGCCGAGTTGCTCCAATTGGGTGGCAGCGAAAAGATATCCTGTCGACGGACACTTGGGGCTTGGTTGCGCAAACATGAGTCCACAGCAGCGCATTCTTGCACTGCAGCTCTCGTGCAATAATATCCTCGCGATCGCGGCGGTGTCAGGCAAACCGCACCGTCAAACGACCCTGAGCGCGCCGCCTCGGCGTCTGTTTCACTATGATCTGAACATCCCGGCCCAGCCGGATCAGACAGCGTAGCAGCCGCCTCTCCGAAATTCCCCGAAATTGCCCGCGAAGCAATCGCGAAATCTTTGGCTGGGTGAGCCGAAGTATTTTCGCCGCCTGTTCTTGAGTCAGCCGACGCTGCTCGATGATCTCCGCGATCTTCGTCACAATTTGCGCCTTTACCATCATGTCGTCGCTGTCGGTGTAGCCCAGATCCGCATACACATTCCCGCTGCTCCTCTCGACCAGAATCTCGCTGCGCGCAATCCGTTTTCGTGTCATAGTTTCAATGCAAAGAATATGCCCATATTGGTATAGACGCAAGCCACGGAGTGTGGGGGCCAGCTCTAGCCACTCGCCACTAGTCACTAACCACCGCCCTTAAAAGTCCACACACGCTCACCCTTGCGCTTCCCTCCCCATGTACTAAGATAGTCGCGTGAAAAGCATGACCAGCATTGGCGCAAAAGGTGATCGCAAGATCGCGGCGGAGGATTTTTGCCCCTCGGCCAGCGCGCAGCCTTGGGTAGCTGCGCCGACTGGACTCCCTTGTCTCCGGCGCGCAGAGGCGCTCCGTGTCGGGGCCATTAACCATGGCACGCAGCGCCAAATTAAGTGTCACACCATGCCGAGTAAGTTCACACGTAAGTCATTGAAAACAAACGATGGGCACCCCAACGAAGTGTCACACTTTTTCGAGGGCCCGATTTCAAGTGGGCGTGCGATTGTCCGATTTTCCGCTTCCACCTTTCGATTTCGCCAAAAGAAGCGAAACACCGTCGCACTTCTTTTTCAGCGCAACTCGCTGAAAACAAACGATGGGCACCCCAACAAAGCGAAACACTTTTTCGAGGGTCCGATTTCTCGATTCGCGCAACGTGCGCCCCTCTCCGACTCGAATTTCTCAACTCGTCGTTTTCTAGCCACTAACCACTCGCCACTAGCCACTTTCCTTTCAGGAGGAATCATATGAGATTGAACGAATACACCACGCTCGGACGCACTGGACTTCGCGTCAGCCCGCTCTGCCTTGGGGCCATGGGCTTCGGCACCGGATGGGGCTGGGGCGCGGACGAAAAACTTTCGCATCAGATGCTCGATCAATACGTCGAGCCGGGCGGCAATTTCATCGATACCGCCGACGGCTACCAGATGGGCCAGAGCGAGGAGATCGTAGGAAAATATGTCGCCGAGCGCGGCTTGCGCGACAAGCTCGCCATCGCCACGAAATTTACTTTCGGCTCGCAGCCGGGCAATCCCAACGCCGGCGGCAACGGCCGCAAGAATATTTATCGCGCGCTCGAAGGCTCTTTGAAGCGCCTCAAGACCGATTACATCGATCTCTATTATTTGCACTCATGGGATTTGATCACTCCCGTCGAAGAAGTCATCTCGACTCTGACCGATCTGATCCGTGAAGGAAAAATCCGTTACTACGGTTTGTCCGACACGCCCGCGTGGTATTTCACGCGCGCGCAAACCCTCGCTGAAAAGGGCGGCCTCGAACGCTGCGCCACGCTGCAGCTCGAGTACTCGCTCGCCGAGCGCAATATCGAACGCGAGCACATTCCCGCCGCGCAGGAACTTGGCATCGGCCTCTGCCCCTGGAGCCCGCTCGCGGGTGGCCTCCTCACCGGAAAATACAAGAGGGAAGGGGCCACCGGAAAAGGCGAAGGCCGCCTCACTATGCCGAATCCGATCTTCAACAAATTCACGGACCACAACTGGCGGGTTCTCGATACGCTGCTCGACGTCACCAAGCAGATCGGCAAGACGCCCGCGCAAGTCGCGCTGAACTGGCTCGGCACGCAGCCCGGCGTGACCTCGATCATTCTCGGCGTGACGAAAACCGCGCAACTCGCGGACAATCTCGGCTCGCTCGATTTCTCAATTCCCGCGGATCTGCGCAAGCGCCTCAATGACGTCGGCGCACCCGAGGCCGTCCACCCCTACAATTTCTACGGGTCGGGGATGCAGTCGCGCCTCAGCGGCGGCGTCACCGTGCGGGAGTGGAGGCGCGGCTACCTCTACGAGGGCGCGGTCGCCCCGCCGCCGGAGAAAAAAGCCAGCGCGAGCTAGGCGCCAGCTAAGCACTCGTCGAGCGCTAGCCGATCGGCGCAGGAGCTTTGCGTACGTTTTCCGCAACGGGAAGGTCGTCGAGCTTCCGCAGTTCGGGAAGCAGCACCGCGCACGCCGCGGTCACCACGATCGCGCCGATCCCTCCGACGATCACGGCGGGAATCGTGCCGATTAGTTGCGCAGTCACACCTGATTCGAAGCCGCCAAGCTCGTTCGAAGTGCCGATGAAAATCATGTCCACGGCGTTCACGCGCCCGCGCATTTCGTTTGGAGTGAAAAGCTGAATCAGGATTCCGCGGATTACCACGCTGACCATGTCCGTCGCGCCGACCAAAATCAGCGCGACCATCGAAAGCACCATGCTATGCGAGAGGCCGAAAAGAATCGTGGCCACGCCGAATCCAACCACGCACCACAGCATTTTCGCGCCGGCGTTGTGTCCCAACGGGTGGTTTGCCAGCAGCAGCGCCATTGCTGCGGCGCCAATCGCGGGCGCGCAGCGTAGCAATCCCAGTCCCAGCGGGCCGGTATGAAGGATGTCACTCGCGAACACCGGAAGCAGATAGACCGCGCCGCCGAGCAGCACCGCGAACATGTCGAGCGAGATCGACCCCAGAACCATTTTTTCACGCCAGATGTAGCGCAGGCCGGCGAGCACGGCCCTCCCGCTGAACGGTTCTCTGGCCCGCGGCCGAAATTTCGGAATCACGCCGAGCATCGAAAACGCGGCGGCCGCGGCGGCCACCGCCGCCGCGGCGTACACCACGGAAGGCGTGCGGAAGATTCCGTAAATCAATCCGCCGGCCGCGGGGCCCAGAATTGTAGCGGCCTCGAAAATCATCGAGGCCCACGCAAACGCGCCCTGGAATTGTTCCTCGGGCACCAGCAACGGCAGGATCGCGCGGCTGGCCGGCGCGTTGAAACAGCGCACGATGCCGACCATCACGACAACGCTGTAAATCAGGCGGACGGAATGGATGTGGCGCAAGCTAATAGTAAGCAGAAGCGCCGAGCAAACCGCGAATCCGGCGTAGCCCACGGCAAGGATCTTGCGGCGGTCGTAGCGATCGGCGGTATGGCCTGAAACCAGGAACAGCAGGATCCCTGGCAGAAATTGCCACAAGCCGACGAGGCCAAGATCCAGCTTGCTCCGGGTGATTTCGTACACCTGCCATCCGATCGCGACGGACTGCATCTCCGTGGCGAGGACGATGAAAAACCGCGCGGTCTGGAACAGCCGGTAGGAGGGATAGGTAAACGCGACAGTGCCCAGTTGCCTGGGATTCCCGGCAGCAGCCATCGCTGACTACTGTGCCACAAAATCTGAAATCGCACGAGAGCGGCTCGGGGAAGGGAATCGAACCAAGATCTTACTTCGCGGGATTGCTTCCGAGGACCGCGTCGAAGAAAACGACGAGCAAGCGGCGAATTTCCTGCTCGGAAACCATGGAGGGATCGACGAAGTGCTCAAGCGAGAGGGCGCTGGAGAGCGCGCCGAATCCAGTGGCGGCCGCGGTGCATGAAACCGGGAGCGTGCGGCCGGTCACGCGTGCGATGCGCCGAAGGAGGTCGCCTCCGGAAGCGCGAAGACGCCGCTGGCGCGCGCGCAATCGCGCGTGCGCTTCCGGATGACGAATGGCAAAGAGCTTGAATTCGAGCGAGAGGAGCGCGAGGCGGCGGTCCTGGGTGATCTGAGCGTAGTGCTCGCGCAGCGCGCGCAGAAGCTTTGCGGGGCTTTCCTGCTGGGCGAGCAGAGCGGCCACTTCGGAGATGCGCTGTCCGACCCAGCGCTCGAGCAGCGCGAAGAAAATATCTTCCTTACTCTGGAAATTGGCGTAGAAAGCGCCGCGGGTGTAACCGGCTAGCCCGGCGATATCCTCCAGGCGCGCCGCCTCAAATCCATCGCGCGCAAAGATCTGTTCCGCAGCGACAAGCAGCTTTCGCTTAGTGGCGTCGGTGCGGGCCTGCTGGCGAGACGTGGCTGCAGGAGCGCGCGCCGGAATTCGAGCGCCGCCACGAAGCACGCGCGCGTGATTCACGGTCGCTCCAGCATGCACGAACCGGAAACAGCGGGGAAATACTTGCTGCGGGTGAGGCTGCGCATTGGTACGGCGCTTCGCGCCGGCCGGAACTGTCGGAGCTGGAAGCTCCGACCCCCTAAACACCACGGCGCGGCTTCAAGTGTCCGCACCACGAAAGCATCGACGGCTTTACAGCATACATACATGCATGTATATTATTTGAGAATCCGGCCGAATACAACAAGAATTCATGGCAGCCGCAACCGCAATCATTGACGTCCACGCTTTGTGGCGCCCCCGCTACAACCCCTGGCTGGTCGCCTTCACGGTGACGCTCGCCACCTTTATGGAGGTGCTGGACACGTCCATCGCCAACATCGCCCTGCCGCATATCGCGGGAACGTTTGGCGCGAGCATCAACGAATCCACGTGGGTGCTGACGAGTTATCTGGTGTCGAACGGCATCGTGCTGCCGGTCAGCGCATGGCTGGCGACGCGATTCGGACGCAAACGTTATTACATGTCCTGCGTGGTGCTGTTCGCGGGGAGCAGTTTTCTTTGTGGACTTGCTCCGACGCTGGGGATGCTGGTCTTCTTCCGCGTGCTTCAGGGAATCGGCGGCGGCGGCCTGCAGCCGAGCGAACAATCGATTCTGGCAGATACGTTTCTTCCCTCGCAAAGAGGGATGGCGTTTTCGATGTACGCCATGGCGGTGGTGCTGGCGCCGGCGATCGGTCCGACGATCGGCGGCTGGATCACCGACAACTACAACTGGCGCTGGATTTTTTACATCAACGTGCCCATCAGCCTGATATCGCTCTACATGACAAACCGTTTTGTCGAGGATCCGCCGTATCTGAAAGAGGAGCGGATCAAAGCGAGAAAGGTTGGGATTGATTACACGGGGCTGGGGCTGGTAGCCCTGGGCGTGGGAACGCTGCAGATGGTGCTCGACAAGGGACAAGAGCTAGATTGGTTCGCGTCGCACTGGGTTCTGGGCGGGACCATCATCGCGTCGATCATTTTGATGGTGTGGGTCTGGTGGGAATGGAGGCATCCGCATCCGATCGTCGAGTTGAAGCTGTTGAAGAGGCGCAATTTCGCGACAGCAATGTTTTCGATGTTGATGCTTGGCTCGGTTTTGTACGGCACGACGGTGCTGCTGCCGGAGTTTCTTCAGACGCTGATGGGATATTCCGCGCAGCAAGCGGGCGAGTGCATGGCGCTGGGCGGATTTCTGATGATGCTCACCATGCCGTTTGCCGGCGTGTTGAGCGGGAAGATGGATGCGCGATACCTGTTGGTGGTCGGGTACGCGGCAACGTCGCTGGGGCTGTATCACATGTCGACGCATTTGAGCCTGGGGATGGACTTCGGGACGGCGGCGATGCTGCGCACCTACCAGGTGGCGGGCCTGGCGTTCATCTTCATTCCATCGAATGTGCTGTGCTACGCGGGCATACCGCGCGAGAAAAACAATCAGGTCGCGAGCATGATGAATTTCGTCCGGAACGTAGGAGGGAGCGCGGGCATCGCAATCGTGAGCACGATGGTGACGCGCACGACGCAACGGAGGCAGACCTATCTTTCGGCGAACATGCAAAACGGGAATCCGAGGTTTCGCGAGATGGTCGAAGGCCTCACAGCGTCGCTTCGCGGACAGGGCGCAAGCGCGGCGGACGCGACTCATCAAGCCTATGGCCGCATAGCAATGATGATGCAGCAACAAGCAGCGGCGCTAGCGTTCCGGGATGTGGTTGCGACGCTGGCCGTGGTGGTGGCGTGCCTGATTCCGCTTGCGTTCATCATGAAGAAGCCGGCGGCTGCGGTGCGCGACGCCCCGCCGCCGCATTAAATTCGTCGGCTTAACCAAAGAGAGCGGCCGCTCTGGCCTTGAGGCGCTCCCAGAAAGTTTTGGGATGTCCGGATGCCGGCATGGTCGCTGATTGGTCGAGATGGTCCACGTGCTTGAATCCCCGAGGGACCTCGAAGAGCGTCGGGTCGAGCGGGCCTTCCTGAAGGTGCGTTACGACAACCTCAGACTTTGATTCCAAGTGATTCCTAGTTCCGTCAGGCAGGGTGTAATCCAGCTTCGAGGTGGCCACTTGCTCTACGGCAAAACCCATTTCGGGTTTGCCAATCTCGACGAACTCGGGGCGTTCGGGCGGCTGGCCGGACGAGGACGCCAGCCAAAATCCATAGCCTCGCGCTCCCGCATACCACTTAGGGCTGCAGGATAGTTGTTGATCGAGGTCGATGTACCATCCGTCCTCCACGCTTTCTTGCGGTTGGGAGCTGGGAGCCCTCCAGAGGAGTCTGCTTCTGTGTGGTGATGACGTGTCTGGCGATGTGACCAAAAGATTCTTTCCGTTCTCCCGTGTCCACCGTTGTCCGCTCGACTCGCAGGGTTGGCTTCGCAGGCCACGGCATCCCTGGCTGCCGCGCGGCGCGCGCTTCCATCTGCTTCTTGGTCAAAGGGACGGGCGGAAATGGCGCGGAAGTGTACTTGGCTGCATCGAGATTCAACTGAAAGATCTGTCCCAAGTCGCACCGCGTGATGAAAACACTCGCAGGACCGTACTCGTATTGCGTTGAGCCGTCTGTCGCCCTCCGCCCGACGGAACCGCGGTATTCGACGCGCTTTCGATCCCCTTGCCAGTACGTAGTTTGCTCGCTCGCGTGCCCGGCCAGGGTGGTGCGCACCACCATTTTAGTTCCCGTATCGTCGGAGGCCGACAGCAGCGCAGCTCCGAGGAGAAGCAACCCAATCGCTGAATAACGCATGGAACGCCTCCGCGGCCACGTTCAAGAATCGTCCGGTATTTAAGCTAACGCCATATACATATCGAGTCAATGCGGGAGGCGTTTACGAAGGGATGAGCGAAGCCTGATCGCTGGGGTAGGTGATGCGCGTGCCGTTGACGCGGGCGAAGGGTGTGAGCGCGTGTTCTTTCGGCTTGGCGAGGCCGATGATTTCAAGGACGCGGATGCCGCGAACGACGAGCGCGTCGGCGACGAGCGAGCGGTGGCAGCGCCAGGGGACGGCTTCGGCGCACATGAGTACACTCGGGTGGGCGGCGGCTAGTTCGATCGCGCAGGCAAGCGCTGCTGCGAATTCTTCGGTTTGCATGTAGTCGGCGTAGCCGCGAAAACTTGCGTTGCGCCAGCCCAGATTGATCGAGTCCTTGCGCGCGTGACGCAAGCCTCCGAGTTCTTTCATGTGAACATAGCGAATGTGGACGGCGCGGAGGGATGCGGCGAGCGCATCGGAGTTGAACTGCGGATTGTGGCGCGATTTCGGAATGGTGCGAATGTCGATCAACTGTGCGACGGCGTTGGCCTGCAGCAGTTCGAGGAAGTGCTGGATTGGATGCGTGGAATGGCCGATGGTGAAGATGGTCAGCATTTCCTTGGAGGACATCATTCTATCGGATTCGACGCCGAAGGCAGTCTCGCTGCACTGGGTGGCCCACCGGTCGAAGCCGTGCGCATGAGGCGTCCGCGGCGGGAACACCCGCCACCGCGGGTGCAACAGGCGCACATGCTGCGATAGAGGCAGCGCAAAGGAAACGGCTGCCGCCGCCATCGATTTTTCGTGGGGCTGAAGCCCCACGCTTCCACCGGGCCGAAAGACCTCCGGGCTTCCCGACGAACACCGCCGGGAGATTCATTCCGTGATTCAAGGCGAGTAGAATACACCGCCCTTCCGCTGACGATGGTGGGCGAGAAATGTGCTTCTGCGGCGGAAGCGGTATGAGGATAATGGGTGCTGCGCGAATTCGCTGCAGAGGGCACATGGCGGAAGTCAGCACGCTATTCTGGGACAACGGCGGCGTCATCCTGACGAACGGATGGGACCGCAGATCGCGGCGGAAGGCGGTCGAGAAATTCGATCTGGACTGGGCGGATTTCGAGGACCGGCACGAACTGCTGCTCAACGCGTTTGAATGCGGCCAGGCCACGCTCGACGAATACGTGCGGCGAACGGTTTTTTACCGGACGCGCCCGTTCCAGGCGGAAGAGTTCAAGCAGTTCATGTTCGAGCAGTCGGAGCCGATGCCGGAGTCGCTCGAGTTTCTGGACCAACTTGCGAAGACGCGGCGCTACCGGCACGCGGCTTTGAACAACGAGTCGCTCGAAATCAACGCCTACCGGATACGGAGATTTCACCTGAGGGAATGTTTCGAGGCGTTTTTCAGTTCGTGCTACCTCGGCGTGCGCAAGCCGGACCGCGGGATTTACAGTCTGGCGCTGAAGATCACGCAGCGCGACCCGGCGGAATGCGTGCTGATTGACGATCGCGAGTTGAATCTGGAATGCGCGCGCGAGATGGGGATGCACGGGATCCAGTTCCAGGATGTGGAGCAGTTGCGCGGGGAGTTGGCGGAATTGGGAGTGACGGTAGCGGGGTAGCAGAATCGAGGAGAGAACAATGGAACTGGGGATGATTGGCCTGGGCAAGATGGGCGGCTTCATGGTGGAGCGGCTGGTGCGCGGCGGACATCGCGTCGTGGGGCTCGACCGAGACGCGGCGGCGGTGAGCCGCGTGGTCGAGAAAGGCGCGGCGGGCGTTGATTCGATCGAGAAGCTGATCGCGCAGCTCAAGACGCCGAGGGCGATCTGGCTGATGGTTCCGGCGGGCGCGCCCGTGGACCAGACGATCGATCTGCTAACGCCGCATCTTGCGGCGGGCGACACGATCATTGACGGCGGGAATTCGTATTACCGGGACTCGATGCGGCGCGCCGCGGCGCTGGCGCAGAAGAAGTTGAACTTCGTGGATTCGGGCACAAGCGGCGGCATCTGGGGGCTGAAGGAAGGGTACAGCCTGATGATCGGCGGCGACGCGGAAGTGGTGAAGCGGCTCGCGCCGATTTTTCAGACGCTGGCCCCCGGGCCGGACAAAGGCTGGGGGCGAGTGGGACCCGCCGGCGCGGGCCATTTCGTAAAGATGGTCCACAACGGAATCGAGTACGGGATGATGCAGGCTTACGCGGAGGGACTGGACCTGTTCCGCCACAAGAAAGAATTCGGGCTGGACCTGCTGCAGATCACGAAGATATGGCAGCACGGGAGCGTGGTGCGCTCGTGGCTGCTGGATCTCACGGTGGATGCGCTGACCAAGAATCCGACGCTCGATGGAATTGGAGCGTACGTGACGGATTCCGGCGAAGGCCGCTGGACCGCGATCGAGGGCATCGAGCTGGGCGTTCCGTTGCCGACGCTGACGGGCGCGCTCGATGCGAGGTTCCGTTCGCAGGATACGGAGCCATTCGCCAACAAGATTCTGGCCATGATGCGCAATGAATTTGGCGGACATGCGGTGCAGAAGACGAAGTAGCAGCGGCCGTGCGCAGTTGCCACACCCACGAAGATGGACACGCGAGTACTTCCCGATCTCGATGCGGTGAGCCGAGCTGCGTTCGAGGAAATGCGGCTGGTCATGCGCGACGCGATCGCGGAGCGAGGGCGGTTTACGATTGCGCTATCCGGCGGGCGGACTCCGGCAAAGCTATATGAGCTGTGGGCGGAGGCGGAGAGGCAGGGCGCGCCCACGGCATGGACTTGCGTCCATTTATTTTGGGGAGATGAGAGGTACGTTCGGAAGGATGATGCGCTAAGCAATTACCGCATGACGCGGGAGACTCTTATTTCGCGCGTGCCTATTCCGGGGAATCACGTGCATCCGATGCCGGGGCCCGAGGATTTTTCAACACCGCAAGGGGCGGCGGAAGCGTATGAAGCCGAGCTTCGTGGATTCTTTGGCTCGAAGCCGCCGGCGTTCGACCTGCAGCTTCTAGGTCTGGGCGTGGAGGGACACACAGCCTCACTTTTTCCGGGTTCGCCGGCGCTGGAAGAAAAAAAGCGGTGGGTGATGGCGGTAGAGGCCCCTGCCAAGCCCTCCCAACGGCTTACGCTGACGCCGGTGGTGCTCAATCAGGCGCGCAATACGTTCTTTCTGGTTTGCGGGGCGGATAAGCGCGAGATCGTTGCCGCGCTCCGGAGCGAGCCCGCGTCGAAACCCAGCCAGTATCCGGCGGGCAGGATCCGGCCGGAAGGGCGCGTTGCATGGTTCCTCGATCAGGCCGCTGCGGGTTGAAAAAGAGGGACTTGCCCGAAACTTTGCGTCGGCCTGGCGCGTCTAATTTGTACGCCTTTCAAGCATATAGCACCTCGGGAAGGCAGCCAGCCGGACCTCAGACGGCTTGAGAACGCGGAACCATTCATGCGATCCCCGCGCGGTCCGCAAGGTGATGGCGTTTGTGCGCCTCGCCGGTGGATAATTTGAACGGGGCGTTACGGAAGACAGGAAAACGACCATCAATGAATAGCAATCATACCCGCAGGGCCATTCGTCTCGGCACGTTCACGCTGCTCGCGTTCGCAGGAGGCTGCAACACGAAAACGGTGCATACGGCGCCGATGTTCGCGGTGCCCGTCGTGGTTGCCAAGGCCGAGCAGAAGACCGTCCCGATTGATCTGACGGCGATTGGATCGGCGGAAGCGTACACGAACGTTTCGATCAAAGCGCAGGTGAACGCCGTACTCGAGGAAGTGCACATCAAGGAAGGGCAGTTCGTAAGAAAGGGCGACCTTCTTTTCACGCTCGATGCCCGGCCGTTTGAGGCGTCGCTCGCGCAGGCGCAGGCATCGCTCGCGCGCGACAAGGCGCAGGCGCAGCTCAATCGGGTGCAGGCAGAACGGTACGCGGCGCTTTACAAAGCGGGCGTGGCGCCCAAGGAAACGCTCGACCAGATGGAGGCGAACGCCGATGCGCAGCAGGCCGCCGTGCGAGCGGACGAGGCTGCGGTGCAGTCCGCGCAACTTCAATTGGACTACTGCAAGATTTACGCGCCGACGGCGGGACGCACCGGCGCGATTCAGGTATATCCGGGAAACATCGTAAAGCAGAATGACGTGCCGATTCTCATCGTCATCAACCAAATTTCGCCGATCTTCATGGACTTTTCGATTCCGGAGCAGTATCTCGGAAACGTTGGGAAATTCATGAAGCAGGGCCGCCTGCGAGTGGAAGCAACACCCTATGGAGACACGAAGGCCGAAATCGGATATCTCACGTTCGTGGATAACACAGTGGACAACACGACGGGGACGATCAAGCTGAAGGCCACGTTCGATAATTCGGACAATCGCCTCTGGCCAGGCCAGTTCTCGACGGTGTTGCTGCGTCTCGCTCAGGACGAAAACGCAACCGTGGTGCCTTCCCAGACGGTACAGAACGGGCAGAATGGGGATTTTGTATACGTCGTCAAGTCCGATTCGTCGGTCGAACAACGAACGGTGAAGGCCGGGCGGACCGTCGGCGCCGATACCGTAATCAGCAGCGGACTCCAGCCGGGCGAAACGGTGGTCACCGACGGCCAGCTTCGGCTGATCCCGGGCATGAAAGTGCAAGTCACCAACGCGCCTGGCGCGAGTGGAAGCGCGCAGCCATGAACATATCTGAACCATTCATTCGCCGCCCCATCATGACGACGCTGCTGATGGCGGCGATCCTCATTTTCGGGATCATCAGCTATCGTTCGCTTGCGGTGAGCGACCTGCCAACGGTTGACTATCCGACGATTGACGTTGGGGCAAACCTGCCCGGGGCGAGTCCGGACACGATGGCGGCGGCTGTGGCGACGCCTCTTGAGAAGCAGTTTTCGACCATCGCGGGTGTGGATTCGATGACTTCCACGAGCCGCCTGGGAAGCACCGACATCACTCTGCAATTCGATCTGAGCCGCAATATCGACGCGGCCGCTCAGGACGTGCAGGCGGCCATCTCGCGCGTGCAAAGCCAGCTGCCGCCCAGCATGCCGAGCCCGCCAACATTTCAAAAGAACAACCCGGCCGACCAGCCGGTTCTTTTCCTTGCACTCGGCTCGTCCACGCTGCCGCCGCAGGTGGTGGACCAGTACGCCGAGACGCTGCTGGCACAGCGCATTTCGATGGTCAAGGGCGTGGCACAGGTAAGAGTTTTCGGATCGCAGAAATACGCGGTGAGAATCAATCTGGACCCGCAGGCGCTGGCGGCGCGCCAGATTGGAATCGATGAAGTCACGACGGCGGTCCAGAACGCGAATGTGAATCTTCCGACGGGCACGCTGTATGGCGAACACAAGGCCTACACGGTGCAGACGAATGGCCAGCTGACCCGGGCTTCGCTTTATCGGCCGCTGATCGTGGCGTATCGCAACGGGTCGCCGGTCCGGCTGGATGAGCTCGGCAATGTTGTGGACGGGGTGCAGGACGACAAGATCACGAATTCCTACAACGACGAGCACGCCATCATTCTGGCAGTGCAGCGGCAACCGGGGACGAACACGGTGGAAGTCGTCGATGGGGTCCACGCGATATTGCCGCAGTTCCGCGCAATCCTTCCGCCCGCGGTCAATCTGGTCGAAGTGTACGACCGGTCGGAGACGATCCGCGCGTCAGTGAACGAAGTAAAATTCACGCTGTTTGTCGCGATCTGCATGGTCGTGCTGGTCATATTCCTCTTCCTGCGGAATCTTTCGGCCACCGTGATTCCCAGCATCGCGCTGCCGATGTCGTTGATCGGGACATTCGCGGTGATGTACCTGCTGGACTACACCGTTGACAACCTGTCGCTGATGGCCATGACGCTTTCGGTGGGCTTCGTGGTGGACGACGCGATCGTGATGCTTGAAAACATCGTGCGCCACCTGGAGACGGGCGAAACACCGCTGGAAGCGGCGTTGAAGGGATCGCGCGAGATCGGATTCACGATCGTCTCGATGACGATTTCCCTGGCCGCGGTGTTCATTCCCGTGCTGTTCATGGGCGGGATCATCGGGCGTCTGCTGCACGAATTCGCCGTGGTCATCATGATGGCGGTGCTGGTGTCGGGGTTGGTGTCGCTGACGCTCACGCCGATGCTGTGCAGCCGTTTCCTACGGCCGCAGCACGCGCTGAAGCACGGACGCGTTTACATGTCGCTCGAGCGTTTCTTCGACCGTTTGCTGAACCGGTACGAGAACTCGTTGCAGTGGGCTCTGCGACACAGAGCGTTCGTGATGGCCGCTTCGGTGCTGATTCTGGTTGCCACCGTCTGGCAGTTCGTCAGCATTCCCAAGGGTTTTTTGCCCGAGGTGGATTCATCCACGCTGCAGGGATATACGCGGGCCGCGCAGGGAATTTCGTTCGATGCGATGAAGGAACATCAGGAGGCGTTGAACAAGATTTTCCTCGCCGATCCCAACCGCAAGGGATTCTTCTCGACCATCGGTCTGGTAGGTGGTGGTGGCAACTCAGGGTTCGTCTTCTCACATCTTCTGCCGCCTTCACAGCGGCCCAAGATTCCCAGCCCGACGATGGTTGCGCTAGAGCGCAAGTACCACGACGTGCCGGTTGTGGGAAGCGCGCTGCGTGCGGCCGAGCCTCTTTTCATGCACCACCCGGACATCAACGAAGTGATGCAGGAACTGCGCATGAAGCTCGGAAAGGTTCCGGGCATCTCGGTGTACCTGAGAAATCCGCCGCCGATTCAGATCGGCGGGGACGTCACGGAGAGCCCGTACCAGCTGACGCTACAGAGCCCCGATACGGAGGAGCTGTATCGCGTGGCAACAGGCTTCGAACAGCAGATGGCGGGCCTTGCTTCCATTCAGGATGTGACCAGCGATTTGGAGATTGCGAACCCCCAGGTGGACGTCAAACTGGACCGCGACAAGGCATCCGCTCTCGGCGTCACGGCGGAGCAGGTGGAAAACGCGCTCTATACGGCGTACGGACAGCGGCAGATTTCCACGATTTACGCTCCCAACGACGAATTCTGGGTAGTGATGGAGCTGGAAGAAAAATACCAGAGGGATCCGACGGCGCTTTCGCTGCTCTACATCCGGTCAAGCACCGGAAACCTGGTCCCGCTCAGCGCCGTCGCGAGCCTGGGAACGAGTCTGGGACCTCTGACGGTGAATCACCTGGGCCAGCTTCCCGCCGTGACCATTTCGTTCAATCTGAAGCCGGGCGTGGCCATCGGCGAAGCCGTGAATCAGATCAACGCCATGACGCGATTCCTGCCACCTACCATCTCGTCGCAGTTTCAGGGCACCGCGCAAGCGTTTGAGTCTTCGCTGACCGGGTTGGGAATCCTGTTGTTGATCGCGATTCTGGTGATCTATCTCGTATTGGGCGTTCTTTACGAGAGCTTCATTCATCCGATCACGATTCTCTCGGGGCTGCCGTCGGCGGCTTTCGGTGCATTGCTGACGCTGCAAATTTTCGGCTTCAGCCTCGATCTGTACGGGTTCGTCGGGGTGATCATGCTGATCGGAATCGTGAAGAAGAACGCCATTATGATGGTGGATTTCGCGATCGCGCGCGAACGCGAAGGGAACACCACCGCTGCCGAGGCGGTCTATCAAGGTTGCGTGGTGCGTTTCCGGCCGATCATGATGACCACCATGGCTGCGCTGATGGGTACGCTCCCGATTGCCGTAGGTTTCGGATCGAGCGCGGATTCGCGGCGGCCGTTGGGTGTGGCGGTTTGCGGCGGGCTGATCTTCTCCCAACTTGTGACGCTCTATCTCACGCCGGTGTTTTACACTTACATGGATTCGTTCCAGAGCTGGATGGATCGCCGTTTCGGAAGGATCGCGGGGATCGCAAAACCCCACCTTGCCGAAGGACCAAGCTCCGCGGACTGATCGTAGTTTGGCGGAGTCATTCCGCCGGGCAATTTCAGGATCCCTACTTTCGCTTGTACTTCCGGACAGCGAAAAGGCCTGTCTCTGCGTACCATTGACCGCCTGCCCCATCCTGCCTAGCATGCCTTTGTACAAGCGAACGCGATTCCCGAAACACGCGGCGTCCGAACTCAGGTGTTTCGCTGAATTCCTCAGGAGATTTCATCAGGATGCTTTTTGCGCAAGACCTGCCCAAAGACATGCGCATGAGAAGCAAGCGCCGCGGACCTCGCATGAACTCACGCGTCCCGGTGACCATCGAATGGAAAGGCAGCGGTGGGCCATTGCGCTTCGAATCGGGATTCACGCGCGTGGTGAACACCTATGGCTGCTTGTTGGTGAGCCCAAGAGAAATCAATGTCCGTGAGCCAGTCCGGGTGACAAATCTCGCGACGCGACAGACGGCGAATGGTGTGGTGGTGTGGAAGGGAACGCAACGACCCGACGGCTGGGATCTGGGAGTGGAGCTTCTCGCAGCCGATCTGAATTTCTGGGGGGTGGAACTTTGAAAATAACCACGTTGAACGTCCCGGCAAGAAAACCATCTGCGGCACATACGAAGGCGAATGTCACGACTGGAAGTTCCATAGAGTCCGCAGCGAGGCCGCTCGCGGCAGCGGCGCCGGTGAAAGCGGCGGTATCGAGCCAGGAGCGCCGACGCGGGCAGCGCGTGCTGCTGCGCATCCGCGCCAACATTCACGTGGCCCTTCAGGGGAAGGCGACAACGCTGGACGCTGCGACATTGAGCGTGACTCCGCAGGGCGCGGTGGTGGTGATGAAGCAGAATCTTGCGGTCGAAACGCGGCTGGTGCTGGAACACGGGAGCACGAAGCAGCGAGTGGACTGCAAAGTGGCGCGTCCGTCGCGCGCGACAGCCGAAGGTTTTCACATCCCGCTCGAATTCGATGCCCCGGCGCCCGGATTCTGGAAAATCAATTTCCCGCCGTCCGATTGGCGACCAGACGACGTGTAGTCGACTGTCGAGTTCGCGCACGGCGAACATTAAGATTCTTGACCGGCCCAGCGGCCGGTGACATCCTCGGTAAACCCCTTTCGGAAGTACACCAGCAATCAGACAGTACGAGTGCGTCAGGAGGACAGCATGTCAGGCAGAGAACGCCGTGGCTCGCCCCGGAAGGACTGCGTGGTCCCGCTCCGTTTTCGTATCGCGTCAAACGGGCGAAACGCCCAGGCGGACGAGATCGCCGCCAGCTACGGGCTCCCGGGGGGGCAAGACTTTGACTCACCTCGCCACGATGGAAGGCGAAGCGCTCAATCTATCCGAACGCGGAGTCTATTTTACTTCCCGCGAGACACTGCAAGTGGGCGAGCCTCTGGAAATGTTTTTCACGCTCCCACGAGAACTGACCGGACGGGGACCCGAGCAGGTGCGGTGCACCGCGCGGGTGGTTCACGTGGACGATCAGACCGACCAGCAGGGCCGGCGAGGATTCGGCGCGACCGTGGAGCGATTCGAGCCCATCGCCGTCGCGCCGAGGAACTGGGCGAATTGACAGTTGCCGGTACGGAAGGGCTTATTTGCTGCCGACCGCGCGCGGTTGCACCGTGAACGTGGTTTGCGCCGTCGTGGAGTTGTTGAAATCGTCAGCAACCTGCACGGCGAGGGTATGTTCGCCGGTGGGAAGCCCGGGAAGCTCCAGGTAGTAACTTTCCTTCGATGAATCCGAGAGCACGCCCGTCGGGAAGATCAGCTGCCAGTCGCCCGCATCAATGCTGTACTGCGCGCGCGCGATAGCGCTCGAGGCGGCGATGGCGTCGAAGGAAGCCTTGTTGTTGAGCAGGCCAGAGCCGGCGCGCAGATTTTCAATCCGGGGCGGCGTGTTCGCGACGATCCAGCGCTCGCTTTCTTTCACGTCCCAGAGGGCCTGATCGGCCGGATTGGAGGGCGAATCGGACGCGAGGATCTTCAGGTAGTAGGCGCCGTCCGTCATGGACGAGGTGTCCCAGGAATAGTAGCGCTGCGTCAGCTTGTCCTTCAGAACGCGCCAGTCCTTCTCGGCTTCGCTGCGAAAATAGATCGTGAACACGAGGTCGTCATCGTTGTCATCGTGCGCGCTCCAGAGCACGCTCTGATAACCCTTCTGCTGGAATCCCTGCGGAGGAGGCTCCATTTTGGAGCTGCCAGCGGCGTTATCCGCACCCTGCATTTGAACGGACAAATTCGCTCTAAAAGCGCGCGGATTCCTGAGCTGGACGGGAACGGGGTTTCCGGGGCCGGCCGGCGGCATGGGAAATCCCGCGGCGCGAATACCGGGGTCCTCGATAACGACATCGTCTACGACCGGCGCGACGTTCTTCGGCTGGTAGGCAAGGCTGACCCAGGAAATACTCGGCGTGCCGCCCTGGTCCGTGTCGAGGAAGACTGCTTTCCATTGCACGAAACGCGCGGGCGGGCAGGTCACGGATTCTCCCGAGGAATTCTTGAATGGCCCTGCCCACGGGCTCCAGTTATCTTCGGGACTCGAGGTGTTTCCAGAGCGGACGTAGAACGCGACTTTGCCTTGTGCCGCCCCATTGTCGCCCCACCAGGTCAACCGGCCCCAGCGCGAAAAGATCTTGGCGTCGAAGGCATCGGATTCAAAGCTTCCGTTCGGTTCCGATCCGGGGCCTAAAGTGAACACTTTTCCGGGATTGGCGGTGGCGACGAAAACTTTGCCCGTGGGCCCGGTAATCAGGCTGGTAACTTGCCCCGATGCGGTATTCGCGACGCTGGAATAGAAATCGTCGCCATCGAGTTCGATCAGCGTTCCGTTGTTGCCGGTCCCGAGCAAAAGCTTTCCGGTGGGAGAAAGCCCCATGGCGAGCACAAGATCGTCGCGCGACGTCCAGAGCGTTTGCGGAGAGCCGTCCGGAGCGATGCGAACCACTTCGGCGCCGCCTGCTGTCGCGATGCCGGGGAACGGGAAAAGAAAGTTTGTTTGAGCCGGAGGCGGCTGCGATTGTGATAACACGGCGCCGGGTCCGGTGACGGTGTTAATGGCGGGCTGAGGAGCCAGCCCCTGCGGGATGCGCGGAATTCCCGGCGAGCGCACTTTATCTCCGACGGAAGCAGCATAGATATTTCCGTCCGCACCGGCGACGAGCGAAGTCACCTCGGCCTTATTCGTCTCATACACGACGAACGAGGCGCCCGCTTCAGGCGATGCTTTGGGCGATTTTCGCGCAATTTCGATGCGCACGACGAGTCCGTCCGGCTCGGTTCCGATCAATAGATTCCCTTTGGAATCAAAGGCGAGCGATCGCGCGTGGCGCTCGCGGCTCTGATAGAAAAGCTGGCCCTTGCCATCCGGCGTGACGACGAAGACTTTGCCCGTGTCGCCGGTAGCCACATAGAGCGCGCCCTGCGAATCAACGGCCAACGCCCAGATATATTTTGTCTTGGGCTCGAAGAAGACGCTCTTGTGGCCGTCGGGAGTCACCTGATAGATCTTGCCGTCCGGCGACGTTCCGACGTAAAGATTGTCCGCGGCATCAAATGCAATCGTCTGCGCCGCGAGCTCCGTGGATTCGAACACGGTGGTTGGTTTGCCCGCATCGTCGAATCGCAGGACCTTGGCATCGGAGCCGCCGGCCGCGTAAAGCTGACCGTGCGAGTTCAGACGCAGCGCCCACACATAGGCGAGATTCGGGTCGGCGAAGGGATCGAATTTCGGAGCTGGGCGAAGTCTTCCGTCGCTGCGGACGGCGACGCCTTTGGCGGTGCCTTTCTGGAACTCGGAAAAATCCGTTTGGCGCCAGTAACGCGTGTGTTCCGCGCGTGCGGCAACCGGCAACAGGATCGCGATGGCCAGCAGGCACACCAGAGTCGTTCGCTGCATCATCAACCAGAAGCTCCTTTTGGGGCGGGGGATCACTTCACCGTAATCGTCAGCATGCGCTGGCCCGCAATCACCTGGCGCATTTCCACCGACCACTCTCCCGCCGTGGATTGCAACAGGAGCCTGGCGTTCCCAGGATTTTGCCGCTGGTCGAGAACGTTGATGGCCGAAAGCGGCACGTTCGGCATTTCCTTGTCTTCGACGAGCATGGTCGGAGTGGATTGAAGCAGAGTGGCGTACAGGCGGTCGTTGTGGCGCTCGCGGTTGGTCAACTGAATGAGCTCTTCCAGGCCGGGAAGTTGTCCCTGAGAGGTAACCGCCAGCGACTGCACGTTGCGATTCAAATAATCGGCGCCGCTGACGACGAGCTGCAAAGTTCCGCGCGTAGTTTGGGCCGGAATCGTGACGGGAATTTCCTGGATGAACGGCGCGCCGCGGTAAGGCCGCAGAAGGACTTTCACGGCAACCGACTGGCCTGGCAGCACCGCGCTCCGCTCGACCCATGCGTTGTCAATCGTGGCCCAGCGCCGCTCCGCCAGCGCTTTCACGTGCAGGTCAATTCGCTCGATCTGCGGGAGCTCGTACGGATTCGAGTAGATTCGCGCGAAATCGGACATGACTTCGGTCGCCACGTAGAACGCCGCGGGCGTGGTCTGATCGGTGGGAGCAAACAGGTCTTCGAGTTGCACGGAGGTGTGTCCCTTGAGCTCGATGGTGCCGTCCATTTGCAGGGTCGAACCTTCTCCGTACGCCGGGCTGCCGACGATGCCGTTGTATGCGGCCGTAGCCACCAGAGTGGGCGTCAATTGTGCGCTCTCGATCACCTGGAAATGATATTTCTTTTGCTCCGCCGGAGTGTCGAGTGTCACGTCGAGAGGAATCATCCGCGGCCCTGCGCCGAGCGTGCCCATCACGGCCGTCTGGCGGTCCTGCGTCAGCGTGCCGATCGTCCCGCCGGTGCTGATGATTTTTGTCGAGGAGGCGGCGGAGGCGAGCGTCATGATCACGTGCGCGCGCGAAAGCGGCATTTGAACGGATCCAAATCCAAACAGGGGATGGCCGCAGGCGAGAATCCGGTCTTGCACCACGGTCGTAACGGTACAGCCCGAGCTGATCGAAAGATCGCCTTCGACCAAGTCGATTCCGACCATATCGCCGGGCTGGAGCTTGGCGTCATCGGGCGAGGGCGCCGCGCTGCCGCCGGCCATTGCCGTCATTCCCCAGGAGGCAAAGTCCTTGCCGAAGCGCGCGAGGGTCTCGGGAAACAATCCGGAGGTCACTAGCGGCGTTTCGATGGGCACCAGGAACTGTCCGGCGCCGGCAGCGGTGCGCGCGGCGAATTGTTCCGGCACAGCCACGCGCGGTGAGCGCATCACGCTTGCGGAAGTGGCCGCCGGAGCTTGCTCGATTTCGAGCATGTCGGCGATGGGCGTCACGCCGCCGATTGCTTCGCGAGTAAACGTTCCCAGCTTGAGCGCCAGCGCGCCGGCCAGCCTGCCGTCGAAAAATACCGGGCTGCCGCTCATGCCCGCGACGACGCCCGTTTGTTGCACCTTGTCGCCAAGCAGCCGCACCAAAATGACGTCGAGTTTCGGACCGACGGCGTTGTGCAGCACGCCGATCACTTCCAGGTCGATCTTTTCAACCTTGTCGCCCTCGAAAATCGTATAGACTACGCCCTTCAGTCCTGGTTTTACATCGCTCAGGGGAAAGGTCGGGGGATCGTCCGCCGCGCGAGCGGGCCGCGAGCCGGCGATCAGGAATACGACCAAAAGCGCGAGGCACAGTCTCCGCAGGGGCTGGGGCATAGAACAACCATGATACCCGCCGGGAAAGCAGGAGGCAAACCTCGCCCGGCCGGGGCGGTCGTCGGGCAGTCGCGTCAGGGTCATTTGCCGAGAGGGACTTCGAAGAACATCAGCGGCTTATTGGCTGGGACTGTTGTCACGTCCGGCACGTAGAGGCTAGCCGCTCCCGCGAGCGAAAGATCGCCGTTCAAGTCGAAATAGAGGAAGCCGTGAATCGTCGCCATGGGCGGCACGATATCCGCGTCCAGCGCGAGCGGGCCCAGAGTCTCGAGCATCTTGTCGGTCTTCTTGTCGGTGACGGAGCCGATGCCGACCGGGAATCGGCGCGTTTGCGGAGATGGAGGGCCGTTGGGGTGCGCGACGGTCGCGGCCACTTCGCCGGCAGGCATCGAATCGACGTCCTGATGCCGCCCGCTCGGAAAACGCACGGAGAGCTGGATCGTGCTCACGTCGATGCGCATCGCCTGCGTCGTCTCGTTGCGGAGAAACACTTCCACCGGCAGGATGCCGACCGACAGGGGATTCGCTTTGCCGAATTTCTCCTTGGCGCGCTCGGGACTCGTGTACGAATTCACCGAGACGCTTAGACCTTCATGCTTGTCCTCCGGCAGCGACGCGGCTGCCCGGTTCGCGGGAGGATTCTTCTTTTCGGGCGAGGAGTCGGTCTGCGCCGACACACAGGCACCGAGGAGCAGCGCGGCCGCCACTAGCGAAAAAGTTCGCATCGAAGTGCGCATCATGGTCTGTCTGTCGGATGCCCGGAAATCGCCGCAAGTTGTGCGCTTTCCACGGCCGCCACTATAGCGCGAATTGTTGAGAATCAACCCGTAACGGCAGGTATCGGGTCGGTCTTGAACGTCCGACCGAAGTCCCTGGGCAACTGCCCGACAAGCGCGTTAATCAGGAGTTGGTCGCACCATTTGGCCAGCTTGCTTTTCGCTCTCGAACTCGGGAGGATAGCTGCCATGTTTGATACCACTTGGTGGATTGACTCAGCGTGGCTCATTTTCCTGTTCTACTGGTTCGTTTCCGCCTTTCGCGTGAACCGGATGAAACGGCGCGAACCACCCGTCCAGAGATTCGGGCGCCTGGCCTTGACGATCGTTCTTTTGGTTCTGTTGTACTCAGCTGCCTTCAGGTGGGACGTTCTCAATGGCCCGTTTGTTCCAAAGATTTGGTGGTTGCCCTACTTCGCGATTGCGCTCACGTGGATTGGACTGGCAATCACGATTTGGGCCCGCTATCACCTCGGCCGCTTCTGGAGCGGAACAGTCGCGCTGCGCGAAGAACATCAACTGATTCGTTCGGGACCTTACGCCAGAATCCGCCATCCGATCTATACCGGCATCCTCACGATGTGGGCCGGCTCGGTCCTCGCCGTGGATCGCTACAGGGCGCTCGTCGTATTCGCTGTGATTTTTGCGGGGATCATCTGGAAGGCAAGAAAGGAAGAAGCCCTGTTGGCCGGCGAATTTGGTCCCGAGTTTGCCGAGCATCGCCGCCGCACGGGGTTCCTGTTTCCACGTTTGTTCAGCACCAGTCCTACCGTGCTGAAGAACTTAAGGTCAACAGAGCGCGCAGCGCATTTTGCACTGTCGGCCACCATCGTCGTTCTGCATTTCTTCGGCGCGGTTTTCGTCTCGTCTATGGTGGGGTTCTTTCCAGAGGGGTTTGCCGGTGGCTGGTATCAGAACACGACTTTACAGGCATTCGTGCCCTGCATGAGTACGGTAGCGATCTTGCTGGGTATTTTGGTCGCACGTTCCCCTTCTCTGGCTGACAAACGGGCCCGTTGGGCTTGGATCCCAGGCCTATTCTGGTTCGGATTTGGCGTACACGACATGCTCTTCGCGGGCAACGGAGTTCTGCAAACGGGCGCGTGGGTTGGCTCAACCCCATTTCGATACTTGCTGGATAACCTTTTTGGAGGTACGCGGAAGTGTGGTGGCACGGAATGCTTGGACGAACTGATCTTTACAATGCCGCTCGTCGTATCTACCGCATACTCGCTTGCCTCATGGATCACACTCAAGGTACGCGAAGTAAGTTCGAAGACAGTCGCTAACTCCTGATTGGTCGGATTACCTGACAAGTGGTTCATCGAGGATCAGACCTGGGGACTGATCCGAGAAGCGATTCCTCCTCTGATCCCCTCGTAGGTTGATTCACCGGCTCATCTAGGATTGTCGCGATCTATGTGCGCCCACATTTTCCTTGACACTGTAATGGCCGCGTGCAAACTTCCCCCTCGCCGTAGGCCTTTGAATAGGAGGAGATCATCCGATGGCGAGCCGGAGAGAATTTCTTCAGATTGGTGTCGCAGCATTGGCGTTGCCGATCTCAGCGCGGGCCGGATTGACGCCGGCGAATTCCGCCGTGGCGGGCGAATCAGCGCGGACTCCGCTCTACAAAGTGATTTTCGACGAGAGGTTCGCGACGAGCCGCGCGTTTGCGGGCGAGGTGAAGCGGCTGGGCGCGCCCATTTACGGGATCAAGGGCGACATCACCGATCTTTGGTTCAACGATCTGGACGCGCGCTGGAAAAAGGAGCCAATCGCGATCGCGGGGCTGACGGAGCACGGTGCGCTTTTCTGTCTTGAGCGCCTGGCATGGGATCACGGGATGCGCGTGGTGTATCGCGCCGATCATACCTACCGTGCCGACGGCTACATGGAGCACGAGCTTTCCGGTTCCGAAGCCATGCTGCGCGAGGCCGTCAATCTGAGCTCGAGCGGGCCGGACTGGAGCAGCCGGGTAGCCAGTTTGTTGACGCGATGTCCCGCGGTCCGCGCGCAGGCTTCCAAATTGACCGTCGTCACGCCCGCTGCAACAACCGGTGGACGATCCGGAGCACCTGGTTTCCTGGGTGATTGCACCGGTGGGCGCCGCGCGAAAATTTTCACGCTCTTAGATTCACAAGGAGTGCACGATGCGGCTTCCTCCCGGTGTAACCAGCGCGGATTTTTTCGCCGCCATCAAGCAGTTCGAGGCAGCGATCGGCAAAGAGTGGGTGTTCACCTCCGACGAGGATGTGGACCTCTACCGCGACGCGTACTCGCCGCTCTGGCACGAAGAAGACGAGCCCATCCCTTCGGCGGCTGTCGCGCCGGACGGCATCGAGCAGATTCAGGCGATCCTCAAGATCGCGAACGCCTACAAGATTCCTCTGTGGACGATTTCAACCGGCAGGAACCTGGGCTATGGCGGGTCGGCGCCGCTTCTGGGCGGCAGTGTGGTGCTCGACCTCAAGCGCATGAACCGGGTGCTCGAGGTCAATGACAAGAACCACTACGCGCTCGTCGAGCCGGGCGTCAGCTATTTCGATCTCTACCGGTACATTCACGAGCGGGGCCTGAAAGTGTGGCTCGATCCGCCCGATCCCGGATGGGGCAGCCCGGTGGGCAACTGTTTGGAACGGGGCGGAGGATACACGCCCATGCACGACCATTTCGACGCGGTGTGCGGAATGGAGGTCGTGCTCGCGAACGGCGAGGTGGTGCGCACGGGCATGGGCGCGTTGCCGGGTTCGAAGACGTGGCAGCAGTACAAGTACGGCTTCGGCCCCTACGTAACCGGGATGTTCTCGCAATCGAACTTCGGGATCGTCACCAAGATGGGAATCTGGCTGATGCCGGAACCCGAGGCTTACCTCACCGGGACCGTCACGGTTTCGAAGCACGACGACTTGTTTCCCTTGGTTGAGATTTTCGCCAACCTCGTGAACTCCGGGACCCTCCGGGCAACCACGCTGTTGACGAGCCCTCTGTGGTTTTCCCCGCCCAATGAGGAACTGGACGCGCTGCGCTACAGCGGATCGGTTCAGGGGCTTGAGGACTACGCCAGGCGCAAGAACATTCCGTACTGGAGCGTTCCCCTCCCCTTCTACGGTCCGGCCAAAGTAATCGCCGCGCAGTGGGAATACGCCAAGGAAAAGTTTTCCTCGATTCCGGGAGTGAAGTTTGAGGACGGACCTTCATACCGGTTTCCGCTGAGCGCCGACCAACTGGCGAAGATGACGGACACCGTCCCGTTCGGAATTCCCAGCCTGCAAATTTTTTCGATCATGGGACCGCACGGCCAGGGGCATCTCGGATTTTCTCCGATCATTCCCATGACGGGCGAAGCGGTGCTGGAATCGCAGAAGGTTTTCACGCAGGTATACCGAGATCTGGGTTCTCCGGGCGGCTCCGCCACGACTTTTCCGATCTTTTCGTTTTTCGCGCGGGCGTTTGTGAACATCTACCTTTTCCCCATCGAGCACGATGTCGAAAAGAATCGCAAGACCCGCGAAATTTACCGGCGGTTGATCAAGGAGTCGGCGGCTCGTGGCTGGGGCGAGTATCGGACGCACACGACGTTCATGGGAGACATCTCCGACACCTACTCCTTCAACAATCATGCGCTGCGGCATTTTCACGAGACGATCAAGGACGCCGTGGATCCGAACGGAATTCTGTCTCCCGGGAAATGCGGCATCTGGCCAAAGCGCATGAGAAAGGCGACAGCATGAAGAACGCGAAGGCAGGTTTGCTGGTGGGTCTAAGCCTGATGCTGGCGAGCACGGCGTACGCGGTGCCCGATCAGGAACAGATCGAGCGCGGGCACAAGGTGTACGACAAGTGGTGCTTCCCCTGCCACGGCACCGGAGTGGGGAAACCCGGCACCGATTCGCTGGTGGCGCGGGGACAAAAGCCGGCTGTGCTGGAAGAGCGCACGGACCTGACCGCCCCGGCCATCAAGACTTTCGTGCGTCACGGCGTCCTGTTCATGCCGATGTTCCGGAAGACGGAAATAAGCGACGCGGATTTGGACGCCATCGCGGCGTATTTGACCAGGAACAACAAGCGATAGGTTCGAGACGCGCTTTCACAGGGGAAGCCGCCATCGGATGACCCTTCGGATGAAAATAAGGAGCATGCAATGAAAGTCCCGCCGGGCGTGAGTGCGAGCGACTTCGCCGAAGCAATCAAGCAGTTCGAAGAAGCGGTCGGCAAGGAATGGGTGTTCACGAGCGACGAAGATGTCGCGATGTATCGCGATGCCTATTCGCCGTTCATGGGAGAGCCGGAAGAGAGGGTCGCCTCCGCGGCGGTCGCGCCGGATGGAGTGGAGCAGGTGCAAAAGGTTGTCCGGATCGCGAACCGCTACAAGATTCCGATCTACCCGGTTTCGACCGGGAAAAATCTCGGCTACGGCGGCTCCGCGCCCGTACTTTCCGGCAGCGTGGTGCTCGACCTGAAGCGAATGAACCGCATTCTCGAAGTCAACGAGCGCAACGCCTTCGCGCTGGTGGAGCCCGGAGTCAGTTACTTCGATCTTTACCGTTACATTCAGGAGAAGGGGCTGAAGCTGTGGGTTGACGTTCCCGATCCTGGCTGGGGCAGCCCGATCGGCAACGCACTCGACCGCGGAGGGGGCTATCTGATGCCGCAGTACCGCAATCACTTCGATTCGCACTGCGGGATGGAAGTGGTGCTGGCGAATGGCGAAATCCTGAGGACCGGAATGGGCGCGCTGCCGGGCGCGCAAACGTGGCAACAGTACAAATCGGGGTTTGGCCCGTGGATTGACGGGATGTTCTCCCAATCCAATTTCGGCGTGGTGACAAAAATGGGATTCTGGCTGATGCCGGAACCCGACGCGTATCTTTCAGGCACCGTCGTCGTGCCTCGCCACGATGACCTGATCCCGCTGGTGCGCATTCTTACCTACCTTGAAGATACGCGAGTCACCAACGGCATGCCCGATCTCGGCAGCCCTCTACTCGGAATTCCAATGCTCTCGGACTTTGCGACCCGTTTTGAGTCGGGCGGCACTCCATTCGAGCGCCCGCTGGATCCGGAGCTGAGCGATCTGATCGCCAAGGGAGGAGGCCTCGCGACCTCCGCTCTCGACGGCTACGCGCAGCGCAAAGGCCTCGGCTACTGGAGCTGCAAGCTGAGTTTTTACGGCGCGTCGAAGGCTAACGCCGCAAACTGGGAGTTCGCGAGGGAAAAATTTTCCGAGATTCCCGGCGTGAAATTTGAAGAGGGAGAGAACTACAAGCTGCCGCTCACGCCCGAGCAGCGCGAAAAAGTCCACAAGCCGCAGTTCGGCATTCCCAGCCTGGCGATGTTCTCGATCGGCGCGCGTTCGGCAACCAATCCGCAGCCCGCCAACGGCCATATATGGTTTTCGCCGATCATTCCCCGCACCGGCGAGGCGATTTTCGAAGCGAATCGCGTGTTCGCGGCAGCGGCCAAGGAGTTCGGCCTGCCGTTTCTGAGCTTCAATCTCCCCTCAACGTATTGGGAGCGCGCGTTCATTTTCATTTTTGCTTTTCCGGTGACGCGCGACGTCGAATTCAACAAAAGGAATCGCGCGGCGTTCAACAAGCTTATCCAGGTCGCGGCCGAGCACGGCTGGGGCGAATACCGCACTGCGCCCGCGTTTCAGGACGCGATCATGAACACATATTCGTACAACAATCACGCGCTGTTGCATTTTCACGAGACGGTCAAGGACGCGATTGACCCCAATGGAATACTTTCCGCGGGGCGGTACGGCATCTGGCCGAAGCATGTCAGGGAGGCAAAGTCATGAAAAAGACCGGAGCCTGTCTGGTTGTTGCGCTCGCGCTTTGCTTCGCGGCGCAGGCGCTGCCGGCCCAAGAGGCGGTGTCGAGAGCTTCAGCGTGGACCACCTCCACGGCCACGAGCCAGGGCCAGCCGCGAGGATACGTGCAGTATCAGAACTACTGCTCGATGTGCCACGGAGAAGGAGTGGGAAAGCCCGGGACGCTGGCGCTGCAGGCGAAATATAAGGGCGCGATGCCTGCGCTGCTCGACAAGCGCACGGACCTGACGCAGCCGCTCATAAAGACGTACGTTCGCAATGGCCTTTCGATCATGCCGATATTCCGGAAGACGGAAATCAGCGACGCGGACCTGGACGCGATTGCGGCATATCTGACGCGCAACAACAAGCCGTAGCCGCACGAATCCCTGTTTCATTCGGTGGACGGGAAGTGGGAGCGTGGAATGCGAGTTCCGCCTGGTGTGAGCGCCGGGGATGTTGCCAGCGCCATCAAGCAATTTCAGGAAGCCGTCGGTAAGGAGTGGGTGTTCACCAGCGACGAGGATGTGGACCTCTATCGCGACTCCTTCTCGCCGTTCTGGCACGAAGCCGAAGATTCGGTGCCGTCCGCGGCGGTTGCTCCCGACGGAGTCGAGCAAGTGCAGGCGGTCGTAAAGATCGCCAACACCTACAAGATTCCGCTCTGGACGATCTCGACCGGCAAGAATTTGGCGTACGGGGGTTCGGCGCCGCGCCTTTCGGGCAGCGTGGTCCTCGATCTGAAGCGCATGAACCGGATTCTCGAGGTAAACGACCAGAACCACTTCGCGCTGGTCGAGCCCGGCGTCAGTTACTTCGATCTCTACAAATACATTCAAGAGCACAAGCTTAAGGTATGGATCGATCCGCCCGATCCCGGCTGGGGCAGCCCGGTCGGCAATTCGCTCGAACGCGGCGGCGGCCGCGGCCCGCTGCACGACCATTTCGCCACCGTCTGCGGAATGGAAGTCGTGCTGCCGAATGGCGAACTGATGCGCACCGGCATGGGCGCGATGCCAGGCTCGAAAACCTGGCAGCAATATCGCTACGGTTTCGGCCCGTACGTCGACGGCATGTTTTCGCAATCGAATTTCGGCATTGTCACGAAGATGGGCGTGTGGCTGCTGCCGGAACCCGAGGCGTATCGCGACGGCACGGTGATGGTCCCCAAGCACGACGACCTCGTCCCGTTCGTCGAGACACTCGCCTACCTTTACAATTCCCAAATTGTGCAGGGAACCATGGCTCTCGATAGCCCGCTGCTCACCTATCGCGTGTCGAAGGGTGGAGGAGTCGTCGACCTTCCCGGCGACATCTCCGTGTTGGAGCTCGAACGCGTCGGCCGCGAGCAGAACGTGCCCTACTGGAGCGCCGAGCTGCATTTCTACGGCCCGGCCAAGGTCGTCGATCTCCAGTGGGAATACACGAAGGACAAATTCTCGGCGATTCCCGGCGCCACGTTCAAGGAGGGCCGCTCGTACCGCTTCCCTGTCGAGCTGAAAGACTCGGACGACGTCCTGCGCCAGGCGCTTGGCATTCCGAATCTTTCGGTCTTCGGCTTCCTCGGTAAGACTCAAGGCCACATGGATTTTTCGCCGATTATCCCACTCTCGGGTGAGGCCGTTTTCGAAGCCCTCAAGGCTTTCGGCGAGGTCTACCACGAGATGGGCGTGCCGCCGCAGAATCAGTTCATCTCGCTCCCGTGGGCGTTCTTCCCGCGCGCGTTCGTTTTCTTGTTCGGCTTCCCGATCGTCCACGACGTCGAAACCAACAAGCGAAACCGCGAAGTCTTCCGGCGCCTCATCAGAACCTGCGCCGAACATGGCTGGGGCGAATACCGCACGCACATCGCCTACATGGACGACGTTGCCAACGTCTATTCCTTCAACAACCACGCGCTCTGGCGCTTTCACGAAACCATCAAGGACGCGCTCGATCCCAATGGAATCTTGTCGCCCGGAAAAAGCGGCATCTGGCCCAAACGCATGCGAAAGGCGCGGGCGTAAGAGCGCGAATCGCGCCGCGTTAAGTTTCTGCGTAATCTCGACCTTCAACGTGAAGTGGGAGCCTGAATGAGAGTTTCGCCCGGCGTGAGCCCCGGTGATTTTTCCGCTCAGCTCGACGAGCGCATGGATTTTGCGCCGCCGTTCATCAAGATATTCGTCCGCAACGGAGTCTCCTTGAAGCCGCGATTTCGCGAGACTGAGCTGAGCGATGCGGAACTCGTAGTTCTCTCGGCCTATCCGACACGCAGCAACAAGCCCTGAAAGCGAGTGGCGATTTCGTTTGCCCTGGTCGCAGAGCGCGCCGGTGCAAACCCCGATGATCGGGCTATAATGCGCTTCGCCTTCCCATGTACTTTTTCTATCGCATCCTCACCGCGGCGGGCATGTTCCTTCTCGCGCCGTACTACGCGTTGCGAGGATGGCGCCGCGGCGAGCCATCGAGCGCGCTGCGCGAACGCCTAGGCGGCGTGCCGCCGGAAATCATTGCTCGTGCCGCCGCTTCCCGCGCGGCGGATGGTCTCGCGCCGGGCGCAATTTGGATTCATGCCGTTTCGGTTGGCGAGGTGCTCGCCGCCAAGCCGCTCGCCGAAGGTTTGCGGCGGCGATTTCCGGGCCAAGCCGTTTTCGTCTCCACGACCACTGAGACAGGCCAACGCCTGGCGCGCGAGCGCCTGCAATCCGTGGACGGCATCTTCTATTTCCCGCTCGACTGGATCGTGCCGGTTCGCCGCGCCCTGCGATCGATTCACCCCGCTCTCGTGATCGTGATGGAGACCGAGATCTGGCCGAATTTCCTCCGCGAGGCGCGGCGACTCGGAATTCCCGTGATCTTCGCCAACGCGCGCATCTCGGAAAAATCCTTCGCCCGGTTCAAGCGCTGGGAATTTCTGATCGGTGAGTTTTTCAAGCAAACGCTTCAAGATGCTGAGCTGTTTCTCGCGCAGACGCCCGAGGACGCTGCGCGTCTGCGCGAGATGGGCGCGCCCGAAGAGCGCGTCGAAGTGACCGGCAACTTGAAATACGATGGCGAGCCTCCGGCGGCCAGCCGGTTTGGTGCGTGGCTGGAAGATCAGATCCGAGCGCAGGAGCGCTGGCCGGTGTTCGTGGCCGGCAGCGTGGTGGCCGAGGAAGAGGAAGCCGTTCTCGCGGCCTACGACATTGTGCAGCGCCAGTGGCGTCACGCGCTGCTGGTGCTCGCGCCGCGCAAGCCGGACCGCTTCGACTCGGCCGCCGCGATCGCGGCTGTCGGCGGCTGGAATGTTGTTCGCCGCAGCCGGCTGGACGTCGCGGCGCCGCTCGACGAAAATGCGGACGTGCTCGTGCTCGATTCCATCGGTGAACTCGCGGGCCTTTATTCGCTCGCCGACGGCGTTTTCGTTGGCGGCTCGCTGGTTCCCGCGGGAGGCCACAATATTCTCGAGCCGGCCTGGTTTTCAAAGCCGCCTGTATTCGGCCGGTCGATGGAGAACTTTCGCGATATGGCCGCGCAGTTTCTGGCGGCGAGGGCGGGAGTCGAAGTAAGCAGCGGCCAGCAACTTGGCAAGGTGTGGGCGCAGCTCGTGGAAGACAATGCGCTCCGCGAACGCATGGGCCAGTCGGCGCGCGCAATTTCGGAGCGCAACCGCGGCGCGACGACGCGGTCGCTCGACCGCATCGCCGCGGTTCTCGGCGCGCAGGAGCGCCCCGCGTGACATTCATTGAATCGCTCCTTTGGCCGCTGACGCTGCCCTATGGCGCCATCGTTCATTTGCGTGCGCGCGCCTATCGCACAGGCTTCCTGCGCCAGCGCCGGCTCGACGGCATTGTCATCAGCGTCGGCAACCTGACCACCGGCGGCACCGGCAAGACGCCGATGGTCCTCTGGATCGCGCAGCGTTTGCTGGCCGAAGGCAAAAGCACGGGAATCCTCACGCGCGGATATCGCGGCGAAGGGAACGCGGGGAATTCGACCAGCGACGAAGTGCGATTGTTGCAGGCTCGCCTGGGCGAGCGCGTAGCGTTCGGCGTGGGTGCGGACCGATTCGCGCGCGGAGGTGAACTCGCCAGACGCGGTGTCGAATGGTTCATCCTGGACGATGGTTTCCAGCACTTGCAATTGGCGCGTGACGTGGACGTGGTCTTGATTGACGCAATCAATCCTTTCGGAGGTGGTCACTTGCTTCCCGCGGGTCGGCTGCGCGAGCCGCGATCGGCTTTATCGCGCGCCGATGTGGTCGTCATCACGCGAAGCGACCACGCTCCGGCCGTCGAAGCCGCCATCCGCCGCGACTCCGACGCGCCAATCTTTTACGCCCGCCCTCACTTGGAGTCCATTCGCGCATTTCGGGGCAAATACCCGGGAACGGAAGATACCCAGGTTCATTCGCGCAAACTTTTCGCGTTCAGCGGCATCGGCAATCCCACCGGGTTTCGCGCGGATTTGCGCGAGTGGGGCTTCCCGATCGCCGGCTTCAAGGCTTTTCCGGACCATCATCGGTACACGGTGGAGGACGTCCGCGCGATCGAATCGGAGGCCCGCGGGGTGGGGGGCGCGGACGCCGTGATCTGCACAGAGAAAGACGTCTTCAATCTTTCGGGAGTTCAATGGGGCGGGATCGATCTCTACTACTGCCGCATTTCCTTGCGCGTGGCGTACGAGGACGAATTCTGGCGAACCGTGCTGGCAGCCGCGGAATCTCGCGGCCAGCGAACAAAATGAACCGGCGTTTCAAACTCGCGCGTCATTTCTGGTAGTGTCCTGATTCCGAGCCGCGCTCCGCAACGCCTGGGGGGCGGAGCTTCAGCTCCGACATATCAGCCAGGGAAAGATGAGGGCTTTAGCCCCTGAGGACAATGCTTTTTTTCCCATGCACTCGAAATATGACACTTTCCATTTTCTCGCCGGTTTGCTGCTATCGGGGTCCGTATGATACTTTCGCGCGCGGCGTCGCAAACCTGCCGTGCGATGCTCAACTCTTGATGGATACGCGCGACAAAATTCTTTCCCGTGGTGGTCTGCACGAAGTGCTCGAGGAACATCGCCGCGCGGGACGTCGGATCGTCTTTGCTGATGGCGTATTTGATCTGCTTCACGCCGGACACGTCGGCTATCTTCGTGCGGCGCGCGCCGAAGGCGATCTGCTCGTGGTCGCGATTCATTCCGATGCACGCGCGCGGGAGCTGAAGGGCGAGGGCCGGCCTATCCTTACCGAGCGCGCTCGCGCGGCGTTAGTGGCGGCATTCGCGGCCGTGGACTACGTCTTCATCTTCGACGACGGCGATGTAAAATCGTTGCTCCGTGAATTCCAGCCCGAAGTGCAAGCCCTCGGCGCTGATCGCGCGTCCGATGCAGATGCGGCTGCCGATCTCGCGTCGCTTCTCGGGATACGCGTCGCCATCGTGGGGGACGGGCAGCAGCACTCAACCAGCGAACTCGTGGCGCGACTGCGCCGGGGCAATAATGACTGATCCGCGGTCCCTGGCCATCAAGCAGTCCAGAAAATTCTGGATGCGTTGGCGCGTTCGCCTGGGGTATCCGATCGCGGTGGTTTTTTGCGCGCTTGCCACGCCCATGCCGCGTTCGATCGTCATCGGCGGAATCGTCGCTGCTTTCGGCCTGCTGGTTCGCGCCGCTGCGTCAGGCCATCTGCGCAAGGACGAGGAACTCGCTACTGCCGGCCCCTACGCCAGCACGCGTAATCCGCTCTACCTTGGCAGCGCATTTCTCGCCGCGGGATTCATCATCGCGGGGAATTCCTGGTGGGCGGGACTGATCGTGGGCGTTTACTTTGCGGTCTTTTATTACGCCGTGATTCGCAATGAAGAGGAAGATTTGCGCAAGCGTTTTGGCGCGACCTTTGAAGCATATGCCGCGCGCGTGCCGCTGTTCTTCCCCAGTTTCAGAGCCTCGAGCGGCGAAGCATCGTCGCGGCCCGGGTCCTCAGGTGGGAACGCGTTCTCATGGGCGCAGTATCGCCGGAATCGAGAGTATCAGGCGTTGCTGGGGACGATTGGAGGACTCGGAATCGTGTGGCTGCGAATGTGGGTTCGAGCGAGGTGGGGTTACTGAACTGGTGCGGGCCTACTGCAGTCTGTAAACGGCGTGCATCACGCGCTGAAACTGGGGCCTGTAAATCAGATCGAACGCGCGTTCCTTGCCAGGAAACATTTCCAGTGCCACGCGCCGCGTGGCCGCGATCATTCCCGAGGCTTCTTCGGCCGAAAGCCCGCCTTCCGCGATCGTCTCCACGGTCAGGCGCACCAGAATTCGCAACCGCCGGATGCGCCGGCTCTCGTCGTCAATCTCTTCCTGCGTCGGTTCCGGTTTCACGCCGTCTTGTACGGTTGCCATGGTTTGGTTTGCAGCTCGAATCTTCATAATGCACGCTGCCCCTGGCTCCGGCAATAGTACTCAGGGCCAGCCTGGCCTCTCTTGCTACGTTGTTGGCCCTTCGCTCCTGCGAAATCCTGCGCGGCAATTTCCCGCCATAACATTCGACATTCAGCGCACGGGATGAAGGAGTAAAATCGCTCCGCGAAATGGGGGACCGACACATGCGAACACGACTCTTAAGAATTGCCGCGGTAGGAGCCCTGATTTTCGGGACTTTCTGCATGACTGCCGCTCGATCGGCGGCGAGACGTGACGCCGCGCAGAGCGCCGCCGCAAGGGCCTGCGATTACGCGTGCCTGACCGGCTTCATTGACCAGTACCTGAGCGCTCTCGTCGCCCATGATCCGAGCCGGTTGGATCTGGCAGCGCATGTGAAGTTCACCGAGAACACCATGTCGATGAAGCTCGGCGACGCGCTGTGGGGCACCATCAGCGCCATGGGCACGTACAAGGTCTATTTCGCCGACCCTCAAGCCGGACAGGTTGGCTTCGAAGGAACGATTCGGGAGAATGGCACGCCTGCAATTCTGGTGATTCGCCTGAAGGTGGAAGACCGCAAGATCGCGGAGGTCGAGACGATCGTCCGGCGTGGCGCCGACCCTGCCGAGGCTCTCGAGAAATTTGGGCATCCGAATCTCGCGTGGCTACAGCCTCTCGCCCCCTCCGAAAGGTCGTCCCGCCAGGACATGCTCAAGAATCACGAATCAGTATTTCGAAGGGATCGTGCATCTTTCGGGCGACATGGTTCCGTTCGACGACAAGTGCAATCGAATTCTCGACGGCATCCAGGACACGAATAACCCTTCGTATAACGAAGGATGGGGACACGGTTCCTTCAACCCGGCCGCCATGGGTTGCCGGGAAAACATGAACACGAAGATTTGGGCGTATATCAAAGCGGTCGATCCGCGGCGCTTTATGGTAGTGGACGAAAAAATGGGAATCGTGTTCGGCTTCTTCATGTTCAACCATCCCGGAACCGTGTTGGAAGCGGATGTGCCCGGAGTCGGAAAGATTCCCATGCCGCCCTCCGCGAAGCGCCCCTTCAATGTAGAGGTTGCTGAATTCTTCAAAATTCAGAACGGCAAAATACGCCAGGTGGAGGGCGTTCAGCTGGCTCTGCCCTACAAAACTCCGACGGGATGGGACAAGTAAATCAATTGTCAGGGTGTCGCTCGACATACGTGCGCACCGAGAGATTCATTCCGTCGGTGAGAGCCGTAACGGCGCCATCGCGATCGGTGCGCAGCAATCGCACGCCGTACTGCTCGTAGCGCTCGACCACGCTTTCCGAAGGGTGCCCGAACGGGTTCGCTTCACCCACCGACACGACTGCCACGTGCGGCGCTACGGAGGCAAGGAACTCCGCCGTCGAAGAAGTTTTGCTGCCGTGGTGCGGCGCCTTCAGGAAATCAGACGCGATCGGCGCATGTTCCTCGACGAGTTTTTCCTCGGCGCGCTTCTCGATATCTCCCGTGAGCAGGAACCGTACTTGGCCATCCGAAAGCCGCAGTACAAGGGACGCGTCGTTCGGCGATAGACCATCCATTGCAACGCTAGGCGGCCAGAGCACGCTCGTTTGAGCGCCATGCCAATCGGTTTCGGCGCCCTGAAACTGGTGTACGACGGGAACACCGAAAGAACGAGCTTCCTCAAGCAAACGTTGATACGCCGGCCTCTCGTCATCACGCCCCACCCACAATTCGCCGACTTGGAAATTGGCGAGCACGGCGTGGAGGCCGTCAACATGGTCGTGATCGGCGTGCGTGAGCGCAACCACGTCGAGCCGCTTCAGCCCGCGCGACCACAGATAGGGCGACACAACTTCTTCGCCAACGTCCGTGCCCGAGCGAGAACCGCCGACCCATTCCGAACCCGCCAGTCCGCCGCCATCAATCAGCATGGTGCGGCCGTCGGGAAAGGCGGCGAAAATCGAGTCGCCTTGTCCCGCATCGAGCACGTTCACTTCGAGGTGCCCCCGTTCCAGATTCGGCGCGAATGGATGCGACGCCACGAGAACTGTCAGCGCGGAAAGTGCGAGAGCCGCCGCCCACTCTGCGGGCGCGATCGGCGGCGGAAGTTGGCGCCTCGCGATGCGTCCTGTCTGCCGAGACGCGGCGGAACGTGCGGATGCCGCAAGAACAATGAACGTTGCGAAAAACAGAAGGACCAGCCATATCGGCGGGTCGGGAATGCGGTAGGAAACGCGCGGCAGGCGGCTGAACCAGTCCACGGTCGCGAGCAACAGGTCCGCGCAGAATCCAACCGCTTTTGCGACGATCAAGGCGAGCCGGGTCCACGCGAACGTGAGCAGCAGCGCCAAGAACCCGAGCGGCACGATGAGGCCGGTCAAAATCACCGCCGGAATATTGCTGAGCGGCCCAGCGAGGCTCACGCGGTGAAAATCCTGCGCCAACAGCGGCATCATTCCCCATTGAATCACAGCTGAAAGCAGCACGATTTCCCAGAGGCGCAGCCCGGCGCGAATCGGCAGCGTTAACAGCGCGCCCGCGCGGGGCGCGAACCGCTCCGGCAATCGGAGAGCGAGCCATTGCGCGGCGGCGCGCATTTCGATGCGGAATTGCGCGATCTTTGGCGGATGCGCTCCGTCGCGCGTTACGTCGCCGAGATGCCGAAGCCCGTTGCGATACGGCGCGCTCGTACGGTTCATCCACGGCAGCGCGAGCCCGGCGATCACGCCCGCGGCGAGAAACGATAGCTGGAAGCTCGAGTCGATCAGGGAGGACGGTTTCCAGAGGAGGAGCACGAGTGCCGCGAGCGCAATCGTATTGAGCAATTCGACGCGGCGGAAGAGCGGACGCGCGCAGAGATAAATTGCGGCCATGAGCGCGGCGCGAAGAATCGGAGGGCGGTCCTGCACCACGCCCACGTAGGCGGCGAGCACGCCGAGCGTGACAATCGCCGTGAGGCCGGTCGGGAATCGCAGCCTGCGGCAGATCCAGAAGAGAAATACCACCAGAGCGCCGACGTGCAGGCCCGCAACAACGAGAACGTGGTAAGCGGCGGTCTTTTGAAACGCCGTGACGACTTCGGAGTCAACGAAGCTGCGATCTCCGAGCAGCATGGCCCGCAGCACAGCCGCGCGCGCGGGCTGCCCCAGGAAAAGCGCATCGAGTCGCGCCAGCAACGATCCACGTGCTCGCGCGAGACGCTGCAGGAAGGTCGGCCGCGGGCGATCGATCAGTTGCAGCAATTCGCCGCTGCGGAGCGACCCGGTCAGATCGATTTTCTGCCGCGCGAGAAAGCCGCGCAGATCAAACGCGCCGGGATCGAGGAAATTGCGCGGCGGCCGCGCCTTCACCAGAGCTTCGACGCGATCGCCCGCGCGCAAATTCTGCAATTCATCCGCCGCGTGGGTCTCGCCGTAGAGATTGACGCGCAGGCCCCCGCTCACCGACACGATCTCGCCGGCTTCTTCCGCTTGTTCGAGGTCAATCTCGTAACGCCGCCCCCAGGGAAGAATCATGGGGTCTTCGCGCAGCCGGCCTCGCCAGCGGACTGGATCGCTAATGTCGAGGCGGCCCGCGGCGAGGAGACGAGTGACGTGATTCGCAGGAACAGCGGACCGTTCGATGCCGGTTGCCACAGCGCCCAGGGCGATCCACGCGGTGAGCGCCAATGTCCACGCCGCGGTAACGCGTCGCTGCCACAACAAGATTCCCGAAACGAGGATCGCCACGGCGGCGGAGATGAGCCATAGCCGGAGCGATCCAGGCCAGCGGCCGGCGAGCCCGATGCCGGCCGCGAACGCCGCAACGAGCCACAGCACCGGCAACTTCACGGACGCCGGCGGAGACCTACCACCGCCTCCATGTGAAATGTCTGGGGAAAAAGATCGAACAGGTGAACGGCGGAAATGTCGTATCCGGACTTCACAAACGCGGCGAGATCCCGCGCCAGTGTGGGCGGATCGCAGGAAACGTAAGTAATGCGCGCGGGGGCGATGCGCGCGAGATGCTTGACCGTTCCCGGCGTCAAGCCGGCTCGCGGCGGGTCGAGCAGGACCAAATCAGGTTTTTCCTTCATTTTTTGAAGGAATTGCTCGACGTCGGCGGCGCGCACTTCGATCACCCGGCCGCTGCGGGCGACGCGGCCGGACGTATTCGTTTCCAGGTCGCGGGCCGCCGCGGGATTGGCTTCGACGGCCACTACGCGCGCGAAGCGCTTCGCCAATGGCACGGAAAAGAGGCCCACTCCGGCGAACAGATCAAGCGCCAGCCGCCCCTCGTCTTCGGAGTCAACAACTTGGCGCACGAGCTCGTCCGCGAGAAAACGATTCACCTGAAAAAATGAAAAGTGGCCGACGCGGTACGTCGAGCCGGCCGCTTCGCATTCAACGAAGCCCGGGCCATCGAGTTCCATTCGCTCGCGCGTGGGATCGTGAAAGAGCAGGCTTTCAATTTCAGGCAGCGTCGCGCGAAACTTTTCCACGAGTTCCTGCGCGCGGGGAGGGAATCCGGCGAAAGTGGCCGTCACGAGCAGCTTCGAATCGGCCGCGCCGGCAAATGCCTCGATTTCGCGCAACTCGCGCGGCAGTGCGCCGGCCGCGGCGGCGGCGCGAAGGGCGAGGAGAGTCTTCAGCAGGAGAGGCGACAGAATCGAGCAATCCTCCACGGCGCAAAGCGCCGAGGAATTCGCGCGAAAGTATCCAATGCCCGTGCCGCACACGCCGTCTTCGCCGAGTGGCCGGACTTTCCATTGCGCGCGATTGCGATAGCCCCATGGGGGCGACGCGTGCGCGGTGATCTCGCCGGGCCATTCGATTCGTCCGATCCGCCGAAGCGTCTCGCGCAGAATCTCGGTTTTGAATTTGAGCTGCGCGTCGTATGGAATGTGCTGGTAATCGCAGCCGCCGCAAACTCCGAAATGCGGACATCGCGCGGTTGTCCGCTCCGGCGAAGGTTCGAGCAGGCGCTCCACACGCGCGCGAATGAATTTCTTTTTCTGCTCGACGGGCGCCGCGGAAATTCGCTCCGCGGGGAGCACGAAGGGCACGAAGACGGTCGAGCCGTCGTGATGCGCCAGGCCCTCGCCGCCGTAAATCAATTTTTCGATGGTAATTTCCACTCGGTTCTTACCCCTGGAAGTGTGTCGATTAGAAGCGCAACGGATCCTGTGTTATCAATGACTTACGAGGGTTTCTAATCGCCACTGTGTCGATTAGAAAATGGCGATAGTAGACCCTTCTGTTGTTCTCGCCGGCGCCGAATTGTCGTTTGTAATTCATAACGCTGCAATCACGCTAACACAGTTGCGGACCACGTAATAGATCGTAAAAGTACGAGGAACTGGAATTGGACCAACGTACAGGCCGCAATCGAACCGCCGCAACGCGGAAAATCACTCCGCGATCAGGTTAGATAGAAAAGGCTCAAACGCGGCACGTCGAACTGCTCGAACAATCGTTTCTGAGTGTACTGCCGCTCGAGCTGTGCCAATTGCTCCGCGGACATCTTGCGCCGGTAGGGCGCGAGCGAGCGGTCCATTTCGCGGCGGATCGCGAGGAGCGCGTCTTCGTCGGCGTCGGCGGAGAGCGCCGCCGTGAGTTTTTCCTCGAGGATCGTGAGACGCCGCTCAAGGTCTTCCAGGTCGAGTGCTGCCGGCGTATCGATCAGAGGCAGTGCATCTTCGAGGCGCTTGGCGGTTTCGTCCAGGCGCGTGGCCATCGCGGGGTGTGCGGCGCGATGCTTTTCAGCGGCGGCACGGAGGCGGGCTGCGTTGCGTTCGAGGTAGCCCTTCAGCTCGTCGCGCGAGAAGGGTTCGGCGGCGGGCCGAGCCGCGACAACTTCCGGGCCAGTGCCCGCGGCTGCCTCCTGCGCCTCGGAGGCGGCGTCCAGGACGGCGTCCACGCAGTAAGCGAGGCTTTTCAATTGCCGGCCTCCGGCGGCGCGGCGCGAGCGTCCCCAGCTTTCGAACGCGCGATCGATTCCTTTGAGCACGGCGTTGAGCGGGATGCCTGCCTTCTGCCAGGTCTCCACGATGGCCCAATCGAGCGGCGACACCAGCAAGTGGGCGCCGCGTTTGCGCCAGAAATGCTCCTCAATTTCGGTGAAATAGTTGAAATAGTTGAAGGGCTCCATTTGTGGCTGCGGTTGGGCTGGCATTGGGTTGCGGAAAGACATCTTCGCATATTGGGCGCGCGGAGGAGAGAGTCTTCGATTTCGCTCCCGACGAGGACGCTCCGACCGCTTCGGTGGTCAATCGTCCCTCCGGGACTGGCGGCCTTTTCCCCTGTTCCCGGCACTGCGCTTCGCTTCGTGCCGGGCTAATTACGGGCGCCGCTCCGCGGCTGGTGGAGTTAGATCTCCGCGCTAAAATGCGCCGGGGCTAATGCCCCCGGACTTTTCGGTACGTTTTTCGTGGGGTTGGAAGCGCCACACTTCCACCGACTGCAGAGTCAAAGGCTGCCGCGCTAAAGGCCGCGGCGCTACATTTAAACCTTCAAACCGACGCAGCTCTGCCGATCACGTTTGTGATGACCGGAGCCGCTCGTTCGACTTCGCCACGGGCGGAGTCTCAGTGCAAACGAGCGCTTAAGGCTTTGCGCCCGTTTGGTTGCGTTCCCAGATGATGCGCAGACCCTCGAGTGTCAGGAATTCGTCAATCGTTTTGATGTGCCGCGACGCTGTGCCGATCAGGCTGGCCTGCCCTCCGGTGGCAATCACTTTTGTTTTGGCGCCCAGCACTTTCTTCATGCGGTCGAGGATGCCGTCCACCAGATCGGTGTAGCCGTAGAAAAGTCCCGCCTGCATCGAGGCGACCGTATTCGTGCCGATAATTGTTCCGGGGTCTTTGATTTCGACGCGAAACAGGCGCGCCGCACGGGCGAACAATGCGTCCGCCGAGATACCGATCCCGGGCGCGAGCACGCCGCCCAGGTATTCGCCGCGCGCCGAAACGGCGTCGAAGTTGATGGCTGTGCCGAAGTCCACGACGATGCACGGGCCGCCGTATTTATCGAATGCGGCGACGCTATTGACGATGCGATCGGCGCCCACTTCCTGGGGGTTGTCGTATTGCACGGGCATCCCGGTCTTGATTCCCGGCTCGACGAAGAGGGCCTTGTGGCCGAAATAGCTCTGTGCCATTGCGGCAAGCGTCGAGTTCAGCGGCGGCACGACCGAACTGATGATGACGCCGCCGATTTCGCGGGGTTCGAGCTCCGCCAGAGTGAAAAGGTTGCGCGTGAGAATCCCGTATTCGTCGATGGTCTGATCGCGCGCGGTGGTCAAGCGCCAGTTGGCGACGAGCTTCTTTTCGCGGAAGACGCCCAGAACCGTGTTGGTATTGCCTGCGTCGAGCGCGAGAAGCATTACGGCGCCTCCGTTACGTCGCCGGAAAGCACAGGCTCTGTGCCGCGCCCGTCGTCGCGCGTCACGCGCAGGACGCCGCTTGGCTCGAGACCCGCGGTGATTCCGGTGAAGGTTTCCGTTGCCGTGGTGATGCGCACGCGCTTGCCCTCGAAATAGCTGGATACCTGAGCGAACCGCCGAAGGATCGGCCGGGCACCCTCGGCGAGAAACTGATTGTAGTAGCGGTCGAGGTGGTGCAGCAACCGGATGAGCAGCTCGAGACGCGAATGAAACTTATCCGTCTCCATGCGTAGCGAGGTCGCGACGTCCTCGATGGCCTCAGGCATTTTGGTTTGGTTGACGTTCATGCCGATGCCGACCACGGCATAGTGCACGCGGTCCGGCTCGGCGTGCATTTCGGTGAGGATGCCGCAGAATTTCCGGCTGCCGTTTCGGCCTCCGTTGTTCGCGTGGCGGATCATCAGATCGTTCGGCCAGCGAATGTCGGGAAGAGTGTCGAGATCCTCGGCGGCGGCGTCGCGTGCGGCGAGGCCGGCGAGCAGAGTGAGCAGCGGGGCGTGCGCGGGCGAAATCGGCGGCCGCAGCAGCACGCTGCAATAGATGCCGGACGATTTTTCCGAGGCCCACGATCGCCCGGCACGACCCCGGCCAGCCGTCTGCTCTTCGGCGAGCACGATGGCGCCGTGAGGCTCGCCCGCTTCGCCCAGACGCATGGCGACCGCGTTCGTGGAATCGATTTTGAAGAAATGGTAGATGCGGCGCGCAAACGGGGTGCCGTAGAGGCGATGGCTCAGCATCTGCGGGGCGAGGATGTCCGGCATGCGTTCGATGTGGTAGCCGGAGCGGGCGTGCCCCTGGACCTTCACGCCGACGGCGCGCAATTTTTCGATCCAGCGCCAAACCTGCTGGCGCGTGACGCCGATTTCCTTGGCGATCTTGGCGCCGCTGATGACGATGGTCGAGTTTTCGGCGAGCAGGGTGAGCAGCGCGTCAATGCGCCGGTCGGTCGTGCCCGGGAGGTTCGCCATTCGCTTCGTAGCCATGGGTGGAAACCACCGAGGATACTCGACGCCCACGTCGGGAACAAGCGACACCTGCCGCGCTGAAGACCGCGGCGGCAAGGAAGATCGCCGGGCGTAGTCCGCCGCGGCGGACTACGCACCTACGAAACCTGCGTCGGCGCGCGGGCGAGGCGCGTGGGCTGCGACGAGGCAAGCATCTGTGCCGGGCACGGCATGCCGTGCCCCTACGGAAAATTCGCGGGGGATCAGGAGAGCTGGTCGAGGCGGTCGCGGAACTTCTTGTGTTCGATCTGGCGTTCCATCAGGGTGGCGCGCAGATCGTCGACGACTTTTCCGGGGGCTTTGCTGGTGAAATTGTCGTCGGCGAGGCGTTTTTGCGTTGATTCGATGTATTTGGCGAGGCGCTCGATTTCCTTCTTCAGGCGGGCGATTTCGGCAGGTTTGTCCACCGTGTCGCCATACGCGATGCGCAAATCAAACGCGGACGTCGAGCGAATCGCGGCGCCGGTGGGATCGAGGTGGACCGCTGAAATCTGCAGTTCCGATAGCGCCGCCAGGCGCAGTAGCGGGTCCATGTTTTCCGTGACGAGATTTTTGAGCATCGGGCCGCCGGTCCAAAATTGCGCCGCGACCTTTCGTTTCGGATCGAGCTTCATCTCGGCGCGAATGTTGCGCGCGGCAACGACGATTTCCTGCAACCTCGCCATGGCGTCGTCGGAGGCAGCGTCGGCCCAATGGGTAGACGGCTCGGGAAACTTGTCGAGCGCGATAGAATGCGCGCCCGCGGGTTGCGGCAGCTTGTGCCAAAGCTCTTCGGTGAGGAAAGGCATCACCGGATGGAGCAGGCGCAGCGCGTTATCGAGCGCGGCGAAAATGTTGCGCCACGCGGCGAGCGCAACCTCGCGATCGGCGCCGGCCAACTGCGGTTTGACCCACTCGATGTACCAATCGCAGAAATCGTCCCAGAAAAAGTGGTAGAGCGTCTGGCAGGCCTCGTGAAAGCGAAAGTTTTCAAGCGCGTCGTTGACCTGCGCCGTGACGGCAGCGAGACGCGAAAAGATCCAGCGGTGCGCGAGCGCGCCTTCGCCCTTGACCGGGTACGGAGCTTGGGCGCGAATTTCCGGAGCGGCGAGTTCTTCGAGCGTGAGGCCATTGGCTTCGACTTTCTCGAGGTTGACGAATAGGAAGCGCGCGGCATTCCAGATCTTATTGGCGAAGTTGCGCGCGCCGACAATGCGATCGTCGCTCAGGATGATGTCCGTGCCGGGGGCGGCCATGCTGGCGAGCATGTAGCGGAGCGCGTCGGTGCCGTACTGCTGCGTTAGTTGCAGCGGGTCAACGCCGGTGCCCTTGGTCTTCGACATCTTGGCGCCTTCGGAGGTGCGGACGAGCGAATGGAGATAGAGGCGCTTGAAGGGTATGCGTTCTTTTGCGGCCGCGCCGCCGGTGAGATGCAGGCCCATCATGATCATGCGGACATCCCAGAAGAAAAGAATGTCGTAGCCGCTGATCAGCAGGCTGGTGGGATAGTACACGCGCAGGTCGCGCGTATCGTCGGGCCAGCCGAGCGTTGAAAACGGCCAGAGCGACGAGCTGAACCAGGTGTCGAGGACGTCGGTATCCTGCGTGAGTTTTGCGCCGCCGCATTTCGGGCACTTCGTGGGAATTCCGGCCGCGCGGGCGTGGCCTTCGACGAGTTCGACGCGCGAATCGGTGGCGGGGACCATCTCCTTGCAGTCGTCGCAATGCCAGATGGGGATGCGATGGCCCCACCAGAGCTGGCGCGAAATGCACCAGTCGCGAATGTTGTCGAGCCAGTTGAGCAGAATCGTGCGCTGATTATCGGGGACGACCTCGATCAAGCCGCCGCGGACGGCTTCCTTGGCGGGCTCGGCGAGCGGCTTCATTTTCATGAACCATTGCGTGGAGATACGCGGCTCGACTTCGGACTTGCAACGGTCGCAGACGCCGACGGCGTGCGAAATATCTTCGATGCGCTCGAGCAGGCCGAGCGCTTCGAGATCGGCGACCACGCGGGCGCGTGCTTCGAAGCGGTCGAGCCCCGCGTACTTTCCGGCAGCCGCGCTCATGTGCGCGTCGTTGGTCATGACGTCAATTTCGGGGAGGTTGTGGCGCCTGCCAACCTCGAAGTCGTTCGGGTCGTGCGCCGGGGTGATCTTGACGACGCCGGTCCCGAATTCGCGGTCCACGTAGGTGTCCGCGATCACGGGGATCTCCCGTTCCATCAGCGGCAGCATGACGTGCTTGCCGACGAAGCGCTGGTAGCGCTCGTCGTCCGGATGGACGGCAACGGCAGTGTCGCCCAGCATGGTTTCGGGGCGCGTGGTGGCCACGACAAGAAATTCGTTGGAGCCGACGACGGGATAGCGCAGATGCCAGAGCTTGCCCGGGCGCTCGACGTGGACGACTTCGAGATCGCTGATGGCCGTCTGGCATCGCGGACACCAGTTGACGATGTAGCGGCCGCGATAAATCAGCCCCTCGCGATAGAGCCGCAGGAAAGCCTCGATCACCGCGCGATAGAGCGACGGTTCGAGCGTGAAGCGTTCGCGCGTCCAATCGCAGGAAGCGCCGAGGCGAATCATCTGGTCTTTGATCGCGCCGCCGCTCTCCGTCCTCCAGTGCCAGACGCGGCGCTCGAATTCCTCGCGGCCCAAATCCTGGCGGCGGATTTCTTCCTTGGCGAGCTGGCGTTCGACGACGAACTGCGTGGCGATTCCGGCGTGGTCCATGCCGGGGAGCCACAGGGTGCGATGGCCGCGCATGCGGTGCCAGCGGACGAGCATGTCGATCTGCGTGTGCTCGAGCATGTGGCCGATGTGGATCGTGCCGGTAATGTTGGGCGGCGGCAGCGCGATCGAAAACACGGGCCCGTCGCCGGAGTTTTCGGCGCGGAAGAGTTTTTCGTCAAACCAGGACTTGGCCCAGCGCTCTTCGATCTCCTGCGGCTCGTAGGCCTTGGGAATTTCCCGGGGCATGAATTCCTTATGGTCTTGAATTTCGTGCTGAGGCGAAGCAATCAATGATAAGCGGCGGGCGCGGAGGGCGTCAATTGGCGAAGAGACTTTCGTTTAGACGCAAATTAGATGAGGCTGCTCGGCGCGTATCGTAGGAGAGATCCTCGGCCGGCCACAACCCGAATCGCCGGTCTCAGGATGACGACTCTTGTCGGGAATGGAAGAGAGATCCCTCGGCCGCGATGCGGCTTCGGGATGACGACCGTTGTCGGGTCGTCACTTTCCTTTTTTCGCGAGTTCGCTTTGGAGGAGGTTCTCGACCAGGGGTTTCAGCACGCCGGACGAGAGCAGATCGTGAATTTGCGGCTCAAGCCTTTCGAGAACCCTCCGCACCACTTCATCCACCGTTTCGGGATTCGCGGCGGCGGATTCCGGCCTTTCCTGGCGAAAGTCCCGCGGAGGGGTCAAGAACGGAATCCCGGCCAATGCTTCCCGGTTCGGCGGCGGGCCGGTGGGAATTCGATCATCTGAATCGTTGAATGAATTCTCAGACGACGGGACGGCGATTTCTTCGCGCGTGGAAGACTCCGCCGCATTGGGCTCTTCGACAACCGGGTCTCCTGACGCCGGCGCGAAGAAAGAGTGTAGTGGAGGAACCTCCTGCTTGCGCGCGCCGTATTCCGAAGGCCCGTGCGATTCCTCGCTTTCGATGAGCAGAGGCTCGGGAGTAACGTGAACGGCCGGCGATTCCACGAGTCCCGGATCGCGAAGCGCAATGGACGGCTCCGCGTGGACCGGGTCAAGTTCGAGCTCTTGATCGGGCGCAGATGGAGCGACTGCGACGGGCCCGGAGACGGGATCGCGATCGGATTCGAAAACGGACGGAGCGGGCGCGAACCAGGATTCAGCCGGCGCGGTTTCCATCGCGGCAGGAGCTTCCGCAAAAGGCTGCTCTGGCTCGTCGTGAACCGCATGCGAAACCGGGAACAAAGCCTCGGACGACGGAAGTTCCACGGCCGAGTGCACTTCTTCATGCACCTCGTCGCGCACTTCCTCATGCGCATGCGCTTCGACTGTCTCGGCGGGCGACGAATCCTCAGCGTGCGAGGCAGCCGGCTCATCCGCCGGCGCGATGACGGCTTCAAGCTTCTTCTCAGCGCGCTTGAAAAGCGAACTCATCCAGCCGCCACCGGTTTGCTGCGTCTCAGCGGGCGAAATAGCGTCCATCCAGTGAGCCGCGGCGGGCAATGAGCCGGGCTCGGATTCCGATTTGGACTCGACCTCAGGCGCGAGGTGGGACTCAGGCTTCGCTTCCACTTCCGCCGAAGGCACGGAATCAGCAGCTGCCGGTTCCTGAGCGGCCTGTGGCGCGCTGAACATTTCAGATGACGATGATTCCGCTGCCACGGAAGCCGCCGCCGCGTCTTGCACGACCGGATCGGGTACTTCCTCAGGATCGGGCATACGAACGTGCCGCGGAGGGTAGTCGCGTTCCGATGGGAACGTGGATGGTTCCAAATTCTCGTTGGAAGAAAAAGCCGGCATGTTCGCCGATTCGGCCGGAACCTCGAAATCCATGGCGTTGCGGCGCCAATCGCGCGAGGTTGACGCGCCATCAAATTCGTCGTCCTCGGGTTCTTCGGTTGCTGCGACTGGAGTCTTGGCTCCGCCCGCGGCTCCTGCGTGTTCGTCGTCCAGCGCGCGCACGCCCTTCCCGAAGCCATATACCATCGCGGCTTCCTCGGGAGTTGGCTCAGGAAAATCAGGCAGCGGCTTGGGCTCCGCCCTCGCCGGGATTTCAAGCTGTGCCACGGGCTCCGGCGGCAGGACTTCCTTGGCTTCCCTCGCCTTCGCCATCTCGGCGACGACCTTGGGGTTCTTTTCGAGCGCGGACATGACCATCGCGACCAGGGGGTCGGGAGGAATGAATGGCTTCTTCAGAACTCCATCGGCACCCACGCGCCGCGCCTCTTTTTCGTCGAGGGGGTCAAATGCGCCTACCAGCAGAATGACGGGGATGTGCGCAAATCGTTCGTCTTTCTTTACGAATTCACAGACTTCATAGCCGTTGCGGACGGGCATGAAAATATCGGCGAGAACCAGATCGGGATTCAGATCGGGGATACGGCGCACGGCCGCTTCCCCATTGCCAACGGTGACGACTTGAATGCCGCGTTGTTCAAACGCCAGCACGACCATTTTCTGAATATTGGCGTTGTCGTCCGCGACCAAAATCTTGGGCACTGGAATCCCCTGGAGGCGCGTCCCCACAGCCCTGCGCCTGCCTCTGCCTGGTCCTATTGCAGCATTACCGGAAGGGAGCGTCAACGAACTCGAAGGACAGGGGTGCTACAGTTGTTAGCAGGGGGTAAACAGCAGATTTAGAAGGGAATCAGCTTGTGCAACCCCTTCTTTTTCTTGCTGGTGGATTCGGTGTTGGGGTCGCTCTTGCCGGCCGGAGTTTGCGCGCCGTCGGCGGAATTCGCGGTTCCAGCAGCCTGTGGCGTCGAAGTTCCGGACTGAGAAGTTGTCGAAGCGGTTGTAGCGCTGGTGGCCGCTGGGTCGGCAGCCGCAGACGAATTGGCAGGCGCGGCAGTCGGGGAAGTGCCCGCATCAGGCGCAGCGAGAATCTGAACACCGGCGGCCGTGGTCGGTGTGGTCGCCGTCGGCGCGGCAGGTGCGGCTTCTGGCGTCTCGGTTTCAACTGATTCCGAATCGGCGGTACCGGCCTTGTCTCCGCCGCCCGCCACCGCGCCCGCAGCAACCACAGTGAAGGAAGGTCCGGCCGCGCCCTGATTCAAAACTTCCATGGGAGAAATCGCTTCGTCGGGCGGACTTAGATTCGGAATGCCGCTGTGCGCCGCGGCGGAAACATCGGGTCCGCTCTTGATCATGTCCATCGGGAATTTCAATATGGCAAACTCGTGATGCTGTTTCATATAGAGTTGCTGTTGCTTCATCCGGGCAAGGGCGTCGGGTTTCACGGCAGGGACCGGCATCCCCATGGCTTTCAAACGCTCCTTGGCGGCAGATACGAGGTCCGACGCCGGATAATCCTGCACGATCCGGTCATAACACTTCGCCGCCAGATCGGCCCAATGGTTCTTGTCGTCTTCGTTTTTCGAAAGCTGCTTCGCGCGCTGGTAAACGTCACCCAGCATCCAGAGCGCATCGTCGCTCTGGCTGAACAGCGGATAGCGTCCCGTAACTTCCACCAGGCGCGCCGCTGACGCCCGATAATCTTTCTTGAGGTAGTAGAAGCGCGCAATCCCGAACTCGCCCTGGGCAAGAACTTCCTGCACGTTGCGCATGCTCTGCTCGGCCTGTGGCACGTAGGGACTTTGGGGGTACTTCACCAGAAACGTCCGGAATTCGTCTTCAGCAGCCTCGGCGTGACTATTGTCGCGGTCCGCTTTCTCCATCAACTTGTAATGCGCCATGCCAACCTGCATCTGCGCATAGGAGGCTTCATCGAGGAAAGGGAAGAAGACCTCGAAATTCTTGTACTCCTCAATCGCCTGCGTCAGGCTGGAAGTGCCGCCTTCCTTATAGAAGGAGTCGGCGACGCCGAGCTTGGCCTTGGCGAGATATTCGCTATCCGGGTAGGTGTTGATCAGGGTCTGAAAGTCGAGGCGCGCCTCAATGTACTTGCTGTGCTTAACAGCGACCATCGCCCGATCGTACAGGACCTTGTCGGGCTCGGCCGACTGGGTCGTATCGTCTTTCTTCTTCTTCGCGGCCGCATCCGGCTTGACCTTGGTGATCTTGGGCTTCTTCTGCCCGATGGCGGCCGCGCACACGGATCCGGCGAGCGAGAAAGCGATACCGGCGATCAGGAGGTGACGCTTTGTCATGAACATTTTTGCCATCATCCGACTTTTCAAACTTGCTGGTTGAAGGCGTCCGCCGCGAGCTTGCGAATTTGGCGCACGGCTGCGGCCGGATCGGGCGTGTGGAAGATCGAAGTCCCAGCGACGAACGTGTTTGCCCCGGCCTTCGCCAATTCGGCCGTGTTTTCTGCGTCCACGCCGCCGTCGACTTCGATCCGGAAGGCGCCATTATAGCGCGCACGCCATTGATTCAGCTGTCGTATTTTTTCAACCGCCCCGGGTATAAATTTCTGCCCCCCAAACCCCGGATTTACGGACATCACGAGCACCGTATCCACCTTGTCAAAAATATCCGTCAGAGTCGCCACCGGCGTCGCCGGGTTAATGGCGGCCCCTGCTTGCGCTCCGAGTTCCCGAATCATGGAAAGTGCGCGATCCAGATGCACTGTCGCTTCCTGGTGAATCAGCACGCGGCTGGCGCCAGCCCGGACAAACTGCTCGATGTAGTCCTCGGGGCGCTCGATCATCAGATGCACGTCGAGGGGCAGGCGGGTTGCCTTGTGGAGGGACGCGACAACCGGAATCCCAATCGAGATGTTGGGCACGAAATGGCCGTCCATCACGTCCACGTGGATCACGTCTGCTCCGCCTTGCTCCACGGCACGAACGTCCTCGCCCAGCTTGGCGAAGTTCGAGGCCAGAATGGACGGCGCGATTTCGATTTTTGCGTAGGCCATAGCGAACCCGGCGATTCTAGCACAGGCCGAAACGACCGGCGCGGAGGTGGGTGCTACTCGGCTATCTGAAGCTCGATGGTCGAGCTCGAGTCAATCCGCTGGCCGCGCGCCGGCGTCTGGCCGACGACTGTTCCGGAGGTCGAGTCAGGAGCCGGTACGGGAGAGAGTTTCGAGAGTCGCAGGCCCGCGGAGCCCAATTTCGCCTGTGCTTCGGCGAGAGGCAGCCCGGAGAGTTCGGGCATCACGTAGGCGGCCGGGCGAGGTCCCAGGGAAACGAGCAGGTTGGCGTGCGGGCCGGTGACCTCGGTGTTGCCAGGCGCCGGATCCTGCTGAGTTACCGTGTCGGCCAATCCGTTGGGCAGGTAGGCGCTCGATACTTCGCCGAGTTGCATTCCACCGCGCAAGAGCTCCACTTGCGCAGCCCGAAGGCTCCGGTCGGTGAGCTGGGGAATCGTCACCTTCTGCGGGCCGAGGCTGAGAACTACGTGCGCGCTCTGCCCAGTCTTCACACGCATATTCGGCGGCGGGCTCTGCCGCACGATCGTGTCCACCGGAAGATTGCTGAAGATGCGATCTTCCACCTTCATCCCCACGCCGCGCCCGTGGAGGATTTGCTGGGCCGGGACAGCGCCCTTGCCGACCACGTCCGGCATAGGCACTTCGCGGCCTTGCACGGCGAAGCGCATCGCGGTCAGCGCGCTCAAAAACGCGACGGACGACAAAATGAACAGCAGCAGCGCCATCCGGAAGACCCACTGCAGGCGTTCCGCCATCGTCATTCGCTGGCCCCTCCTGCCATGAGACTAGCACGAGAGGCCAGATTCGCAGGCGTCGAGCGGCTAAAAGCTAAAGCGGGCCGCGATCTGGATGATGCGCGGCCGAGGGTCTCCCGGCACTCCAGTGTTCGTGATCTGGCCAAAGGTTCCTCCCGGGCCGGTGTCGCCGGAATTCGTATCGGGGTTGGCGAATTCGGCGTGGTTCAGGATATTGAAAAAATCGCCGCGGATTTCGAGATTGAGCCGCTCCGTCAACGCCGTCGTTTTCGAGATCGTGAAATCGAGATTCACGAGCCCCGGACCGTGCAGCGAGTTGCGCCGGAAGTTGCCGTAGGTCCGCAGCGAAGGGCAAAGCACCGCCTGCGTGTCGGATGGAAATGTACCCGCGGGTTCGCCTGAGAGCTCGGTGCAAAGGTTGGGATCGGTGGCGAGGTTATCCGTGCTCTGGTTGTTAGTGAAACTCGTCGGGTTGAAATAGTAGTTCCCGCAGTTATTTGGGTTTCCCGGCAGCAGCTGGCACGAGACCAGCGAAGTGCCGCTCACCGAACGCTGTTTCTTTGGGCCAAACGTGTTGGTCGGACCCACCACGTTTGCGTTGACGGAGAGAAAGTCCCCGGCTCCCGACGGCCCCTCGGCAAAAGATCCTCTGTCGTTCGGGAGATTTGCGAACACGTTCAACGGGAAACCCGATCTCCAGGTAAGGATGGGGAATACCGACCAACCCTGCGTCAGCTTCTTGGGGCCGGACGTCCAGGCGCGGTCAAATGGCAGGGCCCAGGCGCCGCTGAAGCTGACGCGGTTCCGGACGTCGGTGTCGCTTGACGCGCGAAATAGCTCCGGATTGTATGAGGGAACGTTCTGGCTGCGCTGGCGGAAGCCGGAGGCGTTGTCGATGGTGTGGCTGAAGGTGTAGGCGAATGTGAAATAGACGTTGCCCAGGCGCGTATTTCCGCTTTGCTTGGTGACGCTCGCCGTCAATGCGTTGTAATTGGCGTCCACGATGTTTCTGAATTCGTAGAGCGCCGCGAGGCTGCAGCCCGCACCGCCGCTATTGCCTCCAGCCGAGTCGGGACAGGAGCTATTCCCCGGCTGGAGATTCAGGACGCGGTCGGTGGTGCCGAGAACGAACGGATTGATGTCCTGAAGCGCGGTGAGCCCGTGCGAGTTGCTGCCCAGATAGTTCACTTCGAACGAGAGGCTCGGCGCCAATTCGTGCTGGACGCTCAGGTTGTACTGATACGTATAGGGCGTCTTGAGATGCGGATCGACGAAGAAGAGCTGCGATCCGAATGGCAACGACCCGTCCTGGCTGAAGTACGCCGTCCCGCGCAGCTGGGGCACGGAAGGGAAAGTATTCTGTATGCATGTGGAATCGAACGGGGCCGAGAAATAGGTGAGGATCTGCGCGGGCTGGTTCGATGCATCGCACAAATTGCCCGTCAGACTGGTCGGGAAACCGAAATTGGCCAGGCTGAAGAATGGAGGCTGGCCGTTGAACTGAAAATTGTCCTCGGCCTTGAGGATATCGTAGAAAATTCCAAACCCGCCGCGGACGCTGGTCTTTCCGTCGCCGAACGGGTCGACAGCGAACCCGATTCGCGGAGCCCAATCATTGCGGTCCGGAAAATTGACGCCGCGAGGAGCGCCTTTGTCTCCCGGGAATACCAGGCCGACGGGCGCGTTGGGAAACCGCGAGGACTGATCGTCGGGGACCACCGAGAACGTGCGGCCGAAGGTATCCGACTTGGGCGCGTTGTATTCATAGCGCAATCCCAGGGTCAGAGTCAGGCGCTTGGCGAAGTGCCACTCGTCCTGAAAAAAGCCATCGGTCGATTTCGAGCGGATGTTGGACGGCGCGGCCGCTCCCTGGAGGTAGTCCGTAGGGGCGCCGAGGAGAAAATCGGCGAATCCGTTGCCCGTCAACGTTCCGGCGAAATCGAACAGGCCGTTGGTGAGGAAATCGAAGACCTGGTTGTTCTGGTACGCCGATACACCTGCGCCCATCTTCAACGTATGCTTCCCGCGAATCCACGTAAATGTGTCGGACACTCCGAAGGTGTTGTTGGCGAGCGCCGAAGGGCCTCCGTACGTGTAACCGATATCGAGGGCCTGGTTGTTGATGTCGAAGAGCGGCGGACCAGTGGGATTGTCTGGAGTTAAATTCGTGAATCCCAGCACGCTGGCGGTGAACTGAGTGTTCGATCCCACGGGGACTCCCTGGATTTGGAAGACCCGCTGGGTACCGAACCGCAGTTCATTCAGCATGTTCGCCGAGATGGTCCGTGTGTACGCCAGGTTCACGAAATAGTCGTTGATCTTGGTGGAGACGGAAAATCCCGGCACGTTGGCCCAGGGAACGAGATTCGATTCCGTGATGAAGGGATTCAACTGCGGATTCCGCTGGCCTCCGATCGTCGCTGTGATCTGATCCTTCTGCGTGACCTGAAAGTCGAATCGCATGGTCAGCTCGTTCTGGTTGTTCGTCGAGGCGCTCTGCGGCGCGAGCACGCCTCCGGCGACCACCGGCATCAGTCCCTTGGCGATGTAGTTCAACGACACGGGATTGAACTTCGTCGGATCGAGCGCGCAGGCAAATGTGGCGCAGGCCGCCGGCTGGGTACCGGCTTGAAAGAACGGGTGCGTGGGGCCCGGCGTCTTGCCAGGGCCGCATCCGGTGCCATCTGGGAAATTGGGGTCATCGGTGTTCTGGAAGAACCCGGTCAGGAAGCAGGTCACATTGGGATCCGGGCCCTGATTGGGACCTGACTGCGAAAAATCGCCGCCCACTTCCAATGGCGTGAGCACGGGCACCTGCGATCCGGGTGGAGTGGTCAGGTCGGACTGCTTCTGCCCCTGGTAGCCGACGAAAAAGAAGAAACGGTCCTTGCCGTTGATCAAATGCGGGATGGTGATGGGTCCGCCGAGCGTGCCGCCGTACTGATTCCGCCGCAGGGGATCGCGGCCAACTTTCTGCCCGGTGATGATGCTGTTGATGTGGTTGAAGTAGGTGTTCGCATCCAGGTCTCCGTTGCGCAGAAAATCGAATCCGCTCCCGTGCCACTGGTTCGTGCCGGACTTCGTTACCTCGCTGATGATTCCGCCGCCGTTGCGGCCGTACTCTGCGGCGTAGTTGCTCTCCAGCACGCGAAACTCTTGGATCGTGTCGGGATTGGGATTAAAGACGACTCCGTTGTCGAGCAGATTGTTGTTCAAGCTGCCGTCGAGCAGAAACGTTACCGAATCCGTGCGGCCGCCGGCTACGCTGTAGCCGCCCACGCCGCTGTTGTAGCCGCCCGCTCCCGAGTTGTCTGGGTTTGATTCGCTGACGCCGGGTTGCAGCAGCGCCAGGCTCAGGACGTTTCGTCCATTGAGCGGCGCTTGCTGAATTTCTTCGCCGGTCACTGTCGCGCCCACTGTCGGATTCGCGGTTTCGACGCGTGTGGCTTGCGCCTCGACGGTGATTGTTTGGCTGACAGCGCCGAGCGTTAGCACGACGTCGAATCGAAGCGACTGGTTGATTTCAAGCCGGTTCGATTGCGTGGCTACTTTGTTGAATCCGTCATGCTCCACTTCCACGCGGTAGGCGCCGATCGGCAGGTGTACGGCCTCGAATGTGCCGTCTTCGCGCGTCGTGGTCGTCGTGCTCTGTTGCGTGGACGTATTCGTGACCGTAACCTTCGCGTTCGGCACCGCGGCGCCCTGTTGATCGGTGACTGTGCCGATCACGCGGCCCGTCGCGTCCTGCGCGAGCGCGGCGCGCGCGGCGAGGAACAAGAATCCGAAAACACACACACATCCGAATAATAGAACGGCTCGCTTCATGGACTTTCCCCCTAACTGGTTGAAATCTCAATCACCAGCTCGTCCAATCGTCGAAGTTGGACGCGCCTCTGTGATGTATGGAAGCAAGATGATCGCCAGATAATTCGTAATCGGTGCGCTACATGGAAAAACGAATCGCGTGAGGCCGCGTCTAAACTTTTTCGAGGAGAGCGGCGAAGAATCCGTCGGTGCGATGTGTAGCAGGTGAGGTTCGGAAATAGCCGTCGCCGGCGAAAAGGGCTGACGATTCCACTCCCGGCACGAGTTGCGGTTCGAGCGTTCGCGCGGCTTCATTCGCGGAAACGCTACGGAATGTTGGCGTGTCCCGCAAAACTTGCGCGACGACTTCTTCATTTTCTTCCGGCTCGATCGAGCATGTCGAATAAACGAGCTTGCCGCCGCGCGCGAGGTGGGCCAGCGCCATTCGCAACATCCGCGATTGCTGTTCGCTCGATTCCGCAAGTTGCCCGGGGCGCAGCCTCCAGCGAATTTCCGGATGCCGCGCGAGCGTGCCCGTGCCGGAGCACGGAGCATCCACCAGGATCCTGTCGAACTCGCCGGCGAAGGGGAGCGGTTGCGTGGCGTCGAGTTCGACGAGCCGCGCGCCATCGAGGCCGAGCCGTTTGAATTGCGCCTGCATCGCCCGCAGCCGGTGCGCGTGGTGGTCTGCGGCGACGACGGTGCCTTCGCTGCCAGCTGCGCGCATCAGTGCGGGCGTCTTGCCTCCGGGCGCGGCGCAAAGATCGAGCACGCGATCGCCCGGGCGAACACCGAGCAGCAGCGGGATTGTCTGCGACGCCTCGTCCTGAATTGAAATCTTGCCTGCGCGAAACGTTTCCGTGCGCGCCGGGCTGCCGCCGCTCACGGCGAACGCCGCTTTCAACAATTGTCCCGGCTCGACGCGCAGGCCGGCCTTCTCCAGGCCGCGGATGATTTCTTCGCGATGATCGGCATCATGCAGCGAGCAGCTCAGCCGCGGCGCGCGATTGTTTGCTTCGAGCAGCGCGACGGTGCGCGTTTCGCCCAGCCGCGATAGCCATCGCTCGACCATCCACGTCGGATGGGAGTGCAGAATCCCAAGTCGTTCGGCCGGAGAAATCTTGGGCGGCAGATAATTCTCGGCTGGCGTTTTTGAGTCGTCCGCCATCCGGCGCAAGACCGCATTCACGAGCGGCGCGGCCGAAGCCTTCCGCGCTCTTTTCACCAGCTCAACGGATTCGTTCACCGCCGCGCGCGCTGGAATCTTTTTGAGGAATCGCAGTTGGTAGGTTCCGATTCGCAGCGCGATAGCCACGGGCAGGTCGAGTTTTTCGACCGGCTTCTTCAGCTGGCGCTCGAGCAGGAAGTCGAGCAGCCGCCTCCAGCGCAGGACGCCCATGGTGAGTTCCGTCGCGAGCGCAGCGTCCGCGGGCTTGATGTTTGCGCCCATCTCGGCGTGCAGCACATCGCTTGCGTACGCGCCTTCCGATTCGACGCGACGCAGCACCTCGAACGCGATTTGTCTGGATGGGGAAATGGCCATGGTGCGGTTCTACGCGCCGAAGCGCTCGCCCGGCTTGATGCGCGCCCCGCTCATGAACTCGCCGTCCGTGACGCGGTTGCGCCCTTCGATCTGGAGATGTTCCACGCGCAAGACGGTGCCGGCGCCGCAGATCACCAGCAACCCATCTTCCTTCGTCGGTAGTATCACGCCGGGTGTGCCGCCCGCTTCGATGGGCTTGAGCGGCTTGCCCCAAATCTGGCAGCTTTTTCCGCGAAACGTCGTAAACGCGCCCGGCCACGGCTGCATGCCGCGGATGCGGTTGTATATTTTAAACGCGCTGAGCCACCAGTCGATTCGCCCGTCGTCCTTCTTGAGCACCGGCGCGAACGACGCCTGAGAATTGTCCTGCGCCACGGGCGCGATCTCGCCTCGATCGATTTTCCGCAGAGTCTCGACGATCAACGGCGCGCCTGCTTCGGCGAGCTGGGTAGTCAATTCCGGCGCAGTTTCATCCGCGGCGATTCCAGTCTCGTATTTCAACAGTATCGGCCCCGTGTCGAGCCCCGCATCAATGAGCATTGTAGTGAGGCCGGTAAGCTTCTCGCCGTTCGCGATCGCCCAATTGATCGGCGCTGCCCCGCGATACTTCGGCAGCAGAGACGCGTGCAAGTTGATCCACCCCAGCCGCGGAATATCAATCAGCCGCTGCGAAATGATCTGCCCGTAGGCGATGATGACGACCGCGTCCGGCGCAAGCCCCTTGAAGTAGTCGTAAGCCTCGTCCGACTTGATTTTCTCGGGCTGGTATACGGGAATCCCGGCGGCAACGGCTGCGTCTTTCACGGGCGAGCCGTGCATTTTCTGGCCGCGGCCGCGCGGGCGGTCCGGCTGCGTGACGACTCCTACCACTTGGAAATCGGGTTGCGCGACGAGGTGCAGCAGGGACGGTACGGCAAAAGCTGGCGTACCGCAGAAGAGGATGCGCAGCGCCACCGCGCGCCTACCAGTCGCCGGCTTTTTTCAATTTGCGGATTTTCCGCTTGATCAGGTCCCGCTTGAGCATGCTGAGGTGCGTGATGAAGAGAATTCCATTGAGGTGGTCGATCTCGTGGCAGAACGCGCGGGCCAGCAGTCCCTCGCCGCGCATCTCGAATTCCTTGCCCGAGGCATCCTGCGCCCGCACGGTCACATACAGCGGTCGCGCGACGTGTCCCCGGAATCCCGGCACGGAAAGGCAGCCTTCTTCCTCGCGCTGCTCTCCCTCGAAGTGAATGATTTCCGGATTCGCGCAGACGATCTTGGCTTCCTGGTTCTTTCCGTTGCTCACGTCAATCACGGCCACGCGCCTGCTGATCCCGATCTGCGGCGCCGCCAGCCCCACGCCATTCGCGGCGTACATGGATTCGAACATGTCCGCGACCATCTTCTGCAATTCCTCGTCGAACTCCTGCACTTCCTTCGCGGGAGTCTCCAGCACCGGGTCGCCGTATTTCACAATGGGATGGATCATCGTGCTCTTTCTCGCCTGGGTCCCGAAAAATTCCCCTAGAAATTATCCAGTTGCCGCTGATATCCGTCGAAATTCCTGCGCGTCTCTTCGAGCGAATCCCCGCCGAACTTTTCCAGAAACGCTCCCGTCAAAGTAAGCGCCACCATGGCTTCGCCAACCACGCCCCCGGCCGGCACCACGCACACATCCGAGCGTTCGTACGCCGCCTTCACCGCTTCTTTTGTATTCATGTCCGCCGTGAGCAGGGCCCGCCGCAACGTCGAAATCGGCTTCAGATATCCGCGGACCACCACGTCCTGCCCATTCGTGATTCCGCCCTCGAGCCCGCCGGCGCGATTCGACGACCGGTCAAACCGTTTCTGCGTCGCATCGTAACGGATCTCGTCCTGCACTTCCGAGCCATAGCTGCCTGAATTCCCTATGCCCGTGCCGATTTCAACGGCCTTCACGGCCTGAATAGACATCACCGCTTGCGCCAGCTTGGCGTCGAGCTTTTCGTCCCACTGCGCGTGAGTTCCAAGCCCCGGCGGAACTCCTCGAGCGATCACCTCGAAAATTCCTCCGACCGAATCTCCGGCGCGCAGCACGTGATCCACTTCCGCTTTCATCTGTGCTTCGGTCGCTGGATCAACGCAGCGCAGCGGCGATTCCAGATCTTCGCAGATGGCCGCAATTTCCTCCCACGTCGCCGTCCGTTCCATGCGCGCGTGGCCCACGGCGATAGTGTGGCTCAGAATCGTGATGCCGAATTCGCGCAGAAGCGATTTGGCCAGCGCACCCGCCGCCACGCGGGCGGCCGTCTCACGCGCGGAAGCGCGCTCCAATATGTACCGTGCGTCGTGAAAATTGAATTTCTGCGATCCCGCCAGATCCGCGTGACCCGGCCGCGGCGCCGTCAGGCGGCGCTGCGCGTCTTCCGCGCCTTCGCTGTCCTCGACCGGCATGGCCTTCTCCCAGTTTTTCCAGTCGCGGTTTTCGATGCGCAGCGCGATGGGAGCGCCGATCGTCTTCCCATGGCGCACTCCGGCGAGAAAGTCAGCCTGGTCCTTCTCGATACGCTGGCGTCCGCCGCGACCATAACCCAATTGCCGCCGGTGCAGCTCCCGGCCGATGAATTCGAGGTCGACGGGTATGCCGGCAGGCAAACCGGAAATCCATGCCACGAGAGCCTGCCCATGGGACTCCCCGGCCGTGACGAATCGCAGCATGTTCTTACGTGCCTTGCCTTTCGGGACAGACGAAAGATTCTACCGGACGCACTCGCGCCCGTAAAGGCCGCGCCGCCCGCGAATTGCAATCGCCATCGCATTTTCCGCCCGCCTGGCGGTGAGGTAGTGGGTCAATTTGAAGAACCCAACCACGATTAAGGGTTAATTGTCCGGCTAGGGTGGTGGTCTCAATAGGTCGATGCAACACCCAGCTCGAAGTCTATCTCGCGGAGTCTAAAGGCCAAATACGATTGCGGGCGTCGATTCAATGAAAACCCTGTCCTGACTAGGTCTAAGTGAGGGCAGCCCAATAGATCGGTCTTCTCTGAAACGTATTATCGGAACTACTGTTTAGAGGGTGTTGCGTCGACCGTCTGAGCCGGCAGTGTTAATCAGTAGTTGATCTGTGACCAGCATCACTGACCCCACCTCGTACGCATGTGACGATTGTGCTTGGGATGCAGTTGGCATCCCGACCTTTTGAGGGCGCGCCATACATCGTGCATCGCGGCGAAAATGAGATGCGGCCGAGAGCCCACATTTCCTCAGTGTTGATGAAACGCTCTTTAGCGAGCGTGGTAGTGGTTTCTCTGTCCATCATGTCGTTTGCAGTCAGCAACTGCGAGATTTCTTGCCTCTTCGACGACGTTCATTGCACCGGCGCGTTAGCCCAGCCCTCTCTATCTGAACAGCCGATGGACCCAGCCTCGATGGAAATGGGAATACCCGCGGAACATGCCCATCTGGCGGCGCGAACCGGAGCAAACTCGGGTCCTGCAGGCCGTCACCTAGAGTCTGCACCGTGCGGTAGCCGCGATTTGTGCAAAGATGCCTCGGCATCAGCGCAGCTTCCCACGGCCCGCACCGAATTCCAGAAGGCCCGGTGGATGGCTGCTGGTGTCGTGTTCGCTCTGAATTGGTCCACCAGGGAATGCCTTGCCAACAAGGCTGAATATCCGCCCCCTAAAGCTGTTGGTCTGAGTCCTCTCTCAACAATTCTCCGAATCTGAAACTGATTCCAGCCCCTGCGCATCCAGCCGCGCATTTCGTCGACGTCTGTCCGGTGGCGGGATCTTCGAACGTCCGACGTGGCGTTCCACACAAAAACTTAATCGACAATTGTTCGTTCAAGACAAAGGAGAATTGAAATGAAGAACAAGAGCATTACAGCCTTCTTTCTGATCGCGGTTCTGTCCCTCACGACCCTGGGAGCGATGTCCCCGGCCCGTGGAGACGACACCAATCCCAAGCTGACTTCAAAACAACTTCGTAGCCTAATTACAAACGCCAAGACACCCGAAGACCACCAGAAGCTGGCCGCCTACTATCGAGACATGGCGGCGGAAGCAAAAGCCAACGCCGCCGAGCACGAGAAGATTCTGGCGGCCTATAACCAGAACCCGTCGACTCACCCACCTGCGAAGGCGGCGGGCGGGCCTGCAGAGCATTGCCGTACTCTGATCCGATTGTTCAACGACGAAGCAAAAGAGGACTTGGCGATGGCCGATCAGCATGACCAAATGGCGAAGGCCGCGTCGCAAACTCAGTAGTGGGTCGTAATCGCTGCGGACCGGCGGGCCCGGCATCCCGGCTCGCCTACCGCCGCTAACAATCGCTTGCGGATAGGAGGACTGAAAATGAAGCGCATGAGGCTTTCTGCTTTCCTGTTGGTCGCGGTTCTTGCTGTGTATGCCGGCCGGGCTGTTGCTCAACACTCACACAATCATTCCGCGGATTCAACCAGCCAAGATCAAACCAAGCCGGGTACGGCGGGCCCGGGAATGATGGGCCAGGCCGGCATGATGGGGCAGAATATGATGGGCATGATGCACGGCATGATGGGCAATCAGCAACAAATGTTCGCGCTCATGGAAAGACCTATGTCCAGCCTCAAGGCCATACAGAACGAAAAGGACCCGGTCGCCCTAAAATTGAAGCTCGCGGAGCACCAGGTCCTGCTCAACCAGATGCATGACCAAATGACCAGGCAGGGCGGCATGATGGGCGACATGTCCGACATGATGACCGCGAACTCCTCCATGCCGTGCGGTGGTACGAACGCGCAAATGGTCATGGGCACCGTCACCGCCGTCTCGGCCGATTCCATCACTGTCGACGCCATGCGCATGAGTGGCATGCACGCGGATCAGAAGCCGGTGACCATCGCACTCACCCCATCAACCAAGTACATCAACGATGGCGTGGACACGCCCGTGAAGGAGCTGAAAGTCGGCGCTCAAGTGGTCATCAACATCAAGCGTAACGGGGACAAGACCGAAGCAACCAAGATCGTCTCCGGGCAGATGTTTTCGCACATGAACATGCACCACTAAGGAAGCATCTGGCACGGGTCGTGACAAACGTGTTCGGCGCACATCGCTGAGACCGCCGCGCCCAATGGACCACGATACGGGAAAGGAGATGCTAGGAGAGGTTTGCTGCCGCTACACCTGCGCCGATGTTTGCTTGACGCGCCGCGCAGCGGACGTTACGCTCCCGAAGACTCGGCTGGATCCCGGCAGCCGCTTCGCACACGATGCCCGAAGCCAGCGAAACTCCATCGCTCCCGTCAGTTCTCGGGACCGCTCTCAAGCGTCAGATCTTCTCCGTGCAGGATTATTCGCTGCTGTCCCTGCAGTCCGTATTCAATCTATTCACGCCGCCGCAGTACTGGACGGACACGCTTGAGCAAATGGACTCGATTGGAGTGGGTTCCCTCCCGATCATCGTTGCCGCCTCGCTGTCCATCGGGGGCGTTCTGGTATTGAACACGGCATCGGGATTCATGCGCTTCGGCGAAACGGCCCTCACGGGAGACGCCGTCTCGCTGGCGCTCGTCCGCGAATTGGGCCCGGCGATCACAGCGCTGCTGGTCGCGGGCCGCAATGCGTCCGGCATCGCTTCGGAGTTGGGCTCGATGGTTGTTACCGAGCAAGTGGACGCGATGCGCGCCCTCGGCACCGATCCGGTCCGCAAACTGATGACTCCTCGCGTAGTGGCGATGGTGGCGACGATGCCGCTGCTCGTCGCGGTCTTTGACCTCGTCGGACTCTTCGGCGGTTTCATCGTGGCTTATTTCACCCTGCGGCTGGGCGCGGTTCAGTTCTGGACGCGTGCCATCAACGTCCTGGAATTCGGGGACCTGGTCCAGGGTTTCCTGAAGCCCGTCGTTTTCGCCTTTATTATCGGCACGATCGGCTGCTATCAAGGACTGCGCGTAAGGGGCGGTACGCAGGGCGTTGGTCGCGCAACGACTTCCGCTGTGGTTATTTCCTCCGTGCTCGTGCTCGTCGCGGATCTCTTCCTGGCGAAGCTACTGTTGTATATATTTCAGAAGTAGGATCGGCCGGTCGCGCGTTTCAATCCCGGCTGCGAATCTCCCGCGTTTCCGTCTATAATCCGCTCATGACGCGCCCCTCCCGCCCGGCGCCGATGTTGGAAATGCACACACTCGTACCGGGCGAACCCCTCATTGCATTCAAGGACGTCCGCATCGGTTTCGACCAAGGCGATGTGCTTCGCGGCATCTCGTTTGAAGTATCACCGGGAGAAACGAAAGTATTTCTGGGCGCAAGCGGCTCGGGGAAAACGCTCGTCATGAAGATGGCCGCGGGACTTCTACGCCCCGACGCGGGAAGGATCTGGGTGATGGGTCACAACATCACGGAGATGCCGGAAAAAGAACTTCTCGACTTCCGTAGGCACCTCGGCTTCGTCTTTCAGGAGGGCGCGCTTTTCGATTCGATGACGGTCGCGGAAAATGTTTCGTTCCGGCTGCGGGAAGAAAACATCGACGACGCGGAAATCGAAATGCGCGTGCGGGAAGTGCTGCAATTTGTCGAGCTGGAACCCGCGATTGACAAGTATCCCGCCGAGCTATCCGGCGGCATGCGCCGCCGCGTTTCGATCGCCCGCGCGCTGGTGGATAAGCCCCCGCTGGTGTTTTACGACTCGCCGACCGCCGGGCTCGATCCTGTAACTTCGCAAACGATCATTTCGCTGATTCTTCGAGGGCGCGACTTGCAGGGCGTGACTTCGCTGCTGGCCACGCATCGCGTGCAGGACGCGTTTGGTCTGGCGCGCTATCGCTTTGACGAAGTGGCGAATCGAGTCGTGGCTCGCGACGGCAAGGGCGTTCGTTCCTTGCAAGCGGAGGAAGATGACGGCAGTCTTCCGCCGACCCACGTGCTCGTGCTGCGCGATGGGCAGATCTATTTCGAAGGCACCACCGACGAAGTGCTGCATTCATCCGACGATTACCTGAAAAAGTTTTTGGCTTCTGCGGAATAGCTTTGGCATTCGGAGTTCCTGAGGAGGAAAGGCGATGGCGCAACGAAAGCAACTGACGTGGACGGAGCTGCGAGTCGGACTTTTTGTACTGGGCGGTCTGGTCATCGTGATGGTTGCGATTTTCTATGTTACCGGCGCCGGATTTCTCGGGCCGAAATATCGCCTGACCACCTATCTCCCGGAAGTGGATGGCTTGAATACGGGCGCCCCGGTGGCTCTCGACGGCCTCGAGGTCGGCAACGTCCAATCCCTCAGCCTCACTCCGCACCCGCTGGACCGCAGCCACAGCATTACGCTCGTCCTGCGCATTGACAAGAAATACCAGGAACAGATTCGCACCGACTCGAGCGCCCGGCTGGTCACGCAAGGCCTGCTCGGCGACCGCTACGTGACGATCTCGCGGGGGCTCACAGGATCGGTCATACCCGCGAACGGAACTATTCCCGGTGCTGAGGAAGCGGCGGTGAAGCAAGTGGTGGAGCGCGGCGCCGACCTGATGGAGAATCTCGGCACTCTAACCGACGACATTCGAGACGTCATCGCGCAGGTGCAAAAAGGCAAAGGCACGATGGGCAAGCTGCTGAACGATCCGGAGCTATACAATCACTTGAACAGCACAGCCGTGAAGCTCGACACGATGGCGTCGAATATCCAGCAAGGGCAAGGCAGCCTCGGCAAGCTTGTGGCTTCGGATGATTTGTACAGGAGGGTGGATTCGACGCTCGCCAAAGCGGATGACGTTATCGGCGCCGTTCGCGATCAGAAGGGCACGATGGGCAAGCTGATTTACGATCCCGCCGCTTACGACAGCATCAAAAGCGTCGCTGAGAAAAGCAACGCCCTGCTCGGTGACGTACGCGAAGGCAAGGGCACGCTCGGCAAGCTCGCCACGGACGACACGCTCTTCGTGAATTTGCGCGACGCTTCGGCAAACGTTCGCGACGCCTCCGCGAAACTGAATTCCAATCAGGGCACGATGGGGAAATTCTTTACCGATCCTGCTTTCTACGACAACGTGACCGGGCTGACCGGCGATCTCCGGCTGCTGATCGGCGACTTCCGCCAGAACCCGAAAAAATTCCTGCACATCAAAATCGGCCTGTTTTAGGAGTCAGCCACAGAGTCACGGAGAAAATGGGAAAACGCGGGGAAACCAATGAGCCAGAAGACACCGAGTACGAAAGCCGGCCGGATTCTTCAACTCCCGGCTCTTCTCTGTGTCTCTGAGACTCCGTGGCTATTCCTTTTCAACCGGTGAAAACTCGAGAGCCATTTCGCGGATGCGGCGTAGGTCGAGCTTCCCAGTGCCGAGGTGCGGCAGGTCTTCGACCGAGAAGAAGTGATTGGGGCGCGGCGTCCACAGATTCGGCAGGCCCGATTCGCCAAGACGCTCGAGCACGGGCTTCAATTCTTCCGGCGTGAGCGTGTGCAGGACCACCAGGCGCTCACCCTTTTTTCCGTCGGGCACGGCGGTGACGACAAATCGCTGGTCGGTCGCGCCCGCGAGTTCGTGCAGTTGCTCTTCCACTTTGATGTGCGGCACCATCTCGCCGCCGATCTTGCTGAACCGGCTCAGGCGGTCGGTGATGGTCAGGAATCCGTCTTCATCTTCGGTGGCGATATCGCCCGTGACGTACCAGCCGTCCTGTAGAACCTCCGCGGTTTTCTCGGGCTTGCCGAGATAGCCGAGCATGATGTTGGGCCCGCGCACGAGCAGCAATCCCGGCGTGCCGGCGGCGAGCGGCTCGCGCGTGTCCGGGTCCACGATGCGCACGCTGACGCCCGGAAGGGGGTGCCCGATGCGCCCGCGCTTCGCACCCACCTGTCGAAAACCCGGAGCGCGATAGTCGCGCGTGTTCACGGAGACGACGGGCGCGCATTCCGTGGCGCCATATCCTTCGAGCGGCCGGATGCCGAAGCGATCTTCAAACGCAAGCGCCAGACGTTCGGGCAGTTTTTCCGCTCCGACAACCACGTACTGCAAGCTTCCGAAATCCTCGGGCGAACACCGCCGTGCATACGCTTGCAGAAATGTCGGCGTGGCCATCAGGAACGTGACGCGGTAATCGCGGACGATTTCGCCGATTGCGGTCAAGTCGAGCGGACTCGGATGGTAGACGACACCGATCCCGAGCGCCGCCGGCAGCCACAGCGTCACCGTAAAGCCGAAAGAGTGGAAGAAGGGCAGCACGCCCAGCAGGCAATCGCCGCTATCGAACATGAACAACTGACCCATCTGTTCGATATTCGAAGCGATGTTGAAGTGCGTCAGCATCACGCCCTTGGGCTCGCCCGTGCTGCCGCTGGAAAAAATGATGGTGGCGAGATCGTCGAGCGCCTTGTTCTTTCCGCCGCCGAGGATCCGTTCGAGCGCTCCCCCGGGAAAGAACCACAGGAACAGCGCCACGAGTCGCTCGCCGAAGCCGTGGCCGGACGCGATTTCCTCGAGCAGGATTGTCTTGCCCGGCACCTTCAGAGGGATGCGATCGAGCAGCTGCTTGGTGGTGATGACGGTCTCAAGCTTGCATTGCACAGCGCACGAGGCCAGCGATTCGTCCGAAGACGTGTAATTCAGATTCACTGGCACTTTTCCTGCGAGCGCGGCCGCATAGTTCACGAGCGCGCCCGGAACGGACGGCGGCAGAAGGATGCCAACCATCTCCTGTCCCGCCCAGGTACTGCGGAGCCTGCGCGCCAGAAAAATCGCGCTCAGCAGCGCGCTTCCCCATTTCATCCGCGGGCGCCGCTTGTCTCCCAGCGCGAAACGGAACGGATGACGATGCGCCGTATGAATCAGCGAGCGATGGAGTGTGCGCATCCGTCTCCGATGGTGGCGGTACGCATCGGTCTGCAAGTGCTGTACCGCGCGGCGCACCTCGAAGGGCGGCGTGGTGGCCGGCATCGGCTTGCCGAAACTGACCGTGACCGGATAGGGAATCGAACGCGGCAGTTTCCAGACGAAGCGGCCGCGCTCGAAGCTGAAGATGCTGCCCCACACGCCGTCGAGGTTCACCGGAACGATCGGCGCGTCCACGCCCTTCATGATCCGCTCCATGCCGCGGCGGAACGGGAGCAACTGGCCGATGCGCGTAATCTGCCCTTCGGCAAAAATGCAGACCACTTCGCCGTTCTTGATCGCGTTGGTGGCTTCGCGAAGCGAATGGAGCATTTCGCGCGGGCGCTGCTCGGAGGAAATGGGAATCGCGCGAATGATTTTGGCGAACGGCTTGACATACGGAAGATCGTAAATGGCTTTGTAGACCAGGAAACGGATCGGCCGGTCGGTGGACGCGATGAGCAAGAGCCCGTCCACGAACGACATGTGGTTCGCGACGAAAAGCGCGCCGCCGGTTTCGGGGATGTTGTCCCGGCCTTCGATGCGTATGCGATAGATCGTGTGCGTCGCAGCCCAGAGCACGAATCGCACCAGCGAGTCCGGAAGCAGGTAGATCGAATAAGCGGTGGTGACGAGCGTGAGGATGGCGCCATCGAGGAAGATTCCGCGGGGCGACTGATGAAAGACTCTCGAACACAAGTAATACACGCCTGCCGCGATGAAGATCCCGACAAACGACAGCAGATTGGCCGCGGCGATTACGCCGCCCTTCTGCTCCGGCCGCGGCCGGTGCTGGATCAGGGCGCCGAGCGGTACCGCGAACAATCCACCGAAGAATCCGAGCAACGCGAGATGAGTGCCCGCAATCAGGAGCGTGGGCCTGGGGCTATAGAGCAGAGCGCCGAAGACCGTCATGCCGACGGCACCAAGAGGGATCAGACCGTATTCGATTTTTCCGGCAGAAAGATATCCCGCGGCGGCGCTGCCAAGTCCGATGCCGAGTCCGATGGCGGCTTGGAGATACGCAGTGTGCGTGTCGTCGATGCGCAGCACGTCGTGCCCGTAAATCACGATCACGAGTTGCAGCAGCCCGGCCAGGAAAAAAAGGTAAGTGTTGCCAAGCACGGCCCATCCCAGGACTCGGTCGGCGCGGATGGTCTTGAGTTGCGTGCCCAAGTCGCCGAGAGGGTTCCAGCGGAATTTCCTCGTGGGATCGGCAGCCGGGATTCGCGAGATTCCAAAGCTCGTGGCCAAACCGAAAAGAGTAAACGCAAAGAGCATGAAACCGGCGACCGCCTCATGCCCGTGATAGCGATCCGCAAGGACGCCGGCTGCCATCATGGCGCCGACGCTCGCGACGAACGTGCCGAGTTCGATGATCCCGTTGCCCCAGGAAAGCCGGGGCTCCGGCAGCAGTTCCGGCAACAGGCCATATTTTGAAGGGCCAAACAGCGCGCCCTCCGTGCTGATCAGGAATACGCTCGCGCACTCCATCGGCAAGTTGTGCAGCGCCAGGCTGACGATGAAAAACGCCATCACTCCAATTTCAAGAAATTTCGTGCCGATGGTTACGCTGCGCTTGCTAAAGCGGTCGGCGAAATAGCCGCCGGTCATCGAGAAGAAAATGAAGGGAAGCGCGAAGAGCGCGCCGACGATGAGGACGAGAAGATCGCGCCGGTCGTTCGGAAAATCCATCGACACGACGATGTAAATGACGAGGAACTTCAGCGCGTTGTCGTTGAAGCCGGTCTGGAACTGCGTGACGATGAGGCTCCAGAAGCCGGCCCGCCAGTTGGGAGGCGGCTGGAGCGCGCGGGCGGCTGGTGGATTTGTTGAATTATTCATCGCGGCGACCGTTTTCTGGCGATTTCGCGAGCCGCGAAAAGTGTGACACTTCGTGCAGGGTGCTTGCCTTTGTTTTCAGCGAGTTAGGCCGGAAGGGACTCGGCATGGTGTGACGGTTCATTGGCGCGAGAATCGGCGATTTTTCAACACGGGCTCGTGGTGCGAGGGCTCCGGCAGCGCGCATCCGATTCTCCTTTCGGCCGCGGTCGGCGAAACGCGGCAGGACTACAAGCGTATCTTATGCCGCGCGTGGCGGGACGCAAGGGCGAGGTCGTGTGGACTTTGCGTTAATCCAAGAAACGAGAATGGGTTGATGGCACGGGAACCATGGCTGAAGCCGTTGTTCTGGTGGGGTGATTTTTCGTGGGCCTGCAAGGCCCACGCTTTCACCGAAGAGCGCACGGTCGGCGGTCCAGCGAGGCGGATGCCCGAACGAAATAGCGATGGCGGGCGAGCGAGGAGTGGGCGAGGCAAGCCTCGACCACAAACAGCGGCGGCAAGCCGCCGCACTCCATAGGCGCAGAGGCGCCGGGCGAGCGTGTGGGATGGATGTGATTACGCCAAAGTTTTGTGCCGGGCGCGGCAAGCGGCGTCCTCTACGAAATCAGCGAGGGCGAACGAGGTAGGTGGATGGGCGGCGCAGCGCCAAGGATGATTGCCGGGCGTAGCGGTGGTACGCCCCTACAAGACCTGCGACGGCGGGCGTGCGAGGTGGATGGATGCGATCACGCCAAGGATTTGTGCCGGGCACGATATATCGTGCCCCTACGAAAACCAAATTCGGGATGCGGGCGGATTAGGCAATGACGCGGAGGGACGGCTTGGCAGGCACGGTGGATGCGGAGACGGCGCTCGCGGAAAGCGGGGTTTCGCGGCGCGCGTATTTCGTGGCGATGTAATCGTTTACGAGAGTCTGAAAGGCGGCGGACAACTCGTCGTAGGTGCCTTCGAGAGTGGTGAACTTCTGTCCGTCAATGTAAACGGGGCAGCGCGGGGCCTCTCCTGTGCCCGGCAGGCTGATGCCGATGTTGGAGGCCTTCGATTCGCCGGGGCCGTTGACGATGCAGCCCATCACCGCGAGTTTTAGTTCCTCGACGCCTTCGTACTCGCGCTTCCATTCCGGCATTTTGTCGCGGATATAGCTCTGGATGCTTTCGGCTAGCTCCTGAAACGTGGAGCTGGTAGTGCGGCCGCAGCCGGGACAGGCCGTGACGCTCGGCGCAAACGCGCGCAGGCCGAGCGATTGCAGCAGCTCGCACGCCGCATAGACTTCGTCGCGGCGATCGCCGCCGGGCCGCGGCGTGAGCGAAACGCGAACCGTGTCGCCAATGCCTTCATCGAGCAGAATTCCCATCGAGGCGGCGGACCAGACGAGTCCCTTGGCGCCCATGCCGGCTTCGGTCAAGCCGAGATGCAGCGGCTGGTCGGTCTTCTCGGCGAGATCGCGATAGATGGCAATCAAATCTCCGGGGCGCGAAACTTTGCAGGAGATGATGATCTGGTCCTTGCGCAGTCCGCACTCGAGCGCCAGCTCGGTTGACTGGAGCGCCGACAGCACCATGCACTCGTTGATGATCTCTTCGGATGTCTTGCCGAGGTCTTTGTCGGTGTTTTCCTGCATCTTGAGCATGACCAGCTCTTGATTGAGCGAGCCGCCATTGACGCCGATGCGCACGGGCTTGCCGTTGTCGCGGGCGACCTTGCAGATGGTCGCAAACTGTTCGTCGCGCCGTTGGCCGTGGCCGACGTTGCCGGGATTGATGCGGTACTTGTCGAGTGCGCGGGCGCATTCGGGATATTTCGTCAGCAGGACGTGGCCGTTGTAGTGAAAATCGCCGATGACCGGAACGTCGCAGCCGGCATCAAGCAGGCGCTTCTTGATTTCCGGGAAAGCCGCGGCGGCCTCGGGCACGTTGACCGTGACACGGACGAGTTCGGAGCCGGCCTGCGCGAGTTCGAGGCACTGCTGCGTGGTCGAGGACACGTCGGCCGTGTCCGTGTTGGTCATGGACTGGACGACGACGGGCGCGCCGCCGCCGACCTGGATCTTGCCGACCTTTACGCCGACCGTGTTGTGGCGTTTGCGAAGCACTGTGAGGCTATTGTAGCGAATCGGTGGAGTTGGGCGCTAGTGCGGTGATGCGGGACTAGCCACAGATGAACACAGATCAACACAGATAAGAAAGCAGGGAAATACGGAAACAGAGAAGCAGCGAAAGGTTGGCGGCGCGATTGCGCCAAGCATCGGTGATGGACGCAGCAAGCAGCGCCCCTACGAACGGCGGTGGATTGGCGACACACAGGCAAGAATCTTTACCGGGCACGGCATGCCGTGCCCCTACGAGCGGCCGTGGATGGGCGACGCACAGGCAAGGATCTTTGCCGGGCGTAGCGGTGCTACGCCCCTACGACAAGCAAGATGGATTCGGATGCGGGAGATTACAGTTCGGCGCGGTGCGCGACGCCGACAGACTTGCCGTTGCGCGCGGGCGGGACGATCGTGGCCATTTTGCGAATCATGGCCAGAACGAGACGCTTGTCGTCATCGGAGAGGCTGGTGGAGTAACGCTTGATGTCCGCGAGGAAACGAATCTCTTCCTCGGAAAGCTCGCCGAGCATCTTGCGGGTTTCGCGGTCCGACGGCGTGTCCGTGCCGGGGAAAAAATCCGCCAGGCTGATCTCCATGGCCTCGGCGATCTTCGCCAGAGTTTCGAGCGAAGGAACGGTGTGGCCATTCTCAACGCGCGAAAGATAGCAACGGAGGAGACCGGTGCGGCGTTCGATATCGCCTTGAGACAGGCCTCGGTCGCTCCGATAGGACCGGATGACCTCGCCGATGTTTACTTTGGGTTTTTCTTTGGGCATCGATTCTCTTCCTGCAACAGGCCGTATCTTACGAGTCACCCTCGTAGGGCGCAAGAAAATTATCGGCGGGTGTTCCTGACAGGAACATCGGGTAAAAGCGTTAGTTGGACGTACCGGGCATCGGCACGGTGACGTCTTGTTCCAGTTTGAATTCGAGGAGAGTTTCGCTCGGTATTCGTACCTGCTCGCCGTGGGTCATCACTTGCACGGCGGTGCCGGCTCCCGCGCCGACTCCTGCGCCGATCGCGGCACCTCTGCCACCGCCCGCAATCGCGCCGATCACGGCCCCGAGCACGGCGCCTCCGCCGATGCGCTCGGCGCTTTGCGTACCGCGTCCTTTGCCCGCAACGTCATACGTGGTCGAGTCCACGAGCACCATTTTGCCGTTGATGCGGATACCCGTGAGCTCGAGGGTCAACTGCGCGGCACCCGAAATTTTTCCGGCCCCTTTTGCTTGTGAGAGCTCTCCGAACACGTCCGCGCCCTTAGGCGCGACCACGGTGTCGCCTACGACGAGATCGCTTTCCAGGCTGGCCTGGAAAGGATCGCCGACCCTGCTGGTTGAGGAATCCACGCCGTCAACCATGCGGACGAGCAGCGACGTGCCCGCGGGAATCGTAATGGCCTGCGCAGCGGAAGGGCTCCGTCGCGCCGCTGAACTTGCCACGGGCGCGTCCGGCAGATCCGAGTGGGTCGGCGGTGGGGCGGCGGCTGATTGCGCGATCGGTGCAGTAGGCGCCGGCGTTGCCGCCGAATCCGCAGGAGGAGCAGGAGCGGCGGGGGGAGCTAGCGCGCTCGATGCGTCGCTTACGTCGCTGAATCCGATGTTCAGCACGTCTTTCGTGGCGAAAATCTGTTCCTTGCCGTCCACCTCGAACCGGATGTTCAGCGGCGATCCGCCGACGAACCGGCCCTGCACGATTTGACCGGTCCGAAGTTCGAGCGTGTCGCCGAGCGCAAACCCCACCAGTGCGGTGCCGGAGATGACTGCTCCGACGAAGCCGAGTAGCAACAATTTCAGTAATCGTGATTCAGTGCGGGATCTTCCGGATACTTCTGCGCGTGATTTCATGGTGACTTCCCCGGTCTCGCGAAACAATCGCATTGGGTGATCGAAATCGACGAGGTATTCGCCACGGCAGAGTACGTGGCCCTCGCGATCATGATACCGCAAACCAATGCGTTGAGCAGGCAGAGGGACACACGCGGCCGGGGCCAGCATTTTGGAGGTCTCTCAGGGATGCTCCTGCCCGGGAAGCTAGCGAACGGGCTGTGGCGCGGGTTTGAGTTGGAAAAATTCCGCGGGTTTCTTGCCGGAGCGTTTATCGGCGTAGAGGGCTTCATCACCGCGCCGCAACAACTCTTCGGCCGATTCACCGGGCTTGTAATCGGTCCAGCCGCGCGAGAACCGGCAGGGTACGCGGGTGGACTCGTATTCGACCTCAAGCCCATCGAGACGATTGAGGACGTGCTTCACTTCGTCCGCGCGGCATTCCGGCAGGAGGACCATAAATTCATCGCCACCGAGACGCACCGCGAGATCGGAGCCGCGAATGGCCTTGCGCAAACGATCGGAGAAACCCTTGAGCACCAGGTCACCGGCCGCGTGGCCAAGTTTGTCGTTAATTTGTTTTAGGCCATCGAGGTCCATGAGCAAGATCGTCAGAGGCCGTTCATGACGCACGGCTCGGCTGATCTCTTCGGCCAGGCGCTGCTCGCCGGAGCGGCGGTTGTAGAGGCCGGTCAATTGATCCAGCGCCGCGAGCTTGTAGACCTCATCGGTCAGGCTTTCGACTCTGGCGAGGGATTGGATTTGATCGGCCAGTTGATTTCGCATGCGAACGATCATCGTCTGTTGGTAAACCACGTAAACGCAGAAGACGAGGACAATTCCAACGAGAGCTCGCACGGCCTGGTTGAGATAGAACGAGTACGTCACCTCCTCGATGCTAAGCATCTTGGGGAATGCAAACGACGCCACGGCGATGGTCAACAGAACGAGGACGAGTACGGTGGAGGACCACAGCCACCATTGGCGGCGGTCGAGCGTCCGCAAGTGCTCGCGGAACGCGTCCGGCCGAATATTCGCAGCGTCTTGAGAGGGATTCGCTTCAACCATTGTGCTCACCGACACAGATTACCTGACTACCTTAGTACCGCGATTCCGATGTGAACTCCATAAGTATGTTCCGCAGAGGTTTCAATGTCGTTAGCGGCGGATTCGCGACGTTTGCTGCTTGGGTCGTTCCGGAATTCACGCGCTTCCCGGGCCCTGTCCATCCGAAGAACGGACAACCATGGCAGCTATTAACTATCATGTAATCTCGTTCTTGCGTTCCCGTCCAAGCGGTTCCCGGGTGGATGCTGCCTGAACCTCCATCGCCTTTATCTTCAACATGTCGTTTTGGATCCCATTACAAGTCAGAGGAGAAACCATGATCAGACTTAGGAATTACGTAGGCCTAGTGGCAATCGCACTTGCGTCAGTTGCGGTGGTCGCAGCCGGTCAGGTGTCACGAACCGCGCCGCAGGAATTTGCCTTCCAGGGAACGAAGCCGATGCCACCGCCGCCTGGTGGAGGGGTAGCCTTCCAGGGAACGAAGCCGATGCCACCGCCGCCTGGTGGAGGGGTAGCCTTCCAGGGAACGAAGCCGATGCCACCGCCGCCTGGTGGAGGGGTAGCCTTCCAGGGAACGAAGCCGATGCCACCGCCGCCTGGTGGAGGGGTAGCCTTCCAGGGAACGAAGCCGATGCCACCGCCGCCTGGTGGAGGGGTAGCCTTCCAGGGAACGAAGCCGATGCCACCGCCGCCTGGTGGAGGGGTAGCCTTCCAGGGAACGAAGCCGATGCCACCGCCACCTGGTGGAGGGGTTCAGGCCTAAGAGAGGGGAGATTTTCCGAGACCTTTCTCTCATATAGCCCGGAAAACAAGGGGTTAAGTGTTTAGCAAGCAGGGGAGAAACTCCAGCCCCTCCCAGATTTTTTGTGCTAGCATTTAACTTGATGTGGACGGGTGCGCCCCTATGCTGGGTTTGACAATCTGGTGTTGTGGCATCGTTTTGGAGGCACTGCTTTTGTTCAGGGGCTTCCGGGCGAAGCTTTTTTCACGTTATCCGAATTTCTATATGTACGTTTTGAGCCTATTCCTTTCCGATGGTTTACTGTTTTTCGTCTACTTTTCTTCGCGCGGATCGTACGAAAAATGGAGTTGGTACGGAGGGTTCATAATCCTGTTTCTGGGGTGTGGCATACTTCTTGAAATCTTCCGGCACGTTCTTTCTCCGTACGCCGGCGCAGAGAAGTTTGCCAGAATCGCCGGTCTCGCTTTGTCGGGAGCGGTTCTCTGTTTTGCCTTCGTGTACCCAATGGTTGCTCCCAATGTATCGGTGGCACGCAACTTGTTCGTTCGATTGCAGCGGGATTTCCTGACGGCCCAGGCAATTCTTCTCTTTGGCCTGCTCCAGGTGATTACGTACTACGGTATTTCAATGGGGAGAAATCTGAAGGGGATGATCCTGGGTTATGGCCAAGCTCTCGGGGTGACGCTTATTGGCCTCGCGCTGCGGGCTTACATCGGGCCTCATTTTCAGTCGACCTGGAGCCTAATTCAGCAGCTTTCGTATACGGCTTCTCTAGCGATCTGGCTAGTGGGCCTTTGGTCCTATTGCGCGAATCCGGTGCCGGAGTCGAAAATAGGGGTTGAAGCGGACTACGAGGTTCTTGCGGCAAAGACTCGAGATATGGTGGGCGCGGCGAGCACGCAGCTCGTTAAGGTGAATCGTCTGTGATTCAACTGATCTCATTTCTGGTAATCGGAGCGCTGCTCTTAGTTTCGCTCTATTCCTTCGCGCGGAGCAGCAACCGCGCCGAGGGCGGCTCCGGCGCGATGGTGCAAGCCAAGCACGCTCTGAACGCGTTGCAGGCGGGACTGTTGCCGCCGGAGCTGGTCGGCCGGATCTTCAGCCGGGAGGATTTGGAGTACGTTGAATCGGAGACATCGGAAGAAATTCGCGAGTTGTTCATGGAGGAGCGCAAGAAGGTCGCACTTTTCTGGGTGAGCCGTGTTCGCAAGCAGGTATTGAGTCTCAAGCGCTTTCACCTCGGATCCGCGAGATTCTATGCGCGGCTGAGTCTCCGAACGGAACTGGCGCTTGCTGTGGATTTCGCGACTCTTCTTTTTGCGTGCCGCGCGCTGCAGGTTTTCCTTTATCTTCGGGGGCCGTACGCCGCGCCCGGAATCGTGGGTTCTACGGCAGCCACGGCATCCAGGGTCTGCAAGGTTTCGGAAAAGTCCCTTTCCTTCCTGACGCCAGCGTACGCTGGCAGGGTCGTCGAGAGCGCGGCCAGACCGGCGCGCCCGTAGGCACAACGGCGTGGCTTCCTTCCCAAGACGCATGGACGTGCAACAGGCGGCGGAAGACCTTCGCCGGCGCTCTCTATCGGGCTATCCAAATCCCCTGGACAGGCTGATTTACCTTGCTTCCCTGCGTGATTACAACACAGGCCTCTATTACCACGACGGCCTGGCGTCGCGCTTCAGTCAGGAGGTGGCCTGCGAGGCGCTTGCGGATTGCCACCGCGAGGCGTTCCGGCAGCTGGTGGGATCTTCGTTGCAGGAGTTGGTAGCGGAAATGGAAGGCTATATGGCCTCCACACACACGAGCCCGTCCGACTTTCTTGCCGCATGGAAGGGATTGGAGCCGTATCGTGTGGCCGTTCCGGTGGAAAGTGATCCGCTTTCGGCTCAGTTTCTGTTTTCCAGCTTCAAGATCGCTTTGGCAATCTTGGAGTCTCGTCTGAATCCGCAGTCGGTGGGACCAACCGCATAGCCACACCGGTCACCTGTCCGATGATTTCGGCCTCCGATGGATAGGCGAATTGCCTGATCGTACAGCCCGAAAGCGGGTGTGGAATCAGCGTGAGCTGTGACCCGCGCACTTCGCACCACGAGCACGCATAACCATCCCGCAATTCGACAAAGTAAATCGGCCGATCAAACTCGGTGCGCCATTCTGAAGCCTGCAGTCGGCTGGTGTGGCTATCAATCTGCACGAATGATCCGGGACGAAGCAAGGGGTACATCGAGTAATCGTCGATGCCAACGTAACCGTACTGGCAGTGCCGCACATCCAATTTTTGAATCAATGCGATGGGGACTTCTCCCCACACCTCAACCATTCGCGAAATCAAGCTCGTGGATTCCAGGTTGAAGCTCTTGTCGAATCGAACCGGAAACGTAACACCCTTTTCGGGGTCGAGCGATTCAAACGCGGTCAAGTGGGTATTCTGGAGCGGCAAGGCGAGCTGATAGCGCGAGGTGGCGCCGAGATCAATGCCAAAAATTGTCAGTAAATCGTTGAACTTCGTCCGGTAAATGACGCTAAGGCTGTAAAGCTTGTAGATGCTGGGGATGGAATTCTTGTTTTCGAGCTGGGTTAGCCAAGCGTTCGATATGTAAAATTCTTCGTTCTGGCGGTCTTCGGCGATTGTGCGGCTGAATTCTTCTACTTCACGTGTCGTAACGCCAAGCCGATTACGAAGCTCCCTGAGCTGTTCCCCTGGCCGCATGGATGGCACCGTTGGATTGTTCCAACTTGGAAAATCTTTGGTCGAACGTATCTTCAAATAATAACGATAGTGGTTTCTGAGGCTCGAAGCAACTGATTTCAGGGTGCTTGTGTCCATGGGGGCCAGTCAGATCACGAAGATCCGCTTGTCCGAAGATCTCCGTACGATACGGCAAACCGGCAGGGTGATTGTGGCGACAAATGCCGGAATTGGGGCCATGTGGCGCAATTGTCCAGGCTCAGAGGAGGCCCTGTCTGGGAGACCGGTAAACGAAAGGAAGACCTATGCCGGTTCCTGCCGGCGATCGTGCCGCGGGTGTCATCGGACCAGCGGCAACACCGGAGTGGCCAAGCGCAAAACTCGACTCTAGTACTCGACTGCTTGCAATTGAAAGCAGTCGGCGGAAGACTGCTGCAACTCAGGTCTGCGTTCCAAAATAAAAAGGTTTTGCCAAATTCGCCGACAAGCATGCCCTTGGCGGACAATTGATGGGATTTTGAGATGAGTGAGTTAAGCGACGGGCGATCCGCAGGGGCCTCGGATCGCCGCGAACCAATGAGGCGTGTCCCATTTTGGGGCGGCTCCCGCTTGACTTATCTGAACGCGACAGCTTCCGAGGCGGTTGGGGCTTAGGTTTGCGCTTTCGCGTCACGAAACACCGTGAGCGTGGCGCTGATCGGGTGGCTGTGGCACGCTCAACCCAAGCGCAGGAGTACGATTATGGGCGATTCTGCCGGCTCTACAAACGACCCGGGGAAGTCCTACCGCGAGCGGCGGTCGGTGCCACGCTACGGCCTGACCGCGCAAACCGAGATCGTTGAGCCCGTGAGTGGATTGCGCATTTCCGGCCGCGTTTCCGAGGTGAGTCACAAAGGCTGTTACGTAGATCTTCTTAACACGCTTCCGGTACAAACGGTCGTCGAGGTGCGCATCACGCGCGATCGAGGTACGTTCGTGTCGCCCGGGAAAATCATCTACACACAGGAAGCGATGGGGATGGGTGTTGCGTTCATCGATACCTCGGCCGACCAACTGAAAGTCCTAGATTCTTGGCTCACCGAACTCACCGAGTCGTAGTCCTCCTCCATTTTCCTCCCTGGATTTGACGAAAGGAGTGTTTCTTTCGGGAAGACGAGCGTGCGCGGGAAGAACAATTCAACGAAGGAACATTTTCTAGGACTTCTTCCAGTCGGGAGGCGCGGGATCGATTGGCCAGAATTCCGGAGAGGGTTGGGTGAATTCGACGGCCACCTGCGAAAGGCCCGCGTGGATAGGCCCTCGGAACGCGATTCGGCCCTCGCGTTCATCCCGGTTGAACGGATTCATCACCAGAATCTTCTGACCGAGCGCCACATTGGCGGCCAGCATTACCAGCGCTCCGTGAGCGCTCACAGTCACCGTAAAGGTCTCCTCGCGGAAGGCACGCTGATCCGTGGATTCGCCGCGAATCACGACCGGTACATCCATGAGAACGCGCGCGCTACGTCGTTGCCCCGCTTGCGCCACCGAACCCCAGCCTTTCTCATTGCCTTGCTCATCCACTATCCCCCAACTTGCCGCGCGACAGCGCGAAAATGCAGGCCCGACACCGCCAGAGTAAACTTCGCCGAGCGCGCCAGCCGGCGTCGTGCTCCCTCGACTTGACATTAGACTAGATATCTGACAAGACAGTAAGTAGATGAAGACAGCCAATGGATCGCCGAAGACGAAACCGTCGCCTGGGGCCCGGCTGGATTCAGCCAGCCAGCGCCGCCGCCGGATTGTGACGTGGATGCGGAGCCATGGAGCTCCCATTCGAGGCGAGGAACTGGCGGGGCACTTCCGGGTGAGCCGACAGTGCGTGGTGCAAGATATTGCGATTCTGCGGGCTGGCGGCGAGGATATCGTGGCCACGCCGCGTGGCTATCGGTTGCCAAAGGGCGCGGGGCGAAGACATCGGGCGATTCTGGCCAGCCGGCACGCCCCCGAACGAACTGAAGAAGAGCTGCAGATTCTGGTTGATCACGGCGTCAAGATTTTGGATGTCATGGTCGAGCATCCGCTCTATGGCGAGCTGCGTGGCTCCCTGATGATCGAATCGCGCGCGGACGTGCAGGACTTTCTCGGGCAGGTGAGCGCGTCGCACGCGTCGCTGCTTTCCTCGCTCACCGGCGGCGTGCATCTACACACGATCGAGGCTTCGCGGCCGGAGATGATTTCGCGAGCAAAAGCGCGTCTCCGCGCGCGCGGATTTCTATTGAAATAGCTTTCAAAGGCAGGCACTTGGGATGAACGCGACGCGCGATCAACGAATCGAGCAGGCCTTATTTCGGGGCGGCAGCCTCACGCTCGATAATCCCGGGTACTGCCACGCGGTTCGCACGATCACAGAAGTCCTCGTCCAGACCGATTTGGCCCCCGAGGATTTGACCGCAAGAGTTCTTGGAATGAAGGATCGGCCTGCGTCAGCGGTGATTCTCGCCCGCGAAGGAGGAGTGGCCGCGGGGCTCGCGGAGTTTGCGTTTCTGCTGCGGGGGCACGGCGTCGGGATCGCTTTTGAAAAGCAGGATGGCGACGTAATCAAGCCTGGCGATACGCTGCTGCGTGCCGAAGGCTCGGAAATGAAGCTGCTTTCTCTCGAGCGCGTCGGCTTGAATCTCTTGCAGAGGCTGAGCGGCATCGCCACGGCGTCGCGCTGCCTGCAGGAACGCGCACATCGCCGCAGCCCGACGACCCGGATTGTGGGCACGCGAAAAACCCCCTGGGGCCTGCTCGACAAGCGCGCGCTGTATCTCGGCAATGGCGGAACCCATCGGCTCGGTCTCGGCGACGCGATCGTTATCAAGAATAACCATCTCGCGCTGCTCGCGAGCCGTGAAGAAGATGCCGCTCCCATGGCGATCGAAAAGGCATGGAAGTTTCGCGCGGAATCGGCGTTTATCGAAGTCGAGGTGCGTGGCGAAGCCGCGGCGCGCGCCGCGGCGCAAATATTTCGTCGTTTGCAGGAAGATGCGTCGGAGCAATATCCGTGCTTGCTGATGCTCGACAACATGTCGCCGGCTGAGATCGCCGCAATTCTCGGAATGCTCCGCCGCGAGGGATTGTGGGAGCACGCGCTGATCGAGGCCAGCGGCGGAATTTCAGAATCAAACGTGGAAGGGTACGCCGACTGCGGCGTGGACGCGATTTCGATCGGCGCTCTTACGCATTCGGCCCGCGCGCTCGATATCTGCCAGAGGATTTCATAACTTGATCGAAAGAGGAAACCCGACATGCCAGTAGCAATCATGCAGGACAGTTTTGAAGGGCGTTACACACTCCCGATTATCGAGACCGTGGAGGACACGGCGGAGGAGATTCGCCGGAAGCAGGAGCGCGTGCGCGCGCTTTGCACCGAACGCAATGCCGTTTTGCTCGCGCACCACTATCAGCGGCCGGAGGTGCAGGAAGTAGCCGACGCGGTGGCCGATTCGCTAAAGCTTTCGCAGGCCGCGGCGAAGACGAACGCGGACGTGATCGTTTTCTGCGGGGTTCACTTCATGGCGGAAACGGCCGCGATTCTGCTGCCGGAAAAGATCGTCCTGCTGCCGGATTTGCGGGCGGGATGTTCGCTGGCCGCCTCGATAACGCCCGAGGAGCTGCGCAAGTGGAAGGCGAAGCTGCCCGATGCGGTGGTGGTGTCCTACATCAACACGTCGGCCGCCGTGAAAGCCGAGAGCGACTATTGCTGCACTTCGGCGAACGCCGCGAAGGTGGTCCGCGCGATTCCCGCCGACCGGACGATTCTCTTTCTCCCGGACAAATTTCTTGCGGAGGTCGTCGCGCGGCAGACAGGGCGGAGCAACATCGTTGCGTATCCAGGCTATTGCCACGTCCACAAAACGATTCGTCCCGAGCAGGTTGTCGAGATCATGGACCAGCATCCCGACATCGAGCTGCTGCTGCATCCCGAATGCGGCTGCGTGAGTTCGTGCATGTCCAAGGCGCTGGATGGCACCCTGCCGCAGGACCGCACGTTTTTTCTTTCAACCGAAGGGATGCTCCGGCACATCGGAGAATCCTCGGCTCAGGAGTTCGCGGTGGGGACCGAGCTCGGTATCATGCACCAGCTCAACAAGAAATTTCCCGAGAAGACATTTCATCCCGTGAATCCGAACGCAGTTTGCGCGTTTATGAAGACGATCACGCTCGACAAAGTCATTCAGTCGCTCGAGACGCTGACACCGCAGATTACGGTGCCGACTGAAATCGCGCAAAAGGCGAAGCGTGCCATCGACCGTATGCTCGAACTCGCGTGAGAGAGCCTCAGACATGCTAAAAATCGGAATACTTGGTGTCGGAGCCATCGGGCACGTGATTGCGATGGCTATCGATCAAGGACAATTGGATGCGGAGCTCGTCGCGGTCGCGGATCAGGACCGCTCACGCGCCGAGACGCTCTCCACGGAACTTTTCGGCCATCCGCCGGTCGTCTCGATTGACGAAATGATCCAGCGCTGCGAACTGGCTGTGGAAGCGGCGAGCCAGGCGGCGCTGCCTGAGTTTGTGCCTAAGGCGTTGGCGCGCGGACGCGACATGTTGATCATGAGCGTGGGTGGGCTACTCGGCAGGGAAGAGTGGTTTCGTCAGGCGGGTGAGAAGAATTGCCGGATCTACGTTCCCTCCGGGGCCATCGCGGGCCTCGACGGGATCAAGGCGGCTTCGATCGGCCGAATCGAATTGGCTCAGCTGACCAGCCGGAAGCCGATCGCGGCGCTGCAGGGATCGAAATATGTGGTGGAACGCGGTCTGCAACTCGAGGGCTTCAAGGAAGAGGCCGTAATTTTCGAGGGTACCGCGGAAGAGGCCGCGCGCGCGTTTCCCGCGACTTCGAACGTGGCCGCGTCACTGCGTCTCGCCGTCGATCCATCGGTTCCGGTGCGTGTGCGCGTCGTCGCCGTGCCGGGGGGAAGTGAAAACGTGCACGAGATTCGCGTCCACGGCGAATTCGGAAAGTTGACGGTGAAAGTCGAAAACGTTCCGTCGAAATCGAACCCACGCACGTCTCAGCTGGCCGCGTTCTCCGCAGTCGCAACGCTCAAGAACCTCACGCGTTCGCTGCGGGTGGGAACCTAGCGCGCAGGCCGTTCGATTCATATCGAGTAGCGGGCGATGAAAAAGGCCTGCTCGGTGGCGAAAAAGTGTTGGTGCCGGAGGAGGGAGTCGAACCCACACGGCCTTGCGACCAACGGATTTTGAGTCCGCCGCGTCTGCCATTCCGCCACTCCGGCGTGTGAATATCTTAGGCTACCTTGGAAATCGCGGCAACTTTTTGACCGCGCGCATTGCTCGGAGCCCTTCCGCCGCTTGAATCCATCGCGGGCGTGGACTAGGATGCGCCAGCCACGATGATTGCCCGCCTCCGACGCCCCCTCCTGCGGATGTTTCGCAACCCCGCGTTTCTTGTGGGCCTCGCTGCGTTTCTCGCGGCGTTCGTCGTGCAATCCGGTGAGCTTGGCTCGAGCGACACGGACCATCGCCTGCAGGCCACGCACTCTTTCTGGACCTCCGAGCCGCCCGTCGATCCCCAGGACTACCCTGACTTTGGCATCCACGGACGCAACGGCAAGCTCTATGGCTGGTACGGCATCGGCCAATCGCTGCTGATGCTTCCCGCGGACATCGCCGGGACATACATTGAGCGGCTGCCCGCATTTGACGACTATGACGACGATCCGACCGTGCGCGATATGTTCGTGAGCTACAGCACAAATATTCTTGTTTGCGTCCTGAGCGCGCTGGTTTGCTTCCGCCTGCTCGGGCTTTTCGGATTCAGCATCAACCAGCAGATCGCGGGCGTGCTCGCGCTGATTTTCTGCACCACGTTTCTCCATTACACGCAAAACATGATGGAGAACAATTACATCCTGCTGCTGACTCTTACCGGGCTCACGTTTCAGTATCAGTGGCTGCGCGACGGCGATCGTCGCGCGCTATGGGTTGGCTCGCTCGCGCTCGGGGCAAACTTGCTCACTCGCCTCACGACCGGGATGGACCTGCTCGCGGTCACGCTCTTTCTGGTGCTCGTCTCGCGGCTCTCGGAAGTGCGCGGACCGGAGTTACGTTCGCGATTCACGAGCTATGCGAAAGTGGCGCTTCCGGTGTACGCGATTTTCGTGCTGCTCGATCGCCTGTACCAATTTTATCGCTTCGGTTCTTTCTTCAACACCTACATGGGCGTGTTTGCCCGCGAACAGAAAATGCTGAACCCCGCGCTGCCCGCGGCGTATCCGTTCGAAACACCATTCCACGTGGGATTCTTCGGCGCTCTGTTCGCGCCGGAAAAGTCCATCTTCCTGTTCGATCCCTTGCTGGTGCTGGTCGTGATTCTCAGCGTGGTGGCGTGGAGGCATTGTCGGCCCGAGATCCGCGCCTACCTGATCGCTTTTGGTGCGCTGGTGCTCGCGTACATCTGCTTTTACGCCACGTTCACGGACTGGAGCGGCGATTACGCGTGGGGCGACCGCTACGTCTCGACCGCCGCGCAACTGATGGCGTTCATTTCCGTGCCGCTACTGATGCGCCATCGCGCGGAGGTAGGCAGAGTTGTCTGGACACTCGGAATGGCGATCGTCGTGGTCAGCCTGGCAATCCAGCTATCGTCCGTGATGTTTTGGTGCCCGCTCGAGATCTATCAACTGGACACGCTCGGCCACCCCACATTTGTCGTTGCGCTGCGCATGAAGAACATCGTCGCGTTCAGTCTCGGGAAAATGGATCAGTGGGGCCTGACGAACGATTCGATGACGAATGATCCCTGGGACTATGCGCACATCACGGCTTTCAACTTTCTGCCGTTCCTGCTGGCGCGGATCGGTAAGGCCGCGGGATGGGCGGTGCATCTGATTGCGGCAGTCTGGTTTGCCGCGCTGGCCGGATTAGTTTCTGTGTTGATCTTTATCCGGAGCCGCGCAGCGACAAACGTATTTGACGCCGCCGCGCCGTCGTGGCCTCCGCCCGCCGAGTGACACATCCGATCAACCGCTGTAAGATGCGCCCAACGCCAAATCTCTACCGGAGGGAAACGTGAAGATTAGAGGAATGCTTGCGAGTTTGATTCTGTGCGCGATTGCCGCGATGCCGGCTCGCGCCACCCAATTGCACTTGCAGGTGATCACCTCGCCGCCGGACGGAATCGCCGTCAATTCCACGCTGGTTTACGGCGACAAGGACGCGATCCTAATTGACACGCAATTCCGGCTGAGCGACGCGCACCGCGTGGTGGCCGCGATCCTCGAAAGTAAAAAGAATCTCACCACCGTTTATGTGACGCATCCGCATCCCGACCACTATTTCGGGATGGTGGTGATCCGGCAGGCGTTTCCGAACGCGAAGTTTGTCGCATTACCGAAAGTCGTGGACGGAATCAAGGCAAGCTGGCAGAACCGCGTGAATGCATGGAAGCCGCAGTATGGGGACAACATTCCGTCCAATCCGATCATTCCCGATGCGCTCGACGGGAACACGCTGACGCTCGAAGGAGAGACGCTGCAAGTCTTCGGCCCGCTGCAGGGCGACAGCGCGGGAGACAACTCCTTCGTGTGGATTCCGTCGCTCAAGGCGATTGTTGGCGGCGACACGCTTTTCAGCGGCGCGCATTTTGTGTACGCGCCAATGCCCGCGACTCAAAAGAAAGACTGGGCGGCCACGATCGATCAGATGGCGGCGCTCAAGCCCGAGATCGTCATTCCCGGACATCAGATTGCCGGCGCGCCGAACGATGCGTCGGTTCTCGCGTTCATGAAGAAATACATGCAGGATTCCGACGAAGCGCAGGCGTCCTCCAAGACGGCGGACGAATTCAAGTCCAAGATGACGGCCTTGGATCCTCATCTGGGCATAGACGGGCTCTTGAACATCAGCGCCGGAGCTGCTTTCCCGGTGAAGCCGACTACTCCCGCGCCAGCCGCACACTAGCGCGGCGTACCTCTAGGCGTATGTCTCGGCGAACCAAATCGCGGCCGGGATGCGTCTAAGCTAACGGAGCAACTCATTCCGAGGAGAATACATGCGAACCATTTTTGTTGCCATTTGCGCGTTGATGGTGCTGGCCACCGGCTTTTCGACCGCAAGTTATGCGCAGTTCGGAGGCCCGGTAGCGAGTCCTCCTGCGAAGGCAGACTGTAAATTTTCAGATGGCAAGACGATTCACGTGGACTATTCGAGCCCGCGGATGAAGGGGCGGAAGATTTTTGGGGGCCTGGTGCCCTATGGCGAGCCATGGCGCGCCGGCGCGAATGAAGCGACCACGTTCGTGATTGATGCGGATATGAACGTGGGCGGCAAGGCGGTGCCCGCGGGAAACTATACGATTTTCACGCTCCCCACTGCGGACGCGTGGACGCTGATCATCAGCAAGCAAACAGGCGAATGGGGCGTTCCGTACCCGGGCGAATCGTTCGACTTCGGGCGCGCGCCGATGAAAGTGTCGAAGCTGGCATCGCCGGTCGAGAACTTCACGATCGCGTTCGACCAGAGCGGCGCCGCCTGCACGCTGCGCTTGGATTGGGAGACCACGCGGGCGTCGGTGCAGATCACGGAGAAGAAGTAGCGGAGATTTCCTGCTGAACTCGAGCCTGAGCCTTCGCACCGTGCTCTTCCGGGTGGACGATGGCGCGAAACACTCGGCCGCGCCCGATGACGTGCTCGCCCGATCGAACTTCGACTTTAAAGACGAGAAATCGGCCGCGGTATTCGATGAACCGCGCCCACGCCTGCACCGTCGCTCCGGGTCCGACGGCCTTCAAGTGATCCACTTCAATTCGCGTGCCCACGGAAATAGCGCCGGGCGGCAATTCCGAGGCGATGGCCAGCACGGTCGCGTGTTCCATCATTCCGATCATCATGGGAGTTGAAAAAACTGCGGGCAGCCGCGGGTCGAGCGCCTGGATTGTCCATTCGTGCCGCACGACGCGCTCGGTCGTCGCTTCGAGCCCAATCCGCGGCCGCTGCTCGGGCAGCCCGGCAGCCGCTTTGGGGGCCGATTTTTTCGGCGTGCTTGCCGATGCACGTTTCGGGGCACGTTTCGGCGCACGCTTCGAGGCACGGGCGTTGCGCTTGATTTTGCGAGGTTTCATGGCAGGGGCTCCCGGCGCGCTTGTCGCGTGGTGGTGAGGAACACGCGCGAACCAAGAAAACTGTGCGCGAACTCCAGGAACGTAACCCCGACCTGGTCCCAGAGACGGTGTTTCAGACTGCGATAATCCTGTGAGCCGCTGAAGACTTCGCCGATCAGATCGCGTAATGCCGGCGAGTGGCTCAGCACCTGTACCATTCGCGTGGTGATCGCTCCGCCCAGAATATTGCCGCGAAAGATTTTCCGCGCGATGCTCGCGGCGAATTCCAGATCGGCGGAGAAAGCCGCCCGCAACCGCTCGGGATACGCTTGCGGCTGCCCTTCCACCAGCGCCTGCGCAAGCAAATCGCCCGAAAGCATCGCGTAATAAAGCCCCTCACCCGTGAGCGGGTCCACGCACGCCGCTGCGTCGCCGGCCATCGCCCAGTTTTTCCCCACGATGCGCCGGCCGCGTATCGTTTGCGCTTCGGGCGAAGGCAACACGTGGCTGTAAAACCGCGCGCCGTCCATGCAGATATTTTCTTCCTGGACGAATTCGTCGAGGTGACGGCGCAATTCTTGCGTCGGATTTTGGCCCATCTTCGCGCAGATGCCGACGGAAAGATGATCGGCGCGCGGGAACGACCACATGTAGCCCTCGAACTCCTTCAGGAATTTCACCTTGATGATGTCTTCCTCGGTGGGTACGAAATAGCCGAGCGTCATTTCCAGATCCTGCGCGCCGAGAGCCGTCGTTTCCGGCAGCAATTGGTTTCGCGCTCCCGCCGCGAGCACCACGAAGTCCGATCGGCATTCTTCGCCGCCCGCCATCAGCCGCACCTGCGCGTCGTCCATGTTCACGCTCGTCACGCGCGCGCGCACGGTCGTGCATCCCGCTGCGACAGCCCGGTCGAGCAGCAGCCCGTTCAGCACCTTGCGCGCGTAAATTACGATCGGATGCCTCATCTCGACCCGCGCGCGATGTCCGCTGCCGGAAATCAGCTCTGCCGTGCGCACAAGTTTCTTGGGGTGAGGTCCGTCGAGCAGGAAAGGATACCTTTGGATCGCTTTATGAGTCAGTCCGCCACCGCATGGTTTCTCCCACGCCAGGCGTTCGTCGAAAATTGTTACGTGAAAGCCTTGGCTCGCAAGGCGCTCGCCGCAAAGCGCGCCGGCGGGTCCGCCTCCGACAATCGCGATGTCTTTCATGGCCCTGGTGGTGATCCCGTCGTAACTCGGATACCTTCTGCGGAAACACAGCCGCTCTAAGACAGGCGGAAATTATAGCACCGAACTTCCCGGCCGCCGCCGAGAGACGGCTCGCAGAGGTCACGTAACAGTTGCGCCGTAGCCACGAGCTTCAGTGCGTCGGCTGCGGACCCATGCGCGCGCATGATAGAATTAGTTCTTCGGCCGTTCTCTCGGGATCGGGCTGACAGGCAGAGGTTTGGGACAAGTCGTATCGCAAAGTGAGCTGATTTCCCACCGGGGCGAGTGGAAACGCGCCGGGAAGGGGGTGGTGTGCGCAAGCGGCTGTTTCGACCTGCTGCACCCGGGTCACATCCGGTTCCTTGATCACGCGAACTCCCTCGGCGACGTCCTCGTAGTTTTGATTGAGAACGATGCAGCGATTCGCGCGCGGTCGGCGTCTGGCAACGGCTCGCCCAGGAACAGCCCAGCGCGCCCCATAATTCCTGCCCCCGAGCGTGCCGAAATTCTGGCTGCACTCGCCGCCGTCGACTATGTCGTGGAATTCGAGGGCGCATCGCCGCGCGAATTCCTCATGCGCCTCGTGCCCGATGTGATCGTGATCGGCGGCAGCGCCAGTTCGGATCCCGCCGCGCATCGCGAAGCCGGCGAGCTCGAAGCCCTGGGATGCAAAATTGCGCGTATTCCGCTTGAGCCGGGCTTTTCGACCACTCGCCTGATCGACCGCATCCTGGAGCTGCGCGCATGATTCTCCCGCTCGTTTCCGAGCTTCTCGCGCGGATTGCCCGCCGGCCTGCCGTCGAAGAAGCGTGCGAAAAACTGCGCCGGCTCGGCGGTGAAGTTCGCCTCGCGGGCCTCACCGATTCGGCGAAGGCGCTGCTGGTTCCTCTGGTGTCCTCCGAGCTGGGGCGTCCCGCCATTCTGCTGGTGGAGTCGAATCAGCGCGCCGAAGCGCTGCTGGAACCGGTGCGCTGGTTCTATAGCGCGGTCACCGGGAAGCCGGGGAGGCGCGTCGCGCATCTCCCTGCGCACGATGTGCTGCCCTACGAAAACCGCTCTCCGCACGCGGAGATTTCCGAAGATCGCGCGGTGGCGCTCTGGCGCCTGGCGACGGGCGAGGCCGACATATTGATCGCGCCCGTCCAGGCGGCGCTCTGGCGGATGCGCGAGCGGGCGTTCTATCCCGGGCTTGCGCGAGTCGTCGAGCGCGACGAATCCATCGCGCACGAAGACCTCATCGGCTTTCTCGCCGCAGCTGGCTACGAGAAGCACATGACCTGCGAGATGCCGGGGCAGTACGCCGTCCGTGGCGGCATCATCGACGTGTTTTCACCCGAGACGCCTCAGCCCGTGCGCATCGAGCTGCTGGGCGACACGATCGAATCCATTCGCGCATTCGATCCCACTACGCAGCGTTCGACGAACCCTGTCGAGCGCGCTGTGCTTCTTCCTCTCACCGAGCTGCTGCGCCATGCCGAGGTGCTCGAGCGGCAGCACGTCGGCTCCGCGTCCGGCCGCGACGACGATGCGGCTCCCGCGGGTTTCTACGCCGGCTGGGAGTTTCGCGAGATGCCTCAGGAGGAGCGCCCGGGCGTGCTCTTCGATCTTGCCGCCGACCCAATCGTGGTCCTGGACGAGCCTTCGCTGCTTGACGCTGCCGTGGCAAAATATCGCACGCGCCTCGCGGAAGCGTTCGACGGAGCCGAGGATCCACTCGCCGAGCCACCCAGCCGTTACATTTTCAACGAAGACGAATGGTCGCTCGCGCTCCAGCTTTTCCCACGCCTGGCCATCGAGCATCTGGGCCTGGCGCACGAGGGCGTCGCGCCGTTCGCGATCGAATCGCAGCCCACCACGCGTTACCACGGAAACGTCGCCGCGTTCATGGCCGAAGTACGCAGCCGGCTCGCCGCGCGCGAGCATGTGATGGTGTCCGCCGCGAGCACGGGCGAACTCGAACGTTTCGCCGATATCTGCCACGAGTACGAAATTCCCTACAGCTTGGGCGAGCTCGAGGAAAACGTGACCGTCACGCGCCTGGCGGAGGAATCGAGCGGCAGCAGCGCGCCGGCCATGGTGCTCGTCAAGGCCCCGCTGAGCGAAGGCGTCGTGTTTCCCGAAGCGCAGCTCGCCATCTACGGCGACGCCGATCTTTTCGAGACGCTCCCGCCGCAGCGCCCGCGCTCGCGGCCGAAGACGGCGAGTTTCTTCAGCGATTTCTCGGACCTGAAGCCCGGTGACTATGTGGTGCACGTTGACCACGGCATAGGCCAGTTCGAAGGCCTGCGGCAGGTGGTTGTCGAAGGCGCGACCGGCGAATTCATGTTTCTGCGGTACGCCGGAGAGGCGAAGCTCTATGTGCCACTCGCGCGCATTGACCTCGTGCAGAAATATCAGTCGCTCGGCGGCGTGGAGCCGACGCTCGATCGCCTGGGCACGACTATCTGGGAAGCGCGCAAGACGCGCGTGCGCAAGTCCGTCAACGACATGGCGGAGCAGCTCCTCGCTCTTTACGCCGAACGCAAAACCGCGCCCGGCCACGCGTTTCCGCCGGATTCCAACTGGCAGCGCGAGTTCGAGGACGCCTTTGAATTCCAGGAAACCCCGGACCAGCAGCGCGCCATCGAAGATGTGAAGCGCGACATGGAATCCACTCTGCCGATGGACCGGCTGCTCTGCGGCGACGTCGGCTACGGCAAGACGGAAGTCGCCATGCGCGCCGCGTTCAAGGCTCTGGCGGACGGCAAGCAGGTCGCCGTGCTCGCGCCGACCACGGTGCTTGCGTTTCAGCACTTGGAAACGTTTCGACGACGCTTCGCCGCGTTTCCGATGCGCATCGAAATGCTCAGCCGCTTTCGCACGGACAAGGAACAGAAGAAAACTCTCGAAGAGCTGGAAGCCGGCAAGATGGACGTGGTCATCGGCACTCACCGGCTGCTTTCCAAGGACGTGAAATTTCACGATCTCGGCCTGCTCGTGGTGGACGAAGAGCAGCGCTTCGGCGTGGCGCACAAGGAACGCCTGAAGGAGATGCGCAAGAACGTGGACGTGCTCACCATGTCGGCGACTCCCATTCCGCGCACGCTGCACATGTCGCTGGTGGGGCTTCGCGACATGAGTGTGATCGAGACGCCACCGAAGGATCGCCTCGCGATTCAGACCACCGTCGCGCCCTTCAGCGAGACGCTGGTGCAGCGAGTGATCGAGGAAGAGATGGCGCGCGAAGGCCAGGTATTTTTCGTGCACAACCGCGTGGAATCCATCGCCTCGCTCGCCGCGATGGTGAAGCGTCTGGTGCCGCGCGCGCGCGTGGTCGTCGGGCACGGCCAGATGCGCGAGGCGGAGCTCGAAAAAGTGATGCTGAAGTTCATCCGCAACGAAGCGGACGTTCTCGTCTCGACCACGATCGTCGAGAACGGTCTCGACATTCCGCGCGCGAATACGATCCTCATCAATCGCGCCGACCGCATGGGGCTTGCCGAGCTTTACCAGCTTCGCGGCCGTGTCGGCCGGTCGAACCAGCGCGCCTACGCCTACTTGCTCGTCCCCACCGAGGGTACGCTCACATCTATCGCGCGGCAGCGGCTGGCCGCGCTCAAGGAATTCAGCGATCTTGGCGCCGGATTTCGCATCGCCGCGCTCGACCTCGAATTACGCGGCGCCGGAAACCTGCTCGGCCGCGAGCAGCACGGTCATATCGAAGCAGTCGGCTTCGATATGTATTGCCAGATGATGGAACGCGCCGTGGCCGAGCGGAAGGGCGAAGCAGTCACGCCCGAGCGCCGCGCCACGCTGAATCTGGGTCAGGAAATCCGCATCCCGCCGGAGTATATCGAGAGCGAAAACCTGCGTTTGCGCATTTACAAGCGCATCGCGAGCGTCGCGTCCGAGGCCGAGCGCGTGGAAGTCGCCCGCGAACTCGATGACCGCTTCGGCCCACCGCCGCCCGCGGTCGCGAACCTGCTGGAGTATGCGGTGTTGAAAGCGCTGGCGGAAAAGCTGCTGGTCGCCACGGTGGACCGCCGCGGAGACCAGATCGCCATCAAGTTTTATGACGACACGCCCCTCGGTCCAGAGCGGATCGTTAAACTCATCCATAAGCGCAAGGACATGCGTCTCGATCCCTCGGGGGTGCTTTGGATCGGATGGAAGTCCAGCAAAGGCTCGGCGACGGACGCGGTGAGAAACGTGTTGCTACAACTACAATCGTAGAATAAACTTTTCCGGAGTGAACACTATGAATAATCGAATCGTAGTCCTTCTGGCTTCGCTGGCCTGCTGCGGCGCGCTATTGCTGGCCCCCCTGGGCGCCAGCGCCCAGGCCAAAGGCTCCGTGGTGGAAGAGATCGTCGCGCGCGTGAACAACCAGATCATCACGCTTTCCGACTATCAGAAAGGCGCAGCGGGCTTGCCGCAGGAGGTCGCCCAAGACTGCCAGAATTGCTCGCAGATCCAGATTCAGTCCCAGGTGGCGGACCGCCAGAAGAATCTATTGCGGGACATGATTGACCAGCAGCTGCTGATCGAGCGCGCGAAGGATATGGATGTCAGCGTTGAAACCGATTTGGTCAAGCGGCTGGACGAAGTCCGCAAGCAGAATAACCTGACGAGCCTGGAAGATCTGGAGAAGGCCGTCGAGTCGCAGGGAATCGTCTGGGAAGACTACAAGACCCAGATTCGGAACAGCCTGTTGACGCAGGAAGTGATTCGCCGCGAAGTCGGCGGGCGCATGAATATCGGCAGCGACGAGGTGAAGCAGTATTACGAAGCTCACAAGCAGGAGTTCAATCGGCCCGAACAGGTTGCGCTCGCCGAACTTTTCCTTAGCACCGACGGGAAAAGCCCCGAGGAAATTTCCGCCGTTCACACGCGGGCGGACGACCTGCACAACCGGCTGGTGAAAGGCGAGGATTTCAACGCGCTCGTGAAACGCTATTCCGAAGGCTCGACAGCGCAGCAGCAAGGGGACCTGGGCGAGTTCCAGCGCGGACAGCTCTCGAAGCAGCTCGAAGATGCCGTGTTCACGATGGACAAGAATCAGTTCACCGACGTAATCCAGACCAAGACCGGTTTTGAAATCCTGAAGGTGCTCGATCACAATCAAGCTGGACTGCAGCCGCTCGACAAGGTCGAAAACGAAATCACCAATACTCTCTACCGCCAGAAGATGGACCCGGCGATGCGCACCTATCTTGCGCAGTTGCGCGAGGAGAGTTACGTGCTCGTAAAGCCCGGCTACACGGACACCGCGGCGGTGGCGGGCGCGACGGTGATTCAAGAAGTCGCTCCCACGCCCGATGCGGCGGACAAGAAAAAGCAAAAAAGGAAACTGCCGCTGCCGAAAGCCAACGGCTGATGAAGTCTCCCTGTGTCAGCGATCTTTCGGATGGCCAGCTGGTCGCTTCGCTCTTCCTTGTCCGCGAAAAAGAGATTCGGACTTCGGCGCGCAGCGGCAAATCCTGGCTGGAATTGAGTCTGGGCGACCGTACCGGCTCCATTCCCGCGAAGATGTGGGACAATTTCGACGCCATCGCGAAGACGTTTGAGCGCGACGACGTGATCCGCATTCGCGGCCGGGTGAAGCTCTACAACGGCCAGAAGGAACTGACGCTCGAGCAGATTATTCCCGCCGCCGAGCGCGACTACGAACTCGGCGATTTCCTGCCCCACACGAAGTGCGATGTCGAAAAGCTGTACGCCGATCTGCGCGCCGCGATCGCCGGGATGAAAAATCCGTGGCTGCAGAAGTTGCTTGCCGGCGTTGTGGACGATCCCGATATTGCGCCGCGCTTGAAGCGTGCGCCCGCCGCGATGACCATGCACCACGCCTACCTGGGCGGCCTGCTGGAGCATGTCGTCAGCCTAGTGGGCCTCGCGGCTGCCGTGGCGAAGCACTATCCCGAGCTCGATTCCGATTTGTTGCTCACCGGCGTCGTGCTGCACGACATCGGAAAAATCGACGAGCTGCGTTACGCGCGGGGAATTGACTATTCCGACGCCGGCCGCCTGCTCGGCCACATCACCATCGGCGCGGGAATGGCGCGCGAGCGGTGCAAGACGATCGCGGGATTTCCCGCCCCGCTTGCCGTGCTCGTCGAACACATGATCCTGAGCCACCACGGCACGTACGAGTTCGGCTCGCCATCGCTGCCTCAGATTCCCGAAGCGGTCGCGCTCAATTTCATTGACGATATTGATTCGAAGATGGCCGGCATGCGCAAGTCGCTCGAGCAAGCATCGGGCGGTGAGGCGGCGGACCTGTGGACGGAGCGCAATCCTTCGCTGCGGCGTTCGTTGCTTCGCACGGACAAGTTCCTGGCGGGTGGCGCTGCGAAAGCGCCGCAAAAGGGATAGTGGCAGCACATGGTTGAAAAAAAGCCATCGCCGCGCCGTCGGGTGCTGGACCTAGCGCCGCTTGAGCTCGATTGCATGAACACGCTGTGGCCGATCGGCGAAGGCACCGTCCGTGAGATTCGCGACCGGCTCGCCGCGCGGCTTCCGCGCGCCTATACCACCATTATGACGATCATGGACCGCCTCGCGCGCAAGGGCGTGGTCGAGCGGGCCAAAGTCCGGCCGCGCATACGTTTACCGCCCGCGGCTGAGCGCCGAAGATGCTCGCGCGCAGGCGCTGGAGCTGGTCCTCGAGAATTTCTTCGGAGGCTCAAAGGAAGCTTTGCTCGCGCAGCTCGGGAATGGCACGGCCGTTCGGCGCGCTGCTGCTGGTGTCGCGGCGACTTCCGTCAATGAAGTCGAAGGGCTTCCGAGCGATGCGGTGCGCCCGGTTGTGGGGTCCGACTGAATGTTTCCGGCTGAACTCAAAATTCGGGATCTGGAGATTCGCCCGGCGACCATCCTGGCCCCCATGGCCGGAGTGACCGACACGGTTTTTCGACGCGTGATCCGTTCGCTGGGCGCGTGCGGGCTGATCATGACCGAATTCACCAGCGCCGAGGGCGTGTCGCGCAATTCGGCGCGCACGCTGCGCTACCTGTACTTTGACGAGGACGAGCATCCCATTGCGGGCCAGATTTTTGGCTCCGATCCGAAGGTGATGGCTTCGGCCGCCGCGCTGATCGAGGATCTCGGATTTGATCAGGCGGACATCAATCTCGGCTGCCCGGTCAAGAAGGTGGTCAAGTGCGGCGGCTCGGGGCTGCTGCGCGATCTGCCGCATCTGGAAAAGCTCTTTCGCGAAGTGCGCGCCGCAGTGCGCATTCCGCTGACGATCAAGATTCGCTCCGGCTGGGATGAAAACAATATCGTGGCGGTGGACGTGGCTCGCATGGCTGAAGATATCGGTATCGAGGCCATTGCGGTTCATCCGCGCACGCGCATGCAGGGCTACGCCGGCTCGGCGGATTGGAATCTGATTCGCGCGGTGAAACAGGCCGTGCGCATTCCCGTGATCGGCAACGGCGATATTCGCACTCCGCAGGACGCGGTGCGCATGATCGCGGAAACCGGCTGCGATGCGGTGATGATCGGCCGCACCGCGTCGTCCAATCCCTGGATCTTCCGCCAGATCGCGGAGTTCCTCGCAACCGGCCGGTACGACGAGCCCACGGAAGCCGATCGTTACCAGCTTCTCTCCGGATATTTTCGGAGCTTGATCGCCGCGGAGATGCCCGACGCCATCGGCAAGATGAAGCAGTTCGCGACTCTGTTCACCCACGGCGTGCGCAACGGCGGCGAACTCCGCCAGCAGGTCCACCACGCGCACACCACCGCCGAAATCCTCGATCGCGTGGACGCGTTTTTCGCTCGGCCCGTCAGCTCCTAGCTTTTCTTCGCAACTACTCGGGCTTCGCCAATCCGTGCGCAATGGCGTCATCGAGCAGCTGCTGCATTTGGCGAGCCGCCTCGCGCGCCGCTGCCGCCTGCTGACGCCCGAGTTCGCCCTGCCGGCGCCCCAGCTCGCCCATTTTCCGGCCCCACTCGCCTTGTTCGCGGCCCCATCCACCTCGCGCGCGCCCGGCGCCGGACTGGACTTCGCCGATCCGCGATTGCAACTCGCCCAGTTCGCCCTGCAGGTTGCCGATCTCTTCCATCGTTCCGCCGTTCGCGCTGAGCTGCTTCATTTCCGATTCCAACTTCTGCATCTCGGCGGTCAGGTCGGGAATCTTCAGCTTCATCTCTTCCATTTTCCGCGCCGCTTCTTCCTGCTGCTCCCCGAGCGCTTCCTGCTGTTTCCCGAGATCTTCCTGCTCCTTGGACAGCTTTTCCTGAGGCGCCCAGAACGCCTTCGCGCGATCAACGGTGGCCTGATCGGAGATGATGTAGGACTTGTCCTCGCGCTCGAACCAGATGAACTCGCCCGGAATCTTGCTCCGCAGAGACCTGGCGTGCTCGGCGTCCTCGCGGTCACCGGACATCGTCATCGCGTCCGAATCCTTCGTGACGATCACGAAGCGCGGACCCCAGTCGCTATACCTGCCCACAAAGTAACCGCCCTGGAAGCCTCGGAAGGAATTCCAATTGCCCGACATCGAAAATGCTACGGGCGGGACCGGCGGGATGTTGATCGCCGGAATGGGCGGGATGTGAATCGCCCGGATGTGAATCTCCGGAATGGCTGGGACGAACGGCGTGACGATGCGAATCGGCGGAACCGTGACCAGAACATCCGGCCGCGCTTCGTCTGACGGCGGTTCCGGAGCTTGCGCCTGCGTCGGTTCGGCAGCAGTTGCCGGCGGCTGCGGCGGATTCGCAGTTGGGCTTGGGTCGGCCTTTGGAGCAGCCGGGGCCGGTGGCGCTGCCGGCGCTTGAACATCGTAAGCGGCCGGATGCACGGCTGCGGTCAGCGCGACAACCGGCGCCGCAATTGCCACAAGAACGACCACGAGAGATTTCTTCAATCGATTTGACATCGCTCCCCTCCATGCAAGTATTCGTTCCACTCTTTTCTCCGCCTGCCCTGCTTTTGCCATCGAAACTCCCTGCCACCAGACGCGCTCCGGACCAGCTTCGAGCTCCGCGAAAAATCCAAGCAGCGTTTCCGCGTAGCGCGTGCGGTCCGCGCCGCCGGCAAGCGCCGCGTCGTCGCTGGCCTGTTCCGCGAGCGCTGCCAGATGCCGCTCCAGCCACCAAGCCAGTGGGCTGAACCAGAAAATCGCGCGATGAATCAGAGCCATTCGCTGCGTTAGCGCGTCGCGCCGTTCCACGTGCGATGCTTCGTGCGCCAGCACCGCCGCAAACTCGTCCTCATCCCATGCGCGCCAATTCGAGGGAAGCAGAATCGCGGGATCCCGCACACCAATCACCACCGGCACGGAAATGATGTCGGCTTCCGCAAGTCGAGGCGCCGCGCGTAATCCCGCCGCATTTGAGGTTGTTGAAAGCATCCGCAAGGCGTGGACTTCGTCGATCGGCATCGCCGCGCGCATCAGATGTCTTCCGAACCGCATGCCGACGAAGACACGCGCAAGCAAAGCCAGCGCGACTGCCAGGTACGCGAAAACAGTGAGAAGTGGCCACGCAATTTCGCTGCGCGCGCCGGAGGAAGCAGCAGCTACCGGTTGCCAGAGCTGCGTTGGACTGCCCGCCGTCTCGAGTTGCATGTGCTTGTCCGCGCGAGGCACTTTCTTCGCAGGTATTTGGGGAGCAGTCTCGTGCGGAAGGGCAGGCCGCGTGATCGTGTCCGCGGCTTTTGCTCTTCGTTCCTGAAAGTTCGGGATCGGTAGCGCAACCTGAATCGCTGGAGCGAAGAAAGTCAGCAACGGCATCGCGAGGGCGGCGAGCAGTACTCCCTTCCATAGAAGAAGCTTGATTCGCGCGTTCTTGACCTGAAACGCTCCGATCGTGGCTGCAACCATGCATCCGAGCACCAGCGAACGCGCCGCCGCGTTCCCCAGTGCCATCAAGAAGTTCGCACTGTCGTGAATCATTACCGGCGGCATCGTTAGCTCCCCTTTTTCCCGGAGCGATTCCGGGACCTGGATTCCGTCTTCTCCCCAATCTTTCCCTGCGCCACCCTGCGCGCGAGCCGCTCCAGCTGCTCGCGGTCGATCACGGCGCTATTGACCATGCCCACGACCAGTTCCTCCGCCGATCCGCCGCAGAAGCGGTCGATGATGCTTTTCACGGCGCGCACCGCCACGTTCTGCCGGTTTTCGGCCGCGCGATAGATGAACGTGCGGCCTTCGATCTCGTGCGCGACGAATCCCTTTTGTTCGAGCCTCCGCAGAATCGTCCGCACCGTTGAATCCTTCATCGGGCGGGTGGGCGCCAGGGCCTCCCGGCACGATTCCGCCGTGCACGGGCCGTGGGCCCACACGTAATCCATCACCGTCTGTTCGACTTCGCCGAGCCCTTTTGGGCGCTTCTTGTATGTGTTATTCATTGTAGCGTTACAACGTGTAACGTACAGTCAGACGCGTGTCAAGCGAAAAAGTTAGCGGCGGCAATCGGTGGTTCCGAGCGGACTGCGAGGATACTGAGAGATATCTTGTTTCGAGCCCTTCGGGGAAACAAGCCCTCGTTTGTGTGGAGGTAAATCGCCCAAGGCAGATTGCGCGAAATCGGAGGGAACTTCGCGGGAAAATCCTATTCGTCGCGCGTGATCAGGAGCTGTTTGTAGGCTTCGCGCCGCGTGAGGCCGCGCTCTCGCGCCGCCTGCTTCAGTGCCGCTTTGCGATCGACGCCGCGCTCTTTCATGATTTCCTCTACGTGCCGCGCCAGCGGCACCGCGTTTCGAGGATTGGCGGCGTCCGCTGCGTGCTGTGTCTGGCCATCGGGCGGGCCGATAAGCAAAGTGATTTCGCCGCGGGGCGCTTTCTTGCGCGCGGCCGCGACGAGATCCTCGATATGCCCGCGCACGAACTCCTCGTACACTTTCGTCACCTCGCGCGCGATTACCGCCGGGCGATTGCCGAGAATTTCGAGCGCATCCTCGAGCGTGTCCAGCAGCCGGTGTGGCGCCTCGTAGAGCACCAGCGTGCGCGGCTCCGCCGCCAACTCTCGCAGCGCCTTGCGCCGCTCGGTTGGCCGCGACGGCAAGAACCCCGCGAACACGAACTCCTCGATGGGCATGCCGGAAGCCGAGAGCGCCGCCACCAGCGCCGACGCTCCGGGCACGGGAACCACCTGAATTCCGTGCCGCAGGCACAGGCTGACGAGCCGATAGCCGGGATCGGAGATGGCCGGAGTGCCCGCATCGCTCACGAGCGCCACTTTGGCGCCCTGCTCCAGCTCGATCACGATCTCGGGCGCGCGCGTGATTTCGTTGTGCTCGTGGTAACTGACCATGCGCTTGGGAATGTCGAAGTGCGAGAGAAGCTTCATGGTCTGCCGCGTGTCCTCGCAGGCGATCACGTCCGCTTCTTTCAACACGCGCAGCGCGCGCAGCGTAATATCCTCGAGGTTGCCGATCGGCGTCGAAACGACGTAGAGGCAGCCGCCCTCGGGCTCGCTGGGCGCAATCTTCACTTTCGGTTTTCTCTTGGCCATGGTCGTATCCGCCGGCGCGCGCCAGCTCATTGAGCGTAAGCTTTGCGGCCTCGCAATAGCAAGGCGGATGCACGCAAATCGCTCTGCCAAAATTGACAGGGGTGCAGCGGTCGGCTACTCTGGTTCATCGGAAATCAAATACGAAGGAGCGATGAATGGCTCAGGGCAATCCGGTCAAGCACAAGAAAAAGACGAAATCCGTATTGAAGAATATTCGCCAGACGGAGCGGCGTGCGGCGGTCAATCGCATGAATCGCACGCGGGTGCGCTCGGCGATCCGCCGGATGCGCGCGGCGCTCGGCGCAGCCGATGCTGCCGGCGCGGCCAAGCTGGTCTCGGACACGCATTCCGAGCTCGACAAGGCGATTCGCAAGCGCACTCTTTCCGAGAACACCGCGAACCGATATAAATCGCGGCTGGCATTGGCGTTGAACGCGATTAAGGCGAAGAAGTAAGTTTTTCAGGTCGCGAAGTTTCTGAAAAAGGCGCTCCGGGTTTCGGGGCGCCTTTTTTTTGCGGCCGAGCGGAAGACTACAAGGAAAATCACGCCGCGGATGACGTCAGCCGTGCGATCAGGAATTCCATCATCGCCCGCGGATTCGGACTCGCGGATTTCAACTGGCTGTCGGCTTCGGCCAGCGCGGCGAGACCCGCGAGCAAATCCTTCTTTGGAATGCGGTGCGCCTGTCGGACGGCCGTTTCGGCGGCCTCGGGCCGCATGCCCAGTTGCCGTGCGGCCTGAAAGCCGTTCGTCTGAGCGGGCAGGTCGTGCGCCTCGATCAGCTTGCGGTACATCCATGCGAGCGCCCCAACGATCCCAGCCGGCTGCTCGCCCTCCCGCAAAAGATTGTCCAGAAACGCGAGCGCCGCTCCGCGCTTGCGGCTCGCCAACATTTCAGTCAGCTGCCAGACTGTATTCTTGCGTGCCGCCACGACCAGCGCCTCGACATCGGACGCCGTGATGGAACCGCGCCCTTGGGCGAAGGCGGCCAGTTTCTCGAGCTCGATGCGCATTCGTGCGGGCGCGCCGTTCAAGATGTCGGCGAGCAGTGCCGCGGCTTCGCGGTCTATTTCCGCGCCGAGTTCCTTGGCCATCTGCATGGCCAGCGCCGCCGCCGATTCCGGGCCGATAGTCAGCTCCGCGATCAGCGCTTTCTCGCTCAGAAGCTTGAAAAATCTCTGCCGCCCGTCGAGCGCCGCAGCTTCGAGCACAAGCACGGTAAACGGCGCAGGCGATTCGAAATACTTCCCCAGCATTTCGAGAATTTCGTCGCGCGCTTTTTCTCCGAGCTTCTCAACCGACTCGGCTTCCTCGACAACGAGCACCTGCCGCGGCGCAAGCATCGGCAAAGTCTGCGCGCGCCCGAGAATCTCGTCCCATCCGGCATCGCGGGCGGAGAGCCGTGCCACGGCCCAGGCGCGCGCGGATTCGGGAACGCACACTTCGATGATTTTGTTGCGGCACATCTCGCGCAGATAGTGATCGGTACCGAGCAGGACCACGGCTGCAATCGGTTTCCCTTGCGCGAGACGCTCCATCAGTTTGTCGGGGGAGACGCCCGCCATCAGAAATTCTCCAGAACGTTGGATACAAGATGCGATGCGAGATCGCGGGACATCCGTTCGAGCGCGGGGTCTTGTTCCTCGAAGAACGAGTTCAAGTCCGTCGAAATCTGATACTCGTCGCGGAAAACCATGTCGTCGTTCTTGTAGACCGGCTTCTCCGTTTTGTTGTCGATCAGTTCCACTTTGGTATGCACGGTGACGAGCATCGTGGTCACCTGCCCAGTGGTCGCTTCGAATAGCACGGGGCTGGTCTCAATCGACAGCACTTCGCCGTGCAGAACGGCGTCGGCGGACTGCGGGTCCTGTACTACGCGATATTTCGTCCGAGTGATGAATTCGCGGATCACGGCTTGCGTGAATCGCTGCTCGATGCGGTAGCGCGTCGTATCGTTCTTGAACGCAGGAACGGCGATGTCCTTCCATTCCGACGGCAGTTGCGAAGCGTGGCCCGCCACATGATAGCCGCAGCCCGCGGCCGCCAGCGCCGCAACGAGAACGGCAAGCCATAGCGCCAGGTGACTTCCGGTGTGCGCGACCTTACTCACTCGATTTCGCAATCAGTTCCTCCGCGATGCGCACGGCGTTCGTGGTCGCGACCTGCAAGTTGTCGGCGACGCCCCAGATCCATACGCCGCCCGCGATATTTGGATCGGCCTCGATCCGCGCCATGTGGATTGCGCCTTCGCCCGCCACGCTCACGTTGCTCGGCGGCGGATCGTCCGGTGCGGCCATCTTCACCCCGAGATTCGCAAACGCCGCGTGAAGTTGCTCGGGCGGTACGGGCGAGGCGAACTCCGTGTATGCCGCGAAAGCATACCCGTAAAACACCGGCGCTTGCACCAACTGAATTGCCGGCACTGGCGCGCGCCCAGCTAGAAACTTGGACAGATACGCGGCCACATCGCGCGCGATTGCGGCGCGCATCTCCGCAAGCGGCGGCTTCGCCTCGGGCCCGTAGCTGGTGAGCAGGTTGAACGCAACCTGCGCATCGAAGACCGGCTTGGCGATTGCGTGAAACGAGAGCAGGCCGGCCGTTTGGCGTTCGAGTTCTTCGACGCCGGCATGGTCGCGTTCGGAAACCGGAGGGAAAAGCAGCACGGAAATTCGCTTCGGTTGAAGTTTCGCCAGACCAGCCGCCAGCGTGCACGCAACGATCACCGGAGCCGAGGGTGAGCAGTACGCCGCGCGCATCGATGCGCCATTTCCTCGCGAGCCTGGAAGCGGCGGCACTACCGAGCCGAGCGATGGAATCCACGGACTCGCAGCCGAGGCGTGGCCGGGGGCTGCGAGTGCGCCAGTGAGGTCAATCACATTTGCGCCAGCGTGCTGCGCCGCGTGCCAGTTCTGTTCGGCGTCGCGCGCGGTGCCCGCGAAGAACACGAAGCGCGCGCTCTCGAAGCTCTCTTCATCGAGTGTGCGAATGAATGTCGGCTCGCCCGCCGCCTCCGTAAGAGTGCCGGCCACGACGCTCTCATCGATCAGGACGACAGCGCTTGCGGGGAAATGACGGTCTTCGAGAACCTGCTTCAGCTCTTTGCCGCGAAGCGAGGAGGCGCCCACGATAGCAACGCGATGGGAATTCGAACGCCCGGAGGCCATGGCTCAGGCGTGACGGGATGCGAGGCGATGCCGCACGGTTCGGACCACGTACATCGTGATGCCGCTAACTAGATAAACGCTGGCGATTAGCATGAGTGTCGCTTCCGAAAATAACACGACCGCGCCGAGCAACAGCACGAGCAGCACCACAACCAGCGAGGGCCGCCGGCGAGCCCACTCAATGTCCTTGAAGCTCGAATATCGCACGGTGCTCGACATCAATAGTCCCAGCGCCAAAATCAGCCCGAGCCATAGCACCGACACGCGCCCGTCCGAAATGGGATTCTTGAACGCATGAACCGTCGCCGCGATCATGCCTGCGGCGGCAGGGCAGGGCATTCCGACGAAATAGCGGTTGCTGCCCTGGGCCATGCCCTGAATGTTGAATCGCGCAAGCCGCCACGCGCAGCAGCCCAGGTAAACGAAGCCAATCAGCCAGCCCAGTTGCGTCAGATGCATCGCTTCGGGAGCGGTGACGGAAGCCAGCGCTCGAACGCCCCATGCGTAGGCCAGAAAAGCGGGAGCAAGCCCAAAACTGACAATGTCCGCGAGCGAATCGAACTGCTTGCCGAATTCGCTATTGGTGCCCATGGCGCGCGCCACGCGTCCGTCCAGCGAATCGAAAAGAATCGCAATGCCAATGGCGCGGGCGGCGTTGTCAAAATCCGCGATTCGGCCGTCGAGCGTCGCAAGGATGGCGTAGTAGCCGCACAACAGGTTGGCTACCGTGAAAACGCTGGGAAGGATGTAGATGCCGCGCCGGAGGCGATGACTACGGAAAAGTCGCCGAGGTTCTTCTTCGTTGCCGATCGGATCTAGGTGGTTGAATTCCATTTCGCCAGAATGCTTTCGCCGCCCTTGACCATCTGCCCTTGCTTGACCACCACTTCCGCGGCCATGGGTAGCCATACGTCCACGCGCGAACCGAATCGAATCATTCCCATACGTTCGCCGCGGGCCACCGACTCGCCCTTACTTTTCCAGCATAGCACGCGTCGCGCGATGGCTCCGGCGATTTGTTTGAAGACCAACTGGCCCTGTGGCGTATGAATATAGATTATATTTTGCTCGTTTTCGCGCGACGCGGCCGAACGAAACGCCGCGTAAAACCGCCCGGGGCGGTAGACCACATCCGCGATGCGGCCTGCAACGGGCGCACGCTGAATGTGGACATCCCAGATCGAAAGAAAAATGCTGATGCGGTGTCCCATCGTTGAATCGAGCATCTCGTCCAGGATTGCGACCACGTGGCCGTCGGCGGGCGAGACGACCGCGTCCGGATCGGAAGGTATCTCGCGCTCGGGGTCGCGAAAAAAGTAGAACACGAAGAGTCCGAGAAAAATCAGCACGCCCGCGGCCCATTTCCACCCGGGGATTAGGCACGCGGCCCCGGCGATGAGCGGGGGGATCGCAAATTTGTAGGCTTCCTTAACCATGGAGACGTGAGGGGTTCGCCTCAGTCGGCTGAATTCCGCAATCTGACAGGAGGGATTGGCCAACGCGTCGCTTGCTTCACGATCGGGCGCCCTGCTCGAATGCAGCTGTATTGTACGACAGAAGTGCGAGCACCACTCAGCCCTAGTGACTGACCATCTGTTGATGGCGGGCGAGAATCAATTCCATGCGGTCCTTCAAACGCAGCTTGAGCTTCTTCAGTTCCGCTTCCTGAATCAAATCTTCCGAACTGAGATAGGAGGATTTGAGGATCTGCTCGAGCTGGGATTCACAGCGGGAGTGCTCTTCGGCGAGGTTTCGAAACTCTGAATCTCTTGCCAACAGGGACTGCCGGATATCCTGGCTTGTGGTCGGCATCCATTCCCTCCTGGTTGGTGAAGCTTTCACATGGGAGTAACAATTACCACAAACCGGGCGCGGAGCCAAGGGGGTGAATTGTGCAAAAGGAAAAGAGCGCCAACCAGCGGCCCGGCAGTAGCCGCTGAAACAATCGCCGGATCCCCGTCTTAGAAAGAATTGATGAGTTCAGCGGACAGCAGGCGGGCCTTCTGAGCCAGGTTTTGCGCGCGGGCCCAGTCGCCGTCCTTGCTGGCCTCGCGCGATTGCGAAAGGAAGCTGCGAATCTTTCCCACAAGGTCTTGCTGGGCGGCATTCAATTGCTTGCCGCCAATTTCTTGCAGGTTTCTTTCGGCCACGGACCGGTCTTCTCCGGTTTTTCGTTCATAGCTCGCCTGGTCGCTTGGCGAGAGTTGGGGAGAAATCTGCGGAGCAGGCGGGTGAGCGGCTTGCTCCGACTCGGCTTCCGCTGGCGGCTGCTCGCCGGACTGGCGGTGCGGCGCCGCGGGTTTCGGAGCCGGAATTGTCATCGCTGCGGGAGGCGGGGCAGGCGAAGCCGGCAGCGTCGGAGGAGCCGCAACGGTTTCGGTCGGCGGGGACGCATCCGTATCGGGAGCGATGTTCATGGGCCGCTCCGCTTCCGCGGGAACCGGGGCGGCCGCTGCAGGAGCCGCGGCATGCACACTCTTGCGCGCGCATCCCCCCACGCCAATTGAGATCCCGCAGGCGAGCAGGGCAAGGAGCATTCGTGTGTCGGTTGTTCGGCTGGGCATCTATCGTTTTTCCGCCGCAATCGGACGGCCCATCTCGCTGGCTTTTCCGGCCGGCGCGTCCACCAATCGCGCCAGCGGCAGTTTCAGCCGGAACGTCGTGCCCCGTCTCGTCTCCGATTCGAATTCTATCCGGCCATTGTGCAGCTGCACAAATCGAAACGTGTTTGCCAGCCCGATGCCGCTGCCTCCCGGCCGGGTCGTGAAGAAAAGCTGGAAAATTTTCTTCTGGTCCCCCGGCGGAATTCCCCTGCCGGAGTCCTCCACGGCAATCACCGCGAACTCGCCGCTGCGACGCAGGCTAAGCGTGATTCTGCCTCCGGGGTCGGTGAACTCGCTGCCGTTAATCAGGAGGTTCAGAACTGCCTGATGAATCAGCTGGCGGTCGGCCAGGACCGGCGGACAATCGGATGCCAAATCGGCGCGCAATTCCAGGTTGGCTTTGACGATCGAGGGCCGCGCCGCATCCAGCACGTCCCCCAGCAGCGTCCTCAGGTCGGTTTCTTCCAGGTTGAGTTCCACCGGTTTGGTGAAATTAAGGAATGTTTTTACCGCGCGGTCCAGCCGGTCTATCTCGCTGTCGAGCATCTTCACCGCTTGTTGCGGTTCGGGCTCCACGGGCATGTTCGCCTTCAGGACCTCCAGCCAAAGCCGCATCGAATTGAGCGGATTCTTCACTTCGTGCGCAACGCCTGCGGTTACGCGCCCCAGCGCCGCCAGCCGCTCGGAAACCTGAAGCTGGCTGCCGATGCGTTCGAGCGACTCTACGTCCCGCAGGGTCACCAGGGTGCCCATGCGCGTGCCGTGTTCGCGAATCACTTGCACGCTCACGCCGATTCGATGGGGCCCCGTCTTTCCATCGAGCGTCACTTCCTTCCCTTCGGCCGGCTCGATCTGATCGCCTTCGATCTTCAGCACGCTGCGCAGGGGATGCCGCGCCGGAAAAATCTCAGCCACGCGGCGGCCTCGCAGCTCGTCGGAACTCCCTCCCAGAAATTTTTCGGTGGACGGGCTGACCAGTACGGCGCGGCCCTGTCCATTGAACAGCAGTAGGCCATCCTCGAGCCCGCTCATCACCTGGTCGAGATTTTCGCGCAGGGCGCTGAAAATCTCGCGCACGTCGCGCAACTGCTTTCCAATTCCTACGATTTTCGTGCTGACCGCTCCCAGTTCGTCGCTGCGCTCGACCACCGGCTCGACATCGAACTGGCCCGCGGAAATGCGGTCGAGTTGTTTGGAGATTCGCCCGATCGGTGCGAGCACGATCGTGCTGACCAGCAGCGCCAGCAAGGTGGAGAGCAGCACGGACCCCAGCGCCCAGTATCCCGCGGAGACGAGTCCCGGCGAGATTTGATCGCGCAGCAGAGCCGATGAAAGTCCCACGCGAATGTTGCCGAATGGTTGCGGCCCGAGCTGGAAGGCGAGCGAAAACTCGTAGGTTTGCGGAGGGCCGTAGAGCTCGCGCAGTTGCTGGAAGAATCCGGCGCGAACCAGCGAACTCACGGGCAGCCGCCTCGCCACCTTTTGATCGCGCAGCGATGCGTCGCTCGACACCAGCACCGCGCCATTGGCGTCCGTGATCGTGATTTCGTAGATGGTCGGAGAGATTCCGACATCGGATTCGATCAGCGAGTTCAGCGTGCTGCTGTTGTCGAACGCGTGGCGGACATACTGGCGCAGGTCGGCCTGATCGAGCGAAGCGGGCGATTCTCCGCGTTCGGCGGCGTCCTTCAGCGCGTCGCCGCACGCGCCGTACACCTGCTGCGCGACGAAGCTGGCGGTGTCATTGGCCTGCCGCAGCGTCTGCCGCATCAGCCGTCCCAGGTACAGGCTCGAGACCACGGTAACCACGGCGAGGACCAGCAGCGACGTCGCCAGCGTGAATTTAGTTTTTAGGCTGAGACGCATGCGTCCGCCCCGCCTCATATTCTTTCAGCTTGTTGTGGAGTGTCTTCAAGCTGATGCCGAGAAGTTCCGCGGCGCGCGTTTTGTTCTGGCTGGTGGACGCGAGCGTTTGGATAATCAGCTCGCGTTCGGCGTCGTCCACGGTCGTGCCGATTGGGAAGCGAATCCCGCCCAACGCGTCTCCCGCCACGGCCGGCGCATGTCCGAAATCCGGTGGAAGATGCTGCCGCCCGATGGTTCCGCGGTCTGACGCGATGGCCGCGCGCTCCAGCACGTTGCGCAGCTCCCGCACGTTTCCCGGCCAGGGATACGACTTGAACAGCTCCATGGTGTCCGCGCTCGCTCCGGAAACTTTCTTGCCGTGCTTTTCCGAAATGTCGGCCAGCAAGTGTTCGATCAGCAGCGGCAGGTCGTCCTTATGCTCGCGCAGCGGCGGCAGGTGAATGTGAAATACGTTGAGCCGGAAATAGAGGTCCTGCCGCAGATGTCCGCTGGCCACGGCCTGTTCGGGATTCTTGTTCGTGGCCGCCAGTACCCGCACGTCCACGGGCGTCTCGACTTTGCTGCCCAGCCGCCGGATATGGTGATCCTCGAGCACGCGCAACAATTTCGCCTGCGTGGGCGGGGGCATTTCGCCGATTTCATCCAGCAGCAGAGTGCCGCCGTGCGCCAGCTCGAAGCAGCCGATGCGGCGCTCCGCCGCGCCTGTGAAAGCGCCCTTCTCATGACCGAAGATTTCGCTCTCCATCAGCGATTCGGGAATCGCGGAGCAGTTGATGGCCACGAACGGCCGGTTCGCGCGCGGTGAAAGCATGTGGATCGAGCGCGCAACCATTTCTTTTCCGGAACCTGTTTCGCCCGTGATCAGGACGGACGCGGTCGAAGGCGCGGCCATTTCCACCTGCCGCATCACCTCCTGCATCGCGCCCGATGATCCTACCAGCGTCCCCAGCTTTCCCGCCTCGCGCAGCTGCCGCGTCAACGCCGCGACCGCCTGCTGGTCGCGCACGCGCCCCAGCGCGCGATCAAGCAGCGCTCGCAGGACGGGCGGCTTCAGCGGTTTTTCGATATACCAGAATGCGCCGGCGTCGATCGCCTGCACCACCCGCTCGTCGCTGCCGCGGCCCGTGATGATGATCACCGGAATCCGCTGAATTTCTTCGCCCAGGTGGCGCAGCAGGTCCAGGCCGTTCATCCCCGGCAGCTCGACATCGGCGAGAATCACCTGGGGGTGGAACTCCGCGAGTTTCGCCAGCGCGTCCTCTCCGCTCGGAACGCCCAGCACCTCGCAATCCCATTTGCGCAGCAGCGCCTCATAGCCCTTGCGGGCGTTGTCTTCGTCTTCGACGATCAGGATCCGCTGCAGGGATGAATTGTCGGTAGCCATCAAGAGTTTGAATCTACCAGCAGTCTACGCGATTTCCAAGCGAGGGTGGCTTTTGCCAGGCGATGGTGGTGGACGGCGGAAGGGCATGCGGCGCCGTCGCCGAGGGCGGCGCTGCATGCCCTTCGGAGAATTCAGGTTCGCGGAAAGTAAAGCGACCGTTCGAGGATCAGCTCGAGCTTGGTGCTTCTTTCGAGCATCACCTCCTGCCCCAGACCCGATGCAATCATGTACGCCGCGGCTGCGGCCGCTGCGGCGCCCATGGCCGCGTCCTTCTCATTCTTTGCGGCCACTCCCGGCGCGGCCCCTACCAGGGCGCCAGCCGCGGCAGCCTGAATCGCTTCCTGCCGCTTGGTCGTGCTCGCCTCGATTTCGCCTTCCCGGTTGTAATCCACGCGAACCGAATGGACGCCCGGCACATCGTCCACCATGGCGACCAGGGGCATCCACCCGTCCGGTGTCTTGATGTCGTCGAAGGTGAGCCACATCCGCGCGCGTCCTGTCTTTCCGGCGGCGTCGACCCGGTCAACATGCCCGCGAATTTCCGCTCCCGCCGCGAGGCCGGTTCCATCGGCGCTCACAATCGGTACGAGCGTCCGCGCGGTGAAAAGATCACCCGCTTTCGAGTCCTTGGTGCTGAGAGCATTTTGCAGCCCGATCAGAAATCGCGTTCCAGGAGCAACTTCATTGGGCGCCGACGAAGTTCCCGTTCCCGTCGCGGATTGGTCTTGCGCGGACACCGGCAAATTTGCAGCAAGCATGAGGGTCAGCAGAGCTGCCATAGCCGGAAGCATAGTTATGCGTTTCATTTGCTTCTCCTTGTTCAATTTGGCTTGGCGCCTTCTGCTGGATAGAAAGCGGTCGAACGTTACTCGCTTATTCAGATGTAGTCACGAACGGCAAGGTGGTACGAACCGCTGGGAGATCCGGCCACCCCGAACGGCGCCGATTATAGCCGCAATAGGGGTCACTGTTCCAAATGGGGATTTATACCGTTCTCAATGTTGCATTCGCTTGAGTATTAGAGGCTTATTAGCCTGCGTATTTTTGCGATCTTGTTATTCGTTTCATTTTGGCACTACAGTCCGGCCAACGACTCCGCTCCGCAGGCTAGTAAGTGCCGTGTTGTCAGTATTGGATTCGTTGTGCATTGGTCTTCACTTTGCATTCGCATCAACGAAGTTGAAAGGGGGGTGCCGCGTGCCCATCACTGGAGCGGATAGCGCGCCGGCGGTCGACCGGCCGACCGCCATTTCTGTCTTGATCGTGGACGATGAGGATGCCACACGCACCTTGTGCCGCGATGTGGTCGCCGAATCCGGCTGGCGCGCTCGAACCGCCTCGACCACCGAACAAGCCACCGAAATTCTCGATCAGTATCCCGTCGATATTCTGATCACCGACTTGAAGGTTCCGGAATTGGGCGGATTCGAACTTCTGAAGCGCGTTCGGGAGACCTATCCGCAGACCGCCGTGATCGTATTGACGCAGTACGGCACCATCGAGAGTGCCGTCGAAGCCACTCGCAATGGGGCCGCGGATTACGTCACCAAGCCGTTCCATGTTTCCGAACTCCGCACCAAGCTTGACCGCGTCGTTCGGTCCCTGGAAATTAACCAGGAAAATCGAATTCTGCGTGAGCAGCTTCGAACCCGCCCCGGCTTCGGCGGTTTGATCGGCGTTTCACCCAAGATGCAGCGCGTATACCGCCTGATCGAGAAGGTCAGCCAGCACAACTATCCGGTCCTGATCCTCGGCGAGAGCGGAACCGGGAAAGAGCTTGTCGCGCGCTCGGTCCATTTTTCGGGCACGCGGCGGAAGGAGCCGTTTGTTCCCGTCGATTGCTCCTCGCTGGTCCCCACGCTCATCGAATCCGAACTATTTGGCTATGTGAAGGGCGCCTTCACCGGAGCTATGCACGCCAAGACGGGCTTGATGCAATCGGCCGGAAGCGGCACGCTCTTCCTCGACGAAATCGGCGACCTGCCCTTCGATCTGCAAGCCAAGCTGTTGCGCGCCTTGCAAGAACGGGAAGTGAAACCGGTGGGCTCGAACGATCGAATTTCCATCGCCACGCGCATCATCGCCGCCACCAACCGGGATCTCGACGTGGCCGTGCGCCAGGGCCAATTCCGCCAGGATCTTTTCTTCCGTCTCAATGTCGTGCAAATCAAGATGCCGCCGCTGCGGGAACGCAAAAGCGATATCCCCATCCTGGTCAGTTCCTTCCTCGAGAAATTCGGCGATTCCAATGGCAATGTGCAAACCATCTCCGAGGACGCCATGGCCCGCCTGATCGGCTACGACTGGCCGGGAAATGTGCGGGAGCTCGAAAACGCAGTCGAGCGCGCCGTCGCGCTCGGCTCCGGTTCCATCCTGCACGTCGGTGATCTGCCGTCCAATCTCCAATACGGCTCGGGCGAACGCATGCCCCAAAGCGATGAGCTTCTGCCTCTCGATGAACTGGAACGCCGCGCGATTTTGCGAGCCCTGCGCGAGTCGGGCGGCGACAAGCTCGCTGCCGCCCGCCTCCTCGGCATCGGCAAAACCACGCTCTATCGCAAGCTCAAGCAGTATGAAGCCGCCTCGAACGCCCTCCCCAATTGATAGTGGTAGCCACCACGTCGGCCACCCGCTGCACTCTTGTAGGGGTGTAGTCCGCCGCGGCGGATGCCCGGCGCAAATTCTTGGCTCTAGTTCAGCCATGAGTTCACGTGTTGTGACCACGACGAGCGTTCTCTCCCCATGCGGATTCGTGTCCGAGAATCCCTCGTTGGCGGTGGCAATGCAGCATCGCCGAGTCATTCCTAGACAGGGAAGTCCGCGTCTCCCTACGTATCGAAGTGGGAAGCTCGGTGCCCGCTTCCTTCGCGCGGCGGCCGCCAACGCACAGATAATGCGAGACTTGCCGACACGTTCGCACTTGGTCAAGGTAATGCACTATGTAAGGCATGCGTCACACGCGAATCGTTGCGCCACAAATGAACCGGACCGGAGCCCTGCGTCGCGGAGTGGAGTACGCCGCCGCGATCGCTCTCGCAATTCTGTCCAGTTACTGGATCGTGCAAGGCCGCTGGTAGATGACATGATGGGGCAATTCAATAGGACCGCTACTCTGGACATGAACGATTCGATTCGCCGAGCATCGCCTCCCGCCCTCCAGTCGCCCCTTCAACTCTCGATTCCGCAAGCCGCTGACGTGGCCTTCGATGCCCTTTTCGATTCCAGCGGGGAGGCGCTGGTCATCATCGATTCGGCGGGAGCTATCCACAGATCCAATACCCGCGCGCGCGAACTGCTTCGCCTCAAGAACGCGTCGACCGAGCTTGCGGAATTGGGAGATTTCCTGCTGGGGCCGCCTGCCGACAAACTCCAATCCTTCTGGGCCGGTGCGGTCTCTTCGGCGCACACGCCCCGCTTGGACGCATCGCTCACGACTGGGTTTCCCGTCCGCATCACCCTGCGTTCGATGCTGCCCGGTTCTCAACATCTCCTCTTGTGCCTGGAAGAAGGCTCGATCGTCCAGCGCGCGGAGGCGAAGTGGCGCCACGTGGACTCCGAGCTTCGCAGCGTCCTCGATTCCGTTCAGGTAGGAGTGATTCTCCTCGATCCTTCGGGCCATGTTCGCCTGTCCAACGCGCGCTTCGCGCAGCTTTTCGGGCTCGGCCCGCAGTACCTGGGAGATTCCGCCAATTTCGGGGAGGTTCAGGAGTTGATCGCCGCGCGATGCAACGACCCCGCCGCGTTTCTGGCGCCCTGGAACTCCTATGCCAGCGGTCTGGGCGAGCCGGGACACGATGAGCTGGAACTGACGCGGCCCGTCCGGCGCGTGATCGAGCGTTTCTCGCGGCCGGTTCTCGACGCGCAGGGACTCGCGATCGGATGGTCCGAGCTCTATTCCGACGTGACCGGAGAACGCCAGATCCAGTCCAAGCTGCTGCAGACCGAAAAAATGGCCGCTGTGGGCCAGCTCGTGTCCGGAATCGCCCACGAGCTCAACAATCCGCTCACCGCGATCATGGGTTACGCGCAACTTTTGCTCGGGCATGGACTCGCGCCGGCGCAGCTTTCCGAAGCCGAGAAAGTCTACCAGCAGGCCGAGCGCGCCCGGCGGATCGTGAAAAACCTGCTCTACTTCGCGCGCGAAAATAAACCCGAGCGCACGCGCGTGGACCTGAACGAAATTGTCGAGCGCACGCTCGCCCTGCGCAGCTACGAACTGAAGGTCGAAAATATTCTGGTGGAGTCCGAACTCGATTCCAACCTGCCACATACCATGGCCGATCCCTATCAGCTTCAGCAGGTCGTGCTGAATCTTCTCGTCAATGCGGAGCAGGCCCTGCTCGGTGAGCGCGGCCAGGGGCACGTTCGCATTCGCACCAGCCATTCGGCCTTGCCTGCGGCTTCGCGCGCGGGCGTTCGTATTGTCTTGGAAATATCCGACGACGGCCCCGGCATTCCCGCGGTGATCGCTTCGCGCATCTTCGATCCTTTCTTCACCACCAAGCCGCCGGGTGTGGGCACGGGCCTCGGCCTCTCAATCGTTTATGGAATCGTCCAGCAGCACGGCGGGGAAGTAACGTTCGAAAACGAGCCTGGCGCGGGCGTGAAATTTCTCATCGACCTGCCCGTTGTCGCCGTTCCCGCAACCGATCGCGCCGCGGCATTTGCCGATCCGGCCGGTCTGAAGGGAGCCGTTCTCGCAGGCCGCATTCTCGTTGTTGAGGATGAGCCCACCGTGGCGCAACTGATCGTGGACGTGCTCCGCGAGGAGGGACACCACGCCGAAGCGGTCCTCGACAGCCAGGACCGGCTAACGCGCATTTCCCGCAACCCGTACGATCTCGTGATTTGCGACCTGCGCATGCCGCGCCTCGATGGGCCCGCCTTTTACGACGCGCTGGTCCGCTCGGGCAGTCCGGTCCGCGACAAGATACTTTTCACCACCGGCGACACGCTCGCTCCTCGCACCATCGAGTTTCTCGAGCCGAATGGCTTGCCCTATCTGGCCAAGCCGTTCCTGGTGGAGGAATTGAAGCTGGCCGTAAACCGTTTGCTCGTCACCGGCCCGAAGCGAGCCGCGCCGGATCAGGTTGCCGGCGCGGCAAAGGACCGGATCGCGAGTCCGAGGACCTGACCGTGATTGGAGTTGGCGTCAAGAAAGTCATGATTGTGCCCGACCACAGCCCGTTGCTGGGCATTGCGGACGAATCTCTCGCGCAGAGCCTTGCCCGCGAAGTCGAGCTCTTCGCGACGGCGGGCCGCGTGACTATTGTTTCGACTCTGATGGAGGTGCGCCTGCACGCCAGCCGCGCTGCACCGCAGGTGATCTTTCTCGATTCCGATCTGCTGCAAGGCGCGCCTCTGGCTCAATCCCTGGACTACTTTCGGACGATTGCACCCGTGATTCTGCTCGCGCCTCTCATCCGGCAACAGGAGATCGCCCCGTTCGTGGCCGCCGGAGACGTCGATTTCGTCGCGCGCGCCGGGGATTTCGTTCCCCTGGCGGCCAGTCTGATTGAGCGCCGGTTACGCTGGGCGGACAAATCGAAATCCGTTCCCGGCCCTCCGTGGCCGGAATTGCCGGCCGACCTCGCCTCGATCTTCCGCCACGAAATCAATAATCCGCTCACCGGAATCCTCGGCAACGCCGAGTTGCTTCTCGCTCACCGCGAGCGCCTCACCGCCGTGGATACGCACCGTCTCCAGACCGTGGTCGACCTCGCCGTCCGCCTCCGCGAAACCATCCGCCGCCTCAGCGACTCCTGGGAACACCACCCGCCCTCCACAAAATCAGCGTAGCCCTGCCTCCTGCGAAGCAGTTGAGGAATGCGCCGAAAAAACGGATAATCACACGCCGAGTTTGACCGCTCTTGCCGGCCAATCGAATTGAAACGGGGGACGTGAATGGGGAATGAAAAGCGCATGGATGCTGATCGCCTGACCGCGCTCGATGTGCACGTGCACATCGAGCACGAAGGAGAAGGAACCGCGGCGGACGAAGCCGCGAAAAAATATTTCGGCGAGGGCGCGGCGCGCGACCGCCAGGGAATGGCGGACTATTATCGCTCGCGAAATATCGGCTGCATCGTTTTCACCGTGCAGGAAAAACTTTCGCGCCGCCCGCAGGTGTCGAACGACACTGTCCTCGAATTCGCCGCCGCGAATTCCGACATCATGATGGCTTTCATCAGCATCGATCCCACGCGCGGCGCCGAAGGCGTGGCCGAAGCGAAACGCCTGCTCGCAACGGGCCTGGTGCGCGGATTGAAACTCCACCCGCCGATCCAGGGATTTTTCCCCAGCGACCGCATCGCGTATCCGCTTTACGAACTCTTTGCCGCAGCACAACTGCCGGTTCTGTTCCACACAGGGCACAGCGGAATCGGGACGGGCATGCCCGGCGGCGGCGGAATCCGCCTGAAGTACGGCAACCCGATGTACATTGACGACGTCGCCGTGGATTTTCCGAACATGCCGATCATCATGGCGCACCCATCGTTCCCGTGGCAGGACGAAGCGATTTCGATCTGCCTGCACAAGCCTGAGGTGTACATCGATCTTTCGGGTTGGTCGCCGAAATATTTCTCGCCGAACCTGGTGCAGTATTCGAACTCGCTGCTGAAGACGAAGGTGCTTTTCGGATCGGACTACCCGCTGATCACGCCCGACCGTTGGATGGCGGATTTTGCGAAGGTTGCTTTCAAGGACGAAGTTCGACCGCTGATCCTGAAGGAAAACGCCGTCAAGCTCTTCGGCCTCAGCTCCGGCGCGACAAAGTAGCAGCGCGCAACCACCGGAATGTAGCTCATCCTGGCTTGCCGGGGTGAGGCAGTTCGGCCTCAGTCATTTAGGGCCAAAATCCTCAGGTCCGAAGACCTGAGCTACATGAACCGTTCGTCTAGTTCAGCGCGAAAGTGTAAATCGCGTTGTGCCCGGTGGTCAGGGGGGCGCCGCTCTGCCGGCTGAGCGTAGGCTCCGCGAGGTTATCGCCGGTGATCACCAGGATGTACTGCTTTCCTTTTGCCGAGTAGGTGATCGTGCTGACGGAAATCGGGCCGCCGAGGATCGATTCCCACAGCTTGTTCCCCGATGCCGCGTCGAATGCGCGGAAGCGGCGATTGATGTCGCCGTGGAAGACCAACCCTCCCGCGGTCGTGAGCAACGCGCCGGTCGCCGGCGCGTTCTGCACGTCGAACTTCAGCATCTCGCCGGTTGAAAGATTAATTTTGGCGATTCCGGCGAGCGCGTTCATGTCGGAGCCTTCGCGCAACACGCCCTTGCGATTGCCGCTTGTGGTCGTTCCCGTCATGTCGAGGCAGTTGTCGACGTAGCTGGTGTAGAGCGAATTCGTCTCCGGATCGTAGGCCGTAGGCCAGTAGCTGCGGCCGTTCCAGTAGCATATGACGTGATGATCTCCGGGCTTTTTCATGACCACGTCATAGTTGATCGTGGTCGCTCCGGTTTTCGGATCGATATTCGAAATCGCGAGATTCGGCGCGTCGACCGGCACCGGCTCGGCCCACAGGAACTTCCCGTCGTTGCGATCGAGCACGAACATGATTCCGCTTTCGCCGACCATCGCGGCGACGTCGTGCTTCGATCCGCGCGGCACTTCCGTGTTGTACCACTTCACCGCTTTCGGATCGGGATTGAACGTGGTGGTCAGCAGCGTGCGTTCGTGCGTGTGATCGGTGTCCCAATCGTCGGCCGGCAGATGCTGGTAATACCACTTGAGCTTGCCGGTTTCCGGATCGAGCGCGACGGTACAGTTGCTATAGAGGTCCGCAGGCGCCGTCTTCGAGACGCCGTCGGGGGTGCCGTGACGCGCGAGCCGCTGGTAAGGCGAGGGGTTCGCTATGCCCCAGTAGATCGTCTTGCGAACGGGATCGTAATTTCCCGGCATGCCCCAGGTGGACGCTGTGAAATTTGTATTGTCCGCGCCGTTCCACGAGGCATAACCCGGATCGTCCGGCCCGGCGACATTGTGGAATCTCCAGAGCATTTTGCCAGAGTCCGCATCGTCGGCTTCGATGAAGCAGCTCTCGCGCCCTCTGCCGCAGGTGCCGCCGGAAATCACTTTGCCTGCGACGACAATCGCGCCGGAAGTGTTCTGCGTGTCGGTCTTGAAGGTCTCCCAGCGGACTTTTCCGGTAGTGGCGTCGAGCGCGACGACGTAGCCGTCGGGCGTCGTGTAGTAGAGCATGTCCTTATAGATTGCGAGCGCCTTGGTGCGCTCGGTCGAGCCAAGCTGCGGATTCTTGTAGGTGCGCTTGTACTCCCAGATTACGTCGCCATTGGTGCCGTCGATGGCCATCACGTTCGAGCCGGGCGCGATCGTGTAGATGATGCCGTCGTGAACCAGCGGAATTGTTTCCGTGACGCCGGCGGGCAGGCCTTTCACCCAGGCGATGTGAAGCTGCGCGATGTTCTTCTTGTTGATCTGCTTGAGCGGGCTGTAGCGCCATGCGTCGTAGGTGCGGCTGAACTGCAGCCAGTCGTCCGGACTTGGGTTCAAGAGCATGTCGTTCGTCACCGGCTTGTAGTTCTGCACGGTGCCGTGCGCCAGCGGGGCGGTGAACGATCCGGGAGGCGGCGCCGCCGGACGCGCGGGCGCAGCGCCGCCTGCCGCCGGGGGCGCGCCAGCGGGCGCCTGCGCGGGAGGCGGAGGCGCGGCTTCGTCCTGCGCGTGCAGCACTGGCGCTATCGCTCCCGCCAGCAACACCAGCAGTGCCAAACAATATGATTTCATCAGTCAGCCCCCCAAGGGATTCGCGGTCCACTTCTGCTGTGGTGTGACGCCCCGCAGGCAATCGGCGTTTCGTTTTTCTCCGGCCGGGCGCGGTTATATCCCAATCGCGCAGATGTATGCAAGTGACCTTGCGCGGTCGAATGCGGGGAGTGCGGCGAGTGGCTAGTGGCTAGTGACGAGTGACTAGGAAATCGCCCCTGCTGTGCGCGCGAGCCGCTCGAGCGCCGAAACGGCACCTCGCGTTTTTTCTCGATTAGAACGGGTCGCGATGCAATGTTTATAAGGGTTTTCGACGGATTCTTATTCTCATATTTCTCGATTAGAAAATCATATGTTGGAAATTCTGGTCCGGCGGAGGGGATTGCGTGAAAGCGGCGACGGATTCGGGAGATCGGCGTCCCGTTGCCGGCCGTCGAGCGCCTTAGAGTTGAGAGCTTCTTCATATCGCTTCCTTTCCGGGGCAAATCGCGCCCCGACCAACGCTAGCATGGGGAGGATTTAAGCTGTCAAGCGGCGCCTGTGGACTTTGGCGGTGCGAGGAAAAAGGGAGCTGACCAAAGTGTGGTGCGTTTGCGGCTAGCCGCCGGCGATAGCGCCGATGATCATGAAGGGTTCTTTGCCGGACGAAACCGCGTCGGGCAGCGGAGCGTCCGGCGACTCGAGGGACAAATCTTCCTGGCAGGCGAAGAAGCGCAGAAACGGTCGGCGCTGTAGCGTGACATGGTCGCGAATGGTACCGCGCAGCATCGGATAGCGTGCTTCGAGCGCGTCCAGAACCGAGCGCGTCGTCACTTGACCCGCGACCTCGATCGAAATCTCGCTTCCGACGCCCGCGAGCGTTCGCAGATGCGCCGGGAGTATGACTTGGATCATGGCGACGACGTCACCTCGACCAAAAGCAAAAACTGCCGCGCTGCCCTTCGTCCCTCTGGGTAAATAGTCGCGGCGCTACATTTAAGTCTTCAACCGCGCCGAATGGCGGTTACCGCGAAACGAACGAGCACCCTAGACGACTTGAATTATGGCAGCGTCTGCACCTCGACGGAGAGCACGCCCGGAAGATTCTGGACGATGGGCGACCAGTTGTCTCCGGCATCTTTCGAGGCGTACACCTGCCCGCCGGTGGTGCCGAAATAGACACCGCAGGAATCGAGCGTGTCCACGGCCATGGCGTCTCGGAGCACGTTCACGTAGCAGTCGTTTTGCGGCAGGCCTTTGGTGAGCGCCTCCCATTCGTTTCCGCCGCTGCGGCTGCGGTAGACGCGCAGCTTACCTTCGAGCGGGAAATGCTCGGAGTCGCTCTTGATCGGGACGACGTAGATCGTTTCCGGCTCGTGGGCGTGAACGTCGATCACGAAGCCGAAGTCGGTGGGCAAATTTCCGCTGACCTCGGTCCACAAATCGCCGGCGTTGTCGCTACGCATCACGTCCCAGTGTTTCTGCATGAACAGCACGCCGGGGCGTTTCGGGCTCATTGCAACGTGATGAACGCAGTGGCCGACCTCGGCAGTCGGATCGGGAATGTACTGCGAGCGCAGTCCCTGGTTGATCGGCTTCCAGGTACTCCCGCCGTCGTCGGTTCGAAACGCGCCCGCAGCGGAAATCGCGATGTAGATCCGCTGAGGATTCGACGGGTCGAGAACAATTGTGTGCAGGCACATGCCGCCGGCGCCAGGTTGCCACTTGGGTCCTGTGCCGTGGCCGCGCAATCCGGAGAGCTCGTGCCAGGACGTGGCGCCGTCCGTGGTGCGGAACAGCGCGGCGTCTTCCACTCCCGCGTAAACCGTATCCGGATCGGTGAGCGAAGGCTCGAGATGCCAAACGCGCTTGAATTCCCAGGGATGCTGCGTGCCGTCATACCATTGATGCGTGGTGAGAGGCTTGCCGGTCGCGGTAGAGGTGTCATAGGCGAATTTGTTGCTTTCGCCGCTGGGCATGCCGCCCGCCGTCAGACGGCGGTTTCAATCCGCCTCCCGGAGTCTCCCACGTTTTGCCGCCGTCGCTCGAGCGCTGGATGATTTGTCCGAACCAGCCGCTGGTTTGCGAGGCGTACAGACGATTGGGGTCGGCGGGCGATCCCTTGAGGTGGTAAATTTCCCAGCCCGCGAAGTGCGGGCCGCTGACTTCCCACTTATCGCGCTTTCCGTCCGCCGACAGGATGAACGCGCCCTTGCGTGTGCCCACCAGTACTCGAACCTTGCTCATTTCCGACCCCTTTCCTCGGTTTCGCGTGCTTGCTAATAATTACGGCGGTCGAAACGTTCTGTCAAGAACCGCCGGCCGCGGAATATCCCCCGCGAATGCGCGAAAGTCGCGGCCCAGCCCTGCACTATCGCGAGAACTTACGCTCTTGGAAAGCAATCGGCAATCGGGTAGCGGGTGCCGCTGAAGCGCTTTCGCGGGTCGTCACTCCCGGCAAGCAACGGTGCGCCTTGCGCTGAATGAGCGACTATTTCTTCGGATGGCGATGGGTGGCTTTGAGCACCAGCGCGATGGCGACGAGCAATGCGGTCGCGACATTGGCCCAGATGATCGCCGCCGCGTGCAGCATCAGGCCATACGCCAGCCAAAGGAGGATGCCGGTGAGATACAGGAAGAGCATCGGGTAGGAGAGATCTCCTCCGCCCTGCCTGCGGATCTTCAGGATTTGCGGAATGAAGGCGCCGGTCGTGCACACAGCGGCAGCGCCTCCGACGGTTGCCAGGAGCCCCACTTGCCCTCTCCCGCGCTAAACCACGCGGAGAACGATTTTGCCGCGCGTGTGGCCGGTCGCATTCGACTCCTGAGCGGCGCGGGCCTCGGCGAGCGGGAAAACCTTCTCGATGATCACTTTCAATTTTCCGGCGTCCACTAGCTTGGCGATTTCGTTCAACTGCTCCACGTTGGGCTGCACGAAGGTGTGGTGGCAGCGTACACCGTGGGCGGCGGCCTTTTCCGGCGACGGCGGCTCGAGGATGGAAACCAGGATTCCGCCTTTCTTAAGCACCTGCCACGAGCGCTCCATGGTTTCGCCGGTGATGGTGTCGAGGACGGCGTCCACGCCGTGGACCACGTCTTCGAATTTCGTGGTGGTGTAATCGATGGTTTCGTCCGCGCCGAGCGAACGCAGGAATTCGTGATTTTTCTTCGATGCCGTCGCAATCACGCGCGCGCCCTTCATCTTCGCGAACTGCACGGCGAATGTGCCGACGCCGCCCGCCGCGCCATGAATCAGAAGTGTCTGGCCCGCGGACAGTTTCGCCCCATCGTAGAGCGCCTGCCACGCCGTCAGCGCCGCGAGAGGAATCGCGGCAGCAGTCGCATGGTCAATGGATTTAGGCTTGAGCGCTACTTCCGATTCCTTCGCCACCATGTATTCGGCGTATGCCCCGTCGCGCGACAGATCGGTGCGACTGTACACCGCATCGCCCTTCTTCAGGCGGGTCGCGCCCGGTCCCGCGGCTTCGACGATGCCGGAAACGTCCCATCCAGGAATCATCGGCAACTTGTATTTCAGCATCTGTTGCAGATATCCCGCGCGCACTTTCCAATCCACCGGGTTCACGCTCGATGCGTGCACGCGGATGAGGACTTCGCCCGGCCCGGCCTGGGGCCGCGGCGCGTCTTCGTATTTGAGAACTTCAGGGCCACCGTATTCGTGAACTCGCACTGCCTTCATCGTTTCCATGGGCGTCTCCTCGATTCGCGGAACCCGCGTCTGCCGCCTTCTTAACTTTTGGGGATTTGATGATACCCATCCGGCCAGTTTTCCCAAAATGATTACTTCATTTTCCAGAGCACTCGCGGGCACCGCCCAACAAGGGATTGTGTTGAACCGGACAGGCCATCGTGCTAACTTCCGCAAAAAGGGGGGACGTCATATGTTTGAGACACCTGAAACCAAGGGTGAACAGAGCGGTATGGGGAAGTGGGTCGGGATTCTGATCGTTGTGGCCGTCGTGATCGGCGGAATCCTGCTTTATATGGGCAAGAAGAACGCTGCGCCCACCGCGGCGACCACTGCTGCGTCTACCGCGGCGCCGACGCAGACCAGCGCCGCCGCCGCCAAGGATCTGCGTGTGGTGAGCCGCAAAATGGACAAGGACAATGTCGGCGCGGCGGTATGGTCGGTCGAGCTGCGGAATCTTTCGCAGGTGTATAGCTACAGCAACATCCAGTACGAAACATCGTACGTGGGTGCCGACAGCGTCATGCTGGCGACCAACCATGGCACGATTCCTTCGCTTACCCTGGACCCTGGCGAATCGCAGAGCGCGCAATTTCGCGAAGCGCTCCCGAGCGGCACGGCGTTGTTCAATTTCAAGATCACCGGCGCCACGGCTTCGAAGTAACTGGATCTAATTGCCGCGGCTTGGCGGCGTGGATTTCAAGATGAGCACGAGGATGCGCCCGTCGGAGTGGAAACTTCCGCCCGTGGCGGTTTTCGCTTCTGTCAGTGGACTGGACGGCGTCACGTGGTCGCGTGCGACCACCAGGCCCGTGCCCGAGAGCGTGGCATTCACGTACTCCCGCTCGCCGTCGATCGCTGGGTCGATCTTGTGCGTTAGGCCGTTGTTGCGCTCATCGCGTTCGAAGCCGATATCGTGCGTGGCGGCGATGCACCAGACCGGCCGGCCGCCCGCGTTGTAGGGCGACTTCCAGGCGCGCAGATGGTTCCGCGACATCGCCACGCGCACCGGCTCGGCATGCGCGAACCCATAGTCCTGGGCGCGGTTGAAGAGATAAAGCGCGCTCATCGGCATGGTCAGATAATCCTTCTTCTGCAATGAATCCATCAGGCCGGCGAGCACGGTTTCCTGCACGGAGCTGTCCACGTGCACCCATCCGGCAGCCGTGAACGCGCGGACGAGTTCGTCCTCGGTTCCCACGATCAAGATGTTGACCAAATCACCCGGATTGTGATCGGAGTCGGAGACACGGCGTGGAATTTCGTCGAGCAGCGCCGGCGTGATCGAAGAGATGCGCGTCTCTGGCGGACCGCCCGCCACCGCTGCGTCGGCGGTGCTCAGCCCGGAATCGGTCACGGTGATCACCACGTGAAAAGCTCCGGTCGCGCCGCCGGCATCTTTCTGGCTCTGATTGATGCCCAGAAACAGCCGGCCGGCCACGGGCGCCTGATAATCGCTCGTCGCGCCGAGCAGGAAAGGCTGCGCGACATCTCCTGAGCCGAGCCGGCCGATCAGTGCGCCGTGGCCCCCGTCCGGAACTGCGTACTGGTGAATCAAATCCGCCCAGCCTCGTGAGAGTCCGTCCGGCCCGAACGATTTCGCTGGCGATTTGGAAGCATCGTTCGCGGGATAGGTGATCTTGCCCGTGGCCGTGATGTGCAGTTTCTCCGCCGCGCGCAGGTCAATGCTCGTGTCGATCCACTGCTTGCTCGCGTCCAGGTCGAGCTCGTAAGATTTCGCGGGAGACGTAATGGCAGTATTAGCCGTAGTAGTCACACGAGTGGAAGTTGCCTGTGCCCAGGTTGGGGGCAATGCGCCGCCAGCCTCTACCGCGGCCACGACCCCGAACGCGGCAACGGCCAGCCCCATTGACTTGGCGACGCCCATTCTTGGCCTCCTCGCATCGGGCCAACCCCAACCAGCTGCGGCCTGGCCGGTCGAACACCAACCATAATATCAAACCACAAATCCGAGAACTGGCGGGCCGTGCCCCCGGTCGCGAGCAGGACGAAGCAGCGCAAGTTTTGTTATCAGGGGAAGTCTCTCTGTGGTATATGCTCCGGCCAATGGGCTGGTCCGAAACCCGGCCCGGATTGTTCGCGCAGCGGGTGGGCGCCGCTGCCTTAGGAATCGCAACCCATAAAATGTGGAACGCGGTTGATATCACCTAAGGCCCGATTTCGCCAATTGGAGAAATGATGAAAGCGAGGCGGAGACTCCGGCGTACCCCTGCACCCAGAAGGAAGTTCATCGTCCCGGCCCGAGGGACATTCCCGGTTGTTGCCGTCGGAGCTTCGGCGGGAGGCTTGGAGGCTGTGACCCCGCTTCTTTCTCGCATTCCCGCGAAGGGCGGAATCGCGATCGTCCTCGTCCAGCACCTTGCCGCGAAGCACGAAAGTTCGCTCGTCACTCTGCTTACGCGCGCCAGCAAGATGCCGGTGTCCGAAGTCGCCAAAACCACGCCGATAGAAGCCAACCACGTGTACGTGATACCGCCCGGCAAGGATCTTGTCTACGCGCGAGGGTCGTTGCTCTTGAAGGCCCGCGATGAGAATCACGGATTGCACATGCCCGTGGACCGGTTCATGGAGTCGCTGGCCAAGGAGGAGGCGAACCGGGCCATCGGCGTAGTGCTGTCGGGGACGGGTTCGGATGGCGCGCTCGGATTGCAGGCCATCAAGGCCCGCGGCGGGATCGCGCTGGCACAGAGCGAGGATTCCGCGAAATACGACGGTATGCCGCACGCCGCTATCGCCACCGGATGCACGGACTTCGTTTTGCCTCCCGCGCAGCTCGGCGAAAAGCTGATCCAAATTGCCCGCCATCCCTATGTGGTTCGCGCGGCCGAACGGCCGGTTGAGGAAACCGTCGATCGAGATGTGCTCTGCGGAATCCTGAATCTGCTCCGATCGAGCACCGGCTCCGATTTCACCCAGTACAAGAAAGGAACCATCGTCCGGCGCATCCGCCGCCGGATGGTGCTGCATAAGAGCCGGAACCTTGTGGACTACGCACAATTCCTGGCGAATCATCCCGACGAAGTCACCGCGCTTCATGAAGACATCCTGATTCACGTCACCAGCTTCTTCCGCGACGCTCCCGCATTCGAGATTTTGAAGAAGAAAGTGCTTCCCCGGCTCTTGAAGACCCGCCAACCCGGCTCCGCCATACGGATATGGGTGCCGGGCTGCGCCACGGGTGAGGAAGTCTACTCGCTGACGATTTGCGTCCTGGAATGCGCGAAGGACCAGACGGAAGACGTCCCGATCCAGATCTTCGGAACGGATCTGAACGAGGCCTCGCTCGAGCGCGCGCGCGCCGGCGTGTACTCCCCGAATCAGGTCAAGGATGTTTCTCCCCGGCGTTTGAAGCAATTTTTCGTGAAGCTCGATCGCGGATACCAGATCCGCAAGGACATCCGCGAAAGATGCGTGTTCGCAAAGCAAAACGTGTTTCAAGATCCGCCGTTCTCGCGCCTTGACCTGATCAGCTGCCGCAATGTTCTTATCTATCTGGGGCCGGAGCTGCAAAACCGCGTGATTCCCATCTTCCACTACGCGCTCAAACCCAGCGGACTTCTTCTCCTGGGCAGGGCCGAGACGATCACGTCTCACTCCGACGTTTTTTCTCCGGTGGATCGGAGCTACCGGATTTACGCGCGAAAAGCAGGCCCGAGCAGGCTGGCGTTTGAGCGGCGCGCCGTCGTGGATGAAGCGCCGATTGTTCGCATCCCACCGGTTCCGTCGAAAGCCGAGGAAGTCCAGGCGAAGTCCGCCGGGGCAGAAGCCGTGCTGCTGGCGCGACACGGCCCCGCGGCGGTCCTGGTCAACTCGCGCCTGGAGATACTCCAGTTCAGCGGGCACACGTCCGCGTTCTTGGAGCCGGTCACCGGGCCGGCCAGCCTGAGCCTGGTGAGAATGGCCCGCGAGAGTCTGGCCTGGGAAATCCGCTCGGCCATCCAGAAGACTAGAAAGACGGGCCTGCCGGTCCGCAGAGAACACATCCCCATCGCCGCGAACGGCGAGTCGCATGACGCGGCGATCGAAGTGATTCCTTTGCCCACGCGAAATGGAGGAGAGCGCAATTTCTGGGTCGTTTTCGAAGAGAGCGCCGAAAAGCAATCTCACGCCGGCCCTGACGCTAAACGGGGGAGCGATCCCGCGCCGAGCCGCCGGACGCGGCAGCCGCTGGCTCGGCTGGAACGCGAGCTCGAGCAGACACGGGCGCGGATGGACGAGGTTATCCGCGCGCAGGAGACCGCCAACGAAGAGCTTCAATCCGCCAACGAGGAAATTCTTTCCCGGAACGAGGAGCTGCAGAGCATCAACGAAGAGATGGAAACCGCCAAGGAAGAGCTGCAGTCGTCCAACGAGGAGCTGACCACGCTCAACGACGAGCTCGAGCACCGCCATTCGGAACTCAGCCAGCTCAATAGCGATCTGACGAATCTTTTCACCAGCCTCGAGATTCCGGTCCTCATTCTCGGCAGAGATCTGCGGATTCGGAGATTCTCACCGGCGGCGGAAAGTCTTTTCAACCTGATGCCCAGCGACATCGGACGGCCGGTGAGCGACATGCGCTTCAGCGCGACGATTCCAGAGCTCAGGAGCGACAGTGCGGCGATGATGGACTCGGGAAAGAGAAGCGAGCGCCAGATACAGGACGCCAACGGCAACACGTATTCACTGCGCATTCATCCCTATCGCGTAGCCGCAGGCAAGATTGACGGCGCGGTAGTCGCGTTGGTGGATACCAGCGCGCTCCAGCGCGCCAGCGACGCGATCCAGGATGCGCGCCGGTATGCCGAAGCGATTATCGAAGCCGTGCAGGAGTCGCTGGTCGTGCTCGACTCCGATCTGCGCGTCGTGACCGCGAATCACTCGTTTTACAAAACCTTTCAGGTGGCGCCCAAAGCCACCGAGGGAGCTTTCATCTACGATCTGGGAAACGGGCAATGGAATATCCGGAAGCTGCGGATGTCGCTCGAAAAAGTCCTGTCCTTCGACACGCCGATGCTGAATTTCGAAGTAGAGCACGAGTTCCCCGGGATCGGCCGCAAGGCGATGCTGCTGCACGCGCGGCAATTTCGCAGCCCCAAGGGCGGCGCTGCCCTGATTCTTCTCTCGATTCAGGACGAGACCGAGCGGCGAGAAGCCGAACTCGCGGCATCGCGTTCCGGCGTGATGTCCGCGCGCCTGATGCGGGTGCAGGACGAGGAACGCAGGCGCGTGGCCCGCGAACTTCACGACAGCACGGCGCATTCCCTGGCGGGCTTGATGATGAACATGAACCAGCTGAGCCGCATGCTCCAGAAATCCGACCCCAAGATTCTGGCGACGCTGGCGGAAAGCCGGTCACTGGCGGATGAGAGCATCCGCGAAATTCGCACCATCTCCTACCTGCTCCATCCGCCGCTGCTAGAAGACGCGGGGTTGGCTTCGGCGATGCGCTGGTTTGTCGAGGGCTTCGGGAACCGCAGCGGAATTCCTGTGAAGCTAGTCACGCCTCCGCGGATGGGTCGCCTGGCGGGCGAGCTCGAACTGGCGCTGTTTCGCATCGCGCAAGAAGGCCTCACGAACATCCATCATCATTCCGGCAGCAAGTCCGCTCGTGTCGAAATCGCTGTCACGTCCAGCCAAGTCACTCTGCAGATCAGCGACAAGGGTAAGGGGCTTCCCCCGGACGTAGCGAAGCCCGGCGGAGGGATTTCAAAGACATCGGGTGTGGGCATCGCCAGCATGCGCGAACGCGTGAAGGATCTCGGAGGAACGATTGAATTCCATTCCAGTCCCAACGGCACCACTGTCCAGGCTATCCTGCCCCTGGTCAAGCGCTGAAGCGGCCAAAATCTCCCCGCTGCGCTTCCTCGGCGTCGCCGGTCCCGGGCGGCCGCGAACCGGCTGCGGCATAGGCGCGGAAAGCGTTTGGTAGTAGAATCCGCCGCATCTGCAGTGCGCTGCTTTTGATTCGGGCCAATTCCGGGAGCGGTCTGAATGGATATTCTCTGGACGGCGGTGGGCATCGCCGTAATCGTCGCATTTGTTTTCTACGTGCTGGCCCAGCACTGGCAACGCCTACTGCGCCAACAAAACTGGACGATTCGCCGCCTCTTCGAGCGCGTTCAAAGCCTCGAGGAAATGGCCGACCCGGAATGGCGCCGCAGGCTCAGCGATGCCGTGCCGGTCCCGCTCGAACAAGTATTCACGCTTTCCTTCCGCCTCGACGACCGCTTTTGGCACGACGCCGTTCGCTCGACCGAAGACGACCTGAAATTTATCCGCGAGCACGGCAGCTTCGTCGGCGCGGTCAAACTCGAGCGCTGGCGCAGCCACACCGTCGCAACGATTGCCGAGGTTCTTCCCGACCGCAAGGCGACCGGCTGGCAGACGCGCGCTCTCGATTTTTATCCCGATCCCGCGAGGAACGGCGACGCGCTCTCGCTCTGGGAGCTGGCCCTCTCGCGGCCCGGGCTGTCCGCCGAGCGCCCGTCTTCGCTCGAGCTGCTGCTGCGCGCGAATACGCTCGAACTTCGCGGCCACCTCATTTCCGCGGCGCCGGACCCTTCCGGAAACGGACATGCCGCCGCGACGGACAACGGCGATGTGCTCTTCTTTCGCGTGCCTCTCGACACCGCCGGGCTCGCCGAATTCCGCAGCCACGATCCGGCGGACTCCGCGGGCAACGGCAACGGGAATGCCGCCGGCGGCGAAGCGGGCGTCAACGGAAACTCCTGGCAGGCGTTCTACTCCCATCACAACGAAGAGCTCGGCATCGAATGGCAGCTCCGCCTGCGCGATCTGACGCGAAAATCCGAGTGGGAGCGCTGGAAGATTCTGGAGTCCGTCGCCATGCCGCTCGCGGCGAGAGAATAATAGGCAGCGGCTGCGCTCAGGATGACTGCGGGCGCACCGGCAGGCCCACCCACACGTTCAGCAAGCCTAGGATTTCGCGCACCACCGCGAACGTGTCGTGCGTGGTGCGCCACCAGTGATTCGCGTCAAACGGGTCCTGCGGCGCGCCGCGGACAATCAGCCCCAAATCGCTTCCTGCGATTTTCCGCCAGAGTGCTCGAACGCGCCGCGTATGCTGCGGCGATGTGACGATCATCGCGCTCGTTTTCCGGTCGCGCCGCATCTGGCCGCAAATCTCCTGGATTTCTTCCTCGGTGTTCACGATCGGCTGCGGAAAGATGCGCACGTCCGCATCCGGCACGCCCTCGTGAATCAATACCTCGCGATTAAAATCTTCCTCTCCCAGATAGTGGATGCCCATGGCCTCCAGCTCCTCCCCGGGGGCGGCGGGCCGGCTCACCCAGACTTCGTGCGCGTAGCCCATGCGAAAGATCCTGGCGGCCTCTTCGGCTCGCGCGGGCATACTCCCGCTCAGCACGACGATCTCGTCCGCGGGCGCCAGCGCATCCTCGCGCAACAGCCAGCGGCCAGCTCCGCGAAATGCGAGCGTCCCCGCGATGCACACCACCAGCGCGGTGGCCAGAACTATAATTCGGAGCGAATGCCGGCGTGCCATGGGAATTTACGGCGTACGAGTCTGGTCGCTTGCGTCCGGCGCGAGGCGGGGTCCAGCGAACGGCCGGTTGCGCATCAGCAAGCCGCGCAGGCCCAGCAGCACCAGCCGCGGCTGGCGCAGGCACACGCGCCAGAGCATCTTCCACGCTTCATCGCGCGAATACTCCCCCAGGGATTCTTTCGCGGGGTCGTTCAGCAGGTCCACCAGATGGCTGTAGTCCGATTGCTGGAAGCTGTGCAGCGACCGGCGCAGCAGGAGATGAAAATCGAGCTCGCGGCGCAGCGTGCGCAGCTCGCGGCTCGCGCCGCCGTTCAAGATCGCTTCGGCGACGCCCAGCGCGCCGCGAAATCCCGTGACGATTCCGCCCACGGTGGACACCTTCACCTGCGCGGCGGCGTCTCCCACCAGATAGACCGACCCGCTGCCCACTTTCCGCTCCACGGGAATCCAGTGCTTGTACACCGGAATGCGCGCGCCCTGAAATTCGATCGCGTCGAACTTCCGCTTTTCGAGAAATTGTTCCAGGCAGCGCTTCGTTTCGGGTCCTGATTCGCCGATCACACCGAGCGCGCCCCGCGTGGGCGATTCGGGAATCAGCCAGTAAAAGTAGGGCGTGTCCTGCGGAACGAACCACACGCGCACCGTGTCCGGCGCCATGTCCTTTGGCAACGGTACGATGGCCTGCAGCAGCGGAACGGTTTCCAGCGGCGCCCATCCTGCGGCGCGCGCCACGTGGCTTGCCGCGCCATCTCCTCCAACCACCGCATCGGCGTGAATTTCCTCGCGGCTTCCGTCGGCGCACCGCTCGATTTCGACCCGCAGGCCGTTGCCGTTGGCGTGCAGGGTATGAAAGCGGCGCCCCATCTCGATCTTGGCGCCGGCGCGCTGCGCCTCTTCGGACAGGCTTTGGATCAACGTGCGTCGCTCGATGATCAAGTCGGGGTGGTTCAGGGAAATCGTGGCGGCTCGGCCGTCGGTGAAAAGCTCGAACCGGCGAATCTCGTTGACGATGCTGCCTTCGGCGACGCGGCCCAGCAGTCCTCTCATGCGGTTGGTGACGATTAGCGTCCGCGGCTCGGGCTCGAGCGTCTCAATGCGTTCGAGCACGCGCACATCCACGCCACGACGTGCCAGCAGCGTTGCCGTAAACAATCCCGCGGCCGACCCGCCGATCACCGCGACACTACGGCTATCTGCGCGAGCGGTCGTAGCGGGATCGGTCGGTTGCGGGTGCTGCGCGTGCACGGCTTTCGTCTTGGACAAAGGGCCTCGTACCTGAATTTGTGATGAAGATCGTCCGCGCGCCGAGCCTCACAGGCCCCGCGCGAAAGACCAAGGTTTGCCAGTATATCCTACGGGCAGTATCCCGCCAACGCTGCCGCTCGCTTTCCCGAGCGTGATTTTGCGGCTCGGGGATTCTTGCCTGCGTTCTTCAGTCGAGGCACCCGGCAGGGGCGAAGACAGAAGGGGCTGTGCCGGTGCTATACTGACGTCATTCGGCGGGTTGGTTTTTAGGGGGAATGCATGGCCAAGTTCACGATTGCGCCGCACATGCGGCTGCACGAATGGGTGGCGGAAGAGAAAGGCTACTTCGCGGCCGAAGGACTCGACTACGAGTTCCACGAGGCGCTTGACTCGACCGAAGGCAAAAGCCACCAGCTGGGCGACAAGGTCGGCGCGTTCCAGACGTTCGAAAAAGGGCGCGGCTCGGACATCGGTTGCGCCTGCCACTGGACCGTGAACGTCTCGGCTTCCGTCGGACACGGCAAGCTCTACGCCGACGCTTACTCGGTCGCCCCGGCCGGAATTTTCGTCGCGCCCGAATCGCCCATTCACGGCCCTGCCGAGCTTGCGGGAGTGCCGATCTCCGTGGGATATCAGTCCGGCAGCCACTATTCGGCGATCCAGGCGCTCGAGCAGTATCTCAAGCCCAAGGAAATCAAGCTCTCGTTCTCCGATGGCATGCTTTTCAGCCGCATGGAGTTGCTCATTGACCGCAAGGTTCCGGCGGCGTCGCTGTTCAGCGGCCCGTACTATTTTCTCGAGCAGCTCGGCTTCCGCAAGATTATCGACACCACGTTCATGATGGCCTCGCTCATCACGCGCGACCCGGACATGGAGGACGTGAAGAAATATTTTCGCGCCCTGCGCAACGCCCAGCGCGATATCGATCTCCGTCCCGATCTCTACACGCATTACTACAAGAAGGAATTCCCGGTGCGCTTCTACGACGTGATGGACACGCGCCGCTGGGGCCCCGGCGAACGCCTCGTCTTCGAGCCTTACACCAAAGACGTCTTCGACAAATCCTTCGAGTGGATCTCCGAGCACGGCATCTTCCCCGAAGGCGCCATGGGCTCGGGCAAATACGAAGACTCCTGCGTCTCGCTTGCCTCGAAATGAAGGCTGTGCGTCTAGTCTCAGTCGGGAATCTATAGTGGGTTCTTGCGGGGCTTAACAATGATTCTCGAGATCATATGGTTCGGCACTCCGCGCCAATCAACAATCCGATTGTCACGGACGTCGTACCCCTCTAAGCCATTTCCGAATGCGAAGACGTAGGCATGCGGTCCGAAGCTGGCATGCACTCCAGCTTGCGCCGAATCGAGCGTAACGAGCAGCCGTTTAATTCGAGACGCCGTCAAAGTCTTGTAGTCGAAAACGACGTATCCGTCGGGACCCGTTCTCAGTTCATCGGTGTGCCCATCTGTCTCGGCAGAGTAGTTTTGGCAGTGACGGATCACGGTCATGCCGTCTACGGGCTGACCTGCTTCATTCATGACCCAGACCTCCCAAGTCGGACATTCGGGAGTCTTGGTAGGCCACGCGAGGAACACTCCCAGAGAAGCCGCCAGAACGAGCGCTCCGGCAATTACTGCATCGCGGACACTGCCATCACGTCGTTGGAGCGACTCAGTCATAGAGCTGTTCCAAGATGTATCTCAAAATAACCCCTTGTCGTCAAACACGTATAGGACGAAGGCCTCCTGCCCCTAATGTCTCCGCCTGATGCTAAACTATTGGAGTCTCTAGATGCCCATCGAGCGAGAAAAACTCGAAGCGGACGTCCTGATCATTGGCGCGGGACCGGCCGGCCTCTCCTGCGCGCTGCATCTCGCCAACCTGATCGAGCAGCACACCGCCGCGAAGAAATCCCCCGCGCTTTCGGCCGAAAATATCTACGTGCTCGAAAAGGCGCGCGAGATCGGCGCTCATCAACTCTCCGGCGCGATCATGGACCCGCACGCGCTGCGCGAGCTCGTTCCCGATTTCGAGAAAACCGCGCCGCTCGATACGCCCGTCACCGGCGACGCCGTCTACTACTTCACGGAAAAAAGCTCGTTCAAGCTTCCGATTACGCCTCCGCCGCTTCAAAACCACGGCAACTACGTCATCTCGCTCAACAAGCTCGTGAAATGGCTGGGCGGCCTGGTCGAAAAGAAAGGCGTCAACCTCTTCACCCAATTCGCGGGCAGGGAACTGCTCTACGAGAAAGATGGAATTGCCGGCGTCCTCACCGAAGACAAGGGCGTGGACAAGAACGGCAAGCCGAAGGACAACTTCACGCCCGGCTACGAGCTGCGCGCGAAGGTCACCGTGCTCGCCGAAGGCCCGCGCGGATCGCTGACCAAGGACATGGTCAGCCGCCTGAAACTCGACGGCCTCAACCCGCAGATCTACGGCATCGGCATCAAGGAATTGTGGGACGTGCAGCCCGGCCGCATCGACGCCGGCTACGTGGCGCACTCGCTCGGCTGGCCGCTCACGCCGGACCTCTACGGCGGCGGGTGGATTTACGGCCTGCGCGACAATCGCGTCTCGCTCGGCATGATCGTCAGCCTCGAATACCACAATCCGCTTTTCGACCCGCACCAGGCGTTCCAGAAATTCAAGACTCACCCCTTTGTGCAACGAATCTTGGATGGCGGCAAACTGGTTCGCTATGGCGCCAAGACCGTTCCTTACGGCGGCTGGTATTCCATGCCCCGCAATTACGTGGACGGCGGATTGATCGTCGGCGATTCCGCGAGCTTGCTGAATTCGCAGCGGCTGAAGGGAATTCACACCGCGATCAAGAGCGGAATGCTAGCGGCCGAGGCCACCTACGAAGCGCTCTGCGCCGGAGACACCTCCGCCGCCAAACTTTCCGCGTATCAATACAAAATCGAGCAGAGCTGGCTCAAGAAGGAATTGTGGGCCGTACGAAATTTCCACCAGGGATTTCACGGCGGCCTATACAAGGGCCTGGTCCACGCGGGCCTGCAATTCATCAGCGGCGGGCGCGGTCTGGTGGACCCGATGCGCGTGAAAGCCGGCTACACGGAGTACGAAAATCTCCATCGCGACCGCACGCTCGTCGACCAATCCACGCGATTCAAAGGCGATGGCAAGCTCACCTTCGACCGGCTGACCGACGTCTATCATTCCGGCACGCGCCACGATGAAGATCAACCGTGCCACCTCGTCGTCCTCGAGCCGAACATCTGCGGCGACCGCTGCGTCCGCGAATTCGGCAACCCGTGCCAGTATTTTTGCCCCGCGGCGGTCTATGAGATGGTCACCGATCAGGGCGCGCCGAAACTGAAAATCAACGCCGCGAACTGCGTTCACTGCAAAACATGCGATGTCGCCGATCCCTATCAAATCGTCCAGTGGGTTCCGCCCGAAGGCGGCGGCGGTCCGAACTACGAGGGGATGTGACGACCCGCGCTTTCTTGAGCCCGGACGGTTCTGCGGGGCGACTAGGATCGTCATCCCGAGCGAATCCGCCAGCGCTCTGGCGGAGGAGTTGACATTCGGGTGTCAGGGGTCGATTTAAAAGAAATCCGTGCTCCCACCGGTCAAATAAGGCGCAAGAGGCTCTTCAATCCTGCTGGCCGCCGCCTCCGCCGAACGCACGCTTCAGCGAAGCCCAGAAGCCGCCCTTTTTCTTGGCGGGTTTTGCTGCGGGCTGATCCTCCGGCGGCGGTTGCGCCTGCGTCGGCGCAGATTTTTCTCCCAACGCGTGTTGCATGGCTTGCGCAAATTCTGGCGGGCCCACGCGGCCCGAGAACTCCCATTCCGGAGAAACTTTCGCTTCGCGGATCAGCATGACCATGTCCTCGGTCGGATCGGGCGGCCGCGTCGGTGAACCAGCCATGAACATCAGCGGCGGCAAGACGGCCGTGTACACCGGAACTGGAGCGGGCGGAGCGGCGGGCGCGGGATTTTTCGCTTCGGGCACAATCGGATGCGCTTCGTTCGCTTGCGCCAGCAGACTAACTTCGATATTCGGCTTGTGTTCGGGTTCGGGAACCGGCTCGGCTGCCACTGGCGCGGAAGCTGGAGCAGGTTCCGGCGCCGTGCGCGGCATCACCGTCATGGCGTAATCCGGCGTGGTGGGGCGCGGCGGCGCGGCCGGACTCGCCGCAGCCGCGTTGCACTGGCAGCTTCCGGGAGTTCCGGCGACCGGCAGGAGCCTGCCCGCGTTCAGGAAAAATTCTCCCGCCTGCGGCACGATCAGTTTTTCGCCGGTGAACTGATGCTCGAGCTGGATCGCGCCGCTGGTTGCCAGCACGCAGAGCGAATCGTCCAGGCTTAGGCCCACGGACACGTCCCGCGATCCTCCGCTGATACCCAGCGGCGTGCCCACAATCGTCGGCGTGAAAATACGCAGGTCCGTATTCGCGGGCAGATTCACGCGCACGCGTCCGAAATTAAGCGCGAGCGTGATGGCGTCGCCCGACAACAAGACCGTGAACTTCGCTGGGCCGCAGATATCCACTTCGCCTCCGGCGAAAAGCGTCAGGATAGCCTGGCCGGAATGCACGGTGACGACGGTGCCATTCGAGACCTCGAGGCTGGTGCCGAAGGACGACGTTCCGCCGTTTGCCGGCGTTCCACTTTCGCAGGAGATGTCCCGGCCCTCCACGCGCCCTATCGCGCCGGACGGCGCGCCTTGCGCGCGCGCAACGAGCGGGCAAATCAAGACGATTCCGGCGAGAAAAGCAATCAGCAAGCCGCGGGCGCACACGGAGACACGTCCGGCGCTCGGCACGAATTGGAATCGGGGGCGCATCGGGACCGCCTATACTATACCGCAGTGAACGTCCCCCTGAGTTCCGGCGCACCCGCGACTCCCGCCAGCACATCCGGGATTCCCATGCCGCACCTTTCGCGCTGGCGCAGGATGCAAATTCCCCTGATTGCCTGGGCGGCCTACTGGGTCATTCGTCTCTTGGGCCCGACGCTGCGAGTGGAAATGGTCGGCGTGCACAACGCCACACAGATTCGCAGCCAAGGCGAGCCCGGGATCGGTGCGTTCTGGCATCGCTGCATTCTCCCGGCGGTGTGGATCTGGCGGAAACGCGGAATCGTGGTGCTGAACACCGTCAACTTCGACGGCCAGTGGACCCGACGCGTGATCGAACGCCTCGGTTTTGGCACGGCGCAGGGAAGCTCGTCGCGCGGCGCGGTCGAAGGGCTGGCGGCGATGGCCAAAAGCCTGGAAGCGGGCCATCACGTCGCGTTCACCATTGATGGCCCGCGCGGCCCGCGCTACATCGCCAAGCCGGGGCCGATAATCCTGGCGCGGCGCACGGGAAGGCCGATTTCCGTGTTTCACATCGGCGTCGAGCGCGCGCACACCTTCCGAAAATCGTGGGACCTGTTTCAGATTCCGTATCCCTTTTCGCGAGTGGTGATGTTCGTCGCCCCGCCGATTCGCGTGCCCACGAATGCCGATAGCGACATGCTGAAATCGAAGCAGGATGAAATGCAGGCCGCGCTCGAGCGCGTCCGCGATGTGGCGGAATCCTGGTTTCGATTGAGCGAGGACGAGCGCGACCGCCTGCGCGACGAATGGCGCGAAAAATCTTCCTAGTTGTCGCCGAGCTTCACGGGAACGTCCATTTTCTTGCCGTCGCGAAAGATCGTGAGCGTGATGGTATCGCCCGGCCAGGCGCGATTCAGCAGAAGATTCAGGTCCATCTGGCTCGCCAGCTCTTTCCCGTTCACCGCCACGAGCACGTCGCCGCCAATCCGCAATTCCTGCAAGCCCGCGAGCACCGAACGCGTGCCGCCGCGAATGCCCGCCTGAGCCGCGGGGCCTCCGGGAACTACGCGCTCGATCAAAATCCCCTGCTGCACGCCAAGGTTCAGAGCGTCCGCGAGATTGGGCCAGATCGCGCGCCCCTCGGCGCCGAGCGTCGCGTGGCGTACGTGGCCCGTCGAGATCAAGTCCTCGGCCGCGCGCCGCGCCGTGTTGATGGGAATCGCGAACCCGATTCCGGCGGTCGTACCCGTGGGCGCGAAGATCGCGCTGTTGATGCCGATTACCTCTCCGCGGCTGTTCAGCAGCGGCCCGCCGGAATTGCCGCGATTGATGGCCGCATCGGTCTGGATCGCTTCGTCGATGAACGTGTTTTCGCTGGTCTGCACGGTGCGGCCGAGCGAGCTGACCACTCCCGTCGTAAGCGTGCTCTGAAATCCGAAGGGATTCCCGATCGCGAGCACGCGCTGGCCCACCAGCAGGTTGCGCGAATCGCCCAGCGGCAGCGTCGCGATTTTCCGGCCCTTCGGGTCAATCTGGATTAGCGCGATATCGTTGCGCGTGTCCGCGCCGATGTACTTGGCCTTGTAGCGTGACTGGTCGCCGAGCGTGACCTCAATCGTTTCCGCGCCTTGCACCACGTGGTAGTTCGTCAGAATATGCCCGGCGGCATCAATCACGAAGCCGGAGCCCGCGCCTTCCACCGGCACGGGGTTGAAGAAAAAATCGTATTGGACCGCGCGTGTGACGATGTTTGCCACCGCCGGCGAAGCCTGTTTGTAAATGCGGACGTTCTGCGCCTCGGTGGCATCGAGAGTAATCGGACCTTCGTCCGCCGGAAGGGTCGCGGGCAACGCGTGGACCAATGCGGGGTTGTGCTGTCCGTAGCGAGAACCGGCCCACCATGCGCCGAGACCGATGATCAGTCCCAGCGCCAGCAGCCGAATCGCGCGTCTCCGATTTTCTGATTGTGCCATCGCTATATTTCCTTCTGCCGATAAATACGCGGCCGGGTCAGGAAATGTTTCTTCGCGAAGCGGCCAACTGCTTCAGCTTTTCGAGAACCAGCTTCACTTGCCGCTGCGTTTCCTCGATCGAGCGCGAGCAATCAATTACGTCATCGGCCAGGCGGCGCTTTTCGTCAATGGGCATCTGCGCCGCGATGCGTAACTTTGCATCCGCCGCGGACAGCCCCCGCTGCTGCAGCCGCTCGAGCTGTTGCTCGGGCGTGCACCAGCAGACCACCACGCGGTCCAGATTCTTCTTCGCGCCCGCCTCCAGAATCAGCGCCGCGTCCTCGAACGCGATGTCCGGCCCCCCCGGTCGATCGAGCACTGCGAACCATTTCGCCACGACCTCCTGGATGCGCGGATGAAGAATCTGGTTCAGGCGCGCGCGCTTCGTTGCGTCGGAAAAAACAATCGCGCCGAGCTTCGGGCGGTCTACCGCTCCGCCCTTGCCGAGAATTGCGTCGCCGAACTCGCTGACAGCTTCATTGTAGGCATCCTGGCCGGGCTCGAGCAGCTCGCGCGCGAGCGTGTCGGCATCGAGGACGGGGTATTCGTAGTCGCGCAGCAGGGCGGCCACGGTGGACTTTCCCGAAGCAATTCCGCCAGTGAGGCCGACGCGCAGCATCACGGATGGGAGGAAGCGGCCGCCGGAGCGCGCGCGCCGCGCCGCATGCGTGCGGCTTTCACCGTGTTGCTCATCAGCATGGCGATGGTGAGCGGGCCGACTCCTCCGGGAACCGGAGTGTACGCACCGGCGACATCGATGACGTCCGGATGCACGTCTCCAGCGAGAATCGAGCCCTTGGTGCGAAACGATTCGAGTTTCGCGGGAAACTTCGCGAAGATGCGCTGGGCCTCGGCCGCGTCTTTCACCACAATCTGGCCCACGTCAATCACCGTCGCTCCGGGTCGCACGAAATCCGGCGTAACCATCGCGGCCTTGCCGATGGCCGCCACGATGATGTCCGCGCGGCGCGCGATGCCGGGCAAATCCTTGCTCTTCGAGTGGCAGATCGTCACCGTCGCGTTCGCGTGGAGTAGAAGCAGCGCCTGCGGCTTGCCGACGATGTCGCTGCGCCCGATCACCACCGCGTTCGCGCCTTCGATCGGAATATTGCTGCGGCGCAGAATTTCCATCACGCCCGCGGGCGTGCAGGCCACCAGCGCGGGGCGTCCCGCGACCAGGCGTCCGACGTTCACGGGATTGAATCCGTCCACGTCCTTTTCTGGGATCACCGAATCGAGAATTTTCTTCGAGTCAATCTGCTTGGGCAGCGGCATCTGCACCAGAATTCCATCCACGTCCTCGCGATTGTTCAGTTCGTTGACGATCGCGAGCAACTCCTCCGTGGTCGTCGTGGCGGGCGGCGTGATGTGGAAGCTGCCCAGCCCCAGCTTTTCGCACGCCGCGATCTTGCTGTTCACGTAGAGTCTCGAGGCCGGGTCGTCGCCCACGCGCACGGCCGCGAGGCCAGGGCGAATCCCCGCCGCCGCGAGCGCCGCGATTTCCGCCTGCAGTTCCGCGTAGATTTGATCTCGAATTGCGTTGCCGTTGAGGATACGCGCTGACAAAGGGAAGCTCCTTGTGTGGTGTCGTAGTGTTTTCGAATCCGCAATCATAGCACACGCGATTTGCTCTCGTTCACGTCGCGTGCGACGGCACCCGGTTCCAGGGTTTGAATCTGGCGCAGGCTCCGAACGGCCCGCAAGCCAACCGCTTCTGCGGTAAAATACCGCAATGATTTTCGGCGAACTCACCGAACGTAAGCAACTCGAACGCGCCATGCGCGACGCCGGTCGCCTCCCGCCCGGGCAATCCGCCACGCTGAAATGGCCGGTGCTCCACACTGGCACGGTGCCGCATTTTGATCCGCACACGTGGTATTTCCGGATTGGCGGGCTCGTTGAGAATCCTGTGCGGCTCACGTGGAAGGAATTCACGAGTCTGCCCATGAAGGCAGTCACCGCCGACATGCACTGCGTCACGCGCTGGAGCCGCTTCGACGTCCGCTGGGAGGGCGTTCCGTTCACCGAAGTGATGAAGTTGGCCGGCGCGAAGCCGGAAGCGAAGTACGTGATGGTGGTCGCGGAGCAGGGGTATACGTCGAATGTGCCGCTCGAAGATCTGATGCGCCCGGCGACGCTCTTCGCGCTGAAGCACAATGGCGAAGAACTCCCGTCCGATCACGGCTATCCCGTGCGCCTCGTGGTGCCGCACCTCTACGCGTGGAAAAGCGTGAAGTGGGTGCGCGGCCTCGAATTCATGGCCCAGGACGCCCCCGGCTTCTGGGAAGAAAACGGCTACAACATGTACGGCGACCCGTTCAAAGAGCAGCGCTTCAGCGGCTAGTGAGCGCTCGCGGATTTGGCCTGTTGCCCTCAACTTCTCTCGTCATCCTCATCCACTCTCGTCAGCTTCAGCACGAATTTCACATGATCGCCCTTCGCGAGTTTCTCGCAAATGCGCTCCAGATCTTCCATCTCGCGCTTGCCGAGCACGCACATCTTCGCTCGCAGCACCTTTGCGCGCTTCGGCCGAATCAGCCGGACGAGCGCTTCTCCTTTCGCGGTCAGATGGACAACCACCTTGCGCTTGTCGGTCGCGTGCGGACGGCGAACCACTAGCCCCGCATGCCCCAGATGTTTGACGACGACGCTGATCGTGCTGTCGCCGAACGTCAATTGCTCGGCGATTTCGCCCGTGGACATGGGCCCCAACTCCAGCACGTGCTCCAGCACCATGTACTGGCTCGTCGTCAGCCCAAAGTTACCGCACTGCCGGTACATCAGGTAGTCCAGCTCGTGAACCGCGCGCAGCAGGCTCCAATACGTGGCCACAGCGCGTTCTTTCTTCTCCTGTTGCGATTGAGCCATGTGAATCTCCTCATAAGGCCCCTAAACCGCCCGAAACCAGGCGTTAAGTGGCCGAAACTGTCACCACATTAGGACCATGAGGAGCTTCGACGTGGAGTGACCGATTCCTGTGGACTGAAGGGAATAAATGTAACCACCCGGCTTTTGCTGCGCCATCCGGGGCTATTGACATGTGTAGCACATGTAAGCATGCTGTCCACATGCCAGTGATGGTTCAGATTCGGAACGTGCCGTCGGACCTGCACCGCGAGCTCAAGGCGCGTGCGGCGCTCGAAGGCATGTCGCTCTCGGACTACTTGCTCCGGGAACTGCGCCACGCGCTCGACCGTCCCACGGTTGAGGAAATGCGGAAGCGGCTTTCCACCCGCGAACCGGTGCGGCTGCGTCCCGCGCCGGCGGCCGCCGTGCGCGCGGAGAGGAACAGCCGCTGATCGTCGTTGACGCTTCCGCGCTTCTGGAAGTGCTCCTTCGAACGCCCGCAGCCCGGCATGTGGACCGCGTGATCTTCGCTTCCGGCGAGACGCTCCATGCGCCTCACCTGATCGATCTCGAAGTGGCGCAGGTTTTGCGCCGCTACGTGCGCTCGTCCATCATCTCCGCGGAACGAGGTGCCGAAGCCCTCACCGATCTTGCCGATTTTCCGCTCACCCGCTATCCGCATCTCGTCCTGCTCAGCCGCATCTGGCAGCTGCGCGGCGGTGTGACGGCCTACGATGCCGCCTATCTGGCCCTTGCCGAGGTGCTGGACGCCCGGCTCGTCACACGCGACCGCGCGCTAGCGAGAGCGGGCAGCCACGCACGGGTCGAGGTGATTTGAGGCGGAGGTTGGTGGAAGTTTAGGCCTTTTTGTCTTGAGTCCGCCGCGGCGGACGAAGGGCAGGCCCACGAGAAAAACGCCCGCACGTTGCCGGGCTTCAGCCCTGGTTTCTTCGCCCCGAGAACAGCGAGGATGTAGCGGACGGGTCTCACGCACCCTTCACAAAACCGGTGAAGAGTGCGGCACCCTTACAATTAAATCCGAGGCTCGAACGAAGTCGGGTGCGGGTTGACCCTGGGGTGTGTTAAACGGTGCGCCACCCGCCAGGCGTGAATCTCTTCAGCGCTTGACCGCGGCGTTACAAGTATCAGCAGGACGCCAGTGAGGACGAGAAGAAAAGCACTCGTTGCGCAGCGCCGCACTACATTATCTCCAGCTTCTGAATTCCAATCCCAGCTTCTAATAGATATCGTACTGCTCCCAATGCAGAGTGGGATCGGCCTGGATGATCACGGTCTTCTTCGTCCATTGCTCGAGCTCGTCGATGAGCGAAGCCTCGCGCGTCTTGAGCGCCTTGCCGATTTCCGGATGGACGCGCAGCGTAATGCTGCCGGAACTCAGCTCCGGAGCCATCTTGTGCGCCTCGGTTTGAATTTCGTAGCACAGCGTCGGGATGGATTTCACCATGCCCGAGCCGGTGCAATAGGGGCAGGGCTGCGACAACATGCGTTCGAGCGCCTGCTTGGTGCGCTTGCGCGTGATGGCCACGAGCCCGAATTCGTTGAAGCGCAGCACCTTGGACGGGGCGCGATCGGCGCGGAGAGCGTCTTCGAGCGTCGCCATGACCTTGTCGCGGTTGCGCCGCTCCTCCATGTCAATGAAGTCGATGATGATGATTCCGCCGAGATCGCGCAGGCGCATCTGGCGGACAATTTCCTTCGCGGCTTCCGCGTTCGTGCGCACGATCGTGTCTTCGAGGCGATTGGAGCCTTTGCCGACGAACTTGCCAGTATTGACGTCAATCGCGACGAGCGCCTCGGTGTGGTTGATGACGATATAGCCGCCCGATTTCAGCCAGACCTTCGGCCGCAGCCCCTTGTCGATTTCCTGCTGGATGCCGAATTCCTCGAAGACTGGGTTTTCCTTGGTGTAGAGCTTCACGCGATTCACGAGCGTCGGCTGGAACCGGCTCATGAACTCCACGACTTTTGTGTACTCGTCCTCCGAGTCCACCCAGATGGCCGTGTAATCGGAGCTCATGTGGTCGCGCAGCAATCGTTGGACCAGGCTGAGATCGTGGTGCAGGAGCGACGGGGCCTTTTTCTGCTCCGAGCGAGCCTTGATCTCGGACCAGGTGTGGGTGAGGAATTCGACGTCGGCGCGAACTTCTTCCTCCGCAGCGGATCCCGCGGCGGTGCGGACGATGAAGCCTCCTCCCGCGCTGCCCTTCGCGTCGTTCACCAGATGGCGCAGGCGGGCACGATCTTCGGCTGAAGCGATCTTGCGCGATACTCCGGTATGGTCGAGCGTGGGCATGTAGACCAGGAAGCGGCCCGGGAGAGCGACGTGGCTGGTGATGCGCGCGCCCTTCTTGCCGAGCGGTTCCTTGGCGATCTGGACGATGATCTCCTGGCCCTGCTTCAGCATATCGGCGATCAGTTGCGGGCGGCGCGGCGCTGAATGCTGATGACCGTGGTTGCCGCTGCGTCCGTGTTGCGGGCGGCGCCCACGGTCGTCGCGACGGCCGCGATCGCGTCCTCCGCGCCGTGCGGGAGTCTGCATGCGCGCCCGGAAATCGTCGCGGACCTGCGCCTTCCACGGTTGTTGTTCCTGTGGTGGAGCGTTTTCTCCTGGAATCGGGGACTCGCCCTCGGCTGAGATGGCTTCGGTTTCCTGTTCGAGTTCGCGCTGCTGCTGCAAGTCGTGCTCGAGTTCGGGGGGCAGCGAAATCATTCCTTCCGTCTGGGCGGCTTCCTCTTCTTCTTCGAGTTCCTTTTCTTCCTCTTCCGCGGCAGCTTCCCGCATTTCGCGCTGTTCTTCTCCTTCGACGGCGTCGTGCACCGCGCCCGCGGCGTCGTCGGCGGCGGCGAAACTTCGCTCTTCAGCGTCTCTCTCTGCTTCTTCTTCCTGCGCTTCGGCGACGTGTTCGGCTAACGACGCGGCTTCTTCCGCGCTCAGCTCCGTCGCAGCGTGTTCATCGTGCGCCATCTCTGCGGCGTGAATTTCAGGCGTGCCCGCCACGGCGGGTTCTTCGTGTTCGATCGGCGGCTCGGGCTCTTGATACGGCATGGCGGGAGCCGGTGCCTCCACGTGCGGTTCAACCACAGGCTCGCGATGCTTCCACTTTGAAAGCGATTCGCCGGGCAAAGGCTCGAGTCCCGTTGAAAACGATTGAGAGGCTTCGGTGCGAGGCTCCGCGCGGAAATCGCGCCGGGGTTCGTGCCGAGGTTCGTGGCGCGGTTCAAACGCGCGTGGCGCCGGCGATTCCTGAATTCGCTCGGGCTGTTCGACGGGAGCCACTGGCGGCGCGCTCGCGGCGAATTCGGCCGGCTCGCTGGCCGCGGCGAATTCGCCCGGAGTGGCGGTCCTGGTCGCGTCGTCAAGCGCAGTCGGAACTGTATCAGCGGCAGGTTTATCCCGATACCTTGCGAGAGATTCCCCCGGGAGAATAACCGAGACGTGCCCTTCCGGCGCACCCGGCTCGCTCGGCGCATCTTCAAACGGGCGAGGCGAAGCGTATTTTGACGAAGGAAGCTCGCGCCCAAAGCGACGGTCGCCTCCGCGCCCGCCACTGCCGCCGCTACCTCCGCGCCGGCCGAAGCGTCCTCGCCCACCACCACTACCACCGCGCCGGCCGAAGTCGCGGCCCGGCCGATTGCGATTGTCGAAGCGGCCGCGATCGTGCGGAGCCGAAGGGCTCGCGGGCGGCGGACTCATGGACGCAGTCGCCGCGGGAACTACGGCGGCGTTCCCCGGTTCAATGGCCGGCGTTTCGTATCCCGCGCCCGAAGCGTTCGGGTAGGATTCGGCGCCAGTGTGTTCGAATGAGGCTGGTGGCGGCGCCGGCGGCGCGAAGGTCTGCGGCGCGGATTCCGGAGCAGCCGCTCCCTTCACTTCCGTGGCGATGTGTTCATCGAGTTCCTCGATACCCTCGAGGAAGTCGGTGACGTACAGGAAGGCGTCGCTATCGAGGCCGATGTCAACAAAGGACGACTGCATGCCTGGCAGCACGCGTGTCACACGCCCTTTGTAAATGCTTCCGACTAGCGCAAACTCTTTTTCCCTCTCAACGTAGTACTCACAGAGCAGGCCTTCTTCCATAATGGCGACCCGCGTCTCGTGCGGGTTCGCCGAAATAACCATTTCCTTCGACATTTGAAAACTCCTCATGGCGCATGGGACCGGCGCGGCGCGCAAGAACATCGCGCGCACTTCGGCCGGCGGAGCGGCGAAGGGTGGCAAGAAATTGCCACGACGGGCCGCTTGGGAAATAGCTCAAATTGTATGGATTGGCTTTCCTCACCCGATGCGTTCCTTAAATCAAAATTGAAATTCGCGTCCCGAAAAAAGGGCGCGGGCACTGCTGAATTCTGTTGCGGGCTCGCACAGCCGGGGTTCAGTTGACGAAGCGCCGCATGCGGACGTTCATCACGAGTCCCAGAGCCAAAAACACGAAGGCCGTTGCCGACCCTCCATAGCTCATCAGCGGCAGTGGAATGCCGGTGACCGGCATATAACCGATCACCATCGAAGCGTTGACCAGAACGTGGAAACCCAGGATCGCGGTGACTCCCATCACGACGTACATCCCGGCACGATCTTTCGCTTTCTGCGCGTTGTCCACCAGCCGCAGAATCAGGCCTAAGTACAACAGCAAAACGACACAAACGCCAATGAAACCTTGTTCCTCAGCCAGCGCCGCCAAAATGAAGTCCGAATAACGGACGGGCACAAAGCCCAATTGGTTCTGGCTGCCCTTGCCGAAACCTTTTCCCCAGAAACCACCGGAGCCGACAGCGATCTCGGACTGCAGAATCTGGTAGCCCGCGCCGCGCTGGTCTTCCTCCGGATGCAGAAACGTCTGAATCCGCTGCTGCTGGTACGGCTTCAAATGACGCCGCATGTTCCAGCCGAGCGGCACGAGCAATGCAATTATAACCAGGCCGATCGCCGCGTGCTTCCATTCGATGCCGGCGAAGAACGCTCCGACTACCGCAACGGGAACCAAAACCATCGCAGTTCCCAGATCCGGCTGTTTCAAGATCAAGCCTACGGGAATCACCGTCAAAACGCCAATCTTGAGAAGATCAGCGAGCGTCAAGCGGTCCGTGCGCACTTCCGCGAAGTAGCGCGCGAGCACGATGATTATAATCAACTTCATTAATTCCGACACTTGTAAATTCATGAGTCCGCCGAGCGAGATCCAGCGCCTGGCTCCCAGCCGGGAAAATCCGAGCAATAGAACCACGAGGAGACCCACTACTCCGACAAGATAAAGAGCGGGAGCCTGGTCCATCAAGGTGTGGTAGTCAATGCGCGAGATTACGAACATACCGACGATGCCGATCCCAATCCACATGAGTTGTTTCCACTGCATGCCGGCCATGGCGCTGGCGTGAGTAGAGGAATAGATTTCGAGTACGCCGAGGGCGCTGATCGTGCCGGCGATGGCGAGCAAGGTCCAATCGAAGTCCTGAACGCGCGGGCGATCTTTCATTGCCGTTGCACTCCAGCGTCCACGCCGGCCGGATGCACTGCAGCGGATGGCGGAATATTTTCGGCGGTGGAAGGCTGCGGCAGGTGGCCGCCCTTCTTGTCGTAGTAAGCTTTTACAACATCGCGCACGATCGGCGCCGCCGAGGTGCTGCCCCAACCTCCGGCCTGGACCAGCGCGGCGACGACGATTTCGGGATTTCGCCGCGGCGCGTAACCGACGAACCAGCCGTTTTCCTTCAATTTCTTGCCGAGCTTGTTCTGCAGTTCAAAGCCTTCGGTTTGCGCCGTGCCGGTCTTGCCGGAAAAGTCAACGTTCTGCAGCTTCACTTGGCCGGAGGTGGTGCCATCCGGCTCGTTGACTACACCCCACATGCCGTCGGTTACCTGTTGAACGGTGTCATCCGAAAGAGGAAAGGATCCGAACTTCAAACCGGTGGCGCCTTTCAAAAGATGGGGCTGGATCAAAGTGCCGCCATTGGCGACCGCTGCGATCATCCGGGCGAGTTGGATTGGAGTCACTGTGACAGCGCCCTGCCCAATGGCCACGGAGATCGTCGAACCGGGATACCACTTGTGATGATTGACGCGCTGCGACCATTCTTCCGATGGGACCAAGCCAGCTTGTTCGCTGGGCAAGTCGATTCCGGTGCGTTGGCCAAGTCCCAAACCGCTGGCGTAATAGGAAATCCGGTCAATGCCGAGCTGCTTGCCGACGTTGTAAAAGAAGACGTCGCAGGAAGCGACGATTCCCTTGTGAAGATTGACCTCGCCGTGTGCGTGATCGCAATGGAAGACCCGGCCGTAGAAAACCGCGGAGCCGGGGCAGTAGGCGGTGTACGTCGCGGGTATGGCCTTGGATTCGAGCATGGCCGTGGCCATCACGACTTTGAAAACGGAACCGGGAGCGAGTTGGGCCTGAATGGCGCGATTGAGCAGAGGCGTATGGGGATCCGTGTTGAGCTGCGCCCATTCCTGGTTGGGAATACGGACGGCGAAATCGTTGGGATCGAAGGTGGGCCGGCTGACCATCGCCAATACTTCACCGGTGCGAGCGTCCATGGCGATGAGGGCGCCTTCTTTGTTGGCGAAATCGGTTTCTGCGATCTGCTGCAAATCTTCGTCAATGGTGAGCTGAATAGGCTTGCCGGGAATCGCTTCGACATTGTCGAGCGTGCGCATGACTTTGCCGACGCTATTGACGACGACGCGGCGCATGCCGTCAGTGCCTTCAATCTGTTCGTTGTATTGCTTTTCGAGTCCGGCCTTGCCGACGATATCGCCGGGCTTGTAACGGTCCGGATACTTCTCCATGTCCTGGACGGAAACTTCACCAACGTAGCCGATCGTGTTCGCGAGCATATCGCCGTGCGGGTAGCGGCGGCGCTGGACCATCATCAGATCGAGCACCGGAAGATCCGCGCGGTGAGAATCAACGAACGCGATGTCCGCTTCGCTGGCGGCCGGCTTGATGATGACCGGCAGGAACTTGGGCTCGAGCTTTGCGGCATCGAGCTGCTGGTCGAGATCTTCCCTGGAAATCCCGAGCCCCTCGGCAATTTGCGAAAGACTTTTTTCGAGCAGCTTGGGATTGTCTCGAAGCAAAAGGATGCTGAAAGAGGGATAGCTGTCCACCAGCACGCGCCCGTCGCGATCGAGCATGGCGCCGCGCGGGGCGATGATGGGAAGGGAACGAATGCCGTTCTTTTCCGCCAGATCGGAGAAATGCTCCGCCTGCATGACCTGCAAATGCCAGAACCCGACCAGGAGCAACACGATGAGAGTCGCGGACAGGTAGGAAAACAGGGCCAATCGGCCCTGCGGAATCCTTTGATCGTTAACGTTCCACGGTGACAACGAAACTCCTGAGCGGCGGGCCGTACTCGACCCCGATGTGCTCCCGATCCCAACGCGGATCGAATCTGAGGCGAATCCGCACCAAAGCCAAATGGGACTCGGACCATCCACGCTATCACCGGGCAGTGCAGCCCGCAAGCAGGCCATGCCCATTCGGTCAATGATTTGTTCCAGGACGGAGGGAAGGGCTTCGGTTTCCTGACGCCTTTTGAGGCGAATGGGCGGTATCGCGGCAAGGGTCGGCGGCGGCGTGCCAAGCATTGGCGCCGGGCACGGTGAATCGCGCGGGATTCGGGCAGCGGAATTTGCGAGACGAATTACGATTTGCGGAGGCGGTCGAGAAGAGCGAAAAGGGCGACGCCGAACGCCGCGGTTACGGCGGAATTGAGCAGCAGGCGCAGAGTAAGAAACGGCTCGGAATGATTCAACAGAGCGCGCTGCGTGATGGCGAACAGGATTTGGTGGAAATGAAAGAAGAGAAATATCAGCGCGAGCCGGCTGACGGGATGCTGCGTGTCAATGCGCGCGCCGACGGTTGACGCGAGGTAACCGACAATCGTCTTCGAGATGCCGTAGAGGCCGATGGGATTGTCGTGGCTCAGCGCGTCCTGTAGGAGGCCGACGGCAGCTCCGAGAAACATACCGGTAACCGGATTCCGCCGGCTCACGCCGAAATAGACGGTCACCAGCAGGGGCAGATCAATCAACTCCGACCAACGGCCGTACTTGTGCAGGAATGCCTGCAGGACCAGCGCCAAAAAAGCCGTAACGATCACCGTGCCGCCGTAATACTTATGCACCTCGATGTTTGATTCGGATTGCGCTCCGGGATTGAGCATGTAGGACATTGTCAGTATCAGTTTTGGGGAGCGGCTGGCGCGGAGGCCGGAGATTGCGTTGCAGGTGATGTCGGGTGCGGCTTGGGCGAGGCCGCCGGAGGCGCGGTGGCCGTGCCAACAGCCGGATGAGCGCGATTTGGCTTCGCCGCGTTGGCCGTAGACGGCGCCGGGTTGCTCGGCGGCGCGGGTTCCCGTTGCACGATTCCCGGTGAGATGGCTTGCGAGCCGCCCGCGTCGTCCGATTCGTTGGGCTTCTTCAGCTCCTGCGGCGTCAGCAGGATGAGAACATCTTCCAGACGGTCCAGGCGGGCCGCGGGCCGAACGTGGATCACTTGAAATGGGTTTCCGGGGGTAGCCATGGACACGGTGCCGATCAGCAAATCCTTGGGAAAGATGCGGTCCTCGCCGGAAGTGAGAATCGCTTCGCCAGCGTGGACCGGCTCGTCGTTGACCACGTAGTCCAGGCGAGGATCGGGATCGCCACTGCCCTTGACCACGCCGTGGGTGCGCGTGTCGGCCAGCAGGGCGCCGGCTCCGCTGTCCTTGTCGCTTATCAGCAGCACTTGCGACGTGGCCGGGAACACCTCGACGATTTTGCCGACGATACCGTCAGGAGTGATCACCGCCTGATTGCGGCGGACATGATCACGTTCGCCACGATTCAGGAACAGGGTGTGCGAGGCCGGGTCGGCGCTCGCGCCGATTACCTGCGCCGCGAGCATCTGCGTTTCCGGATGCGCATCGTGGAAGTTCAGCAGGACGCTTAGACGCTGCGCCTCCCCGGCTTGGCCTTCGAGTTCGCGGTTGCGCAGCTGGAGCTGATCGACCTGCGCGCGCAAGCGGGCGTTTTCGGCATGCGCGCCGCGAAGGCTGATGTAGTTGGACCAGACGCCGCCGGTATTCTTGACGGCGTCGGTGCCTCCACGCTCGAACGGCATGACGACGGCCGCCGCCCAGTAGCGGATCAGGCGGACGTCGTGGTCGCGCTTGATCTGGAATGCGAGCAGCAAAACTTGCGCCAGCACAAGAGCGGCCAGCAGGAACAGGGGGCGTTGGCGAAAAGTGGTTTCGATCATGCCGGAAACTCTATGCCAGAAGCTCGGAATACCCCGGGGCTAAAGCCCCTGCCAGAGAACGTGAACTTTCGCGGGGTTAAAGCCCCGCGCTTCCACCGATTAGTTAATCAATCGAAACCAGGCGCAGCAGACGGAAGTCGCTGAGCATTTTTCCGGTGCCGAGCACGACCGAAGCCAGCGGATCGTCGGCGATGGAAACGGGCAAGCCCGTTTCTTCGCGGATGCGCTTATCGAGATTCTTGATCAACGCGCCACCTCCGGTGAGCACAATGCCGCGATCGCTGATATCCGCCGAGAGCTCGGGTGGCGTGCGCTCGAGCGCGACGCGGATGGCGTTGACGATCGTCGAAATATTTTCGGAAAGCGCCTCGCGGATTTCGCTGTCGTCAATGGTGACCGTGCGCGGCACGCCTTCGATGAGGTTGCGCCCCTTGACTTCGAGGGTCATCGGTTTTTCGAGCGGATACGCCGAGCCGATTTCGATCTTGATTTGCTCGGCGGTGCGTTCGCCGACCAGCAGGTTGTACTTGCGCTTCAGGTAATGCATCACGGATTCGTCCATTTCGTTTCCGGCCACGCGCACCGAGCGCGAGTAGACGATTCCGCTCATGGAGATGACGGCGATGTCCGTGGTCCCGCCGCCGATATCCACCACCATGTTTCCGGAAGGCTCCTCGATCGGGAGGCCCGCGCCGATCGCCGCGGCCATGGCCTGCTCGACGAGGTAGACTTCACTGGCTCGCGCGCGGTAGGCGGAGTCCTGCACGGCGCGTTTTTCCACGGGCGTGATTTCGCTGGGAACTCCGATGACGATTCTGGGGTGAACCAGGACGCGGCGGTTGTGAGCCTTCTGGATGAAGTAGGTGAGCATTTTTTCGGTCACCTTGAAATCGGCGATCACGCCGTCCTTCATGGGCTTGATGGCCACCACATTTCCGGGCGTGCGGCCGAGCATTTCCTTGGCCTCGCGGCCGACGGCGACCACTTCACCGTTGTTCTTGTTGATGGCGACGATCGAGGGCTCGTTGACGACGATGCCTTTGCCGCGCGCAAAGACGAGGGTATTGGCGGTTCCCAGATCAATAGCCAGGTCGGAGGAGAACAGGCTGAAGACCGACCGCATGTTGAAGCCGCTTTTGTTCACGAAGTGCTTTCCTCTCAGGATGTCTGCGAGCGCCGCCGCAGCAGCGCGCCGGTCGGTCTTCTACGATTCTACGGAATCACCACATCCACGCGCTTGATGGCCGTCCCGCCCCGCCGGTTCTGACCGGTGATGACGATCGTGTGGCTGCCCCGCGTCATGGGATCGGTGAAATAACGGAAGTGGCCGTCCGGTTTGATGTCGGCCACGGTCGCGCCGTTGATAATCAGGGCGGCGCCAGGTTCGGTGCGTCCAATGACTTCGACGACACTGCCCTGCAATTCGGTGTCATCCACCTCGAGGAGCATCTCCTGCTCCTTGCCTTGCGCCACCAGAGTGAACTTATATGATTCGCTTGCATCACTGACGGCACTCTTATCGTCTATCGCGCGCACACGCCAAAAATAGTCGCCGGGCTCGAGCCCGGAAATGTCCACGCTCGTTGCGGCGGTTTTCTTTTCCATCACGATGTGGTTGAACATGGTCGTCGTGCTGGCCTGAAAATCATACACCTTTGCGGTGGCCGCCGCTTTCCACGAGAAATGAATCACGTCGTGCTTGGGATCGGCGAGGATGATCGGCTGCAAATTAAGCGGCTCGACCAGCTGGGGCGGCGCCAGGACCTGAGACTTGGTGATGGCACCGCCGCCGGCGGGTAAAGTGGCGCGCTCGTACTGGGCGATGTTCACATGTTCGTTGCCGCGATTCAGTTCCGCGCTACCGGCGTCCACGGTGACCTGCTGTTCCTTGGTGTCCGGATCGGTAGTGACGGCTAGTTTGCTATTGGCGCGCGCGGAAGCGACGGCATTTTCAAAGGAAACCTCGGCCTTCGATCCGGCAACAGGCCACGCGCCTGTTTGCAAATCCACCTGCCCCGAACTGATATGCACGCCGACCTGCGTGGCGCGATCCTGCTCGATGATATTTTCCTCGACCGTGACCAGCGTATCACCCTTGACGGTGTATGTCGTACCGTCGGCGAACGCGATGCGGGCCACGCCTTCGGAGGTCGTCTGAATCAGGTCGCCTTTGTCCAGAGTAACCTGGTAGTCGGCGTTGACCCACTGTACCGAATTGACCTTCTTCACCTGCACCTTACCGTCCAGGTTGACGAAGCGCGCCTGCCGCGACGATGGGTTGGCCACCCCGCTGTCCGGCGCACCAGATGGGTTCGAGATGCGCCGCAATACGGCGTTTGAAAAATCCGGGAACACGAGATAAACCATCGCCAGCACAATCGCGGTGATCACGACGGCGTAGAGCACAACCGTGCGGTATTTCACGGTGTGCCAATACACCTCGACGCGCGTGACTTTCGATTTGTCGGCGGCGCTAATTTTTGCGTCCATGGTCGTGAGAGAGGGTCAATTTAAAAATCTAGCATAGGGGTATGGGCCTTTCAACACGGCGAAAAAACAGTTGCGAAGGGCGCAACACCGCGCAGAGCAGATATTTGCGGGCGCCGAGCCGCCAGACGCCGTCTTCATGGGCGCGCCTGACGAACTCGCCGTGAAAAGACATATTGGAGGTTGACCGCGATGGTCCGATTTAGCGAGACTAGGAGAGTGAGTGGACGATTTTTTTCGCCGAGCGACAGCCTGGCGATGATCGGAACCGGCCGGTTGGCGAATGCGGAACGAAATTTCCGGGCTGCGAGGGAAAGCAATGATTGACCGTGGACAAAAAGTGATTGGCGAGCTTCTGCCGCCCGAGCGACTGATGATGACGCCGGGCCCATCCTCTGTGGACCCGCGTGTGTATCGCGCGATGGCCGCACCGATTGTGGGCCACATGGACCCGTGGTTCACGAAAATGATGGACGACGTGCAGGAGCTGTTGCGCCAGGTATTTCAGACGTCGAACCACCTCACTTTTCCAATCTCCGCGTCCGGTTCCGGCGGGATTGAAGCGGCGGTGATGAACGCACTCGATGCGGGCGATGAGTGCATCGTTTGCATTAACGGCGCATTTTCCGAGCGCATGGCTATTATTGCGGAGCGCATACCCGCGAAAGTGATTCGCGTGGAGGCTCCTTACGGCCGCACGGTTGATCCACAGGATGTGCTGCGCGCGGGCAAGGGCAAGAAGATCAAATTCGTCGGCCTGGCGCACGGCGAGACTTCCTCGGGCGTCGTTCATCGCATCGACGACTACCGCAAAGTCGCCGATGAATTGGACGCGTTGCTGGTGGTGGACACGGTGGCGACTCTGGCGGGAATTCCGCTGGATGTGACCAAGCAGGGAATCGATATCTGCTTCAGCGGCTCGCAGAAAGCCATCAGCGCGCCGCCGGGCATGGCGCCGATTACGGTAAACACGCGCGTGGAAGAGGCCATGCACGCGCGGAAAGAGCCGGTGCGCAGCTGGTACTTCGACCTGACGTCGGCGATGAATTACTGGGGCAAGGAGCGCCTGTACCATCACACTCCGCCTATCACGTTGATCTATGCAATGCGCGAAGCGCTGCGGGCTGTGCTGGAAGAGGGCCTCGAGGCGCGCTGGGAACGCCACCTGCGCAGTCAGCAGGCGCTGATCGCGGGAATCGAAGCGATGGGACTCTCGCTGTTCGTCACCAACCCGGCCGATCGTTTGGTGACGGTCACAGCCATCAATATTCCCGCGGGGATCGAAGACGCGAAGGTGCGCCTGCAATTACTCAACGAATTCAATATCGAGATCGCGGGCGGGCTTGGCCCGATCAAGGGCAAGATCTGGCGCGTCGGGCTGATGGGATACTCCTGCCAGGAAGCGAACGTGCTGCTCTTCCTCGCGGCGCTGGAAAAGACGCTGCTCGATCAGGGTTTCAGGCTTCCTGCGGGCGCGGGCGTGGGTGCGGCGATCCAGAGCTACCAGCATTCGTCGCAGCCCGCGATCGTAGGCGCAAAGAAGTAAGGCTGACCATGGCGAAAACAGCGGCTCCCACGAGGATTCCCAATGTCGGCTCGATGAGCGAATTCATCGGGGCGTTTGACGTCCCATCGAAGGTTACCGACTACGTCTATAAATGCCGCTTCTCGCATTGCTGGAATGGAATCGCCACGCGCCACAGCGACACGATGGATTGCAAATTCTTCGTGGATGGCAAGGGAGTGGTGCTCGGACTGGCGCATCCGGGATTCGTCAAGTTCCGGGAGCGCGCCGGCCGCAATCTGTCCGATCGCGAGGCCAGCTACATCGGCGCCGAGTATCTACGCGGACGCCTCGAGCAGGAAGACGAACATTCCCTCTACGATGTTTCCGCCTCAGATGTGCTTCGCGCGATTGAAAAGCTCGGCATCCACTAGGCTCTCGCAGAACTGCTTCGCTGCTGCACCGGATAATCGATCAGTTTGAAGTCAGCGGCACTTGATTACTTAGATTGGTTCGTCACTCGACCGCTGCGCTGGCCTGTTCCTCCCACCGTTGTACGTTCACGCCCGTCACGAGGAGCCACAGCATTGCCAATCCCTCCACGAGGAGGGCGGAGGCCAAATTGTAGGGGGACAGATAGCTTGTGAGCGGTGGTGACAGAAAGGTCAGCCAACACAAACCCGCGATCGCCGTTAGCGCGCCCAGGATTCGAGGCAGGAAGGTTGACCTGAACATTAGGTAGCCCATCAGGATCCAATAGAATCCGTGAAATCCCAGGCCGATGTTTACGCCGTGAGGCAGAAATTGAAGAAGCTCGAGGGCGACTGCCACGAAGTTGAAGAATGCCGCGAGCAGAGAGAGGCGTCTGTTCACCGGCTTAAAGATGCCATAGAGCAGCAGCGTCACCGCGAGCATGCACGAGACCTCGATGATGCCCGCTGCGAGGTCCGCTGCGGAACTCAACCTGCCGTGAGCGAAGAACTCGGTGGTTGCGGACGTCAATACGAGGAACAGGAAAAGGACACCGGCCATCCGCGACCTGAAACGCGTTGACGCTCCTGAAATCCGTTCCGTCATTTCACAGCCTCCGGGAGGGGCCGCTTCAGGTCATGTTGTATCACCGATATGTCGAAAACACTGCTCACTCTCGATTAGCAGCTTGTTGAAAAACTCATTTCTTCTGCAACTTTAAATAAACAAACTCGTCTGATGTAAGGAAAGCCGAGGAGGCGAGTGAAATGCGCGGAGACGATAACCAGCAAGAAGGAATGTTCAGTTACGTTTCGCCAGAGAAAAGAGTCCCTGCCGATCATCCGTTGCGGCCGATCCGCAAGATGGTGGATGAGATCCTAAAGGAGATGTCTCCGCGGTTTGCGAAGTTGTACTCGGACGTAGGGCGGCCATCGATTGCGCCTGAACGGCTGTTTCGATCCTTGCTTTTGCAGATCTTCTATTCGGTACGCAGCGAACGAATGCTGATCGAGCAACTGCAGTACAACCTGCTGTTCCGGTGGTTTGTGGGGATGGAGATGGACGAGGGGGTGTGGAATCACGCGGTGTACAGCAAGAATCGGGAGCGCTTGCTGAACGAAGAGATCGCGGAGTCGTTTTTCAGGCGGGTGCTGGAACGAGCCAGGCCGTTTATGTCGGATGAACATTTCACGGTGGACGGAACGCTGATTGAAGCCTGGGCCAGCCACAAGAGTTTTCGGCCCAAAGATGGAACGGGGAAGCCACCGGGACCGGGAGGAGACGTCGACTTTCGCGGGGAAAAGCGAAAGAATCAGACCCATGAATCGACCACGGATCCCGATGCCCGGTTGTGGACCAAGTCCAGAGGAAGCCAGGCGAAGCTGAGCTACCTGGGACATGTACTGATGGAAAACCGCAACGGGCTATTGGTGCAGACGTTTCTGACAGAGGCGAACGGAAGAGCGGAGCGGGATGCTGCGCTGCTCATGGCCGAAGCCCTCCCGGCGGGAAAGCGGGTGACGTTGGGAGGAGACAAGAATTACGACACCCGAGAATTCGTACGAGAACTGCGCGGGATGAACATCACCCCGCACGTGGCGCAGAACACGACCAATCGCAGGAGTGCGGTGGACGAGCGGACCACGCGGCATGCGGGGTATGAGGTGAGTCAGCGGAAGAGAAAACGAGTGGAGCAATCGTTCGGGTGGATGAAGATGGTCGGGATGCTAAAGAAAGTGAAGTTGCGAGGGATCGACAAGGTGGGGTGGCTGTTTACCTTTACCGGAGCCGCCTACAACTTGTGCCGATTGCGAACCCTGATGGCCAGAACATGACAGGTGGCTTGGATGAGCCGTCTCGGTAGATAGAAAAACCCAAACCATTCCTTTGTAACCCAGCGAGAACTCAACACGTGAGAACGAAAAAGCTTCGAAAACTAAATTGTTCAACAAGCTGTTAGTCGGATTACTGGACTAATGCCCGCCTGGTACTCCACCTGTCCGGCAGAAGGGTTTAACAGTTTGCGGAAAAAGTCGAAGCGGCCGCAACGCAATCGGATCAAGGGCGTCTAAGCAGGCATGCGAGGACACGACGAAGTGCAGGAAGGGATGTTCAGTTACGTTTCGGCCGAGAAGCGGGTGCCGCAGGATCATCCGTTGCGGCGGGTGCGGGCGCTAGTGGACGCGGCGCTGAAAGAGATGTCGCCGCAGTTCGGGGCGTTGTACTCGCGCTACGGGCGGCCGTCAATCGCGCCGGAGAAGCTGCTGCGGGCGCTGCTGCTGCAGTTTTTCTATAGCGTGCGCAGCGAGCGGCTGCTGATGGAGCAGCTGCAGTACAACCTGCTGTTCCGCTGGTTCGTGGGGCTGACGATGGATGACGAAGTGTGGGACGTGACGGTGTTCACGAAGAACCGGGAGCGGCTGCTGGAGGGAGAGATCGCCGGGAAATTTTTCGAGCAGGTGATCGAGCCGGCGAAGCGGCAAGGGCTGTTGTCGGACGAGCACTTCACGGTGGACGGAACGCTGATCGAAGCATGGGCCAACCGGCGAAGTTTTCACGAGAAGAAAGATCCGCCCCAGCGCGGCAGCGGATATGGAGGAACGAAATTGTTGCGGGACACGCACGAGAGCGGGACGGACCCGGAAGCGCGGCTGTACAAGAGGAGCCGGGCGGGCGAAGCCAAGCCGAGCTATTTAGGGCATGTGCTGACAGAGAATCGGAACGGGCTGATCGTGAAGGCCTGCGTGACGGAATCCAGCACGCGAGCGGAGCGGGAGGCGGGGCTGGAGATGCTGCGGGGAATGTCGCGGAAGGAAGAAAGCGGGAAGGTGAAGCCGATCACGCTGGGCGGGGACAAAGCGTACCAGGAGGAAGCGTTCATTGGCGAACTGCGGACGATGCGAGTGATCCCGCACATCGCCGAATATGAGCGGCACCGGCCAAGCTGGCTGACGAGCGGGGAACAAAACGATCCGGGGTATGCGATCAGTCAGCGGAAGCGCAAGTTGGTGGAGAAGGCGTTCGGGTGGATGAAATTCGTTGCCGGGATGAGGAGAACGAAATTGCGAAAACGGCGGCGGGTGGACTGGATATTTCGATTGGCAGCGGCAGCGTGCAATCTCATCCGGATCGCCAAGTTGATGCCGGTAGCAGCCTAGCCAAGGAGCAGATCGGCGGAACAAAGCGCACGGTTGGTAGCAGGGCGGAAAATCTAATCTCAGCGAAGCCTGCAAGACGCCCTCAAACCAGAAAAACCAACCGTTTTTCCGCAGCCTGTTAAGCCATTTCCTCAGATCCTTGATCGGAGGAGCATGACTGGAATATAGTCTCCGCCATGGCAACCACTCCGATTACGCGGTCGCAGAGCCGGCTGGATCTGATTTGGGCCGAGGCGGAAGACAAGACTGCGCTCCAGGGCCTGTTGTGGGAGCCGCAGAAGGCCGGCGATTCGCTGGTCGTCATGGTGCCCGGTGGCACGACGGGCGCGGCGCTGTTTCCGGCGCATGATTACTCTCCTCTCGCCAGCGCGCTCACGGACAACGGCTACGCGTTCCTGCTTTGCAACATGCGCGCCTCGTACAACAACGCCTACGCGGAATATAGCGACGCGGTGAAGGACATCGCCGCCTTCGTCGCGCACGCAAAATCGAAGGGTTACGCGCGGATCGCGATTCTGGGTATCAGCCTTGGCGGCCCTCGCATGGCACAGTATGTGGCTGAGCGAAACGACCCTGCGGTCAAGGCCGTCGGCTTTATCGCTTCGATCCCATCACCGTATCTGGAGTTTCAAGTTCGGAGCAGCGACGCGGAAAAGCGGCGCCTGGAGGACACGCTCAAGCACGCGCGCGAATTGGTCGCTCAAGGCAAAGGCCAGGAGCCCGTCGGGTATGCGAACTGGTTTCCCGCCGGCGTGTCGATCATGGGATCAGCAAAGATGATGATCAGCTTCTTCGGTGCGCCGAGCGATCCGGGCACGCCCAGCTCAATCAAGTACGGGCCGAAAATCAAAGTTCCCGCCCTGGTGATTCACGGCGAAAAGGACGAGCTTGCCCTCCCGCCAAACGCTCACAAGATCTATGACAGCCTGACGGCGTCGCCGCAGCGCGACTTGATCTGGGTTAAGGGCGCGAGCCACTATTTGACGCCTGGCCCGCTCGCGGAGTCCTACGCCAAACTGACTGTCGATTGGCTCGTGAAAAACTTCCCCGCCTCCCCTCGCCGATAGGCAGTAGCACTCGAACGGCGATTGCCGCTCCAGCGTGACCCTGAATCGATCACGCAAAGCTTAGTCCAGTAGCACCAGCAGTTGCCCGATCATTGGGCCAAGTCCTGATAAGTTCTATAAAAGGGGAAGTCAAGAAAAAACACTCCTCCGCTGGCTGGAACTTTTCTTGCTTCTCAGCCCACGTGATGGAGCAGGATCTGTTCTGACCTGCCGCGCCAGGTGCTCGGTTGCTGGACACTGTGGCCCAGCGGTGGGGGGTTTCTCTACCAGCGGTTTTCATCACCTATTCGCAACGAAGCCGGTCTGTTCCGAAACCAGCAAAGCAGAACCTCGGTCAGTTGGCGACCATAGTTCTATCCGGGACTCGTGGCCCATCGCTTTTTCTGGTTGTCCGAGAGGGCCTAGGGTCGGGTGTGAGACTCGGTGCCCGAAGCACGCAGCGCCTAACTAATCAGCTGAGACTCGCTCTCGAACCAGAGTGTCTCGAGAACCCCACGGCCACCGCCAGAGAAGATCCCCGGGATGGAGCGGACTCGCTCAGAGACACTCAAGCTGTTTGTGGTTTCAGATGCTGGGCGTCGAAGCACACTCCTCTCTTCCACACGATCAGAACGATGGTGGCAATCTTCCTGGCCAGGGTCAGCCGTGCCATTTCCGGCCGCATGCCCTTAGCCACCAATTCCGCATAGAACTCTGCGAAGGGACCGGGCTTGGTCGTGGCGACGATTGCCGCTCCCTTGAAAAGATTCTTCAGATCGTGATTGTAGTTTCTGTTTAGCCCGCGAATCTCGACGTGCTTCTTCCGTTCGAGCTGTCCTTTCACAACATGGTGATCCGCGCTGCTGCTGGTCTCGATGCCCACACCGCCATAGGTCCATAGTTGCCGCTTGGTACGGAACCGATGCGGGGTCTGTAGAATTCCCAGCAGCACAGCGGCCCGGATCGGACCGATCGAGGGGATTCCGCAGAGCCGTTTCCAGGCCGGGTGCTTCTTGCTCTCCGCCAGCAGATCCCGCCGCACCTCCTGGCGCAGGCATCGCAGCGCATCGAGTTGCTGATAGTAAAATTCCGCTCGCCGGTGAACTCCTGGTTCGTTGATTTTCGCCAGCCACTCGCCACGATGGCGCGGTGCATAGACCTGCTTGCCGGTACAAGGAATGGCCCAACTGCGATAGATGGCCTTCACCCGGGTCATCACCCGGCTGAGATCTTGGGTGATGGTCAGATAACTGCGCACCAGTTCCTTCAAGGTTCGCAGGCCGTGGTCTCCGTGATAGACGGGGTTGAGATGATCGAGGCGCAACAATTCGGCCAACCGGCGAGCGTCGATCTTGTCACTTTGATTGCCTTCTCTCATGGACCTGTTTTTTCGTGGATCGCACACCACCAGCTTCGTAACGTGCGGCTTCAGCAGGTCGTACAACCAGGCGGCCCAGGTTCCTTCCTCAAACGTGATGTGCACGTCTCCGCGCAACCCGTCGATAAACTGCAGAATCATGTCCGCTTTCGTCTCGATGACACATTCCATCACGATCTTTCCGACTGCATTCATCACCGCAATCGAAATACTTTCCTTGTGCACGTCCATGCCGATATATTTAGTGCTGGTCATAAAGGGTGTTCCTTTCTGGAGGAGTTGAGTTCAGCACTCAAAACCTACTCCAAAAGGGGCGCCCTTTTATATTGCGTCGGATAACCGGACAAATGGCTACTAGTACCCAGATGTCCGGTTACCGCTGCCGGTTCAGACGGTCGATGCAACACCCTCTAAACAGTAGTTCCGATAATACGTTTCAGAGAAGACCGATCTATTAGGCTCCCCTCAATTAGACCTAATCAGGACAGGGTTTTCTTTGAATCGACGCCCGCAATCGTATTTGGCCTTTAAACTCCGCGAGATAGACTTCGAGCTGGTGTTGCGTCGACCCATTGAGACCACCGCGTTAATCAGGAGCTTGCTGATTTAGCGCCAGTCGAGCCCTGGGGCAACAGTCGTCAGAATCGCCTCCATGGCATGCACGTTGTAGGCAACACCCAGTTGGTTTGGAACGGTCAGCAATAGCGTGTCGGCTTCCGCGATCGCATCGTCCTTTCTGAGCTGCTCGATCAGGACTTCCGGCTCGGCAGCATAGCTACGGCCGAAGATCGCCCGTGTGGATTCGTCAAGGAAGCCGATATTGTCCACTTCCTGACCTCCTCGCCCGAAATAGGCACGATCACGGTCGTCGATCAACGCGAAGATACTGCGGCTTATGGAAACACGCGGAGTGCGAGTGTGGCCAGCTTTCTTCCAGGCTGCGCGAAAGATGCGAATCTGGGCAGCTTGTTGGACGTGGAATGGTTCACCGGTCTCGTCAAATTTGAGGGTTGAGGATTGCAAGTTCATTCCGAGCTTTGCGGCCCAGGCGGCCGTGGCATTGGAACCTGCGCCCCACCAGATACGATCACGCAATCCTTCCGAGTACGGCTCAAGACGCAGCAGCCCAGGAGGATTAGGAAACATCGGACGTGGGTTCGGCTTAGCGAAGCCCTTACCGCGCAGTAGCTCCAAAAACTCTTGGGCGTGGCGCCGACCGAGGTCTGCATCGTTCTCGCCTTCAACCGGCTGGTATCCGAAATGGCGCCATCCATCGATCACTTGTTCGGGGGAACCGCGGCTGATTCCCAACTGCAAGCGCCCGCCAGCGATGAGATCCGCAGCGCCAGCGTCCTCCGCCATGTAATGGGGGTTCTCATACCGCATGTCGATCACTGCGGTGCCAATTTCCATCCTTCGCGTCTTTGCTCCGACCGCCGCGAGTAATGGAAACGGTGAGGCCAATTGCCGCGCGAAGTGATGAACACGAAAGTAAGCTCCGTCCATTCCCAGGCGCTCGGCCTCCACAGCGAGGTCAATGGATTGCAGGAGTGCGTCAGCCGCAGACTGCGTTGCTGACTGGGGCGAAGCTGTCCAATGGCCGAATGAGAGGAAGCCAATCTTCTTCACGCAGGTTACTCCTGTCTTCTGTCCTTGATCTCGGGTTTATGCCCGGTAAGTCCGCCAACGGTCTATTTGGATTAACGCTTCACTTCGGACTTCCGCGGCGGTCTCAATGGTTCAACGCAACACCAGCTCGACCCGTCTACTTGCAGTAGTCTTCAAGGCTACAATCGCTCGCGAGCATTGATTCAAAAGAACACTACCCTTTTTGGGCTTGATTGCATACAGCCGGACGGATCGGTTGTCTAGCGGAAGGATCGACCGAGAATACGGATTTATTGTCGTCCGATATTGGGTCGCCTTTGTCCCCTTGCGTCGCTGTCCCGCCCACAAGTCCTGGTGAGTCGGATTACCGGACAAGTTGGCTAAGCGCGTTGATTGATGATTCGGGGAACTCGTCCATTACCGAGTTCCTCCGTCGCGTGTGGCCTGCCACCTGGCGAACCAGCCGTGTTCCTGCACGCCTTCGTCCTCCATCTGTTGTGTCCAGGCGCCCAAGATATTTGACCGGTCGAAATAACCCGTCATCTGCCGCGGATTTTCGCGGCTGACCACGGGGAGGCGGCCAATGTTGTGCCGTACCATGCGATGAATCGCGTCGTGAACGAATTCGTCCGCGTACGCCACGATAGGCGAATCGGAACCTGCCTCGAGCACGGTTGCGCGGCCTTCGGGATCGTTTTCGAGCGCCCGCAGCAAGTCGCCCTGAGTGACCACGCCGACCAGGCCGCCGTCCTCCCCTGCGATCGGCAAGCCAACTGATAAATTGAAGCCCGGCTCGCCTCGAGCCATGCGTGCAGCAAGGTCTCGAACGGTCATTTCCGCCGAGATCGGCGGGACATCCGTCCGCATCACCTCGCTGACGCGGACCATGTGCAGCACGTTGGCTTCGTATTCACCGGGAACGTGCAGTCCGCGGCGCGCGAGCTTCTCGGTCATGATGGAAGTGGGCAGATAGCGAAGGGCGATCAGATCGGCGATCACGCAGCAGAGCATGAGCGGAAGGATCGCGTTGTAGTCGTGCGTGATCTCGAACGCGAAAACAATGAAAGCGAACGTGGCGCGCGAGGCCGCGCCGAAAACCGCCGCCATCGCGACCAGGGCGTAGGCGCCGGGCGACAAATGGGCGGCGGGGAAAACGTAATTCACGCCCATGGCGAAAACGCCGCCCATAGCCGCGCTGGACATGAACATTGGCGCGAGCAAGCCGCCGGAAGTTCCCGAGCCAAGCGAGATGACCAGCGCCAGCGCCTTGAAAACCGCGATCAGGATTAGCAGCTGCAGGGTGAGATTGTTGTTCAGGATGTCGGAAATGGTGTCGTAACCCACGCCAAGAACGCGCGGGACGAAGAACCCGATCACGCCCAGCCCGAGCGCCCCGATCGCCGGATGCCATAGATCGTCAATCGGCAAGCGGTCGAATTGATCTTCCACCCAGTAGAGCAACTTCGTGAACCCAATCGCCGCGCCGCCGCAGATGACGCCGAGCAGCAAATAGAAAGGCAGGCCGCGCGGAACATTGAAGTCCACATTGCCCATGGTGAACATGGAATGCTGGCCGAACAGAACGGCCCGGACGCTGGTCGCGAGTGTGCAGGCGATCACGAGCGGAATAAACGAGCGTGCCCGGAATTCGAAGAGCAAAAGTTCGATCGCCAGGATCACGCCCGCTATCGGGGTGTTGAACGTCGCGGCCATACCCGCGCCCGCGCCGCATGCGAGCAGCACCTTGCGCTCGGAGGCCGTCGTGGAGATCAACTGGCCGACGAGAGAGCCGAAGGCGCCGCCCGTCTGAATGATCGGACCTTCGGCGCCGAACGGGCCGCCTGTTCCGATGGCGATCGCGGCCGAGAGCGGTTTCAGGATGGCGACCTTGGCTTCGATACGGCTGCGGGATGTCAACACGGCTTCCATCGCCTCGGGGATGCCGTGACCTTTGATTTTTGAGGTGCCGTATTTGGCCATAAACCCGATGATGACGCCGCCGATTACCGGCATCAGGATGATCCATGGGCCGATGGTTGTTTTCTCTGGGCTGCGGAAGTGCAGGGAAACTACGTGATAGAAGGTTAGATTCGTGAACAGCGCGATCAAGTCGTACAGGACGTAGGCAATGAGCCCGGCGAGGATGCCCACCAGCGCGGCCAGCAGCGACATCCAGCCGATGCGGAAGCTCCCGGTGGGTGCAGGTTGAGAAGTTCTCTTCATGATTGCCGGTGACGCCAAGCGGAGACTCCTCTCGATTTATTTTTTCCGAGCGATGCCAGCGGAAATGTCAGCGCCGGCGCCGGGGATTTTTCCGCCGCGCGATTGCCAGCAGGAGCGCTTGAATCAACCTCGGCTCGGCCGTGCGCAGCTCGTTGCGGTGCGACAAAGAGAGTTTCGCGAGCAGCCTTTCGCCGCGGGGAGTGAGGCGGAGCTGCACCTCCCGCTGATCAGCACCGTTGCGCGAACGCCGAAGCCAGCCGTTCGCTTCCAGGCGGCGGCTCAATTCAACCGCGCTGTGATGCCGGATCTGGAGCCGTTCGGCCAAAACGCCCACGGTGGTTTCGAATCCGGGCGGCCGCCCTTTGATGGCGAGCAGCGCCTGGTGCTGTTGCGGCTTGATTCCCGCCGCGCGCGCGACGCTTTCGCTGAAATTCAAGAAGCGGCGAATTTCATAACGGAAGTCCGCAAGGGCCCCGTAGTCGATCGTTGGCAGCGCATCTTGTCCCATCCTTTCAAGTATATCGTATTACGATATAAATGATCGTGGGAAGCTGGAAATGAGTGCTTGTTGCATTTGAACGTGCGGATGATTTCGAACCCCATCTAAACACCGAGGGCGCGGAGAAAGGCAATAGAACACCGAGAAGATACAAGGACTCACCCGAGAGACGCACAGAAGGCAGAGAGCAGACGGGGGAACCCAGCAAAGAAAGGCGCCGCGGCCGGAGCGAATGCCGGCCGCAGCACCGCGAGATTTACGGCAGGGAGAACACGTACACGGTGTCCGCGGCGACGATGGCCACGTACTGCTTGCCGTTCTTGCCCGCGAAGGTCATGGGATTTGCGTTGGCGTCCTTTTCGAGCTTGGTGACCCACAGCTCCTTGCCCGTCTTCGAATCGAAGGCGCGGAAGCGATGGTCCGAAGTGGCGCCGATAAAGACGAGACCGCCGGCGGTGGTGATCGGGCCGGCGCTGCCGCCATTTCCGGTGTTCTGCTTGCCTTCCGGGCAGACCTTCGGTGATCCCGAGCGTGGTTTGCCACGCGATTTCGCCGGTATTGCCGTTGACGGCGGTCAGGCGTCCCCACGGCGGTTTCTGGCAGGGCCAGTTGCCGAGCACTTTGCCTGCCGCGTCCTTGCCGGGAGCGCTGAAGCCGGCATAGGGGCCGGGGCCGACGATGCTGGCGCGGTCATATTCCTGGGTCGAGCCCTCCGTGCCGCGGCCGTAAACCTGACCGGCTTTTTTCTTTTCGATCCAGCCCATCAGAGACATGTCATGAGTCTGCACGAAAATGTATCCGGATTTCGGATCGATGGACGTGCCGCCCCAGTTGGAGCCGCCGGTTCCGCCCGGGAATTGAATGGTGCTCTTTGGAGGCGTGCCATCTTCGTGAAACATCCAGGGCGTGAACGGTCCATGGTTGTCGAAGCCGCCGCTCTTCTCGGAGAGATCGTGGCAGGCTTTCGCGTGATCGGCGTTGGTGTCGTCGGCCGTGACCATGTCGTCGGCTTTGTATGTGGTTCGCGCGAGAGCAGGCGGCTTCACGGGAAAGGGTTGCGTGGGCGAATACCACTCGCCTGGCACGCTGCCCTTGGGAACGGGACGCTCCTCGACGCCGAAGACGGGCTTGCCCGTGTCGCGGTTGAGGATGAACATCCATCCGGCCTTGCCGATGATCTCGATCGCGGGAACCTTCTTACCGTTGACCTTGAGGTCGAGCAGGCTTGGTCCCGGCGGCAGATCGGAGTCCCACAGGTCGTGATGAATCGTCTGGAAATACCATTTGAGCTTGCCCGTGGTTGCGTCCACGGCGACGACGGAATTTGCGAAAAGGTTCGCGCCCGGCCGGTCTCCGCCGTAGTAGTTCGGGGAAGGTCCGCCGATGGGCATGTAGATCGTGTTGGTTTTTTCGTCGCCGCTCATGTACCAACCCCAGACGTTTGTGCCGGAGCGGCCCTTCCAACCGTCATCGAGCCAGGTTTCGTGGCCGGTTTCACCGGGTTGCGGCACGGTGTGAAAAGTCCAGAGCAGCTGGCCGGTGATCGCGTCGTAGGCGCGCGTGTCGCCCGGAGGTCCCTTGGGCAGCTCGCCGACGCTGGCGCCGAGCAGGGCGATGTTCTTAAAGATTGTGGGGATGCCGCTGTAGCCGACGGTCAGCTCGGCGATTCCGCCAGTCGCGAAGGTGGGCACGAGTTTTCCGGTGGCGGCGTCGAGCGCGATCAATTTGCGGTCGAGCGTGGTGAAGATAATACGCGGCGCGTTCGCGCCATCTCCGGGCCAGTACGCAACGCCTCGCGAAGAGGCCTGGCTGGCCGCCAATTCGTAGTGCCAGATTTCCTTGCCGGTTTGGGGATCAACTGCCAGCACTTTGTTTCCGGCGGAAAGGTACATGACTCCGTTGACGGCGATGGGTGTGACTTCGAGGCCGCCGCGTTCGACCAGTTTCATGGTCCAGGCCTGCGTCAGCTTGGTGACGTTCTTCGTGTTGATCTGCTTGAGCGCGGAATAACCCGTGCTCGCGGAATCATGGCGATACATCGGCCAGTCGCCGGCGCCTTTTTGCGCCTGGGCTGCTGCCGCGAATGCCGCGACAAAAAGCGCGGCGAGACATCCAATTCGAGCCATCCTCAAAACACAATTGGAGCGCATCAATCGAATCCCCCCTTGCAAGTCGCGGTGAATATTATCAGCAATTACTATGGGACGCGCGAATTCTTGTGTGGGTTACGTGGACCTATGGCCATAGGCGGGGCAGGAACGCAGGCACGCGCCGCGCGTAATCTTCAAATTTCGCGCCGAAAGTTTCGCGCAGCAGAGTTTCCTCCGCGCGGATGCGAATCGCGGTGCCAACCGCGAACACCATAACCGCGCCGACGAGAGCCTGCCACCGGCTAACGCAAAGGCCGATCGCTATCAACATGCCGAGCATGGCGAGATAAATCGGGTTGCGAACGATGGCATAAGGGCCCTGACTAACCAATTCATGGCCTTCGATTACGCGCGCCATGAGCGCCCAGTGCCTGCCGAGCGCGCGCGCCGCCGCCCAACAAAACCAGGTCGAGGCAATGGTGAGCGCGATCGCGAGCGCTGCAACAATTTCCTCCGTGGATACCGACATAGGGGCGAGCGGAGAGAAGTACTGGCGATAAAATGCGAAGCAGATCGCGTAGGCGGCGAGCTGCAGTAAAAATCCGAGCGTGGATCTTGGGTCGCGCCGGGCGTCGCCCTTGGCCGCGCCACGCTTGCCGACGATGAGGATCACGCCGAATCCGATCCATCCGGCGGCCATAACGAACGCGGCGATTTCGGTGGGTTGGCCGGAGCGCAAAATCATTTGCATTGTGAGGGCGCTTTCACGCGAGGGCTTTTTTCAGCATGACGATTTGGCCGGCGTGGTACAGATCGTGCTGCAACACGCCGTGCAGAACCTGGTAGCACGAGTAGTCCGGGCCGGCAGCCTTCCGTTCCAGTTCCTCGTCGCTCAATCCCTTTACGGAGTCGCGCAAGCGACGGCGGCTTTCGACGAGATTCTCGAGCGCGCGTTTCCATGCGGTATCGCTGACTTCCCACACGGGCGGCCAATCGCGCTCCGCTGTGATTTCCACAACTTCGCCGGCCAACCGGTGCTGCGAGATGGTGTTCCATGCGCCGATGTGATGCACCAGCTCCCAGATCGAATGCGCGCCGCGGATCGGGTGCTTCGAGGCGTCTTCCGCGGAGATGCCGTCGAGCACGCTCATGAGGCTGGGGCCGTGCCATGCATCGCCGGAGAATGCGCGGTCCATTTGATCGAGAATCCTGTGAATTTCGCTCATCGGTGCGCTCCGAGGAAAGCCTAGGTCAACTGCCAGGACATGGCAAGGGGTTGACGGCTCAAAAGAGCTTGTCGGAATCGAGCAGGATGGTGACCGGACCGTCGTTCACGAGCTCGACGGACATGTGTGCTTGAAATACACCGGTTTCGACGCGGACGTTCAGCGCTTGCAGCGCGCGCACAAACTCCTCGTAGCCCGCCTTCCCCTGGTCGGGAGGAGCGGCCCCTAGAAAACTTGGACGCCGCTGTCCGCGGGCGTCGCCATACAGCGTGAATTGCGATACGGCCAAAATGGCGCCGCCGGTATCGAAGAGTGAGCGGTTCATCTTTCCCTGCTCGTCGTCGAAGATGCGCAGCTGCGTAATTCTTCGCGCCATCGCGGCCGGCGTTTCGGCGGAGTCCTCGCGCCCGACGGCGATCAGCACGACAAGACCTGCCTCGATTTCGCCCGTCACGTGGCCGTCGACCACGACTCGCGCGTGCGTTACGCGTTGAATGACCGCTCGCATCGGGATGATTCTACATTGAGTGCGAGTCAGGCGTGATGTGAGATGAATGGGCGGCGCGTTGCCAAGCATTGACACCGGGCGTAGCGGTGCTACGCCCCTAGAAATCCATTTCGCGCCGTGGATTGCGGTGAATGGGCGGCGGGGCGCCAAGAATTTGTGCCGGGGGCGGCGTGCCCCCACGAAGAGAAAGGCAAAGCGCGAGGCAGCGCGCCGGCGTGTTGACCGAAGTGGGGGCATGCGATCAGACTTCAGGTTCGTGACCATGAGCGAACCGAGCGCCCCATCCTCTCCGTCGAAGCGCTGGCTTACGCGCGGCGTACTCGGCATAGGTCTGGCCAGCCTTTTCTCCGATTGGGGACACGAGGCCGCGACCTCGATTCTCCCCGCGTTTCTCGCGAGCCTGGGTGCACCTGCTGCCGCGCTGGGCGTGATCGAAGGCGTTTCCGACGGGCTGTCGAGTTTTGCAAAGCTCGCAGGCGGCTTCATCTCGGACCGCCCAAAATGGAGAAGACCGACGGGCATCGTCGGCTACTTCGCGACGGCAATCACCACGTTCGGTTACGCGTTCGCGCATAGCTGGCCGGCCGTTCTGATACTTCGCGGATTCGGATGGATGGGACGCGGCAGCCGCGGGCCGTCGCGTGATACGTTGTTGGCGGATTGCGTTACGCCGGAGCAGACCGGCCGCGCTTTCGGTTTCGAGCGCGCGATGGACACGCTCGGCGCCGTGCTGGGACCGTTGTGCGCCACGCTGCTGCTGGGAACTTTGGGCGCTCGCGGCGTCATGCGCTGGACACTCTTGCCCGGCTTGACGGCCGCGCTGGCCTTTGCATTACTTGCGCCGCGCCCGAAGAAGGTCGAGGACCATCACGCATCGGGAGCGACACCGACGATCGCTTCGCGGTTCGCGCAGCTCCCGAAAAACTACTGGCGCTTTCTTGCGGGAGTGTTTGCTCACGGTGTAGGAGACTTTGCGCCGACGCTGTTGATCCTGCGCGCGAGCCAGATTCTAACGCCGCGCGTCGGCGCTGGCCGGGCTGCGGCCATATCGGTCGGGCTTTACACGTTTCACAATCTCATTGACGCTGTGGCATCGTATCCCGCCGGCGCGCTGGGCGATCGTATCGGGAAGCGCGGGCTGCTTGCACTCGGATACATCGTCGGCGTGATCACCTACGCAGGGTTCATTTTCGAACCGCCCACAATTCCGATACTGGTGGTTCTCTTCGGGCTTGCGGGCATCCACGACGCCTTTCATCAGTCGCTCGAGAAGTCGATGGCTGCGGAGCTGCTGCCGCGCGAAGTTCGGGGAACGGGATTCGGAGTTCTGGCTACGGCAAACGGCATAGGGGATTTTGTGTCCAGCATCGCGGTCGGAGCGCTTTGGTCGCTGGTGAGTCCCTCAGCGGGGTTCTTGTACGCAGGAATATTTGCATCGCTGGGGGCAATCCTGATCTATTCGTCTCGCGGGAGCGGTAGCTGACGTCTTCTATAGAGGAAGCTGCAACGGCGTGCCGCGTTCTTCATTCACTCGCACCGTCGCGGCGGAATCGAGATCGGCAACGGCCAGCGTGCGGCGGCTGCCATCGGCGGTGATATATACGATGCGGTCCTTCAGGCGCGTGAAGGCCACGGCTTCGACCCGCGCGCCATTCCGAAGCACGAGCGTGAACTGGCCCACGTCCGGCAGCGGCGCTTGTTCCTCCGGAGCGGGCTGCTCGGCAGCTTGCTGGCTCGTTTCCTGCGAAGGCGGAGTCGCCTGCACGACGATGATTTGCGGTTGTTGCGCCGACTGCTCGGCTGGAGCGGAGTCAACCGGAACGGAATACGCGCCTCCTCCATCCAGTAGATAAAATCCAGCGCCGGAGAAGCGCGACGAGTCCCGGAGCAGTCGCTCGGCGGTCGCCAGCTTCAACTCGGTCACGGGGTCGATGAAGGCCTTGATCCCCAGATCCTGATTGATGACCGACAGGTGGTGATAGTCGAAGCCGAAACCCGGAACGGGATTGAGCAGGTCCTGCAATGACAGAAAGGAGCCGTCGCCCGAAACGAAAGAGTTCGACGCGGAATTAAAGCGGATTCCGCTGCGCACCGCAGGGGCAATGCTGCTGCCGACGCCAGCGCGCGTGGAAACCACATGCGAGGCGATGGGCTGCGGCGTGAATCGTTTGTGCGGAAGGTCTCGGGATCGCGGTTGGCGTCATCCGCTGCGCCTTTGTCGCGCCGGGAACGAGCAGGGAGAACGCTACAAAGGTTGCTGAGGCTACTGCCGACCGATTTCTATTCGTCATGGCCGCCTCGCTTCTTAATTAGTAGACGCTATGCTTCTCTGCTTGGTTGCAGCCTTCGTACCCCTCTCGGGGAACCAGCCTTCCCGAAAGGGGCCAAACGACGGTCAAACGATAGTGCCGGATCAAAGGGCCTTTGCTTTGTCCAGTGGGCCGGATGTGCTATAAACATCGGGCCGAGAAGCCAAGATGGAACAGCCAGAATTGGCGAACGGAACGTCGGATAGAGCGGCCAGTTTGCCAGCGAAGTCGAATGAAGCGGCGCTCGTGTCGCGCGGAGAGCCGGAACTGGCGATGAGCTACTGCCCGCGCTGCTCGGCGCGTCTTGCGGCGCGGAGTTGCAAGCTGATTTGCCCGGGTTGCGGCTACTATATGTCCTGCTCGGATTTTTACTGAGAAGAGAGTATTGAGAAGAGAGCGCGTCCGGCCGAATGCGGGCAGCGATTTTTTCAAGGCACACATACCACAGCGAATTGGAAGATTTTCAGGAGGCGCGAACGTGGCACTGCGAATGACGGATCGGGAAGTGAGTGGAGTGAGCGTGCTCGATATCGAGGGACGCATCGTGCTGGGCGAGGAGAGCAACGCCTTCCGCGAGAAGGTGAAGGGCCTGCTGGCGGCAGGCAAGAAGAAGATCATCCTGAACCTCGCGCAGGTCGGCTACATCGACAGCGCCGGTTTGGGCACCCTCGTGGCCACATTCCACAGTGCGCGCTCGCAGGGCGCCACACTGAAGCTTGTGAACCTCGGCTCGAAATTCAAAGAAGTGCTGCAAGTGACGAAGCTGATGACCGTCTTCGACACATACGACACAGAGGCTGCGGCAATCGCGAGCTTCCCGAAGTAAGCGTTAGCTCGTAAACCTGGCCCGTTCGTGGCGGGATGTGCGGTGGGACGGTTCGCTGGAATTTTTCAACGCGCGGCTCGGGCATGTCCCGGGACCGCGCGTAGCCGTTCTTGGCGGCTGCCCGGTCCCTTCTCTTCCTTGTTATTCTTCGATCCGCCCTTCCACTCGAAAGATCGCGACTCCGCTGAGAAGCTTGGGATAGAAGTCCGTGGATTTTTGAGGCATCACGTCGCCGCCGAGCGCGATCTTGGTCACCTGCTCGACGCGAACCGGATTCAGCAGAAACGCAAGCTGCGCTTCCCCGCGGTCCACGGCCGCAAGCGCCGCATCCATCTCCCGCTCGTAGCTCAGATTCTTTTCCCCGGCGACGGCTTCGAGCGTGATTCCCAGACCTTTCTCCAGAATCAAGCGATGTAGCAGCACCACGTCCAGCCCCCGCTGCGCTTCGGAAATTTCCGGGAGCAGCGCCTCAAGATCCGCTTCGCGGCGCAGCGCGAACAAGTAAAACGCACCGCTGCCGGAGTGAATGGTACCGGGGTAGACGCCGATCGTCCGCCGGCCGTGGTTGGGCCGCTCGAGATCCTTGCGGAACTCGGCGTAGGCCGAGGCGCGCTCTTCCGCATCAGCGAACGGATAGGAGTACCAGTCGAAGTGCGGCGCAAGATTGTTGCGGAACCGCTCGAAATCGAAATTCGCGAGACGCGAGACCAGCCGGTGCGTGGGCAGGATCGTGAGTCCCCTCGAATGCGTGTTGATGAAGGTCGCCATAGCGAATTCAGACGCGGCCATGGGATCGGACTTGCCGGCGCGGGCGCGGCATTCGTTGCGATAATTCAGTGCCGTCTCGTAGCGATGATGGCCGTCGGCGATCACCAGTTTCTTCTCCAGCATCGCGATCTGAATTCGCTTCGCGAAAGCGGGATCGGACACCGGCCACAGGCGATGCGTCACGCCGAATTCGTCACTGAGTTCGTTCGGAGCGCTCGTCCGGGCAATCTGTTCGAGCCAGGTGTCAATTTGCCGCACGCGGTCGTCGTAAAGGAGAAAAAGCTGGCCGGTCTGCGCGCGCGTGCGCCGCAGCAGCTCGATGCGGTCGGCTTTGGGGCCCGATAAGGTGTGTTCGTGGCGAAAGACGACCTGCGCGTCGTAATCCTCTAGGCGCGTGAGCGCGATGAAGCCGATGCGCACGCGGCGCGTGTGCGTTCCCGGGACTTCGAAATCCTGAGAATAGACGTAGATGGCCGGCGCGGCATCCTGCGCCAGAACTTTCGCGGCGATCCATTCGTCGATCGTCCTCGCGGCGCGCGTATAGACGTTGTTCTGGGGCGAATCGTCCGGCAGGGCGCGGCCTTTTTCAACGGCGATCAGGTTGTAGGGGCTCGCGGCGTAGTAGGCGTCCTGCATCGCGGGAGTGATTTTGTCGTACGGTTGCGTGAGCACGTCCTTCAGCGCGACACGGTTCGTATCGTAGCGGTATGCGCGAAAGGGTTGAATTTCAGCCATGAGGGCCTCGGGATGAAATTGTGCACCGTGCGGAACGGGATATTGTAGCAGCGGCGCGCGTCCACGCCAAAGGGCGGTCGAATGCACTTGAAACGAGGGCGACTTACGTGCGGGAGCGCGACTGGAAATTTACGCGGGGCGCCAGAATTGCGGAGTTGGTGTGACGAATTCGATGCCGACGCGGGCCTTGCCGCGGACGCGCTTGCCGACGTGGATGACGCGGCATTCCTGTTCGGCTTGATTGCGCATGTTGGTCAGGAACAGGCGCTGGCCGCGCGCGACGATGGTTTCGAGCGCGATCGAGCAGCCGTTCTCATGTGCGTCGATGGTTTCGGCCTCTTCGTGGAAGGGCTGCTTGTCCGCGTCGGAGCCGTAGATGAGCAGGGAAACGGTGTGGGAGTGGCGCAATTCCTCGCGGCGATCGGCGCCCTCTTGCGCCTTGTCGCTGGCGCGATCAGCCGAGGGCGGGGGGTCTTCCCCGCGGGACCGCTGTCGCTCGGCCTGCCTCAACGCTTCCCAGATGCGGCTCAATGAACTCTCCCGCGCGCCTATCGGGTTTTCGCCCGTCCGCCAACAATAGCGTCGCAGGCGCGGTGCGCGTGAAACAGCCTCTCGCGAAGTTTCCTTTCGGTTACGGGGGAGGTGCTGGAAAGAATCGAGGCGCGCCGTGACATCGGCCGGGGCGCCGCCTACAATTGAGAAATCGCGCGGGAGCGACGGGACACATCACGAATCAGCTCACGAAACAAATGGCGGACACCACAGACAATCAGGGCGGCAGATTTTCGGAAGTGCGGGCGCTGGTATTCGATCTTGATGGAACGCTCATCGATTCGAAGCTCGACTTGGCGCTTTCGATTGACGCGACGCTCAAGCATATGGGCCGCGCGTCGCTCGCGCACGACACGATCTACAGCTACGTCGGCAACGGCGCGGCGGTGCTGGTGCGTCGCGCGCTGGGCGACACTGTGACGGATGCCGAAGCTGAGGAAGGGCACCGCTACTTTCTCGCTTACTACCGTGAACACATGCTCGATAACACGGTCACGTATCCCGGGGTGCGAGAGGCGCTCGAGCTGCTGGAAAATCATCCGATGGCCGTGCTGACGAACAAACCGGTGCGGTTCAGCGAACGGATACTGGAGGGCCTGGGCCTCTCACGCTATTTCCGGTATGTGTACGGCGGCAACAGTTTCGAAACGAAGAAGCCCGACCCGGAGGGCATAAACATCATTCTGCGCGACCTGGAGATCGCGCCGCGCGAAGCCATGATCGTCGGCGATTCCGACGTGGACGTGCGCACCGCGCGAAACGCGGGCACGTGGGCTTGCGGCGTCAGCTACGGATTAGGACTCGAAGGGCTGCGCGCGCATCCGCCGGATCTGATGCTCGATAGTCTTGCCGACCTCCCCGCGAATCTCAACGGACGGCGAGCCTGAGCCTGCCTGCGGTCGACTGGTTATTTTGTAGTAGCGAGCGCAGCCTCTTTTGGCCGATCGTCAATTCCGATGCGTGACGTATCGAAGGTGTAGAGCGTCTGGGCTTTTGTGAGAACGAGCAATCGCGTGCCGTCTCTGCTGAAGTCGAATATTGAGATGGGAGACGAGAAGACGAGTTGGCAACGGCGGTCGAACGTCCCCAAATTATAGATGTCGAGCTTTCCGATTTCGTTCTGGACGACATAAAGCCCCGCCGGTTGCGACAATGTCGAACGGTCGCCGGAGAAGGCGGCTTTCTGCTCGCCAGTTTTCAGGGAATAGACGAGAGTGCGTGCATGGGAATCGTCGATGACCACCCAGTCTCCTGACGAGTAGGCGCCCTCGACCTGAAACGAACCTTTTCCCGTGTCGATCAGCAGGGAGCCGATCAGCGTGCCGCTTTTCGCGTCGACGACTTCGATCAGGTAGGTCGTCTTGCGATCGCGGATTGCCGCAAGGCGCGCCTGAAGCGCCGGCGAATTCTTGATTTCGTCTTTCGCCGAATCCTCGTCCACCTGCCAGGAAAAGAGCAGAGTCCCTTCATGTCTACCGAAGCTCAGCGCCGGCATTTCTTTTGAGAACGTGCGCGTCCAAAGCGAGTGACCGTCGTGGACGCCGCTCACGTCAAGGACAGCGTTCCGGTCCAGGGAACCTCCCTTGCCGGCGGGCTTGCGGGTGATCAGGAACTGTCCCCACTGCCAGACCGCAGTTTTATCGTCGATGGGCAGCGTTTCTTTCGAGCCGAATGTGACCAGATCCATGCGAGCGATGGTGCGGCCGGCAGGATCCAGTTTTGGAAAATCGGCGAGGAGGGCTTCGTTGCCGTCGAAATACGCACCGCGGAACCCGCGAGTGAAGAACGCGCGTTTGCCGTTCCACGCATTCCAAACGGCGCCGCGCGTGTCACCCGAGACAGCGATCCAGCGGAGATCGGGCGAAACTGCTTCGGCGCGCAGGCGGCCAAGCGGTGAAAGTGAGAGCGGCGCGTCGGCGAGCACTTTGAAATCCGGGAGCTGCATCAGCGCGATCCGCCCGTCGGGTTCTTGGCCGACGAAGACCTTGTCGTAGACGTCGACAGCCGGCGATTTCTTCATCACGAGCGGAAAGGTTTGCGCTTCAATATCCAGCATACCCACCCGGCCTTCTTTCACCGGGCGCTCGAGAAGATAGTTTCCATGCGCGGGAGCTTCGAGGCGGGAGCCACCAATCGCCAGTTGCTTCAGGACTTTCCCGGACGGGAATTCCATGATGACGCCTTTTTTGAGGTCGTAAATGTTGGCGGCGACGACGCGATTTGGATCCAGGAACGCAAATCCTGCCTTCAGGTTGTGAGCCAGATCGCCGTGCAGTGCGATCTGCTGGTGTGAGGTCAGATCGACCGCAATCGGTTCGATCAGGTTGGCGACGAGCAGCGTCCGCGAATCCTGTGAAAACGACATGTGCACCGGCTCAAATTCCTCGCCAGTGGTGGCCGCAAAAATGATTTCATTCAGGACTACGAAACCCGGAAGGCCCTCTGCATAAGAACATTTTTTGCTGAACACAAGATTGCCCGTGGCGACGTCGTAGATCTCGAGGTCGAGTGTGTGCCGCATGCAGGCAAAAGTTTTTCCGTCGGGCGAGAGCCGGGCCACGTCACAGCCCCTTGGAATGGTCATCTCGTGGACGCTGGTTCGCTCCTGATCCGCGATGCGCCACTCCTCCACGCGCATTTTGCGGGTGTCGAAGACGACGCTTTGCGAATCCGGGGTGAATTGCGCAGGACGCGAATCCTCGGCGTCGATGCGGAAAAGCAACTGAAGAGGTTCGCGCGACAATACGAAGACGCTCGAATCGTCCTGCGCGAGCACGTATTTTCCATCCGGACTGAATTTCAAGCTCGAAATGTCGGAGCGCAGCGGCGGATCGAGGACCTTCTTGTCCACGACTCCGGTAAGGATGTCCTTGCGGCCCAGCCCTGAGTAGGCGATCACATCGGTTTGCCAGGCGAGGAATTCCGGAGTCGGCGGCGAGGCAGCCTGTTGCCGGCAGGCTGCTGGCAAAACGTCAATCGATTTGCGAATTTCCCGGAGCCGCTTTTCGTTGGTTGTCGGGTTAACGAAAAGATCCGATATCCAGTTGCCGGCTTTGCCTTTCGTTTGAGCGAGGCGATCGAAGAAATCGGCAAACGTGCTGGGCGCGTAGCCGGCGTCGGCGAGCGCATAGAGAGCGAGCTGATCGGCTTGGTATTGATGCGGCTCTTCTTCGCTGCCGGTTTTCTGAAAGACTTTGATATTGCGCGCCGCGTTGTCCATCAGGCGATTCATTTTTTCGGCGATGTCCTTGCGATCGCCGACGGACGTGACGCCGATGACGTCGTGGAGCTGGCGCGTCATGTCGATGCCGCCCTGATGCGACAGGATGTGCCCCATTTCGTGGCTCAGAAGAGCGGCCAGCTCGTCGTCACTGCGGACGAATGCGACCATTTTTCGCGTGACGTAGATTCGCCCGCCCGGCAACGAGAATGCATTGACGATCGGTAGATCGATAAGGATCACGCGGATTTTCAACTGCGTGGGCGGCAATTGGTCGACAATGCGCTTCGCGATCTTATTCAAGTATACGGCGAGCTCGTCGTCTTGAATGACGGGGACGGAATGCTCGATCCGCTCGGCCTCCACATCACCGAGATCCACTTCCTGCTGAGGCGTGAAGATGTTCGGTGCCGGCGCGGCGGTGAGTTCCGGCGGCGCGGGACATCTCTGCTGGGCGTGCGCCGAAGGGCAGAAACATGAGAGCGCGAGAGTAATCGCAGCAAGTCCAACGAGAATATGGGTTCGATTCATTGCCTTTGTAGGTTATATAACACGCGCTCAACGATTCGGAAAGAGCAGGCGCGACAGTTTCGTGGAAGTCTAGGCGCCAACCGTTGATCCCCGAAAATAGTGAACGATCGGGACCCTTGGCCACATATTCAAACATGGGGCTGTGCGTGCACCCAGACGCTCTCAGATTGCGTCGATCGACAATGGCGACGGCAGTGTAGAATCGCGTGAGTCGCGTACGGGGCACGCGATCGAGGAGCGGACGAATGAAGATCACTCGGATCCTGGCGGCACTGGCATTGCTGGCGGGGGCGCTGGCTGCGAGCCTGGTAGCAGTGCGCGCGGAACAGAACCAAGTCTGGACGGGGTCGCTCGTGGATGCTTCCTGCTATTTGACCGACGACTCGCAATCGGGCAACGAGCACATGGGTATGAAGGAATGCGGCAAGGCTTGCCTGAAGATGGGCCGCCCGGCTGGAATCGTGACGCCAGACAAGAAATTCTTCGTGCTGGTGGCTCCCTCGCCGGACATCGCGGAATATGTAGGGCAACCGATTCGCGTCACCGGAAAACTGAGGAACGGCTCGATCCTGGTGGACAAGCTCGAGGTAAAGAAGCCATCCGGTTGGGTGGCCGTAAAACTTAGCGCGATGATGTAATCCCTGCGCCGTTAATCGCACGACATGATAGGCACAAAAAGGGGAAATGGGACCGGGGGGAATGGGGATGAGCTTGCGCGGAAAGTTTCTGTGGGCATTTGCGCTGTTCGTGGTCGCGGTCTCTGGCGTGGTGGTGTACGCGCGGTTCATCCGGATCCCGAAAAACGTCGCGTACGTCAGCGAAGAAGACGGCGGAATCGCGGTCATCGACTTGAATACCCTGCAGCTGATCAAGCGAGTTCATCCCAAGGACAGCGCGCCGCGGGGAATCGGTATCACCTTCGACGGAAAATATATCGTAACCGCGAACAAGGATACGGCCGACGCGAGCGTGTTCGATACTCGCGGCCTGAGGCTCGTCCGGCGAATCCCGATCGGAGACAATCCCGAGTTCATCAAGTTGAATCCGAGCGGCACGTCGCTGTTTACCTCGTACGAGCCGGGTTCGACGGCCGGACCGCCCGTAGAGTCTGCGGTAGGCGAAGAGGACAACGACACAAACGAGCCGCCCGCGCAAATCATGGAGTTTCGCGTGCAGAATTGGTCGCGCGTGCAGGGCTTCGTCGCGGGGAAAGAGACCGAAGGCCTCGAATTTTCGCCCGACGGGAAGCTTCTGATCGTCGCCAACGAAGCGCAGGACTCGCTCGGCGTGTACGACGTCGCGACGGGAAAGCTGATCCGCGAAATCAACCTCGGTTCGTACGGCAAGCGGCCTCGCGGAGTGAAGGTATCGCCTCAAGGGAATTCGTACGCGGTCACGATGGAGGGATCGGGCACGCTATTGTCGCTAGACCGCGACCTGAACGTGATTCGCTCGGTGGCTACCGCCTCCAAGCCGTACGGGGTTGCCTTCGACCGGCAAGGAAGCCGCATCTTCGTGGCCGCCGCCGCGGCTCGCAAATTTCAGGTGTATGCGGCGGACTCGCTGCAACTGCTGGGCGACACTGCGGTCGGCCAGCGGTGCTGGCATTTCACGTTTACGCCCGACGATTCGAAAATCCTGCTGGCCTGCGGACGCTCGAACAACATCTACGCGATCGACGCAAAAACGTATCAGACGATTCGCGTTCTCGACGGATTTCATCTGCCCTGGGGCATCGTCACCTATCCGCGCGCCTATGGCAGCCTCGGCCTGCCATGAGTTCATCCCGGCCAGCCGCAGAATGCTTGACAGCCGAAATTTCAGTGTGATAATCCGCATCGAATCGAACGCAATTGTGGGGGAGTCCGAATGAAAGCAATCCGCCCGTTGTGTGTGGCTGCTCTGGGATTCTTCGCGTGTGTTCCGGCTGCGCTGTCGCAAATTCCGCGCGACCCGACGCCCGTCGTTTCGAAGACATCCCCGGCGGACATCGCCAATGGAAAAATACTCTACGAGGCGACATGCTCGCGATGCCATGGTCTGGATGCCGGCGGCAGCGACGGTCCGAGCCTGCAGGGCGCTCCGGAAAGGCTGGGCGATGAGGCGATGGGCGGGATCATCCGCGGCGGAATTCCGGGCACGGGGATGAACGGCTTCGGCTCGCTCAGTGCCGACGAGACCGGACAAGTGATCGGTTATCTGCGGACTCTCGGCCACACGGCAGATGCCGAAATCGCGAAGGGCGATCCGGCCAAGGGCAAAACCGCATACGAATCGAGCGGTTGCGCCGGCTGCCACATCATCAGCGGGGAAGGCGGCGGCGCGGGTCCGGAGCTGACGCGCGTCGGCGCGATGCGCGGACCCAGCTACCTGCGTACCACGCTGCTGACTCCCGGCGCGATCCTGCCGAAGGAAGGTGGCGCGATGGAGCGCGGGCGATTCACGCAATTTCTTTTCGTGTACGTCGTCACTAAGGACGGCCGCTCCGTCAACGGCACGCGCGTTTATGAGGATTCGTTTACGATCGAACTGAAGGACGCCGCGGGCCGATTTCACTCGTTTAAGAAACTTGAGCTGCAGAAGCTCGAGAAGCTTCCGGGAAAAAGCGTGATGCCGAGCTTCAAGGACTCGCTGTCCTCGACGCAGCTCGACGATTTGGTGGCGTACCTGTCCAGCTTGAAAGGCGCACAATGAGAGCCATCAAGTACGCGCTCGTTCTTTTCGTATTCGCGGCCGCGCTGCCCGCGCTCGCACAGGTGCCGTATCAGCGCCTGGTGGACTCCGATAGCGAACCCGCCAACTGGCTTAGCTACGGCGGCAATTACTATGGCCAGCGCTTCTCGGGCCTCAAGCAACTCACTCCGCAGAACGTTTCCGGGCTGAAAATGGCCTGGGCGTATCAGCCGGTGCGTCCCGCCGGGAATGTGGAAACGTCTCCGGTGGTAGTCGACGGGATCATGTACGTCACCGAGCCTCCCAGCACAGTGACGGCGCTTGACGCGCACACCGGCGCGAAGCTCTGGACGTGGTCACCCATTTTGAAAAATGTGGTTGCCATCGGGCTTTTTCAAACCAATCGCGGCGTCGCGGTGCTCGACAACCGCGTGTACGTCGCGACAATCGACGCGCATCTGGTGGCGCTTGATGCCAAGACCGGCGCGGTGATCTGGAACACGGTCGTCGCCGACAACAAAATGGGATACGCGATCACGGGGCCGCCGCTCGCGATCGACGGCAAAGTTATGATCGGCACGGGCGGCAGCGAAGCCGCGGTGCGAGGCCTGCTCGACTGCTTCGATGCGAAAACCGGCAAACGCCTGTGGCGGATCTGGACCGTCCCCGCGCCCGGCGAACCTGAAGCCGCAACATGGGGCGGTTCGACGCCGGCCGGCGGCACCACGTGGAACGCGGCTGCATACGATCCGAAGCTCAACCTTGTTTATTGGGGCACGGGCAATCCCGCGCCGGACTGGAACGGCGACGAGCGTCAGGGTTCCAACCTCTATACCTGCGCACTTCTGGCGATCGATCCGGATGCGGGCAAGGTGAAATGGTATTTCCAGTTCTCGCCGCACGAGACGCATGATTGGGACGCCTCGGAGCCGCCGATTCTTTTCGACGGCGTAGTGAAGGGCCAGCCGCGCAAGCTTTTGGGCTTCGCCAACCGGAACGCCTTCTACTACGTGCTCGATCGCGAGACGGGCGCGTTTGTCGCGGGCATGCCCTACGCGAAGCAGACTTGGGCGAAGGGGCTCGATGAGAAGGGCCAGCCCATTGTGCTGCCCGATACGGGCCCAAGTCCCGAGGGGAACCTGATCTTCCCCAGCATCACGGGCGCGATCAACTGGACCAGCAACTCGTATAGCCCGATTACCAAGCTCTTCTACGTGGACGCGCGTGAAATGGGCTCCTACTTCGTGAAAGGCACCAACACCCATTGGGAAATGGGGAAATTCCCCATGGGCGCGGGCGGGGAACGAGCGCTCAGCGGCGACGACGCCTACGGCGCGATCCGCGCGCTCGAAGCCACGAGCGGAAAAATGAAATGGGAGTTTCGTCTGCACTCGCCGTCCTGGGTGGGCACGCTCGCTACTGCCGGAGGCCTGGTTTTTTCAGGAACTGATGAGGGGAATTTCTTCGCGCTCGACGCCGTGACGGGCAAGCCGCTTTGGGACGTTTACCTCGGATCGTCCATCCGCTCGAATCCCGTCACCTTTTCGGTGGATGGGAAGCAGTACGTGTTCGTGACGGCCGGTACGACCTATTTCGTTTTCGGCCTGCCGTAGGCTGGGCGGTTACCGGCGGAAGGTACCAAACCGAGGGCCGTACGCGTCTGAAGAACTTCAGGCGACCCTTTCTTGCACCGCACATAACGAGAACATTCGAGGAGGCAAAGCAATGCTACGTGGATTTCTGCGATTTCTGTGCAGCGGAGCGATAGCGGTCCTGGCGGCGGGCGTTCTGGCCGGCACGCCAAGCCGGGCTGCGTCGCAAGCCGCCGCCGCGAACCCGTGCGACCGTGCGTGCCTCGATGGATTCGTCGATCAGTATCTGACGGCTCTGGCCGCGCGCGATTCCTCGAAGTTGCCGGTGGCGAACAACGTGCGGTTCACTGAGAACGGCACGATGCTCAATCTCAACGAGGGGCTGTGGGGAACGGCGAACGGACTCGGCAAGTTCCGACTCTACACGGATGATCCGGCGGCGGGCGAAGTGGGGTTTATCGGCGTCGTAAAGGAATGGGACCGGCCCGCGATTCTGGTGCTGCGGCTCAAGGTGGAGAACCGCAAGATCACCGAAATCGAAACGATCGTGAATCGCGACATCCCGGGCGCGACGGCGCTCGACAAAATCGCCACGCCCGATCCCGTGCTCACGGCAACGGTGCCATCGGCGGAGCGCGCCTCGCGCGAGGATTTGACCAAGATCGCGAATATGTACTTCTCGGGTCTCGAGCGAGGCGATGGCAAGGGCGTTTATCCGTTTACGCCCGATTGCAACCGGATCGAGGGTGGCACGCAGACCACCAACAACCCCGCTCTCGATGCGCCCCGGCCCTACAGCTACCCGATTTTCAGCATGGGCTGCGAAGCGCAATTCAAGACGGGTTTCTTCAAGTTTGTCACGCGGATTCGCGACCGGCGATTCATGGTGGTGGACCGCGAGCGCGGGCTGGTTTTCGCGTTCGCGTTCTTCGACCACAACGGCACAGTGAAGACTCTCACGCTGAACGATGGCAGCGTGTTCCCGGAATCGCTGCGCCATCCGTTCACATGGGAAATCGGCGTCGTATTCAAGATCGAGAAGGGCAAGATCCGGTTTATTCAGGGCGTGCCGACGCAGGCGCAGTATGGATTGAAGCCCGGATGGGGCCCCGGAAGCGCGACGAAACGCGCTTCGTGGGCCGTCGAGCCGCCGCAACCGCCGCCGGCCTCGGGCAAAGGCGATTGCGACCGCAAATGCCTGAACGGCTTCATGAACAAATTCCGCGCGGCGATGCTCGAGCACGATCCGTCGCGATTGCCATTGGCGCCAAACGCCCGCTACACGGAAAACGGCCAGGACCTCAAAATCGGCGATGGGCTGTGGGGCACGCTCGACGGCTTCGGGAGTTACCAGCTCATGCTCGACGATCCCATCGCCGGAGAAGTGAGCTACTTCGGCACGACGGATGAAGGCGGCATGGGCGGAATTGTGGTGGCGCGCTTGAAGGTGGCCGACCGCAAAATCACCGAGATGGAAGTGATCCTCACGCGGCAGGAAACCCGCGGCGGATTTACGCGTCCCGAAAATCTAACCGAGCCGAAGCCTGCGCTTCTCGAGGACCTCGATCCGTCTGATCGCCCGTCGCGCCAGCAACTGGCGGCCGCGGCGGACCTCTATTTTGAAGCTATCGAGAAGAGCGACGGCAGTCTCGCGCGTTTCGACAAGGATGTGACGCGCATCGAAAACGGCACGCAGACCTGCCCGTCGAATTTCGCGGGATCGAAGCTTGGAATGCTCGACTGCGAGAAGCAGCTAAATACGCATCTGTTCGAATACATCACGCCGATCCGTCCCCGGCGATACATCACCGTGGACGAGCAAAAAGGATTGGTGCTGGGCGTGTTCATGTTCAACACGCCGGGGACGATCAAGTCGGTGGACGTGCCGGGCGTCGGTAAGGTGGACGAATCGGCTGCCGCGACGCGGCCGTTCAGCGAAGAAGTCGCTGAGCTGTTCAAAATCAAGGACGGTAAAATTCACGACGTCGTGGCCGTGATGGTCACGCTGCCGTACGGCGCGACATCCGGTTGGACCCAGTAGCGCGTTCATTCACCGCCGTCGCAAGAATCCGGCGCGCGTGCGCGTGCAATCGAATTGACATTCCCTGACGCGGTGTCTATCGTGAGGCTGATTTCGGTGGAGGCACACAAATGAAAAGGCAATCGAATTGGCTGTTGGGAGCCGCGCTGGCTTGCGCGGGCTTGATTCTCGCGGGAAGCGCCGCCGCCCAGGTAACTCTCGAGGTGATGAATCCGCGGGGCGAAATTCCTCCGCCGAAGACGCTGGGCATCAGTCCGCGCGGCGGGAAACTCGACGGCAAGAAAATCGTGCTGATCGACAACGGCAAATTCGGCGCCGACAATTTCCTCAACGTCGTCGCGCAGCTCATCAAGCAAGAATACCCCGGCGCCACGGTTGTGATGTACCCGAAGCCTTCGGCGCAAACGATCACCGCTCTTCCCAAGTGGTATCCCACAGTCAAGCAACAGGGCGATCTCTTCGTTTTCGGTGTCGGTGATTGAGGGAGCTGCACGTGGTGGGGTTCCCACGACACGGTTGAAATTGAAAAGACAGGAATGCCCGGCGTTTACTTCACTACAACTGAATTTCTCGACGACGCGAAGTCCGCGGCGAAAGATCGCGGCATGCCGGGAATTCGCATGATCGCGCTTCCCGCCGATAAGTATTACCGCGCTCGCGCGACCAACGAAGAGCTCCAGCCGATCGCCAGCGCCGTCTTCGACCGGATGACTGACGATCTCGTCCGCCCGCTCACCGTCGAAGAAACCAAGCCGCTGCAAGTTCAGAAGCAGCATGAGAACGACAATCTGAAAGTCACAGGCTCGGATTTCCAGGACGCCTCCCAGAAGGTGAACGATCTGTTCCTCGATAGCCACTGGGCCGACGGCCTGCCCATCGTTCCGCCGACTCCCAAGCTCGTGAAAGCGATGCTCGCTGCCACCACGCGTTCACCCGGCGAAGTGCTCGGCCAGGTCGCTCCGAAAAACGGGACGGCCACCGTCGAAAAAATCGCCGTCAACGCCGTGATGGCCGGCGCCAAACCGGAATATTTCCCGGTGATCCTCGCGGCCATGGAGGGATTCCTTGACCCGCACTATGACCTCACGCACGTGCAGGCATCGACCGGCTCATTCACTCCCATCGTTATCGTGAATGGCCCGATCGCGACAGAACTCGACTTCAACTCCGGCATCGGCATGCTCGGCCACGGCTGGCGCGCCAACAGTACAGTCGGCCGCTCGCTTCGGCTTGCGCTGCTTAACCTCGGCCAAACCTGGCCCGCCGTGAACGACATGGCTCTCACCGGCCGCTTGGAGGCTTACACGTTCTTCACGTTCGCCGAAGACGAGGCCAAGAGCCCGTGGGAACCCTACAGCGTCAGCCGTGGCTTCAAACCCGGGGAAAGTACCGTCACCGTCGCCTCGTCCGGCACTCCGCTCGTGCTCGGCGGCGGCGCCGTAGCTCCCTGGACCGCTCAGGGAATCATCGATCTGGTCGTCGCGCGAGCCCCCAACTCATCCTACTGGGTGCACTCGCAGCAGTACACCGTGGTCCTGCATCCGGACTGTGCCTACGAGCTCGGTAAGTTGGGCTATACGCGCAAGAGCTTGCAGGAATACCTCTACGAGCACACGAAACAGCCCTACGAAAAGGTTGCGGCGACCACGGTCGCATTCGGTCACGACAAAGCCTCCGACTTGATCCAGGCCGAGATCGACGACGGCCGCATCCGCCCGGATCGCGCCCAAGTTTTCAGAGACGCGCTCAAGCCCGGCGGCAAAGTCCCGATCGTCCAAAGCCCCGAGGACTTTCATATCTTCGTCGCCGGCGGCTCGCCCGGATATAGCCTGCTCTTCAGCTACCCCGGCACGAACTGGGCCAACGAAACCAAGAAGATCAGCGGCGCAACGCTAACCAAGGCCGGCCACTAGAGTCTCGCGGCTTTACGTTTATGGAGCTCAGGGGGTTCCCCGGCGGTTCTTGCCGGGAAGCCCTGAGGCCTTTCGGCCATCGTTTCGCGGTGCGATCAATCGCTGCATCCTGGTCCGCGGCCGCTAGGTGAAAGCGTGGGGCCTTGAGCCCCACGAAAAGAGTCGCGCCACAAGAAGGCTTTAACCCTGGGCCGCTTTCCGCGAGAGGCCGAAGTCGCCCCGGCTGGATTTTTTCGAAACTAATGCTACTATCCTCGCGTCGATTCAGTTGTGTGTTCCCCAGGGGGATTCAGTTGAAGAAGCCTGCTCTCATCGTGTTCGCAATTCTTGCGGTGGTCGCATCGCTCGCTGCCCAAGGTGGCCCACCCCGTCCCGCCGCACCGACTCCTGCCGAGGTCGCAGCGCAAGCCGCAGCGACGGAGCGCGGCCGCGTGCTCTTCAAGCAGAATTGCTCCGCGTGTCACGCGGAAGACGCCACCGGCGGCAAAGGTGCCGATCTCATTCGCTCTTCGCTCGTCCGCCACGACAAGAACGGCGATCAGATTGGTCCCGTCGTCACCGGCGGACGCATCGAGAAGGGCATGCCGCCGTTTCCGATGAGCGAGGCGCAGATTTCCGATCTCGTCGCCTTTATCAACGGGCAAATCGCCTTGTTCGACCTGCACACGCGTTACGGTCCGTACCCAAACGACATTCCGGCAGAGCGCCTCGCTACCGGAACCGTCGAAGCGGGCAAGGCCTATTTCAACGGCCCGGGGAAGTGCAACACATGCCACTCGCCCACAGGCGATCTCGCCGGCGTCGCGAAGAAATACAATCCGCCCGATCTCGAGGTGCGATTCCTTTATCCATCGGGCGCGCCCACCACGGCCGTGGTGACCCTGCCTTCCGGCAAGAAATTTGAAGGCACGCTGCTTCTCAACGACGGTTTCCACGTGGCCATCATGGGCAAGGACGGTTGGTATCACTCCTGGCCGTCGAGCTCCGTCAAGATTGACGTGCACGATCCTCTCGCCGTGCATGCCGAGCTGCTGCAGAAATATACCGACGCCGACATGCACAACATCTTCACCTATCTGGAGACGTTGAAGTGAAGCAGTGGTTGGCCCTATTTTTATTTTTGCTCCTGTTGACGCCCTCGCGCCTGCACGCCCAGGAACTGGATCCGGGGAAAATGCTGAAGCCTCCCACGGACACCTGGCCCACGTTCAATGGCGACTACACCGGCCGGCGCTTCAGCCCTCTCGCGCAGATCAATAAAGACAACGTTGGCACCCTCACCCTGGCTTGGGCGTTTCAGCCACACACGCAGGGCCTTCAGTCCATGCCCATCGAAGTCAACGGCATCCTCTATATTGCCGGCGGCAATCAGATGTGGGCCGTGGACGCCCGCACCGGCAGGCAGGTCTGGCACTTCACGCGTCCCGGAGTGGCGGTCAGCGGGGGTAACAAAGGCGCGGCCATGTGGCACGATCGCCTGTTCCTCACCACGCCTGATGCACAGCTGCTCTGCCTCCAAGCCAAAGACGGAAAAATGCTCTGGCAGGTTCAGATCGCCGATCCCGCGCTGAAGGCCTTCGGTGGCGTGGCGCCGCTCGTGATTCGCGATCACATCATCGTCGGCACCTCCGGAGACACGGCCGATCTTCCCGGCTTTCTCGACTCCATCGATCCGATGACGGGCAAAATCGAGTGGCGTTGGAATTCCATGCCCCAGCCGGACGACACCGTGGCGTGGAACTCCTGGCCGCACGATACGGATGTGGTCACTCGCGGCGGAGGAATGACCTGGATCACCGGCACCTACGATCCGCAGTTGAATCTACTTTACTGGGGCACAGGCAATCCTCATCCAGTCGAGAACGGCGACACGCGCGTTGGCGCAAACCTCTATACCTGCACGATCGTCGCGCTCAATCCCGACACCGGAAAACTCGTTTGGTATTTCCAGTCCTCGCCGCATGACACGCACGATTGGGACACCGTGATGACGCCCGTCCTTTTCGACGGCACGTTCAAAGGCAAGCCGCGCAAGATGCTCGCGCAAGCCAACAAGAATGGCCTTTTCTTCGTCCTCGATCGCACCAACGGAAAAGCGCTCATCTCCGAAGCGTTCGTTCCCGCCAATTGGGTGCAGGGCTACGACGACCGCGGCCAGCCCATCCCGCGGCGCGACAAGGAGCCGCAGCTGGATGGAGTCCTCGTCACCGGCGGCGTCGGCACCAACTGGCAGGCGCCCAGCTACGATCCCGAAACCGGCCTTTTCTATGTCAATTCGCGCGAAACGATGGGAGTCTTCTACCTGACTCTGCCCGGAAAATCCGCCGAAGGCTGGGCCGGCCGCGATTTCTTTCTCTCGTCGAAATCGATGCTCAAGGCCATCGACGTTCAGACGGGGAAAATCCGCTGGACCGCTGACACCCAGGGCCGCGGCGGTCAGTCCGGTATTCTCTCCACCGCTGGCCATCTCGTCTTCACCGCGGACATGTCCGGCAATCTCGTCGCGCTCGACGCCTCCACCGCAAAGGTCCTCTGGCACATGTATCCCGGCGGCACATTCGGCACCGGCCCGATGACCTACGATCTCGACGGCCGCCAGTACGTCGTCTACCCCGTCGACGGCATCATCTACGCCTTCGCCTTGCCCTCACCTTGATTTCCACACTTCAAATTCGGTGGCGTAGATTGCTCGCTGTTCTGGCCGTCAGCTCCCTCTCGCTGTTCGTTTGGCATTTCTATGCGTTTGGGCAGAATAAGTCCGACTTTCCCGACGGCTACGACGCTCCTCAGGCCGCGCCCAATAGTCACAAGGTGATTTTCGAAAACGCGATCGTGCGTGTGCTTGAGGTCACTGTCCCGCCGCCCGGCACGACGGAACCCATACATCACCACCGCTGGCCGAGCTTCTTTCTTAGTTGGGATACAGGCGGCCCGTCACCGCACGTGCGGTATCATCGACCGGATGGCAGCGTCAGGGACGAGCCAAGCGTGGATGAGCCGATTCATCCTGGGAAGTGGAGCGTAGAGTGGATGAAGCCGGAGCCAATGCACGCCATAGAGACAGTAAGTGCAGCCCCTCCCACCGTCGGCCCTCCCCTGCTTCGCATTGAAATCAAGGTTCATCCATAGAGTCTTACTCAATCCGAATTCGTGAAACCGCCCGCGCAGTCTCGCGTCTAATACTATGTAGGGCAAGTACGACGGGATTGTCGCGCATTGGTTCATGGCCCGTAAGTACGTGTTCTTGACACGTTTAGAGCCGGTGAGTAACATCCAAATTTGGGTGTGGGAAATCCATAAATCCGCGCCAGGAATCTAAGTAATAGACAGGGAATTCACGGGCCGATCAGATTTGAGGGAGGTCGTCATGAAGACATTATTTAAGTGGGTTGCTCTTGGATACTTTGCGCTCGCGGTCTTCTCGCTGATGCCGCGGACGGCGATGGCGCAGGAAGAATACGGGCAGCCTGCGGGGGGATTTGACGATCCCACCACAATGGCCGCCCCCCCGGCACAGTTCATTACTCCCGCCGACATCAAGAAGATGATGGACAGCAAGGACACGGGCTTTCAGCTCGTCGACACGCAGCCCGAAGAAGCCTTCGCCGAAGGCCACATTCCGGGCGCGATCAACTACCCATGGGTCCAGCAGGTCAAGCCGCCGGTTCCGCTTCCGCGCAACAAAATGCTCGTTCTCTATTGCCCCTGCAACCACGATGAAGATTCGCTCGACATGTACAAGAAGCTTGCGGAGTTCGGCTATCTCAACACCAAGATTCTTGAAGGCGGCTGGTACAAATGGGTTGCGCTGAAGCTCCCCGTGGAAGGAACCGACGCAGCCAACGCCGTTAAGATGGCGGACGCGGCCGCGGCAAACGGCAGTTCGAGCGCAACTAGCGCCGCCGCTCCGGCCGCTGCTCCAGCCACTGCTTCCGCGCAGCCTGCGACTTCCGGCCCGCTCGTTTCCGGCCGCCAGGTTGGTGCCGTCACGCCGTCGTTCCGCGTGATTGACGTCACCGGGAAATACAAGGGTCAGGACACGTGCTACGTCTGCGAGTATGGCGAAGCGCCCACCGTGATCGGGTTCTTCCAGAAGCCCAGCGACGAAGCGGCCGCGCTGATCGTCAAGCTCAACGCTCTCGTGACGTCGAAGAAGGATTTGAAGGGCTTCGTCGTGATGGTTGCCGGTCCGGATACGAAGGACTGGCTCGAAAAGCTCGCGGCGGACAAGGGCATCCAGATCCCCATGGTCTATCTCGCCAAAGGCCCGCTGGATTTGGGCGTGCGCGTCTATAAGATCAACACCCAGGCGCAGAATACGTTCTTGGTGAACGACAAGCGCCAGGTTGAATCCAATTTCGTCAACGTAACCGGCGACACCTTTCAGCAGGTGGCCGATTCCACCAACAAGATGCTAGGCGGCGACTGAGGCTCTCCTATGACAATTTCATCCCCATCGAGCGGCCTCCGGGCCGGGAAATATTTGTTCGCGGCCTTCGCCGCGCTGATGCTCTTGGTCGTCGGCAGCCCGGCGGCCCGCGCGCAGTCCACGGGCAACATTGACTTGAAGTCCGTCGAGCCGAAGGACATCAAGGACCTTGTGGCGCAGAACAAGGGCAAAGTGGTCGTGCTCAACTTTTTCGCCACCTGGTGCGTGCCGTGCCACAAGGAATTTCCCGACATCGTCAAGCTCCAGGCTAAATACAAGGCGCAGGGCCTGCAGGTCATCGAAGTCTCAATGAACGACGTCACCGAGAAAGACGACATGCAAAAGTTCCTCAACGAAACGAAGCCGCCCTTCGCGGTCTATATCGCTGCCAACACCGAGGACCAATTCTACAAGGACGTGGACGCGCGCTGGGATACCGCGCTGCCCATGACCATGATTTTCGACCGCGACGGCAAGAACATTTATTTTTACAAGGAAGCTCGGTCGTACGAACAGTTCGAGAAAGACGTCACTCCGTTGCTCGCAACAAAGTAGCGTGCCATTGAGTCGGTGGTCTTTTCTTCATAGGGGCATCCGCCAATTATGCTGGGCGGATGCCCGGCAACCTTCCTTCGCACGCCTCCACCCGTCTACCGGGACCGCCATTCGACGAATTTCTGTATTTCTCGCTGTTCTCGCCGCGCTTTCGTTCGCCGTCTCCGCCCGCGCGCAATCCGATTGGCCCTACGCCGGCCACGATCCCGGCGCGCAGCGTTTCTCCCCGCTGAAGCAGATCAACGCGAAAAACGTCACAAAGCTCCGCCGCGCCTGGACGTTTCACACCGGTGACGCCAAGGACGACGCCAATTCCGAAGGCGCCCCGCTGGTGATCGACGGCGTCCTCTATTTAGACGCAGGCAAGAACGTGTACGCGCTCGATCCCGTAACTGGCCTTCAAATTTGGAAATTCGAAACGAAAGGTACGCGCCCTCGCGGCATGTCGTATTGGCCCGGAGACGCGAACACTTCTCCGCGCCTGATTCTGGGCGTTTCCGGCGGTCAGATGCTCGCGCTCGACGCGAAAGCCGGTAAGCCTGCCGACGGATTCGGCGATGGCGGCTTCGTCAGCGGCGCGAGCCCCGCCGCCGCGCCCGTCATCTATCACGATCTCGTGATCACCGGAGAGAACCGGGTGCAGTCCGTTCGCGCATGGGACGCCCACACTGGCAAGCTCGTCTGGACCTTTTACACCAAGGCGCAACCCGGCGAGCCCGGCCACGAAACCTGGCTCGGGAAAAGTTGGGACGCGAAATTCGGCACCGACGTATGGAGTTTCATGACCCTCGATGCCGAGCGCGGCCTCGTGTTCGTCCCCATCGCTCCGAGCGGAGGCACTGAATACTACGGCGGCGAGCGCCTCGGCAACGGTCTTTACAACGACAGCCTCGTCGCGCTCGATGCTGCGACCGGCAAGCTCGTCTGGTACCAGCAGCTCGTGCATCACGACCTGTGGGACTACGACGTGCCCGCGCCGCCCACGCTCTTTGACGTCAAGCGCAATGGAAAGACGATTCACGGCGTCGCCGAATTCAGCAAGCAGAGTACGCTATTCCTGTTCGATCGCACGAATGGCGCGCCGCTGTTTGGTCTCGAGGAGCGGCCCGTGGCGCAGTCGGACGTCCCCGGCGAAGTCACTTCGCCAACGCAGCCTTTTCCGTTGAAGCCTCCGCCGCTTGCCCCGATGAGCGTCTCCAAGTCGGATATCTACAATCTCACGCCGGAGCACTCCGCGTTCTGCAAGGGCCTCTGGGAGAAAAACAATTTCTACAACAACGGCCCGTTCACTCCCTTCGGCGCCGATCCGAACAAGATGGCCATCGTTTCTCCGGGCCGGGAAGGCGCGGGCAATTGGAGCGGCGTCGCTTTCGATCCCAAGCTCGATTACATTTTCGGCACCACGGATTTCAATACCGCGCAGGTCGGCCGCCTTGTAAAGGGCGAGAAGGAAAATCCCACCGGCGGCCCGTACGAAAAGATCTATCCCGGCGGAGGCATTCGCTATAACACGCGCTACTGGGATCCGAAAACCGGATGGCCGTGCCTCAATCCGCCGTGGGCGGAACTATTCGCGGTAAACGCGAAGACCGGAGACATCGTCTGGCGCGTTCCCTTCGGCACGGTCGACGCGCTCGCCGAAAAGGGTTTTCCGCATACTGGCGCACCGAATACCGGCTCGATGATCGTCACCGCCAGCGGCCTGATCTTCATCGGCGCCACCAACGACGGCCGTTTCCGCGCCTTCGACGCGCGCACCGGCAAGGAATTGTGGACCGACAAAATCGACGCAAGCGCCCACACCATTCCGGTCACCTACATGGGAAAAGACGGCAAGCAGTACGTTGTGATCGAAGCATTCGGCGGTCCCGGCATCGTCGCCGTCTCGGGCTACTTCAATGACGTCCCCGGTGACTCCGTCATCGCTTTCGCGCTTCCTTAGGTTCGGTTTTGTTTTCGTAGGGGCGTAGCACCGCTACGCCCGGCGACAATTCTTGGCAAGCGCGTACGAATTTGGCCTCGTGTCTGCGCTCTGTGATGTTTGTAGAGGCGCTGCTCGCCTCGCCGGCTCCGCGCACGTCCCTCGGTCCAGAATCCAAACGTGTCTCCGAAACTCAGGCGCTCGCAGGCGCTCGCCTCGCGCTGAACCAATGCCATCCGATCGCCACCGCCAGATACAAAAGAAACAGATACGGCAGCCAGTTCTTCGGAAAATCCGGGACCGGATAAAGCGTCCCGGCGAGCACGATCGCCATCGCCGCCACGGCCAGAATCGCGAGCACGACGGTGCCGAACGTCAGGCTTCCCGATCGCCGCAAGTGCAGCGGCAGCGCCACGGCCACCAGCGCATACACGACGAGGAATCCATACGTAGCGAGAGATCCCATCCAGTCGTAAATCGTCTCGCCGCTCACCTTAGCCGCTATCAGCCCGACCGGCAGCAACAGGGTGGCTGCGCCCGTCGTCAGCACGGCGGCGTGGGGCGTTTCGTTGCGGTGATGCGTCTTGCGGAGCCCACGATGCACCAGATCGTTGTGCGCCATTAATAGAAGGACGCGCGCTGCCGCAGTCACGCACGCCAGCGTGCACGCAAACATGCTGACCATCGCGCATATGTCGATCACCGGTCCGAGACGCCGGATTCCGGCCGCGGTCGAAAGCACGCTCAGCGGCGCCGCGCTCTGGTCCAGCGTGCCGGCCGAACCCGGGAACCCGAGTACTTCGGTGTACGCCGCCACGATGAAAAAAAGTCCCGAAAGCATGACGCTCCGTAGCACCGCTCGGGGAATGTTGTGCAGTGGATGTTTGGCTTCCTCGCCCAGCGTGGTTGCGCTTTCAAACCCGACAAAACTAAACATCGCCAGGACCATTCCCAGCCTAACTCCGGAGAAGTTCACCCCGCGCAGCTTAAATTGCACGGGATCGAGATGGAAGCCGCGCCGCCGCAGCAGCAACACGAAGACCGCGCCGATCAGCAGCACGGAGATCACTTCGATATAAACCATCAGCCGCGCGGATACTTTCACGTCGCGGTAAGCGATCCAGATGGACACCAGCGTGGCGAACACCGCCAGCGGAATTCCGGGCGCTGCAACGCCGAAAAATTCGCCCAGCACGACGTTGGCGTAGTGAACGAACCCTCCTACCACCGATGCGCCGGTGGCCACGTAGGCCAGCAACAGCGCCCAAGCCGCCACGCTGCATAGCGCCGGCGGCAGAGATGATGTCGCGTACGCGTACAGCGATCCTGGTGACGCCGACTGCCGCGCAAATCGCGCGATGCACAGCGCCACCAGCAGCGTGCAAATCGTCGCCCCCAGATACGCGAGCCACGTGCCGTTGCCCGCCGTCGCGAAGACGAGCGGCACGGTCAGCGTCGCCGTACACGTCGGGGCCATGGTCGAAATCGATTGAGCCAGCGTTTCCAGCGGCCCAAGCACCTGCCGCTGCAATCCGTAATGTTGCTGGCTGGCCTCGGCTTTGGTTTCAGCGGTGTCCGGATGCAATTGGACGGAGGGCTCCAGCGGCCACGCGCGGAATTTGTCGCGAATCTTGATTTCGGATCGAGCGCATAGTCTGCTTGCGCCGTGTCGTTGAGTCAACCGTTTTGGCGGTGCTACACTCTTGCGATTATGAAGCCCGCGTTGGATGCGAACGCCATGCTCGCCGTCGCCGTCGAACAAGCCCGCATCGGACTCGCCGAGGGAGGCATACCGGTCGGCGGAGCGATCTTCCGAACGGAAGGCACCCTGATAAGCGCGGGCCGCAATCGTTTGGTCCAGAACGGCGATCCGTCCATGCACGGCGAGACGGACGCCTTCCGCGCCGCCGGTCGCCAGCGCAATTTCCGCGATCTGATTCTCGTGACCACGCTCGCTCCTTGTTGGTACTGCACGGGACTGATTTACCAGTTCCGCTTTAAACAGGTGATCGTGGGGGACAGCGTCAACGCACAGGGTGGCGTCGTCTGGCTGCGTGAGAAGGGATTCGACATCCTCGATCTGGCCTCGCCGGAATGCATTGAGATGATGGGCAAATTTCGAACCGCGCATCCGAAACTCTGGGACGAATGCATCGGCGACGGCTAACCCCGCCACTTCTTTGCGGTTTGCTTTCATACCGCCGGCCTTCAGGCCGGCAGCATTTCTCGCGGCGTGGCAGCACAACGTCCGAAGCGCCGGAGGCCGTCAGAAGTTAGCCCAACGCGGTAGCATTGGGTAACTGGGCCGCCCCGCATCTCAAGCGCCTTACGTGCGACACGTTTTCGCTCGCCGCCGCCGTGAAGCCGCGGAGCGGCGACCGTGATTAGCCCGGCACGAAGCGAAGCGCAGTGCCTGGGAAGAAGAAGACAAGCGATCCCCGAGTCCCAACGCGGTAGCGTTGGGTAACTGGGCCGCCCGCATCTGAAGCGCCTTAGGTGCGACACGTTTTCGCTCGCCGCCGCTGTCAAGCCGCGGAGCGGCGACCGTGATTAGCCCGGCACGAAGCGAAGCGCAGTGCCGGGAAGAAGAAGACAAGCGGTCCCCGAGTCCCGGAGGGACGATTGACCGCCGTGTGCGACGTTGCCGTTAAGCCGCAGATCGGCGAGCGTGCCGCCGTGAAGCCGCGGAGCGGCGACCGTAATTAGCCCGGTACGGAGCGCAGCGCAGTGCCGGGAAAGGGAAAGCAAACGGCCCCCGAGTCCCGGAGGGACGATTGACTTCGTCCCGTAATCGTCGGCGCGCCGCTTCAACCGCTGAGGCGCCACCGCGGGACATCAATCCCGCGAGACAACGACAAAATCACAAGAGGTTTCAGCCCGGAGCATCGAGCCTCCCAAATGCCTCGCCCCCAAAAAGTCCACAGGCGCTCAATCTTTTTTTCTTGACGGCCCGATCTAATATGGACGCGATGGGCACGCTGACCGAACTCGGACAGAATGGGCGGCGCCGGCGAGAGATCAGTAACCGGCGCTGGGTCCGTGCCGGTTTGCGCGAAATTACCCGTCACAGGGTGCCGAGTAAAGTCGGAGTTAAGTTGTTGAAAACAAACGACCGGGGCCATCTCGAAGTGTCACAAACTTTCAGGGGGCCCTCAGCGCAGTTCGGCGTGAGGAGAACTCGGCGAGCCGAGCATTTCGGGCGTGACAGCGAGCGTCAGACGCACCCAGCGATCCTGGTGCGTGACCTTCACCTTGCTCGCGAGCGCCGCAAGAAACGCGGCTTGCCCCTTGGTCATTTGGCGGCGCGTTCTCGGATCGGAGAGCGCCACGGTGCCGAACATGCGGAACGTGTCGAGCAGCGTCGCGATCGCGGCGGCGTGCGTGAATGAATCGCACTCGGCGTCGAGCGCCAGGTCAATCCGATCGCCTTGCGGTTGGCCAGCAAGCGTCAGTCCCCTGACGCTGCGCGCCAAGGTCTCGAGCTGCGGAGCGTTGCGAAAATTGTCGTAGAAGTTTTTGGGCAGCGTGTCTGTTCGCGCCACCGCGAAAATCGGCGCGCCCGCCACGCGATGGATGCGCGCCTGCATCGCAGCGTTCGAGGCCGCATTCGACACGGGCGCGAGAATGTTCATGTTCTCTCCGCTGGTGAGCGCGATTCGGCTTGCGGAGAGAATCTCGAACGACATGGGCGGATTGCCGGGAATCGCGTAGAACGATTGCGTGCCACGGGTCACGAACTTGCCGGTGCGCAGCGCGTAGGCTTTGATCTTGTCTGGATCGAAGCGCCCGTCGGCGACGGTCATGACTTGGTTTTCGCCGATCCCACCGTTCGGCGTCAGCAGGCTCGTGGGCCAGATGGCGATCCCGACCTTATCGAGATCGCGCGTGTAATCGAATCCCGTGTCGCGGACGAACTGTTCGTAGTCGCGGTCTTCCTTCGGGTCCGCGCCGGCAAGTCCCAGCATGGCGGCGAGCGGCGAGCCCTGCAACTTTCGCAGCGCTGCGACATCTATATAGGCAATGACGGGCGCGCCCGGTGGGAGCTGGCTCATGATGTCAGGAGGCGGTCCGGCGCTTGGCCCGGCAAGCGGGCGATGCATGCGGTAGAGATAGGCACCGGCCCCCGCCGCGGCCAGGACGATCAAGACCGCGACTACAATCCACGCGCGCTTTGTGCTAGAGACAGGCATGTTGGCGTGATTCCAGGTTCTCCGCAGGTCAGTCTAATATCTCGTCGCCTGATTGAGTATCGGAAAGATGTCGCGGCAACCCGCGGGGCCTAGGCTGCGTCAAACGTAGTAAGCTTATACAGCGGCGCGATTCGAGCTTTCATTCGGGAGTCCCGATCATCCATACGACAAAGCATTCATCGCTGCAACGATTTTCCGTGCTGGCCAGCGTAAGCCTCGCGCTGGTGGTGACCGTTCAAGGCGCAGCGCGCGGCCAATCGTCCTCTCAAGCCGGCGCGCAAATGGCGGCAAAGCCGGTGACGCCCGCGGCTGCGACGGCTGCTCCGACTGTCGAGCAGATTCTCGATCGCTACGTGAAGGCCATCGGCGGGCGCGAGGCGTGGCAGAAGTTCACGTCGCGCGTGAGCATGGGAACGATCGAAGTCCCGTCCATGAATCTTTCTGGGGTGGTGATGATTCACGAGAAGGCGCCCGACAAGCTGCTCGATTCGGTCGTCATCAACGGGGCATCGTTCCGTCAGGGCTTTGATGGCACCCTCGGATGGACGGACGATCCGCAGGATGGCTTGCGCGAGCAGACCGGAGCGGAACTTGCAGAGGCTCGGCGCGATGCGGATTTCTTTCACCCACTGGATCTCCGCCGGCTGTATGCAAAATTGACCGTGAACGGCAAAGAAAAAATCGGCGGTCGCGACACGTATATCGTGGAAGCCACGGTGCCCGAAGGAAGTGAGCCGACTAAAATGTATTTCGATACGGAGAGCGGTCTTCTGCTGCGAGTCGTTAAACAGAATCATGGAGCCGACGGCGTGACGCAATTCCGCGAAGATTTCGAAGACTATCGCGACGTGGACGGAATCAAGGTGCCGTTCACGAGCCATCAGACGAATGGCGATACCACGTATACGATGACGATCAGCGAAGTGCGCCACAACGTGGAACTGGATGATTCCGAATTTGCGAAGCCCGCTGTACAATAGGGCATGGCAAGAGCTGAAACCGCCATTATAAGTGGCGTGCTGGCAATGGTTTTGCAGGGGCGACGAAACTCGCTTGCAATTTGATTGCCGCTACGATATATTTGCCCGGTTTGCGCAGGGCTGGCGTAGCTCAGTTGGTAGAGCATCTGATTTGTAATCAGAGGGTCGGGGGTTCAACTCCCTCCGCCAGCTGAGTTTGAGGGGACAGGATTCGGCGGTTGGTTATCAAGGACGGATTCCTCGCGAAAAAAGCGAACAGGGCTGGTGTGTCCACACACGAGCCCTTTCTGCATTTCGGAGTGCCCCGTAAAGCGGTCCGGTACAGTTCTGAATTGATTTGCGGGAGACGATTGCTGTGTCCCGAAGGCGTTTCGCCGGACGGGTGGGTGAGTGGCTAAAACCAGCAGACTGTAAATCTGCCGCTCCTTGCGGGCTACGGAGGTTCGAATCCTCCCCCGTCCACCAGCGTCTCATGCGATCCCGAGCGGCTGGTCCCGAAGGCGTGAAGAAGGTCTCGGCGAGGGCCTCGCGAGAGAATTCGAAGGCAGTTTTGTTGCTGCTGAGTTTTCAGCGCGAACGCGGCGAGTGCGGAAGAACCGGTTCGGGCCTGGGTAGCTCAGTTGGTAGAGCGCGTCCTTGGTAAGGACGAGGTCACCGGTTCAATCCCGGTCCCAGGCTCCATGTTGCAGCGAGTGAGGCATGAGCGGGGGTAACTCAGTGGTAGAGTCTCTGCCTTCCAAGCAGATGGTCGCGGGTTCGAGCCCCGTCCCCCGCTCCATAGTATGTTCGGCGGCAGGCGGTTCGCAGGCGAAGTGAAGAGCACGAGCGCGGCAGCGACCGCGCAGCCTTGAGGCGAGAGGGTGACGCGAGATGTCGAAGGAGAAATTCGAGCGCAGTAAGCCACACCTGAACGTGGGGACGATCGGGCACATCGACCACGGCAAGACGACGCTGACGGCGGCGATCACGAAAGTGCTGTCGAAGAACAACCCGAAAGTATCGTTTCGGGCGTTCGATTCGATCGACAACGCGCCGGAAGAGCGGGAGCGCGGGATCACGATCGCGGTGTCGCACGTGGAATATGAGACGGCGAACCGGCACTACGCGCACATTGACTGCCCGGGGCACGCGGATTACGTGAAGAACATGATCACGGGCGCGGCGCAGATGGACGGAGCGATTCTGGTGGTGGCGGCGACGGATGGACCGATGCCGCAGACGCGGGAGCACATATTGCTGGCGCGGCAGGTGGGCGTGCCGTCGATTGTGGTGTTTTTGAACAAGTGCGACATGGTGGACGATCCCGAGCTGCTGGAGCTGGTTGAGTTGGAAGTGCGGGAACTTTTGAAGACGTATCAGTTTCCCGGAGACACGATTCCGGTGATCAAGGGCTCGGCGCTGAAGGCGTTGGAAGGCGACGAGAAGTGGGAGAAGTCGATATTGGAGTTGATGGACGCGGTGGACAATCACATTCCGCTGCCGCCGCGGGAGGTGGACAGGCCGTTCGCGATGCCGATTGAGGATATTTTCTCGATTTCGGGGCGCGGAACTGTCGTCACCGGAAGAATCGAACGCGGGAAGGTAAAGGTTGGCGAGGAAATCGAGATCGTGGGTTTCCGGCCGACGATGAAGAAGACGGTGACGGGCGTGGAGATGTTCCGGAAGCTGCTGGACGAGGGGATGGCGGGAGACAACGTGGGACTGCTGCTGCGCGGCACGGAGAAGGACGAAGTGGAGCGCGGGCAGGTGCTGTGCAAGCCGGGCTCGATCACGCCGCACACGAAGTTCAAGGCGGAGGCGTACGTGTTGACGAAGGAAGAAGGCGGGCGGCACACGCCGTTTTTCACGGGATACCGGCCGCAGTTTTACTTTCGGACGACGGATGTGACGGGAGATGTAAAGCTGCCGGCGGGAGTGGAGATGGTGATGCCGGGAGACAACGTGTCGGCGGAGATAACGTTGATCACGCCGGTAGCGCTGGAAAAGGGATTGCGATTCGCGATCCGCGAGGGCGGCCACACGGTTGGCGCAGGCGCCGTCGCAGAGATCATCGAGTAAACGACCATGCGAGAAATAATCACATTGCAGTGCAACGATTGCAAAAACCGAAACTACACGACCACCAAGAACCGGAGGAAGCATACGGACCGGTTGGAAACGCAGAAATTTTGCAATACGTGCAGGAAGCATACCGCGCACAAAGAAGTGAAGTGAATCCGGCGTAGCCGGATTCACCCTGAGAGCCGACGGTGTCGGCCCGAAGGGTTGGCGCAATTAAGATGGAAAGCGGCACCCAGATTTGGTTTTGCTACATGCTCCAGTGTAGCGACGACTCGTTGTACGTCGGTGCGGCGAAGGATCCGAAAGAGCGAGCCAAGAAGCACAACTGGGGAGTTGGATCGAGACACACGGCATTGCGGCGCCCGGCGAAATTGGTTTGGCAGGAAGAGCACGCGAGTGAGCGTTTGGCCCGTGGTCGCGAAGCGGAGATCAGGGTTGGCGGCGAGAGAAGAAATTGGAGCTAATCGCCAAGGTTCAACGCGAAATTCACCCTTCGCCCTGAAAAGTGGGCTCAGGGTGGATTTTGGAGCGGCCGGGGAGAAAATTTATCCTTCGCCCTGCGGGCTCAGGATGAAATTTCGGGCCTCCGGCCCGAAATTTCAGGGGAGTAGGTTCAACGGTAGACCATCGGTCTCCAAAACCGAGAGTGGGGGTTCGAATCCCTCCTCCCCTGCCAGTTTTTTGGCGGCGGGGTAGCAAGAGCGAGCGGGCAGCGAAATGGCAGACGCGATAAAGACAAACCGGGAAGAGCGCGAAAACGACCGCAACGTAAGCGGGTTTTCGCTGATGGAGCCGGTAGGGAAGCTCGGCGCGACGTGGAAGAACTTTCGGAGTTATCTCCACGACGTGCGCGTGGAAATGCGGCAGGTCAATTGGCCGTCGCGCCTGGATGTATGGTCCACAACGATTGTTGTTACCGTTACTGTGGCTTTCTTTGGCGTGTATTTCTGGATTACGGACCTGGTTTTCAGCCGTTTGTACGTGATCGTAAACGGATATTTTCGCCACAATTGAGACGCACGACTGAGATGAATGACTGAGATGAACGACGTTACGGCAAAGCAGTGGTACATCGTGCACACCTACTCGGGGTTCGAGAAGAAGGTGAAGGAGAGCCTCGAAGGCCGCGTGCAGGCATTCGGCCTGTCGGACAAGATCGGCCAGGTCGTGATTCCAACCGAATCGGTGGTTGAGGTGCGCGGCGGCAAGAAAGTGATTTCCCCGCGGATGTGTTATCCGGGGTACGTGCTGGTCGAGATGGACATGGACGACTACACATGGCACGTCGTGCGGTCCACTCCGAAGGTGACCGGGTTCGTGGGCTCCGGGCAGATGCCTTCGCCGCTGACCGAAGAAGAGGTGCAGAACATTTTGAACCGGGCGACGACCACGGCGGAAAAGCCCAAGCCGAAGCTGTCGTTCGAGCGCGGCGAGAAAGTCCGCATCGGCGAAGGCCCGTTTGCGAATTTCACGGGCGAGGTCGAGGAAGTGAACGCGGACCGCAGCACGCTGAAGGTTTCAGTTACGATTTTTGGCCGGGCGACGCCGGTGGAATTGGATTTCGCGCAGGTAGAAAAGGTAGCTTAAGGAACCTAGATGGCGAAAAAAGTTCAAGCGATGGTGAAGCTGCAATTGCCGGCGACGAAGGCGACGCCAGCACCGCCCGTGGGCACGGCTTTGGGGCCGCACGGCGTCAACATCATGGATTTCTGCAAGCAGTTCAACGCCAAGACGTCGAAAGAGCCGGACGGGATGATCATTCCCGTGCTGGTGACGATCTACAGCGACCGGACATTCACGTTCATCCTGAAAACACCGCCGGCTTCCGAGCTTTTGAAGCGCGCGGCGGGAATCGTGAAGGGATCGCCGGAGCCGAACCGAAACAAGGTGGCGAAGCTTTCGCACAAGCAGGTGGTGGAGATCGCCAAACAGAAACTGCCCGACCTGAACACGACGAATCTTGATGCCGCCGTGCGGTCGATCATGGGCACGGCCCGCAATATGGGCATCGAAGTGACGGAGTAAGGGGACACACGCATGGGCCGCAGCGCAAAGGTAGGCGGAAAGAATATCGACAAGGCGCGAAAGATGGTGGAAGCGCGTCCGTACAAGCTGGAAGAAGCCGCGGAACTGCTTCGCAAGGCGCACTTCGTGAAGTTCGACGAGACGGTCGAGCTGGTGCTGAATCTGGGCGTGGATCCCAAGCAATCGGACCAGATGGTGCGCGGCACGGTCGTGCTGCCGCACGGCCTCGGGAAATCGAAGCGCGTGCTGGTGATCGCGAGCGGCGAAAAAGTGAAAGAGGCGCAGGACGCCGGCGCGGATTTCGTGGGCGGCGACGACATGGTACAGAAGATCACGGAAGGCTGGACGGATTACGAAGCCGTGATCGCCACGCCGGACATGATGAAGTCCGCCGGGCGTCTTGGAAAAGTGCTTGGGCCGCGCGGCCTGATGCCGAATCCGAAGACCGGCACGGTGACGTTCGATGTTGCCAAGGCCGTGAAAGAAATCAAGGCCGGCAAAGTGGAGTTCCGTCTCGACAAGACCGGGCTGATCCATTCGCCCATCGGAAAGATCAGTTTCCCGGCGAAGAGTCTGGCGGACAACGCCCATGCGTTGCTGGAAGCGGTGGTGAAGGCCAAGCCGGCCGCGGCGAAGGGCAAGTACATCAAGAAGATCACGCTGACCTCGACGATGGGTCCGGGGATTTTGATTGACCACACCGAGGCGGAATCGGGACTAGTTGTAGCGGCGTAGCGATTTTGGGAATCATGCAGAAGGGGAGTTTGGCACTATGAAGAAGAAGGCCGAGAAAGTAACGCAGGCCGACGAATTGCGAAAGCAGCTCGCGACTGTTTCGACCGTAATTCTTTCGACGTTTCAGGGCATCACGGTCGAGCAGGATACCAAGCTGCGAAGGTCGGTTGAAGCCGTGGGCGGCCACTATCAAGTGGTGAAGAACACGGTGGCGCAACGCGCCGGTGAAGGCACGCCAGCCGAAGGGCTGCTCAAGGATCTGAAGGGCACGAATTCGATCGCGTACACGAAGACCGATCCGGTGGCGCTTGCGAAGATCCTAACCAAGGTCGCCAAGGACGTTCCGGCGTTTCAGTTCCGCGCCGGGTGGGTCGAAGGGCGCGTAGTTTCGATTCAGGAGATCAATCAGCTCGCGCTGCTGCCGAGCAAGGAAGAGTTGATCAGCAAGATCATGTTCATGCTGAACGCTCCGGCGCAACGCGTGGCGACGGTGCTGGCGGCGGTGCCGCGAAATCTGGCGGTGGTCACGAGTGAAGCGGTGAAGGCCAACAAATTTGGAGGGGGCGGCGCAGCACCGGAAAACGCGCCGGCGCCTGAAGCGGCTCAGTAAAGAAGTTATTTCGTCTTTTTTGGTTTTTCATCTTGAGGAGGATAGACACGGCAATGGCTAGCAAAGTGGAAACGATTCTGGAAGAAATCAAGGGTCTGACGCTGCTCGAGGCTTCCGATCTGGTCAAGAAGATGGAAGAGGCTTTCGGAGTCTCGGCGGCTGCTGCGGCGCCAGTGATGATGGCGGGCGGTGCAGCGGGCGCGGTAGGCGGCGCGGCGGAGGAAAAGACGGAGTTCACCGTCGTCCTCACCGAAGTCGGCGCGAACAAAATCAACGTGATCAAGGCTGTCCGCGAAGTCACCAGCCTGGGCTTGAAGGAAGCCAAGGACCTGGTGGACGGTGCCCCGAAGACGGTGAAAGAGGGCATTAACAAGGACGAGGCGGCCACGATCAAGAAGAAGTTCGAAGACGCCGGGGCCAAGGTCGATATCAAGTAGCGGCAGCCTGCAAACGGCCACGTGCCGGGCTGCAAAGGAATTCGCCCGCCACAGCGGGCACGCGCTATTTTGGATTATAGAACCTCAAAAGTTGTCCTTCCCGGACCGGCGGGGCGGGTGTCTATCCGCATTGCCGACTTCGGCGTAGTCCTGAAGGGGATGGTCCATGAGTCATCGTAACGGTAATCGCGTCATGCGGGAACGGGAACGCCTGGACTTCGCCAAGATTCAAACGACTGTCCAGATTCCGAACCTGATTGATGTCCAGAAGAAGTCGTATCAGCGCTTCCTGCAGATGGATCTGTTGCCGAGCGAGCGGGAAGACACGGGCTTGCAGTCCGTATTCTCTTCCGTTTTCCCGATCCAGGATTTCCGCGGGCTGTCGCAGCTGGATTTCGTGGACTATGCGATCGGCAACTGGGAGTGCAAGTGCGGGCACCTGCGCGGGTTGCACCACCTGCGCGCCACTTGCCGGAGTTGCGGCGCGTCCGTGGTCACAAACCCATACAAGACGGGCGACGTGCTGTGCTCGAAGTGCGGCACGTTCAACAAGAACACGCCGACATTCTGCAACAAGTGCGGCGATCCGGTCACGTTGCAGCTGAAGTACGACATGAACGAGTGCCAGGAGCGGGGCATGACCTATTCCGCGCCGCTCAAGGTCACTATCCGCCTGACGATTTACGACAAGGACCCCGACACCGGCGCGAAATCCATCCGCGACATCAAGGAACAGGAAGTTTTCTTCGGCGACATCCCGCTGATGACGGAGAACGGCACGTTCATCATCAACGGCACGGAACGCGTGATCGTCAGCCAGCTGCACCGCTCGCCCGGCGTTTTCTTCGAGACGGCGAACAACCGCAGCTATTTCCTGGGCAAGATCATTCCGTATCGCGGCTCGTGGGTCGAATTCGAGTACGACACAAAGAACATTTTGTACGTGCGCATTGACCGCAAACGCAAATTTCTCGGGTCGATCTTTCTGCGCGCGCTGGGAATCAAGTCGAATGAGGATGTCCTGCGCACGTTCTTCCAGGTCGAGCGTATCTCGCTGAAGGGCGGCGATCTCTTCTGGAACGCGTCGGAAGGATTGATTGACCGCAAGCTCACGAAGGAGATCAAGCATCCGAAGTCGGGCGAGGCGCTGGTGGGCGCGCACAAGCGTGTCAGCGAGGCGCTCTATAAGGAACTGGTGAAGGCGCGCGTGACGCAGGTCGAAGTCGGCGTCGCCGATCTCGAGGGCGCAGTCACGGTCGGCGAGCTGGTGAATCGGCAGACCGGTGAAGTGCTGCTCGAAGCGAACAAGCCGCTCACGCCCGAAATGTGGACCGCCGTCGGCGAAGCGGGAATCACGGAAGTGGATGTCTGTTTCCCGGACCGCGACGACGTCGGCATCATCGTTTCGCGCACGCTGGATAAGGACACCATCCACACGCCGAAGGAAGCGCTGATCGAAATCTACCGCAAGCTGCGTCCCGGCGATCCGCCGACGCTCGAAACCGCGACGGCGCTATTCAACGGGATGTTCTTCGACGCCCGCAAGTACGATTTCAGTAAAGTGGGCCGGCTGAAATTCAACATCAAACTGGGCCTGGAGACGCCGCTCGAAAAGCGGACGCTCGATCCCTCCGATTTCGTCGCCGCAATCAAATATTTGCTGAAGCTGCGCAAGAACGTCGGGTCGGTCGACGACATCGACCATCTCGGCAACCGCCGCGTCCGCGCGGTAGGCGAGCTGCTCGAGAATCAGTTCCGCATCGGCCTGGTCCGCATGGAACGCGCGATCAAGGAAAAGATGTCCGTGTACCAGGAAATGTCCACGGCCATGCCGCACGACCTGGTGAACGCAAAGCCCGTGATGGCCGCGATCCGCGAGTTTTTCGGGAGTTCGCAGCTTTCGCAGTTCATGGACCAGACGAACCCGCTCAGCGAAATCACCCACAAGCGCCGACTTTCGGCTCTGGGTCCCGGCGGTCTTTCCCGCGAGCGCGCGGGATTCGAAGTTCGCGACGTTCACCCGACGCACTACGGACGCATTTGCCCGATTGAGACGCCGGAAGGGCCGAACATCGGATTGATCAGCTCGCTTTCCTGCTACGCGCGAATCAACGAATTCGGCTTCATCGAGTCGCCCTACCGCAAGGTCAAGGGCGGGCGCGTGATCGACTTCGTGCAGGTGGTTAATTCGGGAGACAGCGAGTTCAAGGCCGGCGAGATCGTCGAAAAGGACAAAGTCGAAGAGACGAACGAGGAGCTGAAGCGAAAGCGGATTGTGGTGCAACCGCACTGCTTCTACCTATCGGCGTGGGAAGAGGATCGCTACGTCGTCGCGCAGGCCAACGCCTCGCTCGACGAGAAACTGCGAATCACGACGGACCTCGTCAACTGCCGCCAAGCCGGTAACTTCGTATTGAAGAGCCGCGAAGAGGTGGACTACATCGACGTGTCGCCGAAGCAGTTGGTGTCGGTGGCCGCGAGCTTGATTCCGTTTCTTGAGAACGACGACGCGAACCGCGCGTTGATGGGCTCGAACATGCAGCGCCAAGCCGTGCCGCTCATCAAGGGAGAGGCTCCGCTGGTCGGCACCGGAATGGAGCGAGTCACTGCGCGGGATTCCGGCGCCGTGATCGTCTGCCGACGCGACGGCATCGTGGACCAGGTGGATTCCGAACGCGTGATCGTGCGCGTGGAATCGGACCAGTCCGGAGTGCTGAGTCGTGAAGTCGGGTCGGACATTTATCTGCTTACGAAGTTTAAGCGGTCGAACCAGAACACCTGCATCAGCCAGAAGCCGCTGGTTCGCGCGGGAGACCGCGTGAAGCAGGGCCAGGTGCTGGCGGATGGTCCTTGCACCGATCGCGGCGAGCTGGCGCTGGGACGCAACGTCCTGGTCGCCTTCGTGCCGTGGCGCGGGTACAACTTTGAGGACGCGATTCTGGTCAGCGAAAAGCTGGTCAAAGACGATTACTACACCTCGATTCACATCGAAGAGTACGAAATCGAGGCGCGCGATACGAAACTCGGCCCCGAGGAAATCACGCGCGACATCCCCAACATCAACGAAAGTTTTCTCCGTAACCTGGACGAAAGCGGCGTGATTCGCATCGGCGCGACCGTCAAGCCGGGCGACATTCTAGTCGGCAAAGTGACGCCGAAGGGCGAAACCACGCTGACGCCGGAAGAAAAACTTCTCCGCGCGATTTTCGGCGAGAAGGCCGGTGACGTACGCGACGCTTCGCTCTACTGCCCGCCGGGCATCGAGGGCACGATCGTGGACGTTAAGATCTTCTGCCGCAAGGGAGCGGAGAAGGACGAGCGCCACAAGGCCATCGAAGCGACACACGTCGCGAAGCTGGAAAAGAACCTTGGCGATGAGATTCGCATTCTCACCGACGAGCGCCTGAAGCGCTTGAACGATTTACTCGGCGGGCAGAAGCTGGTCGCCGACCTTCACGACGAACGCACCAACAAGCGCCTGCTCACCAAGGGCACGGAGCTGACGCGCGACATCCTGGAAAAGATCTCGACGCGCAACCTGAAGCGCCTCCGCCTGAACGACAAGGACCCGCTGCTCATCGAAAAGATCGACGAGGTCGAGGAAATGACCTCGCGGCAGATCGACGTGCTGCGCAAGATTACCGACGAGCGCATCGCCAAGCTGAAAAAGGGCGATGAGCTGCCGCCGGGCGTGATCAAGCTGGTGAAGGCCTACATCGCGATGAAGCGCAAGCTTTCGGTCGGCGACAAGATGGCCGGCCGGCACGGGAATAAGGGCGTCATCGCGCGAATCGTTCCGCAGGAAGATATGCCCTACATGCCCGATGGCACGCCTGTTGAAATTGTACTCAACCCGCTGGGCGTTCCGTCGCGCATGAACGTCGGGCAGGTTCTGGAAACGCACCTCGGCTGGGCTTCGAAGGAACTGGGCGAGCGCATCGGCAAGCTGCTGGACGCCGAAGCGCGCGTCGAGACGGTACGCAAATATTTCAAGGACGCGTTCGGGCCCACTTCGGTCTGGAAGACGATTGTGGACCTGGACGACGAAGCGATCCTCGACCTGGCGCAGAGCTTCCGCGAGGGCGTTCCGTTCGCCACTCCGGTGTTCGACGGCGCCCGCGAAGGGGACATTCGGCACCTGCTCGAGTTTACGGAGCTGCCGCAGAGCGGCAAGATCACGCTCTTCGACGGCATGACCGGCGACGAATTCGCGCAGCAAGTCACCGTCGGATACATCTACATGCTCAAGCTGTCGCATTTGGTCGACGACAAGATTCACGCGCGCTCGATCGGTCCGTATTCGCTAATCACGCAACAGCCGCTCGGCGGAAAGGCGCAGTTCGGAGGCCAGCGCTTCGGGGAAATGGAAGTTTGGGCGCTGGAAGCCTACGGTGCGGCGCATATCCTGCAGGAACTGCTGACGGCGAAATCGGACGATGTCTACGGCCGTGCGAAGATTTACGAGGCCATCGTGAAGGGCGAACCGGGAATCGAACCTGGCGTGCCCGAATCGTTCAACGTCCTGGTGCGCGAACTGCAATCGCTGTGCCTGGACGTGGAGCTGATGAAGCGCCAGAAGCCGCAACTTGAGAAGGCGGAAGCAGCGGACTAATTGCGCGCTCCGGAATATTCCGGAGCGCGTCTGACAAATTTCTTTGTTAATGGTTTTTGTTCCGGGTTAGCCGGGACGGGAGGATCATCCCTTGTATCGATCAAGCCCTTATGACCGTGCCAGTCAGATCGCGGATTTTGATTCGATTCGCATCAGCCTTGCGAGTCCGGAGAAAATCCGTTCGTGGTCGCACGGCGAAGTAACCAAGCCGGAGACGATCAACTACCGGACTTTCAAGCCCGAGCGCGACGGCCTGTTCTGCGCCAAGATTTTTGGCCCCGTCACGGACTGGGAGTGCCTGTGCGGAAAATACAAGCGCATGAAGCACCGCGGAGTCATCTGCGACAAGTGCGGCGTCGAAGTGACGCTGAGCAAGGTGCGCCGCGAGCGCCTGGGCCATATCGAGCTGGCTTCGCCCTGCTCGCACGTATGGTTCTTCAAGGGGCTGCCGAGTCGCATCGGCTACCTGCTCGACATCACGATGCGCGATCTCGAACACATTCTCTACTTCGAGACGTTCGTCTGCGTTGATCCGGGCGAAGTGCCGGGACTCAAGGAAAAGGAAATCCTACCCGAGGAAAAGTACCGCGAACTCCAGCGGGAATTTCCGGGAAAATGCGACGTGCGCATGGGCGCCGAAGCCATCAAGGAACTCCTGCGCCGGGTGGACGTGGAGAAGCTCTCGACTGAACTCCGCGAGAAGATGAAGATCGACCCCAGCCTGCAGAAGCGGATCAAGTTCGCGAAGCGTCTGAAGGTTCTCGAAGCGTTCCGCAAGAGCGGCAACAAGCCGGAGTGGATGATTCTGGACGTAATTCCGGTCCTGCCGCCCGAGTTGCGCCCGCTGGTGCCTCTCGACGGCGGCCGGTTCGCCACGTCGGACTTGAACGACCTTTACCGGCGCGTGATCAACCGCAACAACCGCCTGAAGAAGCTCATGGAGCTGCACGCTCCCGACGTGATCGTCCGAAACGAAAAGCGCATGCTGCAGGAAGCCGTTGACGCGCTGTTCGACAACGGCCGCCGCGGCCGCGTGCTGCGCGGGACGAACAACCGCCCGCTCAAGTCGTTGTCCGACACGCTCAAGGGCAAGCAGGGCCGCTTCCGCCAGAACCTGCTCGGCAAGCGCGTGGATTATTCGGGCCGGTCGGTAATCGTCGTAGGCCCGGAACTGAAACTGCATCAGTGCGGTCTGCCGAAAAAGATGGCGCTCGAGCTTTTCAAGCCGTTCATTTACCACAAGCTCGAAGCCGCTGGACACTGCACCACCATCAAGCAGGCGAAGGAGCTTGTCGAGGCGCAGGAAGCGATCGTCTGGGACATTCTCGAGGATGTGATTCGCGAGCATCCCGTGCTGCTCAACCGCGCACCCACGCTTCACCGCCTCGGCATTCAGGCTTTCGAGCCGGTCCTCGTGGAAGGCAAGGCGATCCGGATCCATCCGCTCGTTTGCACGGCGTTCAACGCAGACTTCGACGGCGACCAGATGGCGGTTCACATTCCGCTATCGCCCGAGGCGCAGGTGGAAGCTTCCGTGCTGATGCTCAGCTCGCACAACATCCTTTCGCCGGCCAACGGATATCCACTCGCCGTTCCGACGCAGGACATGGTGCTGGGTATTTACTACATGACGAAGGCCAAGCCGAAGGCCAAGGGCGAAGGCCGCGCATTCGGATCAAGCGACGAAGTAGTCATGGCGCTCGAAGCCAACGAGGTTGAATTGCTCACGCCGATCCGCATGCGTTACACCGGCGAGGTCATTGATCTCACGAACGCCTACGACGATCAGGACGTCTCGCACACCGAGCCCGTGAATCTCTCGAAGCAATTCCTGCAGACCACGGTCGGCCGAGTGATTTTCAACGATCACCTGCCGTCGGACATGCCGTTCATCAACGGCTTGCTCAAGAAGAAGGGCGTACAGGCTCTGGTACTTTATTCCTATCTCCGCTTCGGCCTCGAAAAGACCGTGGTGATGCTCGACCGGCTAAAGGAACTCGGGTTCCTCTACGCCACGAAGTCTGGAATTTCGATCGGCATCAGCGACATGGTCATCCCCAGCGTGAAGTTCAAGCTGGTGGACGCGGCCGAGCACGAGGTCGTGAAGGTCCAGCAGCAATACCTGGACGGTGCGATCACCAACGGCGAACGCTACAACAAAGTCATCGCCATCTGGAGCGACATAACCGAAAGAGTCGCCGATGAAATGTTCAAGGCGCTCGAGGAGCAGGACAAGCAGGGCGTGATCAATCCGGTCTACGTCATGGCCGATTCCGGCGCGCGCGGATCGAAACAGCAGATCCGGCAGCTTTCCGGAATGCGCGGGTTGATGGCCAAGCCCTCGGGCGAAGTCATCGAAACGCCGATCACCTCGAACTTCCGCGAAGGTCTTACCGTGCTGCAATACTTCATCTCCACGCACGGCGCGCGCAAGGGCCTGGCCGATACGGCGCTCAAGACCGCCGATTCCGGCTACCTCACGCGGCGTCTGGTGGACGTGGCGCAAGATGTGATCATCAACGAATTCGACTGCGGCACGGCCGACGGAATTTACGTCGAACCGATTCTCGAAGCCGGCGTCGAAGTCGAGCCGCTGCGCGATCGCGTCATCGGCCGCGTGTCGCTTGAGAAGATCAAGGACTACGAAGGTAACGTGATCGTCGAGATTAACCAGGAAATCACCGAAGAGCTGGCAAACGCAATCCAGGCCGCGGGCATCGAGCGGGTGAACATTCGCTCCGTGCTCACGTGCGAATCCCGGCGCGGTGTTTGCGCGCGGTGCTACGGGCGCAACCTGGCGACCGGACGCTTCGTGGAAATGGGCGAAGCAGTCGGCGTCATCGCCGCGCAGTCCATCGGCGAGCCGGGCACGCAGCTCACCATGCGGACGTTCCACATCGGCGGCACGGCGACCCGCGTCACCGAGCAGTCGAAGGTCGAGGCCCGCAACAACGGCTTCGTGAAGTACATCGACCTGAAAGTGGTCGAGGGCCGCGGCAAGACTCTGATCGCCATGAACCGGTCCGGCTTGATCGCGGTCGTGGACGAAAAGGGCCGTGAAAAGGAACGCCACCACGTGGTTTACGGCGCGCGTTTCAAAGTCGAAGACGGACAGCCGGTCACGCTCGGCCAGACCATGGTCGAATGGGACCCGTACACGTTCTCGATCCTCACGGAAACGGGCGGTACAGTCGAGTTCAAGGATTTGCAGCCTGGCATCACGATCGAAGAGCAGGTGGACGAAGTCACGGGTCTTTCGCAGCTGGTCGTCACGCTTCCTCCGGGTGACGAAAAGCATCAGCCGACGATTTTGGTCCGCGATTCCGCCGGCCGCGCCAAGAAGAAGTACCTGATGCCGTCCCGCGCCCACTTGATGGTCGTGGATGGCGACGAAGTGCAACCCGGCGACGTGCTCGCCAAGATCCCGCGCGAGACCACCAAGACCAAGGACATCACCGGCGGTCTCCCACGCGTCGTGGAACTATTCGAAACGCGCAAGCCCCGCGACCCGGCGGTCATCAGCGAAATCGACGGCGTCGTGAAGTACGGCGAAATTGCCAAGGGCCAGCGCAAGACGTACGTCGAGAGCGAAGATGGCAAGACGGTGAAAGAATATTCCATCCCGCGCGGCGTGCACATTAACGTGCAGGAAGGCGAGCACGTGCGCGCCGGCGAGCCGCTCATTGACGGCCCGCTCAACCCGCACGATCTGCTGGCGGTCCTCGGCGAAAAGTACACGCAGGCCTACCTGGTCAATTCGGTTCAGGAAGTCTACCGGCTGCAGGGCGTCAACATCAACGATAAGCACATCGAGACGATCGTTCGCCAGATGATGCGTTGGGTCAAGGTCGAGGACGTGGGCGACACGACTTTCCTCCTAGAGGAGCAGGTGGACAAGTTCCGCTTCCGCGAAGAAAACGACCGGATAATCAGTGATGGCGGCCGCCCCGCAACTGGGCGTCCGCTGCTCCTTGGCATCACGAAGGCATCGCTTTCGACCGACTCTTTCATCTCCGCGGCGAGCTTCCAGGAGACGACGCGCGTTCTTACCGAAGCGGCGATTTCCGGGAAGGTGGATTACCTCCGCGGCTTGAAGGAAAACGTGATCATGGGCCGGCTGATCCCTGCGGGCACGGGTCTCGAGCGCTACCGCAATATCCAGCTCCTCACCGAAATTCCGAAGGAGGAGCCGCAAGCGATGGAGCCCGAGCTCACGCCGGAAGAAGCGGCGGCGCTCGATTTCCTGCGCAAGGATACCGACGCGATCGCGGAAAGCTAGGGCATCAGAGCTTCTCCGAGTCTCAAAGAAGAGCCCAGGGCCGATTCGCCGCGAGGCGGGTCGGCCCTTTTTGTTGACGTGCTCAAGCGGCCCGTAAAACCCGATCTGTGGCCTCGCCGCAGGCCGGCTCATATCCTTCGCAGTGAGACCTGACTGCGCGTGTTGAGCAACTTGAAATAGCCAGCCGCTTTCTTTTCCCGCCGAGAGTCCCACGTCTGTAGAATTTTAGACGAGAACCCCCAATCTGGCTCCGGCGGGAGCCTTGCGAAAAGAGAGCTAGAGCGAACGCATTCATGTCCACGGACCCATTGCACGGACGCCACACCCAGGCTGTAGCCGAGTCGGCCTCGGAAGGCCAGGTCGAAAAGCTGACGGAGGCGATCGTCCGCTCGCAGCATAACTACCGCGAGTTGATTGACAACCTGGACCAGGCGCTCTTTACACTTTCTCCTAAGGGTGAAATTCGGGTCGCCAATCTCCGCCTTTCGGAATTTCTGGGAGCGTCGTTTCAGGAACTGATCGGCCGTCCGCTCAGCGATTTCGTCGAATCGCCCACTCTGGCGGAGGCCCAACGGGCGTTTCCGGCTTTGCTCAAAGCTGGTGTGTGGTCCGGAACGATCCCGGTGTGGCTCAAGAAGGATAAAGCGCTCCGCTATTTCGAGTGCTGGCTGCAGACCGCCGTGGAGGGCGAGGAAAAATCCATCATCGGCTGGGCGCGCGATGTTACCGAACATCACGAATCCGAAATCCGTTTTAAGGAACTCTTTGATTCCTTCAGCGAGGGAATCCTCTTTGTAACACCGAGTGGGCAACTGCTCGATGCGAATCCCGCCCTTGTCAGAATCCTCGGATACAGCAGCAAGGAAGAGCTGCAGGCCATCAATTTCCGGGACCTGTATGCCGACCCTACCGCTCGAGACGCGATCATCCGCGAGCTTGAAGCCAAGGGCGCGGTGCACGAACGCGAGATCGCAATGCGCCGCAAGGACGGAAGACTCATCTATTGCCTCACTTCGGGATTCGCGATACTCGACGCGTCCGGCCGACCGGTTCGCTTGCAGGGAACGCTGATCGACATCACCGAGCGGAGGGAGATGGAGAAGCGCCTTGAGCAGGAACAGAGCTTCACGCGCCGCCTAGTGGCGAGTTTCCCGGATTTAATCGCCGTGCTGGACCGCGAAGGACGTTTCATCTACATGAGCGATCATGTGGAGAAAGTCTTAGGGTGGCGGCCGACCGAATATATCGGGCGCGTATTCGGCACGCGCGCCAATGAAGAGGACAAAGCGAAGCTGCACAGCGTGTTCCAGAGCATCGTCCGAGGTGAGCAAAGCGAGGGACAGGTCGAGTTTCGGTCATCGCATGCCGATGGTTCCTGGCGAGACCTGTTGCTCACCGCCAGGCCGTTTTTCGACGAGGATGGAAAAATAAGCGGGTTGGTGACCTCCGCGCGAGACGTCACCGAGCGAAAACGGATGGAAGAGGCCCTGCGTGAAAGCGAGGAGCGAGTCCGCCTGATGGTGGAGGGCGTGACGGACTATGCGATTTTCACGCTAGACTCCGACGGAAATGTGACCAGCTGGAATAGGGGCGCGGAACGCATTAAGGGATACAAAGCAAACGAAATCATCGGGAAGCACTTTTCGATCTTCTTTCCGCCGGAAGACATTAAGAGCGGCAAGACCGATCGAGAGTTGAAAGAAGCGGTGGCTAAAGGCCAGTGCGAGGACGAGGGCTGGCGGTTGCGCAAGGATGGAACCCGATTCCTAGCGAATGTGGTGATTACGGCTCTACGCGATCAGGAAGGGAGACTCCGAGGGTTCTCGAAAATTACGCGTGACGTCACCGCGCGTTACGAGATGGAAAGAAAACTTCATCAGGAACAGGAGTTTGTACGGAGCCTGGTCGAATGTTTTCCCGACCTGATCGTCGTGCTCGATCGCGAGGGTCGGTTCAAGTTTGTGAGTGATCAGGTGAAAGACATTCTCGGTGTGACGCCTGAGGAGTATATCGGCAAGCCTATTGGCCAGCGCATCAGCCCGGAAGACCGATCGAAGCTCACCGGCATGTTCCAAACTGCTATTTCCGGCCGAAAGAGTCAGGAACAGATCGAAATCCGCGCTCAGCACGCGGATGGAAGCTGGAAAACGTTGCGGGTCATCGCAAATCCCCTGTTCGACGAAAAGGGGACGATCGTTGGCATGGTTTCATCCGGCCGGGACGTAACGGAATCGAGGCAGCTGGAGCAGCAGCTCGCCGACAAGGAAAAATTCGCAGCCATGGGCCAGATGATGGCCGGCGCGGCACACGAATTGAACAACCCGCTCACGGCCATTCTCGGCGTCAGCGATCTCCTCCGGGAGCGCGCTACGGAAGACGCTACGCGCCGCCAGGTGGATCTGGTCTTGCAACAAGCTCGCCGTGCGGCGGCGATCGTCCAAAATCTTCTCGCCTTTTCACGACCGCTGGCTCAAGGACGGACGAAAGTCCGGCTGGACGAGATCCTCAGAGAAGCGCTGCAAACCGAGCATGCGAACCTTGAAAAGAAGAATATTCGCGTGACATGCGCGGTGCCGGTCGATCTGCCACCCGTGGATGGCGATCGAAAGCTTCTGCTGCAGGTGTTCTTGAATATCATTGCCAACGCCGAACAATCTATTTCGCCGGCCCATGAGCACGGGGTGTTGGACATTTCCATGAGCCGCGTCGGCGAAAAAATCCGCGTGACGTTTGCGGACGACGGCCCGGGCATCGCTCCCGAGATTATAGGCAAGGTTTTCGATCCGTTCTTCACGACGAAACGCCCCGGTGGGGGAAGCGGGCTTGGCCTAACGATTTGCCTGGCGGTCGTCAAGGAGCACGGCGGGACGATCGAAATTGAGTCCAAGCCTGGCGCGGGCGCTGCCGTCCGCGTCCTCTTGCCGGCGGCCGCCGAAAGCAAGACTTCGGAGGCACCCCTGGCTCCCGCTGCGAAGTCCGCCGCTCCCTCGGTCGGCAGTTCGGCGCTGCGAGGGCATTCCGTCTTGATCGTGGATGACGAAGAAGGCATCCGTGAAATCGTGCAAGACGGTCTTTCGGCGCGCGGCATGAACGTCCAGGTGGCGGAAAGCTCTGAAGCGGCGCTGGCCTATCTTGCAAGGAATACTTGTGAAGTCATCGTTTGTGATTTCAATCTTCCGGGAATGAGTGGTGGGAAATTATTCGAGGAACTCGGCCACCGGCTAGGAAGTTCGTTGCCGCGATTTGTCTTCATGACCGGCGAACTCGTGGATTCATCTGTTTCGGCCCGCTATCGCGAGAAGGGCGCCCGGGTTCTGCAAAAGCCTTTCCAAATCTCCGCTCTGGCAGCGCTCTTGGCGGAACTTGTGCAGCCACAGTCCGCGCCATCGAAGTAGCCTTCCATCTTCTTCATTGTCATCATTTCTTCGACGCTGGCGGCGCCGCACTCGCATCAACGCCGAAGTCCCAAACGTAGAGACTCGCGCCCTGGTCCCGGACCATCTCCGCGATCGCATATTCCCCCGGTGCGATCTCCTGGCCAAGCGTATATCGGAAAACGCCGCCCGCGATGTCCCAGCGCTGTATCGGCACCAAGTCCCGATTCTCGTTTGTCGATCCGAATATCTGGTCCAAGTTCTCTACGTGACGGATGTCCCCATGGGCTTTCGCCCGGATCAGCACCAGCTCTGGCTGGCGGCCATCCGACACGCGAACGTAGAATTCCGGGCGGCCCGCAACAATGCGGAGCTTGGCGTGAGCTCCCTGGATCGATATGGAGTGGCGAGTGGGGACAATGGGAATCGGGACCATTATCTGGGCGATGAAATGACCCTTTGAAAGTTTTGAGTCCGTTTCCGCTTGCGGGAGAGGCCGCACAGCTTTGCCGTCGTAGACAAACAGATGATCGCCGGGGGGCAGAAAGATTCCAGGGGCGACTTCCAGGCTGGCGTCAATATCGAGCGGAACGGCCAGGCGAGCGGCCTCTTGTTTGTGCACTTTCGCGACGATCGCGGCGTCCCGCTGGGCTTCTGCCGCCTCGGCTTTCTTGGTAGCCTCCCAGTCGACCATGGCAACAGGCATCTGATACCATTGAGAACTGTCCAGGTCGTAATACCGTACGCGGTCACCGTCAATTTTGTATTCGCGCACAAGTTCAAAGCTGCCATCGGTCAGCATGAGCTTCTTTCCACGGGGCAGGACGGGACCGGCAGCGGGCGGCCCCTGTTGACTCTTACTGGAAGGCACCGCACCAGGACTGGCGGAGTCCTGGGCCCTGAGGCTGGGAGCCAGCGGAGCGACAGCCAGGAACAAGACTAGCGTTGGCGCGACGCTTAACCAGATCCGCAGTACCGATTTTCGGTTCAATGTCACGCCTATTGCGCCCCTTGTACCTGTAGGATGCCGGATGAGGCAATTCGGTTGAGGAAGATCCGCTCTGGCGATGACTGAGAATACGCCGGATAAGCATGGCCTACAACAAGCTTCGGGGATCGAACTGGGAGGCGATACTTAGTGCTGGCAGCGGGGATGTAGCACGGTCATGATCATCAAATCGGAATTGCTGAAGAGCCATTTCTCGGCGCCGGCGGCGGCTTCGGCCACGCCAGCCAGAGTTCCGAGGTGTTTGTTCCGCGCCAGGCCGCGCAGATGCTCGCTGCAGATGCCCGTCAGATTGGCGACCTCTTCCTCGGTAAAAACCTTCTGGCTCGATCTGATCCGGACCATCGCGGTGGCCTCCGATTCGTTCGATGCTTTACACAGACTAATTGCCGCCCTATCTCCTAGCAATAGTCGTTCCGTACTACCGAGCTAGAACTCCGCGGTTAGTATTTGCAGCAAAGCCCTCTCAATCCGACATTTAGATGCACGAAAATAGATTGCGTTTCAATCAAACGCACCATCTTCTTGCGCCCAAAATGGAAAGGAATGTCTAACTTTGGAATGTTTCTACGGTATTTCGTATTTATTTCGCGTGGGGGAATCTTGATGGTAGCTCAGAAAGAGGGCATTGCTTAAAGCGAGGAACCGCCAGCCTGTTCGAAGGCGTGCGCGATTTGAAGGACAGACCCCTCCTTGAAGTGCGGTCCGAAGATCTGCATTCCGACGGGAAGTCCGGTCGTGGTCCGCCCGCAGGGCACGGAGATGCCGGGGACTCCGGCGAGCGACCCGGTGACGGTATAGATGTCCGCCAGGTACATCTGAAGCGGGTCCGCGGTCTTCTCGCCAAGGCGGAACGCGGTGGTGGGCGCCGTGGGAGTGATGATGGCATCCACCTTCTGAAAAGCGTCCGCAAAATCTCGCGCGATCAGCGTACGGACACTTTGCGCGCGCAGGTAGTAGGCATCATAGTAGCCCGCCGAGAGGGCGTAGGTTCCGAGCATAATCCTGCACTTTACCTCGGGGCCGAAGCCGCGTTCGCGCGTCTGGCGATACATTTCCGTGAGGGTCGCGCCGGGCACGCGAAGTCCGTAGCGCACACCGTCGAACCGGGCAAGGTTCGAGCTGGCCTCGGCCGTCGCGAGAATATAATAGGTGGCGATCGCGTAGTCCGTGTGTGGCATTCGCAGGGGAACTCGCCGGCAGCCCAAGCGCTCGAGGAGTGCAATCCCCACCTGTACTTTTTCTTTGACCTCCGGGTCGAGACCCGCGCCGAAGTAGTCTTCCGGCACCCCGATGCGAAGGCCTTGGATCGGCTTGTTGATCTCAACCGTATAGTCCGGGACGGGCACCGGAGCGGACGTGGAATCGTTCTCGTCGTGCCCCGCAATAACCGATAACACCGTGGCGGCATCGGCAACATTCCCGGCGAAGGGGCCAATCTTGTCGAGCGAGGATGCAAACGCGATCAGGCCGTAGCGGGAGACGCGGCCATACGTGGGCATCATGCCAGGAATCCCGCAGAACGATCCGGGCTGGCGAATCGAACCGCCCGTATCGGTTCCCAGCGCTGCAACGGCGAGGCCCGCAGACACGGCGGCGGCCGATCCGCCGCTTGAGCCTCCGGGGACGCGATCGGGAGCGACCGGATTGCGCACTGGCCCATAGGCGGAGTTCTCGTTCGAGCCGCCCATGGCGAATTCGTCACAGTTCGTCTTGCCGAGAAAGATGGCGCCGGCTTTGTCGAGGCGTTCTACGGCCGTTGCGTCATAGGGCGGCACGTACGTTTCGAGGATCTTGGACGCGCAGGTGGTGCGAATGCCGCGGGTGCTGATGACGTCCTTGATGGCTATCGGTACGCCCGCGAGCGGCGGCAAAGTCTCGCCACGCGCGATGGCCGTATCCACTCGATCCGCTTGTGCGTAGGCACGCTCGGGTGAGAGCGTCAGATAAGCATTTAGTTCGCCGTTGCGTCGCTCAATCCGGCCATAGAATTCCGCGGCAAGCTCGCGCGCAGAAATCTTCTTGGCCAGAAGTGCCGCGCGCACCCCGGCAATCGTCCAGGCAGTGGTTGCGCTCACCGTGGGTGCCTCGCCGGTGTCATCGGTCAATCACTTTGGGAACGCGGAAGAAGGGCTTGGCGGCATCGGGCGCACACGAGAGGATGGGGCCGGAGACATCACAGGGTCGCACGACGTCCTCGCGGAGCTCCGGATGACTCGTGTTTGCGCCGGGCGTAGCCGGCGCGTAGATCACCTGCGCCATAGGCTCGACATGGGTAATATCGAGCTCCTTCAATTTGTCAATGTACGAGAGGATTCCGTCGAGTTTGTCGCGGTAGGTCTCGACTTCCTCGGGCAACAACCCGAGGTGCGCCAATTCGGCCACCCTCAACACGTCTTCCCGACTGATCTTCATGGCCGCCCGCTTCGCCCAAAATACGCAATATGAATCATGAGAATCATCTTAGTAGAAACGAGACGCAATGCAAGCGCGCCCGCCAACCGAGAAAATCTCAGGCCGGGAGGCGTACAGAGCCGTTGGCCGGTGAATTAGGCGCGGCGCCGGCGAATAAACGGGGTGTGGGCGTTGTCGGCCTCGTGGGAAACGTGCTTGGGGCCAGGTTTCGCGGCGACGAACCGCACTTCGCGGACGAGGTTGCCGCCCCAGGCCCGATTGATCCGATCGCGCAACTCGCGCTTCATGCCCTCGATCTGCTGCTGCCACGCTTTGGCGTCCGCCGCCACCTCGAGGGAGCCGCCGTCGCATTTCACGGGCCGCGTGTGAGCTGCGAACGTCTTCCCGGCGATTGCCGGCCAGGCACTCGCGAGCCACGCAAGCGTTGCTTCCGGCTGATCGAATCGGCGAACTACTTTTCCTAGAAACTCTCCTGCTCTGTGCATGGGAGGCGGAATTCTAACACAAACCAGCGATGGCGGATTGGCGCGCTTGCGCCGACGATTTAAGCGTGCGAAAATTGCGAGTACAAGTTCCCACGATTTCCCTGCGATTCTTGCGAAGTTCTGCAATCGCGGGAAAGCGCCGGGTGTGGCGATATCGTCTAAGGGTTAGGACGGAGCCCTCTCAAGGCTCAAATCCGGGTTCGATTCCCGGTATCGCTACCAAGCCTTTCTAAGCGACTCATTTCAGAACGGTTGGTAGCCTACCTTTAGCTTGTCCCAAATTTGTCCCAAGGAATCGAGGCTTTGCTCTGAAAGGAAGTATTTAGGGGCATGGCAAATACGACTGTAAGTATTCGAGAACGAATCAAAGACCCCAAAGGGCGCTGGCGCTGGAGTCAAAATCTTCGACCACCGGACGACAAGCTGAAACCATCCGAAGCAGAGCGAAAAGGCAAGTTCTACCTGGTCTGGACCGAGGGCAAGAAGCGCGAGCAGAGGGTCAAGGGGAATTTCGAGGCGGCGGTAAAGGCTGCAAGGGCGAAAGAGCGACACCTCGAAGACGCCGCTGATGGCTTCGAACGGCCCGACCCTCTAAAGAAGAAGGCTGAACGAATCACGATTGCGGATGCCATCGAGGCTCGGCTGCACACCGTACAGGTTTCATTCAGTGCCGACACACTTGAAGGCGCACAGGCAGACTCTCAGGCAGTTTGAAAAATGGACGGACCGACACTTCGTCGATGAAATCGACCACGACCATCTATTGGATTTTCACCGCTGGCTCATGGAGAAGGGCAACGACCATCGATACATGAAAAAGAAAGGAAACGACAAGCACACCGCGGACTGGAAGACTATGCGGGTCAACCAGTTCGTTCGGAAAACGATTGGCTTGCCGGATGGAAAAGGGCCGATCCGGAAATCAGAGCTTGGAAACATGAAACGAAGCGGCCCCGTGAAGACCTATTCGCAAGTACAGAAGGAAGCATTCTTCAAGGCCTGCAAATCATACGAAGAGCTACGTTACGGGACACTATACGAGCCCGCGTTCCGAAAAAAGAACTGATGTATCTGGAAAGAGAAGACGTGCGACCGGACCGTCAGACGCTTCTCGTGCGGTCTAAGACCCGGTACGATGAGAACGGAAAGCTCCTT
>CAVVZY010000009.1:0-44678 GCA_963752925.1 uncultured Acidobacteriota bacterium | reverse complement strand
GGATTATCGGACATGTGGGTTCCAGTACCCACTTTCCCGGTTACTGCGTTAATCAGGACCTTGCCTGATCCGATTGGACAGCATCCATGCTTTTGTCGGGCCACGAGAAAGCAACCACTCTGGTTTCCCCGATGGGCATTTTTTGCTGTTAGCTATCGTCCATGGCTAAACGACTATCGTGCGCGCGTGTCGAGGCGCCGGTTCTCAGCGCTGGGGAAGCCCCCGGCCTGTGCCGGGGGCTCTTGCTCATACGACAGGATCCAGCTTACCGGCTGACCTGGACGCTGGTTCCTCCGGCGCCAGGGCCGCTGATGCGGGCGCCTTCGCCGTTGGAGACAACCTTCACCCAGAGCGCGTCCTTGCCCTTGTAGTACGAGGTGGCGCTGGCCTTGCGCAGCGCATCCAGGCTGTCCTGCGGCGTACCCGAGGCTGCCGTGGCGAATCCCGGCAGCTCGAAGATCACCCACGAGCCGCTGTCCAGTTCGCTGAGGCGCAGGGCCACGGACGGCCTTTCGGTGGTCACCTTGACCTCGGTGCCGGCGCGTATGTTGGTTTCCCCGGTTAGGGTGAATTCCTTGCCATTGCGGCTGAGAATGACTGGCGGCTGGGGAGGTCCGCTGGGTCGGCCAAACACTGCGCCGGGACCGCGACGAACTGCCGCTAGGCCAGGACCGGCTGGGCCAGGACCGGCGGGCGCGCTGGGACCCGCTTGTGCGGTTCTGGCAGGGCCTGCGCCAGGCGCGCCTCCGGCGCCGGGGATACCCGGGAAACCGCCGCCGTCGCCGGGGCCGCCGACGGCCAAGCGTCCGACATCGCCCTTGCACACGGCGGCGTTCCAGGTCGGCTTGATCTCGCAGGACTTGTCGATGGCGAGTCCGTCATCCTGGTCATTGATCAGAACGAAGGAGTCCGGGACACCGCTGACCGAGCCGTCCACGTCGTGGAACACCGAGGTCTTGTAGCTCCCATTGCCGTAATCGTCGTTGCTCCACTTGTGCTCCATCGGTGGGAAGTACACCGGCTTGGCGTTGATGAATTTCGCGCGCTGTACGGTGTTGTTGGAGCTCATTCCGAAGCTGGTGAACAGCAGGTAAGAGATCGCTCCCGTCTTGCGGGTGGCGTTGTCCTGGAAATTCACGAAGGTGTCATTGTCCAGTTCATGACGGTAATCGTAGAACTCGTAGCCGCGGATCGGGAAATCCGGAAGTTCGGGCTCCGGCAAGCTGCGGCCGTAAGCCATCTCCGCCGGCGCCCGGGGGTTGCCGATGTTCTCGGTCTCGCCCACGAACAGCGAGTCGACCACCCGTGACGTGAAGTCGGAACGGCCGAAGTTGCCGGACGCATGCGTATAGCCGATGGCGTTGTCGGCCAGCTTCAAGTCCTTGAACGTGTCCATCTCACCGCGGGCCCACATGCCGCTGTTGCGGTTCTTGTAGCCGGTGAAATCCTCGAAGACCGTCTCCACGATGGGGCTGTTCCCGTCGGCCGGATTGGCCAGGGCCATATGGCCGCCGGGCCCGAAATGGCCATCGGGCTGTGGGCCGCGGTCGAACATGAAACCGTCGAAGTTCGAATGGGCGGTGTTGCCCTTGAACTCCCGCACCCGGGTTCGACGTGGCCAGGTTGTCTTGCTGCCTTCCGTGCCTACGAACGCGCCCGTCGGGTGCTGCGGCAATGCCAACCAGAAACCCGTCGCCTCGGACCCCGCGGCCACGTTGTCCCGGAAAATATTGTCCGGATTGGTGATCCAGAAAGTCGACGCCGTGTTGTCGGAAGGGATCAGGATATCCTTGGCGCTCTGCCCGGCCGGATCGAAGACCGGTTTGCCCTCCGATCCGATCGGGCCGAGGTTTGTCGGAACACAGGGTTTGCCGTCCGGATGGCACTTGGTCTGCATTCCCAGGTTGTGGATGAACTGGTTGCCCGTTTCGACGGCGTCTTCCAGGAAGTAGCAGTGACCCACGGTGTTGAAGGCCACGTTGTTTTCCACTCGCACGTTATTGGTGCCATGCACCGTCACGCAGCGGCTGTAGGTGTCGTGAATCGATGAATTCTCGATGTACTGCCCTTGGCCGTCGCCGACCAGATGCCAGTGGATCGGATACCGGGCCAGATGCATGTTCTGACCCATCCGGTTCAATTCGACGCCGGAGACATACATTTTGGACCCGGTCATCGCCATGATATGCCCCCCGAAGTAGGAGCGCTCTGCGTCGTCCGAAGCCTGGATAAGAATATTTCGCGTCAGCAAGCCGACTTCACCACGCTCATCGACGCCGAACGTGATTTTGCCGAAATGCATGTACTTGAGGGGCTGATCGAGCGTGATCGCGTTCCCTGCAATGGCGGCGATGGTTCGCTTCTCCGCCTGCGTGGAATCGAAGTCGGTCGACGCAAGGACGATCACGTCCCCTTTTCGCCAGCCGCTGGCATTTAAGACTTCGATCCTGGCGCTACCGGCCTTGGCCGTTCCAGCGAGTTTGGTCCAGGAATTCGTCCGGTCACCATGCAGGTTCAGGGTTCCGCCCGCGATCATGATCCCGCGGTCGTTACCAGGGACATTGTCGGTGAGGGTGATGGTCGCCTTGCGCGTGTGGGGTCTGGCTTCGGTGCCGATTTCCAGTTCCCCGTACACGATGATCGACTCGGTGGTCAGCTCGATGTCGGCTTTGTCCGAGAAGCTGAGTTTGCCGTCGATTCGCAAGCCGCCCAGCGACGGCGGACTGACGTCGAGGAGCACAGTCTTGCCTTTTTCAATGGTGACCGTGTCCCCTGCGCGGGGCACCTTCCCGTCTGGCCAGGTGGCAGGATTGGACCAGCGCTCCTGCTTGACCGCGTGCGACCCTTGTTCCTGAGCCGCCGCAACGACGATGAATGCGCTGACGAGGAAGAATGCCGGAACGAGCAACGCAAAAAGGAACGAGCGATATTGTCTTCTCATTTCATCACTCCCTCGTATTCAAAGGTGACTCCGCAGCTTTGCGGCGCGCCGATCTTCGCGCGATTACGCTACCCCCGAGGCTAATGCGGCTGCATTATAGCTCGTCTGTCGATGTGTGCCAGCCGATTCGACCGATTCCCACTTTCGTTGCCGCGGGAATAAGCCAGTTCTTCTGCACTCGGCGTAGCCAGTACGGCTTGCCTGTCCTTGGATTCGCGAAGCCCCAATTCTCGACGTTCGTGTGTGAAGACTTGAAGTCATCAGACCGGTTTCTTCTGCCGGACTTTGTAACTCCTGATTAGTCGGATTACCGGAGATGTGAATTTTATAAGCGACTGAAGCACCGCCCCCTCGCCACACCAAGCTACGGCGTAGTAGCATTAGCCCTTAGAGGGGTACCGGAAATGGACGATCCCATATTTATAGAACTTCGCAATCTGGTTGGCCAGCATGAAAAGATCGTCTACGAAGCTGTCAAAGCGGATACAGTGGCCCAGCTCCCGCATGAGAGCCAGCTCTTCGCGAAGGCGATACAAGAACATATGCACCTGAAACACATTCACAATGCCCTTGAGTTCGCAGACCTCCGCGAAGGCGAGCCCTATGAGATCACGGTGGGAGGCGAACCTGTAAATCCGTTGGCCCACCTGATTGCGCATGCGGCCGTCAAAGGGCAGCTTGAGCAGGATCCATTGGTAAGGGCCGCGTTTGAAAAGATGTTGGCCACCGGGACCGCAGCCCATCATGCCGAGCACGTTCTGGGTGCACTGTTCTTAGAAACCGAGTGGGAAACCGCCCGTGCAGTCGAGGCCGGGAAAGATACTGAGAGGCTTCGGGGCGTTTACATCCGCAAACTACAAAAACTCATCCGGGATTCGGCCTTCCGCAAAAAGCTCACTCAACGGTTCACCGCTGATCATACTGCGTTTGAATAGGCAGCCTCCCTGCCCCCAATGTCGAAATCCACATGTTCGGTTAGCGCGTTAATCGGGCATTGACCAGTTAGCGAGTGGACGATCATGTGGTATCGCGGTATGCTCCGTCCTTCGTTCGGCCACGCTTGGTCCGTTATCACATCTCTTCTGTTTCCGTGCCTTGGAGGAATCAAATGGTTATAGCCGATAGATTGCGAGCTTTGCGAGAGGAAAAGAAGCTCTCACAGGGCGATATCGAAAAGCGCACCGGCTTGCTCCGCTGCTACATTTCGCGCGTAGAAAATGGGCACACGGTGCCGGCGATCGAAACCCTGGAGAAGTTGGCGCGAGCTATGGAAGTTCCGATGTACCAACTGTTCTACGACGGCGATAAACCCGCCACACCGCCAAGTCTTCCGAAGCGAACGACTGCCGACGAAGTTGGCTGGGGAAGCACAGGAAAAGATGGGCGAGTCCTCGATCGATTTCGTAGTCTGCTGCGTCGCATCGAGGAACCGGACCGAAAACTACTGCTTCACATGGCGCAGAAAATGGCGAGGCCAACTCGGACTCGATTGAAAGCCTAGCAGCTTAATCTTGGCGTGAATTCAAGACGATTATTCGGCTCGGCGGGTTGGGCTCGCCGTTCCTTTCACGAAGCAAGAATCACAAACCCTCGTGCCGTCCTTCAAGGTGTAGTCAATCCTGCGGTTCGGGTCAATCTCCACCCCGCATTTTCCACACCGGTCTTGGGTTGGCTCGGCCATTAGCATCTATCGGCTCTATTGAATCACAGGTCGCGATGGAGCACATTAATGGCGCGTTTCTGGGGTGATGTCCGATTTTGGTGGTGAATGCTGTTCCCAATGGTCATCTGGAATGAATCCAGTTGTCCGGTAACCGCGATTATCAGGAGTTAGGCAACTTGGAAGCTTGTCCCGTGGAGCCTGCTCTGGTGGCACATTCATTGTATCAGGACAGGAGAAGCGCATGACGCACAAACCAGAGGTCTAAGTCGGAGATTCTGGACTATGTGTTAAAGCTTGGCCTGGTCACACTATACTCACGACGCTGGCCTCGCCGAGCTCGCACGGGTTCGGCTGCGTTTGGCTTCAGCTACGGACAAACTTCTCGAATGAGGTGCGCGAATGAGTCTTGTAAATTTCGGCCAGCCGGACGACGGCATCATCCAGTCGGCATATGTCGTGAAGAACATCCGCGAAGCAATCGACCACTGGGTCAGGGACCTAAAGGTCGGGCCGTGGTTCGTGGTGGATCATTTCAAGGGCGAAGACGCTAGATATCGCGGCCAACCCTCGGACGCCGACTCCGCCATCGCCATGAGCTTCGCCGGCCACATGATGATCGAGCTCATAGAGCAGTACAACGACGCGCCGTCCGTCTATCGGGAGACGATCGAGAAGTGCGGCTACGGATTCCACCACTGGGGTGTCGCCACATCGAACTTCGACCGCGACGTTGAGCAATATCGCGCCAGGGGTTATGAGCTGGCTTTTTCCGCGCGCGTGCCCAGCGGAGGCCGCGTCGCCTACATGGACACAACCGCACATCTGCCTGGCATGGTTGAGCTCATTGAACTGGGTGCCGCCTTTGACCCTATCTTTAGCCGTTTCTACCGTGCCACCATCGGCTGGGACGGCAAGGATCCCGTGCGCTCGTTTCTCTGATTCCACCCGAGGACAAATGCCCGGCTAGTACTTCAGCTGTCCGGTAACCGCGTTAATCGGGAGTCAACCGGGATCCGCGCAGCAAAATCGAATTGGTTTAGGCCATTCAATGGTATTTTAGCCGCGCGTTTGAGCCCTTTTCTAAACGGGCCAGACTGTTCGTATTTGCTATACCGCATTCAAGCCGGGGGCCTGACGCAGATGCAATCGGCGTCGATGACTTGCTGCTTGGATTGATCGGCGGCCACATGACGCAACACACGAAACCAGAACAATCATGACGAGCCGAGATAACGAGCGCATATTCGACTATGTAATCGTCGGAGCTGGGACAGCGGGCTGCGTCCTTGCCAACCGGCTGTCGGAGGACAAAGCGAACCGCGTCTGCCTCGTCGAGGCAGGACTCAAGGATCGGCATCCCTTCATTCACGTGCCGGCCTTGGTTGCCGCCGCGCTCGCGACGCCGAGCCTGGACTGGGGCTACTGGACAGTGCCGCAGGCGAACTTGAATGGACGGAAGGTTCCAATTCCGCGGGGGCGCGTCCTTGGCGGTACAAGCTCGATCAACGGCATGGTCTACATGCGCGGCAATCCCAAAGATTACGATGATTGGGCCGCGTCGGGAAACCGAGGCTGGAGCTATCCGGAGGTGCTCCCCTATTTCATCCGCGCCGAGAACAACGAAGCCTTCGGCGACTCTCCTTATCATGGCAAAGGGGGGCCGTTGAATGTCAGCAACATCAAGCGGATCAACCCACTCAACACTGCTTTTCTCGAAGCGATGCGATCGCTGCAATTTCGCCGCCGCGAAGACTTCAACGGTGCGGATACAGAGGGTTATGGCCCACGTCAGGCGACGATCAGAAGCGGCTATCGCGAATCCGGAGTGACTTCCTTCCTCAAGCCCGCAATGAAGAGGTCCAACCTGGAAGTCTTGACTGGAGCGTTGGTCACGCGCGTCGTCGTTGAGAATCGCCGTGCGACCGGCGTCGAGTTTCAGCTCGGCGGCGAAACCCGGAGGGTTGCCGCGCGCCGCGAGATCATTGTGTCGGGCGGCAGCATCGGATCACCTCAGATCCTGATGCTCTCGGGCATCGGCGATGGGGCCGTCCTGCGGACATTTGGAATTTCAGTCAACCACGATCTGCCCGGTGTCGGTGCAAACCTTCACGATCATATTGCGAGCGCGGTGCAGATGGTCACGTCGGACTCCACCTCCTATGGCATCTCGCTGAAGGCGCTGCCGCGCGGAGTCTGGAACATTTTCGAGTATTTGTTGCTGCGCCAGGGGCCGTTCGCCAGCTTTGTCTTCGAGTGCAATGCTTTCCTGAAGACAACCAACGGCCTCGATCGGCCCGACGCGCAGGTCGTCTTCCAGCCGGCGCGCCGTAATCAATCCACATTCCCGCTGCCGCTTGGGCACGGCTTTAACCTCAGCATCGTTCTGTTGTACCCCAAGAGCCGTGGCCGGATTTCCCTGGCAAGTCCCGATCCGCGGGCGGCGCCTAGGATCGATCCCAATATCTTGAGCGCGCCCGAAGACTTCGAGCCGCTCGTGCGCGGCCTCAAGCTAGCGCGCCGGGTATTTGCGACCCCGGCTTTCGCCCGCTACAAGGCGACCGAGTTTCTGCCCGGTCCGGCGGTCGAAGGCGACGACGCGCTCAAGGATTATCTCCGTGGTTCGGCTGCAACGGTTTATCATCCGGCCGGAACATGCCGGATGGGCGTTGACGACGCCGCGGTCGTCACTCCCGAACTCAAGGTCAGGGGCATCGATGGATTGCGGGTCGCCGATGCCTCGATATTTCCAAGGCTCATGGGCGGAAACCCGAATGCGCCCGTGGTGATGGTTGCCGAGAAGGCCGCGGATATGATCCTGGGGCGGGCGCCGCTTGCGCCGCTTCAACTACCGCGCGATCGCTAACAACCCGGAGGAGAGCGCCATGGCCGTCGAGCACATCAGAAAGTGGAAGATCGGAGACGTCGAAGTCGTCCGCATCGTCGAGGTCAACGCGCACGAAGATCCTTTCGAGATGCTGATGGCCGGCGCGACGCCGGAGGTCGCCAAGCAATACGATTGGCTGTTCCCCAATTTTGCGACGCCGGATGGCCGCATGAAGATCTCGTTTCAAGCTTTCGTACTGCGCTCCGGCACAGAAAAGATCATGATCGACACCTGCATCGGCAATGATCGCCAGCGCGAGTACCCAATATTCACGAACATGCAGACCACGTTCATCGAAGACTTGACCTTTGCCGGATACGCGCCGGATTCGGTTGCAAAGGTTTTGTGCACGCATATGCATTTCGATCATGTCGGCTGGAACACCCGCAAAGTAAATGGCCGCTGGGTGCCCACCTTCCCCAATGCCCGTTATTTGTTCGGCCGCGAGGAATACGACCACTGGCAAATGCTCAAACGCACGGGCGGGTATCATGACTTCACGCATTTGGCCGACTCGATCGATCCGATCACAAATGCCGGCCTCGCCGACTTCATCGAGCCAAATCACAGGATCACGGATGAAATCACGCTTGTGCCGACCCCTGGCCATACGCCGGGCCACGTCAGCGTACATATTTCGTCAAAGGGACAAGAAGCCTTCATCACCGGCGACATGATGCATCATCCGATCCAGCTCGCCGAAACCGACCGTTACGGCAATTTCGACATGGACAAGGAACAAGGCGTGAAAACGCGAAAAGCCATGTTCGACCGCCTTGGTGACAAGAAGATATTGATCATCGGCAGTCATTTCTCTGAGCCGACCGCCGGTTACATTGTCCGCGACAAGAAGAATTGGCGTTTCAAAATTCTTCAATGAACATGGCGAGCCGCGGTTCTCCCTCTTGCGGGAAGTGAAGCACTGGGGACCGAGGCCGCAGGATCAGCCGTCTCCACAGGTTCTTGAATTTAGTCGGGAGCGAAATAATGCCGCGTCTCGGAGGGCAGGTTGCGTTCGTCACGGGTGCCGGACGCGGGATTGGGCAGGCCATGGCCCTCGCATTCGCAGCGGAGGGCGCGATCGTTGGTGTGGCGGATATTGATGGTGTTACTGCCGCCGCAACGGTGCGCGAAATCGAAAAAAGCTCAAGAACCGCCCGCGCTTTCCCGATCGACGTCAGCCGCCGGGAAGACGTGCTACGCGCCGTGGATCAGCTCGTTTCGGAGTTCGGCCGGCTTGATATCGTGGCGAATAATGCGATCGTGTTCCGTAGCGAACCCGTCTCGGAGATACGAGAGGACACGGTCGAGAAGATGGTTTCGGTGGGATTGAAGTCCATCTTTTGGACGGCGCAAGCGGCTCTGCTGCACATGGATCCGGAGCGCGGCGGCGTGATCATTAACAACACCTCGCCCGTGGCGGAGATTGGCGTCCCTCGATCAGCCGTCTATTCGGCGATTAAGGGCGGGGTTTCGTCCTTAACTCGTTCGCTGGCCGTCGAATTCGGCCCCCGAAGAATTCGCGTCAACGCCGTATGCCCGAGCTCGGTGCCGACGCCGGGTGCGCGCGAATTGAACAAGAATGATGACGCCGTATACGAGGCCCGGCGGAAACGAACGCCACTCGGCCGCCTGGGTACCTCCGAAGAGATTGCGTCCGCCGCCGTGTTTCTCGCTTCAGCGGACGCCTCTTATATCACGGCAGCGATATTACGAATTGACGGCGGGGCCACGGTGAACGGGGGGGCTTGAGGACCGCATTTGAATTAATCCCGACGGCCAACGGCCAATCAGCGGCGCGGCCCGGCAGGCATGTTTTTCACCAGCCAATCGGAGACTCTCTGGGCGTAGGCTTCCGCGAGGGGGCCCGGCGTCAGATAATGGCTCGCACCCGGGACCCAGATGAGGTCGCGCTGCGGTGACGCGGTCAGGCTGTCGTAAATCGTCTTGGCATTCGGCGGATAAGAGATTTCGTCCTTGTCTCCGTGGATCACCAGCGCCGGAACCTTGATCTGCGGTCCGTATCGGATTGAGCTTGGCGCGCTCTTGTCGCTAGGCGCGCCGAAGAAGCCGATCATGGCTTGCGCAGTCCCCATGAAAGATCGCCCGCCCGGAAACCAATCTTCGAACGCGAGCGGTTCCTGCCCCTTGCCTTGCGCGACAAGCACGCGGGCTTGTTTGAGCATGTCCTCAAGGCGCTGCCGGTCCGCTTCGGACGCTCGGATTTGAAACTCCAGATATGGCGACGGGATCGAAGCGATAAAGCCGACGGCCTTGATCGCGGGATCGTTTCGCTCGGCCATGTACTGCGCCATGCGAGGGCCGCCGAGACTGATTCCGAAAATCGCAATGCGGCTGTACCCCCCCGACTTGGCATAGGCGACAAAAGCGGCGATGTCCTTCACAGCGTCCGTGTATTCTGCGTAAGGATAGTTGTAGGAGGCGCGCATATTCGAAATCAGGAAGCTGTAACCCTTGCCAGTCAGCCCGGTCGCGAGGGGGTAGTAGTCGTGCATAGGTATTAGCGCCGCACCCGTCGTAGCGCCGGGCACCAGAATAACCAGCGAATCGCCGGGCTTCTGGAGTTCCCAGAGGAGCCCGTTTAGAGCCGTTTTGTCTTCTGTCTCTACTCGAATGAGATCCAAGCTGCCCCCTCTGCGCAATCCATCGGCATGATGGCGGACTAAACCATCGCGAATGGCGCTGAATATATGCCATTCAAGCGAGTTCAATCAACAACATCCGCAACTGGCCCCGCACACGGCGCGGTGATCATTACGGACAATGCGCTCTTCAGCCGGCAAATCATCGGCCTCTCGGGCATCGGCAAATGATCCGGCGGCCGTAAGTGATCGAAATCGCCAACATACGCCTAGAATGCCGCATACTGACTTCAATATCGCAAAGAATCCACGAATGATGGGGGAGTTCGTTTTGCAGTTTTGGATCCTGCGAACGTCCGGTCGGAAGCCGGGGAATTTTCTCCCGGCTCTAGGATCCAGCGGCCGTGCTTCTTCCTCTCCCAATCTCGCACTGATCCCCGTTGCGGATTAACCGCCGCAGAGGACGAAAGTCGGTCGGCACTCGGCTTCGCATGCAATCGATCGAGGGATTCGGCTGGAGGAACTTATCCAGCCTCTGTCCGGTTACCAACAAGGCGACAAAACGCTCAGTATGGCGATTCGTCACCGTCGAGTACGTCTGACACACAGTTGGCGAGGCTGTTGTGTGGGTTTGTTTCGCAATATTTCTCCGTGCTTTGCGGCTGTGACTCGGCGTCGGGCTGCGGGTGCTGTCGAACACCTGCATCGCACTCCTGAATCTCGTATGCAGTCGGAACACTCGTCTCGGCCGCCGGTGGGTTCGTTTCACGAGTTTCGTAAGGCGCAGGTCCCGAACCGGCGGCTTCTGTTCGCTCGCAGTCCCCCTCAGCAGGGGCTGGGGCGAAACTGGTGGACGGATCTGCGACTGGCTCCCCGGCGGGAGCAGTGGGGCCGCCAGTCGGTTGCTCCGACTCCCACGGCCCGCCCTCACTCGAATCGGAGGATCCGGACGTATTCGAGCCGGACTTGCGGACTTTTTGAAGTCGTTCAAGCTCTTGGATGTCTCGAGCCAGCTCCCGGTTGACGCTGGCCTGATACCGCAAGAGATTGCTCGCTGAGCGAGATTCAAATGGGATTGACCAGCCAAGGACTCTTTGCTCGTGAGCTAACAGGCGAGCCGAGCGAAGTGCGTCGGTAGCGATTTTCTCAACCCAGAGGTTCTCGAGGTAGCCCACAGGCTGATAATGGTCGTGAATGCCTTTGGCCACAGCCACGTAGTCGGCGTGGTCTTTGGCGACTTGCTCGGGGGTGAGGAAGAGGTTCTTGGCGAAGAATCCGTGCTGGTAGCTATTGCCGGCAGCTTTTGCCTTACCGGCCGAAGTTCGTGGTCCGGTCGATTTTTGGGCGTTCTTCCGGTTGGCCTCGACCTTCTTGCCTGAGACAGGTTTCTGCTCGGGCGTCGGGCTCGCGCCGCCGCAATCGTCCTGATTGGGGTTGTTCGGTACGTTTTCGGACATGGTGAGTTTCACTCCATATAGCGATTCGCTCCTGCAAGATTCGGTTGGCGGCAGGAAGCGAGGACGCTGGTTATTTATCGGTCCAGAATTCCGGGGCGCCTGCCAACAGGCAGTCCCTTGACCTGACGAGGTGAATAAGGAGCCGACAATATAGAGGGCGGTAGATCAATTGTTTCTAACATGCGACCCGTTGGGGGGTGTTTAAGGCGGCAAAGGCGGTACGGCAGAAACGCCGATTTGCCCTCCTGATAAACGGGGAAACGCCGGAAAGTTCTAGTACGTTGGTTACATTTTTCGAATATCTCTCCTTCTGATGCCCTAAGTCTGGTTCTTCGCCGAGTGCTGGTGGTATTAGTAAATTGGGGAAGTAAATCCTTTCCTCGGGCAGTGCGCGGTGGCAGCTCGTTCGAGACAGGACGGAGAGTTTAGCAAGCGAATTGCTTTACTGGATTTGACGGCGTGAATCACTGGCTGTCGAGGGCTCATGGCCTGATAGCCAACGCAGGGACTTACAGCTCTAGGACATTAAGAGAACCCTTCCCGGAGTCCAGGTGCGGGTCGCGGAAAGCTGAGTTCGCATTGGTGATTGCGCTCGATCACTTCTACCCGGGGAATCGAGGCACGAGCCACTGACCCCGACAAACGGTCACAACCAGCGGTTCGCGGTTTTGGTGAAGAACACATCGAGCACAACGCTGCACCTCATTGCCGGCAACAACGAAAGGGGGGCGGTGTTCTTTGCCTGCGAGCAAGCGCCGCTTATCACGTTCCTGAGCTACGGTCTTCCATCACGTTGTCCCGTTTGCCGTAACCAAAATCCGCTCAAAGGAAAAACGAATGATCATCAGCAAAGGTAACGACGGTCGCATCATCGGCTGGCGAGAGACGTACGTCTCCGCCGATGAAATCGTCGATGTCTCCGTCATCGGAAGCATCAACACAATTAACACAAGGGACAGGACGACGGGCAAGGTCGAATCGAAGACGTTCTTCGGCAAACCGCTTCTGCCGTCCGCATTCGAGAAGGGGAACAAATGAACAACGGCTCCGGACTGGGGATAAGACTCCCGCTAGAGAAATATTTCCCCAGCGGGATCGGACGGGGTAAACGGGCGACTTCATCCTGAAACGTGACGCCATGCTCGGATGTGATGACATGGGAGCGGCTCTCAGCCGCCTCCGTGACCTTCTCAAGGATGCTGAGACCTACCGGAAACACGCCTTCTATGAATCCGCATCATCCCTGTACGAGGAAATAGCTATCGCCGTTGCGCCCTCACCTTAAACGCCTGTGCCTCCCTCGACGCAAATGCACCTTCCCATCCGTTCTCGAGTCAACGAGAGCATATTTCGATTCCGGACTGTCGGGAAAACGGCTCGGCGCTAGCAGGATCTCCCTCCGACTAGCGAGCGCACTTCGGCGAACATGGCGCACCCTCCGGGCAGCCAACGGGACCACGTAGAAAAGGTCTCCGGTCCTACGACCTTGGTGCCGCACCGGCAATCAGATGATTACGAAAGAGCTTCCAATAAAGGGGATATGGAGACTACGAAAATTGTACGGCAAACCGCCATAGATTTCCCTTGGCTTGTACGCCTATCAGCCGTACACTAGCAAAAGCTTTAGGGAGGGAATTATGCCACGGGTCCAACACAGGGAACGCCGCTCTCGAAAAGAGGAGCGCTTGGAGGCCAGGCTCACTCCCGTCCAAAAGCGTCTGATTGAGCGTGCCGCCGCACTGCGTGGAACCTCCGTCACGGAATTCGTTGTCGCCAGTGCGCAGGAAGCCGCCACTACCACAATCAAAGACTTCGACGTCTTGCACCTTCGAGATCAGGCCCGCGAAGTTTTCATAAATGCTGTTTTGAATCCGCCTGCTCCCAACGATGCAGCTCGTGCTGCTGCAGAGCGGTACAAAAGACGCATGGGGCTCTAGTTGGCTCCAAAACAAGAACAACCCCGATTCGCAATTGAGCCGCTCGGCGATCAACACGACCGAGCGGCTTTTTCATGTGGTGTTGAAGCACTCGATTCATACCTGCACAAACAAGCGGGGCAGGACGCCAGGAAACGCGCGGCAGTTCCATTTGTTGCTACGGCAGACGGAAAGACCATCGCAGGCTATTACACGCTCTCGCAGTACGCGATCGAGCTCGATGCGGTACCTGACTCGATTGCCAAGAAGCTACCCAAATATCCCATGGTTTCGGCAACTCTTCTCGGTCGGCTCGCCGTGAGCATCGAATTTCGCGGGCAGCGGATCGGGGAATCACTTCTGATGGACGCTCTTCGCCGCAGCCTTGACCTGAGTAAACAAGCGGCGTCCGCCGGTATGATCGTGGACGCCAAGGACGATTCGGCAGTTTCGTTCTATACGAAATACGGGTTTCTTGACCTTCCAAAGGTGGAGCGACGATTTTTCCTCCCGATGGGAACTGTTGAGCAGTTGTTTCGCTAAAACGCGTCCGGCGGACTTCGGATGGCGGCCTATACTTGGCGTGGCCAGAGGCGGCTAATCTCGGCGCGGCTACCGCGACATCAGAGGCACACAAGAAGCAGATACTGTCCTAGCCAGCGGGGAAATTAGTTCCGGTCCTGGCCCTGCGTCACTTCGGTTTCAAACGTCCGATTCGAAAGGCTGTGCACCCGGGTGCACTTTCGTCGTGCACCGCATCATTCGCTTTAACTTCGCCATACTACCAAAAAACCGGTGATGTCAACGGCTCAGTGTCAGGCAGTTGGAAGTCATGAGCATTAGCTATCTATCGGCGAAGTTGCTAGGCCTAGCCCAATCAACTCGCAGGTTGCTTCTTCTTCCTTTCTTTCGCCCACCTTGCAAGAGCAGCCTTCCGCGCACTAGCACTTCGTTCCTCGGGAGTCAGTTTTGCAGCTCTGGTTCTTCCTCCCTTTGCACCGCCCAGCTTTCCCAAGGCAACGGCATGCGGATTCTTCTCTTTCTTTCGGTCATGCGCCACCAGAAACTCATTATGCCACGGTTGGAACGATCGATAAATCAAGTAGAAATAAGGACTTGACAGTACGTACTCACCTACCGCTATAGTCATCTATGCTAGGCGAGTACGCTTACGTACTTGAGTTAAACTCGAGATGCAGTTAAGGTGCATTCCGGGAGCTGTTCTGAAGAAACAAACAAGAATCGCGATGCATCTCAACTGGCCTACAGTCAACCTGGGGAGACCTTTCACCGACGCTATTGCAAGGGCTCGAAGAACTCACAGGGAGGTACGGCCTGTCTGTGGCATTGGGGGACCTTCAGCAAATCGACGGGCGCTGGTACGTAACACACGCTGGCCTGCTTCGCACTGCTCAACGCCGACGATGTCAGGGCATTCGGACTTCCCTTCAAAAGGATGTGTCCGACCCCATCGCAAACCGCTGGGTGTTTAAGGCGACGGTCTACAAAACTCCAAGCTCCAGAGGTTTCGTCGGCTACGGGGATGCCGACCCCACCAACGTTTCCGCTCTCGTTCGGGGCGCCGAGATGCGCATGGCCGAGACCCGAGCGGTCGACCGGGCCCTTCGGAAGGCTTACGGGATTGGACTCTGTTCTGTCGAAGAGTTGGGATCGTTCTCCGGTCCACCCAGGCCCATCGCCGCGTCGCCTCATTCGAATGGGTCTCACGGTTCAAACGGTTCGAACAACGGCCACCCTCGCCTCCGAGACCAGCTCTGCCTTCTGATCCGCAAGTACGAGCTCGATCCCGCCCAAGTTAAGCGCTACGCCGCTGATTTCTGTGGAACTGAGGTCCTGCGCGATGCTGGCCGGGACTTGGTCGAATCCTTCATCACGACCTTGGCTGACCAAGCAGCCAAAGATCGCGATGGCCTGATTTGCAAGCTGAACAGCTATGGCAGCGCCGAGGCGGTGAACTCATGAAGCGACATATTCCAGGCCTCAATACCGAATCCAAGAACGCTGAGGATTTTCTCGAAGGATTGTTTCTGGTTCGCGTAGACCACGTGAATTACCGGTGGCATCCGCAAAAGCCGTGTTTCTTGATCCGCTTTGCCGTTCTCGAACCAGAGGAATTTCGCTCCCGCCATATTTCAGGGCGGCTCTATTGCACTCCGAAGGCTCTTTGGAGGCTCAACTGGTTCCTTCGTGATTTCGGATACGACACAGACTTGCTCGGCCGAGACGAAGTGGACGAAAAAGCTCTGGTTGGACTCAAAGGGGTAATCCGCACTTCGCGCAAGACACTGGCCGGCCGCAGCTTTCTGAATCTCGATGGATTTGCTCCCGCCACTGAGTGGGAAAGCCTGTCGATGGATCGCGGCAAGAGAATTCCTGGGGAGAAGGGCACTTCCAATGACTTACAGCTACACACAGATTAGCCAGTACCTTCGTTGTCCGCGCAGCTACCGCTATCGGTATCTCGATGGCTGGCGGGAAAAAGACACGCGCGCGGCGATGGTTTTCGGTCGCTGCTTTGAAACCGCGCTCGGCGCCTACTTCCGTCGAGAGGACTCCACCGCAGTGCTCTTCAAGGAATGGGGTGCGTTTCGCGACGCTCCGTTCGAATACCGGAAAGGAGATTCCTGGGATCGCTTGGTCCACCAGGGAGTCCACCTACTCCAGAAGTTCGCACAGGATGATCGCGTTCACATTCTCCAACCGCAAGAGAACCTACAAGTAAAGCTGCTCCGAACCCTGCCCGGAAACAACGAGTTCGTTTCTTACATTGACGCTCTCGGTACGCTCGATGGCAAGGAGTGCTTGATCGATTGGAAGACCACGACCAGTCGCTATGCCGAAGAGCCTCAAGGATTACTGACGCTGGATCCTCAGCTCATTTGCTATTCCTGGATCAGCGGCATTTCCGATGTTGCACTCGTTGTGTTCGTGCGAAAGCAGCAGCCCGAGATCCAATACCTAAAAGCATCGATCTCGGAAGAACAGCGCCGCGAGTTCGGTCGGCTGGTCGAGACGACGGTCGGCCAAGTCGAAACTGGTCAGTTTCCATCTCACAGCGGGATTCGATTCCCGCAGAACGGTTGTACCAGCTGTTCGCATCTGGGGCTCTGCCTGAACGACCAGCAGTTGATCGACGTCAACCTGATTCGCAGACCAGGAGCGAGCGACCTTGATTGGCTTGACGAGCTTGTGGATTAACGGTGGGGCCATCGTGTCGCCCGAACTCAATCGCCGGCGGGCCTTGATTGTCCTTGGCAAGATCGATGAGATCCTCGCTTGGGATAAGACGCAGAGACCGGGAACGAGACGAGCGATTCGTGGAGCTAGGCCAATACCTGTGCGAGGTTCGAGCAGGTCAGTACTGGAGATTGGAAAACTTGAAGTCGTTTGATGAGTTTCTGGAGAAGCGCTTTCCGGAATCGCGCCGAAAGGCCTATTACCTGATGGCGATCCACGAGAACTTGACGAGGATCCCGAAGCCGCAGCTCCGAGAAGTGGGCTGGAGCAAAGCAGCGGAAATGGCGAAGGTAGCGCGCAAGGATGGAAGCGAGTTCGATTGTGCAACCTGGTTGCACAAAGCCAAGGAACTTCCCAAGGAAGAATTCAAGCGAGAGGTGGAGCGCCACCTGACAGGGCGAGATACGGAGCCGTGGGAAATCATCTACTTCAAGTTCTATAAGAGCCAGCTACCGATCATCGAACAGGCGCTTGAGACAGCGGCCCTCATGCTGGGGAGCGACAAGTCACGCGGTTACTGTCTGGAGATGATCTGTGCGGACTTCCTCGCTGGGGCCCACCTTGTCGAGGGAAATCCCGGTACGTTGCTCATGTCACTATGTCGACTTATTGAGTTTCTTCCGGATCCGATGAAGGCGGAGCTGCGGCAAAGAATGCTGAAGGCCTCATGAACCCTCGACGCTCGAAACGTCCTAGACTAAGACTCGATCCAGAGTCATACAGGAGACTATGGAAGAAGATACTGGACCGTGATGCCTGGCGCTGCCAGCACTGTGGCAGCCTGAAGAATCTTCAAGTACACCATATTCAGTCCCGAGGCCACCTCGGGAACGACCAAGAAAACAATCTCATAACGCTTTGTGCTGACTGCCATGGCAGACTTCACGGTCACATCCCTCAAGAATCCTGATTGAACATCGTTTTGCTTGATGGCGCCGCGGATTCTGTCGTCTGGCGTTAGCCCGTCGGTGTCCATAAAGGCGCTAGAAGTGCCCGCCGGACCTGCTGGCGGATGCGGACCGGCCGGATCCCAGGCGCCTTTCTCCGTACCAGCGCAACCCCACGCGAAGAAGACCGAGAAAAAAACGAAAATAAGCGCCACGACCATGGTGGCAAGTGATTCGCGCTCCATCAGCAAACTGAGTGTGTGGAATCTTCCCAACCGGGGAGAAATCAGATTGAGAGCGCTCCGCAGGGGCGGTGCCATCAAGCCCAGACGAGAGAGACGAACGTGGACGGTGCGGTCATATGTGTAATCGGTCGTAACCGCGGATCGCCGCGGGTCGCGGCGGAGAAACACGGCGGATCGCTCAGTTGCTCGCGCGTCAGAAGCCGCCATCGGCTGCCGCGCAGCATCGTGCGAAATGCCGGATCGACGACAATCCAGCGCCCATCGATCAAGACCTCGGCCACCACGTGCTTCGTCATTCGCCGGGAATCGAGGAGCAACAGGCGCCGGGCCGGCATCCCGCGCTATCAGCGAAGTTGATGAAGGCATTTGTCGCCGTACCGCAAACTTTGCAACAGCGACGTGTAATTGAAAGTATCGGTTGGATCGCGGTCGGGTGAAGAAGGATCCGGACCTGCCTGCTGGCCGCGCCGGCCCCTGCGACATCCAGCGCAGAATCGCTTCGACTTTAGCCTTCGGTGGATGAGAGAAACGGGAACGACGGCATCGGAAAACCCTTTCAAGTATCTGCGGGTCGAATACTCCCAGACGGCCGAATACGCGGCCAGCAACACTGCGAGATATCAGAAGTATGTTGCCGGTGTACCAAACCGCACGGAAAAGAGGGTGGGGCGGCCTACGAAGTTCCATCCGGGGAGGACCGCTGGTGGCGCCGGTGGGCGCGGCTGAATCTTGCTGCTCGGTGAGTACGTCCGCGCGGACATTCGTGACCGCGCCGCTTTTGCTCATGAGGTTCGCCTGCTCTCCGCCATGGTAATTTCGGCCGCCAAGAGGATTTCTGCCTGCGTCTTCCGCTGCGGACTCCGCGGGAAAAGCTGGTGCGTCATTGCGCGGGCCTCTTTGCAAGGCAGCGCTCGTAGAGTTGCTCGTTCTGACCAAGCGGAGCCTCCCACGAAAGCTCCCGAGCCATTTCGACGCAACCCGCTCGGCAGCGTTCTCGCAGCGCGGGATCCTCCAGGAGTTGCTGAAGGGCGCGTTCCAGCTCTGCGCGGTCATGGGGGATCACGAGTCCCGCGCGCCCGACGTACGACGAGACTCCGCACTGATTCGTTACAATTACCGGAGTTCCGCAAGCGGCAGCTTCCGCCGCAGTATTCCCGAAATTCTCGTTTAGCGAAGGAAGAACAAACACGTCAGCATCCCTATACGCCTGCCATTTTGTGTTGTCATATAGCGGGCCAACGAAGCGAACACTTTCGTGCAAACCAAGCTCGTCGGCCCTTCTTTTCATGCGCGGCACAAAGCTATCGCCTTCCTCGGGACCGGCCAAAACCAACACACTTTTGTTTCCGTCGCCAAATCTGCCGCGCCACTGGGCAAACGCTTCCAGCAGCATATCTGGACTCTTCTTCGACACGAGTCGCCCTAGAAAAAGTACTATTTTTGCGTCTTCTCGAATGCCCAGTTGGCGGCGAAACTCGCCCCGTTCGGGTAACCGCTCGGGAACATCAACCCCGTTGCGGCGAATGACGACCCGAGAATCAGCGACGCCGCCTTCGACCAATTCAAATCTTTCCTGCTCCGATGTCGCGATCACAAATTGCGCGCCGACGACGAGAGAATCTCCCAAAAGTCTGTGGTAAAGCCTCTTCAACCGAAGGCTGCGAACGATCGGGCGGTACATTCCCATCGGCTCGAGCACGTAAGGTATTCCGTGACGCCTGCAGGACCAACTGGCCGCCGGCCCCAGCAAATCATACAGGCCGTAAATATGAACGAGATCGAAACCCATGAGGGAGGCCCGGCAGAATCCTATCACACGGGGATTAATCGTGAGAGCGCGATAACGACCGAGCGTGGAGAGGTAAATCGCTTCGACACCGTCCTGTTCGGACCGCCAGCCCCATTTGCAGCGCTCGAAATTCGTCCCGAGCCCGTCGCGGTTGGCAAGCCCGAGATCCGCGGTCAGGACCGTCACATGGTGCCCGCGCTGGACGAGCCCGCGTGCGAGGGCACGCACCTTGACCACAGGCCCTCCCATTTCCTGGAAAGGGTAATAGGCTTGGACTATCTTCAGGATACGCATGCGATCCGGGGTATCACTGTGTTGAAACACGGCCCTGAGCGAAATCGCCGGCAGAGCGTTGCGGCGCTAAGTCGTGGTTGCGCGGCTTGCGCGCTCCGAGCCCACGAGACTTTTGCGCCAGAAATCAATGGTGCTACGAAGACCATCATCCAGGCTCACTTTGGCTTCCCAGCCGAGCACGGATTTCGCCTTTGTCGCGTCACCGTACATTGCCTGAATGTCGAGCGGCCGCCGCGGAATCGTATTCCACAGGATTTGACCGCGAAAATCGGTCATCTCGCGCAGCCTCTCCGCCAGTGAACCCACCGTCATCTTCTCGCCCGTGCAGAAATTGAATATCTGACCGATGCTCGCTTCGCGCTTGTCGAGGCAAGCCAAGTAGGCGTCTACGTGGTCGTCGATGTAAAGCAGATCGCGCTCTGGCGTAGGGTCTCCCAACTTCACAACATCGCCTCGTAGCATTTGCACGATCATGCGCTCGACAAGATAGTGCGTGTTGTCTCGCCGGCCGTAGGTATTGAAAGGACGCAGAACCGTTACCGGGAATTTATAGGCCGCCCACATGTATAGCAGATACTTCTCCGCAGCAAGCTTGCTCACCGAATAGGGACTGTTCGGCGCCTGGGGTGTGTCCTCCCGCTTTGGCAATGGCCCATTGCCAAACGTTTCCGATGTCGAAGCAAACAGGAAGTGCTTGAAGGGTGGCACCTCCCTCAAACAAGATTCGGCAAGATTGATCGTGCCGCTCAGATTCGCATCCATGATTTCGTTGGGATGGTCGTAGCTGTATGACACAGGGCTGATCGAAGCCAGATGGAAAACGACTTCGGGCTGCACTTCTCGCACCGCGCACTTGACGGCGAACTGGTCACGCAAGTCGCAAAAAAGGACCTTTACGCCACGGTCGGCTCCCAGAACATCGCGCCCCGTGACGTACCGTTGCAACGAGTAGATATCCAATCCCTTGATGTCCGCAAGACGTTCAAGCAAGCGGCTGCCGACAAACCCAGTCGCTCCGGTCACCAGAATTCGCATGCCTTTTGATCCCTCCGCCCTTCATAGGGCGACCGTCACGGCAATGCTTCGCGCACTCGTTCACAGAATCTCTCGAAGCTAAACTCGAGCGAGACCCACTCTTTGGCCGCGTCTCCCATCCGGCGCGCGCGTGCCGGATCGCCCAGCAACTCTACGAGCGCGTCCGCGATCTCGCGCGGATCGGTCGGATCCACAAGCAGGCCGTGTACACCCGAGCGAATGAACTCAGCGGGCGCCCCCATGCGCGGACCCACTACCGGTTTGCCGCGCGCCATGGCTTCCAGGAAAACAATGCCGAAGCCCTCTCCTCGCGGCACGCTGCCATTCAGCTCAGTCCGTGCCGGCATTGCAAATATTCGGCAACGATCATAGCAAACAGCCAGCTCCTGAGGGGAAACAGACCCTGCGAAACGCACTGAACCGCCGATTCCCAGATCGCGCGCGCGGGATTCGAGCCGGCTGCGGTCGTCGCCGTCACCCACGATCCAATACTCGGCATCCGGCACGCGGCGCAAGACCGACGGCCACGCTTCGAGCATGACGTCGTGGCCTTTGTATCGTTCCGAGGCGGCGATGCGTCCGACTGTCAGCACCATCGGCCGTCCAGAGTCGGCCCGGTCGCGGTCGCTCGTAATCGGAGACCGAGCGCTTTCCTTTGGCAATGTGGGAGGGAGAATCACTGCAGCAGTTTGACCGAGGGCGTGGCGCTGTGATCGTGGAGTCGAGCGTAAATCGCGTGATGGCCACAAGGCGTGCTGCGGCCCGCAGGGCGTCGCGCTTCGCCGCTGGCAGGTCACCCCAAACCTCAATGCCATACAAAACCACCCAGTACGGAATCCCCGAAAATCTTCGGATGAGGCGGCCTACCGGTGCCATCGCAACGTGCGCGCAAATCACCAGATCGGGACGCCACGCGATCGCAGCCGCGATTGCAGATACGAAGAAAGCGTATTTTCGCTAAAGCCCGCAAGGCCGGAGGCCGATCGCGCCGCGCCCTGGCCTCTTCCTGCACGGAGACGATCCGGACGCGATCGTTGCCCAAAACCTCGCGAAGGGCATTCGCAAATGTTTTCGTGTAGTTCTGCACACCTCCAATTGCTTTCAGTGAAGGCGCTAGAATCAGGACTTTGCGTTTTGAAGTAGAACTATCGGTCATGCGCGTGAGTTCACTTGTTCACGACTCGCGTACCTTCAATAGGCACTTGCGACGCTACTTCGTTGCGCTTCCACGCGTGCCGCGCGATGGATTCCGCGCAGATTTCGCCTTTCGCTGCAGGACGTGGTCGAATATTCCCGCCAGTTCGCGGCTACTGCGTTCCCAGTTATACTTTTGCGTCGATTCCGAAGCGCTTCGACCAAGTTGGGCGCGGAGTGCGGGATTCTCATAGAGGCTCCGGATCATCGCCGCGAGCGACTCAGCGTCCGCGGGGTCGTCGAGAATCAACCCGTCAATTCCGTGCGTGATGAGTTCGGATGCACCAGCCCTGCCAGAGATGATTACGGGCAAACCGCAGGCCATCGCTTCGGATGCCGGAAGAGCAAATGTGTCTTCAAGCGAAGGCCCGGCATAGACGTCCGCAGCGGCATAGTAGAATTCTACATCCTTGCGCGGTGGGAGAAAATGCACGCGGCCCTCAAGTTCGTTTTCGCGGATGAACGCGCCAAATAAGCCGGGATCGTCGCGGCCGGCGACGAATAGATCGACGGGCAAGTCAGACAGTTCCCGCATCGCACTCAGCAACGTCAGAAGCCCCTTCTTGCGCCAGTCATTGCCAACCAGGAGAACCGCAAATCGGTCGGCGCCAAGCCCGAGCGCCGCTCGCGCGGCGACTCGCAGAGACGAGCACCGCCCTTGATTGAATGCCATGTGATCCAAGCCCGCCGATACCACAGGAAGGCCTTCGCTTCGCCCGTAGAAGCGCTCGATTTCCGCGCCGCTCTGTGCAGCCGTCAGAATCAATTGAATGTTTGGATTCCTGAAGACGATGCCTTCCAAGAACATTATCAGGCGATAGTACAACTTCCGGTGGATGAGCCGGGGCCACGCACTCACCGAATTCCGAACGAATGCCAAGTCGGATCGGACGCGATGAACGAATTCAGCAAAAACGATATGCACGGAAACCGCGTCGGGATCCAAACAATTTATTCCCGGGCTGAAGACCAAATCGTGATTCAGACCGCGGGCGCGGTTCCAGGCTCTGCAAACGTGGTTCGCGAGAAACCACCAAAGGAAATTGAGAAGATGAGGCCCTTTCAGTTTCGGAATGCGATGCCAGACCACTTTCGAAAGATCGATATCCTCCACATCCTGGCTGTAGACATGAATCTCAAAGTCATCGGCCAGATGGGAGATCCATTCGACTACCATGCGTTCCGTGCCGTGACTCTTATCGAGAAAGGGTGATACCACCGCCAGCCGAGGTCTCAGTGTACCCATAACTTAGGATTTGATTCGCGTGCGTTGCATCGGCCGACCTTCAGCACTCGGGTTGTCGACGCTAGCAACGCCAAAGAGAATCGACATTGCGTACTGCTCACTCCATTTCTTTCAAGGCACAAACGATCACGCTGGAACTCGTCAGGAGAGGATGAAACCAACTGGTGGCATTGCGCGGCTCTACGGGAATCAACATTAGGTGAGCGGCCCATTCGGCAAGACAATCGAACGAGTCATAAACGCTATACGAATATGCCAAACCGTCACCCGGAGTCAGCATGTAACCCTTTCCCCCTGTCTTCAAAAAATTGACGGCTCCCCAGAGTCCCGCCTTGTAGAGCGCCAGCTTCAGCAGGCGCAAAAGCCAACGGCCCTGGCCGAAACGGTTGCAGTCAACGATGATAACCGCCTTTCGCGCAACCCGCGTCATCTCGCGAACCACGGCTTCCGGCCTCGGGACGTGGTGCAGAATCGCGAACGAGCACACCACGTCGAAACTCTCGTCGCTGAACGGCAGAGCTTCACCAGTGCCCTGAATGATTAGGCCTTTAGGAATTCCATTTTGAGAAACGGACTGGTCAATTAGAGCTTCCACCGGCTCGATCCCCCGAAAAGAAATTCCCGGCATGCTATCGAGAAAATACCGAATGGTGCGGCCGGTTCCAGCACCGACGTCCAGGAGAGTTTTGGATTCGATCATCCGGAGCAAGCCGCGCACGATTTTCAATATTTCCTGATCGCCGCCGCTCTCGCTGGCGTGCATCGTGTCGTACCGACTGGCCGTGTTACTGTAGTATTGCTGCTGAATCGAGACGGCCTTGTCGGAGTCGCGGAACATTTCTCCTCTTCGAACTAGCGTACCAACATTGCTCAGTCAATCGTTCCGCGCAGGTGCCTCACCCATCAGAAATTGAATCCGCCGCGGTCGCGCCGCGGACGTGAAGCAACGACACGCCGGAACCGATGAACTTGCAAGTACATCGGGCAATCGGAACAGGATTCCGACCAACAGCCATAAATAGGCATTGCAAGTGTAGTTTTGATAGCCGGCGATACTGCTGTACATCAGAGGATAAAGCAGTATGAAGGCGTACCAGATGATAGCCAAGGCGATCGGAAATAGATGCGTACCGCGCAAGGGGCGGACCACCTTCCAGGAATAGTATAAGAGCGCAGCCGTCCAAAGAATCCACAGGATCGGGGCGATGATCCCCATCTCGACGATCAATGTACCGTAGCCCTCCTCCACTCCGAGGGCGGGCAGGCGTCCATGGATGGCCTTCGCAACGTATTGTCTACCAAGCGAAGCCGTCCCGATTCCGTTCCCAAGCACCCAGTTCGGCTGGTTAAAGACTTCGAGAAAATTGTCGATCGGGTAGTCCCAGGAGCGGGTCCCCAACTGGTACGCCGAGCCGTTTGGGCTTAAGGTTTCGGTGTAAAACTCCATGCGTGAACCTGCCTCCTCCGGGAAAAGCAGAACCAGCGCACCCAGCGCCAGAGCCGCAACGATAAAGGAGCGGCGAATCGTCCTCACCAGTCGGTGCGCCTGCCGCAATCGCCACGGCGCGCCCCAGAGAAACCCTGCGGAAAGAACCAGCGCACTTGCCAAGACACCAACGAAAGCAGTCCTTGAACCGCTCAGTAGCGTCGCGACTCCCACTACGCCAAGAACGGCGAAAATGAGCTTGCGATGACGCGGCGAGTGAAGTAACAGGTAAGCGGCCGTTCCCAGAATCAGGATAAACGCCACCACCAGATATTGCGCGAAACGTCCGGAACTGACGAAAACGGAGGATGGCAACGAAAAAGCTCTGTTCGTCAACGGGCTCACCTTGCTGAGATTACCCAAATCTTCCAATTCGGGAGCCAGGGTCGCGGGATTCAAGAAACTGTTGCCCAGTATTCCCTGAGCAATTCCCAGAGCGCCAATCACGCCGGCCAAAACCGCATTCACTACGAGGAACTTGCGCAGATCCTCGTCGGTGCGTATCAGCGCGTATCCCACCCATAGAAGGGGCACGTAATAGAAATAGACCTTGAAGCCAAGAAGGCCGTACAGGATATGGGGTGAATTCTGATTGAATACTTGCAGGACTCCCAGCCAGAAGAAAATGCTGAAAAAAAACATGAAAGGCGGCCGAAAGTATTTCTCCCGGCGATGGCGAATCTCGATGTAAAGGGCGACATAGACAAACGCCAGCAGGATGTCTTTGCCAAAGAAGAGTTCCGTACTATTTCCCATGTACTTCCGGACCAGGTCCTCGAACATCAGCCATGCGAAAAAAAGATAGAAGCCGGTGCGCCAGTTCCGCAGGATGGTGACTGCCACAACGCACGCCGCCATCCCCATGACCGCATATTCGAGCGACCGCAAGTCCTCGGCGGCGATCTTCCCGCCGATTTCCCAGGCCAGCCATAGACCGAGAACAAACAGGCTGATGCCGATCCAAGCCTGGTTCCTCATCGCGGGTATGCGGGAGCTCAGCAAATCCTTATCACCTCGGTCGTGCCTTCGATAGATTCAAACCGTCCCAGATGGAAAGTCTTAGTTATACACTATCGAGCCTTCCCCAGGGCTCAAAACAGCGCTGAAATTAGGACAGGATCCTGATGGACGAGAAGACCGAGACTTTGTCTCAAATGCAGCAGGGTGCTGGGATCTGTCCTAGGATTTACGCATGTGATAAAGTTTCTACCGAAAACTGCATTAGGCTCCTCTCAAATTTCAAGAGTCTCGTGGTCCGGCCCGGAAGCCTGCCGCTAAAAGATCCTGGCAGGCCCGTTCAAGGGCATCAGGATGAACCTATCCCTCCAGGCATCAAACATAGGTCTATCTGGGCTTCTTTGAGAAGGAAACACACCCTTGGCTGAAAAACTTGTCGGAGTCCATTGGCACTGCCATCGACATCGGCGCGGCCCACGGAGAGCACACGCTTTTCCTCCTGCTGAAGACAGGCGCCAAAGAGGTATATGCCTTCGAGCCGGACCCAAGCTGCCTTCCGACTTCTGCGCCGAGACCCTCAAGCTGAATGTGGTAACTCAGTCTGAGCGATTGCAGATTTGTGCGAAATTCGTCGGCGAGACAGAAAACGACCGCGAAATGCGATTGGACTCTCTAAGACACGCCATCAATCTACCCTGCCTGATAAAAGTAGATGTGGACGGAGCAGAAGAGCACGTTCTCAAGGGCGCGAGTCTATTGAATCAGCTTCCAGACATTCGTTGGCTCATCGAGACTCATTCAAAAGAACTCGAAGCCGCTTGCTTGGGAATCCTGTCGGACGCAGGTTTTCAAACCAGGATCATCCACAACGCGTGGTGGCGATTCGCCGTCCCGAACTTCGCGCGATTCCGCATAACCGGTGGTTGGCGGCATGGAAGAGCGAAAGAGCTAACCTATGATAAATCCTCCATGCCGCGACGAGCGTGTAGAAGTCCTTGGAGGTCAAAAGATAGCTGCCGGCGCGGTCCCAGAAAAACCAAATAGGAGTCCGGGCACCAACACGACATACAACCGGGACGAGCGATCGCATAATCGCGCCATGACCAACTTCCCGATATCCACCGGCTAATGATTGCCGATGATATTGGAAATACGCTCAAGACGAAGAAGACCATGACCGCTTTGTGTCCAGATCCAGTGAGAAAGAACAGAGCTTTTGTGAGGCGACTTGGATTTCGTAACTGTTGATAGCCCACGAATAGAAGAGAGCGAGCGTGGTCCCAAATGACGACCCACGCCGCAAGCGCGCGAATCAGATCCAGATGCGGGGAGGCTGTTGGGGTAAGCGTTCGGGGTCCGGAGTCTTTCGAGCTGACGCGGTCGGCCTCTGTGGTGCGAATGAACATGGGCGCCCGTCATAGTCCTGTCGACATTATGCTCTTCGACGTAGGCATGACAGCAGAGTCGCGACCTGAGTTTTGCCCACGCCCAATCAGGGTGCGCAAGCTTGTGCTAAAATCGCGATGTGATTATCAATTTCGGGTGTGGTACGAACCCCGCTCCTGACGCTTCCAGCTATATCAACGTCGACGGCAGTCTCACCGTACTTCTTGCAAAGCTCCCTATTTCCGCAGCGGCGTTCGGGAAGCGCGCGGATTTTATTCGAGTTATTCGGGCGAACCGCATCAGATATGGGACCGCGTCTCGATTGAAACTGCCCGCAGGTTCTCTCGATGGGTTCTATGCCTCACATGTCTTAGAGCATCTGCCGGCACCCGTGTGTGACAGGCTGCTGCTGCGAGTCCGCAACTGGTTGAAAGCATCCGGCACACTGCGTGTGGTTCTCCCTGACCTGAAGCACTTCGCCGCATCCTACGTCGCAGGTGCAACTGATGCGTCGCAGTTTGTGACCGATACGCACCTGACGGTGGATGGGCAGCGCTGGTGGGAAGTTGCATTTGGCCAATCACAACATCGTTGGATGTATGACGCCGAATCCTTTTCGAAGGTACTTACGAACCTGGGGTTTCGCGACGTCAATCAGTGCCAATTTGGTCAAGGCCGATTCCCTGAACTGAGCTGCCTCGATATTTCGTCTCGGCAACACGAATCGTTCTATCTCGAGGCCTCCAAATAGAATCGTCTCTTGACATTCATCCAGCCGATCCCCGCCGCTTACTCCGAAAGGTAACCGCATTGGAGACTGCTTCGACAAGAGCATTCGTATAGTCCGAAGGCGACCACGAGGACATTCTTTCCCTTGCGGCTTCTCCCATCCTTCGCAGGCGCGCTCGATCACGCAGCGCCTGAAGGAGCGCCGCGACTAGGGCATCGGAATCTCCGCAAGGGAAGACAAATCCCGTCTCGCCTTCCCGGACGAGATCGAACCGGGCCCCCACACGATCGCTCACGATCACGGGACACCGGCAGAGCATCGCCTCGTTGACGACGAGTCCGAAGGGCTCATATTCCGAGGGCAATACCAGAATGTCGGACGCAGCGTACATCTCCGGAAGCCCGGATTGATTCACAAATCCAAGAAAACGAACGCGGCAAGCAATGCCCAGCGATACCGCCTCCGATTCCAGACGTGGCTCGGAGCGGTCCATCGCCCGCGAACACCAGATACGCATTCGAACCGGCCAAACTCGCAAACGCCCGCAGAAGATCTCGGGGCCGCTTCCAGGGCTGAAGCTTGGCGCAAAACAGAACCACGAGGGCGTCATCAGGAATATTCCATTCCCGCCGGACTGCGGCGCGATCCACTTCCGCGGCGCGCTGCAGCCACCAGGGATTATCCACGACAAATGGCGTGAGAACGATCCGCGATTCCGGAATGCCCATGCCCAGAAAAAACTGCCGGGTTCCCTCCGAAGGAGCAGTCGCAATATCCGCAAGCCGAAATATTGCGGGCAGCAAGAACTTCTTTACCGGCAGCTTCCACTTGCTCCGATCGCGAGGTTGCAAGCTGGTAGCATCCGTGCCGAACAGAACGGCTACGCCGCTCATCTTGGCCGCTGCCATGGCAAGCCAGAAGGTCGCGTAGATGTAGCCTGTAAACAAAACGACCGCGTCGAAGTTGCCTCGCCGAATCAACGGCCAAATTCCGGGATTGAACATGCCGAAGAATGATCCCAACCTTCGGTTTTCCCAGGCGATGCGGCAAGTGGACCCATTGGTAGCCCTCCAGTAGCGGGATATCCCATTTTACCGGCACGCCAAAATCGGGATCAAATTGCGCCTCCGCGCCCTGCATGCTGCAATACGCGACCTGAATCTCAACCCTCGGGTCCGCTGCGAGGAGGCGAAAGATCGGCGTCGCGTACTGAACCGGATGCGTACCGACCAGTAAGACTCGAAGTGGCCGTTGCGTCATTCCGCCAATACCGTCCGGTAGAGATCCGCGATACGGCTCCATGAAAACCAGTTCTTCTGCGCCTCCAAGTTGCGCTCGTGCAATTCGAGCCAGCGGGAAGGATCGCTCAGCACCCGCGCGAGCCCGCACACCAAGCTATCGCGATCGCGCCATGGCGACATTCGATGCCTGCTTCGGCGAGAGGGCCGACGATGCTGCCGTCCCGATACCCGACGATTGGAATTCCGCTCGCGATTCCAGCCATCGCACTCCCGCGCTGGTGCGTGATTGTGCCGCGGAGAAAAAGCAGTACATCCGCGCGCGCAAACTCACCGGCGATTTCTTCCGCGGGCAAGACCCCGCGCACTACAACTTCCACGTTACCTCCATGGAGTCCGCTCACAAGCTGTTCCCGCGCCTCAAGAGCCCCACGCCCGACGACAACAAGGCGCAGCTTCCCGAGTTTCTTACTGGTTTCCCGCATCACCCAGACGATCTCTTCGACTTCGCGTGCCATTTCCGGTGAACCTGTCACGCCGAATATGATCACCGTCTTCTGTTGATCCGCGGGCAGCGGAGGGCGGCGAGTCACGCACTCCGGGATGTTCGCGCCGATGGGGATAAACGCCGCCTTCGCATCATCCTTCGGCAGCCAGGCGACCGTCTCAAGCGGCACAGTGAAAATATTCGTCGCCGCTCCTCGATAAAGCTCCCGAAGGACCCAGTCCTGGCATGCGCCGCGAATACCGTCAACCCAGCGCGAGCCTCCTTGCCGCTTTGGGTCGTGGAACACTACCGCCACCCGCGCGCCTCCGCGACGAAGGATTGCCACCACGGCAAGCGCGAAAAACGGAAATCCGCGGCGCGACCAAGCGAGCGCCGTGTATTGAAGGAGCACCCATTTGCCGCGCCAGGCCGCGCCTTCTCGCGCGAGCCAAAGCAACGCCCCGATCCAGCCATTCTCAAACCATGGCACTCGCTCCTGCTTCAGCTCGATTCCCCGCGCCTCAAGCGCCCTGCCCAGAAAAGTGCAGTAGTCCTCGACGCCGTCGGTGGGCGTGTCCCGCCGGCCAAGAAGCGCGATCCAGGATTCCTTTTGGGCGATGACGTCCTCCGTTGCTCTCACGCGAGACAACTTTTCGCGCCACGGGTAGGAGGCGCCGGATCTGAGAAGCGCGCGACGCTGGCGAACGACGTCTGTTGGACTGTCGCGTCGCTCGCGCACGAAATTAACGGCGGACCTAAACGTTGCGAGTGGCAAAGGCCATCCATTCATGGAAGCCATTTCGATGGCGGCAACATTCGCGCAGGGGTGTTGCTCTTTACACTTGGGCGCTACGAGCGCGCGGAACGGTCGCTCGCGGCCATCGTCAGCTTGGCAGGGACCCCGTCTTTACCCCATTCGGCGATCATGCGGCTCAACCCCTCGACCAAACCTACCTGTGGCGACCAGCCAAATTGTTCTTGCGCCTTACGGATATCGCTGACGTAAATGCATTGGTCTCCCGGACGGAAATCTCCGTGATCCACCGCGGGAAGTTTGCCCACGAGCTTCGACAAGAACTTCACGAAACTCCGCCCATATCGAAATCGTGTGGGATGGCCCGCCCCCGACGTTGTAAATTTGCCCGGCAGATTCCTGCTTACGGGTCACCGCGCGGATCATCAGCTCGACCAGGTCATCCACGTACAGCACGTCTCGCACCTGCTTGCCGTCTCCGTAGATTGTGAGCCGTCCATCCCGGAGAGCCGTCAATGCAAAGTGCGCCACCCAGCCCTGGTCTTCGTTTCCAAACTGGTGCGGCCCGTAAATGCAGGACATGCGAAACACGATGCTGGGCAGGCCGTAGATGCGGTGATAGTCATGCACGTATTGATCGGCGGCGCCCTTCGAACACCCGTAGGGCGAATGAAAATCGAGCGGGCAGGTTTCCGGCACGCCGTTGAGGAGACCTGCGAATTCGTAGCGCGTCGGGCGCTCGGAGACGCGCACGTGCTCAAGCCCTCCGTAAACCTTGTTTGTCGAGGTGTAAAGAACCACCGGCATGGGTTTCTGCTGCCGCGCCGCCTCCAGCACGTTCAAGGTTCCTTGCGCGTTGACCGAAAAATCCTCCCGCGGATTCACGACGGAAGTCGTCACCGCCACCTGCGCCGCCAGATGAAACACCACGTCCGCGCCATTCATCGCCTTCTCGACGGCGCTGGAGTCCCGCACATCCCCTTCGACGAACTGCAGCCGCTCCCGATGCTGCGCCTTAAGCCAATCGAGATTCTGCTGCACGCCCGCGCGACTCATGTTGTCGAATACAACTCACCTCGTGGCCGTCGCGCAACAGCCGATCCGACAGATTTGTGCCGATAAAACCGATGCCACCTGTGACCAGAACTCGCATTTAGCGCACCTCCCGGTCCTTCTCTCAGGTTACCAGGCGAACCCAGATCTATATCGCCTCGTAAAACTCCCCGGTCCGCACATACCTAGATTCTAATGCCAACACAGTCTCTGCTTCCGTCATATCGCGACGGAATGTTGAAACCCTAGCCACTGGTGCCAACTCTTAGTACTTGAACGAATGCCCGATGCGAAGAACGGGACGCTCAAAACAGGACCACGATGCCCTAGCTATGGCGTAGCAGAGGACGGCAGCGATTACGTTGCCCACGGATGCTTCGATTCCCGTTTATGTGCCCAATGGCAACATGAAGGACGGCCGAGAAAACCACGCTAACCGCCGCATGGATGAGATAGATGCAATACGAGACGCGACCAATCTCGCGGAGCCATCGCATGCGCGCAAGCCATGCGATGGGACCCGCAGACTTCGCAATGGAAAGCAGGAGGATCGAAGCATAAAAGATCGCAATCCAAGTATAGCCTACTGAAGCTTGAGCGACTGAAAAGGGCGAAGGAAACCACCTCCCGAACGCCACGATGCCAACCGCAAGACCTCCCACCGACCCATAGAGCAATTTCACGTGAACGGACAGCCACGGTCTCACTGCGTCGTCACGCCACAGCAATGCCGCTAAGATCCCGATCGCTAGCGCGTCTGCCCGGCAGGGAGTCAGGGAATAAAACAATGTAATATCGCTATTCCACCGAGGAAAATGATAGTAGGAAGAAAGTCGAATCAGCGGGGCTGCAAGAATCACTCCAGCCAAGAATACATAAAGAAAGCGCTTCGATAGGAATCGGATTATGAGAGGCGCGATCAGATAGAACTGTTCCTCAACGGCGAGCGACCAAGTTGGCGCAAACCATGCCCCAGCGATGGGTGAATAGCTGAGAATCCCGAAATTCTGCAAGAATATGAGTTGGACTAAAATCTGGTACTTCGCCTCCGGCGTGTTGCCACCTTCCACGTGGGCCTTTAGAAAAGTGCCGAACAACGCCATAACCAAAACGTATGCGAGAATCCAAGCGTAATAGATTGGGATGATGCGATAAAATCTGCGGAGATAAAACGTCTTGAAATAGTGGGATGATGCGCGAGCGTCCAATAAGATCCCACCGATCAGAAATCCAGACAGGACAAAGAAGAGATCCACGCCTGACCAACCAAGACCAAGACAGGGATCCACGAACGCATAGAGGCTACGCAGGAAACCAGTGGGATGGTAATTCTGGCCTTGGGTGAAGTAGAAATAGTGCCATGTAATTACTAGGAGAATAGCGGCTCCGCGGAGCCCGTCGAGTTCGGGGATGCGAGAAGTGGCTGCGACGGTAGCACTCTTGTCGCGAATGGCACCTTGAGTTTGAGCCGCAAGTGCCGTTTTGCCCTCCTAGCTGACCGCCTCAGCCACACCGTGTCCCAGCCAGATTCGTACTGATGAACTCGTTCCTACCTGTAAAGAGTGAGCTCACGATATTTCCTGTGCCACGGCTGTCCCGGCTGCCATCGTATCGCTTCGACCCACCGCGGCCGCTTCTTCGAGCACGCTCAGAATTCGCGGATAAAAGCTCTGCCACGAATGCTGTTGAACCAATTCCCATCCGGCAAGAGTAAACTTTCGCCGCCGCTCTGCATCTCCGAGAAGAGCAACGACCGCGGCTGCGAACGAATCGGGGTCGTCTGCGATTAGCGCGTGCTCCCCGTGGACGCATCCCGTCCCCAGTGCGCCGAGCGATGTTGTCACGACGGGAACGCCCATGCTCAGCATCTCGAATAGCTTCAACCGGACTCCTGTACCGGAGATGACTGGCACAACTCCGATCACCGCGTCGCTCATCGCGTCGGGAATGTGCGACGGCCCTCTGCGAACAATTCGGGGATCCCGATTGCCAGCCACAATATTCTCGCTGCCCGGACCAATCATTCGGAACTGTGCCAAAGGAACCTTCTGCCATACCCTCGGCAAAATCTGTTCGACAAACCATGTCGCCGCATCGAGATTCGCACCCCAGGAAATATTTCCGAAAAAACCGATGACCTGCCCGCCAGGATCTCGCTCGCGTTTCGGAAACTGCGAAAGATCCACGCCGATGGGCACGATTCGCGCCGGCTTGGCAAGCCGGTATCGCCGGCCGAGTTCGGCGGCGTCATCGCTGTTAACGGTGCTGACGACGGTAGCGGCATGACAAGTTCTGGCCTCGAACCGCCTGACCATCCATTCTTCAAGCATCCAGCGAGGATGCCACATCCCGTAGCGGTGGCGCGAGTCCCTCGCATCGACCGCTTGCACGGAGTGTTTGAACAGCACGACCGGTGCGAACGCCGCAAGAATCGGCGCGTATCCGGCGACTACATTCTCCGTCAGAACCACAACCTCGTATCCGCCGGCTCGAACATGCCGCAGAATTTCGGCGCGAGCCGCGCCAGTCATCCCAACGAGCGAAGTTGGCGGAATTCCCGACGCAACAGCAGTAGACAGCCGTCGGATCCGCGCCGATGTTTCCTTCGCAGGCATTGCAGCAACGCAATCGATCCTCAGACCGGGCAGTTCGGGGATGTGATCGCTCCCCTCCGCGGGATCACCGATCCATAGCAGGTGAACATCGTGGGCCCGGATCGCTGCGTCCAGCCAGTGAAAAATCAGATTACGCGAACCCGTAGTCGGCGGATAAGGAAACGGCTGCGCGATGAAGAGCGCCTTCATTACGTTTTGAGCGTCCCTAGATGACGATCTTTCTTCACAAGTCCGCGAACCGCTCCGGGCACCCAGGCAGTCAGATGCACGAAGGCAAGCAGGAAGTTCATCGCGCTCAGCTTCAGGCGGAAGGCGGCTTCCACGATCGAGTTGCGGAAGGCTCCGCCCACTCCTGCCCAACCAAAATTCTTGACCCGGAAGTAGGCATCGTCCTCGACCATCCCCGAAACTCGGCTAGGACTGACGCGTTCTAGGGGATTCTCCCGAACGGGCGCCGCGATGACCCACCTCGGCTGCGGAAGTGTAAAAAATTCGGTATCCCCTCAAACGCAATCGAACGCACAGATCTGTTTCCTCGCGCCAGCCGGCGCGCTTACTTATACGCTCCATCGAAACCCTTAACTTCCATCAAAGGCTGCCGCCAAAAAGCCATGTTGCCGCCCGGCACAAAGGCGACTTCATGTATCCCGGGCCAGGCTCGAGCTGTTTCCCGAATTTCTCATATGCCTCGGCCTCGACTTCTGAAACCAGGGTGTTATCCGGATAGTCAGGAGATACTCGCCCCCCTGCGCCTCCGGCCCCGTCCATACGCAGCGCCTCGACAAGCTGGCTCAACCAACCGGGAATCGCCATCGCGTCATCGTCTATATAAGCAACAATCTCCCCACTCGACTTTTCCGCGCCGACATTTCGAGCGACGGCGAGCCCGCTGTGCGGAATCCACACGCTATCCAATCGCACGGGGGAGCCTGCGCCATTTCCGATGCAACCTTTCTCTCCGTCGTTCGTGCCATCCTCCACAACGATAATGTCAAAGCGGTCCTTCGGATAGTCCTGTGTCAGGAGGCTCTCAATGCAGTTCCTCAGCAATTGTCCCCGGCCGCGCGTCGGATGATTAACTCGAAACCCGGGGAACGCTCCCTTGTGTCCGGCAATCCCAATTTCAGCGCTCCTTGCGTGCGGCCACGACGTAGATCGAGGGTTCTGCAATGATCGCTGGAGCGCGGAGACGCTCGCTGCGTTTTCAAGGCTGTAGACTGCGCGCCGAATTCCGAGACATGGCGGAGCATCGTAGGACGAAGTCCCAATGTTGCCGGATTGCTCGATGTAGATCAGGCCTGAGTCTCTAACAAGCTCCATCAGTTCCGATAGCGTGAGTTCCCTCAAATGGTATGGATTGATGCCGGAAGTGCGCTTTCGATTCGGAGTGGAGAGAACCGGCTCCGCCCGGTGTTAGAGGCGCTCTGATTTTTCCCAGCAATGCCGACTGCTCCTCAACATGTTCCAAAACCTCAAAGCATGTGATGACGTCAAACGCCGACGGGCCGAAGGGCAATTGAAGGGATGTTCGCGCAGACCAATCGTTCAACACCGGATTGCTTTCCATACTCGAGCGCTGGAAAAGCGATATCGACGCCGGTCACACGCCGGGCGCCAGAGCGAGTGAGCAGGGAGCATCCGTAGGCAGTTCCACAACCCACGTCAAGCACGCGTTTGCCAGCAACAAAACGAGCCGCCCAGCGATAACGTGCCTCGTGTTCGCGAACAATCGCTTCCGGGAAATGCCCCGGCCCGATTCGCTCAAAGGACCCTCCCGCCAGTTCACCAAATACCTGAGCACGATCAATCATCGGAATGATGTACCAAGCCCTGACCTATTTTGCTGCTGTTACTCCTTGCGACCGGCCGCTTGAGCACTGAAATTCGACCTGCCGGCATTCGAGAGAACAAGGGATATTCAACACTCCTGCCCACTCGTCCATGAAGTGAGTTACGGGAGCACCCTCGATAATCAATGAGGGCACCAACGTCCAGTAGTGATGACCTCCGTGGTCGTCATCAAATGCTGAAAATCACGCTGTAGGCACCGGGTCGCAGCGGCAGATCGGAAAAAGTCAGGAGCACGTCGTGCTCACCCGGCGAAAGCTGAAAAAGATCGTAGGACCACCCTGAAATCAGGAACCCGCGCCCGTCATAAATGAAGGCTGTGGCCTTTCCATGCCCAATCGACTGCCGACTACTAACGCGAATCCGTATTGAGACGGGGCCCACCCTTCAGTCACGACGTTTGATTCGCCGCCTTGCCTGCGGACAACTTCCCAGCCTGAGAACCAGACTAGATTCGTGCGAGGAGGGTCGCGTTTCTTCTGCTGTGAGTCGATGAGAGAGATGCCTGCTCGTACTCCCCAATTACCGCTTCGGCGGGCTCCGTCCAGACGAATCTAGGCCTAAATCAATCCAGATGACACGCTCGCACAGGCGGCGGATCTGATTCATCTGATGGCTGACGAAGACAATCGTGCGGCCGCTTTTCGACACTTCCTGCATTTTGCCAAGGCACTTCTTCTGAAATTCGATGTCGCCGACGGCCAATACTTCGTCCACGAACAATATTTCCGGCTCCAGATGCGCGGCCACGGCAAAGGCCAGCCGCATCTGCATTCCGGTGCTGAAATGTTTCAGAGGAGTGTCGATATATCGCTCGACTCCGGCGAAATCGACAATTTCGTCAAATTTCCGGCTGATCTCATCCTTTTTCATGCCCAGGATTGCGCCGCTCAGGTAAATGTTTTCGCGCCCCGTGAGTTCCGGGTGAAAACCTGTGCCAACTTCGAGAAGGCTTCCGACGCGGCCATGAATTTCGGCAAACCCCTCAGTCGGGCGCGTGATGCGCGAAAGGATCTTCAGCAGCGTCGTCTTGCCGGCGCCGTTCCGCCCGATCAGGCCGATGACTTCGCCCTGCTGCACGTCAAACGATACATCACGCAGCGCCCACAGGTAATCCCGGGTGCGGCGCTCCTGCCCTCGCCGGAATGGCGCCGTAAACGCGCGCGTCAGCACATCGCGCAACGCAAGTACCGCTCGCGCTCGCCGACTCGATAGCGCTTGCCCAATCCCTCGACGTGAATAACTGTTTCGCTCATGGCCTCGCGACAAATCCTTCGGAAATGAATGCCGTTCCAAATCGCCCGCCTGGCTAGTATCCAACCGAATGGCCAAACTTAACGATGGGTTTCTCGAAGAAACGCCACGACAGATAAGCGATTATCATCGTCAAGCACATCGCAAGAAGCGCAACACTGAAATCGGCCAAATTCTTGATTGCCGGCAGGAGTAATAACGCAGAAACGCGAATGCCAATTCCCAGATCGCCGTATAGATGAGGTAGGCTCCGTAACTTATAGATCCAACCCACGCAAGCAAGGACTGCGCAGTGTCTTGGCCAGAAAGCTACCGCGCTGCTGACAGCGATCAGTAACACGCAAAGATAGAACATTGCCACCCATATGTATCCAACGACACCATACGCCAATTCTACTGAATCGAGGCTTTCACTCAAGATAAAGAACGCCGAAAAAAAGTATCGCTAGAGCTCGCCAAACGTATCGTTTGTGTTACCAGATAGTTCCACACATCTTGCCGCGCAAGAAAGCGCAAGAACGCCCAACAGTAATGCTGCATCAGAACAAATGCGCCAGCGCTCCCTTCAAGCGCAACAATCAAACAGCAATGCAAGCATGCGCCAACACTATCCCAAAGCCAGAGCGTAGTTAGAATCGTTTCTGTACGTACCATTACTCCATCACCAATAAAATTGTTCCTCCACCGACCAGCACCACGTTATCACCGCCCACCCTGTTCCCATTGTGCCAGCCACTACCATCCACAAATTCTGCGTGTATGTGTGATAGAACCACCATACGCCGCGCGAAGGCGTCTTCCAACCCGCTGAATTCCCTCGCAAGAACCGGCCGCAAGCTATCCACCACAGAAGCACATCACCGCGTAGATCGCACAATTCTGCAGAAACACGCCGATACAAACACGCAAAATAGCAAGATGTTCTCGCATCAAGCAATATCCCGCCATCAAAAAACCAAAAGCACAAGAAAATCCACTCCAGTCCATTAGCGCCCCACACCTTCAATAAAAAAAACTGCCTCGTTGCCGCAATGCGCTTGCAAAATAATCCAAACAATTACAAAATCCCACCCTCAAGCCCATCAGTTCCTATTCACTCATCCAACATCCATTCCACACTTGACCTGCCGCCCCCGCGCTCTCCGCTTCACACCACATCGGCCACCGTCGTTTCCATTTTCTGAAAGTATCCTATGCCGCTCAGAAGCACCGCGATCACCACTACCGCGGAGACAAGAAATAGCCGCCCCGGTGGATCGCCTCGTCCCGTGAGCGACCATCGAAATCCTTCGATCACGCCCGCCATCGGATTCAAGCCGTACAGCCAGCGCCATTTCACCGGCACCAGCGAACTCGCGTACACCACCGGCGAAGCGAACATCCAGAATTGCACGAGAAACGGCAACACGTAGCGCACGTCGCGATAGATCGCGTTCAGCGCCGAAAGCCAAAGCCCCACGCCGAGCGCGGTCAGAATCGCGAGCAACAGGAAGACGGGCAGCCACAGCACCGCCGCGCCCGGCCGAATGCCGTAATAAACCATCATCGCGAGAAACATCAGAAATGAAACGCCGAAATCCACCAAGCCGGAAAGCACCGCCGAAAGCGGCAGAGCCAGCCGCGGAAAATAGACTTTCGTGATCAGCCGCTGGTTTTCGACGATTGTGTTTGTCGCATTCTGCAGCGCCGCTGCGAAATACATCCAGGGAAGCAACGCGCTGTAATAAAAGATCGGATACGGCATGCCGTCGGACGGTATGTGCGCCAGCCTCCCGAAAAAAAGGCTGAAGACGAGCATGGTCAGAAACGGCTGCAGCACGGCCCAGGCCGCGCCGATCGCCGTTTGCTTGTACCGGATCTTGATGTCCCGCCACACGAAGAAGTAGAGCAGTTCCCGGTATGCCCACAGCTCGCCGAACGGAATCGCCCACCAGCGGCTCGGCGGCGTGATGCGAAGGACGGGAGGCTTCGCGAGAATCGCTGTCTCTGCCGTGGCACTCACGGTGTTCACTGGGTTTCCTGGGGCCGCGCTGTTTTGAGCTGATTCACGTCTTCCTGCTCGATCTGATCCATCAATCCCTTCCGGTGGGTCAGATAATTCTTCAGAGTCTGAGATGCCTCGACCGGCACAACCGCAAACTGATTATAGGCCGCATCGCGCCAGGAAATTGGGCCCCGCGCCGGAATCAGGTGCATGCCCCACTGAAAGATGAGGCCCATGTTCCACAGAATCAGGACTGCCATCGCGCTCGCGGAAACGATCGCAGCGCGCCGTTCGCTCCACGCGCGCTCGAGCCAATCGAAAAACGCCGCTAGCCCCAGCACGAATATCGGCGTCAGCGAAACGAAGAACCGGTTGCCAAAAGAAGAAAGCCCGTCCCAGTTTTGATAGCAGCCAATCGCATACAGATACGCCGCAAAGACCAGGCATCAAGTACCAGGCCAGGACCCGGTCGTGTCGCCACAAAATGAAAAGGCCGGCCACCGCCACGATCAATATCGGAGTCCAACTGAAAAGACCGTGATCGGCGGAAAATCACTGCCTTGAAGAATGCGGGCGACTTCCAGAACCAGCGCTCCCTGTATCCGAAATTCAAGTAACTTCCATAGATGATCTTCTTTGTGATCAGCGTCGGGACAAAGAACGCCGCAACACCGCTGCGGCAAAAATTACATTCTCCAGAAAAAGGCGGCCGATCGGCTCCTTTCGCCCTTCCCTGCAATCCTTCCCAATAGCCGCCGAGCGACTCCAATAAAGGCAGCAGCAGCAGGACTCCGCTCACGTAATAAACATCCATCATCAGCCCGCCGATCGCCCCGAGAACGATCCATTGCCCCCACGTTCGCGCCGGGCGCGTGCGAATCCAGTACCAGAGAAACAGGGCCACGGTGAACGCGGAGTGCGCGTGGGACCACGACGGATTGAAATACATGTACACCGGCAGCGAGCTCGCGAACCATATCCCGAGCGTGGCGAGAAAAGCCCAGCGCTCCGGGACGTATCTTCGGGCCAAGCCGAACGAAATCACCAGCGCGAGAAACCCATACACCGCCGTTCCCACGGCCATCGCCACCCTGTACGGCTTGGAAAAACCGTCGGCAGGAATCTGCCCGCCGAGGTGGTCGCATAGCAGGACGCTCACGTGCGCCACAACGAGGAACGGGGACCACAGAATCGCGGGCCCGATTGAAAAGTGGTTGTCCAGGTGCCCCGTCGTGGTGTATTCCGCCGGCGCGATATTCCCTTGCGCGTCCGTGCGGCCCATTCGGAAACTCGTGTTCGCCGCCAGCCAGTCCTTCGAGAAGTCCAGGCGATGTTCGATGAGCATCGAGCGCGCAAAGGCGTAATATCCCACGCCGTCACCCCGCACCCACGGATTACTGAACGGGAGCGTGAGGAAAAAGACGAGCACGAGAAGCTTTTCGTATTTCGTGAACCTAAGCAGGCGATTCACGCTTCCTCGGCGGGCGTTCATTCTTTCCTTCGGCGAAAAGCTTCCAGGCTTTCGCCACGCAGGTCACGGCTACGCGGGCGACGCCAGATCCGCGGTCCCCTCGCCGCTTTCCTTCCGCAGTATCGCGATGATGGAAAGCGGCGGAAGCGGCAGCCACGAGTCCAGCAGCCGGAAGATCGGCGTCAACAAGTTCAGCATCCGTATCTGCCCGAGCCCAAATGTTCTTCGATGCAGGATGCGGCCGTTGAGCCACCACGCCACCACTCCCGGCCGGTTGAATTTCAGCACCTGCTCGACGCGGAAGCCGGCCTGCTCGGCCACACCGACGAGCTGCTCGCGTGTGTAACGCCGGAAATGCCCGAGCACTTCGTCCAGGCTGCCGTACAGCCCCGGCCCGCAGGGAACCAGAATGATGGCGCGGCCGCCGTCGCTCAGCGCGTTCCACACATTTCGCAGAGCGCCCAAATCATCCTGGACGTGCTCGACCACGTTGAGGCAAACCACCGTGTCGAACGACTGCCCGGCGGGAAATGTGCCTCCGTCCATCGCGTCCGTATAGGCCACGCGCATGTAAGGCCGCGTCGCGCGCAGCGTAACGAGATAGTCCAGATAGTGAGCGTTCACGTCGGTCGCCCAGTAGACCGATCGCGGCATCAGGTGCACAGACATATTGCCGGTGCCGGCCCCCACCTCGAGAACCCGATCCCCGATGTACGGCCGAATCACGTCCGCCATCCAGCGCGTGAACCGCGGCGCCCGGTTCAGCCGCTCCAGAATCTCGCCGCCGCTCTCGTCCTCGGTGTAGATGCGATCGGAAGCCGCGTAGTGAAGAATCGCCCACAGCGCGCGCACGCCGTCGGTCCATTTGATCTTCTTTCCCTCGCCGTACGTCCGGCCCGAATAGCTGATCGGCACCTCGAAGATGCGGCTGCCGCGCTTGGCCAGTTTGATGGCCAATTCCGGCTCGACGTCAAACGTGGAGCTTTCGAGCGGAATGCTCTTGAGCAGCTTCGCCCGCACCATCTTGTAGCAGGTCTCCATGTCGGTAAGGTTCAGGTCGCAGACCAGATCGCACAGGAAAGTCAGCAGTTTGTTTCCGAGCGCGTGCCGAAAAAAAAGCGCGCGCTTGTATCCTCCGGACATGAATCGCGAGCCGAAAACCGCGTCGGCATCCTCGTACAGAAATACCTCCACCATCTTCAGCAGATCGCCCGGGTGATACTCCAGGTCGGCGTCGTGGATCACCACGAGCTCGGTATCTACGTGCGTGAGCCCGGTGCGGATGGCCGCTCCCTTGCCGCTGTTCTTCTCGTGGCGCACCCAGATCCACGAAAATTTCGAGCCCCCTCGCGTTTCGCGTGATTCCCGGAACGGGCAATCGCGTCGGCCGTGCCGTCGGACGAGCCGTCGTCCACTACGATTATTTCTGTTCCAGGAGCGCCGATTCACCCAGCACCTGAGCCGCGCGAGGCTTGCCTCGATCAGAAACTGCTCGTTGTACGCGGGGAACGATTTACGGAGAGGGTCGTGCTCGTTCGTTTCTTCGCCGAAGCCGTCGCCCCAAGCAACTACGGACCCGGCCACACGCTCTGGGCATGAGCCCTTGCTTCGCACGATCGGTTGAGGAAATTGTGCCCATCGTTTTATCGAGCTGCGGGACTTAGGATGCGCGATAGCTTGCGACGGCTGTCCGCGGTTCAGCGAACCGGCGGATTGCAAAAACTACGGCTAGACATGCACGGCAATCACTATGGCTCAGCGGATGCGTAAGTGTCAATCGAGTGCTTATTCGAGGGCGAAACAGCTCGTTCGACGAGGTTAGCTGCGTGGTGCTAAGATTGCGAATCCATGGCGCAGCGGATGTCGAGCAGCGTAAACAAATTGGAGCGGGAATACATCGAGGACGAACTTGACGTCTGGCCCACCCCCTCAGTTAAGACACGACAACAGTCTATTTCCTGGCCGCGACGTGTCTCCAGCAGACACGGACGCGACGCTTGAGCTTTCCGTCGTTATGCCTTGCTTGAACGAGAGCCGTACGCTTGGAACTTGCGTCAAGAAAGCTCGGGACACCATCGAGCGCCTGGGAATCCGCGGAGAGTGATCGTCGCAGACAACGGCAGCACAGACGGCTCTCAATCGATCGCGGAAGAGCTCGGCGCGCGCGTGGTGCCTGGTCTCGACGCGCGGGTATGGCAGCGCGCTCCGAGTCGGGATCGCCGCAGCCCGCGGCAAATTTGTGATCATGGGCGACTCCGACGATAGCTATGACTTCAGTCAACTCGGCGATTTCGTCAGTAAGCTGCGGGAAGGAAATGACCTCGTGATGGAAATCGCTTTCAGGGGGGAATCCGTCCTACGCTATGCCGTTTCTGCACCGTTTTGTGGGAAACCCATTCTTAAGTTGGCTCGGGCGTTTATTTTTCGGCTGCCCCTGTCGGTGATTTTCAATGTGGTCTGCGCGGTTTTCGCAAGGACGCTATCGACAAACTGGAACTCCAAACCACCGGGATGGAGTTTTCCACGGAAATGGTCGTCAAGGCAACGCTCTTCGACCTGAGGATTGCGGAGATCCCCACAGTCCTATCGCCGGACGGTCGCTATCGCCCTCCGCACCTCCGAACTTGGCGCGATGGATGGCGGTACCTCCGCTTTCTCCTGCTCTTACAGCCCGCGATGGCTGTTTCTCTATCCAGGGACATAGCGCTCTTCCTCTTTGGAATCGCGGTCACTTTGTGGCTCCTTCCCAGGCCTCGAACGATCGGAGCGGCGACGTTTGATTACCACACGCTTCTTTTCGGCGCGATGTCCATCTTGATCGGCTTTCAATCCATCAATTTCGCATTATTCACCAAGTTCTTCGCGATCACGGAACATTTCGCTGCTGGAAGATCCGCGCCTGAACAAGGCCTTCCGGTACGTGACCCTCGAGACCGGCTTGATTCTTGGCGTGCTCTTGATCTTGGCCGGCGCCGGCACATGGGTCTTCGGCCTCAGCTACTGGCGAAGCCACCATTTCGGCGCGCTCGATCCCGACAAGACGCTTCGGATCGTCATTCCAGGGTTCGTGGCGTTGACTTTGGGAAGCTCCAGATCGTTCTTTCGAGCTTTTTCGTCAGCGTGCTCGGCATGGGCCGCCGGTGAAAACCGTTACGGATTTCGATCGCCACGCGAATTCCTACGACCGCGAACTTGGTGAAGCGCTGGCATTGTCCGGCGAGGATCGTGGGTATTTCGCGCGTGGCAGAGTGAAAGGGCTCGCGGAGCGTCTGCATCAATGGCCTGGTTCCACGTCACCTATGGATTTCGGATGCGGAACCCGGATCGACCACACCGATCTTGCTCGAGATGCTCGGTGCCGAATCGGCGATTGGTCTTGACACTTCGCTGCGTTCTCTCGATGTTGCAAGACAGAGCTCTCGCAGTCCGAGCGGATCCATTTCTTGCCGGTACATGAGTACGAGCCGGCCGGTGATCTGGACCTCGCGTACTGCAACGGAGTTTTCCACCATATTCCCCCTGCAGATCGAGGAGCAGCCCTTCGCATGGTCCGGGCGCTCCCTCCGGCCGGGTGGAATATTTTCTTTCTGGAAAACAATCCGTGGAATCCAGGAACCCGTTACGTGATGGCACATTGCGCGTTCGATGAGGACGCGGAAATGATCCTAGAATCCTCCCAACGCTCGATCAATGCTTCGCACCGGGGGATTTGAGATTCTGAAAACCGATTTCGCCTTCGTTTTTCCTCGATTTCTCGGCATCTTTCGGCCGTTCGAGAAATTGGTTTGCCGGCTTCCTATCGGCGCGCAGTACCAGGTGCTCTGTCAAAAACCGCTGAGGTAGAGAATCGGGGGCCGAAGGGGGATAGTTGTGCGCCCGAACGTATGTGCAAGGTTCTCGCCCGGCAGGTGAGGTCACGGCGGGCCGTTCTCTTTCTCAGCGGGACGCGGTTGCCGACGAAATCCGGCCGGCGGCAGAAGCAGAGCCACGTCTCTCTTTTCTT